>NZ_JBBOZM010000001.1:5480000-7364882 GCF_038008625.1 Paenibacillus sp. FSL L8-0470
GAGCAAAAGAATTTACATTGAGAGGTCCTTATATTAAGGAAGGAGCAAAAATAGGGAATAATGCATCATTGTTACCTGCCATCATTATAGGTAAGAATACTGTGGTTGGTGCAGGGGCCGTTGTGACAAAAAATGTGCCGGATTTTGAGACAGTTGTAGGAAACCCAGCAAGAAAAGTACCGGATGAAAATACCTTGTAAAGGATTGAAAACAAATGATACCTCAATTGGATTTGAAGGCGGAATACGAGAGTGTAAAGGATGAGATACAGAAGTCAGTTCATGAAGTTCTGGAAAGTGGATCCTATGTTCTAGGGAATAAAGGAAAGCAAATTGAAAAATTGTTATCCGAATACGTAGGGACCTCTTATGGCATTGGGGTTGCGAATGGGACAGATGCACTCCTTCTTTCATTGGAAGCCATGTCTATTGGGGATGGAGATGAAGTCATTACTCCCCCCTTTACCTTCTTTGCCACAGCAGAGGTTATTGCTCGTGTCGGGGCAAAGCCTGTTTTCGTCGATATTGATCCCATAACGTATAATATGAACCCCGCTTTGATTGAACAAGCGATAACAAAAAAAACGAAAGCAATTATGGTTGTACACCTTTTTGGACAATCGGCAGATATGGAAAAGATTATGGAAATAGCGAAAAAATATCGTTTAAAGGTTATTGAGGATGCATGCCAATCCATCGGAGCCACTTTTAATGGAAAAAAAGTAGGATCATTTGGTGATACAGGTTGTTTTTCGTTTTTCCCTTCCAAAAATCTTGGAACATATGGAGATGGAGGTATGGTAGTAACGAGTGATAAGGATTTATATGAAAAAATTAAAGTATTGAGAAATCATGGAAGCGAAAAAAAATATGTACATTCTGATATCGGTTTAAACAGTCGGTTAGATGAAATCCAAGCAGCCATATTAGAAGTGAAATTGAAGAGACTAGATGATTGGAATCAAAAAAGGAGAGAAATTGCGAACCGCTACTCAGAAAAGTTGATAGGTTTGGTTAAAACCCCTATTACGGTGAAGAATCGGGAACACGTCTTTCACCAATACAGCATTGAAACAGACAATCGCGACGAATTAGCCTCATACCTAAACCATAGAAAAATTGCTACAGGCATCTATTATCCCCTACCCCTTCATCTTCAACCTGCCTTCCATGGACTCCATTATCAAAAAGGAGACTTTCCAATAGCAGAAAAGGTTTCGGAAAAAATCCTGGCCCTGCCGCTTTATCCAACGTTAAAAGAATACGAACAAGATTATGTAATATCCTCAATTAAAGAATTTAAGGGTGATAGTAATGGAATTAATTAATATTGGGGTAGCCGGAGTCGGAATTATGGGCATGAATCATTGCCGAACCCTGGATAAGATGAAAAATGTCCATTTTGTTGGTGTTTATGATAACGATATGAAACGGTGCCTGAAAATAGCTAAGGAGTACGATGTTTGTCCTTTTTCGTCATTTAGTGAATTATTAAAAAAAGTGGATGCAGTAATCATTTCTGTTCCAACCAGTTTACATTTCACTTTCATCCAACAGGCATTGCAGGAAGGAAAACATGTTTTGGTTGAGAAACCATTCGTCAGTTCGATGAAAGAGGCAGAACAAATTAAACCATTAATCAAGGCTAAGAATGTCATTGTTCAGGTAGGGCATGTGGAAAGATTCAATCCGGTAATTCAACAGCTAAACAAAATTATTAATCGCCCCAAAATGATTTCCATTGAAACGAGGCGATTAGGGGCCCTCAACCGAGTGATTGACATTGATGTTATTTTTGACCTTATGATCCATGACATTGATATTGTCTTAAGTTTGGTCGGAAGTCCGATTCAAAGCCTTTCTGCGGTAGGTTATAGCCTGACTGAATCTGGGCAGATGGATGTGGCTAATGCTGTGCTTACATTCAAAAATGGGGTCATAGCAAATCTGGTAGCCAACCGCCTATCTCAGGAAAAAGTAAGGACGTTGACGATCACCGAAAGAGATCGGTTGATCAAATCTGACTATATGACCAAAGAGTTATTTATCTATCAAAAAGTGGATTCTGTTATAGAAAAAAATCTATCCTACCGACAAGAAAGTATAGTTGAAAAGATCATCGTTCCCAACACTGAACCCCTTTTTGCTGAAATCGATCATTTTGTGCAATCCATTCGAATGAAGCAATGTTCCATTGTAGGGCCTGAAGAAGCATCCAAAGCCTTGGAAGTCGCACAGATGATTAGAGCATACATCGAGGGGAACAAGTAACAAGTGGAGGTGGACTATGAGGCCTAAAATAAAAAATAGCACGATATTAATTACCGGCGGTGCGGGATTTATAGGGAGTCACTTGGTAGAACAATTAATGATGAATGAAGCGAAACAAGTCATAGTTGTTGACAATATGTTTTTAGGAAACAGAGAAAACTTATCAGACGCATTGTCCAAGGGAATGGTCTTATATGTAGATGATGCCGAATTAAAAGACTCTCTGGAATATATAATTGAAAAACATAAGATTGATATTGTTTTCAACTGTGCCACCAAGGCATTGAATTATTCCTTTATCAATCCATCGAATGCCTATATGACAAATGTGATCGTTTTAAATAATCTGCTTGAGTTACAGAGAAAAGGAGCATTTAAAACACTTTGTCACTTTTCATCATCTGAGGTTTATGGCAGCGCACAATATGAGCCGATGGATGAACAGCATCCGATACTTCCAACTACGGCCTATGCTGCAGGCAAGGCCGCTGCTGACACCATGTTACACAGTTATGTTAACATGTTCGGTCTGGATGCGTTTATCGTCAGACCCTTTAATAATTATGGTCCTAGGCAAAATTATGAAGGCCCTCTATCAGGAGTGATTCCTGCAACGATTATGAAATTGTTAAATGGTGATGCTCCGGAAATCCATGGAACCGGTCTACAAAGTAGAGACTATATTTATGTAGTAGATACAATCGATTCTATAATCAAGGTTTATGATGTGATTAAACGTGGAGATTGTGTAAATATTGCAGCCGGTAATCACATTGCAATTAAAGAAATTATCTTAAAAATATCAAAAATCCTCAATTATAAAGGTCCTATTTTATATAAAGATTGTCGACCGGCAGATGTAGCCTGTCATCATGCAGGCAATCAAAAGATCAAGTCGATGATTGATTTTAATTTAGTGGATTTTGATGAAGGGTTATTAAAAACGGTTCGATGGTATAAAGAAATATATAACAAGAGGAATGTTCTTAAATGATAAAATTAATAAAACCTTATATTACCTTTCAAGAAGTTGAAGAAGATTTCAAAAGAATATTTGAATCAGGAATTTTTACCAAAGGAGAATATGTAAACAAATTCTTACAGGAAATAAAAACTTATTTAGGAGTCGATCATGCCTTCCTGACCACCTCTGCGACTACAGCATTGACAATGTGCTTAAAATCACTCGGAATAGGATTGGGAGACGAGGTGATCGTATCCGACTTTTCTTTTCCGGCAACCGTAAATGTTGTAGAGGATATCGGAGCGATGCCAATTTTTGCGGATGTGGATCAGGATACTTACAATATGAAATCGGAAGAACTAGAAAGGAAAATAACCCAAAAAACAAAAGCAGTCATATTCGTGGATGCGTTCGGAAACCCAAGCGGAATATCTAAAATAAAAGGGATATGTGAAAAACATCAAATACCGTTGATTGAAGATGCTGCTTGTGCCATCGGGAGCAGTGAAAATGGAGTCAACGTAGGTAAAATCGCAGATCTTACCTGTTTTAGTTTTCATCCCCGGAAATTGCTTACGACTGGCGAAGGAGGAGTGATTACAACCAATAAGAAAGAAATCGCGGAAATTATGAGTGTTAAATTAAACCATGGAGCGATTGTCCGAGATGGAATGGCTGATTTCATTAATTATGGATATAATTACAGACTATCGGAGCTTCAAGCAGCAATGGGAATAAAACAATTAAATAAATTAGAATCAATTGTGAAAAGTAGGAGCAGTATAGCTGACGAGTATAAAAAGAGACTCCATCTTTTAGGTTTTAAAAGGCAAAATTCGCTGGACAATGTGATTCATAATATTCAATCCCTCGTTTTTATGGTTCCCGAAGGGATGAATAGAGATCATTTAATCGCTTATTTAACGGAAAATGGAATTGAATCCACAATAGGAACGTATTGCCTGAGCAATACAACTTATTATAAGAACAAATATAATAGTGTTCAGCCAATTGCGAAATATCTTGAAAAAAATACCGTAACTCTTCCTTGTTATGATAACGTGGATCACAAATATATTAGCAACATAATAGAAAAATATGTGAGGACTCTCGAGGATTAAGCAGTCCAATGGGGTGGCTGCCGATTTCTTCTATTTGAAAACACCCGTCAAGGCTAAATGAACGCTTCGTGGCCTTGACGGGTTTACGGTCCTGGACAACTACTCCAGCTATTTTCGGACAACCCGTCCCATCCTCTTTTGGACATTATGTGGTACGTAGTTATCTTAAGCGATCATTCGCTAATAGACTCGAGGAGGGCATACTATGAAGGTAGTTGTTTATACTTCATTATTTGGTAATCATGATTCCGTTAAAGAACCCTTATGTATAGATAAAAGTGTGGATTATATTCTGTTTACAGATGACCCGAGCATAAAGTCTGAAAATTGGACGATTAAAGTATTGGAAAAACAATTTGAAAGCCCAAGAAAAATGGCTCGTTTAACCAAATTGTTATCTCATAAATTTCTACCAGAACATGACCTAAGCATTTATTTGGATGCAAATTTTAAATTAAAAGCAAAAGATATTTATGAGATGATAGTGGAATGTCTAGAGGGCCAAGATATTGCCTTATACAAGCATCCAAGACGAAACTGCACCTATCAAGAATTAGAACACTGTTTAAAAGTCAACAAAGTAAGCACCGAAATTGCGGACCGTGTAAAAATAAAGTATCTAAATGAAGGATTTCCTCGTGATTATGGATTATTTGAGAGTGGATTTATTATTAGAAAAAACACGGAAAAAATAAACCAATTGAATGAACTTTGGTGGAACGAAATCGCTACTGGAAGCGAACGAGATCAGTGTTCTCTAGTGTTTTGTCTGTGGAAATTGGGAATCACTGCAAATGAAATCAAAATTGGCCAACAAATTCGTATAAATCCCTATATCATTGGGTATAGACATAAAAATAATTCATAAAAACCTTTTGTTTCAAAGAATTAGCCCCATGATTTGACACGGAGCCCCTGCGAGCACGATTTTCTTCCGATCGGACGATGCATTACCATTAGCTGAACGCGTCCACTCGTCCCCCCCTACAAGATAAAAACGCCTTGCTTCCTTCATTGGGGTCAAACCGTTCCATGTCCTCCAGTTCCCGGCGTCCAGATGCTGATCGAACCAGCCATCCCCATAAGAATCGGCGTATGCACACATCCTTCCTGCCTTTTCTTGAATATATTTTGCAGACCGTTTAGGCATTTTAATTAAGCATAACAAAATTAAACGCATATTATTATATGAGACTATTTTGGAAGGGGAGTAAAAGTGGGAAAAAATCCGATTAAGATAACATTTATCCCCAAAAGAAGGCCTTTTATAAAAAATGCCACATCAAGACTTCGGGCTTTATATCTAATAGATCATCTTCAAAAGTTATTTCCCAACAAGTATATAGCTAATCTTGATGATCCGGAGAATGCTGACATTATTGTTGTGAATCAATCCGCTTCACAAGAAAATTTAATAAAAATTCTAGATCAAAAAAAGAAACGAAAGGTTTTTCTCATCTATGATGTGGTAGGACGGCAGTACGATGATGCCAGAGAATCATTTAACCAAGTTGCGCAGCAAGCTGATTTAATTACTGTTGCAAATGAAACTCAAAAAGCGCGGATAGAGGAATTGAAGCTAGGTAAACCATGTTGCATTTTGAATGATGGTATCGATTATGTTGAACAATTGAACCCTTCCCTTTCACCATTTAACGGAAAAGTAGTTTGGTTTGGTAATCACCAACTAGGTAATTTAGAATCAGCAATGTGGGCAATTGATTATATATCCGCGCAACCTAAATATTCAATAGGTGTTATAGGCAATAAAGAAATTAAATTAGACAATGTTGAGTTAATAGAATGGAAATATGAAGGATTTATTAATAATCTAAAACGTTATAGTCTATGCTTTTTGTCTCACGATAGTTTGGAAAAACAAAAGAGCAATAACAGATTGCTAGTGACGATTGCAAATGGTATTCCCACAATTGTATCAAATTCTGCTGCTTATTCTGAGTTACTTCGTAAGTTCAAGTTAGATTATGCCATTGTCGAAAATGAAAATGAATTACAAAAGGCTCTTTCCATCCTTAGTGATGAGGAACAAAGACAAAAGTATTTAAGTGAGATACAGCCTTATATTTTAGAGAACTACAATTATAATGCTGTAGCAAAAAAGTTTGATCAGATATTAAATCTCTACTACTTAAAAGGTATATAAGAGGTGTAATTAATGTCCAGAATTGCCATAGTAGGTACAGGTTATGTTGGTTTAGTGTCGGGAGCAATCCTGTCAGACTTTGGCCATAAAGTTACATGTGTTGATATTGATCAAAACAAAATTGCTCGTTTAAAACAAGGTATTATTCCCATATATGAGCCAGAATTAGAAACAATGGTCGAAAAAAATTATTATTATAAACGACTATATTTTACAACTAATATCCAGGATGCTGTAGAAAAAAATGACATTATCATCATTGCGGTTGGAACACCGCCAGCAGATGACGGAAGTGCTGATCTTCAATATGTTCTTACTGTTGCCGAGAGTATAGCTACTTACATGAATGGATATAAGGTGATTGTCAATAAGTCGACTGTACCCGTAGGAACAGGACAAAAAGTCAAGTCACTGGTGCAAGATGCTCTAAACGAAAGAGGGGTAAACTATACTTTCGACGTAGTTTCAAACCCTGAATTTTTAAGAGAGGGATCTGCAGTTAGAGACTTTACTCATCCCGATAGAGTAGTTATCGGTGCTGAAAATGAAAAAGCTATCAATCTAATGAAAGAAGTATATCGAGTCCTATATATCAATGAAACTCCTTTTGTCATAACGAACATTGAAACGGCAGAAATCATTAAGTACGCATCAAATGCCTTTCTTGCCATGAAAATTACCTTTATTAATGAAGTAGCTAATCTTTGTGAAAAGGTGGGGGCTGACGTTCAAAAAGTAGCTAAAGCAATGGGAAAGGACGGACGCATCTCCCCCAAATTTTTACATGCAGGTCCTGGTTATGGAGGAAGCTGTTTTCCAAAGGATACCAGATCTCTCGTTAAAATTGCCCAAGATAGCGGTGAACCTCTCTCTTTAATAGAAGCTACTATAAAAGCTAATGAAAGACAAAAGCTTAAAATGGTAGATAAGATCGTGGATGCTCTGGGTGAAGTTGAGGGGAAAACTATAGCGGTTCTAGGGATTACTTTTAAACCTAATACAGATGATATGAGGGAAGCACCTTCATTAGTCATCTTACCAGAATTAGTGAAGTATGGTATAAAGCTAAAGGTATATGATCCAAAAGGACGTGAAGAAGGTACATGGCGTCTTCATGATATAAAAGATAACCTGATTTGGTGTGAAGAAACTTACGAGGCTATTACAAATACGGATGCTACTTTGATTCTCACTGAATGGAATGAATTCAGAAACCTGGATTTTGATAAATATGATGAACTAAATAGTGGAAAGTATTTCTTTGATTTTAGAAATATTTACGATAAACAAGAATTAACTGGAAAAGGATTTAAATACTATGGTGTAGGTGTGTAAAATGAATTTAAAACCTGTAGATAGCACAAAAACATATCTTGTTACAGGTGCAGCCGGCTTTATTGGTATGCACCTTTCCAAAAAGTTATTGAGCATGGGTTGCAAAGTAATAGGATATGACAACATGAACGATTATTATGACGTGAACCTTAAACTTAGCCGTTTAAACATATTGAAGAAATTTGATCATTTCACTTTCCATAAAGCAGATTTAATTGACAGGGACTATCTTGAAAACTTGTTTTCAAAAAACAACATTGATATAGTAATCAACCTGGCGGCACAAGCAGGTGTAAGATATAGCATTGAGAAACCACATGTTTATATACAATCCAATATTGTGGGATTCTTCAATATTCTCGAGATGTGTAGATACCACAAAGTAAGCCACCTGCTTTATGCTTCCTCAAGTTCTGTGTATGGTTCTAATCAAAAGATACCATTTTCAACAGAAGACATGGTTGATCAACCAGTTAGTTTATATGCAGCTACAAAAAAGTCTAATGAACTAATGGCACATACTTATAGTCACCTTTATAAAATACCTGCAACCGGATTGCGTTTCTTCACAGTTTATGGTCCGTATGGAAGACCTGATATGGCATATTACTCTTTTACAAAGGCTATTATTGAAGATAAAATGATAAAAGTATTTAATAATGGAGATATGTACCGGGATTTTACTTATATTGATGATATTATTGAAGGTGTCACTAGACTTATAGAAAACTCTCCTGCAATATTTAATAAAACCTTACCCTACAAGGTTTATAATATTGGGAATAATAAACCTGAAAGATTAATAGATTTAATTCAAGCGATTGAACATTCAACTGGTAAAAAAGCGATTAAAAAATATTATCCAATGCAAGCTGGGGATGTGTACCAAACCTATGCTGACATAAAAAATTTATTTGAAGATGTAGGCTTTAAACCAAATACATCAATTGACGACGGTATCAACAAATTTATAACCTGGTATAATCAATATTACAATCAAGTGGACATGAATTAGGGAATTGACTTATGTGTATTCTGTCAATTCCCTTTTTCTTCATTATTTAACATATTGTCGAAAAATTGATACTGCGAAAGACTTGCTTTTTCTATCGAATAATTTTTAGCAGTTTCTATTCCATTTAAGAAAAATTTATTTCTTATACTTTTATTTTCTACTAAATAACTTATAAAATGAATAACCTCTTCATTATTAGCAGTATCAACTAAAAAACTGTTGTATCCATGTACCGCATATTCATATATTCCTCCTATCTTTGGAAGGATAGTAGAGCAACCAATTGCCATTGCCTCTAATCCTGAACGTCCAAAAGCTTGATAAGTTGATAAATCAATAAAAATATTGGAGTCTTGTAAAAGTTCTGCAACTTGTTCCCTATGGAGTATCCCCTGATTTTTAAAATCAAAATTCAAAGGAACATTTAAAGAGTTCAATTCATTATCAAAGCAACCAAATATAGAAATTTCTATTTTTGAATTATATTTTTCTTTTATCGCTTTCAACACTTTCATTGTTTCTTTAGGCGATCTTCGAGGAGTTTTTGGCCTGACCATTGCCACAATATGAACAACATCTTTTTTACTATTATTTATTGTCACTGCAGGTTTAAAAAGCATGTTGTCTAAACTCGGAGCAATTTTATAAACCTCAATTCCATGATTTTCTTTTATTATATTACGGATCCAATTCGTTTTGGCAAAAGCATTATTATTTAAAATTAATGTATAAGATTCTATCGCTTCTTTATACCAATGATGATCTTTATCAAACATCAATGGTTCATAATCTTGTATATAGTAGGAGGGTTTTATATAGGGGTGACATTCGATGATGTTTTTTAACATTTTCACCGTTGTAAATACGGTAGCTACTACGATGTCGAAGTGTTGAGAAAGGCGAATTAATTCATCTTGATTTTTATAATAAACACAAAATTCATCAAAATTTAAGTATTTTTCAGAAAATGGAATCTTATAGTTAAGATTGTTGGCTATTTTTGCATTTACATTCAATGTACGAAGTCCCATTGTTTCCTGTACAACTGAGTGTGATCCCCCATCTCCTCCTTTTGTTGGCAAAATAAATAAAATTGAGATATTACTTCTTTTTAACTTTTCACCGTTTTCTATCGCATTTTCAACTTTTTTCCTCAAAGTGTTTAGTTCCTTATTTTCTTTTAAAACTGTCATACAATCTCTTATTTTTTTACTGGAATACTTTCTGCAAATTAGCTTATCTGCTTGTTTTTTTAACAATTTTTTTTGGTCACTCGTGTAACTACTAGATTTATAATGATACACGTAACAATCATCGGCTACTTTTAGTTTGAAGCCAGCATTTTTTGCTCGGATACAATAATCATTTTCTTCGCCATATCCTTCCGAAAAAGTCTCCTGATCAAAATAACCAATTTTATCTATAACCTCTCTTTTAACCATTAAACAAAATCCATTTAAAAGTGGAACTTCTGGATAACATTTATCTGACCGGTTTTCCACTAAATTTGACATTTGTTCCAAGTTCATTTTTTCTGGGAGTGAATTTTTTGCCCAATCCTTTTGTTCAAACAATTTTGGTACGGATTGCCAAGAAGCTGCATTGGAAAGAGGACCTGCTAAACCTACAGCTTTCTCAGATTCCATACATGCAATTAGCTTTTCTAACCAGCGAAGTGTAACGATTGTATCACTATTAAGTAACACACAATATTTAGAAGATGATGCCAGCAACCCTATATTAGCGGCAATTGTATATCCTTGTGCATAATCATTTCTAATAAGCTTACAATTATAGACTTCAGCATAAGCCCTTAAAAATCTACTTGTTTCCTTGTTACTGCCATCATCAACTATAATAATATTAAAGGTTAATGTTCTCTTAGCAATTAATGACTCGAGACATACCTTTACTTCCTCTAAAGCATTATGCACACAAATGATTACATCAATTTCTTCAGTATTAGTTTCATTACGTTCATCATTACTTATTAGTTTTTGCTTATTCAGTCTGTCTTCTTCTAAAATTAAACTTATTAAGCCCGGTTTTTTTTCAGTCATTCCATTATTCATATTCTCGTAAATTTGTCTCCTTGTTCTAGCATAATCCCAAATTCTAACATTAGTAATTTCACCAATAAAAAAACCGTAATTACTCAGACCCCCGATTATCCCTGAGGCAAAAACATTTGTTTTCAGGCTTTTCAAACCCATTTTTCTAATCTCACCATTAATAAAAAGATATGGGGTTTTATCACGATAAACAATTGCAATGTGAGTCCAGTCAGTAATACTTGTTTCATATACTAAAGTAGCTGGCAGATGATTTGCTGTATGTTCAAAAACTGAAACACCATTCGTCCCTACTGACACTCCTGTTCCAGCATACTCATTATCGCCCCCATAACCAGCCGCAATAACATACCTTTGATCTGAAATACCTGAAACACCTATAACTGACTCTTTTCTAATTTTATGAGCTGCTTCAGGCTTAACCCAGAATTCATATGTGAAGTTATTCTTTACTTCCTTAAATATGGATTGAATTGTTAATTTATCGCTACCACCGAACCTCATTTTAATATCACCCTTTTTCTTTGAACATTAGCATTGCATCGAGCTGTCAATGTTCACGGAATACCATATCGGAGGTGTTAACTGTCCCATCAAAAGGAAAATACCAACGGAAAGGACTCAGCAAGTAACAGTCACTTTCGCTTAGAGAGCCCCTCCCCGGGTGGCTCTCTTTATAAACATCACGTGGCTCTCACTTATTAACTCAATGGCTCTATTCCACCGAAATATTCATTCTTCGTGACTTTAATACTTCGTATTGACATTAGATCAAAGATTTTTTTTGATTTGTCTGATGATCGTGAATTCTCCATTTGAAGTATTTATTATCCCTAATATAATCATCGAGAATAGAAAAAGGGGTATTATACTTCCAAGCGATATAATTAAAGCTCATCTGATCTCTTTTACTGAAGTTTTCAACTTCATTCCACCAAGCGTCCATTGTTTCTATAATTTTTGGATCCTTGTGTCTCCTTAAAATTACTCCAGTAGAAATAAGGCCATTATTTTCTGGATATCTCTCTTTTTCATATCTTTCAGCTTGGGCAAGAATTACATTTTTGTCATCTTTATTTCTCCGTATGCAAGCTTCTGCTTCTTGATATATACAGTTTCTTCCATCAGAGTGCCTAAAAAAGACAAGAGAAGATTCCTTCAAATAACTTTGCAGCAACTCGTATAGATCTCCAACGATAGTAATATTTGCATCTACCCATACACTGTAGTTATAGTCTTGAAAAAACAAGTGAGGTAGTATTTTTACATATCTTGCCTTTCTTGTCGAATCAAGATTATGATGTGGTAGTGGTATTATTTTCCAAAAATTTGACTTTATATCCGGATTGTCAGTAAAGCATACATAATCAAATTTATCGGATTTATACCGGGGTTCATAAAGATTGTCATAATTAGCTGTGATAGCAGTATAAACGACAACTTTATTTTTATTAATTTGACCGACTGAAGTACCTACATCAGATTGATATATTATTTTGTTTTGCTCCATTAGTAAATACCTCCAGTGTGTTTGCTAATCTAAAAGTGTACCACTTACACAGCGTCTGCTAACGCAAAAGTTCTGAGCCAGGTACTGTTATGCTGAATGAAGCTCAGCAACCTGGGGGAGAATCTCCGATCCTTACAATGTTAGGTGTATCTATATTTTTAAAGGCATTTCTTGTATCTATAATTAAGTTAGAATTTTCCGAAATCTCTTGGTAGTTATAAACATTATGGTTTGTTAATAAGATAATACAGTCAAAATTACGAAGATTTTGATGATCCAATTCAATTGAATGTACAATATTTCCTTCATTATCTGTAAACTGGGCTGCATAAGGATCATTGTATTCAACTAAAGCGCCCATTTCTTTTAATGTATGATAGATAGAAAGACTAGGAGATTCCCGTAAATCATCAATATTCGGCTTATACGCCATGCCTAGTAATAATATTTTAGAGTTTCTGACAGATTTATTAACATTATTAAGTGCTATTTCAACCTTATTTAACACATACTCCGGCATATAATGATTTATTTCATGTGCTAATTCAATGAAACGGCTATAAAAGTTTAATTCTCTTGCTTTCCACGATAAGTACATAGGGTCAAGAGGAATGCAGTGTCCTCCAATACCAGGGCCAGGAGAAAATGGCATAAAACCAAAGGGTTTTGTACTCGCTGCTTTAATTACTTCCCATATATTTATTTCTAATTTTTCGCATAACATCGCCATTTCATTAATAAATGCAATATTCACACTGCGAAATGTATTTTCTAAAAGCTTACTCATTTCGGCTATCTTAGGGGAAGAAACAGTCACAAGTGATTGAATGGCATCCTTATATAACAAGGTTGCTATTTCAGTACATAATTGTGTTTTTCCTCCAATTACTTTTGGTATGTTTTTTGTATTATATTTGCCATTACCAGGATCTACTCTTTCTGGGGAAAAACAAAGAAAATAATCCTCACCAGCTTTATATCCTTTTTTTGTCAATTCATATTCGATCAATTCCTCTGTTGTACCCGGATAAGTAGTACTTTCTAAAATAATGAGTAATTCTTTATGCATATATTGTTTTATTTCTTCAACTACTGATTTTATATACGACATATCCGGGATGTTATCCTTTGTTAAAGGAGTAGGAACACAAATGTTAATAGAATCTAAAGATGAAATTACTGAAAAATCATTTGTAGGAATAAATTTTTTACTGTTTATCACTTCGTGTAAATCTTCTTTATTTACTCCTGAAATATAGAAATCCATGTTCTTTAATCTACTGATTTTTTCTACATTAATATCAATTCCATAAACTTGGTAACCTTTTTTTGATAATTCAATTGCTAAAGGCATCCCTACATAGCCAAGTCCAATTACGCCAACTTTAGCCTTTAGAGAAATTAATTTTTCTTTTAAATTAGAATATGGTGAGTTCTTCTCCAATTCTATTACCTTCCTTCTTTCTACATTTTTTTACTTATAATTACATTATTTTTCAGTTAAAATGGATTGAATGGACTTCGTGATATAACAGGCTTATTGTAACTAGTCATGATTATGGATACCCTTGTCAATCAATATCGCCCCCCCTAGTGCTGTCTACTTTCATACTATGTATTGATAATCAAAACGTAATAGGATATAAGACTAAATTTAGCGTGTGAATTAGTCTCATCTAATTTTCATGTTGTTTTTAATGTGGCCAATATCATCGGATCCCCGCTTGCAACGGCATCGCATCATCTTAGGACGCTAAAAAAATTAAACCTGGTTAAATACCGCAAAGAAGGAAAGCTGGCGTTTTACTCCCTGGTAGATGAACATGTGCGGCAGCTGATTCAGCTTGCTTCTACACATAGTCAGGAGTTGATGACAGTTGGAAAATAATACACAAAACGAAGATGAAGAAGGACTGATGGAAGTCAAATTCACGGGGGGAGGTGGGGATTTTTGGAACTGGAAGAGCGAAAGCGTCCGCCCGAAAGCTTTCCGAAGGAAAGCTCGCATCGGAAGCATATGCTGTCTCCGGATTTTATCCGCTAGAAGCGGTATAAATCAGGAAATCCGGAGACAGCAGCGGCTGGATGTCCATAACATTCGCCGTAGTTACGGCAATTTAAGATTGAACCTTCATTAACAAATGATCGATTCGATGTTGAAAGGTGTGTGAAGTCAACACGCGTTTTCTTGCTTTTATAGCAATTTGTTTGCGTTCTTCGTCGTGTGCAATATAATAATGAATCTTCTCAAGTAAATCATTCTTATCTTCGAAAGAAACAATTTCCTTCCCTTCCTCAAAATGATTTACCAGCTCCTCTTTAGAATCAATAAGTTGAAATGCTTCGCAACTGGCAGCATCAAAGGTACGGTTGTTGATACTTTTGGCAATAATACCCATACGATTTCTATTGTATTTCTCATCAGAAGGACGGTGGATATTTAAAACAATTTTTGAACCATTATAATAATTCACAACGGTTTCGGGCTTTACCCAGGCATTCACTAAACCTAAATCTAGATTTAAATTTTTGTTCCATTCATTATTATGCTTGCCCCATCCTCTCCCAACGATTTGAATTTGATAGTCTGTTCTCTTTAACAAGAATTCTATAAGCTCAATTCGATTACTATAGGGAACTCCTACTAAACAAATATCACTTGTGAACTCTTCAGAGACTAGTGTGGAATGAAACACTTCCGGATCTGTTCCTAACGGAAGATGATAAACATTTGGATGCCCAAGTCCTTTATATTGTTCCAATGCAGCTTGATCGATGGTAAAAATATAGTCAAAATAAGGGATAAGCGGAAGGGTCCAATCCATATAATAAGGATCTTCCGTCATCCAAATGACCGACTTTACTTTTGTTTGTTTTAAAAATTCTAGTATTGGTTTGGAGATTTTCAAACCGGCTATTGCTAAAATAAGATCTGGCTGCAAAGATTCTTTCTTAAGTTTTAAAGCATTTAAACCATTATTTAATGTAAAAGATTCACAATAGTGACCTGCATTCTGAAATGCTTCTACTATACTTTGTTCAAAAAAGTAATAAACTGCTCTAAAACCTGAAGTAATAAAAATAATTTTCATTTTTCTTCCTCCCTTGTAAATTCGAGGTTTTTTTAGTTAATAGGATATTGACACAAACATAAAATAAAATAAGTCATATGATGGTTTTATAAAATAAGTGGAGGTGAAAATATGGCACAAACCTTAGTTGAATTCGGTAGAAGCGTCCAGACAAACCTGGACAATGGAGTTATTGTTCCAATTAATTCCACAGCTAAGTTGATATTAGAATTTGGTATTAATGTTCCAACTGCAACCAACTTTGTAGAACTCACTACTACAGTAGGTTGGCAGGTAACGAACGTTTTTGCTACACCACCAGATCAACCCAAACTCTTCCTTCAAGTCCTTACGGATGGAATCGTTGTTGGTAGCGCTGAGCAAGAGTCCATTTCAAACGATGAAGATGAACCACTTGAAATGACTACAACGTTCCAGACAATTCTTACGAATGTATCAGTAGGATTTCATGTATTTCAGGTGTTTGCCTCAAACCCTGAAGACCTCCAGGGGGATATTACCTTAACTGGTCCAGTCAATATTACTGGAAAAGTTTACGCGCCTGTGTAAACTTACTAAGCTTCCTCGGCTGACTCTGTTAGGCTATATAAATTTTCCAGTAATGACTCAGTAGACAAATCATCATTTCTCGGCCCATACTTTTATTAATCAAAGTAAAAACTCCTTTGTAGAAGTCTTGTTTGTTTTAGGGAACAAACAAGGTCAACACCTTCTACTTTAGGAGTTTTTTAAAAGATGAAAATAAATGATCTCCAACCATTACCTTCCATTAGATTTCCATATGCTTTTTTAAGAAATTCGGTTCCATATACTATTCATCTGAATGACGGCATATGCTAAAACAGTTGAACATTTAAACATATTTTCATTAGCGACCCGCCTGATGTTGTAGTTTCTTATCTTTAAGACGCAGTTCCTCCAGCAAGTTGAATCATGGAATACAGCAAGGATGTTAGCCTTGGTGAGCTTAACATCGAATTCAATCACTTCCGCTCCGTAATCCAAGGCGGCTTACACTACTCTATTTCATTGGAGGCGATAAGTCCTACCCGGTAAGTGAAGAATTTCAGAACACGCATTCCGTAGCGGTCAACGGACGCTTAAGCAATTCCCATCCGGTCTTGGCGGATATAAAAGAGGCCAGCTCCCATCCCATCCGGTAATGCGTCTGATAGCCGGGATGATAACGGCCGCCCCATCCTTCCACCTCTGGATGAATCAGCCCTAAATCAACCAATAATATCTTTCCGTTTCCATTTTGATTAAAATGGGCCACGACCTTATTCACACTGGCGAGATAGTTGTTGTTCATGGTTCCAACACAGCAAAAGACATAGGGATCGTTGTATTGATCCAGGATAACCTGAATGAATTTTATATAAGCGGCAATATACTCCTCATCATCAATTGGTGTAGAATAATCGTTTTGACCCAAATTAATGACAATTCCATCAGGAATATACCGGGAAAAGTCCCATGGCGCCGTGTCTTTGCCGAGGGTCCCCAAAAAATGCTCCGGCAATCCATGCCTGTTCCCTACGGCATCCTGCCAAACGCCAATGCCGCAAATGGCCATCGTATGATATTCCGCGTTCAACATTCTAGCGCTGATCCCGACATAGGACATATAGCCGTCGTCAAGATGCGGGGCTTCAGCGAGCACATGCGGATGGCCGATCCCTGCTCCATCTGTGATGGAATCCCCAAAGTATTCAAGCCGGATAGGTTTGGCCGCAGGCGGGGCAAGGAAGCTTCCGCCGCCAGGAAGAGAAAAATGATGAAATGCGATATTCCCGGTCAAAATTCCCGTCCGCTTGTGGATTTCCAAAGTGTGTTCTCCATCCGGGAGCCCCTGTTCGATTATGTATACATGAACCCCCTTCTTCAGATTAATCCAATTACGGGCGATCCCGTCCAATACGATTTCAACGTAATCCTGGCCGCCGGAATCCCCTGCTGTCATAGAGATGGCCGTACCCCGGAAGGCAAGATGAACAGCACTATTAACCCATCCGCATTTCGGATTCCCTTTGTCAGTCAGATCAAATCTCCCCATCAGCCTGGTGTACCTGGTAAAATCAAAATCCAAAGTAACTCCTCCCGTCAATTACCGCATTGACTATCCATTCCCCATCGGCACAGGCTGCTATCACCCCCTGCATAAAGGACCCTTCCGGAATGCCTACCGTGCTTCCGGAAGGGGTTCATTCAGTTAGTTCATAGAAGTAAGCCCTAGCTTCGGATTCGCCAGATCGAGTTTATACATGACTTGATTGTAGTTATACCGCGGTGTCGCTACATGATTCGTGAACGTATTCGTATAAGTCCCCTCGAAGTAGATTACCCGGCCGCCATCCTTATTGAAATTTTTGTGCTGGGCAACGTTGTAAAAAGTATAATTATTGTGCGTTACGATCTTTTTGGCATTAGTCCACGGACCTTGAGGCGCCGGAGCTTCCGCGTACCAGATTTCTCCGAGCACCGATGTCTTTCCCTGCAGCTGCTGCCCGATCATCACGTAACGCTGCCGGTAATCGTTCCATTCGACGGCGCTTGAGGAGATTTGAACCTCTTCGCCGGTATCGGCATCTTTCAATTGATAATAATGCAGGTCGGCCGCTTGGATCACCCCTAAACGGATCAGCTCCTTCTCTTGATCCTGCTTAAGCGGCGGAGTATTCTTTTTCCAACCCCATACAAGCTGGCCGTTTGCGTCGCGTTCCAACGACGTTTGAGCTCCGTTGTACGTCGTTCCCGGTGTTAAAGCTGTAAACGATTCATATTGAGTATAGTCGATGATGGCGTCATAGCTTGCGGATACGCGCAAATTTGGCATCCGGTGTTCGGTAAAGAGCCAATAGCCCACCCCGTTCTCCTCATAATAGGTCGCCTGGCCGCCCGGATGGCGCCAATCGTCTTTGGAAGGGAACTGGACGACTTGCTCGAATTCCTTGATATTGTCATTAAAGGCAAGAATGCCGAAGGCGCTGAGTCCGGGATTATGGGTACTATATCCGGCGAGCAGGCGTTCATGTCCGGCACTGTCCTTGGCAGTCATCAAACCGAACACCCAAGCTATGCCGGCGCCGTCAGGCAGCTGCGGCACCAAGCTTTTGACGAAACCGTCCTCTTTAGTGAAATAGTCCAGATTCACACCGGCGTCCGGATCCAATCCGCCGTTTTGCGGCATCTGAGAAGTTGCTCCCGTCACACGGAAGTTCCCCAGCGGATACGCTGGTCTGTCGGTATCACCCCAGAACCAATACAGCTTATCTTTGTACGTGATCGTCTGCACAGAATCCTGTCCCATGACCAGACCGTTTATCAGCGGCTCCTGAATCGGCGCCCCCAAACCAAGGAGCATACTGTCGCGATAAATACCTTGGCCCGTAATCCGGTACAGCCGTTCAGCGATGTTGACCCGGTTCATCTCGATTGTAATCATACCCCCGGGCATAATCTGTACAGCCTGCCCACGATTGCCAAACATATCGGCGGGGATATCATAACCGTGGCTCGACAGATGGAAGAAGACCGGCTGATCCATCAATCCGGGTTCACTGAACGCCACTACACCAGCACTATCCGTGTAATACAGAACGTTGTTCGTCGTCTTCAGCTCAACAAGCGGAATGCCCCGGCCCGTCTCGGCATCCACGACCTTGATCTTGAACGGCTCCTGGACCCCTTTCTTTACAATGCTCAGATTCTGCCCGTCGCCACTTTCCGCCGCCTGCGCTGCAAACGCGCCGCCCGGCGCCGTCATAATCATCAGCACAAGGCAAGTCCATATTCCCGCACTTTTCCACTGTTTCATTTTCATTTCGTTGACCTCCCGGCCTTAGTAGATTTGATAGAATGAAATCGTTGCGCTGCAAAACACCATCTGTTCAAACCACTGATGATGTACTCTCTCCCACAAGCCACCCCCTGCTTATTCATATCGCTCCTTGCGAAGCGCCAATCGAATGGTCTTCACCTCGAACGGACGGAATTGGAGCCTTACATCTCCGCCTTCGTGCGGCACTTCTGCAATCTTCTCCTCCAGCATATTCGCCTCACTAACCGCCGCAACGGACAGCCCGGCGTGAAGCTTGCAGACTACCGTGGCCCCTTTACTCTCATACAGACGCACAACCCAATCGCCCGATCCGTCTTCGGCAAGCTTGACCGTCTCCGCAATCACATTGGCTTGATCGATGCAGAGTAAGGATTGTGCCCCACACCCTCCTCCAGGCACAAGGCTGACAGGATAGTTCAGCTCATAAGCTTCGCGCACAACAGGACTGTCGAGAAATGCACCGTTCCAGAATGTAAATCCATAAGTAAAATGATGCAACCCTTGATCGGACGTTTCATCCGGCCAAGTCGGAGCCCGAAGCAGTGTTAAGCTCATCGTGTTATCGTTGACGGAAATGCCGTATTTGCAGTCGTTCAGCAGTGCGAAGCCGCGGTTTGCCTCTGCAAGGGCAGACCACTTATGCTGAACCACTTCGTAACGATCCGCATCATGCGGACGCGAAGCATGATTCGGCCTCTTGACGTGACCGAACTGAATTTCCTGCAGAGACTCGTTCGTATGAATGCGAACCGGAAAATCGACTTTCAGCAGCTTATTCTTCTCGCGCCATTGAATCGTTGTATGGAATTCCACCCGGCGGCTGCCCGCACGCAAGCGGATATCCTGAATCATGGTCGAGTGATTCAATTCCCGCTCAACCCGAAGATTTGCGAAGAGCGGTCCATTCGCAGTAACGGATACCTTGGCGTTTGCGTTCAGCTCAATGGGTGCCAAGCGGTAGCGCCGGTCAATCTCCCAGGCATCAAAATCCGAATTTTGATCCCGGTACATCCGCATAACATTGCAGCAGTCTGCTGCCCATTCCGTGCAGGTCTCCTTATCGAAAATCCGTGTAATCTCACCCTTTTCGTTAATTCCAAGCGCAATCCATTCATTCTCCATATGCGATTCACTTGCAGAGACTGTCGACAGAACAGGAACGACCGGCACTTCCGTTTCAGTCTTGTACGTCGACCAGCCCATGGAAGGAGCCTCCAGCTGAGCATAGCTAACACCTTCGTGCAATTGCACCGGTAGAACGGCTCCATTCCTATCCGCAATCCCGTGAACGCCATTAGGTAATGCTACCAGTTCCCGTCTTATCCAGGACAGCGAGTTAAATACGGTAACACTGGAGGACTCGCCGTCTGTGATTGTACCTCTTGCTTCTGAAGCCACGTTGTACACGTCCTTATTCAATTCCATCAGTTTAAGCTGCGCCTCTTCATGGACGCGGTGGATAGATGAGCCCGGCAGAATATCGTGGAATTGGTGCAGCAGCAGAACCTTCCACAGACGGTCCAGCTCCCCGTAAGGATAGGTCCGGTTATTTAAATGCTCCGCTGCAGCCCCCCATAACTCCGCCTCACGGAAGCCAATTTCCGCCTTCCGGTTCAGCTTTTTGATGACCGCTTGTGTTGTATAAGTCCCGCGGTGAGCGGGATAATAGAGCTCTCCTACGTACTTGACATCAGGAATGCCCTTTTCGGTCTGATCCCGGAAAAATTCGATTGGCGAGCCGTGCTTCGTCTTGGGGACGCCCTCCAAATTGCCGAGCCTGCGCATAAACTCAAGATCGTCCCGGTTGGAGCCTCCGCCTCCGTCGCCATGTCCGAACTGCGTGAGCCGCGTAGAAATCCCTTCAAGCTGGACGCGATCTTTCCACTGATGGATTAAGAACGACGGGCGGATCCGAATCGGGTAGTAGTCTCCATAGTTGAGCAGATGCGACAAGATTTGCGAACCGTCGATCCCTTCCCACAGAAACGTATTATGCGGGAACGGATCTGCTACATTATCATAAGTACCGAACAATTTAACGGAACCGAAATATTTAATCCCGCAACCCTTCATAATTTGCGGCAGGTTCCCGGAATAGCCGAACACGTCAGGCAGCCACAGCATTTCGTTGTCTACACCGAATTCTTCCTTGAAGAAGCGCTTGCCGTACATCGCCTGGCGGATCAGGCTTTCGCCGCTGGGGAGGTTCGTATCGGGCTCTATCCACATGGAGCCTTCGGGAATGATTCTGCCTTCCTTCACCGCTTGTTTGATGCGCGTATACAGCTCAGGATACAGCGTCTTGACCAACTGGAATAAATAAGGCTGACTCTGCGTGTAAGTATATTCCGGATATTCGTCCATGAGCGCAAGCTGATTGGACATGGTCCGTGCAATTTTACGCTTCGTCTCCTCAATCGGCCACAGCCAGGCCACATCCAGGTGGGACTGTCCCATAAGGTACAGGGTAGGCGCCGTTGAACCGTTCACACAAGATAAAAGCGGTTTCATAATCTCCCTGCACTCTTTTACGTTCTCTCCCAACAATTCCTGGCGCAGGGTCAGGTCGACCGTCGCAAATACCTGAGTCAGACAACGATCAATCTCCGCAACGCGGAGAGATTTGACATCGAGATGATTGCGAAGATCGTACAGGCATTCCAAATCGATAAAAAACTGGTACACTTCTTCTTCAAAAATACAGAGTTGCGACTCTCCGAACAACGGCTGAGAATCGGAATGGCCGGCGTACGCCTCTGCGACAATTTCGAATTGCTGGCCGCTTTTCGCCGAACGGGTTAAGGTTACGTAATGATGGTTAAGATCCTTTGCACCACTCACGATGCCGTCAACATACACGGTCGCTTCGGCTCCAAAATCAAGCATAGCCACCAGCCGTTTGCCTTCGGCCTCCTTAGGGGCGATGATTGTGGACCGGAACCAGCCGTACCCCCAATTCTCCCCCCACTGTTGTCCCCTGGTTATGCTCTGGAACGGTTGCTCATCCATTTCATGAATGAACAGCTGTTCCTTTGTCGTAAAACCTGAAAACTCCATTGGAGAAACCTTTGTAATCATAAATTGATTTCTTTTATTCAGAAGCTTTTCGACATGGAATAAAATCTCTTTTTTCTCGTTCAAAGCTCTTCTCACATCCTATGGTTTCGTTATCTTACATCCTATCGCTTTGCGATTTATTGCCGCCCCGAAGCAATCAGCAACGGAGGGACAATCTCTATTAGTTTGCTGTTACTCTTTGCGCAGCATCGTTATAAATTTTCAGCGCTTCATCAATGGCGCCCATTTTTTGGACCTTATCAATGAATACCTGCCAATCATCAAAGCTGCTCTTGCCTGCCACGAATTTGGCCTGTTCTTCCGTAACAAACGTTTTAACCGGGTTCATAATCTCCGAGATCCGCTGGTTTTCATCGCCTGTGAGTTGAATCGAAGGTTCGCTCAGCCAGGAAGGAACATATTCGTTCTCAGGCATGGGTAAGCTCGTCAGGAATTGTGACTTCTCAATCGGCACCTCTTCATATTTGCCGTTAAATACGGTATAGTCTGTCGCGGCAAAATCTACAAAAGCTCTTGCGTCACTAACCATCTGCAGGCCAGGGTTATGATTCCGGCTTGCCCGCATGCCGTATTTATCGCCTTCCAGCCACGGATCCTTGGCATTTTTCAAAGAGTCCACAAAGGTCGGAATACCATTCTCCCCAATCGTATAGGTCGTACCCTCAATCCCCCAGGTGATGAGTCTGATCATTTCATCCGAATATTGATAATCGATGAATTTGATCAATTCTTCGGGGTTTTTCACTTTTGAACTTAGGCCGTAAGCTGCCCAGCCCAAATCAGGAGTATTGCCATTCACCACTTCCTGCCAGGCTTTCCCGTATTTCGGATTGTCAGGATACAGGGAAACTGCAAAAATCTTGCCATCATTGGCCGTTCTTGTGTACTCGGCCGGAGTGGTAAACCACTGCGTCAGCCACATGAGGTTGTCGCCATTCAGCGCTTTTCTTTTCAGCGTATCATCTGTATCAATCGTATACTCCGGATCTAACAGCTTATCGGCATACAGCTTATTTGCAAATTGGAGCGCATCTTTAAACCCTTCTTCCAGAACCCCATATACATATTTCTCGCCGTTCCAGAAGATTTCGTCCTTGATATGGTTCGCAGAGAACAGCGATCTCAGGCTGTTCCATTTGGTTGCGACAGGATATTTGTCGGGATAGAGTTTTTTAAGGCTTTTGGCAGCCTCATAAAATTCATCAAGTGTTTCCGGAATTTCGATATTATTCGCTTTGAACACGTCATAGCGGTAAGAGGACGTATTCTGAATGAGCATACCGCGATCCTCAGGGAACCTTGGAGTGGAAGTTTCCATAAAGGTATACATCTCGCCGTCAGCATTCGTCACCCGCTTCATTCCATTTTTCACCTTGCTAATGTAGTTCATATAATTCGGCATTAAATCTTTATATTGGGCTAATTCGAGAAGCTGGCCCTGACCGGCCATTTCGCTCGTATCATAAAATAACGGCGTCACGAAGAAGTCCGTCAGATCGTCGCTTGCAATCATGAGTTTGACCTTCTCGTCATACTCGGAAGACGGAATATAGTTATATTCAATTTCCACCTTTTTACCCATGTATGCTTCCATGCGTTTGTGCCATTCCTTGCCTACGAGACTATTCGGATTATCCACGCCATACGTAGGCAGAGTCACCGAAAAGCGCATCACTTCCTGATTCTCTCCATTGGCGGCAGAATTCTTAGAGTCATTCGAACATCCTGAAAAAATCATCAGCGCGGCCAACCCGAGGACAAGTATTTTCGCCAGCTTGTTCATTTCATTTCCCCCTAATTTGTACGATAAACCTGCTTTTTCAACTCTCATCATTAACAATGAGCCGTCCGGGCACCCACCTCTTTACACCGGCACATCCGCAGCTCAGCCTTTGACGGAGCCTACGAATAATCCCTTGGTGAAATGCTTCTGAAAGAAGGGATAAATGCACATAATCGGAAACATGGTAATAATAATGACACTCATTCGTACCGCCTTCGGATCAAGTGTTTCTCCCGGGGCATTGACAGCAACAGCACCGCCTCCTACCCGGCCTTGAATCGCAGTCGTATCCAAAGTGAACAGATAGTTTCTTAACACCATCTGCAAAGGGTACTTATCCTGATCCCGCAAGTAAATCAAAGCTTCGAACCAGCTGTTCCAGCTTCCGACCAGACCGAACAGAGCAAAGGTTGCAAAAAGCGCTTTCGACAACGGCAGTATGATTTTGAATAGGACCACTAAATCATTCGCCCCGTCGATATAAGCGGAGTCCTTCAGCTCAGACGGAATATTAAGAAAGAAGGTACGAAATAAAAATACGTTATAAGCGCTGATTGCGCCCGGGAGAATCATGACCCATACCGTGTCTAACAGGTTCAGACTGCGCATAAGCAGATAGGTCGGAATTAAACCGCCACCGAAAAACATCGTTATCATAAGGAAGAAGGTTAAAAATTTCTTACCCGCAAATCCAGGGATCGTGAGCGGATACGCCATCATTGCCGTAAAAAGCAGCATGATGCCCGTTGAGCCTGTCGCATAAATAATCGAGTTCAGATACCCTTTAAAAATGTATGGATCATGAAATACCGTCGTGTACGCTTCCAGATTAAATCCCTTAGGCCAAACCGTTACGCTCCCGGAAGAGATGTAACTTGCACCGCTTAGCGATGTCGCGACAATGTGCAGAATCGGATACAGCACAACAACCAGGATTAACAGCATGATCATAACGTTTATTGCATCGAAAGCTCTGGAACCTAAGCTAACCCTTTTCAACCTCTCACCACCTAGAACAAACTTGTCTCTGATACTTTCCGGCTAATCCAATTGGTCAAGTAAAGAATAATAAAGGAAATAAGCGACATGAACATTCCGATTGCTGTCGTGTACTCGTATTGCGCACCCAGTATACCTTGACGATAGACATAGGACCCGATGACATCCGCTACTTCGTAAGTCTCAGGTGAATAGAGCAGAATGATCTTCTGAAAATCACTTCCAAGAACTCCCCCTACAGCGAAAATCAGCAATATGATTGTGGTCGGCTTGAGCGAAGGCCATGTAATGTGCAAAACCTTCTTCCATCGCCCTGCGCCGTCTACTTCAGCCACATCATAAAGCGTTGGATCTATTCCGCTTAATGCGGCAAGGTAGATGATCGTGCCGAACCCGACGCCTTGCCATATACCGGAAGAGATGAAGATGGACCGGAAAAAATCCGACTCCAGAAGAAACATAACCGGTTCTCCGCCGAAAAAGGCGACAATATTGTTAAACAAGCCGTCCCTCGCCGTAAATTCCTTAAGCATCCCCGCAACAATGACGACCGAAATGAAGTGCGGGAAATAAGATACCGTCTGAACGATCTTCTTAAATCTTTTGTTCCGCAGTTCATTGAACAGCAGTGCCAATATAATCGGCGCCGGAAATGACCAGAATAAAGTATACAAACCGAGAAGCAATGTGTTCTTCAAAACCCTAAACGCCATGGGATCATTAAAAAAAGAAATAAAATACTTGAATCCCACCCACTCGCTTCCCCATATCCCCTTGGAAGCGTTAAAATCCTTGAAAGCGATTAAAATTCCGTACATCGGAAAATAGTGAAAAACCAGCAGTGTCAGGAAGCCGGGAAGCACCATAAGGTAGAGATAGCGGTGCCTGATCATTCTGGCTATGAACCTGTTATTACTTGTCTTCACAGAAACACCTCCTGACTGTCAACATGTTGTAGTCTGATAGGCTGGTACTAGGGCTCACAGATGCGTGAACTCCGCGACTCAGCCGGAATGCAAGCGCATTCAATTCACCTCCAGATTGGACCCTAACGTTCGCCGAAGCCGGGTTACTTCTGCTTTCCGTTTTATACAGAGTAGACCATCATGATGCCGAAAGTTATTATGCTAGGTAAAAAATAGCACATACTATTTACTGCGTCAATATATAAAATCCAAATACAAATTAGATTTATTTAGTATACTATTTATGAATATTTCCGAATTGGCGGTATCGATGGGGCGTCAGGTTGTGTCTCCGCTTAAACAAGTCATAGAAGTAGCTAACATTCTCAAGTCCGATTTCCAAACTGATATCCACGATTTCCATACCCGTGTTCAGCAGCAAATTCTCGGCGTAGGAAATTCTTAATTCATTGATATACTGGGTCGGAGACATCCCGAGATACTCTCTGAACATTCTGCACACGTAAGCATGCGATTTGCCCGACAGTTGGACAAGCGCGGCTGCTCCCCGCGTAAATTGTTCTTTCTGTTTCACCTCTCTGCATAGAGCCTTTAACCATTCCGGCTGTCCTGCCGGTTCGAACGGCTCCGCTTCAGCCTTGATGTAGCGGGAGAACAGATCGGTCAAGATGGCTCTTACCTCTGCTTTGATAGCCAGCTTCTTCTCCTGCGGGATCAGACTGAGCTGCTCCAGCCGATACCGCACATATTCCTTCTCCGTTTTGGACAACAAAGTCGACGGCGGCATGGCCGGCTCAAGAAGCCTTCCACTCGGGAATCCCTCTCCCAAGAAAGCAATCAGGTCATCCAGGACCTCCCGGTTGAACGACAAATTGATGAACTGGCAATCGCTATCTGTCGTCTGCTCATAGCAATGCACATCCCGGTCCCGTATAAACACGAGAGTATTTTCCTGCAACAACTGCCGGTTGCTGTTAATGACATGTACAACGCTTCCCTTCAGAATAAGAAACAATTCAAAAAAGTCATGACTATGCATGCCGATCGTATCGTGCACCGAAGCGATCAGCCGGTAATGGGCCTGAATCTCAGAATCAATGCCGTCCGCCGCGAGAAGCTTCAACATTGGCCATCTTCCTCCTTGTTCGTATATGTACATTGATAAAGACAAGTCTTACAATGTCAAACCACCATAATGCATTTAAAATTGGAGCAAGAATTGGGACATAGCTATCCATTAGGATAGAATTGTTATTGAAGCCTGAAAGGAGATTGCCACAAATGAACTTATTGCAACTGCGTCAGCAATTTGAAGCAAACAAACGCATTTATGAAAGCGCCAAGCTTGTTTTCCACGGAGTCGAAGACTTCGATGTCTACAACCCTACGATCCCGTTTGAATGGAACGGCAAGCGCTACATTTATGGTCGCCTGGAAAAACGCCATGAGTGGGCAAGGTCTTGGGTCCGCCTGTTCGAGCAGAGTGGTCCGGATGAGTGGACTGCCGTTCCGGACACAATGATTTATCAGCTTGAAGACCCTTACATTAGCATAATCCACAAACAGCTCATATTAGGCGGTACTCATGTCCGTTACAAGCAGGGACAGCTTGATACTTTCTACGGTTACTTCTACAAAGGCCATGATATTCATGATCTCTTCTACTTCACGACCGGTCCGGATTATATGAAAGACATTCGGCTTGTAGAGCTTCAGGATGGCAGGATCGGTGTCTTCTCACGACCACGCGGAGAAGAAGTACGCAAGGAATTCGGAAGTGAATCTTTAGTTGGATTCACAATCATCAACAGCCTCGACGACCTGTCTCCGGAGGTTATTGAGAACGCCCCCAATATCAGAGGCCTGTTCCATGAGGATGAGTGGGGGGGCTGCAACCAGGCCTACTTGCTTGAGAGCGGGAAGATCGGCGTCATTGGCCATATCTGTTATGCTCAAGGAGATACATCGACCTATATGAACATGGCCTTCGTATTGGACCCGCAGACGAATCAGTTCTCAGAGTTGAAAATCATCGGCACGCGTCCTTGTTATCCCGAGGGTCCCGCCAAGAAACCGCATCTAACGGACTGCACATTCACCGCCGGCATCGAAATGCGTCCCGATGGCAAGGTCAATCTGTACAGTGGCATCGGCGATTGCGAAGTTGGTCGTATTGTCATCGACTACCCGTTCGGGAAGGAAGGCACTCTTGTTACTATCTAAATGAAATACTCAAGCGTCGGGCTGCTGGATTTGCCAGCAGCTCTTTTTGTTGTCCGTTGACGGCGTAGCGGACTGCAGTAAAGCTATTATGTTAAGTTAATGAAAGAGCATACTTTATTTGACCCCATAGTAATACAGACCTGCACAAAATTCAAATATTTTATGTTATTAAGCCCCATTATTACTTAATTTTCGAGAATCTCCTGCTTATTTGATAATAATCCATCTAAAACACACTCTAAGTACGTATACTTTTTAAAACGATATACGCTATAATTGAGGAAATGTCGATATGAGGTGAACTTACTTGAGCAAGAAGGATTTGACTCTGACAAAGTACCAGATGGTGAAAGACTATGTCTTATCCCAGATTGAGAATCAGGAATTTACAGAGGAAGACCGGATTCCTAGCGAGTCGGAATTTTCCAAGCTGCTGGATGTCAGCACTATCACTGTGCGCAAAGCTCTGTCAGAGCTGGTGAACGAGGGCGTGATCTACCGTATCAGAGGTAAGGGGAGCTTCGTCGCCAGTCAAGCGGCCGTCCCGGAAAAGACCTCGAATCTGGTGGCTTTCGTCATTTCTGGCGTCGAACTGTACGATAGTTCGTATATGCAGATCATGAGGGGCATCCAGTCCTTTCTGGGCAAACATGGCTGCAAGCTGATCATTGAATTCGTGGAAAATGACTTCGAACAGGAGTGCGAGCTCGTTCTGGGGCTGATTCAAACGGAACTAAGAGGATTACTCATCTATTCCTCTGATCCCGAAGCTGCAAAGGGCTATCTCGGGGAAATTCGAAAAAAAGCGATCCCATTCGTTATGCTTGACCGTTCGCCTTCCGGCTATCCTGTCAACGTCGTCACATGTAATAACCACGACGGTGCTTATGAAGCAGTAGAATACTTGATACAGCAAGGTCATCGACGAATCGGATTTGCGGCTTACGACTATCATCTGAGTCCGGAGATTGACAGATATAACGGTTACCGCAATGCCATGTTGAATGCGTCCATTCCAATCTCCGAGTCTCTCTTGTTCCTGGATAAGGAAATGGACCACTCTGTGCTTGCACACCTGATACAAAGCGGGGAGCTGACTGCACTTTTCTGCGCGAACGATAAGCGGGCCCTTGAGGTCATAGAACGGCTGACCGCAATTGATATCCGTATCCCTGAACAAGTATCCCTAATCGGCTTTGACGATTTCGAGAGCTCCAAGTTCGCTAAGGTCGCCTTGAGCACAGTGAAGCAATATTTCGACGTCCTTGGCTATGAGAGTGCCAAGCTGCTGTTCGAAATTACCGAAGGCTCATCTTACGGCAATAAGAAAGTCATGTTGCCTACAAGCTTGGTCATACGTGAGACAACTAAGCGATTTCAGGGTTAATGCAATACAAATATAGCAGACCGCCATCGATCAGTTGAACGCATGCCGAGGCCAGATGATGGCCGATAAAGCCGATATTTCTGAAAACTGTACGCCTCCCCCCTTCTACGCTAACCCCCTGAGCAACAGCAACTGTCAAGTCTGATGCTGCCCATCCCCTACTTATTATTAGAGAATCAAGTAGGGGGTGCCCCAGTCAACAGCTACACAAAAATTTATAATCTTTTTGATGCACACGAGAGTGAGTTTTTCACAGCCTGAGGACGGCAGTCAATTCCCGAATAGGAGCCATCCGGTGAGATCATCATGCCAAATTTCACACTGAGGATGGCATCTTCGTGCTTTCTTCCTTTCAAAGCTTCAGCAACCAAAAGTTCATTGTCTCCCGAACTATAAAAGTCACCTGTATCTAGAAGCGTAACTCCTGCATCCAGTGCCGCGTGAATCGTGTAAATACTTTCTGTGCGATCCGCCTCTATTTTGCATGATATTTTTTCCAATAGTTAGACTCTCAACTTTCTCAGATCATTGCGGCTTTTGCACCAGAGATAACAAAAAGGCCGGCTACACTCTTATCAGAGTGAAAACCGGTCGTTGTGTAATCAAAACCTGGAGTGTTGCAAATTCCTCTTTTTTTGTTGGCAGTACCCGTAACTGGTCAAGAACGGCTACCCCTTATCCACGCTCCGGTCACTTTGAGTCTCCAACTCATTAATACTCTCATCACACCAACGTATAAGGCTACTGAATTGTCTTTTACCATAATTATTGGTAATTATCCAGTACTTAATATTCGGGTCATCCGGCTCTTGCTTCAGAAGCCATTCCTCAAGCCCCAAAAAGATCTGTAATGCTTCCTCCAGCTTTTTTTTATGATCCAAAATATGCCCGATAATAATGTCAGTTGAAGTATTACTACCGAAAAATACCTTTAGCAGTAATTCGTTCTTCTTTAGCATCACCATGTGCTCCATTGGCTGGGAGAGCCAATTTTTCAAGAGCTGCTTTCCCTGTTCCGTAATGCTGTATATTTTTTTATCAGGCTTCCCATTCTGGCGCTGTACACGGACTGACACATCCTTATTTTTCAAAAGCTCGGCCAGGCCCGGATAAATCTGGCCGTAATTTTCTTTCCAAAAATACTGGGTACTTTGTTCCATATGTTGTTTAATATCGTAGCCGGTGTGTGGACCTATTGAAAGAATGCCCAGTATCGCAAGCATCGTATTCTCTTTTGCGGATAGTGAAGCCATTGTTGTATTACCTCCTATGGAAATGCTGCCAGAATCAAACGATTAACCCTGAACGGAACTGGCAAGTTAATTATAAAGCATTTCAACATAATGCACACTGATTATTTTATATATTATTATAATATATATTTTTATAATAATTAGTATTGACAAGGGATTCTTCACCGTTTAGATTATAGGTATGAGTAGAACTCTCATTTAGAACCACACTACTTTCTTGGGTATCACCTATAAAAAAGGAGCGAATTATTATGACTATGATTGCAGTTAACTATCCTGAAGGCCGTATTTCCTTAGAGCAACGCCGCATTCTTGCCGAAACACTGACAGATGCAGTGCTGGTTCCAGAGGTTGGACAGTTTTGCCCGCCAGCACGTGAAGGTTTCCAGGTTCGATTCTCCGAGTTCTCCACCGGGCATATGGGTATTGGAGGAAAATTAATAGTGGATACACCAGAAAAGGATATCATCCTTATAAACATTCTGGTCATGGATGGAGATTGGAGAAATGAGGTCCGGAAAGAAGTTATTCAGAATATACTATCCAGTTTGGCCCAAGCACTTGATGTGAAGGAGCCGTCTCCAGGCTGGTGGGTATCCTTCCAAGTGATTGATGAAGGAAGCTGGGGTTCCCGTGGTGGAGTATTATCCATACTGGATCTGTTGGATTCAGGTGTCTTTACCAAAGAAAAAGCCGAGTCCATCCGTCAAAATTTTTCGTAATCTGAGTCTCAAAGAAATCGGAATAATCCGCGGAATCGATACTTTTCCAAGCCGTTATTTGGCAATGGATTACGAACGGCGTCAGTCAAGTGATGATCTGACGCTTTTTTAGTTTACCCACCTTTATCAAGGGTTTGGTTGGAGATATGAGCTGCGAATATTATATTTATTATAAGGAGAGATAGTTAATATGGACCAAAAGAAAGGGAATATTTTAAGCTTTGTACTTTTAGGCATTTTGATAATTCTGGAATTTTGCTCAGTACTTATGATGTGGATGGGAGAAGACTATTTAGGTGGCTCAATCCATGCTATTCTAGCTGTCATTTTCTTATTCCTTGGAATGAGAACTATTCGAAATGCAAAAAAAGCACTTGCTGAAGAGAGGGTGGACTACCGATGAATAAAAAGTTATCTAAAGAAAGTATTTATCCTTTACTTTTTATAAACTTATTAATGTTAATCATGATTGCAATACACGATTACGATCATATGCGTCAAGCAATGAATTGGGGGTATAAATTCACCTTACCGCTGTTATTAGTGAATTTTATCGTGTATGTTCCAAACTGGTTATCTTTATTATTAGTATCCAAAGGCAAATTTTTTGGACTAATTACTACAGCAATTAGTGGACCACTTATCGCAATCTCCTTTTTAAAAATTCATCTATTAGGTTCTTGGATTCCTGTTTGGGGACCATGGAATGATTCATTTTTTGTGTTAGGTGCAGATAAGATTAGTTGGACTATTCTTGTTTTGACTGCTGTCGTAGGTGTCTTAGTAGGGATGTATGCGATTTACTTTTTAGGAAAAGAAATTGAAAAAGGAAAAAGGCAAAGTTAATTGTGAACATGGAAAAATACACTTAAGAGCTGACCCAACAAATAATTGATAAAGGAACAATTTATTAGTTAAGTGACAAAAGGGGGATTTTGATAATGAAAATAGGTCTAGTTTTAGAAGGAGGGGGCACTAGGGGAGTATTTAGTGCGGGAGTATTGGATTATTTTATGGAAATAAATTTATACTTCCCATATGTAATTGGGGTTTCTGCTGGGTCAGGAGTAGGTGCGAGTTATGTATCTAGACAGCCAAAACGGATTAAAAACTCTATGATTGACTCCTTAAGAGAAACGAAGTATGTCAGTCTAAAAAATTATTTTAAGACCGGAGATTTATTTGATATGGATATGATCTATGATTATTTTCCGAGGGAACTATATCCTTTTGATTTTAATACGTTTTTTTCTTCCAAGCAAAAATGTATTACTGTTGCAACGAATTGTGAAAATGGACAGGCGGTTTACTTAGAAGAAAAAGAAGATAAAGAACGATTTATGAGGTTCTGTAGAGCATCTAGTAGTATGCCTCTGGTGAGCAAAATTGTACATATCGATGGAATACCTCTATTAGATGGTAGTGTTTCTGACTCAATTCCGATTCAACGAGCAATAAAGGATGGATGTAAAAAAAACGTTATCATTCTTACACAGAATAAAGGATACTTAAAAAAGTCAGATAAACCATTTAATCTAGTGGCAAAATTTTTTTACAGACAATACCCTAAATTCTATCAAGCTTTAGTTAGTAGAGCATATGAATATAATCGGATTTTAACTTATATAGAACAATTAGAAGCAGAGGGAAAAGTATTTGTATTACGGCCAGAAGTGAAAGTCGTCAAAAGAACGGAAAATGATCCAGACGTATTGACAGAATTCTATCAACATGGCTTTAACGTAGCACAGAGAAATTACCCAGCCTTAGAAAAATACTTGAAAGATTAATGTGTCTATTTGTATTAAAGTAATGACCTTCAGGAAACCTTGCCTGAGGATGGAAATGTGCTGAAACTCTCTTCAAGAAACGGAAAACTGAAGACTTACGAGTTCTAACTTTCTTGTGAGTAAATTCGAATGAAAGCAATCGAGCTCTAAACCTATCCCTCACGGAACATATCGTGCGATACGCAGCTGTCGGCGCATCGCACGTTTATTATACTTTCTCGATTGCTGCGAAAGAAGACTTTACATGTCACAAGCACTGTATCTTCCCAAGCATAGTATAAATACGGCGGGTATAACCTGATGAGACAGCAATAGGAGGCTTGGTATAATTCCCCCACGACAGCTCCGGATAATTGATTTCACTGTTGATTAAGAACCTCGTATCACCGATTTCACTCCCGTCCATCACCAAAAAATGATCAATGTTTACGTAGCTGTTGTTAGAACCTTCCGCCCTTTCGCCTGTCACTTCAATCCGCAGGATATGCTTGCCGTGGGGCAAATCCTGAATGGAGTACACCAGCTGACGGAAATACTTCTTGTAGCCCCGAGCATGCTTGCCGGCCCGGCTCACACCCAGATCAACACAGACATCCTTCAATTCGCCGTCAATATATACCCTGGCTGTTCCACAAATCCGGTCCAGACTGGAGTACCAGGCTATTCCTGTTCCGGTAAAGGTATATTCACAGCTATCTCCTGCCGTTTTGGACCACATCTCTGTGCCTCCGAGACTGCGGTATTTGGTGTCCTGTGTTAACCAGCTGCCCTTGTAGTCAATATCAGGATTCCGGTCAGATATGAGATGATCCGGCTTAAAGCCCACCTCCATCCGTATGGAATCACTTCCGTCAGACAGAGCGGTGAAGGCCGCGCCGTCCTTCTCCATAGCGGCATAGGCAATAGACGGCTTCATACCCGCAAAATCACGGGTTCCCCGGCGGCCGATATCATATTTGCCGAACAGGGAGGCATCCTTCTCATCCATCTGCCAGCCCCAATCAGGCGGGGAATCCGCCTTGTTCACGCCCTGAGGGTTGAACCTCGGAGTTCTCCCTGTAAGACGGGCCAAATGCCAGTCCGGATATACATTCCACAGGCCCGTTCTTTTCCATGACAAGTTATGCAAATCGCCGGATACCGTAAAGGCAATACCAACTTCGTGATAGCCGCCCGAATGGGAAGTAATACTTGCACCAATCGCAATTTCTCTGGGACTTGGATAAGGCATATCCGTAATCGTATACGACGTTTCCATAAGTCCGTCCGCGTCCACTGACATTACAAAGCGCACCTTCACTTCACCATAACAGCCGTCCAATGTAATCTGGGCATTGCCGTCAGCCATTCCGGCCTCCAGGGTATCCAGCTTCCATGAAGCCAAGTCCAATCCGGTCAAATTCAGAAACGGACCTCCGGTGAGTATAAGGCGGTTCCGGTAATATCCTTCGCTGATCAATCCGGATTCGGCCGAGAAGACCAGAGAAAATTCCTTGCCGCTGATGATTACACTGCCTTCTTCTCTGGTAATGACAGGCTCACCTCCGGTGAGACAGGGCAACTGCAGGGGTGTGGCATTTAATGTATACACCGCTTCCTCTACCTGATATCCGAAAGGATCGGTAAAGGTCAGCTCCAGCGTCGCCCCTGACCGGTAACGGGCAGGAAGACTCAGCAAGCCTTCACCCCGCGGAGGAACGTCAGGACCCTGTATTTCTCCCGACATACCGTCAAGGCTCCAGGTAATGCACAGCTCACTCAAGCAGGTATGATTGAAGCGGTTGTGGATAGTCAGAGCTATGCTTCCGTCCTGATCCCTGGGTTCGCCTGACAGACGTACCGGCGAATATCCTTTGCGGGTATGCCAATATTCCGGCTTCAAGCGCCGCCAGCCATCAATGATCCCCCATGGATAAGTATACGAAGCCTGATCCTGCAATCTAATATCGTCGATGCCAGCCCAAATCGCGCATCCTAAGGCCCCTTTGGTCATCCATACCTTGTCCCAGAATCTGCAGAGGGTCTCCCCCCAGAAATCCCGGACTCCTGGATCGTGCTGAAGCTCACTGCGGTTATAACATGGAATATGGGTCGATTCATCATGAAGCACAGGCCGTGCTGCCGGCTCATGGCGGCTCCGGTGGAAGCAATCCGTCAAATCAGCGAGGTCACTGTCCCCTCTCTCGTAATGCACACTCCAGATATCTGCCGGGATGTCATTCTCCATTTGTGTAAGCGGATAACTAAAGATGGTCAGTCGTCCGGGGTCCTCCTTATGGGCATAATCGTTCATCAATGCCAGATTCTCCCCCCAATAACTCTCATTGGCCAAAGACCAGATAATTACACTCGGATGAGAACGATCCCGCTCTATCATTTCCGTGAACTGCCCCATAAAACATGCTGTAAATTCGGGATCACTCTGGGTATGCCAAGTGCCGTATCCCAGGAAAGAGACTGCAATCTCATCCTCCACGTACATCCCGTATTGATCGCATAGGTCCAAAAAATATGGGCTGGGCGGATAATGGCTCGTTCGGATAAAGTTAATATTGGCTTCCTTGAACAGACGCACATCCTCTTCCATCAGCTCGCGGGTTAGAGACCTGCCCGTAATAGGGTGAATGTCGTGACGGTTGATTCCGCGGAGCTTGAGCAGCTGGCCGTTGACAAATACTTCATCGCCTCTCTGTTCGATCTGCCTGAATCCGATTGTTTTGACGGCAGTTTCTACACAGCTGCCGTCTACAATCAGTGAAGCTGTAATGGTGTAGAGATGCGGATGCTCACTGTCCCATTTCAGCGGAGCAAGGATGGTGTATGCACCTATCAAGTCACATTTGGCATTCCCTGCAAGCGGTGCAAGCTGCATCACCTCCCCGGAGGGTGAGGTCAGTTTCATCGCCACGGTCCCGCCTCCTCCAGCAATCATAGCGGAGACGGTAAGGGTTGCATCTGTATAGCTTCCGTCAAACACAGTATCGGCATGCAGGCGGGCAAGATAAGTCTGAGGCACGGTGTAGAGAGCCACCTCACGGATCAGCCCTCCCCGATGAAACGGATTCACCTCCGACGGCTTATCGGTAATCCCTACCACCAGCCGGTGCGCCTGGCCGGGGACGATATAGTCGGTAATGTCACAATCCCAGCTGACAAAACCTCCATAATGATCGCAGATAAAAAACCCATCAATGAACACGCGCGCATAACAGTTAGCTCCGTCAAAACGCAGAAAAACTCTGTTCTGCTCCCATTCTGCAGGAATGTGCAGCTCACGTGCGTATGCGTATTCACTCTCCCCCGCATCAATCTGCAGGGGAACAGTAGTATCTGACCAACCGGAAAGGTCTGCGGCTGGATCAAAAAAGTCTTCCGGAGGGGACATATTTAATTTCCAGTCTCCTCCGCAAAGGCTTACCAGGGAATTTTCCGTGTTACTTATCCGCTGGGGCAGAGGGTTAAGGCAGGGCCGGAGCCAATTGATTTCTTTATTCATGCTGCGTCGCTCCTGACATTCAAATTGAACATTTAGCCCCCGCCGCTTCATTCATTTCCTTCTCCAAAAAAATGATCTCTCAAACGCAAGGACAGATCATCGTCTGACAGCGGCTTACGGTGTGTATTCTCCAGATAGATATACTTCTCCGTTTCCGGCATCAGATAAGCTTTATACCACAGGAAGAAATCCGGGCTGTCACCGTGCATCCGCAGATAACGTCTTAATGTCTCCACATTGTTGATCGTACTCTCTATATTGGTCAGCCAGTCGGCCCTGTAGAACCGCTCCCATTTGCCGTGCTCGGACGCGCGCAGAACATCAAGCCCGCGCCGGTAGCTCCAGACTGATTGCGAAGCATGGACAAATGCCTGCGGGTACTGTTCCTTACGGTATGCATCATAAGAACGGCACAGCCAGTAAAAGCCTTCACACCCTGACAGATGGATCGCTCCATGAAAGCGTAAATGATCCTGAGCTCTTTGTCTGTCTTCTGTACCAAGCCTTGAAATAATTTCATCACATCGGTCAAGCCATGCGCTCCAGGTCTCTATACCAGATGCCAGTTTCTCCTCGAACCTGCGTACCTGCTCCGGAAACGGTGCATCTCCCACTGCCCACTGCAGCTGCGCAAGCGGCTGCCCGCCTTTCCCGGTCAGCCAGTGCCCGATGATTTTGCGTGCCGGGTGATGATAATATTCGTCGCCTGCCCGGTCGTCGTCGTGCGGTCCGTACGCAATGGCTGCATCGGAATAACTCTGAACCAGCGCCGCCAAATCAGCGTGAAAGCTCGAATAGTAACTGCCGATGAAATCCCGTAAATGCCCGCTGACATCAATGCTGCCGGTGTTCCACAGCTCCCGGATCACATCGAGCATATAGACATGCGGCCGGACATTGCCACAGTTAAGCAGCACATATTCGTGCGCTCCGGTATTGAACGCTTCTTCCACTTCCTGTTTCAGAAGGGCGGCAGGCCCGGGGAACATCGTCAAATGATTGGAAGCCTGCAAATCATGAAACGTGACATGGTAATAAATCCCGTGCTTCCCTTGATCGCTGGCCGCTGGCAGAGAAGGTACCCGCTGATTGAGATTGCCGTGTCTGCGCGACACCATTTTTCCATATCCGTTGTCGGCCCATACCTTGATTACATCATCCGGCAATTCAATATGGCCGCTTTTGTACAACTCGGCAATTTCCCCATACAAAGCGACGCTGCATATCGGATTTCGGACAACGCTTCTGATCATGTCATACTGCTTACGAACCACCTGCGCAATCATCGCACCGCGTTTCAGAGGGGTATCGAAAGACGGGTCCTGCTCCCAGAACGGCTGATCCCCTTGTCCTCTGAAGGACAGTACCCAGACGACATTCTTATCCTTCTGCTGCTCAATCGCTTCCGCCCATAATGCTTCAAACAGCTCCGGATGCTTCTGATAGCTGGCTTGTTTGCCCGGATACGCCCGCAGGAACATTTCGGCCCCGAGCGGCTCAGCATGATGATGCGTCAACCACAGGCCCATTTCAGCAGCAATCTCATAGTGATCACCATGCCGTGGCAGATCTGTGCCCGGAATGACCATATTGCCTCCGCAGCGCAGCAGCGCTTCAAATACCGGCTCCCACACCTCCCGCGCAGGAGGATAAGGCTCCTTCCAGCCGATCAGGCAGACCTCATCGTTAACAAACCACCCCCGGAAGCGTACCTTAGAAGGCGTTGAGTGGTACGCCTCACATGGAATCTCAACTGCTTCCCGCCGTGCAACCGGCTGGTCTGCCCAGAACCAGAAGGGCGAGATGCCGAGAAATTTGCGGCTGAATTCCAGGATGCCATAGACGATCCCCAGATCATCATAGCCTACAATGTCCATCCGCCCTCTACTTCCATCTGATTCGAAGAGAAACGCATAGGCTTCCGGAAGCTGAATTTCCTCATCCAGAGCTGTAGCATACCGAATATAAAGATCTGCCTGCTCATTAGTTCCACCATTCAATAGAGGCTTCTCGCCCAGGACCGTCTCCAGATCGCGGTCCAGCATCCGCAGCGCATGCTGGACCGGCCGGGTTGGCTCCATTTCCAGGTGAATCTGCAGTTGTCCCTTGAAACGCAGTACATTTGCAGAAGCATTCATCGTATGGTCTTGGAGCCGGTGATACGGAACATCCCCGTTCGTCTTCATAACCCTGATCTCCTTCAGTCTAGTTTAGATCGGAATAACCGTTATCCATAATTATCCGCGTTCGGATTGCCCGCAACCACGGACATTTCCTTGGCGGCAAACAAACTTTCTGTGAAGTCCTCCGTCCATTCTGCCCCGGGAGTGAACCGGTCTGAAGAGCAATAGTTCAGCAATGAGTGCAGCAGCTGTCTGGCTTCCGGCCGGTCCATCTGGCTCCACAGGTCGATGGAACAGACCAGCAGCTTTCCGCCAGACACCTTCGCTTCAAACACAATCCCCAGCTTATGCTGTCTGGCCACGTTGTCGATGACCTGAACGATAGGCCGGTAATCCGCCGCCGAATCGTCAAGCACTATGGCCCGGTAGTGCCTCATAAGATGCCACCACTGCCACTGCGCATGCGCAGCTGTCGGAAATGCCTCCAGCGCAGGATGGTCCCTATCACAATACAGGCCTAATGTTCCGGGAGGACCGTACTTTTTGAACATCGGAAAGCACCAGAAGTCGGGGATGAATGTCCCTTCGGGACCGCTCCCGAATGAGCCCTGAGCCGGAGGAATAAGCAGCACAGTCCTGCCGCTACGCAGCTCGCGCCGCGTGTTCTCATCGAAAGCATCCGCAACTACAACCGATGCTGGAATTGAAATATCCAATAAATCAGGATAGATCCATAACGAATATTCATTGTTATACGCTGTTCCTTCAATACTGAGCTGAAGCGTCCATTTCTCTGCCTTGGAAATGGCAGGAATGCGGAATTCACACTCCCCGGCAGACCACAGCCCGCCTTGGGGAATAGCGTCTGCTGTAAGCCGCCCTTCTCCGATCTGTCCGCCATCAGCGCCTGTGATAGACCAGATTACTGCAGCATCCGTAAGCGGCTCCGGTCCGTAATTAGCGATTTCCGCCTGCCAGAGAATGCTCTCGCCTTCCGTCCACACATACCGGTGCAGCCGGGCTAAAGGCACCACTTCACTGCAAAACCGCCGCCACTCTTCAGGAGTAATAATTCCCTTGGGTTCCATGAAGGCGTCCAGCATACCTACAAACGCTCCCCCCTGACCAGGGAAATCCTGCAAATCGAGCAGCTGAAACCCAGCCATCCCTGGTGTACGTAGGGCTGCCTCAATCTCCTCACGGTAGCATAAAGCGGCGAGGCGGCCGGAGGCGGCATGCAGATTGTCTGCCTGTTCAAGCAACCCTGAAGAAACACTCAGGCTCCGGAATCGTATCAGATGTTCCGGCTTTAGCACTCCCTGGTATTTGTCAATCTCCCGGAAGTCAGGATACACCTGGTATTGCCCGACCTCATGTCCGATTACCGGGAGCGAAACCCCGCGGATTTCCTCGCGGTAATCCTTACGGCCGGAGGGCGGGCTGTTGTTGATGAAGCCGCGTGTCGGATGGGGCGTTGCCCCGCGGACATGTTTCCCTCCATATCCGGCCTTCTTCACATTCCAGCTCCCTTCAGTCCAGAAGGTGGTCCAGTAATCCGAGTTGCCGGGCAACCCCGCATGGAGGAAGAAATTATTGGAGCCGATCGCATACAGCTTGCCCGGGTCCCAGCTGCGGGCCTTTTCTACTAGCGCCTCCATCCGTTCCATCGACCCTGCCAGCTCATTGCCCCAGGCAAACATGACAAATGACGGGTGGTTGCCGTACGCTTCTATAATCCGGAACGTCTCTTCCGAGAAGTACTGCCATTCTTCATCATTTTGAAATGCTGTTCCGGGGTCCCAGAACGGGAGCTCCGGCTGCAGATACATGCCGCTCTGATCAGCTGCTTCAAAGGCCGCCCGCGGCGGGCACCAGGAATGAAACCGGTAATGGTTAATACCGTAAGCCTTCGCTGTCCGGAATACTTCCAACCAGGATTCCTTCTCCATAGGGGCGTATCCCGTTAACGGGAACACACAGGCGTCATGCTTGCCTCTGAGAAACGTAGTTCTGCCGTTCACTTCAAATTGGGTTCCCGCTACGCCAAACGTGCGAATGCCAAGAGGCACCGTTAACTCATCTGCTGTAGCCTGCTCCCGGTATGTCCCCTCCAGAACAGCATGTACTGTATACTGCACCGGATTGAATTCGTCCCAGTATTCCAATGCATCACTTGCAGGAATGATAAACGGAATTTCCCTATCGCAAGAACCCGCTTCCAGCCGGAAAGGAATTTCTCCGCCGACATAAAGCTTGCTGCCTGCGGAATCCAGGATGCTAAGGGATAACCGCCCTTCAGCAGTGCCATCTGCGGGCTTGCTGATGACGGCTTTGCCTCGAACCTCCCCTCCCCTTTGAGGATACAAGCGGATCTGCCCGATCCGCAGCGGTTCTACGGCGGTAAGCTCGATATCGCCGAGGATACCGTTCCAGTTCGTCTGTGTATGATCCGTTGCCATATGCGAATTACGGATGCTTTTCCAGCTCATAATTCCTGAGGCATTATCCACAACAACAGAGAGGACATGCTGCCCCGGATCGAGATAGCCGGTTACATTATACAGCTGTGGTGTTGACAGTGTGTTGCAGCTGCCTGCCTGTATCCCGTCGATCCAAAGCTCCGTTCCCCGTGTCCGCTCCATTCCGAAGAAGAGCACTTTGTCCCGCCATTCCTCTGGAATCATCACCCGGCGTTCGTAACGGGCACGCCCTTCATACGCATGCTTACGGGTCAGATGCTCGGAGGAAGCGCTCGGTACAGGCCCCAGCCCATGTTCGTCAAGCGTTCCTGGTAATGTGATTTCCCTGGATATCGTCTTTCCCGGTTCATTCCAGTCTTCCAGCGTGGCGCTCCAGCTGCCGTTCAAACCTATTATTTGCCTGCTATTCATCATCCACTCATCCTTTCAATCCCGTCGTGCTGATCCCTTCTACGATATAACGCTGGAATACAAAGAAGATAAGGATAGGCGGAATGAGCGATAGTGTAGCCATCGCAAACATGGCTGACCAATCCGTACCGGAGCTCGGATCTGCGAACAGACGGAGTGCAACGCTGATCGTATACAGCTGTGGTCTGCCTAAATAAATCAGCGCGCCGAAGAAATTGTCCCAGGACCAATAAAATTCGAAAATGGCGGTTGTCACCAAAGCTGGCTTAATCAGCGGCAGAATGACCCGTGAGAAGATGCCGAACCGGCTGCAGCCGTCGATTTTGGCCGCTTCATCCAGCTCATAAGGAATGGTGCGGATGAACTGCAAGAGCAGGAAGATAAAGAAGGCAGACCCGAAAAATGCCGGGACAATCAAGGGCAGGAACGTATTGACCCAGCCCATCTTATGAAAAATAATATACTGTGGAATCTGCACAATCTGTCCCGGCAGCAGCAGAGTCAGCATCACGGTTCCGAACCAGAAGCCCTTCAGTTTAAACGGTATTCTGGCAAATCCGTAAGCAATCAACGAGCAGGAGACAAGGGTTCCCACTACCACTGAACATACTATAATGATAGTATTTTTGAAAAATGTCCCGAACGTGATTCCCGCAAATCCCTGCCATCCGTTTGTATAATTACTAAAGTCCCAGCTTCTAGGGATCAGCGATTGCGCACTCACAAAAACTTGGGAGCTCTCCTTAAACGAGCTGGCGACCATCCAGACCAGCGGGTACAGCGAGACGATCCCGATGATAAGACACACTAGCTGGATCGTCAGCTTACCCACACTAAACTTTGAATTTTGTATCATAATGACTATCCTTTCGACTCGTAATGTACCCATGAGGACGACGATTTAAAGACAAGCGCGGTCAGAACCGCAACAATTACCAGCAAGAAGCAGGACAGCGCCGCAGCATACCCCATATCCAGGAATTCAAAGCCCTGCCGGTACACATAGAGCTGGTAGAACAAGGTCCGGTCCAGCGGTCCGCCTGACGTAATGATAAGTCCCTGGGTAAACGTCATAAATCCGCCAATGATTTGCATTACAAGATTGAACAGGATGACCGGAGTCAGCAAAGGAAGCGTAATTTTCACAAACCTGTGGAACGCATTCGCACCGTCAACAACCGCCGCTTCATAATAGGAATCCGGAATGTTCTTCAGCCCGGCAAGAAAAATAATCATCGGGGAACCGAACTGCCAAATGGCCATCAGGATGAGCGTCCACAGTGCTGTATCGGGATTGGCAATCCATGATGTGTTCGGGCTGGTGCCGGTTAAAGCTCCAATGATTCCGTTGACAGCCCCATTAAGACCAAACAGTTGTCCCCACATTACCGCTACCGCTACACTGCCTCCAATAATGGAAGGTACATAGAATGCTGTCCGATACAGTCCCACGAACTTAATCTTCATGTTCAGCAGCATTGCAATGAACAAGGCGAAAACAAGGCGCAGCGGGATCGCTGTCAGAACATAGAAGAACGTGACTTTAAGACTGGTTACGAATTTCTCGTCTACGGTGAACATGCGGATAAAATTATCCAGCCCGATCCATTTGGGTGTTGATATGAGGTCGTAATTCGTAAAGGAAAAATAGAATAACGCCACGAACGGAATGGCCGTAAACGCGATAAAGCCAATAATCCAAGGTAAAATAAACAGATAGCCGGCTCCGTTCTCATAACCGCCTGCTTTTGCGACTTTTTGTGCCATTATTTTCACCACACCTATCTACGGCCGGCTGCTTAATCGTAATCAAGAGCCGGCCGCTTTGTTTGTCACTGCTTATGCTTGGCCACTATAGCTGCTGCATCCTTCTGCAGCTTCTCATATGCATCCTGGATCGAAATCTGATCGTACATAATCTGCTGTTCCAGATCAATCATGAGCGTATCAATTTCCGTAGCCCCGGCCGGAGCTGGCGGGTCGAGCGGGCCGCTATGCTCAGCTACGATTTCCATATAATCGGCTACATCCTTCATTTCAGGTTCGAACTGTTCCATCAAGGCAGCGCGTACGGTACTTGAAATCGGCATCCCTCGGTTCGCATTCAGCACTTTGTTCGCTTCAACATCATTAATGAAGTAACTGATAAACTTTGCCGCTGTTTCTTTGTTGGCGGAATTTGCAGCGATGGAGAAATGCAGACCTGGCCGCACATCCATCGCCTTCTCAGAATTCGGTCCAGGCATAAGAATCATCTTAAGCGGCCGTGCTGCCGCTTTTGCAATTCCGGGATACTGGTTTGTATAGCCAACCATCACAGCAGATTGGCCCTTCACGAGGAACGATTCCTCCGGATTTTTTACTGACATGGAGGCGTCCATCTTCGGAATAAGGCCTTCCTTGGCCCATTCCTGACGGTAAGTAAAGAAATCAGTGTATAATTTCTCATCAAAACCGATTCCTGTATCCTCAGCATTTACGGTCTGATCGAACTGGCGGGCATAATAAGGCAAAGTGAAGGCGATGTTGAACAGGTCGTCTGCCCCATATGCACCGGTGGTCTCCTTCAGCTTTTTCAAATCTTCATACAGTGCTTCCCAGTTTGCGTAACCGTTTTCAGGAACGGTAAGGCCTGCTTTTTCATAAGCGGCAGGGTCAACGATCATGACTCTGGCGTTGACACCAAGAGGAATCCCGTACATTTTGCCGTCCGAGCCTTTACCGCCGGACAGCGTGCTCTCCCCAATCTCCGAAACATCAATCAGACCTTTCTCGATATAACCGTCCAATGGCTCAACCAACCCTTTATCAACAAACTGATTCGCATCGCTGGCGCCTACATAAAACTGAAAAACATCAGGCATATTGTTGGAAGCAGCGAGCAAGGTGAGCTTTTGGTAATACCCGTCGAATCCCTGATATTCCGGCGTGAAGGTTACTCCAGGATTGGCTTTGGAGTAGAGGTCGAGAACCTCGGACGTTAAATTATGCCGATCCTGATTTCCCCACCAGATCACACGGAGATTGCCTCCTGCTTCCTGCGTTCCGCTGCTGCCGGTTTCTTGTGCAGGTTGTGTCGTTCCGCTTGGCTCAGCCGAGTTGCCCCCTGAACATCCGGCAAGAGCAAGGATACAGGTCATTGCCAGGATCATCGTCATGGAAAAGCGTCTCTTCATTAGTTAGCGCCCCTCTAATTGTTGTTTTGGTGAACGTATTTGTGTTGTCCGGGCCCGGATAGGTACAAACCGTCTCTATATTTAAAATACATCTCTTTGCTAATCTCCAACATGGAAAAAACAGAGGTTTTTCTTGAAATAAATCGAGCTTTTGCAGATCACCGTTCCTGTGCCTCCCTGCTGCGCATATACTCTGTTGGCGTCATGCCGGCGTATCTCTTGAACAATTTGGAGAAATATTGGGCATCCTCAGGATACCCCATCATCACGGCAATATCGTAAATTCTCAGATCCTTGTCCTGCTCCATCAGCCTTTTGGCCGACTCCATCCGCAGCTGAACCAAATAATTGGAGAATTTGCTGCCCATTTTTTTGGTGAACATTTTCCCCAGATAATCTACATTCACATACAACAGCTCGTTTCCGATCCACTTTAACGATAAATCAGGATTGCCCAGATTATTTTCTACAATCCGAAGCACCGAGTCGATTAGATCATTCTGCCGTTTGGCCGCCCAGCCTGAATTCCGTGCAGCCAGCTCCAATGCCGTTTTCTCCAGCAGTTGAAAAGCTCCGCGAAGGGAAGCCATATTGTACAGCTTCGGAATATCGGCCACATATTCGTCCAGTCCCCCATCACTTTGGCGGATCACGGTCAGGAACAGATCCAGGCATAATTTTCTGGCTGCAGCCGCATCAAACAAGCCGTTCTCCAGCCATCTGCCCGCTTCAGTAATGGTTTCCCTCACCTCTGCGGGATTGCCTGTACGAACTGCCAGCGCCAGCCGATCCGATACATTTGCCGTGTCCACGGGAAGCTCCCGTTCGGCATCCAGCACATCCTGCGGAGTAACGATATATCCTTCTTGAAAGGATATGCCGAAGCTCAGACAGCGCCTCACCGTTTCGTACATCGACCGGATGGTGGTGAATCCCCCTTCATTGCTGATGGCAACAAATATTTCAAACTTATAGTACGCTTTGTAAATCCGCTGAACCTGCTTGACCTTCTCTGACAGCCGTTCGAAATCAACCGCCTTTACAAGCAGCAGAACCTGGTCCCGCACCACTGTCGTTAAATAGGCTCCCTCATCTTTGAACACTTCTTCGGCAATGTTTCTAAGCGCAAATTTGTGAATATACTCCGTTTCTTCATGGAGCGTAAATAACACCAGCTTGAACATTTGCTGCTCAATCATGAACAGGTCCATAAAATAGTCACAATCCTGCTTATTGTACATTCCGGTGAGCACAATATCCCGTAACAGCTGCTCTTTTACGTGAGGCAGCACTTTCTTGAAATCATTCTGCAGCCGTTCCACAAAATGCGCATGCTCCGCCCGCCCTTTCAGTTCAGCGGCTACTTTATGAAGCACTTCCAGAATCTTCGTCTCATTGGACGGCTTCAGCAGATAATGCTTCACTCCCTGAGCCATTGCCTCGCTCGTATAGTCATATTCGCCGTAACCGGACAAGACTATATACTCAGTATGCGGCGACTCCTCCTTAAGCTGCCTGATTAATGACAGTCCGTCCATCATAGGCATGCGAATATCCGTAATCACAATGTCGGCAGGCTCACTGCGGAACCGCTCCAAGGCCTCTACCCCGTTGTATGCGGGCTCAAGCAGCTGAAACCCGTTCTTCTCCCATGGGATCAGGCTGGAGATTCCCTGCACCACCAGTTCCTCATCATCGACAAGCAGTACTTTATACATATGTGTTTCCTCCTCTTGGTATCGTGATCCGGACACTGGTTCCTTTGCTAATCTCACTTTCAATCCCGATGCCATAACCCTCTCCAAAAGCAAGCTGCAGTCTCTCGTGGATGTTCCGCAGCCCGATCCCTGTTCCTTTCGCTTCATAATCCAGACTTCTAAGGCTCTCCAGATAAATTTTGTCCACGCCGGGACCATCATCACTAACCACAAACACAAGCTCTTCCCCGTTTCCAGTGGTTTCGGAGTGAATCGTAATATGGCATACCCCAGCCATCTGGTCTACGGCATGATACACCGCATTCTCCACGATCGGCTGCAGCGCAAACTTAGGGATTTGGCTGTCGAGCGCATCGCTTGGTATATCCACTCTGAAATCGATCCGCTTGCCATAGCGCACCTTCTGGATATACATATAGCTGTTAATCAGCTCAATTTCCTCGCGTACGGTCACCATGGTCCGTTTGTTATCCATGGCCCCGCGGAGCAGCTGGCTCAAGGATTCCACCATCGTTGAGATAACCTCATCGCTGCGCATGCGGGCCATCCAATTGATCGAATTGAGCGTATTGTAGAGAAAATGTGGGTTAATCTGAGCCTGCAGCGCCCTGTATTCCGTATCTTTAATCACGATTTGCTTCTTGTAATTCTCATCAATCAGCTGCTCGATATTTCGGATCATGCTGTTAAATCTTTTGTGCAGATAGCCTATCTCGTCCATTTGGGAGGCCGCGCGGATATCCAGCAGGGAAGCGCTGAAATTGCCTTTTTCCGCGCTGCGCATCTGCCTGGCCAGCTGATTAATCGGCCGGGTGAACCTCTTGGCGAATAAATAGCTGATGGAGCAGGCGATTACAACTAACAATGCGGCAATGAGCCAAATCGTGTTGCGCAGTGCTTTTTTCTCCTGAAACACATCATCGTAGGGAATAAGGCTGATATATTTCCACCCCGTCGCCTGAGACTGCTTGTACGCGAGAAAATAAGATTTTCCGGCGATTTGCTGAACAAAAGAACCGTAATTGCCTGTCAGTGCAATGGCTCCCGCATCAAAGCTTTGGATGCTTTCTGCCGCAGGCCGGTACAACACAACCGAGTCGGAAATAACGAATAACTCTGTCGCTGTACTTGATGCAGGCCGGAAATGGCGCTCCACCAGCTTTTGGAAATCAATCTGAAAAATCAGTGTTCCCAGCGGCTCCAGAATCGGTTCGTAAATAGAACGGACTTCTCTTGCCAGAGTCAGTCCTTCATCTTTATTCTCCGGTTCGATCCAGACTCCTGAGCCTTCACGTTCGTGTGCAGTACGGACAATCCCGGCAATTTGTTCCTCCTGATTGGTCACTCTGTTCTGCCCGACAAAAAATTCGTATCCGCTCGTATTCAGGAACCGGATGGAGGCAATACTCTCTTCCGAAAACATATACTGCATGATCTTATTCTTGAAATCTGTCGTTCTGACCGAACGCTCGTACGAGGAAATCCCTCCTTGTATGCTGATCAGCTGCTCCTGAATTCTGGAGTCAAGCGCCATATTCATTGACAGCTTCTCGATATTACCGATCTCATTTTCAATGCCGGAGACCGACAGATTCATGGCGCGGGAAGCCTGCTCGTACAGCATCTCATCATAGGTTTTAAAAGAAATTGTTGTGACCACCAGAAATCCGGTGCACACGAGCGAGATAAGCAGCAGCATAAAAAACACCAGCCGGTGAAAGATTTTCATTCGTTTGATTATGCCAAGCATGGGAATATCTCCTTTGCAGTCGTCTTTTGAAATAGCGCTTTCATAAAATTACAGCTGTCCGCCTCGAATTGATTACTAAGTATGAAAACCGCTACGTACTTTGTCAAGATTGATCTTATTAACTCAAATAACGACTCATCCGTAGATATGTCAATTTGTATTGATATAATGGAATTAAAGGATGGTTTGATAAAAAACGTTATCATTCTTACATAAAACAAAGGATATTTAAAAAAGTCAGGTAACCTGACCAGGAGACGATCTATCGTTTGTTGACCCATTCCTTTCATAAGGATTGACTAAATACTCCCCCTTTTACTCAAACGTAACGGAGCAAGGTAAGGGGGAGTACTATTTAGCATATCATCTATGGGGATGGATATTCATGCCAGACTACTCCAGAGATTGGTTCTCCCCCTCAGCAATGACACCAGACAGATTACTGATCTCATAGTGAGTAGAAATAACATCTTTATACCAATAGAACGGGTCGATTTGCCATCCCAACGTTATTTCTACATCATTGGGTTTGCATGTATTTGGATAAGTCGTTAACTTAGTAATCATACAACCGATTTGACTTCCAGGAATTTTTTCATGGCATAATTTGTAGCTAAGGATGAGGCAATTGAATTGATGATGAAGAGCTTAATAAATAATCTCTTCCTCTTTCCCTTTAACGAACTCCCCATAATATACTTTATAATTTTAAATTTGTTCGATTATTTCATCAGCGACTTTTATGAACTCTATTGGCACCGGCATCCTGGACCGAAGCATGTCAAGACAGAGCGAAAATTCATGTCACTCCTCCAAATTCAAGATATGAAGGGCAGTGTTCCTCCCCGCATCAGCGCCAGTGATATTATAAGCTTTCTGCGTGTAGTGGAAGGCATCTGACATCTGACCCTTCGCTGACATCTCTTCGAATTTGGCAGACACTAGAGTGGTGTTCGCATATTCCTTGCACAGCTCTGTTTGAGCCGCTTTAATTGGGTTATATAGCGCCGGCTGGTCTCTGTTGTTGCCGGTTCTGATGAGATAACAATGTTCAAGTCCGGCAGCAAGCATAGCCTCTATCATCAGGCTAAGCTTGAATTTATACTCCGCTGCACTCATCCCGAGATCACCGTCGGTCTCTCCCTGACACCAGACCATAAACTTATGCTTCACGCAATATCCGCTGCGCTCAAGATAACGGTCGGCTAAGTGAAAACGATCGATGGCATCATTCAAGAATGCCCCCTCCGGCTGCCATTGATTAATGGAAGTACCGCCTTTGGAACAAGACACGCCTACAACAGGACGGCTGGTTAGTTTGTAGTATTCTATAGCAAAAGCCGAAATCATCGACCCTGTTTTGATCGTTTCCGAAACGCCGCTGGCAGCATTATTCTCATTCACCCCAAACGGCTCCATAATCTCATATAACCTTGCGGGATCGGACATCGACCGGAATTCATACCCTGTTCCGGAAGGAACGACGGGGGCTTGCTCCGCTGTCCCTCTTCCTGCCATATTCGACTGTCCCATGAACATAACTAAATCTACTGTTTGTTGGTTCACTGATTCATCCATATTGAGCGACACTCCATTCCCCTCCGTAATCAATTTACAGTATGATTATACTCCCGCCTGGTTTAAGCGAGGTTGTGCTATAATGTAGCTAAATTGCGGTTTCAAGATTGCAAGGAGGGCATTATGCCGAAGATCATCCAGCCCCTTAACCTGGGAGCGAACGCATTTTTCTTAAAATATAAAAAAGAAACACGAAATGAGCATTGGCTGATGTCACATGCTCATCAGGGTTTAGAGCTCCTTTATATACATGAGGGGACGGGTACTGTAACCCTAGAGAGCCTGCAGTATGTGCTGCGTCAGAACACACTCTTTTGTTTCCAACCTTATCAACTGCATAAAGTTGATGTCCCCGCAATGGAGGGTTCCACTTACATCAGAACAAATCTCACCTTTGATCCCCACATCCTTGATCCTTATCTACAGCCGTACCCCCAATTGCAGGCTTTTTTGCAGAGCCTCATGAAAGGTTCACTCCAGCAACAAGTGTTTACAGTTTGCGAAGACCAAACTTTAGAAAATTTATTCACGAATTATAACAACACCCTGACTCTCTCCGGCGGCGAGCCGAGTGTAGAAGATCGGGTGCTGTTCCTCATCTCCCTGCTGAAGCATCTTCAACTGCACGTCTTCGGAATCCACGAAGGGCAATTTCCCTTAGACAAAAACTTAGGCCACGTCGAGAGAATAGTCGACTGGGTGGAAATGCATTTTAACCTGCCCTTATCACTGGAATCACTGTCTCAGGAGCTTCATTTATCTCCGTTTCATATTTCCCACTTATTCAGCCAGCATACCGGTATGACGTTGTCCGAATATCTGGCCGGTCGCCGTATCCGTGAAGCATGCGCATTGCTGGAGAATACAGATACCTCCATCAGGGAAATCGGCCGCATCGTCGGCGGCTTCAGTGCGCCGTATTTTTCTCAGCTGTTCAAAAAGCATAAGGGCTTAACACCTAATTCTTATCGAAAGGCAGTCAAGGAGATATACAGTAAGAATTAAGTTACAGTTTACAAACCAATATAATAACCGCAACGGCCGCAGCAAAATTAAACAAGCTGACACCGGTAGAGTACCGTTGCCAGCTGGCAGCCCAGGGTTTTTTTCACATGATAAAACTCAAATTATTGGTCAGCAAATTCCCTCTATTGAGTCCCTACTTTAACCCCTAGTTCTCCCTTGCATAAGCCTTATAAGCTATTCTACTCTTGGTAATATCATGAACATAATTATAATTGCTGTCGGTTGTGGCAATATCAAAATCATTATAAACTCCTCCACAAATATATACGGTATCCCCGGCGGACGCTACTGATTGCGCTTTCATAATGCTTTTAAAAGGTGCACTTTTGGTCCCTGAATTGCTGTCACTGCCGGTTGGAGAAATGTAATAGCTACACAGACTTTAGAGATTTGACTTGCAGAAATAGACGCAGATGTCATTGATTTCACCATAATTTCGCCTCCGATTATATTTATGGAATATAAAAATCTGCAAGCTGTTTATCTGTCAGTGGATACCCTGGCTGATCTTCAAATTCCATGACATATGCTTTCAACGTCTCATCAGGTTCAAGCGTCAAGTCCGTTGTGAAGGTTACAATTTGTGTGCCTTCAATTGTATTATCGATTTGCTCATTTGCATAAGCAGTACCTTTCAGTTCGCCATTAGCCTTATATACTTCTACTATTCCCCGGCCATAGGTAGTAAGGTCACCTTGCTTTGTCACTGACATGGATAATACTTTACCACTGTCATCCATATACACGTTGTTAATCACTAACGGATAAGAAACTGGAGTTACATACGGCTGGGGGTAAGCGCTATTCGGTGCATGCCCCAAACTTGTAATGGATGCAGGAACCGTATATGGAGTTTCATCTCTTACCCCTCTCAGTAAACCTGCTAATACTTTTGCCTGTGGTGTTTGAGGATCTGCATGAACTATAGCTTCTGCACCCTCAAAGAACATTTTGGCAAAATGATCCACACCTGCATCATTCGGATGTGTGCCGTCTACGCTTCCACCCTGTACTCCCCTGAAATAGTAATCCGTACTTGTAGCCTCTTTCCCCAAAAGCTCGCATAGCTGAGAATACCATGCCAGCGAAGGGCCATTAAGATCTACAAAGGCAATATCAGTCGCACCAATAGCCACTTTTTCTTCTACATATTGCTTACCGATCGCAGAGAAGCCGTCTAAAGTAGAAGTCCATTTATTTGTAGCTGCAGTGTATTGATAAGCCCGGTGGCGGTCGATTGGACCTACAACAATGAACTCGGCTCCCTTACTATGCACATAGTCATAATAATAGGAAATACCATTATAATATCCTGTTGGACCATCCGTTTTATGATTATGGCCAAACTCAAAAAATACATAATCGCCCGGCTGAATACGGTCTTTAAACTGATCAAAATGCGCCATACTGGAATAATCATCTAGACCGCTTTCTGCATGATTAGATACTGCAATATCAGGGCCTACATATTTGGACAGCGCCTGCCCGACACCAGAATAGTTCTGGAGCCTGAAGTAGGGGAGTGGGGCCAATTGGTCATTTACGGTGGAGTCCCCAAGCACCCACAGCGTTTTCCCATGCTCCAGCTGTTCAACCCTAGCCGAAGAAATCGCCGCATTTTCACCACTTACTGCAATATTTAACATAGTATCTACGTAGGTCCCGGTTACTTTGGAGTAAACATCCTGAACATTTACATTAAATTCATAGCTTAGACTTGTACCGGCAGGAATTAGCTTTTCTGTTAAATGAAAATGTCTTTTTTCCGAGAATAAATTGACGATAGAGTCCTTCTGAGGATCAGCACTTGTTAAAGTAACCTTTACTTTATAATAGGAATTTGGTGTAACATTTACTGCAAAGCGGATTGGTAAATCCGGCTGTGTGACAGCTACTGCATCATCATCAACGGTTCTCGGGTTTGACTTCAATGAAACCTGTTGAAGCTTGATCTCCTGTCCCTCCAGCATTACAAAGCCATCACTTCTGTTATCCTCTTTGTAGCCGTCAGGCCCTAATCCTAAAAAACCGTAGCCTCTCTCCTGAGTGTATGCTAAATTGGCAGGTACACTTATATAGCCCTTTTCGAAGCTTTTAGCCGGACCAAAATCAAACTTCCATTTGCTTGGCGTGCTGCTTGAGTCAGCAAATGCCGGTGCTGATATTATCATTAATACGGCTAAACTAATCATTATTGCGGACACACAGATTTTACTAATTTGACCAACACTGCTAAACAGGGAAGTCATTGATTTAACCATGAACACAACCTCCTATTTTGTGCTAACTATGCATTTTATCGCCCTTATACACCACCTCCTTTACCATTCGCATTAATCTCAATTTAGTTCCATCAGAACCCTGAAGCCTATGCCGGGAGAAGCCGCTTCAGCTTCCGCAGTATTACGGTAGGATGAGCGGACCATTGTAAAGTCGTCCCCCCAGGCGTTAGGCAGTTTCTGGCCCACTGGATGCGTAGTGTTATTCGCATTGTCCCCAAACCAGGCATACTCACGCAAAATAGCTTCGCTGTTTCCAAAGTTCCATGGCGTAGTTGTACCCGCACGTGCGGCATACTCCCATTGCGCCTCCGTAGGCAAGCTGAATTGCCGGCCGGTTATTTCTCGAAGCTTGGTTAACAGCCGCTTAGAATCAACCCAGCTGACACTGTCAACAGGTCGCTCATCACCTTGAAATTTACTTGGATTACTTCCCGTAAGTGCTGCCCATTGTTCCTGGGTTACCTCATATTTCCCAGATAAAACGGCTCAGTAATTGTGACTTGGTGTTCGGGAGTCTCGTCTCCCTCTCCTAAATACACAGCAGACCCCATGGTATATGATCCTGGTTGAATCAGAACAAACTCCATGCTCAGGCCATGCCCGATATCAATGCTTTCGGTTACCTGCAATGGAACAGCTTCCCCCGTTTGATCAGCTTTTATAGCTAAATCAGTGGAATGCTGGTGGTAGTAGTAGAATTGTCCGGCAGCTGCTGTACCTGCAACAATCAGGCATAGGATTAGGTAACGCTTGAATTTATCATTTATTTTCCTCAGCTCCTTTTCGCTTGGAATCTCAATGATACTCCTCACATACTCCAGCTCTGCAGCCGGTTGTTCCTCGCGCTTCAAATCGCGTTGTCCCATTTCATCCTGCAAAAGGATCGACCAAGCCAGCCACGCCAGCGCTTCGCTGCCGTAAAGTTGAGCGGCATAAGCCGTGATACCGGTTGCAAACAGGCAAGGTATACCCTTTTGGCACGGATCCAGTGAGGATACGTTGTTTCTCTTCCAGCGGGCCGCCTGATAGCATTATTATAATCCAGTTGGGATTAATCTAAATTGCGTTAAAATATAGCAAAATTGCTGATGGGTGAGCACAATTAGATAACAGGCCGTTCGCTCAGAAAGAACACCAACCGCTGCCGTATATCCTACCTAAAACCTAAAAACAAGGAGCTGCTCTTAAGCCATTTCATGGCTTATGGGCAGCTCCCTGTGATGTGTAAATGGTGAAAGTTATTGCTGTACTGGAATTATCTGGCCAGCCATCCGCCGTCTACATTAAGGATATGCCCGTTCAGATAGTCTGAAGCCGCAGAGGCCAGGAACACAGCAGGGCCCTTAACATCTTCAGCAGTTCCCCAACGTCCAGCAGGAATGCGGTCAAGGATTGAATCAGAACGGCTCTGTTCCGCTCGGATTGGGGCTGTGTTTTCAGTAGCCATATATCCTGGAGCGATGGCGTTAATGTTGAGGCCGGAACCTGCCCATTCGTTAGCGAAGGCTTTAGTCAGACCCGCTACGGCATGCTTGCTTGCAGTGTAGCCAGGTACGTTAATGCCGCCCTGGTAGGATAGCATGGAGCAGATGTTAATGATTTTACCGTTGCCTCTTTCGAGGAAGTGGCGGCCGGCGATCTGGGACAGCAGGAATACAGTGTTCTGGTTGAGGTTAATTACGTCAAACCAGTCTTTTTCGCTGTGATCCTTCGCGGGTGTACGGCGGATCATCCCTGCGCAGTTCACGAGGATGTCTACTTTACCTGTGAAGGCAACAGCTTCGTCGAACATGCCCTGCAGTTTAGTGTGATCGCTCAGGTCAGTGGCGATGCTGAGTGCTTTTACGCCAAAAGCTTCAGCAGCTGCTACGGTTTCGTCACTAGGGAACAGGGAAGCGGAGATGACATCTGCGCCTGCTTCTGCGAAGGCAAGAGCGATCCCTTGTCCAAGACCTTGGCCTGCGCCGGTTACGATTGCTGTTTTACCTGCTAAATTGAATAAAGATGACATTAATAATTCTCTCCTTTATTGATGCATGATTAAGTATCTCTGGTATGGAGAGCATTATGGAATCCCTCCGATGAATATACAGATTATTATAAGCCCGCTATGTTTATGAAAGGTTGTGCTATAATATAGCTAAATTGCGGTTTCGAGATTGTAACGGGAATCATATAATCATATATAAAAACATTACAGGGTTAACAACATGATTGCATATGCATAGGGCAGCCGATCACAATACATAATCAGCTGCCCCCTGTAAAGTACATTCTTTCATTAATTCACAATTTTACTTTTGGACCTTTACGGTCATCTTCAAGGTTTTGGTTTCACCCGCCGGATTACGCAACACGGCTTCGTATTCATAGATTCCCGGAGCTTTACCGGATACCACAGTTACTGCAGATTGGGCTCCTGGCGAGCGGGCTTCCAGCGTTTGCGTTTCTACCAATGTTCCATTCTCGTAAAGCACGTACTCTGTAGCGTTCGTGCCCCACCACAGATTCATGCTGACGTTATAATTACCGTCTCCGTCCCAATTATCGCTTGAGAGCACTGCCTGCCCCGGTGACGCGTCCATGACAGCTACAGTCAGCGGAGAACTCTTCGTCGTGCCCAGCGAATTGCTCAGTTCCCCGGTATAGACATAAGTGCCGTTTTTCTTGCCTGTAATGTCAATTCGCACGGCTTGGGCTGAAGGAGACTGGTCCGCCAGCGGAACTTCCTTAATCAGATTTCCATCCTCGTACAGCTTGAACCGGGTTCCGTTGTTGCCCCACCACAGATTCATGGTTACCGTGTAATCCCCGTCTCTTAGCCCGGTATCTTGTCCGTTGTTATCGGATAATACTGGAGTTCCTGGAGCACCGGTGGCCGGATTAGGATTTGTGTTGTCAGCGGGTGTAGCCGTAAAGGTTATCGTAATCGTCGAATCGGCATAGGTGTCACTCTTGAGCAGTATAAGCTGTGTTGCCGTACCGGATAACTTAGCCGTACCCTGATAGGTTAGTGTGGTGCCGGATAGTGAAGGATTTCCGTTTAATATGCCTTCGGAATCTGTGTATGCTCCAAGCGTATAGTTTGAATTGGTAACACTCGCAGGTGCGCCGGTAAGCGTACTGACATCCAAGGTGCCCTCGCTGGTGTCTGCAGCTGAAATATCAATATTATATGTCTGTGCAAAGGCGTTCCCCTTGTTCACAGTTAATATGCCGTTTACTTTTTCTCCTGCTTCATGAGTAGCTGTCTTAGCAGTCACAAGTCCGATTATAAAGGTGCCCGGCTTCGTAACCGTTAATGTCTTATGGTCTGCAGCAATTGCCCCCTCTCCGGTTGCAGCTCCGCCGGCCTCTATACTGAATGTCCGCTCTCCTGCGTTACTGTCAACGTCAAACAGACCACTGACTTCCGCGAGATTAATTGTATTCCCGTCGTAGGTAGTCACTGCACTCCCTGCAGTATTCGTTACCGGAGCTCTGGAGGTCGTATCCATTATGGTAAGCGTATAATCTACTGTACCTGCATCAGATAAGGCCATGCGAAAGGTATAAGTGCCCTTCTCCAGTCTGCTCAAGAGATCCCGGGTTAATTTGTATGTCTTCACATAATTTGAATCCAGAACTTCATAATCATCCCCATCGTTGAGACCTAACTCTATCTGCTTCCCTTCACTGTCAATAAGATACGTATTCCATACGGTCTTGTTAAACAGGACAACGGGAATCTTAATGACATTATCCGGATCATCCGCCTTTTCCGAATTCAGGTCATACGCCCCTGACGGTTGCACCAAATCCCCTTCAACCCTGACGCTGAAATTATCAAAGCTCCAGGCACTGGAACTGGCTCCCAGGCCGGCGTAACCGGTTGTCAGAGGGGAAGAAGAATCCGCAGCATCAATAACCGGAGTGCTATTGTTGTCAATGTATACCTGAATGCGGTTTCCAATATTGGCAACCTTCAAATGATGCCAGCTGCTTGCCGTTGTTGCAGTACTCAAGGCAGGGGCCTGATAGGTTCCGAGTATCGTACCCGCAGCACCTTTGACAAGGGTAAGCTGCCCGTTAATTCTCCAATACAGATAGTAGGTATCCTGACGGAAGCTGTTGTCCTGCGCAGCTTTTTTGAACATGAGTGTAGACCAGTTCGATAGATCATTACTTCGGGACACACCATCGTATCTGACATCAACCTCGTAGATTGCATCCATCCAGGTTCTTCCTGTTACAGAAGTCCGATACTCATTCCTTGTAGTCGAAGTTCCCGCGGTGGACGCCGTTTGCTTCAGCACCTTATTGCCGCTTTCATCAGCTACAGTCCAGGTGCCTGCCCCGGTGTCCGTCCAGCTTGTTTTCCCATTTGAGAAATCATCAGAGAACCCTTCCGGAATCACCGCCGGAATCACCGTGAACGGAGTGCTGATCTGCTTATTGTAAGACGTCCCGCCATCCGCAAATTGAACCTTTGTTGTTACAATATTATCTGTAACCGCTGCATTGTCCGGCACATGAATCTGCCATTGTATCGTCTTCGATTGACCTACTGCCAGCGATGCAATCGTGCGGGTATTTCCTGCCGCATGCACCGCTGACCATCCGCCCGGGACCTCGAGATTTACCGTTACATTGCTGACATTCTTAATGCCGCTATTCGTCAGAGTCGTAGTGATCGTCGTACTTTCTCCCGCAGGTACCGAAGCACCGGGTGTAGCAATGCTCACAGCAGGAATGGCCTCTGCATCCGTAGCCGGAATGACTTTATATAACATCGCCCCATGGGCCGGAACGTTGATAGAATAGCTTCCGGTGAAGGAGCCTACGTACTCTTTTGCCCACAAGTCCCTAACATTGTACGTGTCCGCCGGGGCCAGGCCTATCTCCGGGTCAGCAAATTCGAAGTTAATATTAGCTGCGCTGCCGTTACGGTTAAATAAGGCGACATACTTCGAACCATCCGCTGCATCCGAGACCCATTTGGTGATATTTCCGGCATCATAAAACGATTTCTGATTCGTGCCCTCCTGATTAACAGCAATCGCTTCCTTGTTGGTGAGCAGTTCAAACGTAAACTGATCCATTTCATTGCTCATGTCCAGCTTGTATAAGACTCCGCCCATAATAATCGGCGAGCGCGCAATCAAATGCAGGGTCATAGAAGTAGCAGCTTCGTCTTTGGTAAGCTTGCTTGAACGATAGGGATTATTGGTCTTGTCTTTCAATGTCCCGAACGGCAGCATATCCAGATCCATATATTTGCCCGGTTTGGTATAGGTATACTGCGCGTAGTCCTTCGCTGGAGTAAACAGCTTGTTCACATCAGCCCAAGTATCCCATACATCGGCACTGGCACGCATGGTGTCCAACTGGCTCAGGATATTATCCACACGTTCACCAGTTAATCCTCTTCCAGGCGAACCGTTTATAACGATATCGCTGCCGGCAATTTCTCTGGCTTTAGCATACCCCTCAATATCGGCCTGGCGATACGGGGGAGTCCCGTTCGGATATGCAGTATATTTGGCATTTGTACTGTCGTTCAGATCATCTATCTTAATTAAATCGACGCCCCAGTCCTCCCATAATTGGAACAGAGACACATAGTAAGCCAGGGCTTCATTTGGATAATCATCCCAATTCAATCCATAATTATCATTTGACCAGGCACAAATATCATTGATATTGGTAATCTGTGCTCCTGTAAGCCGGGTAAGCTGCTGTCCGGTAGCTGAAGCTGTTGCTGCAGTCGCCCCAGGCTCTATTGTAACCGCTGAATTATTCGCAGCTCTGGGAATCCCCCTCGTAGCATAGATGCCAAGCTTTAATCCCTCGCTGTGAATATAGTCGGCAAGCGGCTTTAACCCGTCCGTTCTCCCGTCCCCGTCCGCATCAGCGTTAGCAGACGGAAATCTCACAGCTCCCGGAACCGGCCGTCCATATTCATCAACAAGCACCACTCCGCTTCCGCCCTGGTTATTCCACCAGCCTCCATCCAGATTAATATAGAGGTATCCGCTGTCCTTCATATTTGCAGCCATATAATCTGCAACCGCTTTCACATTTGCTTCATTTAAATCCGTGCTGTCATAGAAAGAATCAAATGAGTTCCAGCCCATAATAGGTGCGTCGACGATTGGGCCAGCCGGTGTAATAGGGGATGCCTCTGCTCCTGCAAAGCCTGTAAAGGGTGAAAGTCCCCCCGTCAGACTAAGTATCATCACCATTACGAATAATCTTCCGGCAACACGCTTTACTATCGCCACAGTTCCCAAGGCTTGCTTCCTTTTTTGTTCTTTCAAATTTTACCATCCTTTCACATTTTCGGCATATAACTCTCAATTACATGTCTGAAATGTCATAGCGCGGTGTCCTAAGACCCCTACATCTTACTTGACAGTCCTTCTGTAAGGAATGGAAAATACGAACCTGCCGCATGTAAAATGTGAACATGTATCCTCAATCTTTGAGCCGGATTTCCAGCCATTCCCCATCTGCAGGGATAACCGCTTCGTGTGGTTGTCCATTTGTCCGGTATCTAAGCAGGCCTTGTCCGGTCGTAGACCGGACGCGGATCCGCTGTTCATTCATATCGACTTCAACTTCTCCATCTGCAATCGGGACCGTTCCCTTTAACCATTCCAAACCGCCAAGATGAGGCTCTACGATGAATACAGCATAACCCGGCTCACAGGGTTTGACCCCAAGGAAATATTTGCCCAGCAGATAAATAGGACTTGCCCCCCATGCGTGACACAGGCTCTTTCCATACGGCATTCCATACATTCCATAGTGAGTATCACCCGTTTGGGTTGGATCGTACTCTTCCCAGAATGTAGTTGCCCCTAAATCAATCATTCCGCCCCAATAGGACAACATCTCATTGCGGACGTACTCACGCTGCCCGCTCTCACATAGGACAGCTAATTCATGAAAGCGCATGTATGGAGTCCGGATCTGCGGAACCTCCGGATTCAGCATAACATTACGAATGACGCTGTCCCGTTGTTCAGCAGATAAATAATCATAAGACATGGCGAACATGTTGGCATGCTTGGTTAACTCCGGCAGGGTCTCTCCATCCACGCGATGATGAAGCAGGCCGCCTTTGTCCTTATCCCAGAACAGATGAAGCGTTGCTGCTATAATCTCTTCTGCGAGCTTTCCGTAAGAGGCTGAAGCCTCGTCATCCCCAAGCAAGCCGGCAAATTGGCACATGGCTTCAAGCCCGCGTGATAACAGAATCTGTTCCGTACTCACTGCACCCTCGTTAGAGAAATCTGCCCAATCCACGAATACCCAGTCCTGCGGCCGGCCTACGATCAACCCCTCTTCATTCCTCTGCTGGAGGCAGAAATCCATAAGTGACACCGCACGGTTGTAGTTCACTCTAATGAAATCCAGATCACCGGTGTACATATAATAATCATACAAAGAAATGAACCAGTACAAAGAATAGTCCAGAATTGTGTTAATATGCATGGTCAGAGGATCTTTACCTCTTAGCGCCACAAGTGTTCTGCGGGTTACGTCAAGATCAAAGAAGCTGTAATAGTTCATGAGGAAAGCCTGATATGCATCACCCGACCATACCCAGCGGTCACGTTTGATGCCATCCAGGAAAAATTCGCGTGTGTTTAAATGCAGCGTATAAAGTGACATATCATATATTTCATTAATTTTCGGGTCTGAGCACTGGAACGAACTCCGGTAGGTAACGGGAACATATTCATAGAGCATTGATACAGTTTGCCAGTGAACCTCTGCATCCGCTTGGACCCAGACATACCGGAAAGCTTTAGCATTCTTAAGCGTATAACTGCCTTCTTCTGTACCTGCGATCATGTCAGTAACATTGAATTCATCAATAAGGACACATTCATCCGGGGACAATGCCTCAGCTATGGATTCACCATAAGAAATGCTCAATTTCCCTTGTCCGCTCAAACCATGAAAGCGCAAGTATCCGAAGGTCTCCTTGCCGAAATCCAGTAAAGGAAATCCGTCTCTTAACTCAGAGAGAATGGGCTCTTGTGGAGTCAAGGCGAGCCGGAATTGAGAAGGAGGCTGGCCGGGTGAGTTAAATGTCCAGGAGCCTGCATTAACCCAGTCATTCTGATAAGATCTGACTTCCCATGATGAACTAGTACAGATATGATCGCCCTCAATGAATAAAGCCGGAACCTCTGTGTCATTAAATAAGCTTATCGAAATTTCATGCTTGCCAGCTGGCAGTAGGATTAGGGATTGATTATTCCGGTAGTTATCCTTCCCGTCAAGATATAGGGCAAATATCCCTTCGGCAGCGATTCTAATTGACTCCTCTTGGGGCAGATCATACGTAAACCGGAATTCAATATTAGAATAGTGGCGGTCCAGTCTCCAGTAAGAGGGATAGGCACCTTTACGTGCTGTTCGCTTGACAGCCATTTTTTCATTTAATCTAATCTCGAAATCTCCCGGATACCATATCCAGGTTGCCTGCTGCTCTTGTGCTGATTTTCCCACGTAGTATATCCCCTTTCGTTATTTTAATATCGATTGTATACTAAAGTCACTTTATATTGAGCTAGGGAGAAGTGACATTCAACATGGACTATAGTGACAAGCCTTGCAAGCCATATGAACGTTTAAAAAAGGCGGACAAAGCTCCCGCTTATCATTCGGATTTCATTGAGCATTTCCAGGGAAATTTCCCCCTCTTTGTAAACCGATACGAGGAGGGCTTTGAACTAAGGGAGCATAATCATGCCTATATTGAAGTTGTCTATGTCTTATCAGGTGAAGGCTTTCACTATATAGGCACCGGTGTAGAGAAAACCAGTAAAGGCAGCCTTTATATATTGCCGGTAGGCACTTCCCATCTGTTCCGGCCCACCAGCCCCGCGAATCCGCATAAACTTCTTGTTTACAATCTCTGCATACGGCCCGAATTCATTGATGAGCTTGCTTCCTGGATTGGATATTATGGTGACACTGAAGCCATATCCATATTTAAAGGCAGGTCAAATCCCCACCTTTCTCTTATGGATCAGAAAATGGAGTTAGCACATTTGTTTGAGCTGCTGCACAGGGAATACACGGCAAAGCTTTCCGGCTTTGAAGCCGGTCTTTTCTCGGGTGTTCTGCAGCTGTCGGTACAAATCCACAGGATGCTTACAAAAGCGCAGCATACTGAAGCTTCATTTCATGCAAATTCAAGCGGCAGAACCGAGCTTCTTCGTATCCTAAAGGAGATCGATATCCGCTTTACCGAGCCTCTGACGGTAGAGAACTTAGCTGCAGAGGCCGGAATGAGCAAGCGTAACTTCATTCGTTTGTTCCGTACAATAACAGGTATGAGCTTTTCTGAATATTTACAGCACAGACGGGTAGAACTGGCCTGTCAGTTGTTAAGGAATTCGGATCACACCATCAGCTCTATAAGCAGAATCATCGGCTACCGGGATGCAGCACATTTCCGGGAAGTGTTTCGTAGAGTCATGGGAAGTAATCCCCGGGATTATCGCATAAATAAAGAGAAATAATCTGCACCAAAAAGAGAGCCTTCCGGCTCTCTTTTGGATTTAGCTATCCTTTTACCGATCCTGCCGTCATGCCTTCAATGATATAACGCTGAAGGAAGAGGTATATGATCAGGATGGGCACCATGACGGACAACAAATCTGCGAATACAAACTGCCACTCGGTCCCATACTGTGACACGAAATTATAAACAGAGAATGGCAGCGTCCATTTATTACTGTCACTGATAATGTAAAGCGTGTTCAAAAAGTCATTCCATGCGTATATCGCTACAAATACGGTCACCGTCGCAATGGACGGCTTGAGCAGCGGGAAAATGATCCGGGTGAAGGTGTAGAAGCTGCCGGCTCCGTCAATCGTTGCCGCTTCATCAATCTCCCTTGGTAGCCCTTTCACGAAACCGCTCATAATGACGATGGTCAGCGGCAGATATAATGCGGTTAGGAAAAGGATAAGACCGATGAATTCACCGGAAATATGCAGCGCCTGCATCAGTTTTATGGTCGGGATCATCGACGGGGGTGCAATCATACCGGCAAAGAACACGAAAAACAAATACTGTACCCAGCTGCCATGACGCCGGGATATAAAGTAAGCGGTCATCGAGCCGGCGCCAACAGCCAGAATTACAGTGCCTACAGTTACGATTACGCTGTTCTTGAAGCCGTTCAGCAGCCGGCCTTCTATGAAGACCGTTTTATAGTTGGACCACATCCATTCGGTGGGCAGACTGAGACTAAGCTTTGCTGCTTCCGCCGGCGTTTTCAGTGAGCCCAGGAATACCAGCAGCAAAGGCAGAACAATGATAAGGCTGCCGAGTATCGCGATAACGGTCCGTAACAGCCAAGGGCCTAATTGCCTTTTCATGCAGCGTTCTCCCCTCTTTGCAGCAGCTTCATTAACGCGATGGATACGATACCTACGGAGACGAAGAGCACTACGTTGGCTGCGGTGCCGTATGCGTAAAGACCTGAGCCGAATTGCTTGTAGATATGAATGTTCATTACTTCGGTTGCTCCGCCTGGTCCGCCGCCTGTGGTGACATAGATCAATTCAAACGCCTTCATCGAGCCAATCATGCTCAGCATCACACTGGTAGACACCACCGGAGACAGCGTTGGGATAATTACATACCGGAGACGTTGAAAATAGGTCGTCCCATCAATAACGGCAGCTTCGAGCATATCCTTTGAGATTCCCTGTAAGCCTGCCAGGTACAGCGCCATAGACGAACCGGCCCATTGCCATACGTTAATAAATGCAACTGAATATAGGGCAATTTTGGGATCACCAAGCCAGTCTCTTTCCCAGGAAGAAAGACCGATCGCTCCTAACAGATGATTAAAGATCCCGTCCGGGTGAAGCACTGTTGTGAACATGTAACCGACAACCAGTGCACTGAGGATACAAGGCAGAAAATACATACTGCGGAAGAAATTCCGGCCGGCCAGCGGCGCATTCAGAAACAGGGCCAGCACAACCCCTACTCCATTTTGCAGAATCGTTACGATTGCCGCGTAAATCACCGTGTGCTTCATAATGGTATACAGAGCTTTGGAGCCGAACAGCTCCTTGAACTGATCCAGACCTATGAAATTAATTGTTTCTTTATAGGGGGACCAGTCCGTGAAAGAATAATAGAATCCGGACAACGTTGGATAAATGTACAGTACCGCGTATATAATCAGGGCCGGAGCGATCAGCCATACAGGATACATCTTTCGGTGCAGCATCGTTCCTCACCATCCTTCCATTAGGGCATATATTTAGAAGCCGGCCAGACCGGCTGCCTTTGCCCCTTTATTAAAGTTTGACTGCAGCGCTTCTGCAACATCCTTAGCCGACATTTGTCCGCCGTACATTTGCTGTAACAGGGATTGATAGTCGCCGATATCTACTGCTGCAAGTGAATTGAAGAATGGGGCCGCCTTGCCTTCTTCCACATAAGAATTCATATCTGATGTACCCGGATTCAGTTCAACATTGACCCCAGTCCAGGTTGGAATGGATTTGACCGAGCTGAAATACGTCGACAACTCCTCTTCGCTGGCAAAGAAATCGAGGAACCCTTTCGCGGCCTCCAGATTTTTGGATTTCTTCAATACATAAAGCCCATTCGGATCAGCTATCCCTGCAATGTTGTTGCCGCCCCAAGGCAGCGGGAACATTCCAATTTCCGCATCCGGAAATTTAGTGATAATCGGTTCAATCGCCCAGTCCGCTTCAAAGATCATCGCCGATTTGCCGGTAGCCACCTGTTCCAGTGACATATCATAGGTGCCGGAGAACAGATCCTTATTCAGGTATCCCTTTTCTTTAAGGTCGGCCTGCTTCTGGAGCGCATCTACGTATTCAGGCACTTCACCAAAGCTTGTCTGGTTAGCATTGATTTTGTCCATTAAATCCGGCTGTGAATTAATTACATTAGCCATAGCACTGAACGTATAGATCTGAAGCGGCCAGCCTTCTTTACCTGCTTCGTATACCGGGGTTATGCCCGCTGCTTTAATCTTGTCGCAGGCTGCAAGGAATTCTTCGTACGTTTGCGGAATTTGGATGCCGAGATCATTGAATACCTTTTTGTTATAGATAACTCCGGAAACACTGAGCCCGGTCACCGGTATGCCATACAGCTTCCCTTCACTTTTCAGGAAATATTTCGAAACAGCCGGGTTAATCCGGGATACATAATCTTCATTGCTGAGGTCCAGCAGATTCTTCTCAGGTGTCAGCTGCTTAATGCGTCCTGCCTGACTCCAGTAAAATAGCAAATCCGGCGCATCAGCTGTGGCCAGACGGGTATTTACAAGATCCTGGTAACTGTTAACCGGTGCGCTCTGAATATCCAGCTTGTTGCCTGTTTTGGCTTCATAATCATCAAACACCTGCTGCCACTTCTTCTCTTTCAGCCAGTCGCTGGCTACCAGTACCTTCAAGGTAACCGGCTTGCTTGCCTGCTCCTCTGTACCGGATGTTCCTGTTTGATTAACGGATGAATTATTATTCCCGCTGCCACAGGCAGACAAGAGCATGGTGCTTACCAAAAGCACGGCTGCAGATAAGTGAAACTTTCTCATTTGAACCCCTCCATTTATTAATCATTGGCGCTTTTATATAGTAACGCTCTTACTGTAAATGCGGAATGGAAAAAGTGAACCTGACTCCTGTAAAATCCGAACCTGCCGGTGATATCCCGATTTCATATGATAAACTACATTATGGGAGGGATTAGAATTGCAGCTTAGCATAAAAACACGGCTCTTTCTTAACTTTACATTGCTCAGTTCCATTTTAGTTGTCAGCAGTGCTTCTCTCTTTTACTATCAATCCTCGAAGGATTTAATAAGCCGGGTTGAAGAAACCAACAGACAGCAGCTGTACCGGTACCAAGAGGCACTTGATAACGTAATCGAAGATATGGACCGGATTTCAGCCCAGGTGATCTACAGCTCCGACATTAAGAATTATCTCTATGAAGGAATGAACGATGATTCATCGTTTCAAAACTTCTCCAAACGCCAAAAATATGAGGAACTGCTGCGGTCCTTCAATGGTCCATGGTTTATCGCCTCACAGATTAATATTATCGCCCGTGACGGTTTCTTTCTCACTTACGGCCAGAACATGGATACCGCCCATGATATCAAGAATCAGATCCAAAAAGCAGAGTGGCTTGGCGATGCCCTTAATCTGAGCGGCGATAAATTGCTGCTACCTCCTCATGTTAGTGAGTGGCAGGAAGACCATTCTGTGTACTTCTCACTAGTGCGGAGCTTTAATTTCCCTAACAATCAGCCTGAGGCAGTGGTCGAAATACAGCAGCCTCTCGAACTGTTATCAGATACTCTGGAGCTTGGCAGTAGTGAAGCGGACTCGGCTACGCATGTATATGTAATTAACGACAAAGGGGAAGTATTTTACCCTAATTCTGAAACCGCTGCCAGCCCTCCAGCTATTCCCCGGTGGCCTGGCAGCAATACAGAAATCATGATCTCAGACGGTAATACTAAAATGCTATGGAGCCAAATGAGGTCTGACTTCAGCGGACTAACCGTCCTAATCGAACAGCCAAAATCTGAGGTCATGGCACCGATCACCCATCTGCAGCGCATAACACTTATTCTGGCTGTATTTGGAGAAATCGTCTCGCTGATAATCGCCTATGCTCTCTCTGAGCGGATTGCCTCTCCGATCCGGTATTTGCAAAAGCGGCTGGAAAAACTGAACGTTGATAACGTCAATACGTCAAGTGTTGAAAAACTAAAAAATATTACAGAAATGAGTCTGCTGTACGAAACCTTTGAAGAGATGAAAGTCAGGCTAAATCATTCTCTGAGTGATGTGCTGCAGGCTCAAAAAAGAGAAAATGTAGCCCATTTACAGGCGATGTACGCTCAAATAAATCCTCATTTTCTATTCAACACCCTCACTGCCTTAGCATCTTACGCCGAAGAAACCGGATTCCGGGAATTCACACTGCTCACCCAGAAGCTCAGCAGCATGCTTCGCTATTCTACGAATTCAATGGCCGACTACGTTACGCTCAAGCAGGAGATTCATTATACCGTACAATATATGGAGCTAATGGAATTTCGGTATGATGGACAATTTTCATTCACTGTGGACGTTGATCCGTGTATGGAAGGGGAACAAGTGCCGAAATTTTTACTGCAGCCTTTGGTTGAGAATTCATTTGTACATGGCTTCAAGCATGCGCGTCCTCCATGGATGATTAACATTACAGTCACCACCTCAAGTACTGAGGCTTCAGCCTGGGAAATTAGAATCCGCGATAACGGTTCAGGGTTCACTGCTTCTGCATATGAGGATACTGTTACTCTTATCGATGAGCTCAATCAAGGAAAAATCCGGCAGCTTGACAAGCTGTCAACGAAGGGTCTGGGCCATATGGGAATTATCAATACCTTGACCCGCTGCCGCCTCTTCTGGAATTCAAACGTCAGCTTTGCCCTCAGCAATCGGAACGATGGTATGGAATTTACAATCACAGTCAGGAGGTAACCTTATGTTCCGGCTTATACTGGTAGAAGATGAACCCCGTATCCTGCGTTATTTGAAGGAGAAAATTAATCATTTAAGCTCCGATTTCAAAGTGGTCGGGATGTACAATAACGGAGAAGATGCGCTTGTGGAATTACATTGGACACAGCCGCATGCTGTGATCACCGATATACGGATGCCGGTCATGGACGGGATCGAGCTGATCGGGAAGGTCAGGCAAAAGCTGCCTGATATCCAGTGCGCAATTCTAAGCGGCCATGATGATTTTTCCTATCTCAGGGAGGCTATCAAACTCGGCATTACGGATTATCTTCTTAAGCCTGCTGCCGACGAGGAAATCAGTGACCTGCTATTCAAAATGAAAGACCGGTTAATGCTCAATCAGACGCTGCTGGAACGTGAAGTGACCAGACTTATTGTGGATTCGCCAGACATGCTCTTCAGCCAGGAATCCGCCTGGATGGAAGTCGCGCGCGAGCTTTTCTATTATGGGAACTACGTACTGATTTATGCCTGGTCGCCGGTTGGAGACATACCTGATGATTTCCAGACATTCTGCAGCAGTCTCCTAAACACAGGTGAAAAGTGTACACGTCTTCCTTCTCCAACTGCGGAAGCAATAATGCTGATCGGCGTCCACTCCTGGTCTAAGGATCGTCATCTGGAGTGGATTCATCTGATTACCCGTTCTCTACATAATACAGGTGCTACCTCTGTCCTGGCTTTCTCCCCGGCAGGTTTTGTGCCTATTCCGGAGCTGCTGGGCCGTTGCCGTAAGCTCGTTCCGCTCAAGAGCCGCTTTGAAGGACATTGTTTTGAGCTGGCCGATTCCACACTTGAAGAATTCCCTTTGCTTCTGGAGTCTCTGCAACCTGCATGGATGAGACTCGCGCACTTTATAATCAAGCAGCAGAAGCAATTATTTGTTAAAGAGATCGATACTCTGTTTGCCGGAGAATACCGTGAACAGCTTCCTGTGACACGAAGAGGCTGGGAGAAACTCCTGCTTCACATCTCCCATTCCCTGCACAGCCAGCTTACAAATTCGTCTGATTTTCACTTTGACCTTAAGCAAGCGATGGAGCAGGAGCTGACCGAAGAAGTATGGAAGCTGCGTACAATGGCCGAACTTCAAATGCAGGTACGGGAGATATGGAGCAGTTACTTTTTCCGTTCCGAACAAGAGCGGAATCTGCAGCGTGATTGGGCGAAGGATGCTAAACAGTACATTAATGATCATTTTCGTGAGAACATCTCTCTGCCAGGTATCGCTGATATCTTTGAACTGCATCCCGCCTATTTGAACAGGGTGTTTAAAAGAGCTTTTCAGCTGTCTATTTCAGATTATCTGGTTCAGCTGCGGATGGAAGCGGCCTGCCGTTTTATCCGGGAACACCCTTTCGTACTAATAAAGGACATTGCTGAGCATGTCGGTTATCTGGACCCTTATTATTTCAGCAAGGTCTTTAAGCAGCACACCGGTCTTAGTCCAAGCGATTACAAGAATAGCAGTATTTGAAAAAAAGGCCTTGGTTTTGACAACCAAGGCCGGCTTTCTCTTTATATGCATATTATCATTGCAGCTGAGTCTTACCCCTTCCGGTAATACGGAAGCCGGCTCAGAGGCACTTCAACTTCATGGATTATCGGCCCTTCCACCACGCTCCCGTCATCCCCGGTCCAGCTTCCTTCGGGAAAAACAATGCTGCGCTTACGTACATTTTTGTCTATGACCGGAGCAACGAGGATAGAGCTTCCCAGCATAAACTGGTCTTGAACAGGCTCAATGACTTGTCCGGGAAACTCATATGCCATATGGCGCATAATCGGCTCACCTGTGCGGGATGCATGCCGGGCAAGCTCAAGAATCTCATCACCATACTGAGCATGAAGCTTAGCTGCTTCTACGCAGTAGCCTAAATGGGTCTCATCCAGCAGCCGCCAAGGGGCCGCAGAAAACTGCATCATCGGGAATAGCGCTGAGCACTGAGCATAACGGACAAACAGCTCCGGATCAAACTGGGCCGAAGTAAAGCTCATGTATTCGCCTCCGCCAATCATATCCGGGCAGGTGTATGCATAACCCAGCAGACCCTGCGCCAGTCCGTCAGGGATCAAAGCATCAAGTCCGTTGCCTTGCCACTCATGGCTCTTATCCTTTAACCTCTGCACGAGCGGCTGTCCAGCCAGCTTCCAACAGGCACGGTATTCATTCAGCCTATACTTCAGGCCGACTCTAGCCCATGCTTCACTATGCCCGCTGCGGGTTGAAGGAATGAACGCCTGATCATCAGGCTCATAGAAATCCGCATCACCGGCATCCAGCTTGAAGCCGTCAACCCCATATTCGTGCTGCAACGTATCAAGCCGGTCGTGAATCCATTTCACAGCTTCGGGATTAGTACAATCCAGTACTGCACTATAACCGTTCCACCATTTGCGGATCGCGGTCTTTCCATCCCTGTCCTTCAAAAGCAGTTCAGCCAGTTCAAGCTTGCGGAACGTCAGCGAATCCGGGCTGATGAACGGACATACCCATAGCATCACCTGGAAGCCCATGGCGTGAAGCTCCTGCACCATCCGCGCTGGATCGGGGAATCTGCCGGAATGGAAGACCCAAGTGCCATAAGGCTCATGCCAGTTGTCATCAATCATGATGACCCCCGGAGGCATCCCGAGATCCAGTACCTTTCGGGCATACTGCAATACTTTTTCTTGAGTCGGCTCGTAGAGCAATTCGATCCACAGATTGTACTGCGGAGCGGTAAACAGCAGTTCTTCGGGTATGCCTGGAGCAGGCGGAAAGAAGGTTCGGGATACATGCCCGAACGCACCTCTTAAGCTGTCATATCCTTCTCCAGTAATTAGATCTCCCTTTCCGGCCACCGTCAGGTAATCCGGTTCAAACTGAAACTCAAACGGCTCTTCACTCCACAGATATCTTCCTTTACTGGATATCAGCAGCGGACAGGCCTGATTTCCGTGATGGTTCTCATCCAGATCAGCCTTGAACAAAGTAAGACCATAAGGCATGCTTCTGCCATCTGCAGTGCGGCCGCCCCACCAATATTCACCGGGGAGCAGTTTTATAAGCTGTTCAGATTTTGGCATTTGACTTCACTCCTTTATCTAAATCGATCTTACCTTTGGAGTGAAGCGGAGACAATCTAAAAGTTTTGCTTTATAATATAACAAAATTGATTTTTTATATTCAGGAGGTCAGTCAATGTTAGAGCCATCTTCTTATGCTTTTCGAAATGAAGATAAATCAATCTTGACTCTGGATTCTATTGGTTGGCAGAGGGTCAGAAGTACTGAATACAGTTTCTCTGGTGACGAACGGCCGGATTCAGGACATGTCATTTTCCAATATACACTCAGCGGCCAGGGCTGGATTGATGTGGATCAGCAGATCGTGCCTGTGCCTAAAGGTTCCGGATTTCTGGTCCAAATTCCCAGTAAACACCGATACTACTACAATGATCAGACGCAGCCCTGGGAAATTCTATGGCTTAATCTAAGAGGCGAAGAAGCCAATCGGATCTGGAAGATGATCATAGAACAGGAGGGACATGTAATTCAACGAGAGGCAACTTCTCCCGTCATCACGGGATTGCAGGAACTGCTGCGGAAGATTTCCGAAGAGAAGATTACCGATAAGTATGTATTGTCTACTGAGATCTACAGTTGGATGCTGACCTTGGTCAGAACAAGCCGGGAGGTCACCAAAGATATTAGCGCAGCTACCAGCTCAATCATCCTGAAGGCCAAAAAGTATCTGAAGGAGAACTACGCAGCTCCGCTGACTCTTGACATGCTTTCTGAACACTGCGGAATCAACAAGCATCACTTATGCCGGCTGTTCCAGAAATCCGATCAGATCTCTCCCCTGGCTTATCTGCGGGAACGGCGGGTAGAAGCCGCTGTCTCTCTGCTGCGTACTACCGATCTCTCCATTCAGGAGATAGGCCGGCAATGCGGCTTTGACAGTCCCAGCTACTTCGGCAAAGTGTTCCGTGAACACATGGAAATGACCCCGAAAGACTACCGGATGAAGAAGCTTGAGTTCCCATATGATGCTATTTATTATGAGTAGCCACATCATCATGCTATTAACCTATGCTGTAAAGTAAAGTGTTTCAGGAATGTCAATTGTATTCAACAGGCTGGCCATGTACAATAAACGATGTTGAAAAATAGCAGTTCTGACAGGAGAATGTTGATGGAGAAAATAAAGAACAAATGGTTCAATAGCAGGAGTGTGCTGCTGACCTGGTCTTTATCTTATATGGCCGTGCTGCTGCTTCCGGTTGCATTGAGCTCGATTGTATACTACCAGTCCAGCAAGATGCTCACTGACGAAATTCATCTGGCCAACAATTCCTTGCTCAAACAATTAAGAGAACTGATGGATAAGCAGATTGACGCGGTCAACCGCTTGGACTTCGAGCTGAATTGGAATACGAAGTTCCGTGAACTGGTCGATCAGCACAAGTATGTCATCTTTCCTGAAGAATACATGTATGATCTCCATGATGCCACCAAGGACATGTCCCTCTATCAATCTGCTTATTCGGAGACAGACCTGTTCTATATCTACTTGGCTTCCCGCGATACCATCCTGCTTCCCGGAGTTTACCGGAACACAAGATTTGCCTACGCTGAGAATCACCAGTCCGATAGCTTAAGCTATGAAGAGTGGATTGATATTCTGCAAAGGAAGAAATTCAAAGGCTTCGTGCCCGTGAAACGTACGAACGAGAATGGCGTTTCTATGGAAGCGCTCGCATATGTAAGCACCTATGATTATGAAGATGATCAGCCCTTAGGCGCTAATGTGATTCTGCTCGACAAGTCCAAAATACTCTCCTCCCTGCTTAACATCGAAGCCTTCAGTAAAGGACATGTCGTGATCGCAGATTCCGACAACAATGTGCTCGTATCCAATTCGAATACTGACCTTCCTGCCCGGTTGCCCTTCGGCAAACAGCCCGGTGCAGGCGGCATGTTCATCTGGGAGTCCGAAGGTCAGCAGTACGAAGTATTCTCTATTCAGTCAGCAGTTTCCAGCCTCAGATATATTTCCATGATTCCCAGTGAAGTCTATTGGAAAAAAGCGGAGCTGGTCCGCAAACTGACGGTGATGAGCATTCTGGCCAGCCTGCTCGGCGGCGGAGGTCTGACATATATTTTTCTGCGTAAAAACTATAATCCGATCCAGCGAATTGTACGCGCTTTCAATAATAAAGTATCTCTCCGGGAGAAAGGAGCGAACGAATTTCTTTTTATCCAGCAGGCGGTGGACAGCACTTTGAATGAAATGGACAATATGATGCTGGAAATGAAGAAACAGCACTACAGCCTCCGTTCTAATTACATCATGAGATTACTCAAAGGCAAGCAAGAACACGAGCTTCCTTTGGCTGAAGCTTTGAGTGCCTTTGATATTCAGCTGCTCTCTGAAGATTTCGGCATCCTTTTATTTTATCTGGAGGATGTGGACATCTTCCTGGAACGTGTTCAAGGAAAAACAGCGGATGAGAAGCTGCGGCTGCTGCATTTTATTGTGAGGAATGTGGTGGAGGAGCTTGTCAATGTCAGACACCGGGGCTATCTGGTTGAGACAGATGAGACGATGCCCTGTCTGATCAGCCTGTCTGAGATCCCTGCAGAGGAGCAGGCGGATGATCTGCTTCAGGCGGCCCGCAGCGCCCAAGAGTTTCTTGCGCATAAGTACAGTATCTATATTACCGTTTCTATCAGCCAGGTTCACCGCGGACTTCATCAGATTCCTCAAGCTTATCAGGAAGCTCTGGAGGCCATGGAGTATAAGCTGGTTATGGGCAAACAGGAAGTGTTGTCCTATGAAGACATCCAGAGATATAACATCCGGGCAGAGACCGATTCAGGTTATTATTACCCTCTTCAGAGCGAGCAACAGCTGATTAACTATGTTAAAGTAGGTGATTTCCAGGCGGCTCAAGGCGCCCTGGATGAAATCCTGCAGATGAATTTCTCAAATCACCCTGTAAAGCTGCCGCTAGCGCGTTGTCTTATACTCGATCTGGCCGGCACCTTGATCAAGAGCATCGGAGAACTGACTGCCAGTCAGAACAACATCCTGATCCAGAATCCTAAACGCATCGACAGACTTTATTCGTCAGAGACGCTTACAGAAATGCAGGAGCAGCTTGAGGGTATGCTTAGGGAAGTGTGCGACTATGCCCGGGCTAAGCGGCTGCAGCATGTTCAGGAGAACCGCCAAGAGGCCTTGAGTGAGCTGATCAACAAGGTATCGGCCTTTATCGATGAGCGATATACCGATCCGGGCTTGAATGTTTCTCTGCTCGGACAGCAATTTGATATGAAGCCTACATATCTGTCCAGGCTGTTCAAGGAACAATCCGGGGAAGGGCTCATGGATACGATCAATAAGAAGCGGATTTCCTGGTCCAAGCAGTTAATTACGGAGCAGCGGCTGACGGTGAATGAGGCGGCGGAGAAATCAGGCTTCAATGATGTCGGCACTTATATCCGCACGTTTAAGAAAATTGAAGGGATTACCCCAGGCAAGTATAAAGAGATCGCCGAGGACTAACCCACCCTCCCCCTGCTTGTCACCATCCATGACAGGCGGGGATTTTTTATGTCAATCCTACTGGAAAAGTCCGGTTATATTCCCATTGCCTATTCGTTTGTCTAAATTGCCGATCCCACGGCGCCCTTTTCAATCCGATTGGATATTCTGCGCATGTACAGTAACACCGGGCGGACCTTATAGTTATGGCATGAACCGCCGCGAAGCAGCAGGTTCTTAGCACATGTTAATGAAGTACACTCAGGGAGGGTTAACAAGAATGAGAAAAGCAAGCAGAAAGCTAATGTTTTCTCTTATGACATTCCTATTAGCGGGCAGCGCGCTTGCGGGATGCTCGGAGAACAACGCTGAGAACGAACCAGCTTCCAGCCCGGACATGTCATCAGAATCAGCAGTGGTATATCCCTTGAAAACGGACACCAAGCTCACTTATTGGGGAGCACTGCCTAACAATCTGACGGGGGTGAAGTCCGCGCATGCGGAGGTTCCTTTTTATCAGGAATGGCAGAAACGCACAGGGATTACAGTGGATTTCACAACCCCTCCGGCTAACCAGGTCGACGAATCCTTCAACGTGATGCTGGCCTCAGGAGAATTGCCCGATTTGCTGGAGTATAACTTCTTCAACTTCCCGGGCGGCCCGGAAAAGGCAATCAAAGACGGTTACATCCTGGAACTCAATGACCTGATTGACAAATATGCGCCGAATTATAAGAAGTATCTGCAAGAGCATCCCGAGATTGAGAAAATGGTTAAAACCGACAATGGAAGCTACTATTCCTTCCCTTTCATCCGTGTAGATGAAACCCAGCTTACGTTCCAGGGTCCGGTGATCCGGAAGGATTGGCTGGATGAGCTGGGTCTGCCCGTACCTGAAACGATCGACGAATGGACCACTACTTTGAAAGCGTTTAAGGAGAAAAAAGGAGCTGCTGCACCGATCTCCTTTGTCGGCAAGCCGCGTGTCTTCAATGAGCTCGGGAACGGTGCTTTTATTGGCGCATTTGGCGTTACCCGCGATTTCTATCTGGAGGATGGAAAGGTTAAGTTCGGTCCGGCTGAGCCGGGCTATAAGGAATTCCTGAGCCTGTTCCATCAGTGGTATGCTGACGGGCTGCTGGATAAAGATGTGGCTACAGTGGATTCCAAGGTGATGGATGCCAACATTACGTCGGGTGCGACAGGAGCTACCTGGGCTAACTCAGGCGGGGGTATCGGCAAGTGGACGCCTATCCTCAAAGGAATAGATGCCAAGGCCTCCATTGTCGCTGCGCCTTATCCGGTTCTCGAAAAAGGCACCACGCCAAAGTTCGGTCAACGGGATTATGCCTACTCCACCGGCGGGATGGTAGCCATCTCGGCAACATCCAAGAATGCGGAGCTGGCGGTCAAATTGCTCGATTATGGCTACAGCGAGGAAGGACAGCTGCTCTTTAATTTCGGAATCGAAGGCGTCAGCTACACCATGGAAAACGGCAGTCCGAAATTCACTGATCTTATCATGAACAACCCCGACAAGCTGGCCCCTGCTCAAGCCATGTCTCTGTATATCCGGGGCAATACCGGAGGCCCATTTATTTCCGATAAGCGGGTTTCCGAGCAATACCTGAACTTGCCGGAACAGCAAGACGCGGTAGCCTTATGGAAAAATACAGATATGGCTAACTACCAGCTTCCGCTCGTTACGCCAACTCCTGAAGAAAGTGCAGAATTCGCCAACATCATGGCCGATGTGAACACGCTGGTGGACGAAATGACATTAAAGATTATCCTGGGTACAGAGCCGCTGGATGCCTATGATAAATATCTGGAAAAACTTAATTCCGTCAAGCTCTCGCGTGCCATTGAAATTAAACAGGCAGCGCTGGAGCGGTATTTGAAGCGCTAAACCACAAGCCACACCGGGAGCAGACAGAACAAACAGTCCCTGCTCTGCTCCCGTAAGGAGGAAAAGAGAAACCATGGCCAAACTAGCTCCAATGACGGGAGTACAAACTACCCTAAATAATAGCTTCAAGCATCGTTTCATCCGGGATTTCAAACTGAACAAACTGTTGTATTTCATGATGATCCCAGTGATGCTCTATTACGTTGTTTTTCATTATGCACCGATGTATGGGGCGATTATAGCCTTTAAAGATTTTTCACCGATGAAAGGGATTGTAGACAGTGACTGGGTAGGACTCCAGCACTTTCAGGACTTCTTCTCCAGCTACTATTTCTGGCGGATTCTAAAAAACACGGTAGTCATCAGTTTGTATTCTATTGTATTTATGTTTCCGGCTCCGATCATACTGGCTCTGCTTATCAATGAAGTCAGGAATCAGTCCTTCAAACGTGTGGTGCAGACCTTTTCATATATGCCCTACTTTATTTCACTCGTCGTGATTTGTGGAATGATCACGGACTTCACCAACAGCAACGGGGTTATTAATACATTATTCTCTTGGATCGGTTATGACGGAACCGCTATGCTGCAGAAGCCTGGTCTGTTCCGCCCGATTTATATTCTTTCCGAAATCTGGCAGAAAGTCGGCTGGGAATCAATTATTTATATTGCCGCCCTGGCGGGCATCGATCAGGAACAGTATGAAGCAGCCCGGATTGACGGTGCCAACCGCCTGAAGCAAATGCTGCACATTACGCTTCCCGGAATCATACCCACAATTACCATTATGTTTATCCTCCGGATGGGCAATATGCTAAATGTCGGCTTTGAGAAAATCATTCTGCTCTACAATCCCGTAACCTATGAAACGGCTGACGTGATTTCCTCCTTTGTGTACCGTAAAGGCCTGCTGGAATTCGGCTGGAGCTACAGCTCAGCTGTAGGTCTGTTCAACTCGCTCGTTAATCTCATTCTATTGATCTCGGCCAATTATATCAGCCGCAGAGTCAATAAAACCAGTCTTTGGTAGGAGGAAACCGTTATGCATGCCGAAAAAGGCTTCAAAAATAAGGCATTTGATTTCATTATTAATACCGCTCTGATTCTTCTTGTTATAGTTACGCTCTACCCGCTTTTATATGTGCTATTCGCTTCTTTCAGTGATTCCTCACAGCTGGTTGCGAACAAAGGTTTTTTATATAAACCGTTAGGCTTCAGCTTAGAAGCCTATCGAAGCGTTTTTAGTAATCCCGGCATTATCAAAGGTTATGGCAATACACTGTTCATTCTGATCTTCGGTGTCACGCTCAACATGCTTCTGACTTCCATAGCGGCCTATGTGTTATCCAGAAAAAATGTAATGTGGAACAGTGCCTTTACCCTGCTGATCGTGTTCACGATGTTCTTCCACGGCGGCCTGATCCCGATGTATTTGATCGTAAAGGGAGTCGGTCTGATTGATTCCATATGGGCAACCATCATACCGTTCGCCGTAAGCACCTTTAACCTGATTATTATGCGTACCGCATTCTCCGCCATTCCCGAGAGCCTTGAGGAATCGGCAAAGATTGACGGAGCCAATCATTTGACGATCCTGTTCCGGATCATTCTGCCTTTATCTAAGCCCGTCGTAGCCGTGATGGTCCTCTATTATGCCGTGGAGAAATGGAATGCCTGGTTCTACGCCTCTATCTTTCTGAAGGACCGCAACCTGTTCCCGCTTCAGCTGATCCTCCGTGAAATCCTGATTTCCAACTCGACGGACAACATGGCCACAGGAGCCAGCTCGGCTGATCAATTCATGATTGGAGAAACCATTAAATATGCCACGATAATAGTAGCGACGGTCCCAATCCTGTGTGTGTATCCCTTTGTGCAAAAGTACTTTGAGAAAGGCGTTATGATCGGTGCGGTGAAAGGTTGACCGATCAGCCCATATATAGCAGAAAGGTGGAAGACAGTAATGACTGTTTTACAATTCGACGAACAAGCGATCCGCGATGCCCTCGACCGTGTGGTACAGCGGACCTTTCAAATGGATTTCGACTGGGACTGGCCGGGAGGCGTGGCCTTCTATGGAGTCGCAGAGGCATATGAAGCAACTGGCCAAGAAGAATATATGAATCAACTGAAGGAATGGGTAGATGAGCAGCTGGAAGACGGATTACCCCGTCTTACCGTTAATGCGGTGTCCATTGGACATACCCTGCTTTCTTTGTACCAGGCTACCGGGGATAACGTATACAAGGATCATGCTGTGCAGATGGCTGAATTCCTGAAGCACGATGCCGTGAGATTTGCAGATGGGGTCTTCCAGCACACCGTGAATTCAGAAGCTTACAACTTTCCCCAGCAGGCTTGGGTGGATACGCTATTTATGGCCGGCTATTTCCTGGTAAGAATCGGGCATCTGCTGGGGCGTGAGGATTATCTGGAGGATGGAATACTGCAATATCATGGGCATGAGCGTTTCCTTCAGAATCCTGTAACCAACCTGTACTGCCATGGCTGGGACCATGTGTCACAGACTAATATGTCCGGAATATTCTGGGGGAGAGGCAATGCCTGGGCTGCTATCACGATGGCCCGCGCCCTGCGGATGATTCATGTTACCCATCCTTCATTCATGGTCATTGATGGTTCCCTCAGAGACCAGCTCAGCGCCTTGGTACGCCTGCAAGGAGAGGATGGATTATGGAAGACGGTACTTACCAATCCTGAGTCTTATTCTGAAGTCTCCGCTTCGGCTGGTATTGCCGCTGCTCTGCTCTCCAAGGGCAAGCTCTACAACAAGGCTATCAACCGGGCGACTGCCGGCATTCTGTCCAGCATATCCCCGGATGGATCGGTACAGAACGTGTCTGCCGGTACGGCAGTAATGCAGAATGCAGCAGGCTACATGGGAGTACCGCGCCAGCGGATACAAGGCTGGGGGCAAGGATTGACTCTTGTATTCCTCGCATCTCTTTTGAACCACCGGGAAGTATAGACTATTTGTTATGAATGTATAACCAGAGCGCTTGATCCTGGAGTGGCGGCTGTTGCTGCCACTCCCTATCTGATGGATTGGACTTATGTCGCACAGTGGCTTGACTATGCGCAGAAAGGTGGATGACAGCTATGGAAGCAGTAACGGATTATGGCAGCAGAGAATTTTATGAAGGCCTGCTCCTTTCCATGATAGAGCCCTTAAAGGGTCGTTTCAGCCCGGGAAAGGCAAGACTTCAGCTTGGTGCTGAAACGGCCGGATACGGGAACAGGATTGCCGGCATGGAAGGCTTTTCACGGCTGCTATGGGGGCTGGTCCCTTATTGGGCCGGCGGCGGTGAAGATGTAAGCCTGCTTCCGGTTTATCTGGAGGGGCTTGCCAGCGGGACAAATCCGGATGCTCCCGAATATTGGGGAGACCTGCATGATAAAGACCAGCGGATGGTGGAAATGGCCGCCATCGCCTTTGGTCTGCTGATGATTCCGGAGAAATTATGGGAACCTCTGGCGGAGCATAGCCGCACCCATCTGGCAGCATGGCTGGGTCAGATTAACCTGTATTCCTTGGCCGAAAACAATTGGCAGTATTTCAATGTCATTACCAACCTGGCCCTGAAGCATGTGGGAAGTCCCTATAGCAATGAGCGGATGGAGGAGGCGATGGCTAAATATGAGTCCTTCTATTTGGGGAATGGCTGGTATTCCGATGGATTGCGGCCGCAAAAGGATTACTATATATCCTTTGCCATTCATTTTTATTGCCTCCTGTACGCCAAGTTTATGGAAGAGGAAGATCCGGTAAGATCAGCACTGTTTAAAGCAAGAGCCAAAGAATTTGCCGGAACATTTATCTACTGGTTTGATGATGAAGGCAAAGCGCTGCCCTTCGGAAGGTCCATGACCTACCGCTTTGCACAGGCGGCCTTCTGGAGCATGAGCGCCATGCTGGAGCTGGATGTCCTACCGCCGGGGGTACTCAAAGGGCTAATCGGGCGGCATATGGAGCAGTGGCTCCGGCAGCCCATTTATGACAATGGCGGCGTGTTATCCATCGGTTATGCGTATCCGAATCTCAATATGTCAGAGGGATATAATGCCTCCGGTTCCCCCTATTGGGCCTTCAAAACCTTCGCCCTCCTCGCCCTTCCCGCGGAACACGAGTTCTGGAAAGTGAAGAGCGAGCCCTTGCCCAAGCTGGAAAAACAGATGGTCATCCCAGAGTGTAATATGCTCATCAGCCGCAGGGGGTATGATGTTACGGCGCTTACGGGTGGGCAATATCCGGTTCTGCAGCTTACCCACGCAGCGGAAAAATATGCGAAATTCGCTTATTCCACCCGGTTCGGTTTCAGCTGTCCCAGATCGTACTGCCAGTTGCACGAGGCAGGAACCGATAGTATGCTGGCTTTTTCCGTTCACAATATGATTTACGTAAGAAGAGGTTGCCTGGAATTTTCCGTCACCGAAACAGAGGTATATTCCAAATGGAGCCCTGTAGAAGGCATCGAGGTGGAGACATGGCTGATTCCCACCGCTAAGGGGCATATCCGGCGCCACATCATCACAAGTCAGCTGGAATGCACCGCTTACGACTGCGGCTTTGCTTATCCGGACTTGCCCGGAGAGACCCGCAGCCACGCGGGCGGCACGCTAGCTGTGGTCACAGATTCTAACGGCAGAAGCACTGCGGCCTCCGAAACCGGCAAAGCGATGGTCATCACCAGCGCGCCCAATACCAATCTGATTTTCCCCACAACGATCATCCCTGCCATCGAATACCGGATTCCCAAGGGAAGAATTCGTGTCGAAACCAGAATTGAAACAGACTTTGCAGACGTCAAAATACGGACAGGAAGTGGAAACGGTTATGAGATATGCAGTTAGTGAAGCAGACCGCCAGTGGGCGGCCCAAGTTTGGGATAAGCTTGCCATAAAATTAAAAGCAGAGTGTCAGCGCACCGGCCCGATCATGCCCTATATTCCAGTCAATGGAACCTACGAAGACATGGGAGAACGTAATCTTGTCTGGTGGACAAACGGCTTCTGGGGCGGCATCCTGTGGCAGATGTACCACGCCACCAAGGACGATGTGTACAAAGAAACGGCTGAACAAATTGAAGCAAGGCTGGATCAAGGGTTCGCTGACTATATAGGCCTGGATCACGACATGGGATTTTTGTGGCTACATACGGCAGTGGCCGATTACCGGCTCACAGGAAATAAGCAATCCCGAATCCGGGGGCTTCATGCAGCAGGTATTCTGGCCGGGCGGTTCCAGCCAGCCGGAGAATATATCCGCGCCTGGAATGAAGGGCTGGAGGGCATCGCCATTGTGGATTGCCTGATGAATCTGCCGCTGCTGTATTGGGCAGCTGACCAGCGAAAGGACTCCGGCTTAAAGCAGATTGCAATTAAGCACGCAGATATGGCGCTACTGTACGTATTGCGGTCGGATGGCTCCTGCAATCACTTAGTGAAATTTGATACGGAAACCGGCGAGTATCTGGATAATCCGGGAGGCCAAGGGTATGAAAGCGGCTCTTCCTGGACCCGCGGCCAGTCCTGGGCCATCTATGGCATGGCGCTTTCCTACCGGTATACCAAGAAGCCGGAATATCTGAATGCCGCCAAACGGACGGCGCATTATTTCATCGCGAGTGCGGCCGTGAATGATTACGAGGTGGTCATCGATTTCCGTTCGCCGGAGGAGCCTGTTTATTATGATACGACTGCCGCCGTATGCGCCGCTTGCGGACTGCTGGAGCTATCGGAATTTGTAGGCGAGTATGAGAAAGGGTTGTATATAAAGGCGGCGGTCCGTCTCTTGAGAAAGATCGACGAGAAATTCTGTGAGTGGAACCCCGAAATGGATTCGATCGTCTCCCACGGCTCCGGAAAGTATCACCGGGAGTCGGACCGGGAAGTACCAATCATTTACGGCGACTACTTTTTCCTGGAAGCAATCCTTCGGTTGCTGGACCGAGACTTTTTGATTTGGTAAAAGGAGGCCGCTAACCTCTAATTCTTCATAGAAATAGGGGGTCCCGAAAAGATATGCTCCCCATATAGTAGACAGGTGAAATAATAAAAACCTGTTACTGTATGGGGAGCATTTTTATGGAACAAAAGAAGTTTACAGCGCTCGTACCAAGACGCCCAATCGAATTTACCATGCCGCCGCGTCTCACATATGTCTCAAATGTTGATGCTGCCTTCGATCAACCGTACCTGGATATCCATTTTTACTCCTAACTACCTATGATTGCTTCTACCTCTGAAACGAATTAAAAATGAAAAATTCAGTTGAAAAGACCTATGAAATAATCATGAAATAATAACGATAGAATATAGGATATACCAATTCAATTTGCAGGGAGAAGATTTTGTGAAGAAAATAGGTAGTTTGTTGGTGATCGGTTGTATGCTTGCAGCATTTTTCATGGCATTCTCTGTTTATGCAACAAGTACAGCAAGTTATTACGTTTCACCGGCTGGCAGTGACAGCAATCCAGGAACCGAAAGTAAACCATTTAAGAGTTTGATGAAAGCACAATCAGCAGCGTCCTCCGGGGAAACCGTATATATTCGTGGAGGTGTTTATGATGAGTTTGAAATTGCAAAAACCGATAGTACTTACAATTATGTAAATGATTTTATCAAGAGCGGGATTTCCTATGTGGCTTATCCTGGAGAACGCCCTGTTTTCGATTTTCAAAATGTACCTACTAATTTACGTGTCGCTGCTTTTTATGTTGAAGATGGTGTGACTGGCATCACGTTCAATGGATTTGATGTCATAGGGATTAAAGTAGGGGAACGGGAGCAATCTGAAGCCTTTAGAATTAAAGGGCAAGCCGATATCACTAATGTGGCTGCTCATAATAATGAAGCGATTGGTTTTTACTATACTGGACGTGGAACAGGAACTGTCCTGAATTCGGATGCTTATAACAATATTGGACCTACTGATGTATCTGCTAAAAATACAGATGGTTTTGGTGCTCATGGAGGAGCTGTTTCTTTCATTAACTCCCGCGCCTGGAATAACAGTGATGATGGTTTTGACAGTATCAGTTCAACCGGAGCAGTGATTTATGACCATTGCTGGTCGTTTAATAATCAGGGGAATCAAAATGGTGTAGGTGACCAAAATGGGTTTAAGGTTGGCGGATATGCTTACAGAACAACTGGAATTCCAGATCCCTTGCCGATACATACCGTTAAATACTCCTTAGCTGTTAATAACGGAGCTAATGGCTTTTATGCTAATCATATGCCAGGACAATCCGCTAACTGGACTAATAACACAGCCTATAACAATGCTAAATCTAACTTTGATATGCTAGAACGGGTTAGTCCAACTGATATAAACAACATACCTGGTTACAGAGAAATTTTACATAATAACATTGCTTACAAAGGTACAACAATAAGAAATGATAACAATTCAACAGAAAATGTAGCCAATAACTCTTGGACAATTGATGGTGGTCTTCAGATCACTTCCGAAGATTTTGTAAGCTTGGATACGTCCCAATTATCTGCACCCAGAAAATCAGACGGCAACTTACCTGATGTTACATTTATGAAGCCTGTATCCTCCAGTCCTCTCTTCAAATACGATTTAGGCTATCTTGCTGACAAATAAGACATCTGGTTTCCTTACAGACCCAATAACATGAATAAGGCTGCAGGTGATATTTATCCCTGAGTCTTTTTTTATTTTAGCTTTTGGCTCGATTGAACATACCACTAGTACTCAGACGGTAGTCCCCCTGCCACTCATTAGAACAAAGAGGTGAAATGCTTCGAAACTTTGATAAACGTCTATTACTGCGAACACATACAGCTTATGATTGTTATTAGTATCAATTTAAAAGATGAGTAAGGGTGAAACTAGATGAGAAAACGATGACAAGTTCACTCTTAATGTCAAGAAAGCCTTCAGCAGCTATGTAAAGTCCTGTCTTACAGTCATTTACTCTCACTTGGAATACAGTTCCAAAGTATCTTCAGTATCAACAATGAGCGGTGTTTTGGTCTTTTAATAAAAAAGATCGCACAGCCCTCAATATTTCATGAGAGTCATGCGATCTTCTCCTCGTTCTCTCCTTCGGAAAAAGGAGAGAACTGCAGGAGAGAACTCGTTAAAAAGTTCTCTCCCAAGTTGTTTTAAAAACCAAGGTTTTCCGGAAAAACCCTTATAAATCAAGGATGCCGAGGACGGGGGTCGAACCCGTACGGTACTCACGTACCGCAGGATTTTAAGTCCTGTGCGTCTGCCTGTTCCGCCACCCCGGCATGAAATGTGCGTTGTAACGCGACAAGAAATATAATATCACGTATCCAGCAAACACGCAATCAAAATCCCAAACATTTTTTTTGCAAAAAAACATCCCGGCCGGAGCCGGGACGGATCAAGATCAAGCGGGCGGGCACTAGCGGCGCTCGCGTTCACCGCTTCTGCTGCGCATACCGGCCAGCCCAAGTAGTCCTACGAGTCCTAACCAACCCCAGTTCGAGCCGTTGTCGTCATTGTTTGTGGCTGCTGTAGTGGTGCCGGTGGCCCGGTATTTAGTGCCGCGCGAGGCATCTGGATATTGTGTCATAGTGCCATTTGTTCCTGTACGGATCTTATCGTTCATGATCGAATCGTTGTTGTTTGTCGTTCCTGTAGTCCGGTTTAACAGGTTATTATCTTGCTGGTTAAGCATTGGGCCTCCGGTTCTGGTCCCCATGTCGCCCATGGTGTTGCCTGTTCTGTTCTCAGTCCTCATTCCATTCATTCCCGTATCAGGAACTGCCGTGCCCATTCCGCCCGTACCCGCAGCATTGGCTGCGTTACCGGCTCCAAGCAAACTCATCGATAATACTGTACCGCATGCAAGGCTTGTGATCAGCTTCTTCAAGTTGTTATGCCCCCTTCATGGTTTGTCGCTGATAATTTCCCCACAAGGTGCGGCATCTATTCATACAAGTTATTCCTTAACGAGGTTGACGGTCTTGCTTGCGGCATCATAAGTTACCTTGGCGCCAAGCGCTTCGGCAACCGCCCGCACAGGCGCATACGTTGTCCCGTTTTCTACAAGTCCGGTTGTGAGCTTACGCCCGTTCAGCATGATGGAGATCCCTTGTTCCTCTGCCGGTTCGTTTCCGTTGATCTTAGCCAAAGCCTCTTGCACCTGTTGTTCAGTCGGACGTTTTCCGGCCTGTAGCTGAGCGGTTGTAAGTCCGAAGGTCATCTGCAGATGAGGATAGTCTTTAAAGGAAGTCCAATCGCCGCCCCATTCAAACCCCAGCTGTTTAGCTAACGCAGCCACTTCCTGCCAATCTGCGGCCTTATCGCTGTCTCCGTCCCGGTTCATATCCCAGGACACGTTGTTGCCATCCGGCAGCAGCAGCGCAAAATCAATGGCCAATCCGTAATTATGATAACTGCTGCCTCCCCGGGCATTCGTAACAATTGGTCCCTTCTTGGTTCTGCCCTGCGCATAAAGCGCATTCTGCTCTGCAATTGTGCGCATCCCCTGAGTAATGATGATGGGAACACCCTTGGCATAGCTCTGCTGGATCAGCTCACCCGCAGCAGCTTGCAGCACGGGATGAAGCTTGCCCAGCGATCCGGCAGATTTACTCTTAACCTGATCCAATGTCAGCATATAATCACCCCCTGGTATAGTAAATGCCTTCTCATGCTTCATTGCTTGTATACCTGTCTTGATCAAGCTCCCCGGTGGATGATTTCTGCAGGAAAAGGCTAAAATAACAATGAAGGGTGGGATAACACAATGGAGATTCACAGCGATAGCTACAAGGTGGCTGCACTTGCCGATCAGGAAGATGCCGTGGAGGTGATCCGCCAGGCAGAAGCAGCAATTGCCCAAATCACAGGCAACAAAGCTGTTACCCTGATCGCTTATGAGAAGACGGAGGCAACCGGCGTAAATTGAAATGATATACCGGGATAAGCAGTTCATATCAGATGTGGAAAATAATAGATTCAAATGGTAAAATTCATTTGTGAAACTCTTCACAGGAAGATTATTGCCATGACCTTACAGGGCACTTCCAAGAGGAGTGCCTTTTGTATTTTGCTTACCTAAACTGGGCTTGGGGGGCAGATGTGAACATCACTATTCATAATGTAGAACAAGTGTACCGGAATAACAGCCATGCACTGTATCCGGTTCATTTGGAGCTTCACGAAGGGGTTTACGGTTTGCTGGGACCAAACGGAGCGGGCAAGTCCACCTTGATGAATATTCTGACCATGGCCAAAAAGCCGACAAGCGGAACTGTCTACTGCAACGGTGTGGATATCAACACAATCCAAAACGAGTATAAAAGCAAGATCGGCTATTTACCGCAAACCTTTGGACTGTTCCCGGCCTTGTCAGGCCGAGAGTTTCTGATGTATGTTGCCGCTCTAAAAGGATTATCCAAGAGGCATGCAGCGGGCAGAATACAAGAACTGTTAAGTGCGCTTAACTTAAATGAGGTCGGTGACCAGCATATCGCCAGCTACTCCGGCGGGATGAGGCAGCGGATCGGCATTGCCCAGGCTTTGCTTAACAATCCCAAGTTCCTGCTGCTGGATGAACCCTCGGTGGGACTCGATCCCGACGAACGGGTAAATTTGAAGAATCTCATTACCAAGGCCGCGCAAGAAGCAACCGTGATCTACTCCACCCATATTGTGTCCGATATTGAAGCACTGGCTGGAAGCATTATTATTATGAAGCAAGGCAGAATTCTGGCGGCTGGAGCCGTGAACCAATTAACAGAACCTGTAGAAGGCCTGATATGGAAGATGAACGTGGATTACAGCGGGCTTGCTACCCTTCAAGACAAATACATATGCAGCAGCAGCAATAGATCAAGCGACGGAATTGAGGTCCGTGTCCTTTCGTCAACACCGCCAAGCGCCTGGGCCGAGCCGGTCTATCCCACCCTTGAGGATGTCTACCTCTATCTCATCCACCAGGATGAGATCAAAGGGGAATCACCAGCATGACAAGAACCGCCTCAGCCTTAAATCTCCTGTCTGTATCTCTGGTCCTGGTGAAAGAACGCATACGAAGAGCAAGCTTCCTGTGGACAATCGTCGTGTTTGCGTGTTGTACTTATTATTACTTTCCGGCAAGTGATACTACCGGCAGCCTAACCACCGTTATTAAAAACAGTCTCCTTGACGGGCACTACAGAGGAACCTATAACTCCGTATGGATGGGTCTGCTGGTGGTGTTGTTTTTTAACTGTCTGCTGCTATTCGGGGGCATCTTCCTGATCCGAAACTCCATCGGAAGAGATGTTACACTGCAACTGGAGATGTACTATACTACCTCTCCCCTAAATGTGCATCAATATGCGGAATCCAAACGTTTGGCAAATTTCCTCTACCTTGCGCTGGTTGCTCTGGTTGTTGAAGTCATGGCTCTGATCATGCAGCTCAGCAGGGGGGAAAGCTATGCGATTGAGCCTCTTTCCTATTTAATGCCTTTTGTACTGCTGATTTTACCCTTTATCTATGTATTATCCAGCGTGACGGTTTGCATGGAGCTACTCCCCCCGCTGCGCAGAAATCTCGGCAATCTGCTGTTGTTTATCCTGTCCTACGCCTATCTCTCTATAGTCTTCACCGGTGCGAACAAAACAGAGATCAACCCGTACTTCGATGTTACTGGTCTGCAGTTTATCGTTAAGAATGTATTCAGCCAGTTCAGGCAGTACTTTGCGCTGACCCGTCCAAATGATCCTTCCGTTTCCTTTTTGAGACGATCGGCGATTATAACAATACTTTTCAGATGTACACCATGACTTGGGAGTTCAAATTTGTAATCAGCAGGCTCGTTATTGTGCTGGTTGCGTTTATATTTATGCATCTGCTCGTTGCCTTAACAAGCTATGAAAGGATCTTCGGAACCTCCCGTCCCCGGGTCAAACCGGCAAAAGCCAAACGCAGCTCAGCCCGGAAACTGGCGAAATCTCTAGTACCGGTGAATCCAGCCTATACGGCCCCGGCTCCAGCACCTTTTAAGGCCCAATTCATCAGCATCATCCCTTACGAGCTGAGGATTGCCTTCAGGGGATCTGAAAAGCTAATGCTGCTGGTGCTCCCTCTGCTTGCTGCCCAGTATTTCCAGCTTGCATGCGATAGGATTACGGCTGGCCTCCCTAATACCTCTGTTTATTCTGTCAAGCAGCGGATTTCACAAGCAAGAGGCCAATATTTACGCCACTGTAGCCTATAAGAACAAATACTATTTCAGTAAAATAATCATGTACATGCTGCTGCTTGCCTTATTTTTCTCCGGGACCTTATTCAATTTATTCGTACACGCTCAGTACGCCGGTATACTTTCGCTCATTGTGGGAATTACTTTTGTACAAAAAAATATAATCCGCATGCTTTCCGGCAACGGAGCATCAAACGATGTATACCTCCAAAATATCGTCCACGTTGACCCATTTCCATTCCTCCGCCCACTGCAGCTTGAATTCGCGCGAGTGGGTGTGAATGGAGGTCACAAAGCCGCTCAGCAGCTTGCGCTCAAAAGGATCAAACAGCACAACCGTCACACGGACATGCGCCCGCAGCGACAGAGCCAGCGTACACTCGATCTCTTCCAGCTTCTGTTCATCCAGAATCGGCTTAATCGTGCGCAACGTTTCCCGTTCATCTCTTATAATCCGGCTCTTATGCTCCGGCAGCATCATCCGGCTGCTCTCCCATAGGCCATTGCCTTTCAGCTTCTTGCCGAGTGTCATTGCCATTCCCCTTCCCGATAGTTAATACTAAACTTATGTTCCGTATAACACGAACGTATGTTTGTATTATATCCGGAGTCCCGCTTTTTAATCAACCAGAAATAAATGACAGAGGGAATTGCCTGTTTTCCAGAAAATAGGTGTATAATATTATATATTATGAATGGAAAGGAGAACTTCATTTGAAAAAGGATGCTTCTTGGCTTCTTATCATCTCTTCTTTATTACTAGTGATGATTCCTGTTGCTAACAGCAATACACTGTCAGATTGGACCAAAGGAATATCGGTTGGAATGTCCCTTGGCCTCATGCTCGTAACGTTAATGCTTGCCTACATAAACCACAAGGGAATTTCGTTTAGTCAATCCCGCTTCGGTAAATGGAAAAACCGGTTGCTCCGTTCCAAATAACGAACAAAAAGGCGCACTCAGCCTGCAGCTGTGAAGCGCCTTTTACCATTCTGTGTAAGGATGGACCTCAACTTTAATTGTGGGTATTCCTTATTTGCCGCCGGTAACGGTGGATGTCCCGGAATTTGTGCTATCCTCTGTCGTCGGAGCCAGCTTTACGTCCGTACTGCCCTCTGCTGTACCAGACTCCGCATCCGCAGTCCCCGCAGCTTCTGTACCGATCTCGTCCTCGATCAGCCCTACAGCAGCCCTTGCTTCGTTCAGCTTGGAAATGCCATACAGCATCGCCACATCCGCCTGCTGGTTCATTGCATTGAACTCATCGGCCGTAACGTCGGGAGAAACGGCGCTTTTCGAGGCTTGCTCTTTAATGGAGTACGCACTTTTAAAAGCGATTATTGATTCATTCAGCAGCGTTTGGACCTCTTTAGGCAGGCTTTTGGAAATTTTCACATCCCCCACCTCATCGGCAATTTCCGATGTCGTATCCTGGAATTGATCGACCGCTTTCTCCAGCTCCTTGTCCGAAGCTTTTCCTGTCGAATAAGAGGTTAAAGTAGTGTTGAAATTATCCAGGGAAGACTTGCCCTTTTCATCGAATTGTGACATCTTATCGTAGAAGTTTTGTACGGTCTCCTGCGCTTCTTCTTCTGATGCAGGGGCTGAACTATTATTGCTGCAGGCGCTGAGGATAACCACCACCATAAGTAATCCTGTCAGTAAAGCTTTTCTCATTTTTGAATCCCTCCACTTAACAGAATAATAGCGACTTTTGCAAAGTGCAAATGAAAATATTGTAAAATGCGCCCGAATGAATCATTTTCCTAAAATTAAGCGTATTCATGGGTAAAAGATCTCCGGCCGTGACCGGAAATCTAATGGTATACTATAATCATTTCATCCGGAATAAGAGAGGAAGATCCCTTATGGCTTATTGCACAGCCTGCGGCGCGGAAAACAAGCATGGCGCCAAATTTTGCGGAAAATGCGGAGCACCTGTCGATGGAACGGTTCCAGCGGCACCGCACCAAACGTCAGCTAAAGAATGTCCGGCTCAGGTCCGAAAGTCAAGCTGTGGGAGGGCAAACCCGCCGGCATTTCCGACCGCTTCAAAGGCCTTATACGCCTTAACACAACTACTTACACGATCACCAGTCAGCGGATTATGGTCAAGACCGGACTTATCGGCAAGGATCTCGAAGAAGTTGAACTGCTGCGGGTAAATGATTTCTCAGTAGCCCAGTCCATTTCCGGAACGTCTGCTTGGAATCGGAACGCTTACTGTATTCTCCGATGACCCTTCATCACCACAGCTTTTGTTCCGGAAAATCCGCAAGGTGCAGTCTGTGAAGGATGTACTGCGAGGCGCTGTCCGCAACGAGAAAATTGCCAACAACATCAGCTACCGCGAGCAAATCTAAGTTTTCACAGCAGCCCGTTACGGAAGATACAACGCTCCGGCCGGAATAACATCTTTAGGCTGGCTGGAGCTTTCCCACATCAACACCGCCTTCGCATCGCCCTGGTTCTCATAATACTCCACCTTCAGCTCATACAGCTTGCCGGCAATCAGGCCGATGCTGCCCTTGCGCTCCTGCCCGCTCTGCTTCATCCAGCTGTCAATCACCAGCACGCCGTCAATCCACACCCGGATGCCGTCGTCCGAGGAAGTGTAAATCGTATAACCCTCGCTGTAATCCGCCTTTAGCCTGCCGCTCCAGCGCACTGAGAATAAATTGGCCGGAACCGCCGGATCGGGAGCACCCTGCTTCCAGATGAAATTAATATTGGGATCGGTGCGGACCAGCGCCGGAGTACCGCTAAGTGACGCATTATTGTAATACTCTCCCCTAAGTCCTGGCAATGAATTTGCCGGAGGCACCGAAACTGGTACCGCAGCCTTGACGGTATACTCTGACCGCGTGATTACAAAGCTGTCCTTCATAAAAGCCTTAATGACCGCATCACTGTTATTCTCGTACAGCAATTTGCCCCAGGTCATCTGGTACGACCATTTATTCTGCGAACCTGCCAGCAGGGCCGGGGACGGCATCTGTCCGTTCTCCCCAATGGCTATCAGCTTGCCCCGCCCCAGATCCCACAGCGTATCGTAGTGACTCTTTTTGAAATCCCCCTCATAAATATCCAGTGCCAGCACATCCACTTTTCCCGCACCGGGATAATAACCCGCAGGCTCGTCACACCACTGATTTTTGGCATTCGGACTCCACACCCAGAGCAGATTATGCAGCTTATGGTAAACCGTGTACCGCTCGAACATAAGGTTCCAAAGCTCGGTAAAGCGGCGTTTTTGCCCCCACCAGAACCATCCGCCGTTCATCTCATGGTACGGTCTCCACAACACGGGCACACCGGCATCCCTCAGTTTTTTTAAAGAAAGGGCCGTCTTGTCCAGATCCTTCATTAACGCATTGTATTGAGCGGTGCCGGGAGTGAGGTATTTGGCAAAATCAACTTCGCTAAGGCTCATAGAGACATTGGACCAGGCCGGAGCGGTACCCGGTAAATGGGCATGGTAGCTCATCGTCACAATTCCGCCCGCCTTATGCCAGCGCACCGCACTGTCCACCACCGCCTGACGCTGGCTCTCTATAACTTTCTCTGTCTGATTGTTGATCGCACCCAGCTCATAGCCGTGGAGTGCGGCATATTGTCCGCAGGTATTCTTCAGCTTGTTGCTGAATTCATCCGGACTCTCCAGATAATCATGCTGCCCGCTGAGGATTGCCTTGCCTTGCAGCGAATATAACGTATTCAGCACCTTCAAGGCCGGAAGCACCAGTTTGGTGTCCGCCGGAGTTCTAAGCAGACTGCTGAATGCTGCCTGCCACTGGGCATCATTCACCAGCCTTGAAGCCGAATCGAGCATATCCCGGAGTATACGCTGTTCCATCCTTGTTCACCTTCCCTTGGTTTTATACCATGTTATGACAAGGTTTGGGACAAAGTGGCGGCGGATAGACAACAAACGGCCAAAATTATCGGTTCCACAAAGAAACGGCTCCGCACTCCTTTTCCAGGGACGGAGCCATTTATGCGGAAAGATCAGGACGAAATAAAGTATGATACTTTATTAGGAGTTCCGCCAATTGACGCGGCAGCAGTCAGATTGGTGTACTGCCTTTCATGTAGCCATACACGTGGTGCAGTCAAATGCACTTTTACCTCTTATTTCAACAAATTTACCATGTACAGCGGATTCAATTGCATATTTACCTCTCATTGCACCATATAACCCGCATGCGGCGAATTCAAATGCACTTTTACTTCTCATTTCACCATATAGCCGCATGCTGCATCTGCTAGCAAAAAAGAGCCCGAAGGCTCTTTGGTTTGTATCTCCGGCCTGGGCTAATCCTCCCATTGCATGGCCTGCTAATCTCATTGACTCTAGACGTATGTATAATACCGGAACGGCTGCCTCTTACCTTGCATACCGCAAAGGCAACAAATCAATTACATCGACCTTGGTCAGATTGTCATCCTCGATTAGAATGACCTTGCAATCCTTGCCATAGTCAGCGATCAGCTCCCGGCACATGCCGCAAGGTGAGACAACCTTGATCTCTCTGTCCTCGCTGTCCGGGTCCGGGTGCCTCACCGCAACGATGGTATCGAACTCCTTGTACCCCTCGGAAATTGCCTTGCCGATCACCATCGCTTCCGCGCACACAGTAACCCGGGAGAGGCTGGCCTCGAGGTGAACCGCCGTGAAGATCTCTCCTGTCTTGGTGCGCAGGGCCGCACCGACATGATGCCGCTCCCACTCATACCGTTTCTTGATAATCTCCACCGCAGAGGCGATAAGCGTTTGGTCTTCAATTGAAATCTCTTTTCCCATCTCCCTGTCCCCCCTTTATTTTCCTAACTTAGTATACTAAAGGACACTGAATTTACGCTATACTAATTAAGCTATGCTTCCGATGCCAGTTTTGTACGAACCTGAATCATGAAGCTATGCTCACAAAACTTAAGCCTATGCTTCCGATGCCAGTTTTGTACGAAACATAATCCATGAAGCTATGCTCACAAAACTTTTAGGAGGAGCAGATGTGAAAAAGAAGAAATTCATCTCCAGTCTTATCATCATTGCACTGTTGGTCCTGGCGGCTTACTGGTTTGAAGATAATGGCCAGAACGTCACGACGCCTTCTTCGGAAGACTCCGAGGTAGTCCAGCTCGAATTCCCGGCGGATCGTTACCCGGAGACAGCCGGACATATCCAGGAGGCAATCAGCAGCGGGGAATCGGCGATCTGCACCATCAACCGGGGGGAAGCCGAAGCAAACCGCAAGGAATCCTTAAAAGGGGTTCCGACCAAAAAAGGCTACGACCGTGATGAATGGCCGATGGCCATGTGTGACGAAGGCGGTGCCGGAGCCGACATTGAATACATAACGCCAAGCGATAACCGCGGGGCAGGAAGCTGGGTAGGCAATCAGCTGGAGGATTTTGCTGACGGAACTAAGGTAGAATTCATGTTCAAATAACAAAAAAACGGATACCGTCCTCCCGGAGGGTATCCGTTTCTTGTGTACGTAGCGCTACGCAGATTGCCTCAGTCATCCTTCCAGTGGCCGCTGATTGAAGTATGCGCTCCAGGCCCGGGAGTTTCCCAGGCCACCAAAATAACCGCCGATTCTATAGGCTGTGGCGGCTGCCATTGGATATGACCCTCCAGCACCAGCTCGCGAAATCCGGAATAGATTCCCGCCGGTGTCCGCCCGCTGAGCCTTGCAAGCTCAGGCAGTGTTGGCATCCTCCGGAAGTGGTTGCTGAAATGGTACATGATCCTCAGCAGCTTGCGCGCTGTATCATCCAGCATAACGGGCCTTTGCCTGGCGCCAGGCAAGGATGTTTGCTGTCCGGAATACCCTTGGACCGCCCGTGGTCAGACAAGTGGCCCGAAGCAGCCCGGCTTTAATCCCATGAACCTCAACTCTGCGCTGGGTGATGTTCCCCGACTTGTCCTCATATATGATCTCAATTACCTGCCCGATCAGCTTCTCCAATTCTTTTGCACTCATGTAAACCGCCTCCTTAAGAAAGCCCAGGAATATTTGTATGTATTATATGCGAACAAATGTTCTTTATGCAATCTTCCGTGAATTAGGCGTAATATAAAGTGGGATAATATTCCACGCGCGGAGAGCCAAGGTGTTCTATATTTGTTATCGGGGAAAAAGGCTTTACGGGCCCATGTCTGAGGAAGAAGCCTTCAAGGAATGGTTTGCACTTGCAGGCACGGTAAAAGAACTCTATATCATTGAAGTCGACGAAACCACGGGAAGAATCAAACGTCAGATTGGACCCACAGCCCGTAAAAAAAAGAAATAGCCCCATCTGGCATATGCCTGACGGGGCAACATTCGATTGAGTCTAAATTAGAATATACAGGCTTTTGTAATAATTACCAGAAGAATGAAGAGAACCAGAATGGAGTTTGTCGATGTCCATGGACTTACTACCGGCATAACTACCGGTGGACCTTGGTTTACTCCACCAACGTTATTACCGCAACCATAATCTATACCCATTATTTAAATTCCTCCTCGTGAATATTGAATATAGCACAGAATATGACAAAGGCTGATGTACCGTATAGGCCAAACGGCAAAGAAATGTCATTCACCTAAAGTATCGGCCTGTCATTGTCGATATACAGTAAGTAAATTCAAAGCTGTGAAGCTTCAAAAAACTTAGCGTATGCTTTCGATGTGAGTTTTGTACGAAGAACTTTCAGGAAGCATTGCTCACAAAACTTTTAGGAGGTGGAACATGGACATTGCTGCATTATCAATGGCGATGAGTCAGACGTCCCTATACCAGGCTTCAGGGCTGCAAGTCATGAATATTGCCACAAAAACGACTGAGATCCAAAGCCAGAATCTGGTCCAAATGCTCCAGCAGAGCCCACACCCCAATTTGGGAAAAACACTTGATATTGTAGTTTGATTGATTTATGATTACATATATAAGAACATGAGTTCCGGTTATCCTTGAGCCCTTTCGGGCTTTTCTTTTGGTCAATAATACGAACATACGATCCTATATCGAGGTGATTCCCATGCAATCCTACTATCAAATGACCGCCCTGGAGAAATGGACTGAAGATTTATATCAGCGGTTGAACGTGCAACAGCCGTCGCAAATCTCGATTGAGTACATATCGGAGCGGCTGAATATCTGGATTCATTATCTGGATGTAAGAAGCAAGAGCATTGAAGCCTCTGCAGGCATGTACAGCATGTTTATTGACAGCCGCCTTCCTCCCGGGCTGCAGCGTCTCGAGTTCCTCCATGAGCTCTGCCATTTGCTTCGCCATGCCGGTAACCACACGCTGATGCCCGAACAGTTCACACAGGCACAGGAGGATGAATCCGAGCGTTTTATCCTTTATGCGGCGATGCCCTACTCCATGATTTCTGCCAGAATGTTGCCTGAACTCCGTGAAGATGCCGTCCAATATATCGCTTCAACCTTTCAGGTTCCTGCTGAGCTGGCCATGCAGCGGATTGACCAGATTCAGAGACGAGTGTTCCAGGGGCAATTGATGGCCGTGATGGAAAGGAACGAAGACAGAAATTTAATCCACCGACATATTCGGTAAACGCTGCGGGGATAATAGCTATGCATAATGAAATGCAGAGACCTTATGTATAGTGTGAATTTACCCGTAAGGGGGAGCGAGATGGACGCCATTCAAGTCATCCAGTTATTAATGACCCATCCGGATTACAGCGTGGATGCCGTGCATCCTGATATCCCGGATTTTGTTGGCATTGAGACCATTGAGGTCGATCATGAAACCCAGACCTTCTCCATTCTGCTGCAAGAACCGAAGGAAGAAGATTAGGAGAACCCATGGACAAAAAAAGTGACCCCGCCGGCGTCTGGCAGGGTCCATATCTATTAATAAGGGGGGGGGGATGTGTTTACTAATGATAACGCTTGTCTGCACTACACTGCTCGTTCATGAGAAGAACGAATGAACAATCTGGCTAGCCTGAGCTCACAAACTGCATTACGCCTATTGCCGTCAGCAGGAAAAACACGATCAGAATCCCCCATATCACCCTGCGCAATATTTTTTTCGGGTCGTTGCCGGGTGGATGTCCGCCTTGATTCTCCAGCGTAGCTATCCGGTGCTCAAGCTCCTGAATTTTCTTTTGCTCAGACATATTCTCCATCTCCTTTTTTGTATATACTCAATAAAACGCTTCCAGATCCATAAAGTTTCATAAAAGGAAATTAACCTTTCTTTCATCTCTCTGTAACCTATCTCCCAATTTATTCCTATACTATGGGAGGAGGAGGGGATTTCCATGAAAACACTCTGGGTTCTTATGTCCGTAATCCAGCTTATGTTCGCATACAGTCCGCAAGCCGGTAACATAGATGAAGATAATAACATCCGTACATTCCAATATTCTTTGGAAGCTGGGTACAGCTGGAAGGCAACTTCAGCAGGTTCAGGAATGTATCAGGCAGATAACCGTATCTATATGAGCAATGACAGAGGCATATCCTGGCATAAGCTGAGCGATTCCTTGAGCGGCACTTTGCCAAGCGGCCCCATTGGAGACCTCAAGTTTAAGACGAAGGACACCGGCTGGATTACGGTCCATTCTCCACGCCAAGGCGATATTGGACTATATAAGACAACCGATGGAGGAATTCACTGGGCCAAAGAGCTGCTTGAAGTGCCTCCTAAATACGCTGCTGTTCAGTTTAATCCTGCCTCTCCTATATTTTTCACCTCTACAAATTATGGAATCGTGCTGCTGAACGAGGAAGGCCAGACCAATACCTCTCTTCTCTTCTATGCAACACAAGACAATGGACGTCATTGGACAGCCATCATGGATAGAACTGAGGGGCAATGGAACGATTTATCATGGATGGCTTCTTTGGATCAGAAATCCGCAAGCTACTTATGGAGTATTACTATCGGCGATAGAACCTGGACTTCATCCAACGGGGAAATCTGGTCTATTAATTAAGATCCTTAGCATTTATAAAGCTGGTGTCTTGAAGAATAGGCACAGCACTGCTAATATTCACCTGGCAGCAATAGGTCACATCGTCTTCATACCCGCGCTCACGAAGTTCACGGGCACTTGCACAATCCCATATAAGCTCCCTGATGGTTTTGCTGGAGTACTTCAAAGCTCCAATACAGACCTCAGCCTCAGGAGATTTGCTGCCGGTTAATTGGGAAAGAATCAGACCTGCACCTAAATAATCTTCAATGCCTGGACGCAAATTATTTTCACCATCCCTAACATCGGACCACCTTTCGCCGCAGGGAACCACAGTGATATTTGCCTGCAATTGCTGCATTAACCGGTTAGCAACCTCAGCCACGGCAGACGCATTAAGGAAACATCCGATGAGCAGCGCCGGCACCTGTGAAGCAATCCATGTACACGCAGCACCATTTAATGAACATAATACAAAGTCACGGCCAAAATCCGCAGAACTAAACGACAATGGTGACAGGGAATGCCCTCCTTCTCTTATCGCCTCCGCTCTTCCCCAGACGATTTCCGCACTGTTGGCTCTGGCATAGGCTTTGGCATTCTCATTGATTGGCGGGGGATACGGAAAGACATTGGCCTTGTGCTGAACCGCTGTCACTACCGTAGAAGAGAAGCTGAGCACATCAACTATGATCACAATGTCCCCACGTTCAGACGCGGCCCGCGCTCCTCTTTGCCCCCATTCCAATTTGACTTTATAAGGTGCCTGGTCATAAAACATCGGACTTCCTCCTTTATCCCATTTTTAAAGTGGAGATTATATTTGCTATAATATAAAGTTAAAAATATACAATTACTAGAGGAGGAACTATGAAATTCCTGTCCCGTATATTGTTCACTATCTCGGTGATTGCTCTGATCCTTTATACCTTCGATTTTGCTGAAGAATACAATAAGGATCTTCTGTACCTTCTAATGACAGGCTTCACAGGTTGCTTTTTTACCAGCTTCTTGGGGAAAAATGCCTCCAAACCGCGTATCCTCAGATGGTTATCTGCGCTTGTTGTAGCGGGTATTGTGCTCTATATTTTTGTCTTTGGAACACTTTGGGGGCTGGCGAACAGACCCTGACAAACATATCTTTTACGATCTTTCAGATTAGGAGGACATTTGATGAGCTCCCCCTTTGTCCCAGTTCAAGCCCGCTCCTCCATTCTTAACTTGCCCGGTAAATATAACGAATGGAGGCCAAGTATTAAATTACATAAATATGTATACTGTTACTGGCTGTCTACCATCCGCAGTTCCCAAAACTCTCTAAGCCCCATTTCAATATCCGGCAGGAAGGAAATGATTGCCCCCGACGGCTGCATCGATATGGTATTCCAGATAGGAAAAGATAGGGCAACCCTTCATGGCATGATCGTTGGCACGTTGGACCGGTCACTCTATGTGGATCTGGCGTATGAGCGCTTGCACACTTTTGGAATCCGATTCTATCCGGGAGGGCTGCAGGCTTTCTTGAGAGAACCGGCTGATTTATTCACGAACCAAATCCTTGACCTAAGCGAGATATGGAAAGAACTCCAGACAGAGTTGACGGGCCATTTGCAGACTGCCGCTTCCATGGAACACTTCATACTTCTGACCGACCGTAGCCTTCTTTCCAGGTTAAATGACTCTCCGACCGGGGATGATCTTTTTCAGAGCGCCCTTGTCCATATCTGGCAGGCTCAGGGGATTCTCACGGTCAAAGAGCTCGCCCGAAGAGAATGCATCAGTGAACGGCAGCTGAGGAGAATCTTCTATGAACGCACCGGCGTAAGCACCAAAACCTTTACGCGCATCATGCGCTTTCAAAGCGTTCTCGGGATGCTGAACAGGATGGAAGGCAGCAAATTGACCGCTGCAGCACTGCAGACCGGATATTATGATCAGGCTCATTTCATACATGAATTTCAAAGCATCTGCGGGCTGCTTCCCAGCGAATATATCAAAAGCCTGAACTAAGCCTGTCCGTTTTTTACAATTCAGCTATTGTCATGTCTTATACAATAGAGCAATACAGGAATTAGGAGGCTAGACATGACCAACATTCAGTTCAGGCTCGAACAATACATGCAAACCTGGGAGGATGCGGAACGCTTTAGCGGAACCGTGCTGGTTGCCCAGGGAGATCATATTTTATTGGAGAAGGGATATGGATACGGAAATCATGAGTATGCCCTGCCGAATACACCCTCCACTATTTATAATATAGGCAGCATCACTAAGCTGTTCACGGCAGCAGCTGTAATGCAGCTGTATGACCGGCAGAAGCTTCGCCTTAACGATCCCATGGAAACTTATTATCCCGGCTATAGACACGGAGACCGCATCACCATTCATCATTTACTGTCCTCCACCTCGGGGATACCGGATTATACAGAGCTGAGCCAATATAGTTCAAGAGACCGGCTTTCTGCCGAGAGCATTCGGGAGTGGTTAAATCACGAACCGTTGCAAGGTGAACCTGGACAGCAAGTGCAGAAAAGCAACTCGAATTTTGTCTTTCTCGCCAGAATCGTTGAGATGGTGTCGGGCATGGAGATCAGCGCTTATTACGAGAAATTTTTATTTGCTCCGCTCGGACTTAGGCATACCGGAATAAGCTGCAATGAGGAGATTCTCACCAATAAGGCATACGGATATTCCTGCTCGGGTGAAGGCGTAGTCTGTGCAGAGTATTACGATATGACTGGTGCCTTTGGAAGCGGATTTCTCTATTCCACTGCGGCCGATTTGTTCACATGGGTCAAGGCGCTGGGCAGCGGCACAGTAATAAGCAAGGAAGCCTATGACCGTATGCTTTCTCCTTACGGATATTTGTGGTACCTCGAGGCTTCGGTGGGATATGGCTGTTGTGTAAAGGGCGAGCCTGTAGAAGAAATGTTTATGGACGGGAATATTAATGGATACACCTGCACCCTGCAGCAGTACATATTAGGGGATTTCACCGTAATTGTACTCAGCAACAACGATGCCAGCCCTGTAGCCCGCCTTGTAAAGGGCCTGAGAAGCATTCTGTACACTGGGGCGACCTCCATAATAGTCAAACCGGAACTTGCGGACGCCGCAGACTATGAACAATTTAGACACTTCGCGGGGGTGTACTGCTTTCCGCCAATGGGCTGGCATTTTACAATTCATTATGAAGAAGGCCTGCTGTATGTAGACCGGCTGTTCAATCAGGAGTTCAAAAAAAAGAAGTTCCAGCTTAAATTAGTTGCAGATACCGCGGAAGCAGTAGTACTGGCCTGCGTGGTGTGTGACAGCACCTTTACTTTTCATAAGGCTACGGAAGTAAAGTCCCAACAGGTAACCTACAGTTTCGATACTTTGAACCTGCCTTATGAGAGATCCGGCGAATAAGCCGGTAAAACAATAAAGCAGCGGAAGCCTGAGCAGGAATAATACTCTTGGCAGCCGCTGCTTTTTTGTGTCTGTACTTTAGGAAACCGGATAAGCAGAAGTTACAGCCAGAATGATTTGGTAATAATTACGAGCAGAATAAACAATACCAGAATTGCCGCAGTCGATGTGCCCAAACCGCCTACAGGACCAACATTTTCTCCGCAACCACATGAACCCATTTCTCATTCCTCCTTCAAAAGTGAGTACAGCATAGAATATGCAAAATGCTCTTCACTGCTTGGGTGAAATGGAAATATGTTGTTGTGTACTCAGCCGGTCTGGTTTATTTATCCGCCATGAATGTTACGTATGTTGCTGCTGCAAATACAACAACCAGCACCAAAGAAATGACGCCCATAATCCGTTCATTATTCCAGGCACGTATTGTGTTTGCAATATATAGGATCATGAGCCCTGCCATCATTAGCGACAGATTGATGCCCGTTATAAACAACACAACAAACCCTATCATTACACAACCCCAAATAATCATGAACCACAAAGGATAATTTTTAAAGATCGTTTTAAGCATTTTTCCGCCTGCCTCTATTCCATCTCAAATTTATACTTCCCTATAATCTCACAATCCAGTCTCGCTAGCAACGGAGGAAATTTGTCCGGCAGCCGTAAACCAAAAAAGGACAAGCTCTTAGAGCCTATCCTTATCCATTTCTGTTTCTTGATGCAGTGAAACCGAAATACACTATCATAAGTGTTGGGAAAAACAATTATGGTCATCCAGTATACTAGCCAGATTAAAAATGCCAATGATACTGTCCTTTTGACAGACTCAAAAGGCACAATTACTGCAATTAGTGATGGCAACAAGATTACGTTTACTTCAAACCAAGGGGGCAACCAAATGAGGAAGGGAATCCTTGATCGCTTCGAGAGTGAATATGCTGTTATTGAGTTTGACGGAAAGACTGAGGACATACTAAAGTCTGAGTTGCTAGACGAGGTTAAAGCTGGTGCCGCCTTAATTTTTGAAGATGGTAAGGTCTCATTGGCTCGGCTTTGCAAAAGCTCTAAAATGGCATTGGTATCGTAGGCGCATCCGCTAATACTTCTCCCGGGCAAACGTCCAGTTCATGAAGAAGGCGATAGCCCGTGACCGAATCGTGGTCTTGTCCTGGCGTCAATTCAAAACGCAATGGATAGCCAAAAACGCATCCACCATTGCATGAATTTTAGTGGTTAATCCTCCGCGCGAACGCCCGATGGCTTGCCGATCCTGCCCCCTTTTGCAATGCTGATGGACGCGGACGATGGTGGCATCGATCATCACTTGTTCCCAATCGGGTTCGATGGCGACATGCTTCAAGATTTCATTCCAAATATTCGCTTTTTGTAACCGCCAGAAAAAACTATAGGCGGAAGACCAAGGACCATAGGTGCTCGGTAAATCTCGCAATGGCGCTCCCGTTCGAGCAACCCATAGCACGGCATTCAGCATCTGGCACCGATCCTGGGCGGACGTCCTCCTTGTTTTTTTCGGGCCGGGGGCAGCAAGGGTTCAAGGATATTTTATTCTTCATCCGTTAACTCGTATCTTCGTCTCTTCGTCTCATATTCCTTATTTTACTAAATTTTTACGAGTTGTACAGTTTGCGTACAGGCCCTAGATCCACTCGTTTCACTCATTGCCTCCAAATTACCATTTCGGTAATGTCATACCTTTTTGGCAATGTCCTTTATTTACCAATATGGCAATGCTAATATGAATTATATCTACTTATTTATAGCTTATAGAGAGGAGTCAAGATGAGAACACTCGGTGATCGAATAAAGTACCTCAGAGAAAAGAAGAACATCATACAAAAGGATTTAGCTGCATCGTCTGGACTGACTGTTGTGCAGCTGTCACGGTATGAAACAAATGACAGGAAACCAGATCCTGAATCTCTGAGAAGATTAGCCGACGCACTTGACACAAGTGGAGATTATTTACTAGGACGAACTAATGATCCGGCTCCACTTAATCAAAGAGAAACGAATATGTCCTTTTATGGTGGACCAGACAAGTTTTCAAAGGACGAAATCGAAGAGATGGAAGCAGCATTATTGAGGTACCGCGAAATGAAGAAGCGTGCAGTCGATCAAGCAGAGAAAAACTCATGAAATGAGCAATTCCCTCAGCCGATGGGGAACATTAGGGGATATCAATATGGAATTTGCGGATCAGATCAGAGCATTGGCTAAACGAGTTCAAAAAATGAAGGATAGTATTTTGACAGAGGAAGCTACCAAAACTTCTGTGATTATGCCATTCTTTCAAGCGTTAAACTACGATGTGTTTAATCCTGAAGAATTCCTTCCAGAATTCACTGCTGATGTTGGGATTAAAAAAGGTGAAAAGGTTGACTATGCAATAATGCAAAACAAAAAACCTATGATCTTAATCGAGGCAAAATCAATAACAGAAATACTCACAAAGCATGATTCTCAGTTATTCAGATATTTTGGAACAACCGTAGCCAAATTCGCAATTTTAACAAATGGGATCATCTATAGATTCTATACTGATCTTGAAGAGCAAAATAAAATGGATGTCACTCCATTCTTTGAATTTAATCTTTTCGACATAAGGGAACATCAAATAGCTGAATTGGTTAAATTCAAAAAAGATATCTTTGATGTAGAAAGTATTAATACGACTGCATCTGAACTAAAGTACACAATTGAAATTAAGCGATTCTTGAAGGAACAATGGGAAAACCCAACCGATGACTTTGTTTCAGCCATTTTATCTGATGTCTATCCTGGAAAGAAAACAAGGCAGATTATTGAAAAATTTAATGGCATTGTAAAACGTTCATTCAAAGAATTTGTGAATGATATTTTAAACGATAAACTCCAAACCGCTCTTGCAAATACAAATTCGGATCAGCTTAATAGTGAAGTTGCCGTTACTCATGAAATAGTGACAGATATAGAAAATAATAAAGAAAATCTTTCTGAGATTGTTACTACAGAGGAAGAACTCGAAGGTTACATAACTGCAAGGATTCTTTTAAAAGATATTATTGCTCCAGAGCGTATTAATTACCGCGATAATCTAAGCTATTTCAATATACTTGTAGACAATAGCATTCGGAAATGGATTTGCCGGTTACATTTTAACGGTGCAAACAAGTATATTCAGTTTAACGATGACGATAAAACAATGATAGGTATTAAAGATATTTCTGAACTGATTTCTTATAAGGAACAGTTTGTCCAAACAGTTAAACGGTTTATATGAATTATTTACACAACTAATATAGTCCACCATACCAATTAGCGCATTTTATAAGGTGAAAAAAGATCAGCCAGTAATGGCTTTTCTTTTGAACAAAAAACAGAACGTGTATTCCTAAAATAGATGGCCATATATGTATTTTACCAAATATTATTAAACAGCATTGGAGCAAATGCTCGAAGATCAATATCAATCGAATGGAATCTTGACGCCATCGAATCTGGAAATGGGGATGGTTCGGCCAGTAAATTATCGAATGGGCTCCATATCTTTTCGGAATTCGCACAGCGGTGTTGCTGGCTGAAGACATCATGAGTAAGGTATCTATGCGTAGCAAGGTAAATGCAAACGAGCAGAAAGAAATACAGTTCTGGAGACAATTAAGAATTCACTCAATTTCTGCAATCGTCGAAGCATCATGTTCATTACATTGCCTTTTCATTAGCAGTATATACGGGAATGCGGCGTGGTGAAATTCTGGGGCTGCGGTGGAAAGATATTGACTTCGAGAAGAAAGAGTTAAAGGTTATTCAAACAGCGAACTGGACGCGGGATGGATTGGTGATCCAGCGGCCCAAGACAAATGATTCGATCCGGCGGGTCAAGCTCTTTCAGAATATTATAGATGATCTCCTGGAGCTCTATTCACAAATTGAAGCGTACAGAAAGGAACATGGGGAAGCCTACGAGGATAATGACCTGGTGTGTTGCTATCCCGGAGGAGGTTATATTAAGCCGAAGCGAATCACTGAAGGTATGGATGTTCTTGTTCGTAAAGCCGGGGTTAAAAAGATCCGATTTCACGATCAGCGGCATACCCATGCTTCGTTCCTGCTTGCAATTGGATTCAATCCGAAGGTGGCTGCCGAAAGATTGGGAATGACTCCTGCAATGTTCAATGAGAGGTACTCACATCTTCTCCCAATCATGCAGGAAGAGGCCGTTGACAGAATTGAAAATGAACTCAATAAATTCGCAGAAAAGCAGCTTGAACCTGTGGAATAAAAGTCTCCGTTAGCAAATCCGTTAGCAAGCTTAAAAAAAATGGCCTTTCCCCACTCAAGCATATTCGCTCCGACAAGCCTACATATAGCAAAAACCCCTTGCTAGGCAAGGGGTTTAGTGAAGTGGGCCCTACAGGACTCGAACCTGTGACCAATCGGTTATGAGCCGACCGCTCTAACCAACTGAGCTAAGGGCCCGGATCTAAAGTATCCGTATGATAAACAATGGCTGCAGGAAAATAAATTGGTTGCGGGGGCAGGATTTGAACCTGCGGCCTTCGGGTTATGAGCCCGACGAGCTACCGGGCTGCTCCACCCCGCGTCAGTAATCATATTCAAACAGCGACAATAGTTAATATACAATATAGCAGGCACTAAAGTCAAGGATGATTTTGTTAATTTATTCAGGGCAGGAAACGTACCCCGTAGCGGCCCTTGCGGGAGCGATAAATTTCCACAAATCGCGGATCATGATAGCCGTAAATCCAACCGTCCTGCTCCAGCCTCTTGGCCAGGCAGCCTGCTTGAAATCTCGTCCTGAACAGCTTCGCGAAGTATATCCAGTTCATGATGCCTTCTTCTCCTTTGTTACGATAATGGATGTCTTCCTTCCCTGAAGTTATCATGCCCAGTTTATAAAATATAAGCCGCAGAATACGGTATCCGCCAATAAAAAAACAGCAGGGGCTGTCCCAAAAGTAGATTTTCTACGAGCTGAGACAGGCCACCTTCAATTTCAAAAGCATAAAAACCAACAGAGCAGCACACCTCCTGTTATTGGAGGAGTGCTGCTCTATGTTTTGGTCTATGGCTGCTCGCTTCAGTAAATTGTGGGCAAGCGAAAGCCACCCGACTTCAAGCGTCAATTTTTCCATGCCGCGAAGCAGAAAGCGCCGGAAGCCCCGGTTATTTTTCAGTTGTCCAAATACACTTTCCGGTTCCGTCATTCGGCGTACCGCCAGGGCGTAACCTTCCTCACTTCGTAAGATCTCACGAGCCTGCTTTTGGTAACGCAGTCGTTCCAAACTAACAACCACTTCCCGATCTCCGGCTGCCTTCGTGCAGCGTTCCTTCAGCGGACAGCCCTCGCAGCTCTGACTTCGGTAATGACGTTTGTGAATTTCATATCCACTCTGTGAGTTTTCCTTACTTTCTCTGCGGAAATGCAGCATTTTCCCGGCAGGGCACGTCCAGTGATCCTCGGCTGCATCGTATGTCCAGTTCTCAATTTTACCAACATTCGCTTTGCAGGCTTTGCTCTTTTCCTTGTGGTAGCTGCCGTACTTCACCACCGCCTGAATCTCTTTCTTTTCCAGATAGGCGTAGTTTTCTTCGCTGCCGTAGCCTGCATCCGCAATGACTGTCTTTGGCAGTTTTCCGAGGATCTGCTGCGCTTTTTCCATATGCGGCTGTAAACAGCGGGTGTCGGTCGGTCTTTGGTGTAAACTGTAGGCTAAAATAAATTGGTTTTCGGTCCCGATTTGCACATTGTATCCCGGTTTCAGCTGGCCATTTCGCATGTGGTCTTCTTTCATCCGCATAAACGTTGCATCTGGATCTGTCTTGCTGAAACTGTTCCGCTCACCAAGCAGTTTTTGGTATTGTTCGTACTTCAGCAGTCGGGGAAGCCAATCCTTGCGCAGCGTCCGAACAGCCTTTTTTAAGGGCTTGTCTTTCGGTTTTTGGGCCAGCTGAGCTTCGAGCTTTTGCACCACCTGTTCAAGTTTCACGCTGCTCACTTCGGAATCTGTGCCGAGTTCAGCCAGGTCTTTGCCTGAATTCTCTTGTTCTTCCTGTTCTTCTGCCGTTTCAATGTCTTTGACTTTGTGTTTACTGACGGCTTTCCCCCAAACAAACGTGTAACGATTGGCGTTCGCCTCGATTTTGGTTCCGTCCACAAAGTAATGCTCCAGGGAAACGTATTTTTCGTCAGCTAGAAACTGAAGCACGGCGGTAAATACGGTTTCGAGAACGTTCTTCATCCGCTGGGAACGAAATCGATTCAACGTTCGAAAGTCTGGCCGCTGCCGACCGGCGAGCCACATGAAGGGGATGTTCTCCCGAATGGATTTGGCGATTTGGCGAGAGGAATAGATGCGCTGCGTGTAGGCGTAAATAATGACTTTGGTCAGCATTTTAGGATGGTAGCTGTCACGGCCACCACCCGGGTAGGCCGCGTCAAAAATGCCGTCGTCCAGCCGGTTAACGGCGGCATTGACGATACGAACGAGGTGATGTTCTGGAATATCTTCTTCCAGATCCATTGGCAAGCAAAGTTGGTCCATGGTATATTGAATGTACAAAAGAAACCTCTCCTTTGAAATGGTGTGTGGTAACTCCATTTTACCAAAGGATGGTTTCTTTTTTTGCATTTTTTAAAGATTGCAGACCCATTTTCCGCTTAAACAGCGGAGAGGACGGAACGATTGTGGAAAAGCGGTAGCGGTCGCCTTTGTCCCCGGATTTTCACCGCTAAGGAGAATAAATAAAAATCTGGGGACAACAGCGATTGGAACAACGGTCCGTCCGCGGAGCGTCCACCCAAGTGCTCGCGTCGATCCCACTTAAAAACAGAGGGCTATCCCTTTTGGGACAGCCCCTGAGAAACATTGCCGGATACAATTCTGCTACACGCCGAACGAGGCCGGATCTTTGCGCCAGGACTGCAGCAGCGCTACATCGCTGTCAGCGATTGTGCCTTGACTCAGTGCTACATCAATCAATGTGCTGTAGTTGGACAAGCTTTGCAGCGGCACACCAGCTGCCGCAAATGCCTCAGTGGCCCGGTCCAGCTCATAGCTGAAGATGGCCAGCACGGCCAGCACCTCTCCTCCGGCTTCCTGTACGGCCTGCGCCGCCTTAATCGAGCTACCGCCGGTAGAAATCAGGTCCTCAATCACAATGACCTTCTGTCCGGGAGAGATAATCCCTTCGATCTGGTTCTGTTTGCCGTGGCCTTTCGCTTTGTCGCGGATATATGCCATCGGCAGATCCAGCTTGTCGGCCACCCAGGCCGCATGCGGAATCCCCGCAGTGGCTGTGCCCGCAATCACTTCAGCGTCCGGATAGCTGGCTCTGATCAGCTCTGCGAAGCCATTGGCAATGTAGCCGCGAACTGCCGGGAAAGATAAGGTCAGTCGATTGTCGCAATAGATCGGCGACTTGATGCCGGAGGTCCAGGTAAAAGGCTCCTGCGGACGCAGCGCCACTGCCCCAATCTCCAGCAGATAGCTGGCGACTTGCTGGCTTTTATTCGATAATGTGCTCATGCTTGAGTCATCTCCTCAATAATAGATAGTGCGGCTGCGCGCGGATCCGCCGCAGCCGTAATAGGCCGGCCCACTACAAGGTAGTGGCTGCCTTGCCGGATAGCTTGTCCCGGCGTCATCACCCGGGACTGATCGTCCAGGGAAGACCCTGCCGGACGAATGCCCGGGGTAACCGTGCGGAACTCCGGGCCGCACGCGTCAGAGATCGCCGCCGACTCCTTAGGTGAAGCTACCACACCGTGCAGGCCGGCCTCAGCCGCCAGCTTGGCGTAACGCACCACGGTGTCCGCTACATTCCCGGCAATGCCAATCTCGCTGTTCATCACTGCCTGACTGGTGCTCGTGAGCTGTGTCACTGCGATAATCAGCGGCATTCTCAGGGACGGGTGCAGGCTGACCGCCTGGGCAGCCCCGTCCAGCGCGGCAGCCATCATAGCCGAGCCGCCGGAGGCGTGTACGTTGAACATATCCACACCGAGCATCGTAAGGCTCTCCGCCCCACCCCGCACCGTATTGGGGATATCATGCATTTTGACATCGACGAACACAGAATAACCGCGGGCCTTCAGTTCTCTGATGAAGTCTGGTCCGGCTGCATAGAACAGCTGCATTCCAACCTTCATGTAACAAGGAATGCCTTCCAGCTTCTCAATGAGCAGTCTCGCTTGCGCTGCATCAGGATAATCCAGGGCAATCATCAACCGCTCAGCCATTTCATCCCGTCTGGTGATTTCTCCGACATTCTCGTGTTCAAGCTGCTGTGGGTCCATCTGTTTCACGTACGGATCAGCTCCTTTGGTCATTTTTTAACAGTTACCGGGTCCCCGGGCATAGCGGAACGGTCTGCGATAACGCAAACCGTTCCTGTGGCATGCCCGAAAGGGCTACTCATACATCTATAGGTTATTGTCCGACAAAAGCGGGCATGGACTGGGACGAGAAGTTGATCGTCTGCAGCATGATCAGCAGCGCCGTTACCGTATCCAGTGAGGTCATACATACGACACCGTTCTCTACCGCTTCACGGCGGATGCGGAAGCCGTCACGCTCCGGCGTTTTACCTTTAGTCAGCGTATTGAAGACAAAGTTGGCCTGACCACCGCGGATCAGATCAAGGATTGTCGGCTCTCCTTCATCCAGCTTGTTGACATTCATCACGTTCAGGCCTGCCTGCTCAAGGGCATGCGCCGTGCCGCCGGTGGCAATGATTTTGTAGCCCATGGCGTGGAAGCCCTTCATCAGCTCAACTGCCTCAGCTTTGTCTTTGTCTGCTACCGTAACGATGATTGCTCCGGTTGCCGGAATTTTCATGCCTGCTCCGATCAGACCTTTATAGAGCGCTTTGGCATACAGCTTGTCGCGGCCCATGACTTCGCCGGTCGACTTCATTTCCGGCCCTAAGGTAGGCTCTACTCTGCGCAGCTTGGCAAAAGAGAACACCGGCACTTTTACCGACACATAGTCGCTTTCCGGCCAGAGGCCTTCGGTGTAGCCATCGTCTTTCAGCTTGCCGCCAAGAATGATCTTGGTAGCCAGATGGGCCATAGGAATGCCGGTTACCTTGCTCAGGAAAGGAACCGTACGCGAAGAGCGCGGATTCACTTCGATCACATATACTTCATTCTGGTAAATGACGAACTGGATGTTGACAAGGCCAATCGTTTTCAGTTCCTTGGCTATCTTGATCGTGATTTCGCTTATTTTCTGCTTCAGGCCTTCATCCAGATATTGCGGCGGGTAGACAGCGATGGAGTCACCGGAGTGGACACCCGCACGTTCTACATGCTCCATAATACCAGGGATGACCACGGTCTCGCCGTCGCAAATCGCGTCAACCTCGACCTCTTTGCCCAGCATGTAGCGGTCGATCAGCACCGGATGCTCCGGATTCACCTTCACCGCTTCAACCATGTAGCTCAGCAATTCCGCATCGTTGTAGACAATCTCCATTGCACGGCCACCCAGTACATAGGAAGGACGTACGAGTACCGGATATCCCAGCGATTGAGCTGTTTCTACGGCTTGACTCACATCGGTTACCGTCTTGCCTTTAGGTTGTGCAATATTCAGACGGGCCAGAAGCGCTTCGAATTTCTTGCGGTTTTCAGCTTCGTCGATGCTTTCCAGACTGGTACCGAGAATATTTACACCGGCTGCAGCCAGCGGCGCAGCAAGGTTAATAGCAGTTTGTCCTCCGAACTGGACGATAACGCCAATCGGATTCTCCTGGGCGATGACATTCATGACATCCTCGAAGAATAACGGTTCAAAATAGAGCCGGTCCGAGGTGTTAAAGTCGGTCGATACCGTTTCAGGGTTGTTGTTGATGATTACAGCTTCATATCCGGCTTTCTGGATCGCCCAGACCGCATGTACGGTACTATAATCGAATTCAATCCCCTGACCGATCCGGATAGGTCCGGACCCGAGCACGATAACCTTCTGCTTGTCGGAATGGATAACCTCATTCTCCGTCTCATAAGTGGAGTAGTAGTAAGGTGTAGATGCTTCGAACTCAGCCGCGCATGTATCTACCATTTTGAAGACCGGAGTTAGTCCCTGCGCAAGGCGCATAGCACGAACATCCACTTCCTTCGTCTGAGCTCCGCCCGGCCGGCCTTCCGCCCGGATCTCGGCAATTGCCCGGTCAGTGAAACCTTTGCGTTTCGCTTGATACAAGGTTTCGGCACTCAGCGTCTCTTCACTGCGCAGCACATCCTCGAAGTTCACCAGGCCTTCAATCTTGGACAGGAACCACCAATCAATGCTGGTGATATCCTGAATCTCCTGCAGGCCGTAGCCGCGGCGGAACGCTTCCGCGATCAGGAACAGCCGCTCGTCATCCGCTTTGGCAAGACGATCCCGCAGCACGCTGTCTTCCAGCTGCTCTGCGCCCGGCAGACGGAAACGGTGGACACCGATTTCCAGGGAACGGACTGCTTTATGAATCGATTCTTCAAAGGTACGGCCAATCGCCATGACTTCGCCGGTCGCTTTCATCTGCGTGCCCAGTTTACGGTTCGCCGATGTGAACTTGTCAAACGGCCAACGCGGAATTTTGCTGACGATATAGTCCAGTGTTGGCTCGAAGCAGGCGTAGGTCTGTCCTGTAACCGGGTTAACGATTTCATCCAGCGTGTAGCCGAGAGCGATTTTGGCTGCCATTTTGGCAATCGGGTAACCGGTCGCCTTCGACGCCAGCGCCGAGGAACGGCTGACCCGGGGATTTACTTCAATGACATAATATTGATAGCTTTGCGGATCAAGCGCGAACTGCACGTTGCAGCCGCCTTCGATATTCAGCGCACGGATGATCTTGAGTGACGCGCTGCGCAGCATTTGGTATTCGCGGTCGGACAACGTCTGACTCGGTGCCACAACGATACTGTCGCCAGTATGTACACCGACAGGATCAAAGTTCTCCATGTTGCAGACAACGATACAGTTGTCGTTCGCGTCCCGCATAACCTCATATTCAACTTCCTTCATGCCGGCGATGCTTTTCTCCACCAGACATTGACCGATCGGGCTGTAACGGATACCCGCTTTGACGGTTTCACGCAGCTCTTCCTCGTTGTCGCAAATGCCGCCGCCGGTTCCACCGAGCGTATAGGCTGGACGAACGATCAGCGGATAGCCGATTCCTGCGGCAAAACCCATCGCTTCTTCCACAGTGGTGATAATCGTGCTCTCTGGTACTGGCTGATCCAGCTCGCGCATCAGATCGCGGAACAAATCACGGTCTTCTGCCTTCTCGATGGATTCCAGCTGTGTGCCCAGCAGCTTCACGTTCTCCGACTGCAGCACACCTGCGCGGGCCAGTTCCACGGCCATGTTCAGGCCGGTCTGTCCGCCCAGTGTCGGCAGCAGGCCATCCGGGCGTTCCTGGCGGATAATCGCCGTAACAAACTCAAGTGTAATCGGCTCGATGTATACCTTGTCGGCCATATTGGTATCGGTCATGATCGTGGCCGGGTTGCTGTTGATCAGCACTACCTCCACGCCTTCTTCTTTGAGTGCCTGGCAGGCCTGTGTTCCTGCATAGTCAAACTCGGCAGCCTGGCCGATGACAATCGGGCCGGAGCCGATGACGAGAATCTTTTTAAGTTTATCGTTCTTTGGCATGTTATAGAGCTCCTTTCACGGCTTCAAGCTGTGCTTTGGGTTGTGGTGCCGTGATTCTGGCATTTGCGGCAAGCTGGGCCTGGCGTGAGCCTGCTGGCGTTTTCGCTTTGTGATCAGCAATCATTTGCAGGAAACGGTCGAACAAATAGCTGCTGTCATGCGGTCCCGGCGCCGCCTCCGGATGGTACTGCACCGAAAATGCGGGGTAGCGGGTATGTTTGAGTCCTTCGACTGTCTTATCATTGTTGTTGATATGTGTAACCTCAAGCTCGGTATTGACAACTGAATCCTCGTTAACTGTGTAGCCATGGTTCTGCGAGGTAATGAAGCAGCGTCCGCTTTCCAGTTCCTTTACCGGGTGATTCCCGCCACGGTGGCCGAATTTAAGCTTCTCTGTGTCGGCGCCGCAAGCCAGGGCGAACAATTGGTGACCCAGGCAGATGCCGAAGATCGGGTATTCGCCGAGCAGCTCGGAGATCGTGTTGACGGCATACGGCACGTCTTTAGGGTCCCCAGGGCCGTTGGAGAGCTGAATGCCATCCGGGTTCAGGCGGCGGATCTCATCTGCAGTCACATCATGCGGCACCACTACAACATCACAGCCGCGGCTGTTCAGTTCGCGCAGGATACCGGTCTTCGCGCCGTAATCGACCAGCACGATCCGTTCTTTGTTCCCCGGGCTGCTGTACGTTTTGGTTGTAGATGTCCGGGCTACCTGATTGCGCAGCTCCTCAATGGTCGTGTCGCCCATCATTTCCATGAGCTCCTCCACACGTTTGTTGGAAGTGGTTAGAATGGCCTTCATCGTACCGTGGTGGCGGATAATGCGGGTCAGCATCCGCGTGTCGATCTCGCTGATTCCGGGAATGCCATATTCCTTCAGCAGGTCATCCACGCTGTATTCGGCGCGCCAGTTGCTTGGCACTTCCTCATGGCGGCGTACAACAAAGCCGTGTACAAAAGGACGCACAGATTCGAAATCATCACGGGTAATGCCGTAATTTCCGATCAGCGGATAAGTCATGGTGACGATTTGCCCGCAGTACGAAGGGTCCGACAGCACCTCCTGATATCCCGTAATTCCTGTGTTAAAAACAACCTCGCCCGTCTTTTCGCCTTCAGCGCCAAATGCGGTGCCTGTAAACAGCGTTCCGTCCTGTAGCAGCAATCTCGCCTGCATTCCCATCCACTCCTTCTTGTTTCTGTAGTCTGATTCTATGCCTTGCATCATTAGCGGAGTGTAACGCGCCAAAATGCCGCCGCATGTTCACCTTGCCCCATACAGCCGGCATCTTCGCTCCACCAGTTCATTAATTAGCTTTAGTCCAAACCGCTGTGCCGTCTACCCATGTCATAACCGGCCAGCCTTTAAGCTTCCATCCGGCAAAAGGAGTGTTGCGTCCTTTGCTGGCAAATGAAGCCGGATCTACTTCCTGCTCCTCCTTGAGGTCGATCAGCGTCAAATCGGCAGGGGCCCCAACCGTTAGATGGCCTGTATTCAGCCGGAACACCCGGGCCGGATCAGCGGTCATCCGCTGCACCAGCAGGGACAGATCCCATTTGCCGGTTGCCACAAAAGTGGTGTAGAGCAGCGGGAATGCTGTCTCAAATCCGACAATACCAAACGGTGCAAGCTGCATGCCTTTCGCTTTCTCTTCTTCACTATGCGGCGCATGATCGGTCACGATGATATCCAGCGTCCCGTCCAGCAGACCCTCGATGCAGGCTTCCACGTCGCGGCGCGAACGCAGCGGCGGGTTCATTTTCCAATTGGCATCCATGCCCGGAATGTCATCCTCTGACAGCAGCAGATGATGCGGACATACCTCCGCGGTCACCTTGATGCCGATTTGTTTGGCCTGGCGGATCAGCCGCACCGATTGTTCTGTGCTGACGTGGCAGACATGATAATGAACACCGGTTGCTTCAGCCAGCAGGATATCGCGTCCGACATGGATCGCTTCCGACTCGTTCGGGATGCCTTTAAGGCCATGCGCGGTTGCGAACTTGCCTTCGTTTACCGCACAGCCCTCAACCAGCGAATCGTCCTCGCAATGCGCGATTACAGGCATATCTAGCCCGGCAGCCAATTTCATAGCATCCTTCATCATCTGGGCAGTCTGTACGCCTACTCCGTCGTCCGTGAAACCAATGGCTCCAGCTTCCTTAAGTGCGGCAAAATCGGTCAGCTCGCGTCCCAGCTCATTTTTCGTGATCGCCGCATAAGGGAGCACCTTCACCAGTCCGGCTTCGCGCGCTTTGTCCTTCACAAACTGTACGATTTCCGGACTGTCCGTTACCGGGCGTGTATTCGGCATGCAGGCGATAGTAGTAAATCCGCCCTTGGCAGCCGAACGTGCTCCGGTTTCTACCGTTTCCTTATGCTCAAAGCCAGGCTCGCGGAGATGCACATGCATATCAATCAGTCCCGGGATCAGCAGTTTGCCTTCGGCTTCTATGATTTCAGCGGATTCGTCGAGCACATCCAGATTACTCTCAATTGCGGAAATTATGCCGTCCTGAACTACGATATGTCTAGTCTCTAACTCGCCTTCCTGGTTGAGCACGCTGGCGTTTCTTATGATCACGGTTATGATTCTCCTTTTACCTGCAGGCCGCAGCCGCAAGCTCTCTGATTATTATATAATAAAAATTCAACTTTGTGTATATTTATTAGTGTGTTTATGTCAGCTTTTTTTAACTTGAAGAGTTCTTATTGAAGGGCTCTCTCCATCACAGCCATCCGTACAGGCACGCCGTTGGACATCTGCGGAAAAATCCGCGACTGGCTGCTTTCGACCACTGCGTCATCAATCTCTACGTTGCGGTTCACCGGAGCCGGATGCATAATGATCGTGTTCTTATCGAGCCGGGCCGCCCGTTCTTCCGTCAATCCATACTGTTTCCGGTATTCCTCAGCAGACAGCAGTATTCCGGATGCATGGCGCTCAAGCTGAACCCGCAGCATCATGACCACATCAGCCTGAAGCGCTTCTTCCATACTCACATAAGGAGCGTAGGCAGCAAGTTCCGGCGCCTGCATATTCTCCGGTGCGCAGAACTGCACCTTGGCCCCCATTTTTGTCAATCCCCAGAGGTTCGAGCGTGCAACCCGGCTATGCATAATATCCCCGATAATCGAAACTTTGAGGCCCTTCAGCCCGCCAAAATTTTTGCTCATTGTATACAGGTCCAGCAGCGCTTGCGTCGGATGCTCGTTATTGCCGTCTCCGGCATTAATCAGCGGAATGGACACCTTCTCGGCCAGCTGCTGCAGCACGCCCGCAGGCTTCAAACGCACAACTCCGGCATCGATCCCCATTGATTCCAGTGTGCGTACTGTATCGTAGATCGACTCGCCTTTTTCTACACTGGAAGCCGCAGCCGTGAAATTCAGCACCTGAACGCCAAGGCGTTTCTCGGCCATTTCGAAGGAAAAGCGGGTGCGCGTGCTGTTCTCAAAAAACATGTTGGCAACAAAATGTGATCTCAGTACCGGGGTCAGCTTCTCGGCCTGATTGTCCCAGTACGCTGTTCTCTCCAATAACTCACGGATTTCCGAGCTGTCCAGCTCTTTAATCCCCAGCAGACTGCGTTCCTTCACCTTGGTTGCCGTCATCATTGTTATCGTTCCTCCCGGTTTGAAATAATGTAAACTTCATCCTTGCCGTCGAATTCGGTCAGCGCCACTTCGATCTGCTCATGCCTGGAGGTAGGTACGTTCTTGCCGATGTAATCCGGACGGATCGGAAGCTCCCGGTGTCCACGGTCAGCCAGTACAGCGAGTTGGATCATCCTTGGCCGTCCGCAATCCATCAGGGCATCCATCGCCGCGCGGATTGTGCGTCCGGTGTACAGCACATCGTCGAACAAAATCACTTTTTTGTCGTGGATGCCGCTGACTCCTTCCGGCAGGGTCAGGTAGCTCTTCACTACCGCCCGATCCATCTCTTCGCGGTCATCGCGGTAATGTGTGATGTCCAGCTCGCCGTAAGGAATATCAACACCTTCAATTTCCTTGATACGTTCTGCGATCCGCTGGGCCAGGTAAATGCCGCGTGTCCGGATGCCTACCAGCAGACAATTCTCGATACCTTTGTTTTTCTCCAAAATCTCATGGGCAATGCGCGACAGCGCGCGGCGAATTGCCGTTTCATCCATAATGACATTTTTCTCAGTAACCATAATCCGTCATCCTCCTGCTTGTACGCCCGTTCAAGCTCCCGGAAATCAAAAAACTCCTTGCCCAAAGCAGGCAAGGAGTGAAATCCGCAGATTCAAAAAGATGGCGTGTCCGCGCGCATAAAAAGACCCTCCGTACTCATACGGATTCCTTCCTTAAGTCGCGAACCTCGATTCACGTTACCTTGCCAGCCTCACGGGACTGAATTAAAGGCGCATATTCATTTAACAGAATTATGACAGAAGTCATGGCTTGTGTCAAATGGGAGGCAGTGGAACTGAAAATATTAGATTGTATAGGTGAGAGGACGCAGGCTGCGGGAATGTTTGGACTTTCGGCCGCTGTTAGATTTGGATTTCTTGATTGATACCGCTGCTATATAGATTCAATTTAAGATTTACCCATTTTGGTCGAGGACGTAACTACGGTGAATGTTTGGACTTCCGGCCGCTGTTGTCACCAGATTTCTTGATTTTACCCGCTATATGCGGTGGAAATCCGGTGACAAAGGCGAACACATTCGCTCCTACAGTTCCAAAATTCCCTCCGCAGCTTCCACCTAAACGTGAAATTTTTCAGTTTAAAAGAAAGAAGCAAAAAGAACGCCAGCTGCTGTAATAGCTGCAACTGTTCGTCTTTGATATGATGAAGACCGGAGGCGACTGATAATGGAACTGGAATTTATCACAGCTGCGCATTGGAATGATAGCTTATGGGAGTTAATTGAACCCATGTACCTGGAGGCTTTTCCAAGTGGAGCTAAACCGGCAGGAATAATACACAATATGCTGGACAGAGGAATAGCGTATTTGCATGCTGGCTTAGCTGATGGACATATTGTAGCAATGGCTGTAACCGGGATGGTTGGAGGGACGGCCGACAAGCGGCTTATCATTGACTATCTGGCAGTTGCCAAGAAGTCACGCGGAGAAGGCCTCGGCTCATTGTTTCTGGAAAAAATCATTCACTGGGCTGAACAAGTGCATAAGGCCGGTGGAATCATCATTGAAGTGGAAGCCGGAAATACAGCTGCGCATCTTGAGCGTATTCATTTCTGGGAACAGAACGGTTTCAAGCTGACACCGTATATCCATCAATATATTTGGGTGCCGGAGCCGTATCAGGCAATGCTGCGCCCGCTGAAGCAGGGGGTTGCTGCCGAAGATAACGGGGAGTCCTTATTCCGTTATATTAACAAATTTCACAGAAAATCTTACCGCCCGTCTTGAGCGTGCTGCACTAAGAAGCCGCCGCAGATTTCTCTGCGGCGGCTTCTTGTTGCCCGTTAGTTTAGAATTCAAATTCAACGTCGCTGAGGCGTCTTTGAATTTCGGAGATTACACGTTTCTCTTCCTCTTCACCTTTGGCGATAAAGGTCACGGAGAAACGTACGAATGGACCTGCATCATCCCAAGGCACGGTGGAGATCAGCTTCTCGCGGATCAGGAACTGCGAGAAATCTTCGCCGGATTCGAAACGGCGTCCGCCTTTGATACCCTTTGGTGCAGCTACATAAAGGAAGAAAGAACCTTTCGGTTTCTCTGCCTTGAAGCCCAGGCTGTTCAGCGCGTCCACCAGCATGTTGTGGCGGCGGGAATACTTGGCAGCAATCGCTTCAGTAATCTCAGGGTGTTCCAGACCGTAGGCGGCAGCCTTTTGAATCGCGATGAACTGGCCGGAGTCATTGTTGTCCTTCACATCGCTGAATGCTTTCACGACCAGCGGGTTGCCGGCAACGAAGCCGATTCTCCAGCCTGTCATGTTGTAAGACTTGGAGAGCGAGTGCAATTCTACGCCGACATCCTTTGCGCCGGGTACGGACAGGAAGCTCAGCGGCTTCACACCGTCATAAGTCAGCGCTGCATACGGAGCATCATGGATGACTACGACGTCATATTTTTTGGCCCAGTCTACAACGGCGCTGAAAAATTCAGGAGTTGCGCTGGCACCCGTAGGATTATTCGGATAGTTCAGGTAGAGCAGCTTCGCTTTGCGGGCGATATCTTCCGGAATGGAATTCAGATCAGGCAGAAAGTTGTTCTCTCTCTTGAGTTCCACCGTATAGACTTGTCCACCCAAATATTTGGTGTGGGTACCCAGTACCGGATAACCCGGAACCGTCATAATGGTGATGTCGCCCGGATTGATGAAGCAGGATGGCAGCATGGCTAATGCCGGCTTCGAACCGATGGAATGCACAACCTCGTTTACAGGGTCGATCCCCTCTACACGAAATACATCCTTCAGGTAAGCTGCAGCGGCAGCTTTGAATTCAGGAATTCCGTTGTCGGAATAGCCGCGATTTTCTTCTTTGGCCGCTTCAATGGCAAGTCTTGCAACAATGCCTTCATCCGCCATCTCGTCAGGTTCGCCGACGCCCATATCAATCAATTCAATATTAGGAAAATCCTGTTTCGCCGATGCTTTGGCGCGTTTGATTTTCTCGAATTTGTAAATGGCTGTATCTTTGCCGTAGTTCGCACCGCCGATGCGGTCCGCAAAATTAGTCTGAATGAAAGTCTCTTGATACTGTTCGATACTCATAATTTTGTTCTCATCTCCTGGCTATTATTAAATATATCATTAAATATGAAGCAAAATCGTCTCCAAAACCATGGATTTATGATCACTTCATTTGTACTTATCTGCTGCGCAGCGTAAACAGCACTTCTTCCATATCTGCCGGAATCGGTCTGCTGAACTCCATATACTCACCCGTGGAAGGATGCTTAAAGCCCAGTACGGCGGCATGCAGAGCCTGTCCGTTCATCATAATCCCCTTGCTGCGCCCGTATACCGGATCACCGACCAGCGGATGCCCGATAAACTTCATATGCACGCGGATCTGATGCGTCCGTCCGGTCTCCAGCTGCAGTTCCAGCAGTGTGCAGTCGCCAAAGCGTTCCAGCACGGTAAAATGGGTCACGGAACGTTTGCTGTTTTTCTCGGTTACCGTGTACAGCTTGCGGTCATGCGGGTCACGGCCAATCGGGGCGTCTACGGTTCCCTGGCTATGGGCCAGGTTACCATGCACCACTGCGATGTAGCGGCGTGTTACACTGTGCTCTTTAAGCTGGGCAGCGAGTGAAGCATGACTGGCATCATTTTTAGCTGCCATAATCAGACCGGAAGTATCTTTATCAATGCGGTGAACAATCCCGGGACGAATCTCGCCATTGATGCCGGACAGATCTTTGCAATGAAACATCAGCGCATTGACCAGTGTACCGGACGGATGCCCTGCTGCCGGATGCACGACCATGCCGCGCGGCTTATTGATTACAATAACATCGCTGTCCTCGTAGACCACTTCAAGCGGGATATCCTCCGCAATCAGATCGGTAACTTCAGCCTCTGGAACCGTAACAGCGATAACATCGCCTTCATTCAGCTTATAGTTGGCCTTAACCGGAGAACCGTTAACCTTAACATGTCCGCTGCTGATCCACAGCTGTACCTGAGAGCGTGAAATTTCTTCTTCCCAGGCCTCCGTAATATATTTATCAACCCGCTCCCGGGCATTCTCTCCAGAAACAATCCACTCCGTGACGTCCCTTTCTTCTTCGAAGGCAATTGCACCTGCCTGCTCATTGACGTCCTTGTTCAAATCATTCATTCCCTTCTTTTACTTCCTTTGATTCCTTAACTTCGATGATTTCGTCCCCGCTCTTCATATCCAGCAGTGTATCGAGAATAATCAGTCCAACCCCAATCACGATGCAGGAGTCGGCAACATTAAAAATGGGGAAGGTGTAGCTTCCGAAGTTGAACATCAGGAAGTCGACAACCTCACCGTTAAGCATCCGGTCCAAAAAGTTGCCTATAGCTCCGCCCAGCACCAATGCCAGAGCGGTAGGAAGCAGCTTCCGCGAGGCTTTGGCCTTGTTCATATACCAGACAATTCCGACGACAACAACAACCGTAACTATAAAGAAAAACCATTGCTGTCCTTCAAGAATTCCGAAAGCGGCTCCACTATTGCGGTGGGAGGTAATAATGAAGAAGTCGTTTATGACCGGAATCTGCTCGCCGAGCTCCAGCCGGGTAGCAATCACATATTTGGTACCCTGGTCAATCAAAAACACAATTAGCGCAATCAGATAGTACACCACAGAAGTTGTCACTCCGTTCTTATTTTTCCCGCGTGATAGCGGTACAAATACTGAATAAAGACTTGTATATTGTAGCACAGGCCTCAAGAAGCCGTCTATTGCGGACCGTATAACCCTTTTAAGGCCGGGGGGACTATTTACCATCGCTAAAAAGACGCTTCTCCGGTCAAGCTATCAAAGAACGAACCGGCAGGAATGCCGGGAAGCGTACGTTATGACAAAAGCATCTGAAAGGAGCACTCGCCTATGAGCCATCTGACATCACAGCAGCTCTCGCAGCTGCGGGCAGCGCTGCTGCAGCAGCAGGAGGAAATCCGCCACAGGCTGCAAAATAACGAGCATTACGGTCTGCAGGAAGCCATGCGCGATACAACCGGGGAATTGTCCGAAATCGACAACCATCCCGGCGATGCCGCCACTGAGCTGTATAACCGCTCGATAGATATTTCCCTGCTGGAACGCGACGAGCATGAATTGGACGATATCGAAGCCGCTCTGCAGGCCATGGATGAAGGCACCTACGGGATTTGTATTGCCAGCGGTAATCCGATTCCATATGAGCGCCTCTCAGCCCTTCCATCCACCAGATACAGCAAGGAGCATGCCCCACGCCAGAACGCCCCGTTTACCCGGCCGGTCGAAGAAGAGCTGCTGTTCCCGCCTTTTGGACGCACCAGCCTTGACGAACGCGAAGAGCAAAACGGTTTTGACGGCGAAGATGCCTGGCAGATCGTCGAAAGCTGGGGCAGCTCCAACTCCCCGGCCATGGCCGAAGGCAATGATATCGGCTCTTACAACGATATGGAGATTGAGGCCGACGAAACCGAAGGCTTCGTGGAGCCGTGGGAGAACTTTGTGGCGACCGATATCGCCGGGAACCATTTAACCATCATTAAAGGAACCAGTTACCGTCATTACATGGACACCGAGGAAGGCAGCTACCTGCTGGATCCGTCCGCTAAAAAGGAAAGGGAGTAGCCATATGCTGCTCCTTTTTTAGGTACACATGCCAGATCAATGATTCTCTAATCCCTAAAAAGTCTTAAGCTCCAGCTGGTGCTGTACGATCCGCACAATATCTGCAATATAATCTCCGATAATCGGCAGGTTGAGTGCCCCCAGCATCTGCAGTACATAAATGATCGTCGCCGCAAAAAAAGTGAATCCGAGGGCAACCCCCACCCCGCGCGCTATTCCTGATATTATGTTCAGCCAGATCAGCCGCCAGGGCGAATGCAGCAGCTGTGTATATTCAGCAATCCGCGATTTCTCCATCTCCCGGGCCAGCCCCAATGTCAGCCGGTATACCGCGCTCAATTTCTCATCCGGGGAAAGGGCCTCTGCTCCCGCTTCAGCTTCCCGTTTGAAATCCGGAGCCTGATCCGGTCCGCTACCCTTGCCTGTTGCGGCGGAGATTTCTCTCTGCTGCCCGGAGGCTTTGCTTCCTTCTTCCCGACCCTCCAAAACACTCCTGCTCCTTCCCTAACGTCCACAAAATAAATGAGCCCGGTTCGGGGAGAGGCAATCTCTCCCCGAACACGGGGCTCGTCATTTTGCGCATAAATATAAGGTTCTCAGTAATGATCCTCATATTTCCGCAGAAACGGCTTTCTGATCAGCAGTGCATATACCGCCAATCTCGAAAGCCCCTGCCCGATGCTAAAGGCCTGGACGTTTCTTCTTATGCCGCTAGTATATGTCATTTGGAGACAAGCGATACGGGGATCAGCATTTAGCTTCTCTTTAGGCTCCGATATGGATTCCAATGGATCTGCCGCCGGCATCCACCGTTTCAAATGGATGCACTCCGTCAAACTCAACGGTAGTCACAAGCACATTTTCACGCAGTACATGTTCAAAAGCAGTCACAGCCGCTTTCAGTTCATCATCCAGCTGCAGCGTGAGCGCGATCCGTTTCTCGATCGCCAGATCCAGGCGTTTGCGGTAATCCTGAACTGAACGGATAATTTCACGGACCCAGCCTTCCTGCTCAAGTTCAGGAGTGATTTCCGTGTTCAGCGCTACCGTGAGACCGTAACCGGAAGCTGATGCAAAACCTGGTTTGGCCTGCTTCTCAACAAGCAGCTCCTCGGCAGTAATCTGCAGTTCTTCCCCTTCCGGCGACACGATGGCAATCACACCGTCCTGTACCGCTTTGCGGGTAGCGTCGCTGTTCATCCCTTTCAGGTAGCCTTGCAGGAAGCCTACACTCTTGCCGTATTTTTTACCGGCTACCTTAAGGTTCAGCTTCAGCGTGAAATCAACAAACCCGCTGTCGCTGTTCTCCAGCACAATTTCTTTGACATTGATCTCATCCTTGATGATCTCTTCATAATCCGTTACATCAAAGCTGCGGTCCAGGGAAACGATCAGCTCGGACAGCGGCTGGCGTGTCTTGATGCCAGCCTCGTTGCGCACGTTGCGGGCAAGCTCGACAATGCCTCTGGCACTCTCCATATCCCGCTCCAGCTCAAGATCGATCAGACTCTCGTCGGCAGCCGGATAATCCGCCAAATGCACACTTTCCCCGCCGCCAAGGTTCATATAGATATCTTCCGACAGCATCGGTGTGAACGGTGCCATCAGCGTAGCCGTTGTGAGCAGCACATGTGTCAGCGTACGGTAGGCATCCAGCTTCTCTTCGTCAAGCCCGCTGCCCCAGAACCGGTCGCGTGAGCGGCGGATATACCAGTTGCTCAGTTCATCCACGAAGTTCTCAATTGCTTTGGACGAATTGACGAAGTCGTTGATGGCGAGGCCTTTTTCCACAACTAGAATCAGACTGTTCAAGCGGGAGAGAATCCAGCGGTCGAGCTTATGCCCCGATACTTTGAATGGATGCTCTGCAGGGTCGTACCCGTCAATGCCGGCATAGAGCGTCAGGAACGCATGCGTGTTGACGAGCGTATCCACAACCTTGGATTTGGTCTCACCAACCAGACCGCGGGAGAAACGTTTGTTATTCCACGGCGCACTGTCGGACAGAATCGCCCAGCGGAAGGCATCGGTGCCGTATTCGTTCATGATTTCCCAAGGGTCAATAACATTGCCTTTGGATTTGGACATTTTTTGGCCGTTCTCATCGAAGATGTGGCCGTGGGCAATAACTGCCTTGTAAGGCGCTTTGCCCTTGAACAACGTCGATACCGCAAGCAGGCTGTAGAACCAGCCGCGTGTCTGGTCAATTCCTTCACAGATCATATCTGCCGGATACTGGTCGGCGAATCTGTCTTCATTCTCGAACGGATAGTGGCTTTGGGCAAACGGCATCGAGCCGCTGTCAAACCATACGTCGATGACCTCAGAAGTACGCACCATCACGCCGCCTTCGCTGAACGGGCTGCGCAGCTTGATATTGTCTACATATGGCTTATGCAGCTCGATATCCTCAGCGACTTCGCCGATCGCCATCGAGCGGAGTTCTGCGATGCTGTGCGGCGCAAATTCTTTGCCGGTGTCCTGGCAAACCCAGACATTCAGCGGTGTGCCCCAGTAGCGGTTGCGGCTGATATTCCAGTCCACCAGTTCTTCCAGGAACTTGCCGAAGCGGCCTTCGCGCACATGGTCAGGATACCAGTCCACGTTGTTGTTGTTGGCGATCAGCTGATCTTTGATCGCTGTCGTTTTGATGAACCAGCTGTCTGTCGCATAATACAGCAGCGGAGTATCGCAGCGCCAGCAGAACGGATAGCTGTGCTCGTATTTCTCTTTATTGTACAGCAGTCCTTTTTCGGACAACGCCTTGATGATGTCTAAATCACAATCTTTCACAAACCGTCCGGCAAAATCACTTACCACGTCAATGTATTTACCGGAAGTATCCACCACATTAACAAAGCTGATGCCGTTGTCGCGGCAGCTCTTATAGTCATCCTCACCATGTGCCGGAGCCATATGCACGATCCCTGTACCGCTGGAATCCGTTACGAAGGATGCACTAACAATCACATTATGTTTCTCCGCCTCGATATAGCTAAACGGCGGGGTATAGCTTTGACCGATAAAGTCAGAGCCTTTATGCGTAGAAAGAACCGTATACTTCCCTTTCAGTACCTCTTCCACGAGGTTCTTGGCCAGCACGTATACGCCGTCTTCCTGCTGCGCACGGACATATTCCATCTCCGGGTTCATTGCCAGCGCCATATGCGCCGGAAGCGTCCAAGGGGTGGTCGTCCAGGCCAGCACATAGTCGCCGCTGCCATCCAGCTTGAACTTGGCCGTTGCACTGAGGTCCTTCACCGTCTTATAGCCCTGCGCCACTTCATGGGAGCTTAGCGTTGTCTGGCAGCTCGGGCAATACGGGCTGACGCGGTGTCCGCGGTACAGCAGACCTTTCTCATGCACCGTAGCCAGGATGTTCCACACGCTTTCGATGTACGTATTATCCAGCGTCACATACGGATTATCCAGATCGGTCCAGTAACCGATCGCTTCCGTGAACTCACGCCACTGCTTCTCGTAGCCAAATACGCTCTCTTTGCACTCTTTGATGAACTTTTCCACGCCATACTCTTCAATTTCCTGCTTGCCGGAGATTCCGAGTTTCTTCTGCACGCCGAGTTCAACCGGCAAGCCGTGAGTGTCCCAGCCCGCTTTACGCACAACGCGGTAGCCCTTCATCGTCTGGTAGCGGCCGATGAAATCCTTGATGACCCGGCCCAGCACATGCCCGATATGCGGTACGCCGTTAGCTGTCGGAGGTCCTTCATAGAACACATAGTTCGGACGGCCCTCGCGGTTCTCCATGGATCTGCGGAACGTATTCTCATCGCTCCATTTCTTCAGTATGCGGACATCTCTTGCCCGCGCTTTTTCTTTGACATCTACTTTTTGCATTGCTGGTCAATCCTTCCTTAGTTTAGTCTATAAAGCTGCTCGGGCCCGCTAAAGCCCTTGCCCTTGCTCTAGTCTTGGGCCCCCGGCCCGCGATCCCGTCAGGGCAGCGCTGGGTCGGGTTGCCCGCGGCGGGGCGTAGCCGACGCAAATGTTTTTGCTCTTGCTCTTGCTCTTGCTCTTGCCTTTGATCTCGCCCTCGTCTTTGTTCTAGTCTTGGGCCCCCGGCCCGCGATCCCGTTAGGGCAGCGCTGGGTCGGGTTGCCCGCGGCGGGGCGTAGCCGACGCAAATGTCTTTGCTCTTGCTCTTGCCCTTGCTCTTGCTCTTGTCCTTGCTCTTGCTCTTGCTCTTGCTCTTGCTCCTGCTCCTGCTCTTGCCTTTGATCTCGCCCTCGTCTTTGTTCTAGTCTTGGGCCCCCGGCCCGCGATCCCGTCAGGGCAGCGCTGGGTCGGGTTGCCCGCGCGGGGCGTAGCCGACCAAATGTCTTTGCTCTTGCCCTTGCTCTTGCTCTTGAGCAGGAAAGGCCCCGCAGGCGTACCCGCCAGGGGAGCCTAAGAAGGGCCGCTCCCCCGTCGAACAAATCCCTACCCGTCCGCGGACGCCACTCTCTGCACAATGCCCTTGTTGCAGGTGTCCAGAGGGCGGCCAGCCCTTGGGGTCCCCCTTGGAAAGGGGGATTTAGGGGGATCGCACCCCGCAACAACAAAAACGAGCGCCATCCCACCCCCAAAGGGGCGAGACGACGCTCGCGATACCACCCTAATTCTGCGCTTCACGCACATCCTCAGGGGGAGTGTATTCAGCACAATCTCAGTTCCGCGCAGACAATCTAAACGCGCGGGTCCGGGATAACGTCCGGCAGACGGCTCAACTTACGCACGAATTAACGCTTCAGCTCAGCTTCTAGGGGAAGATCTTCCGGCAAGGTGTGAACAATCGGCTCGCAGCAAACACCGACTCTCTGGAGAACGTAACCTTATCGTACTTGTCCCGTCATCGAATGATAATGGTACAGATATGTTTTAGTTATAGACGTTTCAAGACAAAATGTCAATATTCATAGCCGCGGTATAACAGTGGCCGGAAACAAGAGATATTCATCTCACAAGATATGCTCAGCTTTTCAGAAGGTTAAAGCACGTTCTCGCTGACCTCGCGGCTCTCCAGGGCGTTCCAATCATCCTGGGACAGCAGTTCAAGCTGTGCTTCGACGAGAGTCCGGAAACGGGTGCGGTAGATGGAGGCTTGCTTACGCAATTCTTCCGTCTCAATCGCTACTTTCCGGGATTTGGATAACGCTTCGTTGATAATCCGGTCAGCGTTCTTTTCCGCTTCCTTGATAATCAGCTGTGACTCCTTTTTGGAGTTGTTCTTGACATCATCTGCCGCCTCCTGCGCGACGATGATTGTCTTGGACAAGCTTTCTTCAATATTCACAAAATGATCAAGGCGCTCTTGAATAGACAATAGCTGATTGTGCAGCTCCTTGTTCTCACGAATGACACTTTCGTAATCCTTGATTACCTGATCCAGAAATTCGTTGACCTCGTCTTCATCATAACCGCGGATTCTCCGGGAGAATTCCTTGTTATGTATATCGAGCGGCGTTAATGGCATGCTGTGCACCTCCTAGAAATTTCGGACCTCTTATGCCCATAAAACATAATTTGTCCCGGCAGACAAAGAAGAAAGACTGTACTTTAAGAAGAAACGAACATGCCTGCCTGGATAAAGCGGCAAGTGTTTCTGCAAGAAAAATAAGGCTGGTTATCATTCCGAATGCCGTTTAAGGATCCGCCTCTTCTACAAGTATCGGCGCCCAGCTTTCAAAATGTTTGCTTCCCTAGAGATAATGAATTTCGACAAGCAAATCCGGATTCCTGCAAACGATTCAGACAAATTTGCCAACCTGAACCCGGTAACGGCCTTTTTTCGTCAAACTTCCGATCTCCAGAACCTTAAACCGGCCAAAACCTTGAATGGAGACCATATCGCCGTCTTTAAGTCCACAGGAGGGGTCTTCCTCTACCTTCCAGTTCACCCGGACCCTTCCTGCTTTGATCGGGGCAAGTATCTTGCTCCGGCTGAGCCGGGTCACATCCGCAGCGATCCCATCAAGCCGCAAGGAAGCCACGGTCAACTCCATCATCTCAAGTTTAACCTCACTGCTCCGCAAGCCGGACAACGGCAGAATCTCTGTGCTGACATTAATCCGGTGCACTCCTGTTAAATTCACGTCCAGGAAATTAGCGATATCCGCTGCCACTACAACATGACAGCCATCCTCGAGCACATGTATATCGCCGATTTTGCCTCTTTTGATGCCCAGCCCAAGAATTGAACCCATATAGTCGCCATGCTCCAATGCTAAAAACTTCTGTTCCCCGGAGGTGATGGCAAGCACCTTGAGTTCCATATCTTCTTCTGAAAGGTCACGGTAATCGGGTGCCACTATTGCCCGCTTCCGCTCAGCATTTTCTGAGCCGCCCTCCCATCTTACAGCAACATCGGGATGACGGTTCACAAGACTCTGCAGAATATAGCCCTGACGGGGATCGAGAAACTCAGTCAGCTTGAGCTCATGATACTCTCCTGCATGAGTGACCCATTCCCAGGCCTTGTCCACAAATTGCCGTTCGTCAGGGTGAAAATGACCATAAATTTCATTCTTCATGTCATTAACGGAGCAGCAGGCCCACAATGGAGTGCAGACCGCCTTGAGCAAATTGAAGCACGATCAGCGCGATGATCGGGGAAATATCTATCGTTCCGAACAGTGGCGGAATAATCCGGCGGAATGGACTCAGATAAGGCTCCACGAGCTTGCCGAGCAGTTCTCCGATGAAATTGTCACGGACATTGGGAAGCCAGGACATGAGGATATAGAAAAAAATCATGTAGTAGTAGATCTTGAAAAGCAAGTTAATAATTAAATCGATTTGGGACAAAGCCCGTTCACCTCATTCTGTTGTAGTCTTGATCGTCACCCAGAATTTCCGATATGGAACCTTGAATTTCGACCGTATCCGGTGTGCACATAAATATATTGCCCCCAATTTTGGAGATTCCTCCACCCAGGGCATAAACAGTTCCGCTGAGAAAATCAATAATCCGCATCGCCTGGTCATTACGCACGCGCTGCAAATTAATTACGACCGTGCGGTGCGAACGGAGATGGTCGGCAATTTCCTGAGCCTCGTCATAAGAACGGGGCTCATAAAGCACTACCTTCACATTTTTTTGCGAATGGATACTGACGACGTTGGCCCGCTGGTTTTTGCGGTTTTCTACAGGGGCAGGCTCGTATTCATCCTCTTCACGGGAAATCTGCTCCCGCTCCACAATTTCCTCTTCCTCCTGCAAGCCCAAAAAGCTCATAAACCGGTTCATCACGCCCATCAAGCTCCCTCCTCATGACCTACTAATACCGTTCCCAGGCGCACCCAGGTGGCTCCTTCCTGTATCGCCACTTCAAAATCATTCGACATTCCCATCGACAGCTCTTGTATAGGCTCAGGTGTCAAAGCTAGCAGATTGAGCGCATCGCGCAGTTCGCGGAGTCCGCGAAAGACCGGGCGGGTAAGCTCGGGATCCCCTTCATAAGGCGCCATCGTCATAAGGCCGATTACTTTCACATTATGCAGAGGAGCGATTTCACGCAAAAATTCAGGCACCGCTTCAGCAGATAAACCAAATTTCGTATCTTCTCCCGAGATATTCACCTGAAGGAAGACGTTTACGTCTATACCGGCGGCTTCAGCCTTCTTGTGCAATTCCTGTGCCAGCGATAACCGGTCCAAAGAGTGTATATATTGAAATTTGCCGATAACGTCCTTTACCTTATTGGTCTGCAAATGACCGATGAAATGCCATGTGCCTTTGTTGCCCAGGGCGTTCCATTTATGTTCGGCGTTCTGCCAGCGGCTTTCGGCAATGTCCTCAAGACCCGCTTCCAGTACAGCGGATACCGTTTCCAGCGATACATATTTCGTCACTGCGATAACCTTGACGTCACTTGCATCCCTGCCGCTTGCCGCGCAAGCCCGTTCTACACGTTCCTTGACCTCGGCTATTCTTTCTTGCAGTGTCAACCCCAACATTCAGCTCTCCTTTATTCCGATCCAGCTCGTCATTCTTCCTGTAACCCCGTTTTCCTTACGGTATGAGAAGAAGAGATCACTGTTACAGCTTGTACACCAAGTTGTACATTCGATATGAGTCGGCAATATTCCTGCTTTAATCATAATGCGTCGATTCATTTCTTTCAAGTTCAGCATGCTTTTGCTGTCATCTGCATCCGACCTCCTGTATAAGACCGGAGCGTTCTCAGCCAAATTCAGTGTGCTAAGCTCATCCTCCAACCGGTGGACATGATTCATTACATAATCATCGACCTCATAACAGCATTCACCGATAGAAGGTCCAATGGCTGTCAGGATCTCCTTTGGACGGCTGCCGTAGACCTCACCCATTGTGCTGACCATAGCCCCGGCAATTTCTGCTACAGTCCCTTTCCAGCCGGCATGCGCAAGACCGGCCACCTGCCGCAAAGGATCATAGAAATATAGCGGCACACAGTCCGCATAAAAGGAAGTCAGCAGCACCCCCGGCACATTGGTCAGCAGCCCATCAGTGGACTGAAAGGCGCTTGCTCTGTCCAGATTGCCGTATCCTTGGTTTTCTTTGGTAACAACCGCAATATTTTTCCCATGAGTTTGTTCCCCGCATGTCCATGAATCCAGTGTAAAACCGAGACTCTCGGCGAGCATCCTACGGTTGCTGATCACATCTTCCACGTCATCGCCTACATGAAGAGCACAGTTGAAGCTTTCATACGGTGCCTTGCCCGCACCACCTTGTCTTCCTGTGAATCCGGCAGTAATTTGGGGATGTGCTGAACACCACCGCTCCAGATGAAGCTGCACAGGCGTTCTGTCGATTTGTACGAACGGTTCCATCTTCTCACCTCCGCCTAAGTGTACCACAAGACCTCCCACAAAGTGATGTTTAGACTTCGGAGCCCGGTTATGGGCCCCATTTCTTACATAAGCTCTATACCCGTTTCCGTCAAAAAAAGACGCACCCGGTTAATATGTGCGCCTTTCACTGCGGTCCCCCCGTTCCAAATACATCGTTTCCCGCTCTTCCTGACCTTGGGGCATTCTGGACTCCTCTATCTTTACGAGCACAACATCAGCACCAATCTTAACGATATTCCTCCAGGGAATGATCAAATCAGCGCCACCTCCAAAGAGCCCCATAAACCGTGTATACCCGGGCACAATGATTGCATCAATAACTCCGCGGCGCAGATCGAGCTCCAGATCACTGATTTGCCCGAGCCGCTTGCCGTCGACAATGTTAATGACATCCTTGGTCTGAAAATCAGAGATTTTCATTTTTTTGCCTGTGCCTATTGAATCCTCGTTCACCTCACCACCCCTGTACTTTCAGACATATAGTCCAATATATGTTGTTCGGGCTTGGCAACATGCAATGCAATATATATTTTCCAATATAGTTCTACATACAAAGGGGTATCCATAAGGGTTTATAGCCCCTTGGATACCCCTGCTTCATCTATCGCTGTTACTCAGGTCTTCACATGCTTTTGCATTTGCTGGATGGCCGATTTCTCAAGTCTGGAAACCTGGGCTTGAGAGATCCCAATCTCATCGGCGACCTCCATCTGGGTCTTGCCCTCGAAGAAACGCATGGACAGTATCCGCTTCTCGCGTTGTCCCAGTTTGCGCATCGCTTCCCGCAATGCAATTTCCTCAATCCAAGAGACATCTTTATTCTTATCGTCACTAATCTGGTCCATCACATAAATCGGGTCCCCGCCGTCATGGTAGATTGGCTCAAACAAGGAGACCGGGTCCTGGATGGCATCTAAAGCAAAAACTACATCTTCTTTCGGAACTCCCAACGCCTCGGAAATTTCAAAAATCGTCGGCTCCCGGGAATTCTGGTTCGTCAGACTGTCACGCACCTGCAGGGCCTTGTATGCAATATCCCTGAGCGAACGTGATACCCGAATCGGGTTATTATCGCGTAGATACCTGCGGATTTCACCGATAATCATCGGCACTGCATAGGTGGAGAACTTCACATTTTGCGATAAATCAAAATTATCGATGGCTTTCATCAACCCGATGCAGCCTACCTGGAACAGATCGTCAACGAACTCTCCCCGATTATTGAACCTTTGAATAACACTAAGAACAAGTCTAAGGTTACCATTTACCAATTTCTCTCTGGCGGATCGCTCGCCCTGCTGCTGCAGCGAAGTGAACAGCTCCCGCATTTCCACGTTTGTTAGAACGGGCAGCTTGCTGGTGTCCACACCGCAAATCTCGACTTTATTTCGGGTCATGATGATTTACCTCCCAAGGAGAAACATTACTGTACATTATCTCCCCGGTCCGGCATTTTATTCCTTGCTGATTTATGCTTACACCATCTTGTTAAACTCCTTGCGCAGCCGCTTGATAATTCTTTTTTCCAGACGCGAAATATAGGATTGGGAAATACCCAGCAGATCGGCCACATCCTTTTGCGTTTTTTCTTCTCCCCCGCGCAGTCCAAATCTTAGCTCCATAATCAGGCGCTCCCGCTCACTCAGCTTTTCCAGTGCCTTCTGCAGCAGCTTTCGGTCCACTTGCTCTTCGATGTTACGGTAAATGGTGTCGTTCTCGGTGCCAAGCACATCGGAGAGAAGCAGCTCGTTGCCGTCCCAGTCAATATTTAGCGGTTCATCAAAGGACACCTCACTCCGTGTCTTGCTGTTGCGCCGCAAATACATCAGTATCTCATTTTCGATGCAGCGTGAGGCATAGGTAGCCAGCTTGATTTTTTTCTCCGGATCAAACGTATTGACTGCCTTGATTAGTCCAATGGCCCCGATAGAAACAAGATCTTCAATGTTAATGCCGGTGTTCTCAAATTTCCGGGCAATGTACACAACGAGCCGCAGGTTGCGCTCAATCAGCATAGCCCGGACGGCCGCATCGCCGCTGGACAGCCGCTGCAGCAAATACTCCTCCTCTTCCCTAGTCAAGGGAGGAGGCAACGCCTCGCTTCCACCGATATAATAAATTTCCTGGCTTTTCAGCCCCAGCAGAAACAGCATGCGGTAATATTGCAGTTGCAGCGCTAACTTCCATTTGACCATTCTTGTTCCTCCTCCAAGAAGTACACAGTAACCCTGTGATATTTCTTATCCCATCCATTTCCCTGCTGCCCTGCCCAATTCCCTTTGTCCGATATTAGGATTGAAATGCAAATGCTTCTGCGGTTATCAGCATGGCAGCGCCGCGTCAGCAGCCTGTTCTCTTTGGGCGAGGTCAGGGTGTATGACCGCCCGGTACGCGCCGTCTCCCGACAGTGTCCCGCCATCCAGCCCGATGAGCACCCTTTTGCTGTAAAAGGTCTCCTCACCCAGCTGTATCTTCACAAGATCCGGCTTCAGCGCAAGCATAAAGGATGAACCACGGTTGATGCCCCTATAAGGGACAAGCCGCATCCTATCCTGCCAGGCAAAAGACTGCCCGTCCGTTTCCAGCAGAAGGGTGTCTGCGCTCGTCTGTGTCAGCCTCCCTTTCCATGAAGCAGGCAGATGGCCTTCCCAGAGCGACGCCTCCATCACCATTACCGGAATCCGCGTCAACGGATCACTGAGCCGGTTCCCTGTATCCAGCAGCCCTGGACAGACCACAGTTACGCCGTCAATTTCCACTGTTACCTCACCAATATACGATTCGAGCTGCTCCCTGCGGACCCGTGAAGAATGGAAGAGCTTAAAGAGGAGCAGTACCAGCGGTAAGACCGCAAGCACAAACCAGAAACCGATCTTCATCCGGTATGCTTGGCCTCCTGAAGAGGTAAACAGAATACCGTTCCAGATGTCGCCTGAGCTCTGCAACAAATAGTGAATACCTACAATGCCGCCGGCTGCTGCAAAATTAATAATATAAAAGGCCCCCAACACGCGGAGGTAGCTTTGCAGACTCCTGAATCCAAAGGCAATCCACAGCATGACTACCGACAATCCGAATTTAATGAGGAAGGTATAGAGAAAAGACAGCTCCGGTACGAACATCATCACTACATAAAGCGCGCCAACCAGCGCGGAAAGCGCCAGTCTCCACCAGGAGACCTTAAGTTTAACCAGCCAGCCTGTCAGCCATAGAAGAATGCCATCGATCAGCAGATTGGCAGCGAAAATCAAGTCAATATAAACTACCAATGCATTCACCTGCCTAAGGGCTGCTCTCTATCCTCAAGGCCAGGGATCAGGCTCTCTTTTTGGACGATAAGATTAGTATAGGAACTCTCGCATTCAAAGTCTGTCTAAACTTGGGGGGCGTTCTTAAGGTTTTTTTGTCGAGTTATAGCGTGACAGAGTTAACTTGAGGGGTTGGAGCGGCTCGAGGCTTATCATTACAGCATAAAAAAGCCAGCCTCTAAATCTAAAGGCTGACTTCAAAATCCCTATTCTTAAATTCGCTTCATAGACTCTAATTCTTCATCTGTAAGACCCGTTGCCGTTCGGATCGCATGATAGTCCAGTCCCATCGCAAGCAGATTTCTGGCCACTTCCAATCTTGCTTCTAATTTCCCCTCTAATTTCCCTTCCAGCTTGCCTTCTAGCTTGCCTTCTAGCTTACCTTCCAGCTTACCTTCTAGCTTGCCTTCCAGCTTGCCTTCCAATCTCCCCGCCAGCTTGCCTTCCGCCTTACCTTCCTCTATACCCGCAGCTCTTCCTACCGCTCTTCCCTCAGCCAATCCTTTGGCAAAGCCCTCTGTAAGCGCCCCGTCTCTTTGCGAAGCCTCATCCAGCAAAAACTTCTGGCGGGCTTCATACTTCATGCGGGCCTCCTCATCCTGGCTCAGGAATTGCAGCGTATCCATTGCCTTTTTCAAGACAGGCTCATTCATGCTAAGCACCTCCCAATTCGAATCGTCTATTCCTTTCAGAAACAGCAGCCAATTGACCAAACCGCCTTCACCGGGAACAGGCGTATGCTCCAGCTTCGGCAGCTCCAAGAAATGAATTTCAATATCGTCTGCGAGCGGAGTTCCATTCCTATCTTCCCGCAGATGAAACACACTATGAGTATGCTCATTGGGCAAAACTTTATAATTTAATATATTGATGGTCACACATTTTTTGAGATCTTTATACTTGCCTGTCTCCTGCAGCTGCCCCGAATATCGTTTGCTCCAGTAATAGAGCGTGCGTTTCTCAATATCATATTTATTAAACAGCTGCATTTCAATATTAATCAACTTGCCTTCCTCGGTCTTGGCCCATATGTCGAATATCGATTGCTTATCCAGCAGATCATCCTTATCCGTGTATGGATTCAGCAGCACCACTTCATTCAGCGGAGGTTCCCCCGCATCCGAAAAAATACCGTTAAGAAAAGCCAACAGCACATCCTTATTGCCCTCGCTTGCAAAAATACGTTTAAATACAAAATCAACCCGGGGATCAAGCAGTTTCATTGTATCCTCTCCCGTTACTAGTATTATAACAGCCGGTAAACCAAAAAGCACCGTATCCACCCATAGCTGATCGCTAGGGAGATACGGTGCTTCCGTAAATCTATTTACACTATACTATTTTATTAGTCATTATTGCCGCGCGTACGGTTGCGCAGGAATGTTGGAATGTCCAGCTGGTCTGAGGCCGTCTGATTGCCAAACGGACGCAGATTGGCATTCTTATCAGGCGCAGCAGGTTCGCTGCTCGCCGATGGACGGCGGGCCGGAGCAATAGGTGAAGGTTTGTGTTCAAAGCCGGTAGCGATTACCGTAACTTTGATTTCATCCTTCATGCTTTCCTCAATGATGGCACCAAAGATCATATTCACTTCAGGATCCGAAGCAGAGGTAACGATCTCGGCTGCTTCATTCACCTCATACAGGGAAAGGTTGGAACCCCCTGTAATGTTCATGATCACGCCGCGAGCACCTTCAATGGAGGTCTCCAGGAGCGGACTCATGATCGCTTTGCGGGCCGCCTCCGAAGCACGGTTCTCGCCAGTGGCGATACCGATACCCATAAGCGCTGAACCGCGCTCCGTCATAATTGTCTTCACATCGGCAAAGTCAAGGTTGATCAGGCCGGGAACCTGAATAAGGTCGGAGATCCCTTGCACCGCCTGGCGGAGTACATTATCCGCTTCACGGAATGCCTCCAGCATTGGGGTTTTCTTATCCACAATTTCCAGCAGTCGGTCATTGGGAATCACGATCAGTGTATCGACCTTTTCCTTGAGCGCCTCGATGCCAAGCTCTGCCTGAGTTGCACGTTTTCTGCCTTCAAAAGTAAACGGACGGGTCACGACGCCAACCGTCAATGCTCCGCACTCTCTGGCAATCTCAGCAATCACAGGCGCTGCGCCTGTACCGGTGCCGCCCCCCATACCAGCGGTAACAAATACCATGTCCGCGCCTTTCAGAGTATTTGAAATCAGATCACGGGACTCCTCGGCCGCTTTCTTGCCCACCTCAGGATTGGCACCCGCGCCAAGTCCCCGGGTCAGCTTGTCCCCAATTTGCAGTTTATGCTCCGATTTGGCCATATGCAGCGCTTGGGCATCTGTATTAACTGTGATGAATTCCACACCCTGAACGCCATTTTCAATCATCCGGTTGACAGCATTGCTACCGCCGCCGCCCACGCCGATGACCTTTATTTGCGCCAAGCTCTCCATTTCAAAATCAAATTCCAACATATTGTTCCATCTCCCCCTCAATGTGCTTGGATGGCCAGTCCAAGTATATCTGGACTTACACTTATATGAACTCGCTGAACATATTCTTTAGACGTTCCACCAAACCCGGCTTCGATACAGCTTCCTGATTTGGAGCTGCATTCTGCTTGTTCCGGTTGACCGTCTTTTTATTCCCGCTGCTGCTGTTTCCGCGTCCGCGGAATCTGCGGACAACGTTATGCAGGATGCCTACTCCTCCGGTAAATCCGGGATCGCGGACTCCGATATAATCCGGCACCGCAACGCGCACAGAGGCTGATAGTTCAGTCTGGGCTGCTTTTAATACCCCCGGCATAGATACAGTACCACCCGTTAGTATATAACCTCCGGGAAGCTCATTGTAACCAAGCCGCTTCACTTCCTGACGAATCAGATGGAAGATTTCCTGCACTCTCGGTTCAATGATCGCCGCAAGATCTTCCTGATTAAATTCTTTTTCCACATTGCTGCCGATCCGGAGCACCTTGAACACTACGTCAGAAGCGGCGTCGTCAATCCAGGCGCAGCCATACTTCAGCTTCACCTTCTCCGCCTGATCAGTAAGTGTACGGAGACCGTATGCGATATCATTGGTTACAAATTCTCCGCCGATCGGGATCGTGGAGGTGGCACAAAGGGAACCTTCTTCATATACGGCTATCGTCGTTGAGCCCGCACCGATGTCAACCAGCACGGAGCCCATTGATTTCTCATCTTTGGAAAGCGCCAATCCGCCGGCTCCAAGAGACATCAGTACAAGATCTTTGACTTTAAGTCCTGATTTCTCTACGCAGCGAAGCAGATTATGTATTGGCGTTTTGGCCCCGGTAATAATCGTCGCTTCCACTTCCAGACGAACTCCGATCATCCCGCGGGGATCCTGGATTCCTTCAAGGCCATCGACGATATATTGCTTGGCGACAACATCAATTACCTCGCGTTCAGGAGGCAGTGCAATAACTTCTGCTGCCTTGATTACACGATCGATATCATCTTCGCCGATTTCACGATCCTCATTCTGAACGGCCACGACACCATGACTGGATTGAAGCCCGATATGATTGCCGGAAATGCCGACATAGACCTCGGATATTTGTATACCGACCATTTGCTCCGCATGATCTACAGCACTCTTGATCGATTGCACAGTCTGGTCGATATCTACAATCGCACCTTTTCGTATTCCTTCCGAATCAGCAGATCCAACGCCAATAATATTAAAGGTTCCATTAGTAACTTCCCCAATAATTGCCCGAACTTTGGATGTACCGATGTCCAAACTAACAATGATGTCATTGTTGCTCAAGCCCTATGGCACCTCCTGTTATTATCAAAATGAAATGTAAAGCTGATTTAGTTTTTGGTTTCCATTGAAGAAAAACTTCTCTGTACATATTCAACATCTCTAATCCTTTCCCTCTTTTTTCTACAAATTTTTTGAGTGGGATAATATGACAAGCATCTCGCATGAAGACAGCAGCTGCTAGAAACCTGAAAACAGGCATTTTATTACATGAAATATAAGTGTAATAAAGAAATGTCATCCATATTTGATACTTCATTTCAAAAAATCCGAAGAAAAAAGAGGGACGTTGCCTATTGCCCGTAAAACCGATTGTAGCATTTTTTTCTTACTATTAGTAGGGCCTATTTACTCTTGCGTGTCCTCTTTCACATTCTCCTCTTTTACAGGTGCAAAAGGAACATAGGAATCCGCTTCAAGCATCTTGATCAGTCCGGGCTCCTCTGTCTCTATCACTTGATTTAAATACTCTACTTTATCCTTAAGCAAAGAAATTGCCGTAATGACTTCAAAATGCGAACGGGTATACAGCTTGATGCGGTCTGGAAAGGATAATGTTGGTGATGGCACAATCTCAGAAATGTCACTGGTCAGTTCATTCGGAATACTGGCGAGAGCCTGGCACAATTTGGCTTTATGGGGATCATCTTCCCCCCAGCTTGTCAAGATCGGCTTCTCCACCGCAATGCCCGTTTCATTCACGGAAACAGCAGCGCCGCTGGATAGAATAGCCTCCAGTATGCCATCTTGATCCAATTCATAGGCCACTGCAGGGTACTCCTTAATACTGATGGTGACTAGTCCGGGAAATTTTTTTTCCACACTGGCCTCCTGAACCGTCTTGAGCTCCTTAAGGCGATCAGCCACTGCATCATTAGAGACGGCAAAATACTGTCCTCCGAGGGCAAGTCCGCTTTTCTCAAGCAGCACCTCACGGGTGGAATATTTGTTTCCCTGAAATTGGATCTCTGTAATCCGGCTCATTGACGAGCGGAAGAAAATCACGGCCAACAGCGCAATAAACAGCAGCAGCAGAATGAAAGTAATCTTTCGGCTCATTTTTTTGGTAGGCTTGTCCTCTTTAAGAAGAGGTAAACGGGTTTTTGGCATCTCATATCTCCGTAATAAGGCCCTGTCTCCTTCCCACGCATGAAGCTGAAGGAGACAGGGAGCTTTAATTGGCCAAATCAAACGGACCCGGCACAGGTACTTTGCGGCTGATGCGTGCACCCAGCTTCTGAAAGAGCTGCTCAATGCCGTCATATCCGCGGTCAATATGATGCGCCTGCTCAACAACCGTGGTTCCATGAGCGGCGAGTCCGGCAATCACCAGGGCAGCTCCCGCCCGCAGGTCGGTTGCTTCCACCGTTGCTCCATACAGTCTCTGCACCCCGCGGATAAACGCACGGTTCAGATCAATGGAAATATCGGCGCCCATCCTGGCCATCTCCTCCACATGCTTGAAGCGTCCCTCGAATACCGTCTCTTTGATGACGCTGAATCCGTCGGCCAGCGACAGCAGCACCATTACCTGAGATTGGAGATCTGTGGGAAAGGAAGGGTAGGGAGAAGTAACGATTCGTTCCACCGCACGGGGGCGTCCCATGCAACTGATATTAATTATATCATTGCATACGGTGATTTGAACACCAGCCCTCCTAAGCACATGGATCAGGGAGGTTAGATGCCCGGCATTGGTATGGGTCAATGTAACGTTGCCCCGCGTGGCGGCAGCGGCAATCATGACCGTTCCGGCGACAATCCTGTCGGGAATAACCTCGTACGTACAGGGATATAGCTTCTTTACACCTTGAATCGTAATGGTATCGGTACCGGCACCTATAATCTGGGCACCCATCTGATTCAGGAAATTCTGCAGATCCTGAATCTCCGGCTCTCTGGCCGCACCCGATATCGTTGTCGTTCCTACTGCCATGGAAGCAGCCATCATAATGTTCTCCGTGGCTCCGACACTAGGATAATCAAGATGTATATCGCTTCCCTTAAGTCTTGCGGCCCGGCAGGAAATCCGTCCATTACTCTCTTCAATTTCCGCCCCCAGCTGCTTCAGTCCCTGCAGATGAAGATCAATCTTGCGCTCCCCGATCGCACAGCCTCCCGGCTGATAAATCGTCACCTCTCCAAATCTGGATAATAACGGTCCCATCAGAAAAATAGACGATCTCATCTGCCGCATTAAATCCTCAGGAACATGGGAAGTGCCCAGCATTGACGTGTCAATGGTCACCGTCTCGTCTTCATGCACGCCCCTGCAGCCCAGCCGTTCCAAAATATTCAGCATTGTTTCGATGTCCAGCAGCTTCGGCACATTATGCAGTGAGTGAACTCCTTCGGCCAGCAGGCTTGCCGCCAGGATCGGCAGCGCCGCATTTTTTGCTCCATGGATACGTATGGTGCCTGACAGGGGGTTTCCACCCTCAATCACCAATTTGTCCAATGTATCACCTCCGAGATTACCGCTCACCCACCACAAGCACTTCCCGTACAAGGAGCAATGAAATGTGCGGGATGGCCCTCCCGCTTTGTCATCTCATAAACCGGAAGTGCCCTGGGTGATTGTCACGATTATAGGATTATCCTATGTTCATAACCCCGGGTGTGTGACAGTGGAGGATAACAAGAAGAGTAACGCACTAAGGACTGGTCCGGCACGGAGAATTGCTTGCTGTTCACCAAGAAACTCACAACCTCTTAACTAGAGAAAAAGTGCGCATTTCCCGGCCTAATTGACTGTTCATGTAAGCGGGAAACAACATCGACTTCAGTTATACATCACCCAACAGCCTGCAGAAGACCTAGGCTTTACGGTTGGCCACGAGCCTGCGCAGCTCAGCCACGACCAGCGAGGCGGAATCTCTTTTGCCGAGACGTCTTGAGGCTTCCGACATGTTTCTCTGCACATCTTCTGCGCCAATAATATTCTGTACAGCCGCCAGCAGGGTCTGGCCGTTCAGATCCTTCTCCAGCAGTACAACCGCCGCGCCTTCACGTTCCAATTGTCTAGCATTTGCTTCCTGATGATTATTCGTCACGTTGGGTGACGGGATAAGGACGGAGGGAATACCCAGTGCCGTAATTTCTGCAAGAAAAGATGCGCCTGCCCGGTTCACAATCAGAGAAAGACAAGCCAGAACCTCGGGCATATTGTGAATATAGGGAAGGATATGCAGCCAGCTTGGCTCGCTTCCCAGCTTTTGACGCAGGGCTTTCCGGGTTTCTTCGAAATAGGACTCGCCGGTAACATACACATAATGAACACCATTACCCTTACCCACATAAGGGGCCATCTCAATCATCGCCTGATTGATGGCCTTAGCCCCCCCGCTGCCTCCGACAACCAGCACCACTGTGCTGCCTTCAGGAATGCCCAGTGATGCGAACCCTCTCTGAGCGCTGGCAGTCGTTACGGTAGTTGCCCGGGGATTGCCTGTATAAATGACGTTTTTGCCTCCCGGAAAAGCCGATTCAGTCCCTTCAAAGCTTACGGCAACTGTGTCAGCATACCGGCTAAGGAAGCGGTTCGTAAGCCCGGGAATGGCATTCTGCTCATGAATCAAGGTCGGAATTCCAAGACGGGAGGCCGCATAAACGACCGGGCCGCAGACATAGCCCCCAGTACCGATCACGACATCCGGTTTAAATTCCCTGAGCATTTCTTTGGAGGCTTTAACCCCCTTGAGGAAACGCATGACTGTCTTTACATTGTCCATGGAAAGCTTCCGGCGGAAGCCCGTAATATCAATCGCCTTGAATGGAATTTTCTCCTGGGGAACGATTTTGCTCTCCAGACCACGCTTGCCGCCGATATACAAAAAGGCAGAGCCCTTGTCTTCCTCTTCCAGCTGTCTGGCGACGGCGACGGCGGGATAAATATGTCCCCCCGTACCCCCGCCGCTTAATACGATACGCATGTCTCTCACCTCGCATAACGGGATAAATTCAGTAAAATACCGAGTGCTGTAAGCATCAGGGTCAGCGACGAGCCTCCATAGCTGATCAGCGGGAGCGTAATGCCCGTTACCGGCATCATGCCGATGACAACACCGATGTTGATGATGACCTGGACAGCCACCATACAGACGATGCCTACGGCCAGATAACTGCCGAAACGGTCAGGCAGGCTCATCGCCACCTTCATCCCGCGCCAGATCAGAATCAGAAACAGCAGCAATACCGCCAGCCCCCCGATAAATCCGAGCTCTTCGGCCAATATAGAAAAAATAAAATCAGTCTGCGGCTCCGGCACGTAACTGTACTTTTGCCGGCTCATGCCCAGTCCAAGACCGCCAAGGCCGCCTGGTCCAATCGCATACAGTGACTGGATAATCTGGTAACCGGCGCCGAGCGGATCCGACCAGGGATCCAGGAATGCTGTAATGCGCTGCAAGCGGTATGGTGCGGCAGCAACCAATCCGGCGAACCCGGCGATGCCGGCCACTCCGAGTGACAGCAGATGCTTCATCCGGGCTCCTGCTGTGAACACCATCATCAGAGCCGCACCGAACATTACTGTACCAGTGCCCAGATCCGGCTGCAGCATAATCAGCCCAAAGGCAGAACCAATCAATGCCAGGGGAGGAAGCAGCCCGCGAGTGAAGACGGAGATATCATAATCATCCTGTCCCAGCCATTTTGCCAGAAAAAGAATCATCCCCATCTTCATAAACTCGGAGGGTTGAATTCCGAAGGAGCTGATGCCCAGCCAGCTCCGCGCACCGCCGCGCACAACCCCGATTCCGGGAATGAGCACCATCACCAGCAGAACGAAGCAGATGATCAGAGCAGGCTTCGCAAATTTTTTGAGCACCAGATAGTCCGTGTTGGCAGTAACAAACATTGCCCCGAGACCCAGTCCGGCAAACAGCAGCTGCCTTTTAACAAAATAAAACGAATCGCCATAATTGCGGAAGCCCAAAACGGACCCGGCGCTGTACACCATCACCATGCCGATTGCCAGTAGAGCCAGAATCGGAATCAGCAGCCAGATATCGGGCGCATGACGGGATTTCTTCATCAGGAGCACACCTCTTGCATCCGTAGTAGGGGCTTATCCACCCCCCTACTTAAAGGTTATGCACCGCCTCTTTAAAAATACGCCCGCGCTCCTCATAGGAAGTAAACATATCCCAACTTGCACAGGCAGGAGACAGGAGAACAACATCTCCTTCTTCCGCAAGAGCGGAAGCCTCCCGGACAGCCTGCTGCAGCACGGCGGCGGCGCTCTCCCCATTATCGACGGAGATGATGTGCTTTACTCCTGCCATTTGCGCCACACTGGCCAGCTTGTCCTTTGTTTGCCCCAGGACCACCAGCCCCTTCACATTGCCGCTGAGGACAGGCAGAAGCTCCATATAATCGGACCCGCGGTCGAGTCCCCCGGCGATCAATACAATCGGCTCGCGGAACGAAGCCAATGCCATGGAGGTGGCTTTGGAGTTTGTTGCTTTGGAATTGTTGTAGTAAGCGGCGCCAGCCTTATCCGCCACATATTCCAGACGGTGCTCCACCCCGCGGAAAGAAGCCAGCACAGCCCCAAGATCCTCCGGAGCTGCTCCGGCAGCGATGGCGATTCCGCAGGCAGCCAAGGCATTCTCAACATTGAACCGCCCCGGCAGGCCAATGGAATCCACCGTGGCAATCTCCGTCTCGCTCTCCGAATAATCACGATAAATGATTACCCGATTGTGGTCATCTTCGGTATCCGGCACAAAAGAGGGACGGACAAAGATGCCCTGAACCAGCTCCTCCGTCATGGAGAAGGGCAATATGCTGCCTTTGATGTAAGGAACCAGGCCCCGGCAAACCGGATCATCCCAGTTCAGCACAGCCGTGTCAGAAGGCTCCTGGTTAGCAAACAGCTTCGCTTTGGATGCCACATAATCGTCCATATCGCCATGATAATCCAGATGGGTTTCGGCTACGTTCAGCAGAGCACCCACCTTGGGACGGAAGGTCTCCGTCCCTTTAAGCTGGAAGCTGCTTAGTTCGACAACCATCCAGTTGTCCTCATCCGCCTCCAGAGCGGCCTGAGAGAGCGGCGTACCGATGTTGCCGGCAACAATCGGCTTCATCCCTGCGGCCTCCAGCATGCGGCCTACCCAGGTCGTAGTCGTTGTCTTGCCGTTGGAGCCGGTAATACCAATCATGGGGGCGGCACAGAGCCGGTAAGCCACCTCCACCTCGGTCACAACCTCGATGCCTAGCTGCAGCGCCTGCTGCACTGGAGGAACAGTGTAGGGAATGCCCGGATTTTTGACCACCAGGCTGACACCTGAATGAATCAGTCCTTCCGGATGCCCGCCGCATATAACAGAAATTCCCAAAGATTCCAGTTCGGAAGCTTCGGGACTTTGATCTCTTTCCTTTTTATCGTTGACCGTAACTACCGCACCGCGCTCATGCAGCACTTTGGCCACCTGGACGCCGCTTTTAGCCAGCCCCAGGACGACCACCTCTTCCCCACGGTACATATCCGGATGTTTCATTGTTTACAACCCCTTGCTGATATATAGTCCTACTGCCGCCAGCACAAGGCTAACCGCCCAGAAGGAGACAACAACCCGCCATTCCGACCAGCCGCCGAGCTCAAAGTGATGGTGGATCGGGCTCATTCTGAAAATGCGCTTGCCGCGCGTTTTAAAGGAGGCTACCTGCAAAATAACAGACAACATCTCAACCACAAAAACTCCGCCAATCACAACAAACAGCAGCTCGGTTTTGGTCACAATCGCAATAGCCCCGATCGCACCGCCAATTCCGAAGGAACCGAAGTCTCCCATAAATACTTTTGCCGGATGGGCGTTAAATACCAGAAAACCTAACACCGCCCCGATCATCGCCGCTGCGCAGACACCGGCAGCAATCGAGGTAGCCTGCATGGCCACTACGGCAAAGGCGGCAAGCGCAATCGCGCTGACACCCGACAGCAAGCCGTCTACTCCGTCAGTAAAGTTTACTGCATTCGTGACCGCCATCATCATGAGGATAATAAATGGATAGTAGAACCATGCGCCCCAATCGAAGCTGATGGAGGCTCCCGGTATGCTGATGCCTGTATTATGGCCGGCGTTAATCAGCAGAACGCATAACACTACCCCGATCAGCAGTTGACCTGCCAGCTTTTGGCGGGCTGTAAGTCCCAGCGAACGCTTGAAAGCAATTTTAATATAATCATCAAGGAAACCAATCAGCCCGTAGCCGAGCGTTGCTACCAAAAGGACATAAAAGTCCGAATTCACCACGGAAAATTTCAGAAAAGATAAAGTGAAGGCCACCATAATTATGATGCCGCCCATGGTAGGCGTTCCAGCCTTTTTCAAATGAGTTTGCGGTCCGTCATCACGAACCTGCTGTCCGAATTTCATCCGTCTCAGCAGCGGAATGATCAGCGGAGCGGCAATGACCGCAAGGATAAAGGACACAGCAATCGTCAGCAGCAGCAGTTGATAATCCATGGGTACACCCCCTCCAATATGTTAAGTTTGCTCAAAATGTTTGTTTAGGCTGTGCAGTACTTCTTCCAAGCGCATCCCTCTGGAAGCCTTGAACAGCACAACATCGTCGGGACTGCATTTCCCGATCAAGACTGAAGTCAGCTCCGCTTTGTCCGTAAAAGAAAAAACGCGTTCTGCTCCGAATTTGTCCCTTGCCGTCTCAGCAATGTGGGCGGAGAGGGGTCCATAGGCAAAGACCAGATCTGTTTCCTCAGGATCGAGATAAGTCCCGATCTCCTGGTGGAACGGCACTTCATCCGGACCAAGTTCCAGCATGTCCCCCAGCACGGCGATTCGGCTGCCAGTGCATTTCATAGACTGCAGCACATCAATCGCTGCTTTCATCGAGGTAGGACTAGCGTTATAAGCATCATTCAGCAAGGTGAGTCCCGAAGAGGTCAGCATCACTTCAATCCGCATGCCGGTTAGCTTAAGCCTCTTCAGCCCATCCTCTACGTGGTCATCAGTTACGCCGAAATGACGTGCAACCGCAAGCGCGGCCAATGCGTTGACTACGTTATGCCTGCCCGGCAGCGGGAGCGTATAGGCGCGCTCCTTATGGAGGTAACTTGTAAAGGTCATACCTCCGCTATGCGTCATCATCCCGGTCGGATAATCATCGTTATCCGTAGAGATGCCGAAACGCAAGGTATGCATTCCCTCCGGCGCATGGAAGGAGGCTTCAGCCATAACCTCAGCTAGCAGCGGCTCATCCCCGTTATAGATCAGCAGACCTCCCGGCTTCAGCCCTTCGGCAATCTCCAGCTTGGCCCGGGCAATCTCCTTACGGGAGCCGAGCTGCAGCAAATGGGATTCACCTACATTTGTGATGACGGCCACATCAGGCGCAGCAAGCGAAGCGAGCAGGGCGATTTCGCCCCTTGAGCTCATCCCCATCTCCAGCACAGCGATCTCCACATCCTCGCGCATAGAAAGGACCGTAAGCGGCAGTCCGATATGGTTATTGAAATTGCCTTGAGTTTTATGGACCTTAAATTGTCCTTCAAGCAAGGCTGTAATCATATCCTTGGTAGTCGTTTTGCCGTTGCTGCCTGTAACCGCAACAACCTGCGGAGCAATTTCGCTCAAATAAGCAGCAGCCAGCTTCTGCAGTGCAGACAGCGTGTCTTCTACCAGAATAACCCCGCCGCCTTCAGGCGCAGTCCCCTTATCCTTCTGCCATAGCGTTGCGGCCGCTCCCGCAGCCAAAGCTGCAGCACCATAATGATGTCCGTCAAAGTTGTCTCCGGCAAGCGGAACGAACAGACAGTCAGATGTAATTTTGCGGGAATCGGTAACCACTCCGGCAATCTTTACATTCCTATCTTCAGCGGAAAACACTTCTCCCCCGCACATGTCAGCGATATTTCGCAGCGTTCTTGTAATCAATAGCTTCGGCCCCTTATCACTTCTTTGGCGACAATGCGGTCATCGAAATCATGAACCACTCCGCCGATCAACTGGTAGGTCTCATGACCTTTCCCCGCAATCAATACTACATCGCCGGGGCTTGCCATTTCAATAGCTTTTCTGATCGCTTCCCGCCGGTCGGGAACCATTTCATAACGTTCCTGTGCTACCCCATCCTCTTTCAGTCCTGCTTCAATATCCCGCAGGATCAGCAGCGGATCTTCGGTCCGGGGGTTGTCGGAGGTCACAAATACACTGTCGCTGTATTTGGCTGCGATCTTCCCCATCAACGGCCGTTTGGTGGTATCTCTGTCGCCGCCGCAGCCAAAGACGGTAAGCACTTTGCCGGTGGCGAATTCGCTGACTGCCTTCAACACATTTTCAAGGCCATCCGGTGTATGGGCATAGTCAACGATAACCGCAAAGTCCTGCCCCTCATCCACCGATTCCACCCGTCCATCCACACCTGGCACAGACTCTAAGCTGGCTTTGATCTCTTGAAGCGGCACATCTTCGAGAAGTGCAGCAGTGATAGCAGCAAGTGCATTATATACGTTAAACTTGCCGACCATGCGCAGAGAAATGTCTGCCTCTCCCTTAAACGTATCCACATGGAAAAATGTTCCTTTGGATGTGATTGAAATTTGTGAGGCCCGGACATTTGCCTTGCTGTCAATGCCGTATGTAATCACTTCCGCTGCTGTCTGGGCAGAAAAATAGGCGCTCGCCTCATCGTCCGCGTTAAGTACGGCATATTTGCGCTCTTCTTTCCAGGGAGAAATAGCGTTGCCGAGACGGGAGAAGAACAGGCCTTTAACGGCGCGATACTCTTCCATTGTATGATGATAATCGAGATGATCCTGGGTTAAATTCGTAAATATCGCCGTACGGTAATCCGTCCCCTTCACGCGTCCTTGCTGCAGCGCATGGGAGGAGACCTCCATTACGCAGCAATGTACACCTTTAAGCACCATATCTTGAAGCGTACGCTGCAGTTCAAGCGACTCCTGCGTGGTGCCTGACATCGGATAACTTTGTCCGTCGTATCGCATTTGAATGGTTCCGATCAGTCCCGTTTTTACACCATGGTCCTGCATGATCCGTTCAATCAGATAAGTGGTGGTAGTTTTACCGTTGGTGCCAGTGATCCCTATCATTCTCATGCGGCTGCTAGGAGATCCGAAGAAGACATTTGCCAGCACGGACATAGCAAACCTGCTGTCGTCCACTACGAGCTGGGGCAGATCAATATCCAGCCTCCGCTCGCAGACGATGGCAGCGGCTCCACTCGCGGCAGCCTGGGGGGCAAATTTATGCCCATCCACAGTATGTCCCGGCAAACAAATAAATAAATCACCCGGTTTCACCTGGCGGGAATCCGTCTGAAGATCGGAAATCTCTGTTTCACCATCGCCGTATAGGCGCGAAGCTGCAAGACAAGAAGATAATTCATTAATGTTCATAGCAATCCCTCACTCTGCTTTGTCGTTCTTATGATTCACCTGAAGACCCCATATAAATCCTGATCGTCGAGCCTTGTTCGACTCTAGCTCCCGCTTTGGGGGCCTGATTGACTACGGTATTGCCTGAGCCTGAACGCACGAGCGTAAAATTCATGTTGAGATCTTCATAAATATCCTGAACTGTGGCGCCTGTCAGATCGGGAACCGTCACAATCGGAGTCTCCCCGTACTTATAGGTTTTGGGAAGCTGGTCTTTACGCTCCGGCACCTTCAAATAACGCAGGGAATCCTCAAGAATGTTCTGTACGATCGGAGCCGCTACCACGCCCCCAAACTGTATGCCCTGTGGATTATCCACCGCAGTGTACACAACAATCTGCGGGTCATCCGCAGGCGCAAAGCCTACAAAAGATACGATATGCTCCGTAGGAGAATATCGGCCATTGATTACTTTCTGTGCCGTCCCTGTCTTGCCCCCCACACGGTAGCCGTCAATAAATGCCGGCCGTCCGGTGCCTTTGGCAACTACGCTCTCAAGGGCAGCCCGCACCTTCTTCGAGGTTTCCTCTGAAATAACCTGCCGCACTTCTTGCGGCTTCACTTCTGATACCGTCTCACCGGTATCCGGATTAATCCATGCCTTGGCAACATGAGGCGTGTACAGCTTACCGCCGTTTATTGCCGCAGACACTGCCGCAATCTGCTGAATCGGCGTAACCGATACCCCCTGGCCAAAAGCTGTTGTAGCGAGTTCCACCGGCCCCACCTGCGAAGGCTTGAACAGGATGCCGCTTGCCTCCCCGTTCAAATCGATCCCCGTCTTCGTGCCAAAGCCGAAATCACGGATATATTTGAACAAGGTATCTTTGCCAAGACGCTGGCCCATCACGACAAAACCCGGATTGCAGGAATTCTCCACCACTTCGAGAAAGGTTTGGCTGCCATGGCCGCCTTTTTTCCAGCAGCGCAGCTTCGCCCCCCCGACCTCAATAAAACCGGGGTCAAAAAAATGCTCATGCTGCAAATCCACCTTACCCTCCTGCAGTGCCGCAGCCAGGGTAATAATCTTGAAAGTCGATCCTGGTTCATACGTCATCCATATCGGCAGATTACGGTTATAAACTGCCGCATCGTATTCCTTGTAAGCGCCAGGCTCATAACCCGGCCGGCTCGCCATTGCCAGAATCTCGCCATTTTTCGGATTCATGGCAATAGCCCAGCTGCCCTGAGCCTGATATTTCACCATTGCCTGATCCAGCTCACGCTCCATAATGGACTGGATCTGCTTATCAATGGTCAACTGCAGACTCAGTCCCTCCTGGGGTTCGAAATACTTCTCAGAGGAGCCAGGCATTAACCGGCCGCCTGCATCAGACAAATAAGATATTTTCCCGTCAATTCCCCGCAGCAGTTTATCGTAAATATTCTCAACGCCGGTGATGCCCTGATTATCAATTCCCGTGAACCCAAGAATATGGGCCGCCAAATCCCCGTAAGGATAATAACGTTTGTTGTCCTCAGCGACAACGATGCCCGGCAGCTGCAAATCACGGATGCTTGCGGCAAGCTCCATCGTAATTTTGCGGCCGCCGGGCTGTAACTTCACCGAAGACTTCCCTTTAGACAGCAGCGTCACTAGCTTCACCTCAGTCATGCCGAGTAGTGGAGCCAGCTGTTGTGCTGTTCCTTGCTTATCCTTCACCTGCACAGGAACCGCATAAATCGTAGGCGAGCTGACATTATAGGCCAGTGACGTCCCTTCACGGTCCAATATTTCACCGCGTTTTGCAGTAAAAGGTATGTCACGGCGCAGCAAATTTTCCGCCTTAGCGCTGAGTTCTTCGCCTTTGGACAACTGCACATAGGCAAGACGCACGGCCAGAGAGCCGAATAATACGGCCAATCCCAGCAGCGTCCACAGCATTCTCTGCCGAGTTACGACTTTCGAAACCTTCATTCCGTTCTCCCCGCTTTCGCTCGTATAGACATGATCTCTTATCTCATGAATATTCGGGACAAACAGGGCTTAGAACAGCCTGTACGATTGCCGTTCTTCAGCTAACGGGTCCATCACTGTTTTACCGCTGACGGAACGGCTTTGGTTCACTTCTTTAAACAACCTGAGATCCCCGGCTACTCTTCCGCTGCATCCTCCGCCGGCTCCGTAACCGGAATATCCTCACCGTATTCATTGATCGGATTGAGCTTCAGAGTAACCAGCGGCTTGCCATTTTTGATGCCTTCCGTTTGCCCGGAGACATACCCTTCGCCATCCACTGCAATGCCGATCTTCAGAAGATTAAGAATTTCCAGTGCATCCCGCAGGGATTGCCCGCGCAAATCCGGAATGGTCTGTTTGTCACCCTGCTGAGTTAACAGGTAAATGCGCTGTCCTGTTGCAAGCACAGTTCCTTTCTCTGGGTACTGGCTGACCACAGTAGCTCCTTGACCGACCGCTTCAAAATCATATCCCCCATTGATAAGCAGCTCTCTGGCTGCCTTCACGGTTTTGCCCGTCAGATCAGGTGCCTTGCGCTGTACAGAGGCTTGCGCCTTGACCGTTTTCTTGCTGCTGCTTGTATCGCTCGTGTCACCCATTTTGGGCACGCCCATATAGGGCAGAGCCTGGGATACAATCTCCTGGAACACCGGGCCCGCCGCGATACCGCCGCCGGCAGCGTCGGCAGGCTCGTCAATAATGACATAGACCGCGATCTTCGGATCATTGACCGGTGCGTATCCTAGAAAGGAAGAGCGCACCTTGTCCCGGTCATAACCACCTTTGCCGTCAGGCTTGATCGCCGTTCCGGTCTTGCCCGCCACACGATAGCCCTCAATGTAGGCGTGTCTCCCGGTCCCATGCTGCAAATCCGCAACAACCTGCTCCAGATAGCTTCCGGTCTCGCGTGCGCTTTCCTTCGAGATAACCTGACGCACAACCTCAGGCTGAGTGACTGTTGTCTTCCCGGTATTCGGATCGGTAATTTCCTTGACGACATGAGGTACCATCAGCTTGCCGCCGTTCGCAATCGCTGCCACCGCCGTAAGCTGTTGGATCGGAGTAACGAGCAATTTCCCGTGACCGTAAGAAAGTGTAGCATTTTCCGACACATTGTTCGGGTCGGGGTTAACGAGCCCGATGATTTCTCCCGGAAGGTCGATGCCTGTTTTATCTTTGAAACCAAAATCAGTGATATATTGCAGCAGCCTTTCCTTCCCAAGCTTTTCATAGCCTAGCTTGACAAACGCTACGTTGCTGGAACGTTTAACCCCTTCAAGGTAAGTGATTTCACCCCATCCTACTCTGTTGATATCAGGTATAGGCTTGCGCAAACCCTTGAGTTTGATTTGGCCGGACATAAAATAGGCATCCGGATCAAAGAGGTTTTCCTCCACCGCACCGGCCAGCGTTACAATCTTGAACGTCGACCCCGGCTCAAATCTCGACATGATGGCGTGGTTATAGAAGTCCCCCGGTTTCGTTTCCGAATTCCAGAATTCATTGGGATTGAAGGTAGGCAAATTGGCCATGCCCAGAATCTCCATCGTGTTCGGGTCGGCGGCAATCACACTTATGGATTTTGGTTTATACAGCTCATAAGCTTTTTTCATCGCTTCTTCGATGTAATACTGAATGGTGCTGTCGATGGTCAGCTTGAAATCACTGCCGTTCACGACAGGCTGAAAAGTATCCTGTGAGTCAGGCAGCTTGAATCCTTTGCCGTCACTCTGGTAATAGAGCTTGCCGTCGACGCCTTTAAGCTGCTTATCGAAATATTTCTCCAGACCCGCTATGGCAATGCCGTCTCTGTCGGTATAACCCAAAATATGCGCGGCAAGTGTTTTCTTGGGATAATAACGTCTCTGCTCCCTGACCGTGCCGACGCCGGTTTCGAGAATATCATGCTCCTTGCGGAGCTTTTTGATAAAAGCGTCCACCTTGTCCTTCATTTCCTGATCGATTTTCCAGCCTTCGGTGCGGACCTCGCGATTCTTGAGAAAATTGCCTTTATCATCCTTGGCCTCAACCAGTATCTTCAACTGATCCACCGGCTTGTTCAACAGGTCATGCAGACCCTGAATCACTTCTTCCCCGATTTTCAGCTCAGCAATGACCGCAGGGTCCACCACAACGGTATACGCCGGGACATCACTAGCCAGAACAATGCCATTGCGGTCTTCGATCGTTCCCCGCACCGCTTTAATTTCCGAAGTATGAGCCCACTGCTTGGCCGCCTTTTCCTGCCAGGACTCGCTTTGCAGAACCTGTATCCAGAAGACCCGGGCGACTAAAACAAGAAAAAAGAGGGTAATACACCCTCCTATAAACAGCGTGCGAAGTTTTATTCTTTTTACCATAAGGAAACCTCACAAACTCTATTATTGCGACTTCTGCCAATCGCTATTGGTTATCTCCGTCAGTTGAAGTACTGCCCACCGGCACATAAATAGTGGTATCCTCAGGCGGCTGCACGTATCCCAGCTTTTTTGCCTTCTCGATTACCAGCTGCTCTAAATTCTGCTTCTCCATCTGATATGTGGCAATCTGCTTTTTGTTGTTTGCAATTTCGCTGTCCAGCTTCTGAGCCTGCAAGTTCAAATCATAAATGTGGACGTAACGCCAAATCAGGGCGACAGCCACCAGCACGAATGCTCCCAGTGTCAGCATATACATCAGCTTCTCCTGCAGTGGAATCACCATCCGCCTAGTGACAACTTTTGTCTTCTCGCGGTAAAGCGGGTTTACCTCTTCTTTTCTCTTGGGCTTGACTGCTAAATTGCCGCGGGTATAGGCCATCTCTGACTCTCCTTTATCGTCTTTTTACAATTTCTCTGCAATACGCAGTTTCGCTGAACGGGCGCGCGGGTTAAGCTCCAGCTCTTCCCCGGAAGGAACGAGCGGCTTGCGGTTAATTAACTTGAGAGTACCTTCAGCACCGCATACGCAAAAAGGAAAGTCAGGCGGGCAAGTGCATCTGCTTAAATAGCTGCTGAAGATTTGCTTGCAGATCCGGTCCTCCAGAGAATGGAAGGTAATTACAGATACCCTTCCTCCGGGTGCCAGGCAGCGTACCGCGCCATGAAGTCCTTCCTCAAAAGCGCCAAGCTCGTCGTTCACGGCGATTCTCAGACCCTGAAAACTGCGTTTGGCGGGATGTCCACCCGTCCTGCGCGCAGCTGCAGGGATGCCTTCCTTAATCAGCTCAGCCAATTCGCCTGTACTTTCTACTGGCCGTTCCTCTCTTCGCTCCACAATTTTGCGGGCGATCCGCCGCGAGAACTTCTCTTCTCCGTATTGGAAAAGCACGCGGGCGATTTCCTGCTCGCTCCATGTATTAACGATTTCGGCTGCAGTCAGCTCTGCGGACTGGTCCATCCGCATATCAAGCGGAGCATCGTGATTATAGCTGAACCCCCGTTCCCCTTCATCGAACTGGGGTGAGGATACGCCAAGATCAAACAGGATTCCGTCGACCTGGGGAACACCATCTTTTTGCGGCACAAAAGGAAGCTCCTTCAGCACCTGCTCAAGATCGCGAAAGTTGGTCTTAACCAGAACAACCTTCTCCCCGTATTCAGCCATCTTCTCCCTCGCATTGTTCAAAGCCCACTCATCCTGATCCAGACAGATCAGCCGGCCTTCGCCGCTAAGCTTGGATGCGATAAGAGAACTGTGTCCGGCTCCTCCGAGCGTACAGTCAACGTAAATCCCATCCTTCTTGATGTGCAGCCCTTCTGTCGCTTCTTCCTTAAGCACCGTGATGTGGTGAAACAAGCTGCATCCCTCCAGGGCAGTATTCGAATTGTGTTTGTGTATGTTATAGATCAAAATTGAAATCCACCAATTTTTCGGCAATCTCGTTGAACGATTCCTCTGACTGTTCGAAGTACTGCTCCCATAGCTCCTTGTTCCAGATCTCCACCCGGTTCGAAACGCCCAGAATAACACAGTCCTTGTCCAGCTTGGCATATTGCCGCAGGTTCCCCGGCAGATTCACCCTGCCTTGCTTGTCCCATACACATTCTGTCGCTCCTGAGAAAAAAAAGCGGCTGAAGGCACGGGCATCCGATTTCATCAGTGAAAGGCTTTTGAGCTTTTGCTCCATGATTCCCCATTCTTCCATGGGATAAACAAACAGGCAGGAGTCGAGGCCGCGGGTCGCTACGAAAGAGGTTCCGAGCAATTCACGGAACTTGGCCGGAATAATGATGCGGCCCTTGTCGTCAATGCTATGCTGGAATTCCCCCATAAACATAGTTTTACCCACCCCTTGCTACCGATTCCCCACTTTACCCCACTTTACACCACCTAAGCATAATAGATTCGCCATTAAAAATCAAAAACCTTTTTCCGCAGCAAGGTAATTTTTTCTTGTTTGTCAAGTCATCCCCTCCACAGGCACCTGACTCTATGCATTCACCCATCCGGATCAAAAAAAGAAGCCCGCACCATATACATGGCAACGGGCCTATCGATAAGGATAAAATACCGCTTAGTCGTTCAAATTCCAGCTGTCCAGATATTCCACCTGCGCTGGAGTCAGGCTGTCGATAGCAATTCCCAGACTTTCGAGCTTGTAGCGTGCCACCTGCTCATCCAGATCATAAGGAACATTCTCCACTTTGACACCGATGCTCTTGTAATTGTCATTCACATATTTAAGCGACAACGCCTGCAAAGCGAAAGTCGTATCCATTATTTCCGCCGGATGCCCATCGGCCGCCCCCAGATTGACCAGCCGGCCTTCAGCCAGCAGATAGAGCTTGCGTCCGTCCTTCAACTGGTATTCCTCGATATTTTTACGCACGGTACGCTGGGATACCGATCGTTCCGCAAGTTCCGGTTTATTCACTTCCACATCAAAATGTCCGGCATTGCACATAATTGCGCCGTCCTTCATAACATCATAATGCTCGCCGCGGATGACATACCGGTTGCCGGTAACCGTAACGAAGAAATCACCGCGTTTGGCCGCTTCCAGCATCGGCATCACATGGAATCCGTCCATATGCGCCTCCACTGCCTTGATTGCATCCACTTCAGTGACGATTACGTTAGCGCCCAAGCCTTTAGCCCTCATGGCTACCCCTTTGCCGCACCAGCCGTAACCAACTACAACCACGGTTTTGCCTGCTACAATCAGGTTGGTTGTACGGACGATCCCGTCCCATGCCGACTGGCCCGTACCATAACGGTTATCAAACAAATATTTGCAATACGCATCATTAACGGCAACCATCGGGAACTTCAGGATGCCCTGCTTCTGCAGTGCCTTCAACCGAATGATCCCTGTAGTGGTTTCCTCAGCACCGCCGCGGATATTCTCCATCAGGTCGGGACGTTCCGAATGCAGCAGGGTCGCAAAATCTCCTCCGTCATCGATGATCAGATCCGGCTTACTCTCCAAAGCCTTGATATTCAGTGCCTTAAACTCCTCCGGTGAGGGATTATATTTGGCGAACACTGTAATGCCGTCTTCGACAAGCGCCGCGCAGACATCGTCCTGGGTCGACAGCGGATTTGATCCGGTTATTGTAACTTCAGCACCGCCCGCCTTGACTACCTTCGCAAGATAAGCCGTCTTTGCTTCCAGATGCAGCGTAATCGACACCTTCAGCCCTTTGAAAGGCTGCTCAGCTTCGAACTGCTCGCGGATGCGGTTCAGCACCGGCATATGCTGGCGGACCCAGTCGATTTTGAGATGCCCTTCATGCGCGAGCGACATGTCCGCGACAATACTATTTTCTTTCGACATTGAACTCATTTATGAAACCTCCTAAAAGTATTGTGAACATAGACTTTCTTGAACTAGCTTCGAACAAAACTTGCTTCGTAAGCTTACTTTTCTTTTCCTACATATAAATAATACGGTGCGTTCCGCTGAAGTCGGCGGGTATGGTCATCAGTTCATCCAGCCAAGCCGGGCCGTAGCGGTTCAAGTAATACATCATATTGTATACTCTTTCCTGCGGCTTTCCCAGCGGCATGAGTGACAGCTCAATCCGTTCCCATTGGCGGAGCGCAGCTTCATTTTGTTTCTCCATGGCATCCTGGGCTTTCCCCTGTAAAAATGCAATCTGATCCAGGATCTTCTCTTTATTGTTATTGCCTAATTTAAGCAGACCGGCCTGAATCGTTCCGAGCTGTTCGATCAGCGGCTCATACATGACGGAGAAGGCTTCCTTCGTTTCCTCGAACCGGCGGCCAAGCTCCAGTTCATCCTGGGCAGTGATCCATTCTTTCCGTTTCTGCTCAAGCCCTTGTCTTACATCCGCGAAGGAGAGGCTGTATTTATTCATATGCTTGTGCAGTGTTCCTTCTATGACTGTAAAAGACATGCGCGGAAGGATCAGCGGCATCTGCCCGCTGACAACTTCGAAGGCATTGCGTGGAATGGCCCAATAGGCCAGTTCCCCTTGTCCCAGTACTGTGGCCAGAACCGGCAGGACATAATCCTGCATAAGCGGGCGTGTCAGCACATTGTTACTGAAGCGTTCAGGATGGTCTTCAAGCACTGCCAGCAATTCCTCCGGTGAGAAGGAGACGACACCCTTGCGGTCAGTATATCGCCCATCCGCCTTATGCAGCAGCAGCCGCGCACCTTCATGTATATAGAAAAGATTCGCATTCCCGGAGGTCACATCTGCCTGCAGCTCATAACCTCCTTCAACTATACGCATCGCCGATTGTTTGTAGGCTGCTTCCAGCTCATCATTGCGTTCAATCAGTTTGGCAAAAAACGGTTTCTCCAGCCTGCGCAGTTGCGGATCGGCAGAATCCAGCAGAATCAGGCCGAATTTGCCGAATAGCGAACCGATCAGCTTAGCAAAAGCATCGCTCATGCTGCCCGCCATTCGTGAAGATTCACGGATAAACTCCATGATTTGCGGTTTGAATTCACTTTCTTGAAGGAGGCCATCCAGTTCGGCAATGACCTGCTCCCATCCCGATTCTTCCACCTTAATATCACTGACAGAAGAACGGGGGCCTTCAGCTTTGTCCAGCTTGATTCTGGTGATCTCCCCGGTGCGGTTTAAGACAAATGTATGATTAACCTCATCCCAGTCATGATCTTCACCGGCAATCCAAAAGAGCGGCACAACCGGCCGTCCTAGCTGGACTGCAGCTTCTTTTGCCGCCTGAATGGTGGTGAGTGCCTTATATACGACAAACAGCGGACCTGTAAACAGGCCGCTTTGCTGCCCCCCGGTCACCACCAGCGTCCCTGGCTGCTCCAGCAGCGCCAGCGAAGCCTGCACAGCTTCGTGTGGATTGTGCACGGCATTGTAACTACGCAGACAAGCCGCAACATCGGCGCGATCGGCGCGGGCTTGCTCGCTGCCATCCAGCCACTCCGCCCGCCGGCGTCTACCCTCTTCATCGCGGAAATCGCCGCCGTACAGATGGCTTACCTGTTCATAACGTTCTATATAGTCGCGTGCGAGCGCAGATCCGCCCGGGATCGGTTCCGGTATTACGTTCATAGCTGTGGCCTCCTCTTCTCCTGTTGCTTCATATATGTAGAAATTGATACGGATAATACTATCTGATTGTATCCAAAGTGAAGGGCGGCGTCAAAAAGAAATGAAAAAACTAGACCTGGCCGAATATCTCAGCTGGTCTAGCTTTACAGATTGACTATCCTTATATTTTTTTATAGTGATTGTAACTGCTGCCTTTACCAATGCATTTTGACACATGGCATTTCCCGCGGTGATAACAATTACAGGAAAACACGGCATGGGACCGGGAATCCATCGTTAATGAAGTTACCATAAATTCCATTTTTTTCTCCTACTTCTCGTTTTACCAGTTTACATCCATGCCAAACAACCGGGTTTATATCCGATGCAGCTGTCTCCTTTGGATACACATACACTAAATGAACATCTACCACCTTGGTAACAATCACAGGAAGATAATTTCGGACAACTCGAGCCAAGCACTGAATAAGATGGTTCTACTAAAAAGGTCATGTGTGAATCCTCCTATAAATAAATATTTATTTATATAAAGTCCGTATCCGGTTGACGGTATTGAACACGGGCTTATATATTAAGGCGAAGCCAGGTATACTTGAGGCTTCTTCTGGTTATGTTCAGTATCCAGATTGATAATCTCATCGCATATATCCATTACATTGCTGTCATGCGTAACAATAATGATTATGGCCTCATTCTTTAGCCGAACAAGAGTTTCAAGCAGACAAACGGTTGATTCCTTATCCAGCATGGATGTGGGCTCGTCCAAGATGAGTAGCTGCGGTTTTTTTAACAAGGTTCGTATTATAGATGACTTTTGGGCTTCCCCGCCAGACAGTAGCATTTCCCCCTGTGACTGCGTTTCGGTCATTTTTCCTTCCAGCTTAAAGCTCTGGATGAACAGATCCAGCTCGGAGTCCCGTAGGGATGTTAAACCATATGTAAGATTTTCTTTGAAGTTATTGCTGACGATATAGGGGTTTTGTTCGACAATGCCAATCAACTCTCCCCTTAATTTGTACATATCCAGTTCTCTGATATTAGTATCATTAAAAAAAATATTTCCGCCGTACATCTGATACAAACCGGTGATTACATTGACAAAGCTGGATTTTCCCCTTCCGTTATATCCGGTTACGGCATAAATATTTCCTTTGGTAAAAACATAGTCATACCCGTCCAGAATATGGACATTATTCAGTTCAAATGAGACTTGCTTCAATATCACTTTATCAATGGTAGATAGCACAGCTTCGTTGTTCATTTCAGGAGCCACGGATAAGTGCTCCTCCAATCTGTCCATGGAGGCTTTTATAGTCTGATACTTGCTGAAATTATCTATAAAATATCTGGAAGAGCTTACTGCGGAACCAACATAGGAGGTAACAATAACTATCTCTCCGATGGTCATTTTCCCTTGAACAACAGAGACGGCGCCAATATACAAAACAGCAATATTGAACAATTGCATAACAAGCCCGTTGGCCGAGGAGGCTAAGTTCAATATTCTCGAATTATGGATTAATCCTTTCATGAAGCTCGCCGAATGACTCAGCAGTTCTTGTTTCAGTGACTTGAACCAGTTCTGCTGTTTGATTAACTGTATATTGCTTAACTGCCGGTTCATCTGGGAGAAAAGCTGTGACTGCTCATTTTTCATGAGATAAGCACTCTGGTAAATAGGCTTCTTGAACATAAAATAAACAACCGCATAAACAGGTACAGCCAATAAGAACAATACACCAATCAATATATTGATTTTGAACATTAAAACAACCGTTGATATTAAAATCAAAAGACTGACAAAGCCCTGGATCAGAAAGTCCAGGAAGAAATCTGTCACCACATGACTGTCATTGTTCACTTGTTGGGTTACAAAGACTGGATTGATTTTGTTGGAGTATTCCAAAGGTGTCTTCTGAATATGCTCAATTACTTCAAAGTTGACCTTCAGCGCTACCCTTGAGCCGGCAACGCTATTAAGCAGGCTTAAGAAAAAGGAAAGAACAAGCCCTCCCGCATTCACAATTAACAAATAAAATAATACCGTATATAGTCGGTGTTCGGCGCCTCGGGTCAACTCATCAAAGTATTCTCCATTAAGATTGGGAAGAAGCAAATTAAAGATGACCGATGAAAACAAAGACATGATAAAGAGAGGCGCCAGGCTCTTGTAGTTGCGGGTAAACACGAGTCTCGTTAATTGTTTTATTTTCATATTCGCCCCAACCTGCATTGCCGCCCGGATAAGGTAATGCATTATCCGGACGGACAACCGTTAGTAAATGTTGATGACTACATCCAAGCAATACAGCCTGGCTTGTGCGCAATACAGGAGCTGCCCTTGTCTACACATACATGAAAATTGCAGTCTCCGCCCTGGTAACAATTACAGTGCTGCAAGTTGGGACAGTTGGCGGCACTTCCAGAATACATAGGTTGAACAAGAAATTCCATGATATAACCTCCAATAAAGTTAATTTATATGATGCTCATCCAATAAGATGAACCCACATACCTAGACTTCAACCTTTTCTTTGGCTTCCTTTTGATGCTCGATTACGTATTTGGCGTAATTTTTAATCTTCCTCTCCAGATTGTATTTAATGGCTGCACAATAATCCCCCGCGTTATTCAGCCGTTCATAGGGACACCCCCCCATACACAGAGGCAAATATTTGCAATTGGCGCACTCTTCATTTTGCTGCGGCTCATACAGCATGTACTGAAGCTTCAAGCCAATGTTTCCTTCAAAACTGTAATCTACCAAATTCCCAAAACTTTTCGACATATCACCAACCTCAGTCCAACAGTTGTAGAGATAGCCCTCAGGATCGATCACATAAGAATTTGCACTGTCAGCTCCGCAGTAAGGACCGGTAGGCGCAGGATATTGATAAAGATTGCTTCCGATCCCCATAAGATGAGCCTTTTTGTCGAAGTTGTCAGATATCTCTGTAAATGCGGAGGTAGCCATACATACATTAGTGTTATAACATTCATTCTCGTTCTTCACCTGGGCAAGATAGACTCCGACTTTCGAACCCAACCCTCTTGCAACAATCAAATCCAGCAGAGAGTCCATATCATCCTTGTTGCTGTCATCCGTATTGATTCTTAATGTAATAGGCAGAATTTCGCTGGCTTTCTCTACATTATTTAAGATTCGGTCAAAAGTGGGCTGTCCTCCAACCAGAGGCCGTCGCACATCATGAATAGGCTTCGGCCCATCAATGGTCACTTGGGCAAACGTGACTTTTAGGCTTGCCAGCTCAGCTGCGATATCTGGTGTTAAGTTATAGCCGTTGGTTATAATGCTCGCGCTATATTCTATTTTGTTACTCTCGCAAATATCTATAAACTTATTGGAAAGATCCCTAATTACAGTCATATCCAGCAGGGGCTCTCCGCCGTACCAGCAGATACTAAGGAATTTAATCGTTCCCGCCTGTTCCTCTACAATGCTTACTATTCTGTCTTTAACCTCATCGCCCATTTTCTTATTACTCCGAATATCTTTCTCGAAACAATAAACGCAACCCAAATTACAATTAAGTGTTGTGGCAATAGTCAGGTCAAGAGTATCCGTCTTGTATCTGTTCCGCAGCAGATGATGCGTGATAATATCATGCTCATTAATATCATTCTCCAGAATAAAGCCGCCAATTTTCAGTTTTTTGAGAAAGTCTTCGTCTAGACCAGCAATTACCGAGTTTTTTTCAAACTCCAGATATTCCTTATAATTTTTGGGTTCCAGCAAGGCTAGTGATGCTGTTCTTGAATTATAGGCTAATACTTGATTACTTTCTGGAAAATCAATAAAAAAGTTATAATTTGAAGATTTCATATAAACCTCCTATAAAAATACTTTTATATAAATATATATAGCATCTTTAGAGTGGGTGAAAGTATGACAAATGTTATAATAAGTAAATGTTTTCTATATTATTCCTTTTAAAAAAAGAAGATACATTAGAGACCACAATGGCTCTAATGTATCTTCTTTTTGAACGTATTTCAACTGCATTCAGTTATACATATTGCTTGGTAACCCAATGTCCCTTGGAAACTTCAATCAATTCAAAGTCGCTGTCATTGCTCTTCTCGTTAGCCGAGTAAATCGGGCTGCCAAGCTCATCATGCAGATGAATACGCTTCTTGTTGGCTTCAATTTCCGGATCGGGAACTGGAATCGCCGACAGCAGCGATTTCGTATACGGGTGAAGCGGGTTCGCATAAAGCTCTTCACTTTCTGCAAGCTCAACCATTTTACCCAGGTACATTACTGCCACTCGGTCACTGATGTGCTTAACCATGGACAAATCATGCGCGATAAAGAGATAAGTAAGTCCAAGACGGTCCTGCAGTTCTTTGAGCAGGTTGACAACCTGCGCCTGAATGGACACGTCAAGTGCGGAAATCGGCTCATCGCAGACGATGAACTTAGGGTTTACCGCAAGCGAGCGGGCAATCCCGATACGCTGGCGTTGGCCGCCGGAGAATTCATGCGGATAGCGGGTAGCATGGTCATGGTTAAGTCCAACCATATCCAGCAGTTCTTCAATCCGTTTCTTGCGTTCTGCACGGCTTCCGGCCATCCCATGGATGTCCAGTGCTTCCCCGATAATATCGGACACCGTTAGACGCGGGTTAAGTGAAGCATACGGATCCTGAAAAATCATCTGCATGTCACGGCGCAGCGCCTTCATTTTGCCCGCGGATAATTTATAGATATCAGTGCCATTGTACTTTACGCTTCCTGCAGTCGGTTCATACAAACGAAGAACCGTACGGCCGGCAGTAGTCTTTCCGCATCCGGATTCCCCAACCATACCCAGGGTTTCACCTTCGCGGATCGAGAAATTAATATTATCAACAGCCTTAAGAACTTTACCTTTGCCTACATTAAAATATTTCTTAAGACCTTCAACTTCAATCAGGTTCTTACTCAAACGAACTGCACCTCCTTGGCCATCGAATGCAGATTCCAGCAACGCGCCATATGCGTTTCGCTGAACTCTGTTGCACCGGGATCGATTTGTTCGCAGACATGCATTGCTTCACTGCAACGCGCTGTGAACGGACAGCCGATCGGCGGCTTAATCAGATCCGGGGGAGTCCCGATGATCGGAATCAAAGGCTCACCCTTCTTTTGGTCCAGACGCGGCATCGACCGCAGCAACCCCCTGGTATACGGATGCTGCGGATTCTTAAAGATTTCCCATCTGGTACCTGTTTCCACCACTTCACCAGCATACATAACGATGACCCGGTCACACATGCCGGCAACTACGCCGAGATCATGAGTGATCAGGATGATGGAGGTCCCCAGCTTTTGCTGCATCTCTTTCATAACATCCATGATTTGCGCTTGAATGGTAACGTCAAGCGCCGTTGTCGGCTCATCTGCAATCAGCAGAGCCGGGCGGCAGGCCAGTGCAATGGCAATCATTACACGTTGGCGCATCCCGCCGGAGAATTCGTGGGGATATTGGTTAAAGCGAGCCTCCGCATTTTTGATGCCAACTAATTTCAGCATCTCAATACCATGCTTTTTCGCTTCGGCCGCTGACATATTCTGATGTTTGATCAAAACTTCGGTTATCTGTTTGCCCACTTTGATAGTTGGGTTTAAAGAAGTCATCGGGTCTTGAAATATCATGCCAATATCTTTGCCGCGAATACTTTCCATTTGTTTCATGCTTTTGTTCAGCAGATTCTGTCCTTGAAAAATAATCTCGCCCTGTTTCACTTTGGAGGGCGGTGTAGGGATGAGCCGCATAATCGACTGCGCCGTAACGCTCTTACCACTGCCGGATTCACCGACAATGGCTACCGTTTCACCTATGCCTACTTCAAAATTCATACCGCGGACAGCCTGTACTTCTCCGCCTTTTACAAAAAAGGAAACATGCAGATCTTTGACTTGCAGAATGGGTTCCATCAATGTTCACCTCCTATTTCTTCAGCTTAGGATCCAGTGCATCACGGAGTCCATCACCAAAAATATTAAAGGACAGCATGGTCAAGCTGATAACAAGCGCAGGGAAGATCATCCGCCAAGGATAGTACATCCAGCCTGTAAGGGAGTCATTGATCATGGAACCAAGTGAAGCTACCGGTGCCTGTACGCCAAGTCCGAGGAAGCTGAGGAACGCTTCGGAGAAGATTGCGCTTGGTACGGACAACGTTACGGTAACAATAATAGGTCCCATTGCATTTGGAAGCAAATGCTTGAACAGCAGCCGTTTCCAGTCAGCACCCATAGAGCGTGAGGCCAAGATGAATTCACGGTTTTTGAGCTGCATAATTTCGCCGCGTACAATCCAGGACATATTGATCCAGCCCGTAATGGTCAAGGCAAGTATAATCGTCCACAGACTCGGTTCAAATACTACAAGCAGCATAATTACTACGAGCAGATAAGGAATCGAATATAAAATTTCGGAAAACTTGTTCATTACTGTATCGATGCGTCCACCGAAGAATCCCATGACCCCACCGTAAATAACACCAAAGATTAAGTCGATCATCGCAGCGGCAAGGCCGACAATCAGCGAGATCCGGGCACCCATCCAGGTGCGGACAAATACATCGCGTCCAAAATCATCCGTTCCAAACAAGTGATCCAAGGATGGTTTCTTGTTCGTACTCATCAAATCATTCGAATCATAAGTATAAGGAACCAAATGCGGAGCAACGATGGCCATAATGACAATCAAGATCATAATAACCAGCGCAACCATAGCTAATTTGTTCTGGCGCAGACGCTGCCATGCATCCTGCCAAGCGGAAAGGCTTTCGCGCTGAATCACTTCCGCTTCCTTCTCATCAATGCCGATTTTACGGAAATCTTCGGGCTTCAGGTCCACATGTGGAGCAACAGTATTATTATTTGCAGCCAACGTTAATCCTCCTTTCCTCCAGCAAGTTTTATACGTGGGTCAACAGCAACATAAGCGACATCCGTAAGGAAACGTGCGACCATCAAGATTACACCATAGAATATGGTGATACCCATAATAATCGGATAGTCACGTGTATTAATCGCTTGAACGAACTGTTTACCGATACCGCCGATACCGAAGATTTGTTCAATGACAACAGAACCGGTAATAATGTTCGCGGTCATCGGTCCCACATAAGTAATTACCGGCATAATACCGTTGCGCAACACGTGGCGGGATAAAATCGACATCCAGTTGAGGCCCTTCGCCTTTGCTGTCTTGATGTAATCGGCATGAAGCACTTCAAGCATGCTGGAACGTGTAAGACGTGCAATGACTGCAATCGGCGACGCCGTCAGTGCCATAACCGGGAGGAAATAATTCATCGGTCCTTTAAAGCCCATGACAGGGAAAATTTTCCAATGATAAGCCAGCAAATATTGCAGCAATGAAGCCACAACAAAGCTAGGTACCGCAATACCGAGAACAGCCAATATCATTGCGACATTATCGATCAATTTCCGGTGATGCAGAGCCGCAAGCATCCCTAACCCTACACCTATGATAATCGCTACAATAATAGCCACAACCCCAAGCTTCAGCGATGAAGAGAAGGTTTGTGAAATAATATCTGTTACTTCCTGGTTAAGCATTTTCATTGAAATGCCCAGGTCACCTCTAATAATATTCTTCAAATAAATAACGTACTGCTCAAAGACGGGCTTGTCCAAATTATACTGCGCGTATAGACGCTGCAAAATTTGTTCAGGAATTTTCTTTTCTGCTGTGAATGGATCTCCGGGAATCGCCTTCATTAAGAAAAAGGTCGCAGATATCAAGACAAACAGAGAAATAATCATGTGGAGAAATCTGTTGAAAATATAACGAACCATGCCCGCCATCACCTCCTTCGACAATATTTTTACTTACCTATTCTAAGGAAAAAATACTCATTTGTCCATTTAATCAAATTGTTATTTTTTCCAAATAATCTCATTTACTATCCCATACAAAAAAAAGGGATATATATGGAGTTCCACATATATATCCCGAAGTAATATAAAAACCTTCAGATATTATATTACTGTATTTTGTTGCTAGCTTCTCTCTTAGTGTTCGAGCAAGTAAGCGCGGGTCAGGTCGATTGCACCGCTGAAGTCCAGAGTTACACCTTTAAGGTACTCTTTAGTCAACGAGTTATTTGTGTAGTAATAGATCGGAATCAGAAGCATATCATCCATAAGTAATTTTTCTGCAGCAGCAAACTTCTCTTGACGAAGGGCATTGTCTGAAGATTTTTTAGCTTCGTCGATCAGTTTGTCATACGCTGGGTTGGAATAACCAGCATCATTGTTACCGCCGCCAGTTACCCACATATCAAGGTATGTCATTGGATCATTGTAATCCGCGGACCAAGCAGCGCGTGTTACTTGATAGTTCAGGTTCTGTTTATCTTTGAGAAAGACACCCCACTCTTTGTTTTCCAGTTTAACTTCAACGCCGAGGCTCTTTTTCCACATATCCGCAATAGCTACAGCGATTTTCTGGTGGCCTTCACTTGTATTGTAGGAAAGAGTGAAGCTCAGTTTATCCAAGCCTTCTTCTTTCAGACCTTCGGCAAGCAATTTTTTAGCGCCTTCTACATCTTCACTGAAGTATTGGGAATCAGCTACTTGATCACGGTATGCTTTCTCATTGCTTTGGATGCCCGGAGGAACAAAACCAAATGCTGGCAGTTGTCCGCCCAAAGTGATATTATCGATGATTGGCTGACGTTGGATAGCCATAGCCAAGGCTTTACGGATTTTAGCATTTGTAAAAGGTTTTTCAGTTACATTGAACTGGTAGTAGTAAACGCTGGAAATACCTTTTCTTGCAAATTCTTTAGGGAATTCTTTCTCAACGATTGGCAGCTGCTCGGTTGGAATTTCTCCAATCGGACCGCCTGCACGGTCAAGTTCTCCGTTTTTGTAACTCAAGAGTTCAGTTGCACCACTGTTTACAACGGAGAAATTGATGCCTGCTGCTTTAATTTGATCTGCAGCATAGTACGATGGGTTCTTAACTACGGCCAGAGATTGGCCAGTCGTCCACTCCGACAAAGTGAAAGGTCCGTTAGTGATTTGGGTTTCAACCTTAGTTGCCCATTTTGGATCATTTGCAACGGAACTATGCACTGGGTAGTACGTATAGAAAGACAACAGACCCAAGAAATACGGTGTAGGGTTGGCCAGTGTCACTTCAAGTGTTTTATCGTCAACTACTTTAACGCCAACTTGGCTGAAGTCAGTGATTTTGCCTTCATTGAAATCTTTAGCACCTTTGATGTAGTACAGTTGGTAAGCGTAAGGAGCCACTTGTTCTGCATTCGGATCAAGGACACGCTTCCAAGCAAAGGCGAAGTCTTTAGCTGTTACAGGGTCGCCGTTGCTCCATTTTGCATCACGAAGTTTGAACGTATACACCAGGCCGTCAGGGGAGATTTCCCAGGACTCAGCAATACCTTCTTCAGCTTGCCCAGTCTCTGCATTTTGACGAGTAAGTCCTTCATACAGCAATTTCAGGATAGCATTGGATGTGCTGTCTTGAGCTTGTTGCGGGTCAAATGTAGGAGGCTCGGAGCTCAGGTTGATCTTAAGCGTCTGGTCAGCAGCTAACTTCTCATCGCCAGTTGCGTTTCCTGTATTCTTGTTACCTGCATTGTCAGCCGGCGCATTGGTCGGGCTGGCATTTTTGCCATTGTTAGCATTGTTTCCGCCGCAGCCAGCAAGCACTGTGCCGATGACTAAAACTAATGCAATCATGAGCAATAGACTTTTACTCTTCTTCATCTAGCAGTTCCCCCTAAATAGAATGTGGTATATGGTTTATGATTATACAACCAGTGGTCAAAAAAATCTAGAGCAATATTTTCTGAAAACCGATTTTTTTTTAAACTTAAAAGATTTGTGACATTGACGCTTCACCGAAGCAGTGGAACGTTACATCGCTTGTGATATGTATCGAATGAGGCCTACGACCAAAAACAGAATGTAACTAACGGTCATAAAAAAGAAAGAAAGCCGCCATACTGCCCGAAGTAACCGTTTTCCATCCACTTTTCCTTTTAAGCGATTTTGAGCCCCGCCAATCAATCCGGTGGATATTAATACAATAAGTAGTATAAGATAGAAGCCCCAACCCGAATCAAAGATGATATTAAACAAGGCCGATACGGAAAGAAATAAAAATAATGTAGTCACGTCCATTGCCAGCAAAAAAGTGCTTTTCTTTTCTTTTTTGAGGCCTATTCCCGCAAAATAGACGATTAAAAAAGGAACAATCGGAATAACGCTTATAGTAATGAACGAATTCCGCAGAAATTCCAAACAGCCTCACCTCTCCCTCACAAGCATGCCTTCTACCATCCGGCAAATCCAGCGGTGATGTGGAGCATCGATGCCACTCCGCTCCGCCATATCCACAATGCTCCCATTAATCCAGCGTATTTCCGTTGCTCTTGAGGACAACACATCGGCAAGCATTGATGAAATATTGCCGGCTGTTGCCCGGCAAACCTCCATTATGCCTTCCCAGGCGTTACTTTCAAGAGCAATACCGCAGGCTTCATATACGGCAATCGCTTCCTCATACAGTTCCTTCATCAAATGTATGCGCTGCTCGGAAGCGAGCAATTCACCGTTCGGTACGCGCCAGATCGCTGTAAGGGGATTGATCACAGCATTGATTAAAAGCTTCCGGTAAATCATGGTATCCACTTCTTTCGACATAGAGGCGGAGAATCCTGCTGCTGTGAGCGTTTCAATGAAACTAATTAGCGCGGATGGACCATGAGTAGTATTGCTGCCGCCAACCTTCCCTATACATATTTCTCCTCTCCCTGCATGAATAACCTCCGTTAATGTTTTTCTTTTGGCTGCCTCAGTGGTTACCGCTGCCCAAACTGCTGCTTGTGGCAGCAACTCCTGCAGCAGCTCCAAATGGCCGTAGCCATTCTGAAAACACACCGCTTGAATCTTGCTATGCTTTAGTGGAAGCAATATCTGCGGGAATTCATTGTGGAGTGCATTCTGCTTGACCATAATTGCCATGAACTCCCCCGGATCACGCAGATAAACTTCGGCAAAGGTGTTCACAGCTGCTGACCTAAATTTGTCGGGCGGAAGGAAAACCGGGGGTTGGCCATCCTCATAGCTTATTGTAATACCGTTCTCCTCCAGCGCCCTGCCCTGTTCTTCACTTCGGCACCAGATTCTGACCTCGGCTCCGGCGCCGATAAGTTTTCCTGCCAGCAGCAAACCAAGTGATCCCGCGCCAATAATATCAATTTTCACGCCTTGCCTCCGCACCCTTCCAATAATTTCCCTCATTATATCCGCAGGCTTCCGCAAATGCAAAAACAAAAAACCGCAAACACTGTGCCCGAAGGCAGCTCTGTTTGCGGGTCATACCGTTGCATAACTTTATTCCATACGTTCGAGATTGCCGTTGGCATCCATTTTGAACCGCGTCTTCATTTCCTCTTCCTCTTCGTTAAGGAAAGCAAGTCTGCGGGCACGGTCCATAATCTGAATCAGTGCCTTGTAATCATCGTTTACCACGCGGTAATCACTTTGGGCGAGGTTAACTTCCTTCGATAACCGCTCATTTTCCACCCTGAGCTCGGATAATTCATCTTCCTTCTCCCGCAGATCTCTTTCCAGCATCTTCAGCTGGCGTCCCGCCTCGTGAAAGGTTCCTTTCCACTGTCTGAGGAAACGGATAACCGCATCAATGGATAACGAATTTTCGTTCAAACCTTCGCTTCGTCCATATTCTTCTTCAATGTCGCTGAGAATCAGTCCTGCTACCTGTGCTCCCCTGTTCATCGGCTGTTTTTTCAAATAACTCCGCTTCTGGCGTTGGCCTTTGGCGATGCCAATTGCATCCTCATAGCTTTTGCGGACACAACTGTTCCAGCGAAATCCGCATGCCGCCGAGGTCCTTCCGATTTTTTCTCCCACCTCTTCAAAAGCAGCGAGTTGCGTACTGCCTTCCCGGATATGACGCAGCGTTATTTCTGCCAAAACCAAATCATCTTCAGCACTCCAAGCATCTTGTCTAACGGCTGTCATAAAGCCTAACCCTCCTAACAACATCATGAAATAACCATCTTCATAACCGGCAGCTCCGCCGGGTAGTGAATAGGATAAAAGCTGCTTACTCCATTTCTATGCCTCTGATAGAGTTCATAGAATCTATTTGATACTAAATTGTATTTCCATTTTGCTTAAACATCATACGCACATTGCTATAATTTCTGATTTTTCTTACTAAACACATATGTCAATGTCAAAAATCATATTAATTTAAAAAACAAAGGTTTTTTTTCAATGAATTCGTTTACAGTCTTTTGTCCAGGAGGTATAATCAATCCAAAGAAGTCATATTCGGGGACCATTCTAAGAAGGGGGACACTCTCTTGGACCGCATGTTTCGCGTATTGGGGTTTTTCACGCTCGTAATCGGGCTGATGGCTTTTGCCGGGGATTTAACCGAGATGGCCTTACTTTTCTTCTTACAAACCGCCTTTTTTGTAATACTTGGCTATCTGAAGTTTACAGAAAAGACCTACATCATGTTGTTCTGGGGATATATGATTGTTACATTTACCGGCTTCAGCTACTGGACCATCTTTCAGATGGGGTTGCCGCTATAATGGCTATTGGCCAATCAAACGGAAGTCATTCCTTAGAAATAAGGACGGCTTCCTTTTTTGTTTGTCTTTTTTTGTAGGCCGGGAGGCGGAAAACAGGGTATGATATTTTAGCAGGACAAAACATATTAATAGTACATACCTATTCTATTTTGCCAAAGGTGGTGGTGTAGTGCTTTCCCGCAATATTTTAAGCCGAAGGTTCGCCTTCCTGCTCATTCTGCTTCTCTGCACGATGCTGCCGCTGACCTCTGCGGCCTCGCTTTCCATGGGCTCTAGTGCTGCCGCCGTCTCTTCTCCTCCTGATTTTCCCGATAACGAAGAGACCCGCAGGCTGCTGGAGCAGACGTTGTCCTCTGCTGAAATCGAACGTGAGATCCTTAGAATTACCGCGGAGCAAAAGGTTCTCGAGAAGAAGGTTTCACTCCTCAGCAAACAAGCAGCAGAAAAAGAAGCAGCTATCGCAGATCAACAAGAACGTGCCGGGGCTGTCATTCGCTCTTATTATATGGGGGATAGAGATAGTCTGCTGGCTGCTCTGCTCTCCGCTAAAAGTATCAGCCGGATGCTTGCCCTGTACGATTATTACGAGATTATTATTGGGCAGGACCGCGACATCCTGAATCATTATGAAGAGCAATACAAAGATATGAAATCCACGATAACGGCTTCGCTGCGCAGCAGCAAGGAGCTTGAGGAGCTTAAAACGGCTCTTACCGAACAAAAAACGCGGGTGGCCGCGTTAAATGAGGAGATTGAAGGAGGAATCAGCGCCAGCAGCGATCCGGAGAGCATGAGCGCGCTGCTGAACGAATTTACGAGGTATTGGGAGAACATTGGTATTCATGAAGTGAAAACCTATTTTAAGGCTTTGTCATCGGCAATGAATCATCTGCCGCAATTTGTCCAGAGCAAAAGCGGGATGCTGACCCGCAAAGGAATGACCTACACCCTTGCGCTGAAGGAAGAGGATCTTAATACCTTTCTGATTTCACAAAATGAGCTATTTAAGGATTTCGCTTTTCATTTCAACAAGGGTCAGGTGACTGCTTCGGGAACCAGCGGCGGCTTGACGCTTACCCTGACCGGTCATTACACGATTGAAAACGAACCTGTTAACGGGCTAATGTTCCATGTCGACAATGTAGTATTTAACGGCCTGGAGCTGCCTGATTCCACCCGCCAGTCACTGGAGGAAGAATTCGATCTAGGGTTTTATCCCGAGAAAATCGTCTCACTTCTGCATGCGACTGAAGTAGAAAGCAAAGAAGGCGTGCTTTATGTAAAGCTCTCCATCTCATTTTGAGGTTGCTGCCAGTGCTTCCCGGTATCCTGCGGCATCCAGCTTGCCGGTAAGGAGCATTGCCACCGCCGTGGAGAGCTCACTCCAGCCGCCAACCGGTCTTTCCTCAGTGATGGCTTCGTCTGTCAGCAGCACCCGGGAGTCAAAAGGAAGCCTGGCCATCTCCGGAAGTCCCGAACGGTAAAGCTCTTCCAGCGCAGGCAGACGCCCCGTGTTCTCCAGCCATTCCAGCTGCGCGGAGCTGGAGGTAATATAGGCGAGCCATTTCACCGCCGCCTCCGGGTTGCTCGACTCTGCGGGAAGAGCGAAGAAACGGCTGAACATTGCCTCATAGCCTTTACTGCTCCCGCCAGGCAGTGGCACTTCCACAGCCAGCGATGAATTCCCGTGCTTCTGGAATTCAGAGAGCGGAAGTGCAGCTACGGCGACCTTTCCCTCCTGGAGCATATTCCAGAGCTCTTTATTGTACCGGCTGGTCAGATATAAGGAGCTGCGGGCGTTCTGGGTCCACTCCAGCATTGCCGTATTCTCTGAAGTCAGGCTGGCCCCCATACTTTCCAGTACCGCAGAGTAACCATAGGGATTGCGGGTATCCATAGCCAGGATATATTGTTCCTGATCCTGTTCTTCTCTGAAATGCTTCAGCAGCCCGCTCCACTGCTCCAGATTTTTCGGCGCTTCCGAAAGGCCCAATTCGGCAAGGCGCGCCGGAGAATACACCAGTACGTAAGGATCAATATCGAGCGGAACTCCCCAGTCATATCCATTCCACTGCATCTGCGGAATGAGCAGGGTCAGCGGGGCGCTGCCGGGAACGCTCTGGTAGACATCCACCGGTAGCAAATACCCCCGGGTGGCCAGATCGGATATATTGCGGCCATCGGTCATCACAATATCCGGACTGTCTCCTGTAGTCAGGTCCTGCTTCAGAGCTTCAGCCGATTCCTCGCTGTCCACATTGCTCAGCACAACTTCAATCCCGCTCGATAACGTATAGTTTCTGCTGATCCGTTCCAGCTCACGCAGCTCTTCGCTGCTCAGCGAAACACGAATCTGCAGGCTTTGCACATTTCCAGTCTCTCCCGAATCCGGGCGCTCTGATTGATCGAGCGGCAACTTCTGCGGACGGGTGCGTTCGCTGGTGTCCAGCTCCATGCTGGGTGACAAGCTTGTCAGCGCAAGCAGCAGTATTGCAAACAGCAGCCAATAGTTTTTGCGTCTCAGCATTTCTTTTTCCCCTCCGGCCTAAACACTTGTCCCCCTATTTTACCAGATGATTCTTTGATTGTCTGTGTTAGCTGAAAACGTTCTCTTTCTATTATATAGGTGTAACGGCGGAGGCCTCGAGACATTTGCGATATAATGTTACATTACAAGAAAGATCTGGACTTCCGATCGCTGTTATCCTCAGATTTCCTGATTCTATATAAGTTGAACTTTAAATTTACCGATCCGGCATAGAACGCAACTGCGGTGAATGTTTGGACTTTCGGCCGCTGTTGTCTACAGATTTCTTGATTTAACCCGCTATTTGCGGTTGAAATCCGTAGACAAAGGCGGTCGCTATCGCTCCTACAGTTCCAAAATTCCCCTCCGCTGCTTTTGCCTCTAGGTAGTTCTTTTGTTCAACTTATATAGTTCCGCCTGCAGCGGAAGAAATTCGAGGATAAAGGCGAACGCTAGCGCTTCTCCAGTTCCAAACTTTCTCTCCATTCCATTATCGCGTATAAGCTCTGAAACCTCCGCCGTTCCGGGGAGGGGCAGGCAAAAAGCCGAGACATTGATCTCCCGGCTTTACGGCGTTGCTTATCATGATTTGGCTGCGCGGTGCTGGGTATGTTTCGCAGCCTTTTATTGTGTCATTACAGCAGCCGGCTGACAAATGCTGCCGATTACAGTAAATCGGCGGCCAGCTGGGCCAGGCGGGAACGCTCGCCTTTTTCCAGTGTGATATGACCACTGATCCCTTCTTGCTTAAACTTCTCGACAATATAGCTGAGCCCGTTGCTCGCAGCATCGAGATAAGGATGGTCGATCTGCTCCGGGTCGCCCATAAGAATAACCTTGCTGCCTTCCCCGGCTCTGGAGACGATGGTCTTCACCTCGTGGCGGGAAAGGTTCTGAGCTTCATCAATAATGATGAACTGTGAAGGAATAGAACGTCCGCGGATGTAGGTTAGTGCCTCCACCTGGATGCTGCCGAGGCCCATGAGTATTTTATCAATATCCCCGGACTTCTTCGTATCAAACAAAAATTCCAAATTATCATAAATCGGCTGCATCCACGGACGCAGCTTCTCATCCTTCTCCCCGGGCAAATATCCGATATCTTTACCCATCGGCACAACCGGCCGGGCGATGAGCAGCTTCTTGTAGCGGTGTTCATCCTCCACCTTGAACAATCCGGCAGCAAGCGCCAGCAGCGTTTTGCCTGTTCCTGCCTTGCCGGTAATAGTTACCAGCGGGATGTCATCGTTCAACAGCAGCTCCAGCGCCATCCGCTGCTGGGCATTGCGGGCACTGATACCCCACACCGCATCATTGCCCAGATAAAGCGGTTCAAGGCGTGTGGCGTCGCTGTTTACTTTGAGCAGAGCAGATTTGCCGCTGCCGATCTCATCCTTCAGAATTACAAATTCATGCGGGTAGAGCGCATAGGACAGGGGCAGTTGTTTGACGGACAGGAAACGGTGGCTGTAATATTCATCAATCAGCGAAGGATGGACCATCAATGACTGGTAGCCGGTATACAGCTCGTTCAGATCACCTGTACGGTCAGATAAATAATCCTCCGGTGTAATGCCAAGCACATCCGCTTTGATGCGGACAAGTACATCTTTACTTACGAGTACCACAGGACGTGGTTCAGCTTTCTCGTTCTCCTCATGAAGATAATTGAGCGCTACAGCCAATATCCGGTTGTCGTTGGATACCTCACCGAACATTTCCTGTACCTTTACGAAGCTGCGGTGGTTAAGCTCCACCTTCAGCATGCCTCCATGTTCCAGAACTACACCGCTATGCAGGTGGCCCAGTTCCCGGAGTCCGTCTAACAATCGTGACACAGTGCGGGCGTTGCGGCCGATTTCATCGGCATTACGCTTCTTGGAGTCGATCTCTTCCAGAACCACGGCCGGAATGACTACTTCATGCTCCTTGAAAGCAAAGATCGAATTGGGGTCGTGCAAAAGCACGTTGGTGTCTAGTACAAATATCTTTTTCATGCTATCCCCTCCACAGCGCCTGGTTTGATTGATCATACATAACTCTTTTCAGCAAGGGCAAGATAAAGTAAAGAACTGATTTCTGACTGAAAGGAGTAAGCACATATGAGAAAATCAATGTGTCTGTTGCTGGTACTGCTGCTGCTGACAAGCTGCGGTATCGCTAATAAAGAGACATCACCCTCTCCTCAGGATAAACAATCGGCCAAGGCTTTAAGCAGCCAGGGAAACCGCGAGGTGCGTTCATTATCTAATGATGGTAATATGGCCCCTTACGCTGAAGCCGGACAAACTTCTGACGGCAAGGGGGAAAGCGATGTTGCACTCAAGGATCATTTTGAACAGCTGGCCCAAAGAGTTCCAGGCGTCAACGGTGCCCACTGTGTCGTAATGAATAATGTCGCCGTGGTTGGTATTGATGTTGACGGGAAGCTGGAACGTTCGCGTGTCGGAAGCATCAAATATTCGGTGGCTGAAGCCATCCGTAAAGATCCGCGGGGCGTCAAGGCCTTCGTCACTGCCGATATGGATATCTCCAACAGACTGAACGAAATGGGCCGCCATATCTCTAAGGGAAATCCGGTGTCCGGCTTCGCTGCAGAAATGGCGGATATCATCGGCCGCATCATACCGCAGCTGCCAGAGGATACCAAGCCGAAAGGCAACAATCAATAAACTGATTCTTTGGACAAAAAAAGCCTAGTGAGATCCTCACTGGGCTTTTTGCATCGCGGCAAATACTTGGCCGTCCAGCTTCTCAGCCGCACGCGCATCGTATACCTTAGCATATTTTGGAGCGGACTCCAGCTGCGCGCCATAGAACAGCGCGTTGCGAACCGCTTCAATTTCAACATCAAAACAGCACATCTTGAAGGGAACATCCGGCAGCGGATCCTGCCTCACAACAGCACGCCCATTAATGGCATGAACGGTGCCCTCGCCAAAAACTGTTACGGTTACCATTGGATTCACCTTCATGTTGTTCACAAGTCTGGAGCGGTGGTCTACCGCCAGACGCACGATAGAAGGGCTCACTGCATAAATCCAGGAAATCGCCGTAGACGTAGGGCCTCCGGATTCCGCATCAACAGTGTTAAGTAGGACAAACGTTTCCGACTGCAGCATCGATAGCAAGGTTTCATTGAGCTGAGCAACGGCTTCGGACATAAGTACAGGCCCCCTATGCGGCAAATGTGCGTTCACTTTATTATATTATAGCACACGCCCAAACTTGCATTCAATTTAGAGTTGCTTCCAGACCTTGGTTAAGGAGCAGTAGACTCTGAGGCAGCAGAGGAAACCCCGGCAATCCGGTCCTGAAGGCTCTTCTTTGCCGCTTCAAGCTCTTTATCGTTAATATATACATACGGGCTGCGCCAGGTTCCGGTCACCGGCACAAATTCAATATTCTCTTTAGATATTTTCCAATAGGTAGAAATCATGCTTTTGATCTGTGCGTTCTCAATGTCACTATGCATATTGTCGCCCACAGCGTCAAAAACCTTGCCTATTTTGAGCACTCCTCCAATGGACTGCATTCGTCCAACCAGTCCGTTCAATACCTCGTTCTGGCGTTTATTGCGGTCAAAGTCATCGGAAGCCTGGGTCCTTGGACTACAGTTGGACTTGCGGTAACGCACATAATCGAGCGCCTCATCCCCATCCAGCTTGGCCGGGCCTTTCTTCAGATTAATATCTGTTCCGTCCACACTGTCCGTATAGCACATGTCGGCACTGATGTTGACATCCACTCCGTCAAACTCGTCCACAATATCACGGAAGCCTTGAAAATCGAGTACGGTGACATAATCGACATCGATGTCCAGATATTTGCCCATCATCGTCTTCATCTCATCCTCAGCTAGAATGCCTGAGGTTTTCTCCTTGCTCTTGAAGCGGGGGTAAAACGCATTGATCTTGGTCTTCTTATAACCGCTTAGCTCGACGTAAGTATCCCGCGGAAGCGAGACAACCGTCGCCGAATGCGTCTTAGGATTCAGTGCAGCAACCATAATAACATCCGTGAGATTAGACGGATGCTTCGGGCGGTTGTCGGTTCCCAGCAACAGCATAGTCAGCGGCTTAGACGAAGCAAGCTGGCTGTCCTGAACGGGCTGGTCCACTCCAAATCCTCCCTGCTCGAACTTATAGTACAGAAACCCTACGTAGCCCAGCACTCCCAGAATCGCAACTAAAAGGATAATTAATAGCATTTTTCCCAAACGGGCTGCAAATCCCCGTTTCTTCACTTTTTTCTTGCCCTGCTTCCCAGGAGCAGCCTTAACCTGCTGCCCTCTGCCCGTTTGTTGGGGTCCAGCGGGTCTTCTTGGAGGTAAATTTCCCTTGCTTGTACTCATAATAGAATAAGGTCCTTTTCATTTCGCATAGATTAGGTTGATTTATACTTACTATAGACGATTTCAAACGATAAAAGTTGCGTTTATTGTCTTTTGGCTGCTGCTGCAGCCTTGCGCTTCTGCCGGGCCTCTACAAAATAACGGACCCGCACGAGCAGCATAAGTCCTACAGCCACCAGCAGGCACTGAATGATAGGCAACTTGTCGTGCTGAAAAATCAGCAGCATGCCTGAACCAAGTGCCATCATCAGATAGAGCACGATTTCTTTGCCGATGGGGAGCTTCTGATTCACGCGGAATACACGGTTATACACATAAGTCAGCAATATAAAAATGACAATATAGGCCACAATAGGATGCTCCGCAAACCAGCTCTGCACAGCCCACCACTCCTCCCAAGGTATGTATCGCTTACATTATATCATCCCCGGGAGCTTTAATCCGCAAATAATCCCTGCAATTTAAAAGATCGCCTCACAAGTGGAAACGGCTTCACCGTCCTCATAAGGACGGTACCCGTTTCAGCGAGAAATAGAAAGATAATTTATAGTGTGAAGCATATAAATTATCTTTAAACAAATACAAGCCGCCGGATTCAACATCCGGCGGCTTGTTCTATATCAGCTTAGGCCTGGCTGGCTTGTGCTGACTTACGCTGCTTTTCTACACGTTCACGCTCGCCCTTGTTCAGGATCTTCTTGCGAAGACGAACGGATTTCGGGGTGATTTCACAATATTCGTCATCGTTCAGATACTCAAGCGCACCTTCCAGAGAGAACATCCGTGGGGTCTTCATTTTTACCGTTTCATCCTTTGTAGCGGAACGCACGTTGGTCAGTGCTTTTTCCTTACAGATGTTAACGATAATATCGTTATCACGGGTATGCTCACCGACGATCATACCTTCGTAGATTTCTGTTCCTGGCTCAAGGAATAGAATACCGCGGTCTTCTACGCCCATCATACCGTAGAACGTTGTACTTCCGGTCTCACTGGACACCAGCACGCCCTGATGACGTCCGCCAACCTGGCCGCCGATCAGAGGAGCATAGCTGTCAAAGGCATGGTTCATTACACCATAGCCGCGTGTCAGCGTCAGGAAGTGTGTATTGTAGCCAATCAGGCCGCGTGCAGGAATCAGGAATTCCAGACGAACTTGACCAGTACCGTGGTTAATCATGTTGACCATTTCAGCTTTGCGGCTGCCCAGGCTCTCCATTACGGCGCCCATGCTTTCTTCAGGAACGTCAATCATCAGACGTTCAAGCGGCTCCATCTTGGCTCCGTCGATTTCTTTGACGATAACCTCAGGCTTGGAAACCTGCATTTCATAACCTTCCCGGCGCATATTCTCGATCAGGATACCGAGGTGAAGCTCACCGCGTCCGGATACGATAAAGGCGTCAGGAGAATCTGTTTCATCCACACGCAAGCTGACATCTGTTTCGAGCTCTTTGAACAGACGCTCGCGCAGCTTACGGGAAGTTACCCATTTGCCTTCTTTACCGGCAAACGGACTGTTGTTCACGAGGAACGTCATTTGCATCGTAGGCTCATCGATCTTCAGGACCGGAAGGGCTTCAGGATGCTGCGGATCAGCAATCGTCTCACCGATGTTGATATCCTTAATGCCGGCGATAGCAACGATATCGCCTGCGCCCGCTTCTTCAGTTTCTACGCGTTTGAGGCCCTGGAAGCCGAACAGCTTCTCGATCCGTGCCGTCTTGCTTTTACCGTCACGCATAATAACAGTTACGGATTGGCCTTGCTTGATAACACCGCGGTTTACACGTCCGATGGCAATACGGCCAAGGTATTCATTGTAATCCATCAGCGTAACAAGGAACTGCAGAGGTTCTTCAACCTTTTCGGTCGGAGCCGGGATATGCTCAACAATCGTTTCATACAAAGCAAGCATGTTGTCATCCTGTTTCTCAGTATCCATGCTCGATGTGCCGTTTAGTGCGGATGCATAAACTACCGGGAATTCCAGCTGATCGTCACTGGCTTCAAGCTCAATGAACAGATCCAGCACTTCATCAATAACTTCCTTCGGACGTGCAGCCGGACGGTCAATCTTGTTCACTACAACGATTGGTGTCAGGTGCTGTTCCAGCGCTTTGCGCAGAACGAATTTCGTTTGCGGCATGCAGCCTTCATAGGCGTCAACAACAAGCAGTACACCATCAACCATCTTCATGATCCGTTCAACTTCGCCGCCGAAGTCAGCATGGCCCGGGGTATCTACAATGTTGATCAAGAACTCTTTATAGGTAATTGCTGTATTTTTGGCTAGGATAGTGATTCCGCGTTCCCGCTCCAGGTCGTTCGAGTCCATGGCACGTTCTTGCAGGTGCTCATGCGCGCTAAAAATTCCTGATTGCTGCAAAAGCTGATCGACAAGTGTTGTTTTACCATGGTCAACGTGGGCAATGATCGCAATGTTGCGAATATCTTTTCTTGAATGCATGATTTGTATCCAAATCCTCTCATTTATCAAATTAAAAATGTTTAAATTTATAGCATGTCACGGCAGTCTCACAAAAGAAGCGCCTGGCAGAAAGCCGACGCTCCAACATTCCTTAATATTATAGTGAAAGCACTATGAAAAGCAAGTCTTTTTCTGAAAAAACGATTTCCAACTTCGTTTAATTTTTCTAATTTCGAGTCAGATCCTTTTTTCCTTGAGAAGATCCACAAATTTCACAGCTGCCGGTTCACTCACCAGCCCCCGTTCCACTTCTTGCGGCTTCGCGGTTTTCCGCGCCCGGCCATCAGCCAAATCCCTGCAGCAATCAGTACCGCACCTAATAAATACAACGCTCCTGTGCCCAGCAGACTGAAGATAAACAGTACCAGGCTCAGTGCTCCCAGTATGACAGACGTAGTCATCAGACCGCCGGTCCGCGCAGAAGAATACAGCGAATATTCATACAGCCCGACAGCGATGCCTAACAGCAGCAGCGGCCACAGATGAGTCATAAGCCCCCAGCCCCAGGTATTGCATAACCCGAGCAGCAAGCCATATACAGTCAATATTCCGGCCGGAATCAACACGGCTGCCGAAGCGCGGCGGCTGAAGAAGAGCACATGCAGGAACAGGCCTGGAACCAGTATCACGAGTGGCCATAAGGCCCGCCCGAGAAACCCGAACACCCCCAGCTTTCCGAATAGAATCACAATGCCGGCGGCGGCAATAAAAATACCCAGTTTCATGTCGTTTTTGGAAGACATCAATCACCCATCCCTTCAAATTCACGGTCTATTCCTTGCCTCGTCACTTCGAAAGTTCATTCCTGCGACAGGATTCCCTTTATATTTTATCTGAAAAATAAATAAAACACCATCATTCATCATATTTTAGGAGATGACAAGTGGAAACGGCTTCACGGTCCTCAAAAGGACGTTATCCGTTTCAGCGAGAAATAGAAGGATAATTTATAGCGTGAAGCATATAAATCCTTATATTTTGAAAAAGCAGCTCAGTCTAAAGAGGCTGCGCCCCAGCTTATCCAGCTTTTGGCACAGCCTCTAGTATTGCCGCTTCTTAACCTGCGGATACGGTCCTCCGCTTAATCATGCCGGACAGGACAACGATAACACCAAGTGCAAGCGGTAAAATGGAGTGTAAAGACGGCAGCATAAAGGAAAGCACCGCACCAAACTTGGCATCCTGCAGCAGCATTTCTCCAGCAGTATGGGCGAGTATGTAGGCGCCGATGAAGACAAGCACAGGAAACCGGTGCAGCCAGCCGACGATAATACCGCTTCCCCAGACGACGATCGGAATGCTTAACGCGATCCCGATAACGATTATGGCCAAATCACCTTTGGCTACTCCCGCAATCGCCAGCACATTGTCGAGACTCATGATAAAGTCCGCCAACAGAATGGTGCGGATGGACCTCCACACGGTAGAGCTTTCCTCCACCCTAACCTCCTCTTCTTCCTCCAGCAGCAGCTTGAAGGCAATCCATAGCAGCAGAATGCCTCCGCCCGCTTCAATATAGGGGATTTTCAGCAGCAGCACTGCCGCAAACGTCAGCACACACCGAAGAATGACAGCGCCCGCAGCCCCCCACCAGACAGCAGTTTTGCGGTTCTTCTCCGGGAGATTTTTGCTGGCCATCGCTATGACCATCGCGTTATCTCCGCTCAGCACAAGATTGATCATCAATATTTCCCCAAGCAGCAACAAGGAATCCATTAGCTTTTACCTCCCCGGACTACATGTAATTACATGTATGTGGAATGGCGACAAGCTATGCTTCCTGTCCAACTTTTTTCCCGGCTGATGCATGTCCGGCCCTTTTTTAGCGTATACAAAACTATACCTATCTAATGCTCTGACCAACAAACTATGGGAGTGACCCGGCTTGAATACAACTGTTACCGATTTTATATTGCCCTTGCTGAATATCGTCTTTCTTGATTTGATTCTGGCGGGGGACAACGCTATTGTCATCGGGCTTGCTGCACGAAATTTACCGGCAGGCACCCAGAAAAAGGCTATTCTGCTTGGAACGGGCGGAGCCGTTGTGCTGCGGATCATCGCTACCATACTGGTTGTCTGGCTGCTGAAAGTCCCTTGGCTGCTGCTGTTCGGTGGGCTGCTGCTGATCCTGATTGCTTACAAGCTGCTCAGCGGGGAAAATAACGATGCGGATATCAAGGCCGGAGGCACACTGTGGGCGGCTGTGCGGACAATTATTGTTGCCGACGCGGCCATGGGTCTGGACAATGTCATCGCCATTGCCGGAGCAGCCAATCACAATATCACGCTGGTTGTGGTAGGACTGCTTATCAGTGTTCCCATTGTGGTCTGGGGCAGTACGCTTTTTATTAAGCTGATTAACCGGTATCCCTGGATTATTTACATCGGTTCCGCAGTGCTGGGGTACACCGCCTCCACCATGATTACCGGTGAACAGAAGCTCCAGCCTTTTTTTGAGCAGCACCCGCTGCTGCATGTTCTCTTCATCATCCTTGTGATTGCAGGCATACTGGCTGCAGGGCACTGGAAACGGCGGCTGGAGCATAAAAAGATCCCGCATAGCGGGACCTCGGGGTAAGATATACCGTTTCATCAACAAAAAAAGGGGGCCGAAATCTGTCAACGGTTTCGGCCCCCTGTTATTGTGTTAGAACCACTCTTCCTGCAGCCCGGCTTGCGCCGGAACTACATCGCTTGGTTTCTCATCCCCGTAAGGCGTAATGGAAATCGTCTCTGTCCCCGCGACAGCAGCATCCAGCCGTTCGGCATATCCGGGCAACGTCGCTTCAATCTTGTCCACAATCCGCAGATTCGGGTTAGTCGTAGGTGATTTAGGCACAAATAACGTGCAGCAATCCTCGTAAGGCAGGATAGATAAATCATACGTGCCGATCATTTGCGAAAGCTCCACAATCTCGCTTTTGTCCATCATGACCAGCGGCCGCAGCAGCGGCAGTGTTGTAGCGCGGCCGATGACATTCATGCTGGACAACGTCTGGCTGGCCACCTGCCCCAGACTCTCCCCGGTAACAAGTGCAAGTGCCCCTTCCCGTTCAGCCAGCCGGGTGGTAATCTTCAGCATCGCCCGCCTCATCAGCGTAATGATCAGGTTATCCTGGCCAATCCCCGTAAAAGCGGTCTGCACCTCCGTAAACGGAATGAGATGCAGCTTAATCACCCCGGCATAACGAGACAGTACCCGCGCAAGATCCACGACCTTCTGGCGGGCAAGCTCGCTTGTATAAGGATAACTGTAGAAGTGGACACACTCCACTTCCAAACCGCGGCGCATCGAAGACCAGCCTGCCACAGGACTATCAATACCGCCGGACAGGAGGAGCATAGCCTTTCCGTTGGTTCCCAGCGGAAACCCTCCGACCCCGGGGATATTCTCACAAAAAATATAAGTATGCCCCTCACGGATTTCGATCTTGAGCTCCATCTGCGGTGATTTCACATCCACGATCAGGTCGGGGTAGCCTTGCAGCAGCGGAGTTGAGATCAGCTTATTCATCTCGATGGAGCCATGCGGGAACTCCTTCCATACCCGGCGCGCGTTGACCTTAAAGGTAGTACCCGGGGCTGGAGCGATAATCTTCAGGAATGTCCGGCTGGCGGACAGGATATCGTCAAACTCCGATAAAGAGACCTTGACCGGACTAATAGAGGCGATGCCGAATACATTCTTCAGCGACGCCGCCAATTCGCCGGCCGGCTCACCGTTCAACTGCACATAAATCCGTCCGAATTCCTTGCTCAGCACCACTTTGGGATACGGCTTGACCATCTCCCTCACATGGCTCAGCACCGTCTTCTCGAACCGGGCCCGGTTCTTGCCCTTCAGTGTAAATTCCCCGAACCTCAGTATAAGCATATCTGCATATTCAATACTGCTTCCGCCGCCTATGGCAGTTCCAGTTTCCTGCTCTTTCATCGGTTATCTCATGCCTCCTTCAACAATCTTCAAAGACTGTACAGCCTTAAGCAGCGCCTGCTCCAGCAGGGCAATATCAGCTTCCGTATGGCTGTCGCCAAGGCTAATGCGGATTCCGCCAAGTGCCGTAGAAACATCCCTGCCCATGGACAGCAGAATCCGGCTCGGCTCGGCCAGCCGCGAGGAGCAGGCCGAACGGGTGGATACGACCATCCCCAGTTCCTCCAGCTTGCGGGCCAGCACTTCCCCCTTCATACCGGGATAAGAGAAATGGACAATATGCGGAGCTCCGTCCTCCCTGCTGTTGACCTTCAGTTCCGGGATGCCGGCCACAAACTTCAACAGCCGGTTGCGCAGCGGAATCATCACGTTGTTAACCTGTTCCCTCCGCTCGCCGCTCATGCGGATGGCTTTGGCGGAAGCCACAACCGCCGGCACATTTTCTGTGCCGGCGCGGAGTCCGTTTTCCTGGGAGCCGCCAGTCAGCAACGGGAATAGCGTAACCCCTTCTCTTACAAACAGCAGCCCTACCCCGCGCGGGCCGCGGATTTTGTGGGGGGATAAGCTGTACAGGTCAGCCTGCCATTCACCAAGTCTTGGCTCAAACCCGCTGTAGCCCTGCACTCCGTCCACATGAAACAGCGTCCGGTGGTTGGCAGCCTTCACCAGCCGCCCGATCTCCAGCAGCGGCTGCACTGTTCCAACCTCATTATTGACATGCATCACGCTGACAAGTACAGTATCCCGGCGCACCGCAGCGGCAATACGGGAGGGCTCAACTATTCCTGAGCTGTCTGGTGCTACAAAGGTGATCTCCCAGCCCATGTTTTGCAGCTGCAGGCAGCTCTCATAGACCGAAGGATGCTCTATTTCCGTAGTCACGATATGGCGTCCCCTGCTCTGATACTGAAGAGCAGCACCTTTAACCGCGAGGTTGTTGCTTTCGGTAGCGCCGGAGGTGAACAGAATCTCCTGCGGCTTCACTCCGAGCGCGGCTGCGCAGACTTCCCTTGAACGTTTGATAAGCCGGTCCGCTTCCGTACCTGCACGGTGCAGCGACGAGGGATTCGCATAATGCTGCTTCATAATCTGCTCCATCGTCTGCACTACTTCTTCATAAGGGGGTGCGGCAGCGGCATAATCCCAGTACAGCATATATCGGGTCTCTCCTTTGCTTCTGTGCTGATCATGCGCGAGAATATAGAATAACTGATCCGGAAAAAAGGATCAAACGGGTCCCGCCACCAGAGTGGTCCAGACGACACCATTTGATCCTTTTTATTATACTGCGTATTCAGCGCGGGCGCGTTCTATTTTGAGAATATAGTCCTGGGTTTCTTTCGGAAGCTGGGAAAGCTTCTCCATCAGCTCCTGGTCACTGTTGACTCCGAGCTTGTTTACCCGTCCGGGCCCGGCATTATAAGCGGCAAGCGCCATCTTCTCCTGCCCGTCAAAACGCTTCAGCTGATACGATAAATAACGTACCCCGCCGTCAATGCTCTGAGCCGGATCGAAGGGGTCGGAAACGCCGAGGCCATTCGCCGTGCCATCCATCAGCTGCATCAATCCCTTCGCTCCCGCCGAAGAAACGACATTCGGGTTGAACGAGGATTCCGTATCGATTACTGCCTTGATCAAATCTACCGGCACACCATACTTCGTACTGGCCGTCTGAATCAGCTCTTCATAATCGGTGGGCCTGGTTTCCGTTATTTCCCCAGAAATTGCGTCATATGAATCGCTTGTCCCTCCAAGCTGCTGCCACAGCAGACCGCTTAAGGAGGAGTTGTCGCCAAGGGAATTCAGTGCAGTGGCGCTGTCCCTATCCCCCGGCTGCAACGTCCGCTCCTGCAGCAAAGCGGAAAACTCCGCTGACGTTGAACCCGATACTTCACTGGGATTTTTCCCTGTTTCACTTTTGAGGCTCGAACTTCTTAAGTTCACCCATCTTAGTTGCCCAACTCCGCTCCCTGAAGCCGGATTGATCGCCATATTGCACTGTCCTTTCCTTCTGCTGATCCTCTATATAAAATTCCTTACCTTAAGAAACTCAATTTAAATTTAAAATACGACTTTATTTTACAGTCGATTTATAATAATTGCTATATGCTGACATGAAAAAACAGACTTCAGACCCTTATAGTTAGGTCTAAAAGCCTGTTTTGATTTCATTGCTTCCGGTTTCTTCTTAGGTTAGCGGGCAAATGGTATCATGACAAAATAGCTGAGCGTAGATACAATCCCCAGTCCCATTGCCCATGCGCCTGTAGTTTTTTGCCCTTTGGCGTAAGCATAGTACCCAAGTATGGCAGCTACGGGACCCAGAATAACCGACCAGATGAACAAGGAGGCAATCCCGAAGCCCAGCCCGACCCTCCCCAGCCCCTTGCTGCCGGTCTCTGTCTCACTGCGCTCCTTGGATTCGGCTGTTTTGCCGCCTGTGCTGTGAATATGTGCCGGAAGCGGGCTTATCTCCGCGGCATACTCTTCATTGTGGGCCCGGTCCCGCCGGGGATAATCCACTCTCCGCGGGCGCAGGATGATTTTTTTCCTTTCGGACGGGTCAAGTTTGGATTTATCACTGTGTTTGTCCATTTTCAGGCCTCCTAGTTGTTAGGCTTGAAGGTCAGACAGCAGGTCGCGGACGAAGTTGCGGCATGATCATGATGATTGTTAGCTATCATCTCTTCGGCATATTCTTCCTTGAACCGGCTGCCTACATGCTTGTCAATTTCAATAACGATCTCCTCGGCCCGGCATAAGTTCTGTTCACCCCAATAATGACAGTTGCTCACACTACATCTTACAAGCGGTTTTGTGGTTGTCATGTGATCACCTCAGGAATCATTATGTCCGTGGAATTTCATCTCTATGCGGTAGATGAGGTGCCAGTCCCCACCACAATACCCACAAAAACACTCTGTCCCCACGCTTTGCAGAAAGCTTAATCAATCAAGTGGAAACGGCTTCGCCGTCCTTTTTAAGGACGGTACCGTTTCAGCGAGAAATAGAAGGATAATTTATCGTGTGAAACATATAAATGCTTATATTTACAAAAAAGACCGTTCCGCCATGTGTTCATGACAGAAACGATCCTTTGAATTTCGCGAAATATGACATAAGATGTTAAACCTGGTTTTGCATACGCTTTTCAGTTAAATAATCATTCTCATAATAATTGAGGTCATCGCGCAGCTCTTCATAGACTTTGGTAATCTCCATAATAATATCACGGGCCGGGCGAACAGGCTTTTTGCGGAAACGGATGGCATCCTGGCCTGTGTAGGCGTAACGGCCGTCCTCGGAGTAACTTTCATTCTTTGGATAAAAGAAATTGTTGACTCCATAATGATATACATTATATAGCGCTTTTTGCGCGAATGCTTCGTCAAATGTGGCGCGGCGCAGGGCAACTCCCAGCTTCTCATAAGACATTTCCGAGAATACCAGCAGGTGGCGGAGATCGGACAGGAAACCTTGATAAAAAGCTACCGTTTCTTCATCTTCTTCGGTTACTAGCTGAGGCAGGGCATGGTTGTTGAGGAATAATTCCATTTTACCGATCACGGATTTAAGTTTTTCTCTCGTCGTTTCACACAATTTCTGCACATTGGCTGCTGACATGGCGAGTGCTCCCCCTTATTAGTCCTTGCTTCTTGTAGTCATTTTCAACTTCTGGTAGTCATTCTCAATAGGTATTGCTTATTTCCCTGTAACTTAATTATTCCTATTACTCTTTTTGATATTAACATAAAACCTTGGGACGCGGTATCCTTTTCTGTGATGCATAAAAGGGGCACTCTCTTCTAAACCTATAGCTATTACGATGCCATGAAGGAGCGGAAAATATGTCCCGTAAAAATTTAAGCGTCGCCGGTTTAGTCACCGCTGCGTTCACGGTAGTTCTACTGACGTTTGCGTTGCGGCATGAAGGAGACGGGAAGCTGAAACAAGCAGCCGTACCTAATCCCTCCCAGGAAAAAACAGTCAAGAAAACTTCCCTGGTTCAGGATGTTAAAGCTACAGACCGGCTAAACCGAACTGACGTGGGCAAGCACCTAAGAACAATGCTTGCTGATACGCATGGTGCAGCGCCCCGAGATATTTCAGCATATGCCAAACGTCTGCAGCAAGGACACGGACATATCACCATGCTTATCTGGATCGATTTCGTTACCCAGCAAACACACACCTTCAAATCCTCCCTGCCGGAGGGCAGCGGTCAGGAGAATAAACAGCTGCTAAAGTACCTGAACACGGCAAAATCAGCGATCAGAGGCCATCAATCCTATGAATCCCCCTCCTTCATCATCGGTCAGAAAAAATATTATTTCATGGCTCAGCGTGATCAGGATGGAAAAATTGGCGTCATTGCCCTGATTAATCAGAAGATCCTCGACCGTGTCGCCGATCATCAGCTCAAAAATCTGCGGCTGATTCCTTATCCGAAGGAAGGGAAGTACCGGGTGGAATCGATTCATGCTGATACGCTGAAGGATATCACCGTCAAGACCGGCCATGATAACGAGAACGCCAGCCATTTCTACGAGAATGAAATCGTCGTACGCTTTAAGAACGGCTATCTCACTGCTGGACAGATCCAGACTATAACTGCGGACATCCGCTGCAAGGAGCCGCGCAAATTGGGATATGCCTATATTTTCCGTTCGGATAAAATGAACTATGCCGAGCTTAAATCCTACTTCACCTCTAAATGGCAGCCTGAATATACGGAACCTCACTATATGTATTTAACCAATGAGACCGCAGTCGAAAATACAGGGGCCAGTGTAATTACACCCAATGATCTGCTGTTCTCTACCTACCAATGGAATTTGCCGGCTATTGAAACAGAGCAAGGCTGGAATTTGTCCAAGGGCAGCAAGGAAGTGGTTGTGGCTGTGGTCGATACCGGCGTACAGGCAAGTCATCCGGATCTGCAGGGCCAGCTCCTGGCCGGATATAACGCGATCGCAAAAGGTTCGACACCGAATGATGATGTGGGGCATGGAACTCATGTAGCCGGCATTATCGGTGCGGTGATCAACAACGAGGAGGGAGTGGCCGGCATCAGCTGGTACAATAAAATCCTTCCAGTCAAAGCGCTGGACAACTCCGGCGCAGGCACCACGTATTCCGTCGCTGAGGGTATTATTTGGGCAGCCGACAAAGGAGCCAAGGTGATCAATCTCAGCCTCGGCAACTATGCCGATTCGCAGTTTCTGCATGATGCGATTAAGTATGCCTATGACCGCGATGTCGTTATCGTTTCCGCAGCGGGCAACGATAACACTGAACGTCCGGGATTTCCTGCTGCTTATGAGGAGGTTCTGGCGGTTGCCGCGACTAACGCTAATGGAGAAAAAGCCTCTTTCTCCAATTACGGGGATTACATCGATGTCACCGCACCCGGGGAAAGCATCGCCAGCACCTACCCCGACAACCAATATGCAGCATTGTCCGGCACCTCCATGGCCAGCCCCCATGTAGCTGCACTCGCGGGACTTGTACGTTCGCTCAACCCGGCGCTGACCAATAAGGAGGTCATGGAGCTGATGATTTCGAACGCCGTCGACCTCGGCGATACCGGCCATGATAAGTATTATGGCTGGGGTCAGGTCGATATCTATAGGACACTCCGGGCAGCCGGGGGAAGTGTAGTTCCGCTGCAGCTATTCCCGCAGCATGTCGATCGTCAATTGAAATCCATGCAGCACAATCTGGAGAACAGCAATTAACGGACAGAGCTGAGATGCTTGTCCAAGAGCCTCAGGAACAGCCGCAGCCCGCGTTCCATATCCGCTTCCTTCATCTGCGAATAACATAGCCGGATATGGCGGGAAGGGACCTCTCCGGAGTAGCAGACATCGCCCGGAAGGAAAGAGATGCCCTCCTGCTCTGCCAGCTCATGCAGCCTGCCGATGCCGCTGGGCGTGGGCAGCTGCAGCCACAAATTCAGCCCGCCCTCAGGCAGATTCCATGACACTCCCTGAGGGGCATGCTGTTTCAGCAGCTTTGCCGCCTTCTCCATACGTCCCCGCAGCGCGGTCCGCAGTTGCTCTGCGTAAGTCTCATATTTGCGCGCAATGAACGGAAGCACCGCCTTCTGGGTCAGCAGCGGGCTCCCGAGGTCACTCGCCGATTTGGCGGCAATCAGCCGGGAGAGAATGTTGCCTCCGGCGGCAACGCAGGCAATTCTGCAGCCCGGGGCAATGACTTTGCTGAAGCTTTTCATGTACACAACATGCCCTTCTGCATCCATCGATTTGATCGAAGGCGGAGGCGGCTTGCGGAAATACAGATCACTGAACGGATCATCCTCCACAATGAGACAGCGGTAGCTTCTAGCTAGTTCCAGCAGCCGCTGTCTTCTTGTGATACTCATCGTGACGCCGCTCGGATTCTGGAACGTAGGATTGGTATAGATTAGCTTCGGCGGTCTCCGGTCGCATAGTTTAGTGAGCACATCCACCTTCATTCCTTCGTTGTCCATGGGCACAAAGATCATCTCCGCACCACGTCCGGCAAAAACATCTATAGCCCCCGTATAGCTGGGCGCTTCCAGATACACGGTATCCCCGGGGCCGACAAACGTCCGGGCCACCAGATCAATACCCTGCTGGGTTCCGCTCGTGATCATTAAATCAGATGAGCGCAGATGGATTCCATGACCTTGCAGATGTCTGCACATCACTTCCCGCAGCTCTAGATCCCCCTGAAAATTGCCGTACGAAGCCATTAGCTCCGGCTGTTCGGTCACAAGAGTTGACATAGTCGCGCCGATAGAATCCAGCGGAAGCAGATCGCCATGAATCGCCGCCATATGAAAAGGATATTCCACCTTGGAGTAATCAAAATTCAGCCATAGCTGAGCCCGCGGCAAAAAGTCGTCATACCCGTCCTGCCACCCCGTCCCAGCATCCAGGGACATCCGCGCTCTCTCGGCCACAAAACAGCCCTTTCCCTGGCTGCAGGTGATATGCCCGTGACTTTCCAGTTCAGCATAAGCTTTGCTTACCGTGACCTGGCTTACCTTCAGGGAAGATGCCAGGTTTCTCACGGAAGGCAGGCGGGCTCCCGGCTGCAGCAATCCCGAAGTGATCCGCTGGGCCATCGTTTCGCTGATTTGCTGCGGCAAAGATTTACTGCCGCTGCGGAGTAAATCAATATGCATCTGCACTTCCCCCCCACTGTTATATTCAACGCTTTACTGTTATACCGCTATGCCGTTATGATACAACAAAATTGTAAAGCGGGGAGCATTTTTTATGAAGATCAAATACTCTACGATGACGGAACATCTGGGATCCTCGGCAGTTCGCGAAATTCTGAAGATTACCCAAGGCAAAGACATCATTTCACTGGCAGGCGGACTGCCCGCCGAAGACTTCTTCCCGGTAGAAGCTGTTCGTGAGGCTTACAGCCGGGCTCTTGCCGGCGAGACATCGGCACTGCAATACGGTCTCACCGAAGGCTATATTCCGCTGCGTGAGCAGGTTGCGGCCAGGCTGACCCATCAGGGTATCCAGACGGATATCTCGGAAATGCTCCTCACCACAGGCTCCCAGCAAGCCATAGATCTGCTGTGCAAAATACTGCTTGATCCCGGAGATGCTGTCCTCGTGGAAGCTCCAACTTATATGGCAGCTTTGCAGGTGTTGAACTCCTACCGGGCGGACATTCACATTGTTCAGAGCGATGAATCCGGCATGCTGCCTGACCATCTGGAGGAGCAGCTTCGCACACACCGCCCCAAGCTGCTCTATGCCGTCCCTACCTTCAACAACCCCTCCGGGGCAACCTGGAGCAAGGAACGCCGCGAACAAGTTGTCTCCCTGTGCCGACGATACGGCGTGCTGATTCTTGAAGACAACCCTTACGGTGAAATTAAGTTCGACGATTCCGCTGATGCCTATCCTCCATCACTGGCAGCGATCGACAGAAGCTACGGCGGGGAATCCTGTGTCGTCTACACGGGAACATTCTCCAAGATAGTCGCGCCTGCCCTGCGTACCGGCTGGATTATCGGTCCGGCTGAGCTGATCCGGATAGTTGCCAAAGCCAAGCAGGCAGCCGACCTGCATTCCAGCACCATAGACCAGCGTGCCCTCTATGAACTACTTCGGGTCTTTGACCTTGAGGGACATATCCGTCTTATCTCCCGCGAATACCACTCACGGATGAAGCAGCTCTCAGCCGAACTGGCGTCGCGCGGCTGGGAAGACGCAAAGTTCGAAGAACCCCGGGGCGGGATGTTCCTGTGGCTGAAGCTATCCACCGCTATTAACACTGCCGGGCTGCTTCCATTCGCCGTGGAGCAAGGTGTAGCCTTTGTGCCCGGTGAAGTGTTCTATTCCGCCAAGCCTGTGAAAAATGCAATGCGGCTGAACTTCACCCATACTCCGCCGGAGCTGGTTCCGCTTGCTGTAGGGCGGCTGGAAAAGGCCCTCATCAAGTACTCCCAGAGCCTGGAGACAACGCTTATGCCGGCGCTGGAATAACAGAGCCCCCGCTGCGTTGCCTGCCAGATATTGTTGCTTCTGCTAGAACAGCCAACCAGGAATACTCCGGCACGTTCGTGCTTAGTCTGAAGGTGGAATTCCGGAAAAACGCTGCTCCTTGCCTTGAAGACTCAATATGAGCTGCTTTTGGCACGGACTCGAGGGACCTAATTTGTCAAAAATCAGCTCAATAATGCCTGGTGCGGACTCCAGTGCAGTTATTTAACAATAGAACAGCTATTAACCTCACTATTTTAGTAAATAACGCCGCCTGAGTCCGCTTCTACGACAAAAACAGTATTGTCGCATAAATAACGTCACTGAGGTCCGCCAGAGTGATCATCTAAAACAACAAAAAAGATCGTACCGTCCTCATAACAGGGAGCGATGCGGTCTTTTTAATTCTATCTTTAAACTAAGGCGCACAAAAAAGCGACCTTCCAAAGGAAGGCCGCTGTCTGTCGTATATAAGCTTCACAGAATAATAGTTCATAAGAGTTGTCAGTTAGGAAAGTTTGCCGTAAGCCGGGTTCTGTGCTCGTCGTGGTTCAAACGGGAACTACCCTCCCACCATAAGCGACAATCATCTATCTAGGCCATACATTACTGCACAGCTCCAGCGACCAACCTAGACACGCCTCAGGCGAAGGCTGCTCTTCCGGTTAAGGAAGCGCTGCGTCTCATTAGGTCTTGCTCCAGATGGGGTTTACCAGGAACGAAGTCACCAGCGTTCCTCGGGGTCTCTTACACCTCGGTTCCATCCTTGCCTGTGCCGCCCGAAAGCGGCCATCGGCGGTCCATTTCTGTGGCACTATCCTTCGGCTCGCGCCGACTGGATGTTATCCAGCACCCTGCCTTGTGGAGCCCGGACTTTCCTCCCGCGGCGTCTTCACGCACACCGGCGATTGTCTGTCAAACTTCCCGATCAACATTGTATATTATACAGATTTGCCGCAACCTGCACAAGTGTAAATAAAGGGAATCTACAGGAATTTGAAAGGCTCTGTATCAATCTGCGAAGCATATACCGCTGTACCGTACTTATGCTCAGCCAGCTTGCCCTGAATCCAACCGGCCACTTTCTCCTTCATAATCTTCTCCGCATTATGTCCCGGATCAATTAATGAGATGCCAGCCAAGTAAGCATCTTGAGCCGTATGATAATCGACATCGCCAGTCACCAGCACATCGGCTCCTTTGAAGATGGCGCTGTTATAATACTTCGCCCCCGAGCCGCCCATAACAGCCGCTTTGCGGATGGGCCGGTTCAAATCGCCCACAACACGAACGTGATCAACCTTCAGGCCGGTTTTGACCGTCCCGATAAATTCGCCAAGCGTTGTTGGCTCCTTAAGCTTGCCTACTCTGCCGAGTCCGAGGCTGCGGCCTTTAAGGTCCATGGAATAAAGATCATACGCCACCTCTTCGTAAGGATGCGCTTTAAGCATCGCCTGAACTACTTTATTGCGGATAGACAGCGGCACGATCGTCTCAATGCGGACTTCCTCAGCGCGTTCCATTTTACCCGCTTCTCCAATATAAGGTTCCGAGCCTTCACGCGGAATAAAGGTGCCGTAGCCTTCGATGTTGAAGCTGCAATGGCTGTAGTTGCCGATCCAGCCTGCACCGGCATTCAGTATGGCGTCCAGCACCTTCTGGTGATGATTCTTCGGCACGAATACAACCAGCTTAGACAACTGCTCGGTATGAATGTCCTTAATCGGCACACCGTTCTCGATGCCAAGCGCTTCCGCCATCCAGTCGTTCATCCCTCCTTCAGCGACATCCAGGTTGGTATGACTGATGTATACGGCAATATCATTTTTGATCAGCTTCTCATAGAGCTTGCCCATCGGTGTTTCGGTCTGTATCCCCTTAAGCGGACGAAAGATAATCGCGTGATGGGCGATGATCAGGTTGCAGCCCTGAGCAATCGCTTCGTCCACAATGTCGTCGTTGACGTCCAGTGCAACCAGCACGCCGGTAATTTCTTTCTGCAGGCTGCCCAGCTGAAGGCCGATGTTGTCCCATTCCTCAGCCAGATGTTTTGGGGCAAGCTGCTCCATATACCCGATTACAGTTTGTCCTTTGGCGTACATTTCAGCACCTCCGAGATTGTTGTGATCTGTGCCGTGATCCTGCTGCGCTTTTCTTCCGCCGATTCAAGCTCCGAGCGGGACAGAGAAGCCAGAATCCCTTCCAATTTTGCAATCTCACTCTGCCATTTGGCAGTAAATACAGCGTTTGGCGTTTGCAGCAGCCAAGGCCCCATTTGCAGAAGCAGCTCCTTGCTGCATACCATATTGCCGCCAGCAAGCTGCCGTTCACGATAAAGCTGTTCATTTGTGATCCCTGCAGCTTCACCGTCAGGGACCGCCGTCAGTATTTCATATATTTTCCCGTCTTCTTCCAGGATATGCTCTGCCGTAAGCACCCAGTGGTTGTTTAGCAGCCAGCGGCGCAGAATATCCTCGCCCACATTTGGCTGCAGCGCAAGCAGCTTCACACCTGCAAGCTTGCCGAGGCTTTTGCCGCGGTCCAGAATAGCGGCTATCAATGCGCCGCCCATTCCGGCGATGGAGATGCTGTCAGCTTCACCCGGCTCCAGCACTTCGAGGCCGTCTCCGCGCCGCACCTCAATCTGTTTGCCCAGGCCCGCCTCCGCCACACCTCTACGTGCTGCTTCATAAGGTCCTGGATTGACTTCACCTGCTATTGCAGAGACCGCTTTCCCGCTTCTCAAGGCTGCTACCGGAAGCAGCGCATGATCCGAGCCGATATCGGCAAGTTTGCTGCCTGTTGGAATCTGCTCCAGCACAAGCTGGAGCCGGTTTGATAATTTTACGTTGTTCATGAGGCCACCCACGTTATCCATTTTTTTCGGAAAATAAACAGCAGCGCAAGGCCAACTGCAATCTTAAATATTAACACCAGCGACACCCATTCCGGATAATCCGGTCTGAGCCACAACGCATCAATCTCCGGCATCAGCCACAGCGACACTCCGACGCCCAGATATACCCCTGAAACCCCTTTGATCCTGTGGTACAACAACCAGCTCAGCCAGACCATCAGTATACAGAGCGGCAGCCAGAGCAGCTCAAGCTCCAGGACTGAAGCATCAGGACGCATTTGGCCGGAGAACCCGGCATAGAGCAGGGCCCAGAAGGCAAACCCGCAATAGTGCAGCAAGCCTATACGCAATGTGAATCCGAGTATCACCCACAATAGGCCGCATCCTGCGATCAGCAGCGGCCGCCACAAGTCCGCGTTCAGATCATGCAGAGCAATGAGCCAGAGGCCAAATCCTATCGTCAGTACACTGCCAACTCCTGCCAGAACAAGACTGATCATGTGGTTTCGGTCCCGGTAAATAGCCGAGTAACCGTAACAAACAATTAGTACACATAGAGCTGTGGCAAGTTGCAAAGGCCAAGGAAAAACGCTAAAATAAAGACTAATCAAGAAAATCAAGGAAATAATTCCAAAACCAAACAACCATATTTTGATGCTGCCCTGCTGAAGATTTTTCAGCGAGATCGGATTGCTGTCTTTGATCTCCTTTTCATCATCGTAAAGGTTGGTCAAGAAGTCGCAATACTGCTCAGGTAGCAGCTTGCTCCTTCTCCAGTAATGAATTTCTCTTAATATAATTTCTCGTTTTTCCAAATTCAACGGCTAATCCCTCTCTTTTCACACCTTTACTTAGGTGTATCTCAAGATAAAAGGACCTCCTGCCACCGTGCAGCAGAAGGTCCGGTTTATGAAACCTATTCGAGGAAATCTTTAAGCCGTTTGCTGCGGCTTGGGTGGCGCAGCTTACGCAGCGCTTTTGCTTCAATCTGGCGGATCCGCTCACGGGTTACGCCGAATACTTTACCCACTTCCTCAAGCGTTCTCGTCCGTCCGTCATCCAGACCGAAACGAAGACGAAGCACATTCTCTTCACGCTCGGTGAGCGTGTCCAGCACATCCTCCAGCTGTTCCTTCAGCAGTTCATAGGCTGCTGCATCCGCAGGAGCAAGCGCCTCCTGATCCTCAATGAAATCGCCCAGATGCGAATCATCCTCTTCACCGATTGGTGTTTCCAGGGAAACCGGCTCTTGGGCAATCTTCATGATTTCTCTGACTTTCTCAACCGTCAATTCCATTTCAGCCGCAATTTCTTCCGGCGAAGGCTCGCGCCCAAGCTCTTGCAGCAGCTGACGGGAGACACGAATCAGCTTGTTGATGGTCTCCACCATATGCACTGGAATACGAATTGTCCGCGCCTGGTCAGCGATCGCCCGCGTAATGGCCTGACGAATCCACCAAGTAGCATAGGTACTGAATTTGAACCCTTTGTTGTGGTCAAATTTCTCAACCGCTTTGATCAGACCCATATTGCCCTCCTGGATCAAATCCAGGAACAGCATGCCGCGTCCAACATAACGCTTGGCGATACTGACAACGAGCCGCAGATTGGCTTCAGCCAGCCGGCGTTTCGCTTCCTCATCACCATTTTTGATTCTCATAGCCAGTTCGACTTCATCGTCAGCCGAGAGCAACGGCACACGTCCGATTTCCTTCAGATACATCCGGACGGGGTCGTTAATTTTGATTCCCGGCGGCAGCGACAAATCGTCGTCAAAGCTGAAGTCGTCAGAGTCGCTATTCTCGTTGTCCTCACTCTGGCGGAGCGGCGAACCTTCTTCGTCATTCTCATTTACAACCTCGATACCGAGGTCGCTGAGCTGCTCGTAGAATTCCTCCATCTGCTCGGGGTCTTGATCAAACGGCGACAATTTCTCCATAATATCTTTGTAGTTCAATGATGATCTTTTCTTGCCGTGCTCAATAAGCTGGTCCTTAACCTGATCCAGAGTAAATTCTGCTTCCAGTTCAGTGTGCTGATCGTTCGCCATAATTCGACTCCCTCCTCCCTAGGTACATCCTGTCAATTTCTTATTGTCTCTCTAGGGTTATAATCTCACTTGCAATTTGTGCCGCACGCAAAAAGTCACCGGATTTCTCCGCTTGAATCATTTCTTCCCGTTTTTGCTCCATCCTGCGCTGCAGGGGGTACTTCCTTACTTCACGGATACAATCGTCCAAAACCTGCGTATTCCAATCCGGCGGTGTGTCCATCATGGATATCGCTGTTGCAGTCTTTTCCAGACGATCATCCTGTAGTGATGATAAAAAACGGCTGATGCCGGGTGGTTTGCCTTGCGCATAATAGGCATATAGATAAGCGGCGATTGCCGCATGATCATCGATGTTGAACTCTTCTCCGAGGCGTTCGCCTACATAAGTAGCAGCTTCCGGGTCCTGAATCATAAATGATAGCAGGCGCCGTTCCGCAACATGATAAGCGGGCAGTAAAGTAGGTGTCTGCACCTGCCCTTTTTTATGCCTACCATTATTCCACCTTTTATCGTTATTATCCCCTTCGGGGATGTTTTTTTGCATCGACGCCCGCAGTAAGTTGCAATCCTGCTTTAAGCTATCATATGACAGCTCCAGCTCTGAGGATATTTCCCGCAGATAAACTTCACGCTCGGTCGAAGATTGCAGTGATGCAATAATCTCCAATGCCTCCTTGACATAGGCGATTTTGCCGTCTTCCTCTAGGAGTATATGGTTTTTTTTCAGATATATAAGCTTAAATTTTATGGATGAAACCACCGAATCCATCACCTGTTCTTTGAATCTGTCCCCGCCGTGACGGGAGATAAATTCATCCGGATCCAGACCGCTCGGCAGCACGGCAACCTTCACCCGCAGATCATTGCTTTCCAGCATCGGGATCGCCTTCATCGCTGCAGCTTGTCCAGCCCGGTCACCATCGTAGGCAAGAACAATCTCGTCAGCCAGACTTTTCATCAGGGCTACATGTCCCTCAGTCAGCGAGGTTCCCATGGTAGCCACGCCGTTATGCACACCTGCTTCCCAGGCCGAAATGACATCGCCGTATCCTTCGAAGAGGACGATTTGCCGCGTTTTGCGGATGGATGCTTTGGACTGGTGCAAATTGTACAGAATCCGGCTTTTGTTAAATAGTCTGCTCTCCGGGGAATTCAAATATTTCGGCTGACCTTCCCCAAGAATTCTTCCGGCAAAAGCGATGGTCTTGCCTGTGCGGTTCGCAATCGGAAAAATAACGCGCCCGCGAAAGCGGTCGAGATACCCTTTGCCCTCGCCCCTGGCAGACAACAGCCCGCCTTTTTCCATTTCAGCAAGATCAAAATTCCGTTTCTCCAGAAACTGCAGCAGGGTGTCCCAACGGTCTGGAGCATAGCCGATTTGAAACTGGTCGATCATTTTATCACTGAAGTTCCGGGATCTTAAATAATTCATTGCGGCAGTGCCGTATTCCGTGTTCTTCAGCAAAAAATGATAAAATTTGGCCGATAACTCATAAGCCTGTATCAGCCGGTCCCGCTCAGGATCGGGAGGAGATAATGTGCCTCCTTTGCCTTCGGGAATAACAATATCGCTTTCTTCCGCCATTATTCTGACTGCTTCGGGGAAGGATAACCCTTCGATTTCCATCCTGAATTTGATGGCATTTCCGCCCATACCACAGCCAAAGCAATGAAAAACTCCCCGGTCCGGGGTTACGGTGAAGGAAGGGGATTTCTCCGAATGGAACGGGCAGAGGCCCCATAAATATTTCCCCTGCTTGGACAAATGGACAACCTTACCGACGGTATCGACAATGTCATGCCGCGCCAGCACGCTCTCGATAACTTCTTCTGGAATATTACCGTGTCCGCTAGCCACTTCAACCACCTTCATCTCTTAACAAATAAATATAATTCGCTATAGCTCCACATTCTCCTGCAAAATTGTTAAAAGTTTTGTCAGTTTATGTTGAAAATTCATTTTTTCCTCTGCGGTGATCGCTTTTGGACCCTTGGAATAGTGCCCCCGCCTGCGTTCCACTGCACTGGCATGCCTGCTCTCCAGCATAAAATCCATGTTGGAATTGTCATATTCCTGTCCCCGGTTAGAGAGTACCTTGCAACGTTTGCCGAGCGCAAGTGCCGCAAGGCCGTAGTCCTGGGTAATGACTACATCTCCAGCAGAAACATGATTGGCAATATAGAGGTCTGCACTGTCAGCACCGCGGTCCACCTGCACCACAGTAACACCTTCTTCAGCCTGCAGCACATGGTCAAAAGAAGAAACCATCAATACCGGAATGCCGAAAGAACGGGCTACAGCAACGATTTCCTTCTTGACCGGGCATGCGTCCCCGTCGACTACAATTGTTCTTGCTTGGGATCTCAACATGACATCACCAAATTCCCGTGTAATATATATACGCTTTGCCAAACGAAAATCCTTCTTTGATAAAGCATAAATACGGAACGAATGTCAACTTACGCATTGGCACCGTTCCGTATATTTATACCCTAAACCATCGATCTATACCATGAAATTCACAAACATTACTTGGATACTGCCGGGTTTTACCAAACCAGCTTACCGAAATCAGCAAAAGATTTGGAGTCGGCATCAATGCCTGCCAGCAGCGCAAGACGGTTGGCACGTATTCCCTCGTCTTCAGCCATGACCATTACGGAATCGAAGAATCCGGTAACGGCATCCTTCAGGCCGGAAAGAATCCGCAGCGCCTCTGCAGCATTTCGGGCAGTGAGCGCTTCATGATACGGCGTGTGAATACCCTGCCATGTTTCGTACAGCTTAAGCTCGGCCTCTTCTTTCAGCAATGAAGGCACAACCACAATACCTTCCTGCGCCTTCGCTGCCAGATTGCTGATACGAGTCAGCGAATCCACAGTGATCTTGAAATCAGCGACGGCATTCACAGCATCGGTAAGCGCACGGCTTCTGCCTACAACAGCGACAATATCATCAAAACCAGCGGCAGTGACTGCATCCACCACATCGTATCGGATATTGTCGTCGGACAAGAGTCGTTTTACGCGCAGACCGAAGAACTCGTAAAGGTTTATACGCAGCTCAGGGGTAAAATGTTTCTCTGTGCGCAAATTTTCATGAATTTCCAAAGCCGCAGCGAAAATTTCCTGCAAAGAGATCGGCAATTGATGCTCCAGCACCATCTGCACGATGCCTGCCGCCTGGCGGCGCAGCGCATAAGGGTCCTGTGAACCGGTCGGAATAATGCCGATGGAGAAGCAGCCCACGATCGTATCGATTTTATCGGCCAGACTGACTACAAGACCAGCTTGTGTAGAAGGAACTGCATCTCCGGCAAAACGCGGCTGGTAATGTTCAAAAATACCTTTTGCCACATTTTCCGCTTCTCCCGCTTTGCGGGCATAATCTTCACCCATTGTGCCCTGAAGCTCAGGGAACTCATAGACCATCTGCGTCACCAGATCGAATTTGCAAATATCAGCCGTACGACTGACTTCAGCCGCGGTATCTGCGGACAGCCCCAGCTTCGCAGCGAGCTTGTCAGAAATGGCACGGATGCGGCGAACCTTATCGCCAACGCTGCCCAGCTCTTCGTGATACACGATGGATTCCAGCTTAGCCAGCGCATCGCTGATCTGCAGTTTCTGATCCTCTCCATAGAAGAACTTCGCATCCGATAGTCGGGCACGCAGCACCTTTTCGTTCCCCTTGGCAATGACGTCCAGCGATTCTGCATTTCCGTTACGAACGGTAACGAAGAACGGCAGGAGCGTGCCTGCGCTATCTAAGACCGGGAAGTAACGCTGATGCTCCCGCATCGAGGTGATCAGCACCTCCTGCGGGATATTGAGGAACGAAGGATCGAAGGTGCCGAACAGTACCGTCGGTGTCTCTACCAGGAACAGCACTTCCTCCAGCAGATCTTCTTTGATGGCAATTGTCCAGCTTTTCTCCTCAGCCAGCTTATTAATCTGGTTCAGGATCAACTCTTCACGTTCCTTCACATCTACCAGCACATGCTGCGCATGCATAGCTTCCACATAATCCGCAGGTTCAGCAATAACAGCATTCGTTCCAAGGAAACGGTGCCCGCGGCTGGTATTGCCTGCTTTGACCCCTGTAATTTCCAGATCAATGATCTCTTGCCCGAACAAGGCAACCAGCCAGCGGATCGGACGGACAAATTTAAAATCATACGCTCCCCAGCGCATATTTTTCGGAAAGGTCATCGAGCCGACAATGCCGCTGAGTCCTTCGGACAATAGCGAGGAAGTATTTACACCTTCACTGTTTTTGGTGGCGTAGATATACTCCACTCCGGCCAATTCTTTAAAGGTAAACTGCTCCGTCGACACCCCTTGGCTGCGGGCAAAGCCGAGTGCGGCCTTGCTCCACTCGCCGCTCGCGTCCAACGCGATTTTGCGGGAAGGGCCCTTCACCTCTTCGCTGATATCCTCTTGCCTTTCGGCGGCATCCTTCACCAGAACCGCAAGGCGGCGCGGTGTTGCATATGCGTTGACTCCGCCATGGGAAATACGCGAAGCTTCCAGCCATTTAGTTGTTCTGTCTTTCAACTGCTCCATCGCAGCGCGGATGAAGCGTGCAGGCACCTCTTCCAAACCGATCTCGAACAATATATCTTTAGACAAGGTCAGCACCTTCTTTCTTCAGCAGCGGGAAGCCAAGCTTCTCGCGTTCCTCAAGATATGTCGCCGCAACGGTACGGGCCAAATTCCGCACCCGCGTAATAAAGCCCGTGCGTTCGGTAACGCTGATCGCTCCGCGTGCATCCAGAAGATTGAAGGTATGCGAGCATTTCAGCACATAATCGTAAGCCGGGAACACCAGATGGTGCTCCATGGCTCTGCGTGCTTCCTCTTCGTAGGTATTAAAGAGTGTGAACAGCATTTTGACATCGGAGACTTCAAATGTATAGGTCGAGTGCTCAACCTCCGGCTGATGAAATACATCACCATAGGTCATGCCGTCCACCCATTCCAGATCAAACACATTTTCTTTCTTCATGATGTTGGTAGCCAGACGTTCCAATCCGTATGTGATCTCAACAGCAACCGGTTTGGTCTCAATTCCTCCGACTTGCTGGAAGTAAGTAAACTGAGTAACCTCTTCGCCGTTCAACCATACTTCCCAGCCAAGGCCTGCACAGCCCAGCGACGGATTCTCCCAGTTATCTTCGACAAACCGGATATCATTCTGCAGCGGGTCTACGCCAAGCGCCTTCAGGCTTTCCAGATAAAGCTCCTGGATATTGTCCGGGGAAGGCTTGATAATCACCTGGAACTGGTGATGCTGGTACAGGCGGTTCGGGTTCTCGCCATAACGTCCATCCGATGGACGGCGGGAAGGCTCAACATAAGCTACTTTCCAAGGCTCCGGTCCAAGCGAACGCAAAAACGTCATGGGGTTCATCGTTCCCGCCCCCTTTTCCGTATCATACGGCTGGACGAGAATACAATTCTCTGCTGCCCAGAACTGCTGCAGTGTCAAAATCATCTGCTGAAAATTCATACTACCGACTCCTTCGCTTACAAGTTTTTGGCACACTGTGCCTTGAGGCATCTTGCTCCTGCGCGATGGAGGCGGTCCTCTTTTATACTTGCGGCGGTACAGGATTCTTGGTTAAGATCCTCGCCACAAGGCAAAAAAGCTCCCGCCCCCATGCCTGATATACAGACATAGGGACGAGAGCTTAACTTATTCTCCCGCGGTTCCACCCTACTTGATTACGCATCCGGTATCCGGCCAATAAAGCAGGCCACATCCGATGAGCGCAATCCACTTTTCATTCTGCCGTTACCGTACTCCCGGGTGCCCTGTTCATGAACCTTGTCCCGCCAGGCTTCCACTATCCCCGGCTCGCTTAAGCGACAAATTTGCCCACTACTTTCCCGATCACTGTACGTCTCCAAATGTCAGAGCAACAACGGCTGTATACAAGAAGAAACTGTCACCATAGTAACGGAAAATTTGGATTTCGTCAAATATCGTATTTGTCGAGCTGATCAAGAAATCCTTGCGACTTCAGCTTCAGCCCGAGCTGCATGTCCATAAAGGCACGCATAATCTTTTTAAGTTCTGCGCGGGTGCCTTCCTTCACGTCGACATTTCCAAGCCGGTTTAAATCAAGTGCAGCGAATAGACGCAGCAGCTTCAGCGCCCGCGGAGAAATCTCCATGGCTGGAGGATCATTATGCCTGCAGCTGCGGCAGAGCACCCCGCCGAGACGGGGACTTATTCTGAGTTCTTCATCAGGTTTGTCCAACCCGCATACGACACAGGCATCCAGTTCCGGACCATATCCGGCCGCCTGCAGTATTTTCATCTCAAAAACATTTATAATGACGCCGGGTTCCTTGCCGTCCTCAAGTGCATTCAAGCAGGCGGAAAGCTGGCGGAACCAAAAGCTTCCCGTCTCCTCATCATGCAGCACACGGTCAAGCAGCTCGCAGGCATATGAAGCATATGCCGCTTTGAACAAATCCCCGCGCAGCGGATGGTGAGACTGTGTAATTTCCCCGGCATTTAATGTACCCAGTCCCCCGTTGTTGCGGAAAAACACAAATTCCCCTACAGTGAACAGCTGGATCAGGGCAGCATGGCGGCTTTTGACCTTCTTGGCGCCGCGCACCAGAACGCCTACTTTGCCGGCGTTCTCGGTGCAAAGCGTAATAATCGCGTTCCCCTCGCCGTAGTCCATGCTGCGGATGACGATCCCTTCCACCCTGTGTAGCATGCCTCTTCCCCCAACCATTCGGCAAGCAACCAGTCCTTATTGCGCTTCTTCATCAAGGGCCTTCTCTTCCTCTGCAAGCAGCAGTCCGCCTTCATCCAGCGGATCTCCGGCTTCCCTGTACAGCAGATAAGCATCGACATCTCCAGTCATTGCAAAATACTTCCACGAAAAGTCTCGCATTCGTATTCATCCTTTCTTCGGAAACACGATGTCTCTTCAGAAATAGGATGTGCGATGTACCAGGTTCTATCCTTGCAATTCCTGCCAAGAAGCTGCGGAGCCCAAGATTAAAGGTCTTTATGGAAGCCCAAATCCCGCAGTACGCGGTCCTGATTGCGCCAGTCTTTTTTCACTTTTACCCATAGCTCCAGAAAAATCTTCGATCCCAGCAGGTTCTCGATATCCGTACGGGCGCGCCGGCCCACTTCTTTCAGCAGCGCACCCTGCTTGCCGATAATGATCCCCTTCTGGGAATCGCGCTCCACAAAAATAACGGCGGAAATATGCACAACTCCATTGGGTTCTACACTCATATCCTCGATGGCCACCGCGATGGAATGCGGTACCTCTTCGCGGGTCATATGGAGAATCTTCTCACGGATCAGCTCCGCGCAGACGAACTGCTCCGGATGATCGGTAATCTGATCGTCGGGATAATACTGCGGACCTTCCGGCAAATATTTCGCCACCTGATCCAGCAGGGTATTCACATTGTTACCCAGCTTGGCGGAGATCGGCACGATTTCGGCAAACTCATGCAGCTTGTTGTACTGTGTAATCAGCGGCAGCAGCACTTCCGGCTCAATCTTGTCAATTTTGTTCATCACCAGAATAACCGGTGTCTTGATACTGTGTAATTGCTCGGCGATAAAGCGGTCGCCGCCGCCGAGTCCTTCGGATGCGTCCACCAGAAACAGCACGGCCTCCACTTCATGCAGCGTGCTCATCGCCGTCTGGTTCATGTAGTCACCCAGCTTAGATTGTCTTTTATGGATACCCGGTGTGTCCAGAAATACGATCTGCGAGTTGTTGGCAGTGTAAACCCCGTGGATTTTGTTTCTGGTTGTCTGCGGCTTGTCCGACATGATGGCAATTTTTTGGCCAATCACCTGGTTCATGAGTGTCGATTTGCCTACGTTCGGTCTGCCGATAATGGCGACAAACCCTGATTTGAATTTCAATATAATCTTCCTTCCTTGACATAACTTCAAATTCATAAAGTTTCTTGTTAAAACCTTTTCGATCCCGGTAAATCCCCCTTAGCCAAGAGGGACCCCAAGGGCCCCTGCCCTCTGGACACCCGGAATGGGATGGCACAGTTAGGTTCGACGCTTGGGTGAGCCGGATGGTGCTTAGAGCGCTTTCGTTCCCTGCGGGAACACACTTGGCTGGCTGAACGGGAAACTTGGCCGGCTGAGCGGGAAAGCTAGTCAACTGTTTGTACCACGCGGAGCGGATAAATTAGTTAGCTGCATATGCGGCAGTGCAGCGGTAAAGCTGCTTGTCGGCGATGGAACAGATAACTCTTACTTCTAGGTCTTTTTGGACAATCCTTCGGTTTATGCAGTTTAATTGTATTTTGTACAGTTAAATACCTTTGAATCGTTACCTCTATGATTTTAGCTGCATTATGTACAATTAAATTTGGCAAAAACCGCTGCTTGGAGCCATTATGCTGATTTTAGTTGCAGGTTATACAACTAAACACATATCTTGCAAAAAACAGGTTAGTTTAGCTGTACAAAATACAACTAAACTAGGCAAGCGTAACGGGAAAGGCAAAATGACCTTCCGCCACACATTTGTTCTGCAATAGCCGGAAACGTCAACCCTCCCGCTCTGCCATCTTCCCAAGTTAATAACGCTGTAAACAGGGTTACACCTATCAAATATCTACTCAGGAGCTTGCCCCTGCTCCAAATCGTCCGGTCCGAAAGCACCCGGGAGCAGCTCACGCACGGTAGTCTCCACGATGTCGCCTTTCATGTTCCCGAGGATGACCTTCATGTCGGGACCGCATAGCTCCACCATCACCTGCCGGCAGACACCGCAGGGCGATACGGGGCCATCGGTATCGGCAACAACCGCGATAGCCTGAAAGCTGCGGGCTTTATGGCCGTCCGCGATGGCGCGGAACATTGCAGTCCGCTCCGCACAGTTGGTCGGCCCGTAAGCAGCATTTTCAATATTGCAGCCATGATGGACATGACCGTCCTGATCCAGCAGCGCAGCACCGACGCCAAAGCGGGAATAAGGTATATAAGCACTCATTCGTGCCTTTATCGCTTCTTGAAGAAGTAGCGCAGAATCCATAGTGATCCTCCTAAAAGTTTTGTAAGCATAGACTTCATCGAGTTACTTCGGAAAAAACTTACTTCGAAAGCTAACCCTAAGTTTTGTAAGCATAGACTACATTAAGTTGATTTGGGCAAACCGTTTCCCCTACACACCATTAAAATTGTTCAACATACAGGATTCTTACTGCGAGAAGTATGAATCTAACCAAAGATGGCGGAGCGCAAAACGCCGATCCGCCTCTCCCCGAGCTCAAGTTGTAAACTGATTATGACATAAGTCCAGTGATCCAGTCCATTACCGGGTGATAAAAAACATAGATTCCCGTAATCACAGCAAACACCGCCGTAAGCAGCACAGCACCTGCGGCGGTATCTTTGGCAGTCTTGGCCAGGGGATGAATCTCCGGTGAGACCAGATCAACCGTCGCTTCAATAGCCGTATTCAGCAGCTCAGCGGTCAAAACGAGCGTAATTGCCAGCAGCAACAACATCCAGCTTGCTGCAGGAAGTCTGAATACGGCGGCAGCGGCAAGCACAAGAACAGCCAAGCCGCTATGTACCTTCATATTCAGTTCGGATTTGAACGCTCCCGCAATGCCCTGAGCTGCAAATCGAAACGAATGCCAGAACTTTTTGTGGCCTACCGCCGTATTTTTGACCATTAGCGTGTTAACCCGACCTGAGCCAGCACATGCTCCTGCTTGGACATCATTTCGGCCTCAGAAGCAGCATCCTGATGATCGTAGCCCAGCAGATGCAAAAATCCGTGCACAAACAGGAAACCCAGCTCACGCTCCAGGGAATGGCCATATTCCAAAGCCTGCTCCTGCGCCCGGGTGACAGAGATAATGATATCCCCCAGCACATTCGGCACATCTTCTAGCTCTTCATTCTCATCTTGTCCGTATATAATTTCCAGCTCATCTTCGCTGGTTTCGTTCATGGCAAAGGAAAGCACGTCCGTCGGACGGTCAATTCCCCGGTATTCCCGATTGAGCTCATGAATCCGTTCATTGTTGACGAAGGTAAGGTCCACCTCGCCGCCCTCAATGCCTTCGGCTTCACCCGCTTTTTGCAGAATGCGCTCCAGCAGAGATATTAGCTCGTCATTAATCTCGTGTTCTTCCTGTTCATTGTTCCAAACGATTGCAAGACTCATGTATTTACGGCTCCTTCCTCTTTTTTAGGTTTCTTCACTTCCTCCGGATATTCGATCCGGGAATGAAAAATCCCCATAACCGTTTCTTTCAATGTCCGCGCGATAATATCCAATTCCTTTATCGTAAGATCACATTCATCGAATTGATGGTCATCCAGCCGGCTTTTGATAATCTTCTCGATCATCGTCTCCACCTGCACAACCGTCGGCTTGCGAAGTGAACGGACAGCAGCCTCCACACTGTCGGCGATTCCGACAACTGCAGATTCCTTCGACTGCGCCTTCGGCCCAGGGTAACGGAAATCCTCTTCCGTGAAATCAGGCTCCACACCCTTCTCTTCGGCCAGCTTCAATGCTTTATGATAAAAATAATGCAGAAATGTCGTGCCGTGATGCTGTTCAGCAATGTCACGGATCGGTTTGGGCAGCTTGTACTCCTTCTGCATTTCCACCCCGTCGCGGGCGTGGGCCACGATGATTGATTTGCTCAGCTTCGGTTCAATCGAATCATGCGGATTCTCCATGTTGTTCTGGTTCTCGATAAAATAAAACGGCCGCTTCGTCTTGCCGATATCATGATAATAAGAGCCTACGCGGCAGAGCAGCCCGTCCGCCCCGATCGCCTCCGCCGCAGCTTCTGACAGATTGCCGACCATTACACTGTGATGATAGGTTCCGGGCGTTTCTGTAAGCAGCTTGCGCAGCAAAGGATGATTCGGATTCGACAGCTCTACCAGCTTGAGTGCCGATAGAATGCCAAAGGTAGCCTCAAAGAAAGGCATCAGGCCGATTACCAGCACTGCGGTCAGCAGACCGCTGGCAAAGGCAAAGCCGATAGCATACAGTGTCTGCGTCTGATTCCAGTCTCCGCCGCTCAGGAGCGTCAGCATAAACACAGCCACACAACCGAACAGAGACACCATGATTCCGCCTTTCAGCAGCGTTGACCGCTGCCCGGCGCGGTGGGTGGCGAAAATTGCCACATAGCAAACGATAAGCGCAAAGAATCCGAAGTTGAAATCGAACACCGTATTTTGCTGCACATTCAATATAATACTGGAAAGAATACTGAACAGGATGGAACAGAAATAAGCCAGCGTCATATCCAGCAGCATTGCGATCAGCATAGCGCCAATGGCTACCGGAGCCAGGAACCCGACATAAGACCGGACATCCGTCTGTAAAAACGCGGCAAGCCGCATCGAGATGATCGTAATAATAAACACAAGCACCAGCATAAGCAGCTGGGAATTATTGTACTTGAAGCCGGAGGTCCCCCCGGTATAACGGATGAACATCAGCAGACCGGCGGAGAGCATAGCTGACAGCAGGAACAGGCCCAACTGCGGCCAATAATTGACCTCATTGCTCAGCAGGCCGCTCTCATCCAGCAGTGCGTACAGCTCGGGTGTAATATACTCCCCTTTAGCAACAAGCACATCCCCCTGCTCAATGAACACATCCGGCGTGTTCTCGCGGGCCTGCACCTTAGCTTCCTTGGTAGCTTCCTCATCGTAGAACTTATTGCTCGTGATCACCAGCCGTACCAGCTCCTGCACCACCTCACGGGCTGTGCGCTGGCTTAGCGAGCTGACGCTGACCTGCTCCGCTACCTTCGCGCGCGCAGTCTGGGCATCCACAATCTGGTCGTTCATCAGCTTGGTGACAATATCCCGGGCAACCGGCTTCATCTCGATGATGTCCTGAGAGGTCAGCCGCGGAATTTTGATGTAAGTCTCCTCCGGGATGACATAGGTCTGTTCTTTGATGACGGACTGCATCTCATCGAGCAGTGTGGTGGAATACGTGCCGGAGTTACGGCTCGAATTCACAAAGTTCACGATAAAATCATTGGCCCGCTGCGGGATTACATCCTTGTAAATGCCGGCCTTCTCACTTTGTGAAATCAGATCATCCTGATTGAGCCGGTCAATCCGGTCTATCAGCAAGGTTACCAGATTATCGAGCCTCATCGGAATAATCTCATACCTGTTCTGCACGGTCTCAGCGGCGGCTTCCTGAGCCTTCAGCGTAGCCTTGCTGTCGAGTATTTGCTTCGGCGCAGTAATTTCCTTGGCACTTTTGGTGTTCTCTTTAATGTCATAGCGTTTAGGCAGCAAATCAGGTGAGAGACTGAAGTAGAAAACAATCCCCAATAACAGGAAAAGAGCATAGCGCGTCGCCGCGCTATACTTCCAGCCGTTGTTGCTATATACAAATCCGCTTAATTTCGATGGTTGCTTTGAGGCCATGGAGACAGTCCCCTTTGTTAGTCCTGGTTTTCGGCAGAGCGGTCATAGGCGACGATAATTTTTTGCACCAGGGAATGCCGTACGACATCCTGTTCCGCAAAATAAACAAACCCAAGCTCCTCGATGCCTGACAGAATCGCCTTCGCTTCGATCAACCCGGATTTTTTGCCGCGCGGCAGGTCAATCTGGGTAACGTCACCCGTAATAACCATCTTGGAGCCAAAGCCAAGCCGGGTAAGGAACATTTTCATCTGTTCAGGAGTCGTATTCTGGGCTTCATCCAGAATGATAAAAGAATCATCCAGCGTGCGTCCGCGCATATACGCGAGCGGTGCAATTTCGATCAATCCCCGTTCCAGTGCCTTGGCAACCTGATCGGGGCCCATAACGTCGTATAAGGCGTCGTAGAGCGGACGGAGATATGGGTCAACCTTTTCCTGCAAATCGCCGGGAAGGAAGCCCAGGCTTTCTCCTGCTTCAACTGCAGGACGTGTAAGGACGATGCGCTTCACGGAACCTTCCTTCAGCGCGGTGACGGCAAGCACAACGGCGAGATAGGTTTTTCCTGTTCCCGCAGGTCCGATGCCAAAGACGACATCGCGTTTCTTGATCGAAGTCACATAGTGCTTCTGGCCAATCGTTTTGACACGGATCGGCTTGCCGCGGAAGGTTGTCGTAATTTCACCTTTGAACAAATCAAGCAGTTGGTCGGCGCGGAAATCCTTTGCCAGCTCCACCGCATACTGCACATCACGTTCACTAAGTATGTAACCGCTGCGGATCAGAGACAGCAGCACATTGAACAGCTGTCCCAGCATGTCCACTTCCCGCTCGGCCCCGCGTATTGTAACCTCAGCTTCACGCGAGTCGATAACCGCCGGTATTTCACTCTCGATAATTTTCAGAAAACCATCCTGCGGGCCGAACAGGGATTGCGCTTCTCCCGCATTTTGCAAAGATATACGAATGCTTGCAGTCTGTTCTGACAAGTAGCCTCATTCTCCTCGGTTGTTTACTATCGGAAGTTCTTCCGTGATTCTCTCTTCCACTTCAAACATCACTTTCATATAAACTTTACCATTCTCTTTCTTCTCATGCAAAATTTTTTGACTTTTAATAACGCTGTCAGTGCCGTAACGGGCCAAAATATCATTAGTTGCCCGAGTAATCCCTTCCTGCCGGGCAGCCTCCGGAGTTTTGGTGCCGGAAGTATACTTGACCTCCATTTCCTTCTCAGTCATCAGTCCAAGCGGCACCTGCAAAGAACGCCAGGACAGCAGATCATGCTCTGTAAGCGTCCGTGATTTCTCAAATCCGGATTTCCCGTAGCCCCAAAGTTGAACCGCCCAATTGCCGATCACCAGATATGTGCGGTCTTTCCGGTCCCCTGTATATGAACTGCCGGTTGTTTTGAGCGGCACCTCAATGTTGTATTCATGCCATACTAGACCCTTTACCTCGCCTTTGGCAACCACCGTCTGCATATTGTTTTCATCACCCAGGGTGCCGGAGATCAGAATATCCCCTTTCTTGACCCGCGAATTGCGCGCTACAACCGGTCTGCCCTGCTCGGCGTAGATCTCGGTAACCACCGCATCGGTTCTGCTGATCAGATGGCGCTGGCTGAGCAGCGGCTTGTTCTCAGGCTTGTCAGCCTCGACAACCTGGATAGTAATGCTCGTCCCCGTCCGCTGCACCCCTACCCAGGAAAGTCCCGGCATCCTCGAGGTCATCTCCCTGGAGAGCTTGTCCGGCTCCTCCATACGCCAAATCCACTGGAATGGATAGATGCCTTCTTGACGCGCAGCGTCCAGAATATCTTCGGAGGCAATGAATTGATTCCCTTCGACTTTGATGCTCCACACCATTGAAGAAAGCAGCAGAAGGCCAATGCCAAACAGCAATAAACCGGCAGCAAAAAACTTCCGTTTCCACAGCCGCGCGAGCCGGAAGGGCAAGCCATTCCTGCCTGTCACATGCATGCGGCAGCCTGTCTTTTTTAACAGCGGCCGAAGGATAAAAAAGTCATTCAGCAGCAGGTTCAGGGAAGCGCCATCCCCCGCAGGCCTCACATCCCATATGAGGATGCCTTGTTCGTTCACTGCATTGATAAACCTTTCCACCTGCGGTCCCGTCACATGCAGTGTAACGAACCCCCGCAGGGATGCCAGAGGCGGTTCTTTCATGGTTTCTCCTCGCTTCCCTTATATCTGATCTCCCCGATTAAACCCTCTACAGCCAGTTCCTGGCCCAGAATATTCCGGATCACTAATCCCTCGCCGGAAATCTCCAGATATCCATTGACTAACGCAAGCTTAAGCTGCCCGGAGGAAAAATGCAGCACGCCGCGATGGTTCTCAATATACAGCTCCTTATTGCCGATCAGGGTGATTCGGGGCATCTCCTGCAGCACATCCTGCGGAAGATCCAATACCCCGTTTGTCCATCCCCGCAGCCTGCGGCCGATACGGGTCATATGTAGACTTCTCCCCCTTCCTGCCTTCTGTACACCTTATGCGGCAATGCTGATTTTTATGAGAAGAACTCACCCTGCCTACTGTAATTTCAATTTCAGCATAGAATTCGGCTTACCCGCTCCAGTCCGTATTTTTGAAATTGGTTGAAAATACAATCCAAAATGAAAATCTCAAAATATAATAATCTATCTAACAGGAAAGGAGGAATTTACTATGGCAGTCTTCACCAGCACAACGGGTCCGATTCTGAACGGCTCGGAGACAGGAGTCCGGGCTCAATTTGTCCGGCTGCTTATCAGCAATGACGCAGTTACCGATTTCGCATCGATCGAAATAAGTGTGTTTGCAATTGATGATAACTCTGTCAATACACCCAAAGTACCGCTCGCCCGTCAAGCATTTTCGCTGAATCCAAGCTCGGTAACGAATAGGACAATCCCGGTCAGCGGATTTCCGGTTTACGAAGTACAGCTCTCGGTAACTACGCCTAACCCTGATATTGAAGTAGTCGTTACCACCGTAGGCGTGGACGCAGGCGGCAAAATAGTGGACAACCAGCAGTATCTCTACACTCAACTGACCACAATTCCCGCTCTGACTCCGTAATAGCATATCCTCCCCGCAACACCAAGAAGGACTTCATAAAAAAAGCGGCAATCAGCACCGGTGGAATACCGGCGGCTGATTGCCGCTTAATACTTCATAGCTATACTCAACGCCGCGAAGAATGCGGTTTGCGTGAACGGGGAGGGGCAAGGATTTCAGCCCATACCAGACCGTTCCGCAGCGATTCACGATTATCTGCCAAACCATGACGGGCAGCAGATCGCGCGGAGACAGCACCGCTCTTACCAGCAGTCCCTGCGTCCCATGCCTCTGAAGCGTCTGCCACGCCGTCAAACGACGCCTGCAGGCGTTCCAGCTCCCGCTGCATCCGTTCTGTACGCGCCTGTACGCTGTCTTCTCCCGATTGCTCAAGGGACATTCCTTCACCTGTATCATAGTCAGGAGAAGGCCGCTCAGGAGACTCCTTCCAGACAGGAGAAGAATCGTACTCACGCTCTTCATAGGACACGGAAGGCTGGCCCGGATAGGAAGACTCGCCTGGAACAGGAAACCCGCTGCCCTGACGGGCCGGGCTTTCATCCTCAGGGTTCCGTTCCTGCTGCCGGGCACGGCGGAGAGGACTAGCGTCCCCCCCGCCGCCAAAAGTCGGCATACCTCCGCGCGGAGCATTTTTCTGTTTATTCTTCCCCGCTTTGTTCATGTTGGAAAAGATCGCAATCACAATGACTACGGCGATATAAATCAAACTGCTCATGGGATCTCACATCCCCTTATTTATTGGTCGGACGGCTTGAATCATCGCCATCATTTAATTTGCCGAGCGAGCCGCGCATTTGCGTATCGGCTTCAATGTTTTTGAGGTTCATGTAATCCATGACCCCGAGTTGACCGGCACGCAGCGCTTCAGCCATAGCCAGCGGCACCTGGGATTCAGCTTCGACGACCAGCGCCTTCATCTCAACGACGCGGGCTTTCATTTCCTGCTCATGGGCAACAGCCATCGCTCTGCGTTCCTCCGCCTTGGCCTGTGCAATTCTTTTATCAGCTTCAGCCTGCTCAGTTTGCAAATAGGCTCCGATATTCTTGCCAACGTCGATATCTGCAATATCAATGGACAAAATTTCAAAGGCCGTACCTGAATCCAAACCCTTGGACAAAACTGTACGCGAGATTGAATCCGGATTCTCCAGCACATCCTTATGGGAGTCACTTGAACCTACTGTTGTTACAATCCCCTCGCCAACACGGGCGATAATCGTTTCTTCGCCGGCACCGCCGACGAGACGGTCGATATTCGCCCGTACGGTCACTCTCGCCTTAACCTTAACCTCGATACCGTTCTTGGCGACAGCAGCGACAATCGGCGTCTCAATGACACGCGGATTAACACTCATCTGTACGGCCAGCAGTACGTCGCGGCCGGCAAGATCAATGGCTGCGGCGCGTGTGAATTCAAGCGGAATATCCGCCCGCTGGGCGGCGATCAAGGCATTGACAACCCGGTCGACGTTACCGCCGGCCAAGTAATGGCTTTCCAGTTGATTGATATTCAGGCCAAGCCCTGCTTTGGTGGCCTTAATGAGCGGATTAACGATCCGGCTCGGAGTAACCCGGCGGAGTCTCATGGCCACCAGGGTAATAATGCTGATTCTTACGCCGGATGCCCATGCGGAAACCCACAGCATCACCGGGAAGAAACTGAAGAACACGCTCAGTACGATGATCACAACAACTGCGATCAGCAAAATTGGAATTAAAGACGCTTCGCCCATACTTTTTGTCAACCTCCGTTACATTTTTAAAATTCATAAACATACTGGCTGCAGGCTCCGCTTATTTCTCGGATTCCTTCACAACCACACGGCCTCCCTCGACCTTCACCACGGAAACTGGAACCCCCGAACTGATGAAGCTCCCTTCGGTTACCACATCCACACGTTCATTGCCGACCAAGGCCGTTCCGGCCGGACGAAGCGGTGTAATGCTGACGCCCGAGGCACCAATCAGACTCAATTTCTCCAGCACCGGAACAAATCCCTGCTCTTTGGTTAGACTGTCGCGCAGAATAAACCGGTTCCAGATGCCCCGTTCCTTGAAGACCACAGCTACGATGGCGATAACTACTGTGGCTGCCGCAAAGGCTATTCCCAGATTAAAAAATGCATGCTCTAAGCTGAAAGCAGCCCGAACGACGCCTGCCACAAGGCTTACAGAGCCCAGCAAACCCAGAATCCCGAAGCTTGGGACAAACAGCTCCAGCACAAGCATGACAAGTCCCAGAATGAACAACAGCCAGGTCTCCGCTCCAGCGAAGCCCGCCACATAGTTGCCAAAGAAATAAAGGGCAAATGCGAGCGTCCCGATAATTCCCGGAGCGCCAAAGCCCGGCACCAGCAGCTCAATGACAATTCCGGCGATGCCGATGAAGAGTAGTATCGTCATAATAATCGGATTTGTCAGAAAATGCGACATTTTTTCTGCTCCGGTATGTTCCACGCGAAAAATGTCGTCTGTGGAATAACCTAACAAAGTGATGGCCTCTTCCGGCGTATCGGCAAGATAATCGGCATATCCGGCTTTCACCGCTTCATTGCTGGTCAAGGCAATTATTTGGCCTTGCGCTTTGTTCACCCCGAGTTCAGGCTTGTTCACGACAAGGTTCACATCCATCATTCCTGCAGCAATCTCCGGATCACGCCCGTTCAGTGAAGCGGCGCCAACCATCTTGGATTTCCAGTAGGATACCATCTTTGCGTCGTCCACGCTTTTTCCGTTCATATCCACCAGCGATGCAGCTCCGATCATACTTCCGGGCTTCATAATAATTGAGTTGGCGTTTAGGGCAATATAACTGCCGGCAGATGCAGCATCTCCTTTAATATAAGCAGCTGTAGGAATTTCACTGTCCCTGACCATCTGCCCGATTTGTTCCGCAGAGTCGACAAGTCCCCCTGGTGTATCAATCTCCAATACAATCAGAACCGCCCCGTATTTTGCCGCCTCCTCAAATCCCCGCTCCAAAAAGCTTTGCAGTCCGCGTTCAATCTCCTGGTCAACCGGAATAATGAACACCGGCCCGCCCTTCGGCTTTTCCGCAGCCGTTCCTCCTGCAGCCGAAGAGGTCCCCTCTGCTTGCGTGTAAGCTGCAAACGGCGTCAAGAGCATCAGCAGCAGGACGGTGACTATGCCCGAAAAGGCAATTTTACGGATTTTTTTCACTTGTAAACCTCCTTTCTCTAAAAATAACTTCAGCACATAATCCTTAGTACGCCATTCCCTGAAATATGTTTCAAACAATCGTCGGGTCTGATCAGGAACACATTACCGAAAACAGGGCGGAGCAACAAAAAAAGGGAGGAAGTAAGCTGCGCTTTACTTTCTCCCTTCATTTTATCCACCGACAATGAAAAACACCCCTTTATTCAAGGGGTGCTAGCGTTATATTATTGCAGAAATTGCAGAACCGCCTGGTTCACGAGTTTACCATCGGCGCGACCTTTGACCTTAGGCATCAGTGCGCTCATGACCTTACCCATTTCACTTTTCGAAGAAGCACCGGTTTCCTGGATGGTCTGCTGTACAATCACTTTAATTTCTTCTTCGGAAAGCTGCTCGGGAAGATACTTAATGATAATCTCGATTTCTGCCTTCGTACTCGCGGCAAGCTCGTCGCGACCCGCTGATTCAAATTCTTGGAGGGCATCTTTGCGCTGTTTGATTTCACGACTAAGGATATCAAGCACTTCGTTGTCGTCTAATGTTCTCTTCAAATCTATTTCAAGATACTTTATTGTAGAACGAACCATTCGAATGGTGGAGAGTGTGAACTTGTCCTTACTCTTCATCGCTTGCTTCATATCTTCGTTTAATCGTTCGCTAAGATTCATGCGTGGGTAATCCTCCTAAAACTTTCTCTTACGAGCAGCCTCAGACTTCTTCTTGCGCTTTACGCTTGGCTTCTCATAATGCTTACGTTTCTTCACCTCAGCCAAGACACCATCTTTAGCGATGGAACGTTTAAAGCGACGAAGTGCAGCATCAATTGTCTCGTTTTTACGAACTTTCGTTTCAGACACCAGTTTTCCCTCCCTCCGACCAGACCGTCCAAGAGCATAACACGGTTCATCATATTTCATTATAGGTCAAACCGAAATAAGGTGTCAACCTTCGTGTTATTCTTTTTTTAGGCAGGTTATCAGAATTTGAAATATCTGCTAAGCATGTGATGCGGAATTGCCGACAAGTGCGCCCAGTTTGGCACCGCCAAGCAAATGATAATGAAGATGAGGCACGGCTTGTCCGCTGTCCGGACCGCAATTGTTGATCAGACGGTAGCCTGTCTCCGCAATTCCGAGCTGAATAGCAATTTGCTGCGCTACAGCGTGAATCTCACCGATCAGAGGCAGATCTTCAGCCGTGACATCATTCATCGACGCGATGAACTTCTTAGGGATAATCAGCACATGCACCGGTGCGGCAGGCTCAATATCGTAGAATGCCAGTATCCGCTCGTTCTCGAACACTTTTTTGGAAGGGATTGAGCCTTCAATAATCTTGCTAAAGACAGTTTCCATACAACGCTTCCTCCTAAAAGTTTGTGGAGCGATACTTCCGTAGTAATTCTCAGACCGGCCTTCTTCGCCACAATTTGTTTTTATGTTCTCTAATCATACAGGATAATCATGGATTACGAAAGCGGCACAACAATAATACAACGCGGGGAAGCCGGAAAAAGATCATATCATCAGTTAAATGAAATGAATACACACGCAAGCAAGAGGATAGCTCGAACAAGGATTGGGACATTGCTTAGTGGAAATGTGCTAGGGATAATACAGAACTCTGCTTATCGCCATGGCTGTATTATAGACAGTGTTAGCTGCTGGCAAACAGGGAGGCATTGTTTTATTTATTTCGCTTGTGGCCAACCCCGGAGGTATCTATCTGCCCAGTCATATATATTTATGTGGAGCTTTATATCCCGCTTATCTGTATCAGATACAGGAAAAGTGTATTCTGTTTGTCCAAATCTTCCGCATCCAACATTCAGGGTGATCATCATACAAAGTAATCGTTGTCAAAAAGGCACTGCTGAGGTGCTGCTCTATGTGTAGTTGCGGGTTCGGTACAGGGGAACAAGGTAATGATAGCTTAATCTAATCGCATATCTGACAGGGATCTCGAACTTCGGGAGCCATCAGACTCCTAAAAAAAGCAAAAAAAAAGAAACACCCTACCAGCTTAAAAAGCTGATTCGGCGGCGGGCGTATGAAAAGGAGGATTTCCCGGTCATACGTCCGCCGAGGTGTTTCAAAATGATGTCGGCTTAGCTGTATTATAACAGGGGGTTGAAAGTGTATCTGTGACTGTCATCACACCTTCAACCCGCTTTCACATTTTCTCCAAAAGAATACGCGAACCGCCCCCGCCCTGCTCTGCAGGCACTACTATCAGCTTGCGCGGCAGTCGCGCCCGGAGCTCAGGAACGTGGCTGATGATCCCGACGGACAGCTGGTCATTATGCAATCTTTCGAGTGAGGTAATGACGGTATCCAGCAAATCCGGATCAAGAGTACCAAAGCCCTCATCAAGGAAAAAGAATTGCAGCGGATACTGACCCCGCAGCTGAATCTGTGCCGATAAGGCCAACGCCAGTGAGAGGGAGGTCAGGAAGGTTTCTCCGCCAGATAGCGTCGAGACCGGACGTCTGACTCCTCCATTGCCATCATCGCGGATAACAAAGCCGCCTCCAGAGTCAACCTCCAGTGCGTAACGCTGCTTGCTCAGGAACCGCAGCCGCTGTGAAGCAGCCTGGCACACCTGCATCAGCTGTTCTTCGGCGATATATTCCACAAAGGCATTGCCGCGCAGCACAGCCTGTAGCTTGGACAGCCGGTCCTGCTGCGCCGCATGCTCCTTACGCTGACCTTCGAGCTCCATCCAGCGGATATGGCGATGTTGCAGATCCTCAAGATCACGGTCTGCGCGCGCACGGCTCTGCAGCGAGCGTTCATCGTCTTCCTTGCATGTCTGCAGGGCAGACTGGCTCTCCTGCCATTCCTCAGTGCTTAAGGAGGCTCCGGACAGCTTCTCTTCGATGCTCCGCAGTTGCAGCGTCACTTCCGCTTCTTCCTCCCGGTGAGCCCGAATACGGGCAGCGGCTCCGCTGCGTTCTTCCGGCATGAGCGCCGCCCCTTCAACCTCAGAGGCGGAAGCAAACGGAGAAGAGTTCAGGCTCTCCTCCCAGTGGGCCGCGGCCGCAGCGCTATGCTCACACGCTGATTCCGCCGCCTGGCGGGCAATGGCCGCCTCCTTCACCTCGTGCTGCGCCTTGTCCGCTGCCTGCCGGTGCCTTTGTTTATTATTGTCCAGTGCCGCCTGCAGCTCCTGAAGACGCCGCTCGCATTCCTCCAGCAAGGCGGCGGCGGAACGGCCCCCTGTCCACTGGAGCAAACGCTGCTCCTTCTCGCGCTCGAGTGCTTCTTTGCCTTCCAGTTGGGCATTCCATTGAGCAAGCTCTTTATCCAGCCCGGCAATCTCTTCCTGCAGAACTTGTACAGCATTGCCCTTCTCCTCAAGAAACTTCACGCTGATGTCGAGCCGGCCTCTGATTTCCTCGGCCTGTTCGTCCTTTGCCAGCATCCCGCGATAGGCATTCTCAGCCTCATCCGCAGCCAGTTCAGGGAACAGCCGCGCCCATTCCTGGCGCAAGGTGCTCAACCGGGCGGCAAGCTCGCCAGCCTTGGCGGCAAGCCCTTCCACCCAGGCCGTCTCGGCAGTGGCCGCAGCCGCTTCCTGGTGGCACAGTTGCTGCTGTTCCTGCATCCCCCGCTGCCATTCCGCTGCTCCCCGGCGCAGCTCGCCGGAGCGTGCTTTCAGGGCTACATGCTGCGCCTCCAGCCCGGATAAGGACATTTCATCCGGAATGATCCCGGCGGAAGCTGAATGCATAGAGGCATCCGTGCCGTCCTGCTCCAGTCCTGCAGCCGCAGGTGTTTTCAGAGCGTCGCCTATAACTCCTTCACCATAAATCTGTTCCAGCCATGCACCATCCTGCTCCAGCAGGCTGCGGAACAGATGGCGGGCTTCCAGCGCGCGCCGTTCAAGCGCACGGATATGCTGGAGCTGGGTTTCCAGCCCTTCCCGCCCGCCGTTGTCCTGGGACAACGCAGGCAAGGGATGATGCTCGCTGCCGCAGACCGGGCAAGGCTGCCCGTCCTGCAGCTCACGGGCTAGGGTAAGCGAGAGCCTGTGCAGCTCCTGCTCCTTCAACGCCGACTCCAGCGTGCCGCCGTGCAGCTCCAGGCGCTCGGCAGCATTTCTTGCCGCGGCTTCCGCAGCCCGCAGCTCCTCCTGGTGCAGCGCAGCCGCAGCAATGTGCTCCCCGCGGGCTGCGGCCAGCGACTGCTGCCGGGCTTCGGCTGCGGCCAGCCGCGCCTCTGCCGCCGCGAGCACCGCCGCGCGCTCGCGGCGCTCCCGCTCCGCCGTCTCCCACTGGGACTCGGCGGAGCGCAGTTCCTGCAGTCTCTGCATCGCTTCCTGCAGAGACTGCCGCTCCTGGGAGCGGACCGCAAGCGGCTGCAGGCTTTGCTGCAGCTCCTGCTGGCGCTTTTGGCCCTTGGCCAAAAGCTCACGCTCCCGGGCCATGCTCTCCCGCCGGGCAGCCAGCCCGCGGGAGGCCTCGCCTTGGCGCGCCTGCACCGCAGCGCGCTCGCGCCGCAGTTCGCTGAGCTCGGCTTCGAGCTCCAGCGCGCGGCGGTAGGTATCGGCCCCCTGCCGGAGGGCCGGCTCCTCCGCGGCCAGCGCAGCCTGCGCCGCAGCCTCGGCCGCAGCAAGCCCCGCCGCCTCATGCTCGGCGGCGGTTGCCAAGGTCTCCCGGCTCTCGGCAACAGCGAGCCGGCTCCGCCAGGCGTCCTCGGCGCTTCGCCACGCCTTCAGCACAGGCAGCCGCTTCTCGGCTTCGTCAGCCTTGACAAGCTTTTGCTCCAGCAGGAGGACGTTCTCCTCCTGCAACAGCAATTCCTGCCGCCGCCGCTCACGGCGGATACGGTCCTCCTGCAGCTCGCGGATCTTCGCGAAGCGCTCGGCAAGCTGCATAGCCGCCTCCAGCTTCTTGCGGCATTCCTCCGCATGGCGGACCGCTTCCTGCAGCCGCTCCGCTGCGGCCTCTACATCCGCCTTCCCTGCACTGCCAAGGCCCTGCTGCTCCGCTTCAAGCGCCCGCAGCGCCGCCTCGTTCTCCTTGACCCGGCGGCTGAGCTTGAGGGCCAACTGGTCGCCGTACTGCTCCAGGTGAAAGAGCCGTTGAAGCATTTGCCTGCGGTCCACACCCCGCAGCGACAGGAACTCGGCAAATTTGCCTTGCGGCAGAACCACCGCACGGGTGAAATCATCCATTTTCAGCCCGATATGCTCTTCTACACAGCGGGTAACATCCGCCAGCTTGTCAGCCATAACCTGGTCTCCGTCTTCCGTGACCTCGATGAACCGGCTGATTGTATTGCTGATGGACTGCTCCCCGGTCCGTTTGAATTTTCGCTCCACCCGGTAACGCCGGACACCGGCGGAGGAAGTGAGCTCGAAGGTGAAAGCTACACTGAGCTGATCCTCGGAATGGTTCATAATTCCCTGCGTTCCGTTCACTGCCCGTTCCACCTTGCCGTACATCGCTAATGTAATAGCGTCCAGCAGACTGGATTTCCCGCTGCCGGTCGGTCCGAAGATCCCGAACAGCCCGGTTTCTGTCAGACTCGCAAAATCAATCTCCTGCTGCTCCCGATAGCTTTGCAGCCCGGATACTTTTAATAGAATCGGCTTCACCTAGTTCTCCTCCCCTTCCTCCGGCTGGCGCCGTTCTTCTTCCGTCAGTTCAAGGAACAGCTCAATCAGGCTGTCCTCCGGCTCCGCACCGCCGGTCTGCCGCTGGTAGAACTTGCGGAACAGCTCCTGGACCGGCATCCGTGAACGGGAGGTTTCCTCCAGCTCATGCTCCATCTGCGGATAAATCGGGCGGATATGTATAATCCCTTCCCGTGATTTGCGGAGCCGCTGAATATCATTCATCGACATCGCTTCGCTAAGGCGTAGCTCCAGATCGATAAAGGCGGAGGCATCCCTGCCTTCATCAAGCCAGCCATACACCTCCTGCAGTCCGCCGGAAGATTTCCAGTTCACCAGCGGACGGCCGCAGCGGAGATAGATTTCCTCAAAGGAAGGCTCCCCGCCCGGTGCCACATCAATCATCGTCACCGATTTGGCCTGGCCCGCTTCGGAGAAGCTGTAGGCCAGCGGTGAGCCGCTGTAGCGGATCATGCCCTCGCCTTTGACCCGCTGGGCGCGGTGCAGATGTCCGAGCGCCGTATACTGCGCACCGCAGGACAAAGCCGAAGGATCTACCGTATACGCTCCTCCTACCTGAATGGGGCGCTCCGAATCGCTTTCCACGCCTCCGAGCACATAGATATGGCTCATGGCCAGATTCACCGTCTGCGGTGTAAACTCCCGGCCGAGCAGCTTCATCAGCTTGCCTACCCGCGCACTGTAGGCCAGCCGGAGTTCATCCTCACCGCTGTCCCCGGCGAGCAGCTCCCCGAGGCGGGCTTCGGAGGGATAGGGAAGTGCAGCGATTTTGGCAACTTCACCGGTCCGGACGGCATGTACCGTCACCGGCTCCGAGGTAGGCAGTCCCACCAGGGTGATGCCCTGTCTGCGCACAAGCGGAGACACGGAAGCTACCCGCTCCGGCTGGTCATGATTGCCGGAGATGACAACAAGCGGCCTGCCGTTCGCCGTCAGTCTGGCTGCAGCATCATAGAACAGCTGCTCCGCCGCAGCCGGAGGGTTGACTGAATCATAAACATCCCCCGCCATTAGAATAAGATCGGCCTTGGAGTCATCGGCAATCTCCACCAGCTCATCCATGAACTGCTCCTGCTCCTTCTGCCGGCTCCGTCCTTCCAGCGTACGGCCCAGATGCCAGTCGCCCGTATGCAATATGCGCATTTTCGCCCTCTTTTCCCCGCCCTCACGCGGCTATCATATAGGTGATATAAGATCAACTTCCGTCAATCTCACCTTTTGGGTTAGTTTTTCAGTTTATCTTCTATAGTAGATTTATAGTTTCAGAGCATGTCCGCCGTCAAAAAAGTACAGCCAAATCTCGCTGACCGGTTCGCCTAAAATATCATTCAGCGCCTTGCTGTACAGCTCCAGCTGAAACCGGTACTTTTCCTTCAGCCCGTCCAGTCCGCCTTCATGCTCCAGCACGGCATCACTTTTATAATCCAGCAGAATCAGCCGTCCCTCCTCGCGGAACAGACAGTCAACCACCCCTTGAATCAGCACTGCTTCGTCAAGCGTCCGGCGGCCGTTGTCCATTGAAAGGTTAGAAAGTTCTCTGTCAAAATAATCAAGTCCCCGGTAGGCTTCGCCTGCCGGAACCATGTAACTGAACGGCTGCTCTCTGCGCTTCCATGATGCTCCCAGCAGTCTTTGCCCAAGCTCACCGGCGTAAAAGGCCTCCACTTCGGCAAGGTCAACCGCCTCCGCCTGCTCCGTGTTCAGAATGGCGACCCGGGTCAGCTGCGCAATCACAGTTTCCAGAACAGCACGGTCCACAGGCCCGTCCAGCGGGACATGCTGCATCACCGTATGGTACGCCGTTCCACGCTCTGCCTTTGACAAGCCCCGCTTCTCCATAAACTTTGGACGCCGCAAATGGAGACTCTCCGCCAGTGCAGTACTGCGGCCAGACCCGTTACCCCGGCTTGCAGAATACCCTTCTTCGAGCAGGTCATAGGAAGGCTGTTCCTCCATAGACAACATGGCCTTCAGCTCCGTCACCGATGTTTTGGCCGGAATGCCGGATGCTGCCGCGAATGGATACTCCCATTTCAGTCTTCCGGAGATTTCTGTTTCATCCGGTGTTCCTAGTGAACGCAGTGCACTGCCCGTGCGAAGCGCATCCTGGACAAGCCGCCGTTCTTCACCTTTTGCAGCATCATCCTCCGTGCCGGCAAAAGAACCTGACCCAAGTCCGGAAGCAGCCTGTACAGAGATGCTCCAATTGGAAGCATCGCCATGCAGCACCGTTGAGACAATGCCTTCCGCTCCCGCCAGCTTGCGCAGAATAGCTGCGCCGGGGTGACGGATCAAAGCGGGACCTACCCAATCCAGATAACTGCGGCCCCGGGCCAGCAGATGATCAGCCAGCAGCAGTTCCTCGCGGCCCTGCATACCCGTCCAGCCTGAAACGGCACGCGGTAAATCCCTTACTGTGCCGACGAGGATCATTTTGTCTCTTGGGCGGGTCAACCCGACGTAGAGCACACGCATTTCCTCCGCCAGCAGTTCCAGCCGCGAGCGGCGGTTAATAGCCAGATAGGGGAGAGTCGGATAGCTGACACGCGTCTCCCGCTCTACAAACCGCGGGCCGAAGCCCAGCTCCTTGTGCATCAGGAACGGGGAATACAGATCCTGCCGGTTGAAGGGCTTAGCCATCCCGGCCAGAAAGACAACCGGGAACTCCAGGCCCTTGGATTTATGAATCGTCATGATTCTGACGCCACCGGCTTCCTCACCGCTTCCCCCGGCAACACCCAGATCGCCGCCGTTCTCCCGCAGCCGGGAGATAAACACCAGGAAGCGGAACAATCCGCGCGCGGAGGTATCCTTCTCGAACTGCACCGCCCGGTCGTACAGTGCTTTAAGATTGTTCTGGCGTTGAAATCCGCCGGGTAGGCCGCCCACCCATTCCAGATAGCCGCTCTCGCCGTAGATGCGCCAGATCAACGCACTGAGACTGCCCTGACGGGCTGCATTTCTCCAACCCTCTAATAATACTGTGAAAGCTTGCAGCTTCTTCCGCAGTGCAGGCGGAATCTGTGATACCGCTGCTTCATCGGCTCCCCATCCGGCGCCGCCTAATTGCAGTGCACCGGTTAAACCACCGGATTCAAATTCTTCTGCGGAAGCTGCAGGAACGTTATTATGGGGGAATACAGCCGCAGCAACCTCAGCCGCAGCAGTAAGCTCCTGTTCAGCCATAATGACTTCACCGGTACTGCCCGCAGGCGAGTCACCTGCAGCCGCCATCAGGGCATCATAGAAAGAACCCGGGCTGCATAGACGAACCATCGCCAGCTCTTCCTCACTTAAATTGACTACAGGTGAGCGCAGCACCCCCGCCAGCGGAATATCCTGACGGGGATTATCCACTACTTGCAGCAGCGACAGGGCAATTTCCACTTCCGTTGCCTGGAAATACCCCTTGTTCTGATCGCCGTAGGCCGGAATGCCTTCCAGGCGGAGCTCCTCGATCATCAGCGGTGTCCATATCCGCGCAGAACGCAGCAAAATAACGATGTCGCCGTACACTACAGGACGCATGATACGCAAGGACTTGTCATAGATAAGCAGCGGCGCACCGCCAGTCATCCCGGTCATCTGCGAGATACGCCGGGCGATGGCCCGCGCTTCCAGCTGCGCCGTCTCGCTCTCGATGGCTTCGCTCTCCTGGGGAGGAAGCTCCCCGTCTTCAGCGGCTTCCTCCATGCGGCCCGCCGGTGCAGTCCCCCGGTCAATCAGCAGCAGCTCCGGCGCAAAATAAGTATCCGGACGGTTCTCCTCCGCTCCCGGGAAATTCGCCCCGTAGACCAGCTCGGCACGTTCATCGTAGCTGATCTCTGCAACGGTCCTGTTCATGATCTGGCGGAAAATCATATTGACGGCATTCACAACTTCCATCCGGCTGCGGAAATTACGCGCCAGATCGATCACCGAGCCCCGGGCAGCAGCTTCTCCGCCCTGCTCTTCCTCATCTCCGGGAATCCCTTCTCGGGCAGCTCCGTTATTTGACGCACCAAAGCTGAGATACTTGTCCAGAAACAGCCCCGGCTCCGCCAGGCGGAAGCGGTAAATACTCTGCTTCATGTCGCCGACCATAAACCGGTTGCCCGGCGATTCGCGGGAGATAAGCCGTACGATCTCTTCCTGTACGCTGTTCGTATCCTGGTATTCATCCAGCAGTACCTCGTCGAACTGCTCGCGATATTCCATTGCCGCATCCGATGGCAGCGAATGGCCCGGCACAGAATCAGGATGGCGCAGAATCTGCAGGCAGTAATGCTCCAGATCGCTGAAATCGACCAGACCGCGGCCTGCTTTCTCAATCCGGTAACGTTCACCGAACTCGATGACCGTCTCAGCGAGCTCCTGCATCAGCGGAGCCGCCTCATGCAGCTCCGCCAGAAAAACCTCGGCTGGCCGCCCAAACAGCGATTTTTGCAGCTCCAGCAGGCTCTTCTTCACATTGTCCCGCAGCTCCTTGACCGTCTCCTGCAGTCCGGGGTCGGTTGCATCCTTCTTGCAAGCCTTAAGCTTTCCAAAGGATATCTCTATGAAAATATTATAGAGCTCTGCCCAGGATTTATTTAGCAGATCATCCTGCAGCGCCCGGACCATTTCCAGATCCGCAGTCAGACTCTCCGCATAGGGAGCCGGTCCGCCGGGCTGCAAGGCGATTTCATGCCCCTGAATAAGCTGGCTGGCCGCTCCGTCCAGCGTAAGCTTCGCCTCGGCAAGAATACTCTGCACCCAAGCCGTGCGGCTCAGAGCTTCCGTGTCCGGCAGCGAGAAATCAGCCGCAGTATCCCTCAGCCACTGTGCCGGCCAGGGATGGCTGCGGGCAAAATCATGCAGCCGCTGGACCAGCGCATGCACCGCATCATCGGTACGCTCGCCGCTGAACCAGTCTGCAAGCTTTACAAAAATGCCATCTTCTCCGTCTTCGGAGACCTCACCGTATTTCTCTTCCAGCAGCTCCTCCAGCAGCTCTTGACGCATCATCTCTGCCTCATGCTCATTCAGAATCCGAAATCCGGGGTCAATGGGGATCTGCTGATAATAACGCCGGATAACTTCCAGGCAAAAGGAGTGCAGGGTCGTGATCGACGCTCTCCCCAACAAAGCAAGCTGGCGGCGCAAGTAGTCATGGCCCGCTGCTCCGCCCTCTTCCGCACCCTCTTGCTCCTCCAGCTTCCGCTCCAGTGCCTCGCGGATCCGCTGCCGCATCTCGGAGGCTGCCGCCTTCGTGAAGGTGGCCACCAGCAGACGGTCCACGCTGAAGCCGTTCTCCTCGTTGCTGATTTTGCGGATGATCCGCTCGACCAGTACGGCTGTTTTGCCGGAGCCTGCCGCTGCCGCAACCAGAATATCATCGCCGCTCTCGGCAATAGCGCGCCATTGATCATCGCTCCACAGGCTGCCTTCCGGCTTGGCCTCTATTTCAGCTCTAATGCTCATGGCTTCTCTCCTCCTTTATGGGACAGCAGATCCCAAATCACGTCTTTGCCCGGCTTGGCAAGATTGTTATAGCCATTGCCCTCCACAGCCTCATCAAACTGGCATACCGGCCGGAAGGAACAGAACGTGCAGGCTGTTTCCTGCTGAATCCGGTAGGGCTGAATCGCCACATCGCCTTCAGTAATCCGCGTCCCGATATCGGAAATATTGCTGCGCACCGAGGACAGCAAATGCCCCCACTGCTCAGGCGTGGCTACAGAGGCGCTGCTGTAAAAGCTGCCGTCGCTCTTCAGCGCTACCGGCACAATTGAGGAATGCCCTTTATCGAGCGTAGTATCCATTAGTGAAACGACCTCACGGTCCGCAGTCAGCAGACCCTTCATTTTGAACCGTTTCAGAAGCTCCTGCTCCGCCTGCTCACGGTTCAACCCGTTTGGCGACGAAAGCAGCGGATCATGCACATGGAAATAAAGGGTTCCTGCCGGAAGCGCAGCCTTGCCCAGCCACTGCTCGGAATAGGTGAGCAGCACATCGAGATAAGTCAGCATCTGCAGCGACAGCCCATAGTACACCTCATGCAGCTTAAGATCCTTCTGGCTTGATTTATAGTCAATAACCCGCAACAGAACTCCATGCTCTCCTTCGGCCATATCAACACGGTCAATCCGGCCCACCACCTCCATTACACAGCCGTTAGGCAATGTAATTCTCAGCGGCGGGAGATCTTTACCCGGGCCAAAATCCAGCTCCAGCCCCACCGGCTCGAAGCTGCCCCGGCGGGCATGCTCGCCGAGGATCACGGAAGCGCGGCCGACAATATTCTTCAGTTTGCGGGAAATGTAGCCGTAGCGTTTGCTGCTCATCAGAATTTCGCCCTGCAGAAGCGGTGACAGCTTGTCTACTGTCTCTCCGGCTTCCCGGCGGCACTCCTCAGCCGTCAAGCTCCCCCAGCCGCGGCCCTGCTCCTGCAGCCGCTTGGCCATATCGCTGAGCGCGGCATGGAAGAGCTGTCCAATGTCCGGCGCCTGCAGCTTATAGAGCTGGCGTTCTTTCAGCCTTAAGCCGTATGAAGCAAAATGGGAGAAGGAGCAGGCAACGAACTTCTCCATACGCGACACGCTGCCGCGCAGTGTTCTGCCTCCGTATAGACGGAGGCTGGTCTCCCGCTTGAGCGGAATGCCGTCATTGCGGTAGAACAGCGAACCCAGCAGCTGCTGCAGCTTCGGACTCCAATGCTCATCCTCCGCGAACCAGTTATAGACATCCCACCACAGTCCGGGGATTTCCACTCCCTGCCGCCACTGGCGCAGCTGCATAATCAGCATGCGCAGACTTTGTCCGGGATGCCCCACAAAGCCCAGATGCAAAGCTTCACCTGCATCGGTTTCGTCAGGAGATACTGCTGCGGGGAACCCGGAAAGGGACCGTTCTTGCAAAGCATCCGGGAACATGCCATGCAGCTGGCGGATGATTTCCGAAGGCAGTAGCGCTTTGCCCTCTTCATCGGCTGTGGCATAGCTGATCCACAGTCTAGTGCTGGCCGTTGTCAGCGCGCCATAGATCAGGAAGCGCTCATCGAGCAGCTTGCGTGAGGATCCCGGAGCCAGCTCCATTCCGCTGTTCTCCAGCAGCAGCCGTTCTCCCTCGGACAGGATGCCATCCTCTTTGAACTGTGCAGGGACAACCCCTTCGTTGAATCCCAGCAGGAAAGCATATTTCACACCTGAAACCCTCGTCCGGTCCATGCTTCCGACCAGCACCTGATCCAGAGCAGGCGGAACCAAACCCATCTTAAGCTCGCTGAGTCCGGTCTCCAGCACCCCGGCAAACAGCTCAAATTCCATTCTCTCTGATCCCATCATTTCCGCGATCTGATCCAGTAAATCGAGCACTGCATCCCATAACTGGCTATGTTCCCGCGCACGTTCCGGCTGTCCCAGTTCAAGCGCCTCTCTGCTCAGCTTCTCCAGCTTCCGGGCGGTATCTGACTCCCGGAGCAGCAGGTACACCGCTGTACATAGCTCCAGCCCGCTGCGGCTTTTCTTGACTCTTTTCTCAAAAGCATACAGCGGACCAGTAATGCACTCCCGGCACCGCTCCATTTTCAGAAGCAGCTCCTCATCCACAATCCGGCTGCCTTCCAGCGAAAGACTGGGGATTCCTTTCCAGGAACGTCCATCGGTCCAGCGGTATCCATGGATGCCGCAGGCCAGCACATAATTCTCCAGCCCGTCCATATCCTCGCGGGTAATACTGCCGTCAAGCGGAAGCAGAAGCTCGGTCTTCACACAGCGGAACACATCCTCATACCGCCAGCGGCGGCGCACCACATCAAGTGCGGACCGTATAAATTCCACCAGCGGATGATGCAGCTCATTCACCTTCTGGTCCAGGAAGAACGGGACGCCATAGTCTTGAAACAACGGAGTAATCAGCTGCTCATAATCTGAAATGTTGCGCATGAATACAGCCATCTCGCCGTACTCCGCCCCTTCATCCCGGGCCAGCCTGATCATTTCACGCAGCGCGCCCTCGACCTCTGTTCTACGGGAGACTGCAGCGCTGATCGTGATGGCTTCCGCAGCCTGCCCGATATCGCCGCTCCAGCGGCTGCGGCGGTGAAATCCGCGCTCCAGGTGAGCTAAGGCCGGACTACCGGCGAATCGCGGAAGCACAGGCGGCGCCAGCAGCTCGTCCCAGACCGCAAGGCCCAGCTCTTCAGCCATCCCGCGCAGCTTGATATACGTAACTGCGGAGGGATGAAACAGCTCCAGTTCATGCGGCTGCAGCCCCGTTGGATAAATCCGGTCAAGCGTAAGGGCCACTGTCACCCCTGATGCATGCTGCATCAGTTCGCGCAGCACCATAAATTCCTGCGGGGTAAAACCATGGAACCCGTCTACCCAGATCTCGGCTTCTCTTATGTAAGAGGAATCCGCAATATGCTCCGCCAGTTCAGCCAGCCGGTCTTCCTGATCTATATACAGCTGTGACATTTCCTGCTCCAACTCGCTGAATACGATATGCAGATCATCCAGCTTGCCGGCCAGAATCGGACTGCTTCCTATGGCCTCACGCATTCTTGCCAGCTGTTCTTCCAGATCGGAAGCGCCCAGGCAGCAGCGTTTCAGCTCAGTATGCAGTGCGCTGAGCCGTTCCACAAAGCCCGGTCTGTCGCTTGAAGCGCCGAACAGCTTCAGCTCTTCCTTGCGCCGGTTGATGATCTTGTATATCAGCATTTTTTTGCCTTCTTCGCTGATGGGCAGACTGGCGCTGCCCCCGGTCTCCTGCTTCACCCGGAATGCAAGCCGCGAGAAGCTCAAGGTCTGGGCCCGGATGCTGCCCTTCACGCTGCCTGCTGCCAGCAGGCCTCTCTCCGCCCCGAACGAGCCCTGCTCCGGAACAAGTACAATGATCGGTGCGCCCAGCGGTTCAGACTCCAGCTTTGAGGATACCGTTTCCCATATTCTTGTTGTCTTGCCGCTGCCCGAGCGGCCTATCAAAAAGTTTACCGTCATTGCAGTAGACTCCTTCCGTGGCCAAATCTATGAATACAACCGGTATCAAATTTCTCAACCCAGTTGATGAATCCGTCCCAACATTATAGCATATCTCTTCCAAACGGAACATACGTTTGCCATTGTTTTCAAGTTTCAGCGGATGGATATCCGCATGTACAGCACAAAGAGACTGCCGCGTTTTTAAGCTGCTTCAGTCTCTTGATCATTCACGGTAATATTCACAACTAAGCATGGTCCAGCTTCGCTTCCCTCCCCTTTCTTCATCTGCAGCGGTTCCAGCCACCGGGCCGCCTCTTCCTCAGAAGAGAACGCCAGAATGATTATCAATGAAAAATGAAAAAAAGAGCCTCTTTACAGAGACTCCCCCAGAGCTGGCCTATGGGCCGGGTTCGTTATTTCTTGCTGCGCACTTCGAAAATGGCAAATTTCAGATAATGACCTTCGTCGACACCGAGAATTTGCGGATGGTCTTTCCCCGCGGCCCGCCATTCAATCAGTCTCAGGACCTTACCGGCATCCTTCGCCGCTTCGGCAATAGTATCCAGGAACAGTTGCGGCTGCATGTGGTAAGAGCAGCTTGCCGTCACCAAATAACCGCCCTCATTGACCAGCTTCATGCCGTGCAGGTTAATATCCTTGTAACCACGGCAGGCACCGGCAACAGCACTTTTGGTTTTGGCAAACGCCGGCGGATCCAGAATGACGACATCCCATGTGCGTCCGCCGCCAGCGGTCATCGGCTTCGCCGTATCGGCCTTGGCCGCCGGCTTGGCTCCCGTCTTAGCCTCCACTGCACCGGTTGCCCGCTCCGTCCGCTCTTCCAGCCCTTTAACCTGATTGCGCAGAAAAGCAAAAGCATCATCCACCACAAATTCCACACGGTCTGTGAATCCGTTCAGTTCCACATTGGCCTTGGCGCTTTCGATCGCGTGGGCGGATACGTCGAGGCAGGTAACCTTTTTGGCTCCGTATTTGCAGGCATGCAGTGTGAAGCTGCCCGTATGCGCGAAGCATTCCAGCACTGTCGCACCGTCCCAATACGGGAAGGTGACCGGCTTGCCGCTTTTGTTCACCGGCAGGGTCTGAACGAGACCTTCATCCGTCTCGAGCTCCTGCAGCGTAATTCCGCTGCGGCCGCCCCAGCCTTTGATCAGCGGAGCGATGGAGGCTCTATTCTCGCGCTGGTCGAAAAAGTAGCCCGTCTTCTGGCCTTCCTCGATATCCACGATTACCTTCAGACCGTTCTCGCTTACAGTAATGTGGCGCGGACATTCCCCGTAGAGCACTCCGGTTCTTTGCTCCAAACCCTCCAGCTCCCGGACAGTAACATCACTGCGCTCATAAATCCCGCGTGGATTCATCACTTGAACCAGTGCCTCGACAATCTCTGCGCGGCGCAGATCCATGCCCAGCGTCAAGAGCTGAACGACAAGAATCTCGCCGAAACGGTCAATAATCAGGCCGGGCAGAAAATCAGCTTCGCCGTACACAAACCGGTACGCGTCTGCTCCCGGCAGAAAACGTTCCCGATGCTGCAGGCAGCTTGAGAACCGCTCCGCGAAAAAGGCCGTATCCATGATGGCCAGCGGACTCTGAGAGAGAATTCTCACCCGGATTTGCGAAGCCGGATTATAATAACCTGCACCCAAAAAACGCCCCTGGTGATTAAGCACATCCACCAATCCGCCTGCCTGCGGTTCTCCGTCCACCGAGGCCACCTCGCTGGCGTAGACCCACGGATGACCCTGCTCCAGTCTTTTCTTGCGGTTTCGTTCCAGAATAACCGATGCCAATGACTTCAACTCCCTGTTCTAGTTAATGATTTCATACATGTCCACTGCAATGCTTTCATATATTGGTGTACAACCCCCGTTCAAAGGAGCCTATCCTTATGATCCGCGACCTGCTGTTCCCTATTATATATGGTCTAGTTATCTTTCTTGCCGGCATGAAGGTTATGGAAGCCGCGCTGTCGCGGCTTGCTGGACCCCTGCTATCCCGAGGCCTGCATAAGGCCACATCTACGCCAGTAAAAGGCCTCATAGCCAGCAGTCTGCTGTCGGCACTGCTGCAGAGCAGTACTGCCGTCACGGTACTGACCATCGGCATGGTCAATGCCGGCCTGCTTACCTATGCCCGGACCCTGGGCATCATTCTCGGCAGCAACATCGGCACCTGCTTAACCACCGAGCTGATTGGACTGCAGATCAGCACGATGGCCACGCCGCTGCTGGCTGCCTCGCTCTGCGTCTGGGCCGCGGCAGTCATGATCGGCGAGCTGCCGCCCTACTCCTGGCAGGCGGCAGAAGCCTGCCGTAAAATCTCCGGGCCGCTCCAGTTCATCAGCCTGGCGGTGGCCGGCTTCGCGCTTGTCCTATGGGGCATCGCCGTCATGCAGTCGATCAGCCCCGCGCTGCAAGCCAGCGGACTGTTCCGCTGGTTCCTTGGCCATGCTGCCACAAGCGCTCTCTGGGGGCTTGCCGCCGGAGCCTGTCTGACCGCAATGCTGCACAGCAGCGCGGCGGTGATCGGGATGGCGATGGGCTTGGCTTCCACCGGCGTGATGCCGCCGGAGCTGGGCATCGCCATCGTGCTTGGCGCAAATGTCGGAACCTGTGTCACCGCCGTAATTGCCGCAATCGGCGGCTCGCCTTCCGGGGTGTTCGTCGCCTGGTCGCATGTGGCGCTTAACGTCGGCGGCGCACTGCTGTTCCTGCCCTTTATAGGGCCGCTGCAGAGCCTCGCCGCCTGGATCGGCGGCGGTCCCGCCGCACAGCTCGCCCACGCCCAGACAATCTTCAATGTGGTCTGCTCGCTTGGGGCATTGCCGTTATGCTACCTGCCGCTATGGTCCAGGCTGGAGCAGCGGCTCCAATCATAAAGCACCTCATTGGATTAGCTTCAGCTAAGGCTTCAGGACGTATTCAATCGCTGTATTATTATACTTCAATCAGCCCTGCAGTACTAATGCAATCTCCATTCAGCCTATACAAAAAGATCTGCAGGACCGCCATAACAGCGGTTCTGCAGATCTTGTTCATTTCATCTGGGTTGCAGGCAAACTATTTCACCTTAACGGATACCGTTATGGTTTTATTGTTCAGCTTGCCCTTTATTGATGCTGTTCCTTTGCTTAATGCTGTAATGACGCCGTTAGCATTCACTTTCGCCACGGCTGGCTTGGAGCTTGTCCATACCACGTTTCCAGTAACATTTGCCGTTTTGCCGGTATCGTACTGTGCCGTCACCACTACGCTCTGAGTTGCTCCTGCAGCCAGAGCAAGTCTGTTCTCACTTACAGACAACTTCGTAAGTTTGGGAATAACGGTGATTTTGACAGTGGCGGCAATTCCTTGATAGGAGCCTGTCAGCGTTGTTGATCCTTCAGTAACAGCCTTGACGGATGCCCCTTTCACTGTAGCTACCGCCGGATTGGAGGACTCCCAATCCATTCCGCTGGAGAAATTCGCCGTTTTCCCGTTGGAGTAATATCCGGTTACTTTAATTGTTTTGGAGCCTTTGATGTTCATATCAAGTGTGCTTGGCTCCACAACCAGCTTCACAACCTTTTGCTCAATCGTTACCGGAATGCTGATACTCTTGTTGGCATAAGTTCCTTTGAGAGTGGCATTGCCCTTGGCCAATCCTTTAGCAGTCTTGCCGTTTGCCGTCTGCTTAATGATGGCGTTGGTTCCGCTAACTTCCCATTCAATCGTCTTGGATACATCGAGCTCGTCGCCATTTTCCAGCACGGCCTGAATCTCAGGCAACGGCTTCTCTTCGCCGATGACAAGACCCAATGCACCTTCAGGTCCGATTAGAACAAGCACTTTATTCTGAACTATTACTTTTTGTACAACAGTTTTGCCCCGCACAGCAGCAGATGAAGTTATGTTACCTTCTTTGATCTTACCAGTGATGGTTACAGTGCCCGCCTTGCCGGCTACAAGCTTGCCATCCTTAATTAAGGCGATCTCTTCATCGGCCGAGGTCCACTCGATCTCATCACTGAAATCCATCTTTGTGCCGTCAAGCTTCGTTCCGTTTACCTTTGGCAGGCTTACGGAATCCGCTGTGTAGATCTCCTGCTCGGCCTTATCAATGCTGAGTTCGGTGAGTGTCGGATATACAGTCAGTTTAAACGATTTGCTGACTCCTAGGTTTTCCGCTTTGATAACCGTACTTCCAACCGCTTTGGCCGAAACGATCGCAGCCGCATTCTCCGTGGTCGATGTGTCTTTAGTTACCGTTGCGGTCAGCTGATTGTCAGAGGTCCATACTGCGTTTGCAGATTCATTCCTAGTCGAATTCACAGCATTTCTCATTTCAGCTTTAACCTTCAAGCTCTCTCCCATGAACAGGGACTGATCACCTGAGGGGTCCAGCAGCAGCGCCTCGTAAGGTGAGCGTACATACACATCTAACGATTTGGAAACACCGAGGTAACTTGCTGTAATAACAGCCTTACCAGTGGCCAGCACTGTGATTTCCCCGGCTTTTACCGTTGCAACACTCTCATTGGAGCTTGTCCATGTTGCCAGATCGGCAACATTTTTTTCGGGGCTGGTTTCAGTCGCCTTAGTTGCCGCTGTTAATTTTACCGCAGCGTCTCCGACCAGCATTTCAAGTTCCTGGACAGCTACGTCCTTCTCTTTCAGCACAATTGCCGAATATGGCAGCTGTACTACTGCCTTGAAGGTGGCGGTCAATCCTTTATATTTAGCTGTAATTGTTGCCTTTCCTTCGCCAACCAGCGTGATCTTTCCGCCAGTAATAGTGATTACACTTGTATTCGAACTGCTCCATTCGGCATCAGTTGTCACATCTTTAACAGATGTTGCCGACTCTCCGCCAACGGCTTTTGCTTTAACGAGCAGCGTTTCCTCGCTGTCGCCCAATTTATAGTTTCCATCAGAGCTGCGCTCCAATGTTAATTCCTTAAAGGGATGGGTAACAGATACCTCAAGGGTAGCTATCGCATTATTATATGTAGCCGTGATCATTGCCGAACCGGTGTTGACCGGCGTCAACAGACCGTTGATTACTTTAACTACATCGGTCTTGGAGGAGCTCCATACGGTTGCACCGGTAACATCCCTCTTGGATGAAGAACCTTCTACGCTTGCATATACTTTGAGCTGCTTGGGCGTCTGCCCGACGGTCAGTTCCACTTTTGCCGAACTTTCGAAATCAATCGAATTGATATCGCCTGTAGCTGCAAAGACGTTTACCGGAAAAGCCACGGCAGCGAGCAATATCATAACTAGTAGCATCTTTGTCATTTTCCTGTACACAGTCATCTGTTCTCTCCTTAGGCATTAAGTTTATATTTCCACACTCTTCCACTATATCGACAATTACACCCTCACTGTTTACCCTATTTCCTATTTATTTTCAGTTTCTGCTGAATTCAGGACTTTTCGACTATAGAATCTCAAGGGCCGGGCTGATATAAAAGACCATGCATAAAACAAGAAGAAACGGCAAGCTTCCTTTAAATAAAGGCAGCCACCGTTTCTTCTCTGTTCCCTTAACTATTCAACTACAAGAACGGACTCACGACGTTCACTTTGGCTTACTCGGACCAGTTCACCTCTGCACTCGTTGACACCAGCTTCCGTAATCTTCACCTCGCACAGCTGACCCTGCAGCGAATCATCGCCGCTGAAGAAAACCTGCAGGTAATTGTCGCTGAAGCCGTGCTGTGTGCTGCGGCCCGGCGCCCCTTTGGCCGACCGTTCAGGAATAACAGACAATGTCTTGCCGACGAACCTGCGCGCATAGGCAAGCTGCATCTCCTCGGATAGGTCGATCAGTTCCTGTACGCGGACGTTCTTAATTTCCTCGTCAACCTGGTTGAGCATTCGTGCCGCCGGGGTGCCTGTGCGCTTCGAATACGGGAAAACATGCATCTCGGAGTAATTCACGGCCTTCATAAAATCATAGCCGGCGCGGAACATCTCCTCGGTCTCGCCGGGGAATCCGACAATAACGTCGGTGGTGATTCCGACATCCGGCATCGCCTGGCGGATCAGCTCCATCTTGGCATAATACTCTTCGGTGGTATATTTGCGGCGCATCGCTTTGAGCACCTCGTTATGTCCGGCCTGCAGCGGAATATGCAGATGACGGCACATCTTGGAGCTGCGGTTCAGCACCTCAAGCAATTTATCGTCAATCTGGCTGGCTTCAATCGAACTGATGCGTACCCGCTCCAGCCCGTCCACCTTATCCAGCTCCCACAGCAAATCGGCGAGACGGTAATTCTCCAGATCGTCGCCATAACCTCCGGTATGAATTCCGGTCAGAACAAACTCCTTGTAACCGGCCTCCACCAGCTGATGTGCCTGGGCGACAATCGATTTTGGATCACGGCTGCGCGACAGTCCGCGCGACCACGGAATGATACAGAAGGTACAGAAGTTGTTGCAGCCATCCTGGATTTTCATAAACGCCCGCGTCCGGTCAGCAAAACCCGGCACATCCAGCTCTTCGAATTCACGCGTCTTCATAATGTTGCGGACGGCATTCACCGGCTGGCGGGACCCCTGGATATTTTTGACGTGAGTCATAATCTGTTCACGGTCCTGGTTCCCGATCACGAGATCGACCCCGGGAATATCAAGGATCTCGCCGGGTGAGGTCTGCGCATAGCAGCCCGTTACGGCGACGATAGCCTCCGGGTTGCGGCGCACGGCGCGGCGGATCATTTGGCGGCTTTTCTTGTCGCCGGTATTGGTTACCGTACAGGTGTTGATTAGATATACGTCGGCGGGCCCTTCGAAATCAACCTGCTCGTAACCTTCATTTTTGAATAGCTGCCAGATGGCTTCAGTGTCATAGAAATTCACTTTACAACCTAAAGTATAAAATGCTACGGATGGCATTGTTCAAGCTCCCCCCATTTCTCCGGATTCATACAGGATGCAGGCTGCAGCGACCATGCCGGCCGTCTCGCAGCGCAGAATACGCCGCCCCAGGCCTACCGGTACCGCTCCCGCCTCTTCGGCCGCGAGGCATTCCTCCGGGCTGAATCCGCCTTCAGGACCGACAACGACCATCACCCGGCCCGGAGATTCCGGCGCCAGCGCAGACAACCAAGGTGCGGCGGCACTCCGCAGCTGCATCCCTTCTTCCTTCTCATAACAAAAGTAAACGGCATCATAGTCGCGGAAGCTTTGCAGCAGCAGCTTCCAGCTCAAAGGCGCATGAACGGCCGGCACTATATTACGGTGTGCCTGCTCCGCTGCCTCCTTGCAAATCTTGCGCCAGCGTTCCAGCCTCTTATTCTCCTTGCGCTCGTCATACTGCACTATCGTGCGCTCTGAGAGGAACGGGGCAAAGGCCACCGCACCGATTTCAGTGCACTTCTGAATGACGGTTTCCAGCTTGTCTCCCTTCGGCAGACTCTGGGCCACCGTAATCTTGATCCGCGGCTCATGCGTCATCTCCAGAGATTCCAGTATGTCCACTGTAATCTGGCCGATCTCGATTGAAGAGATCTCCGCCAGCGCCTCGCGGGAAACGCCGTCGCTGACAATTAGCTTGTCTCCGGCTTTGCCGCGCATCACTTTAGCAATATGGCGGGCATCCTCGCCGTCAATGGTAACCTGTTCCGGGCCGAACTGCTCCGGTGCTACGAAATAACGCTGCATCTTCATCCTCATCCTGTCCATTATTCAGCGTAAAAGCAGCGGTGATCCTGCTGTTCAGGTCTCCATCCGCTGCTCTACGCACTTGTAAACCGTCTAAAAATTCACATTACATCATACAACGTTTGCCTGCCTGTGAACAGCCCCTGTTCAGCTTTACCCTCCAAACAGATTGAAGAACAACCGGAAAAAGTCGTTCCCGATTTGCAGTGCCCAGCTGTTCAGCGGTTCGATCGTATAGGCACGCAGGCCGGGGATAAAGATGATAAGCAAAAAGATAAAGACCGTCCACTGCTCATACTGCTGTAATTTTGCACGAACCGGACGCGGTGCCACATCCTCTACGATCCGGTAGCCGTCCAGCGGAGGCAGCGGAATTAAGTTAAACAGGAATAGGAAGAAATTAAATTGTATGAACATGCCAAAGAACCAGTACACTGCCCGCAGCAGCTGTTCATTCGTAATGGACTCAATGGCGCCGCTGGCATGCAGGGCAGCATATACTAGAGTACCGAGAATACCGAGCAGCAGGTTGCTGATCGGACCGGCCGCAGACACGATAACCCCCATCAGCCGGGGGCGTCTGAAGTTGTCGCGGTTCACCGGAACCGGACGTGCCCAGCCGAAGCCGGCAATGAGCAGCAGGATTATACCGAATAAATCGAAATGCACTGCGGGATTCAGCGTCATGCGCCCCAGCAGCCTTGCAGTTGGGTCACCAAATTTATTGGCAAAATAGGCATGGGCGAATTCATGTACAGTAAATGCGATCACCAGTGTAATCAGGAAAAACGGAAGCTGCTGCAGGGGTACTACTAAAATTCTATCCAAAAAATCCATTTCTACCTCTTTCCGGCTGTAAAGGCCACCCAATCTTCTTCACGGGATACTTCCTTAATCTCAAACCCGGATGACTCCAGCGCCTGCGCCACGAGCCCTTCCTTATCTTTATAAATGCCGGAGGTGATATAGACGCCCCCCGGCTGCAGGGCACGGTAGACATCATCGGTGAACAACACGATGATCTCTGCCAAAATATTGGCGACCACAACCTTCACCGGCAATGTGACACCAAGACTGTCTTCAGCTTTTGGCTTCGCTGGAACAGCCTGCTGCGCGTCTGAATGGCCGGATCTTGCCGATGGCCACATCTCTCCCGCCGCCGTATCTGCTGCACCTTCACCGCCGAGCAGTGACAGCAGGTCGCTTTCTTTTACCGTAATGGAATCCTGCAGCCGGTTCAGCGCCACATTCTCACGGGCACTTTCTACAGCCACCGGATCCAGATCCAGCGCCAGCACAGACTTGGCACCCAGCAGCACCGCGCCTACAGCAAGAATGCCGGAGCCCGTTCCAACGTCAATCACTTCCTCATCGCCGCTGATATGTTTCTCCAGTGCCCGCAGGCACAGTGCTGTCGTCGGATGCGTTCCGGTTCCAAATGCCATGCCGGGATCAAGCTCAATAATTTTTTCTTCCGGGCCGGCAGGGGTATATTCCTCCCAGGTGGGCTTAATCGTCAGCCGGTCTGATACGCGAAGCGGCTTGAAATACTGCTTCCAGGCATGCGCCCAATCATTTTCATCCACAGTTTTCCACGAAATCAGTGCTTTACCGGGATCGATCCCGAACTCTCTCAGCTCTTCGATCCGTGGAGCCAGCTCTTCGATAATGGCATCCATCGGGACGGTTTCGGCATAATATCCTTTAATCACCGCTTCCCCTTCAGGGATATCATTCAGCGGCTCGTCGTATAATTCACCATAACGTGTATCCCGTACCTTATTCAGGGTTCCGGATTCCTCGATAGAAACACCGCCTGCCCCGGCCTCATACAGCAGATTGGAAATCATCTCCTGCGCCTCTTCTGTTGTATGTACTGTCAGTTCATGCCATAACATCTTTGTGGATCCTCCTAAAAGTTTTGTGAGCGCAGCTTACGTGGTTATTCTTCGAGCAAAACCGGCTTCGGAAGCATACACTATTAGTTTTGTGAGTGCTGCTTAACAGTATACCATTTCTTCCCCGGGTAGCGCCAAACTGCGGATCAGCCTCCGGAAAGCCGACTATTGCTGCAGCAAAAGCATTCCTGTGTATGGTCGTCCACCATTCCTGAAGCTTGCATAAACGCGTAGCAAATGGTTGAGCCGACAAACTTTATCCCTTTTTTACGCAGCGCTTTGCTCATTTGGTCTGACTGGGAGGTTGTAATCGGTACTTCCGCTCTGCTCTTCCAGTTATTGATCACCGGCACACCCCCGGTAAAGCTCCAGAGATAGTCTGCAAAGCCGCCCTCCTCCTGGACGATCTGCAAATACACGGCCGCATTCCGGATGATCGCGTTAACCTTGAGGCGGTTGCGGATAATGCCCGGATCGCCCAGCAGTGCAGTTATTTTGGCTTCATCATATTCCGCGATTTTCACCGGATCAAATCCGTCGAATACTTTGCGGAAATGCTCCCGCTTCTTCAAGACGGTGTACCAGCTTAGCCCGGCCTGCATCCCCTCCAGCATCAACAGCTCGAACAGCTGCCGGTCATCATACAGCGGCTTGCCCCATTCTTCATCATGATAAGCAATATATAGTGGATCTTCATTCACCCAGTCACAGCGGGTTATCTCCAAGCTTCATCCTCTCCTTTGACAAGCATCTTATAGAATATAATATCTTATTTTTATTGTATCAGCACAAAAAGCCCCCCGCCGTTAGGCCGGGGAGCCTTTCGTGACCGGAGGATTAAGGCCGCAGCAGTACCCGCGTCTCCTTATCCGGTTCATCAGTCATGTAATAGAACGTATAAATAGAAGCTTCTGTTCCTTTGTAATCCTTATATATATCAATAGCTTTATTATTTCCGTCTCCCGCAAAATTGATAGTTTCCGGTTTGCCCAGAATACGCTCGTTACCCAAGCCGATATGAGTCTGGTTGACTCCGCCGAAATGTGGGTCATCACTTTCCGTCTCCACATAAAGGTCATTTCCCTGCATATAGTAGGTCCACTTCACCTCGTAACCACCAGTGTCCCGAATCACTGTTTGTTTTTCTGCAGAAATATTTTTCAGAAGCAGCGGGGTCTTATCATCCTCATGAGTGGTAACTTTATATTTCCCCACAAAGGTAATATCAGTTTGCTCGTCTATAACAAGACCGGATGGGCGCTCAAATCTAAGTGTGGTCAGGAAAGGATCATCATTCGGAGACCGGAACAGGTTCCCCTCTAATGTAGTGCCGCCTACTTCAAGATTATATTTATAATAAGGCAGCTGCTCATACTTCTCCTTCGCCCTTAGAGTTACACGAATCTGCGTAGGTGTAACAACCATCTGTTCAAAGGTGTGCATGGTATCTCCCGCTTCCAGCGGTGCATTCAGCGCCGTCTTGATCGTCCCGCTCTCCATCAGCTTTTTGCTTAGCTTCAGATCAAAGGACCACGGTCCGGCGATAGTTTGTTCCACCTTAGTATATTGAAGTTTAAAGATAGTGTCTCCGCCGGAAATTTCGGAAGGCTTAAAATACTGTTTCATCGTATATTCTCCGTTTTCCCCCGGTGTACCCAGCGCTCCCCCAGGAATTGGCTCTACCCGGGTGTCTCCTTTGTAAGCCACAATCATCGGAAAGGTCCATTCCTTGGCCTCCGGATTATCGTAGTCTACTGCTGACGACAGCAGCAGCTTATCCTCATTCTGCTCAAAAGACTTGACCTCAACGCTCTTCATTCCCTCTATGCCTAGCGGAAAGTTCTGCCGCTCCGTAGAACTGCTGTTCAGCGGCAGCTCCTGCTCCGCCTGGCTTAAAGCCCGCACAGCCGATGCAGTCAGGGTAACCTCGGCTTCATCCTTCCCGGGTGTCCAGTCACTTTCAAAGTACCCGTTGTACAGCTGTTTCTCTTCATCCCACTGCTGATAGCTGTACTCTCCCCCACTGCTGTTACCCTGCTCATCCTTAAGAGACATCCCTTTGACACCCCAAATCTCTGTATCCGCCCCTTTACCGACATCCATGCTGTACAGGATCACTGTCCGGTTATCATCTACGAGAGCTGTGTGCAGTGTCAGCGTTACTCCGTCTCTGGTTATAGATTGCTCCAACGACTGCCCGAGATTCTGGTCCAGCGCAGCCTGAACACCGTCCCTGTAACGGAGCAGATTACCCCAGTCATACTGTATTGCGGCATATACTGGAGCGGCCGCCAGCAGCGCACTGAGCGAGGCGGCAATTGTAATTCTGCGCCAGTTTCTACCGCGTTGCCCGCCCCGGAGGTCCGCTGTGCTCATCCTTACCGGAGAGGTATCTCCAGCCTGCTCCAGCCTGCTCCACATATCACCAAAATCAGGATAAGGTACAGCTTGTTCATCATTTAGTTGATGCTTCAATGTATTTTCCAGTTTGTTCATAATATTCTTTCCTCCGCTCTTCGTCTTCAAAGCCAGCTTCCTGCAGAATGTCCTTCATCAGCTTCAAGCCTTTATGCAGTCTTGATTTGGCCGTACCGACCGGAATGGACAGTGCTTCCGAAACCTCAGCCAGGCTGAAATCATGCATATATCTCAGTGTCAGCACAGCTCTGATCTTCGCAGGCAGCCCTGACATATAGCCGCCCCATTCCCGCGCCGTTTCTTTCTGCTCAATCGTCCGTTCCACCGTTGTTTCTGTCTGGTTTTTCCATAAATCCAGATTTTCGGTCACCTTCTTCTGCAGGCTGCGCGAACGCTTCAGATGATTCAGGCAGTTATTGACCGCAATTTTCATAATCCATGCCCGGGGATATTTAACATCCTCCCATTTGCTGCGGAATACGGTGATGAACACCTCCTGGCACAGGTCCTCGGCATCGGCGGCATCATGCACCATGTAATAGCAGGTACGGTACACATCCTTATTGTAGGTTTCAAATAACTCCCGATTGCTCTGCACATGTCTCCCTCCTTTCTTGTGTGATCTGTCTATTTAACAATCCGGCTCATCAAAAGGTTCATTTTCTGAGCATAAACAATAAAAGCTGCTGGCGCATCCTTTTATTGGAGAAATTGATCACAATAAAAAAGCATGAATCCCGGAAGGTCCATGCTTGCTTAAAACTATATTTACAGGCTTTGCGTCCCCAGCAGAAATTTCGCCTCCAGCTCCTCCGGCGGCAGCGGGCGGCTGTAATAATAGCCCTGCACCTTTCTGCAGCCGCTCTCCACTACAATATCCAGCTGCTCTTTGGTTTCTATACCTTCGGCAATGACCTGCATATTCAGATGCCTTGCCATAGTAATGATAGTGGACACTATGGCCCGGTCATCGCTGCTTGCGACAATATCCTTGATGAAGGAACGGTCAATCTTCACTTTATGAATGGGATATAATTTCAAATAACTGAAGGAGCTGTAGCCTGTTCCAAAGTCGTCAAGGCTGATACGAATTCCGTTCCGGGTCAGATTGTTCAGAATTCCGGCAGATGCAGAAGCATTCATCATCATACTTTCCGTAATCTCCAGTTCAAGATACTGCGGAGCAAGCCCGCTCTCCTCCAGAATCCCCATGATCTCCCCATGCAAATTGTACTGGTGGAACTGCCGGGACGATAAATTCACCGCCACAGGAATTAGCGGACCGCCTGCATCCTGCCATAGCCGCATCTGGCGGCAGGCTTCGCGCAGCACCCAGTTTCCGAGCTCAACAATCTGGCCCGTCTCCTCCGCATGCGAAATGAACAGGCCAGGCGGCAGGAGCCCTTTGTCCGGATGCTGCCACCTGATCAGCGCCTCTACTCCGATAATTTCATTGTTATCCGTCCGGATTTGCGGCTGGTAGTACAGAATAAACTCGCCGCGCTCCAGCGCTTTCCGCAAATCGCCTTCCATTTCAATCCGCTGGAGCAGCTGCTCATCCAAATCGTCTGAGAAAAACTGGTAATCATTTTTACCGTTTTTCTTAACCTCGTACATGGCAGTGTCCGCATTCTTGAGAAGCTGTACCTCATTTTGACCATGGCAGGGAAAGAAGGCGATTCCGATGCTTACCGTAACGTAAAAATCCTGCTCCTTCAGACGATACGGCTGCTCAATCGCTGCCACCATCTGCTCCGCAATGGCTGTTACATTCATGTTCTTCCGGGAGAACCGGCACAACATCGCAAACTCATCTCCCCCAATCCGGGCCAGCGTCACATTCTCGTTCACCACACTATGCCGGATACGGCTGCTCATTTCCTGGAGGAACAGATCACCGTACATATGCCCCAGTGAGTCGTTGATGATTTTAAACCGGTCAAGATCCATAACCATAACAGCAAACGGCTCCATCGTTTCACTATGCGCTTCAATGGTTTGCGACAGCAGCTCATTGAACATTCTTCTGTTCGGCAGACCGGTCAGCTCATCGTGGAAAGCAAGATAATGATTTTTCTCCTTAGCCCGCTTTTCTTCCGTCACATCTCTGGCAATTACATAGGTTCCGACCACCTGTCCGTCGACCATAACCGGAGCGTTAACCACACTGATCTCGACCCGGTGCCCGTCCTGATGGATGATCGCTGTTTCATAGCTCAGTTCCTCTCCGGCAAAAGATCTTGAGAACAGCTTCTGCATCCGCTCCTGCTCCTCCACAGCTACAATCGAGAGAATGAACATCATGTTCTGATCCTTGAAGACCTTTGAGCTGATTCCCGTGATTCTTGATGCTGCAGGATTAAATCCGATAATGCGCATGTCTAGGTCAATCGAGATAATGCCGTCCTGGTTATTTTCATAGAGCGACCTGTACCATTTCTCATTAACCAGTATCTCTGTGTCCTTGTTCAAGAACCGGCGGGAAATGAACATTCCGGCACCAGATAACCACAGCGTGAACAAAGTCCCGCCTGCAATGACATAGGCAAGCCATTTCTGATCCAGGACAACGCCGGTAATCCGTGCAGCATGATGCCATGGTTCAAAGTGTACTGCCAGCATACCGGTGTAATGCATGCCTACAATTGCAGTTCCCATGATCAGGCCGCTGCCCAGCTTCCTCCAATATTTGTCTTCTTCGCCATGACCGATAATACAGGAAAATAACCCGAACGCTGCATAGGATGCAACAAAAGCTATCACGATGGACAGGATTACATATCCGGGAGTATAGGTCACATTAATTTGCATCGCCGACATGCCGATATAATGAATCGCTGAAATTCCAATCGCAGAAAATACGCCAGCTCCAAGAAATTGAAGAATACCCGTCTTGCAGCGTCTAATCGCAACAAGGGCGATAAAAGAGGCAACGACAGAAACCCCTACTGACAACAATACAGTGTTCAGATTATAAGCAACCGGAAACGGCAATGATATGGCCAGCATTCCGATAAAATGCGTTGACCAGATCCCCATGCCCATAATTACTGCACCGCACACCAGCCATAGCCAACGTTTCTTCCCTTTGGATCTGCCTACTGCCCCTGCCAGACTTAAGACCGTATATGAAGCTGCTACCGCAATTACATATGAAAATAATACAAGTACCCTATCATGAGTACCATAGATATGCTCCACTTAAGTACCCCCTCTCTGTCTTTTCTAAGAACTCCCCTGATCTTCTCCCGATAGTAAATATTTTAAATTTGCACTATTTCACTATTATTATCGACATAAATAGATCTAAATCGACAGATCAGAGAGTGGTTTTTATGAAAAAAATTAACACTATGACTGAACCTTCTCAAGCTCCTTGTTAGACGCCGTGTAGAAAGGTGCAATCCTATGAATGGAATCCTAAGAAATGAAAGTTTCAACTCCCGGAATCCGTTCCCGCCTCCATTTATTGTGCATATACAAAAAAAAGGGCCCCGCCAGCAGCTGGCGGGGTCAAGGTATGTAATAAGGGGGGTATGTGTCTAATATACAGTCCCAAGCTTAAAACAGTATTAAGTCCTCCTAAAGTTTTACTTAAATCTTCAGAAGCTTAGGTCCTGCTCCGGATTCTTCAGCAGCACCTGTCTATTCCGCAGCAGCTCCCGCAATCTTGCCTTCATTGCGCGCCCGCAACAGGGTATGACGGTTCATCCGGATGAAATGCGCTTCCTGCAGACTGCGGCGCAGCAGATCAGCATCCACACCAAGCTCTTCCAAGGTGGAGGGTCCATGTACAGTACGCAGCAGACCTCGCAACATTTCCGGTGAAGGAAGTCCGCTAATTTCCTTAAGCACCTTCGCCCACTGCTCCTTGTCCGCCAAACCCTGCGTATCCGCCAGCTCATGGTACAGCGCGGAAATTTCCGCACAGGCCACACCGACCTTGGCGCCATGCAGCAGTTGTCTGCGTCCGGTGCGGATGTACTCCATCTCCCAATAATGGGACAGATGATGTTCTGCACCGGATGCCGAATGGGATTGCCCAAACAGCAGGATCGCCAGACCGGATTCAATCAGCGCTTCGGTCAGTACACGGATTCCCAGTTCGGTATGATTTCCTATCTCCTCTGCATGATTTACACAGGCCAACAGCGCCTTTTCGGTAATGGCGGCAACTGCCGGAGCATACGGCTCGTCAGCCGTCAGGCGGCCGAATTTCCAGTCGAACAACGAGGTGTATTTGCCCAGCATATCGCCAAAGCCTGCCGCCACCATGGGAGCCGGCGCCTTGCGCAGCAGCTCTGTATCAGCGAAGATAGCGGCTGGACCGGCCGCAGGGATCGTTATCTTATTGCCGCGGATAATCAGCGGCGAGCCGTTCGAGGTGAAGCCGTCTACCGAAGGAGCCGTTGGGACCGACACAAAGGGAATGGCAGCTGTATAAGCCGCATAACGCGCCACATCATGCAGTGTGCCCGAACCTGCCACGATGACGGAATCTGCTTTAACTTTTTGAATATCCAACAGCACCTGCACTACAGAGGCTTCATCTGCAATAACATCGCCCTGCGCATTGGGCAGCACCAAGGTGGTGTGGACCGAAATCCCGGCTTCCCTGCATGCCAGTTCCAGACTTGCTCCCGCTACTTCCAGTGTATGTTTATCTGCCACAAGCACCGGCCTTTCCCAGCCCTGTGCGGCCACATAAGGAATGACCTGCTGCAGGGCACCCGGTTCTACATGAATGACCTGCGGAAGAGCAAAAGCTGCCCCTCCTTCTATTTCAGCCGCGGCTGCCTTTATATTATCCAGTATGCTGCTCATATCGAATTCCTCCTAAAAGTTATGTTAGCAAAGGCTTCCTTATACATTTTATCAGAAGTCCAATATACAGGAAGAAACGGACGTACCGCACTCTGAGCGAGCGCGGTACCCGTTTCTTGTCATCACACGAATATAGAGAGAACTAGAGCAGCTTCCAGGCGATATCGTTCAGGCGCAGTTCATTGCGGAAGGATCGTGTATTGGTATCTTTGTCGATGACTACACATTCGATGCCGACCATTTCGGCGAAATCAATCAACTGCTCTGTAGTCACCACATACGAGAATCCGGTATGATGTGCGCCGCCGGCCAGAATCCAGGCTTCCACGCCTGCCTTCAGGCTTGGCTGCACTTTCCACAATACGCGGGCAACCGGCAGGTTCGGCATAGCTTCGGTAGGCTCAACGCCATCCACTTCGTTCACAAGCAGGCGGAAACGGTTACCCATGTCGATGATCGAAGCATTCAGTGCTGCACCAGAACGTCCGTTGAATACCATACGGGCAGGGTCTTCTTTGCCGCCGATACCGAGCGGATGCACTTCAAGCTTCGGCTTGTCGACAGCAATGGTCGGGCAGACCTCCAGCATGTGCGATCCAAGCACCAGCTCATTGGCCGGATCAAGGTGATACGTGTAATCTTCCATGAAGGAGGTGCCTTTGTTGCCGGCGATAATCTTCATCAGGCGGACAAGCGCCGCTGTCTTCCAGTCGCCTTCTCCGGCAAAGCCGTAGCCCTGCTCCATCAGGCGCTGTACAGCAAGACCCGGAAGCTGCTTCAGTCCGTGCAGATCTTCAAAAGTAGTAATGAAAGCTGTATATCCGCCTTCTTCCAGGAAAGCTTTCATCCCCAGCTCAATACGGGCCTGGTAACGAATGGATTCACGCACAGGTCCATCCTGATCTCCGCCTTGGGCAAAGTCATACGCCTTCGCGTATTCTGCCATCAAATCGTCGATCTGCACTTCGGTAACGGCATCCACACGTTCCACGAGGTCGCCTACACCATAGCCGTCAACGGTCCAGCCCAGCTTGATTTGTGCTTCTACCTTATCACCTTCGGTTACAGCCACCGAGCGCATGTTGTCGCCGAATCTGGCAACCTTCAGCGTTTGGCTCTCATTGAAGGCAGCAGCGGTGTTCATCCAGCCGCCGATGCGGCCTCTAACTTCACTGTCTTCCCAGTAGCCGACAACCACTTTACGGGCAATGCCCATACGCGCGCCAATGAAGCCGTATTCGCGGTCGCCGTGTGCCGACTGGTTCGTGTTCATGAAATCCATGTCGATGGAATCCCATGGAATATCGCGGTTAAATTGGGTTGCCAGGTGCAGCAACGGCTTGCGGAGCTGCGACAAACCGGCGATCCACATTTTGGCCGGGGAGAAGGTGTGCATCCAGGTGATGATCCCTCCGCAGTTCTCATCACTGTTCGCAGCAATTGCCAGCTTGCGGATTTCGTCCGCTGTAGTCAGAACCGGTTTGAATACTATTTCAAAGGGAACCGCGTCGTCCGAGTTAAGGCCTGCGGTAATTTGGCGGGAGTGCTCCGCTACTTCCTCGATCGTTTCAGGCCCATATAAATGCTGACTTCCGGTTACGAACCAGAATTGATAAGGTTTAATGGATAACATGTAATTACCTCCTAAAAGTGTTGTGAACGTAATTTTACTGAATGATTTCGTACTACACTGACTTCGAATGTATCAAAGTACTATTCCGTAACATCCTCTTTAATCGCCTTAAGGTGCTTCATGACATTGTTCTCGCCGCGGCCGAAATAGTCATGCAGTCTGGAATATTCCTGATACAGCTTTTCGTAGACTGCTACGTTTTCCGGAATTGGAGCATAGGATTCTTCGCGGATACGGGCCATTTTTTCTGCCGCTTCTACGATCGAATCGTAGCCGCCTTTTTGAGCTCCGGCTGCAACTGCTCCGAACATTGCCGCGCCGAGCGCAGGCGTCTGCTTGCTTGCTGCCACTTTAATTTCACGGTTGGTAACGTCAGCGTAGATCTGCATCAGCAGGCGGTTCTTTTGCGGAAGTCCGCCACAGGCATAAAGTACATCAACGGCTACACCATTCCCGTGGAATGCATCCACAATCTTGCGTGTGCCGAAAGCTGTAGCTTCAAGCAGCGTGCGGTAAATTTCTTCCGGTTTGGTCAGCAGCGTGCAGCCGAGCAGCAGTCCGGTCAGGTTCGTATCCACGAGCACGGAGCGGTTGCCGTTCCACCAGTCCAGTGCGAGAAGTCCGGTTTGGCCCGGCTTGTAGGCCGCAGCCCGTGCTTCCAGCCAAGTATGGATGTTTACGCCTTCTTCCGCCGCAGCTTCTTTCGCATAGGCAGGGACCGCTTCTTCCACATACCATTCAAAAATATCGCCAACAGCGGATTGTCCAGCCTCATACCCGTAATATCCCGGAATGATTCCGTCTTCCACCACACCGCACATGCCTTCAACTTCTCGTTCGGTATCACCCAGCACCATATGGCAGATTGAGGTACCCATGGACATTACCAGTTTGCCCGGGGTAACTACACCTACAGCGGGTACAGCGGCATGCGCATCGACGTTGCCGACGGCCACGGCCGTACCTGCCACAAGGCCGATTTGCTGAGCCATTTGAGCAGTCAGTTCCCCGGCTTTCGTGCCCAGGGGAGCGATATCCCCGCGCAGCTTCGTCTCGGTCAGGTTCTCGAGGCGCGGATCAAGCGCTTTGAAGAACTCCTTATCCGGATATCCGTCCGCTTTATGCCAGATGGCCTTATAACCGGCGGTGCAGCTGTTGCGTACAATGTTGCCGGTCATTTGCGAGATTACCCAGTCGGTAGCTTCCAGGAACTGATCAGCCGCATCATAGATTTCAGGTGCTTCGTCCAGGATTTGCCAAACCTTGGCCATCATCCATTCGGAGGAGATTTTGCCGCCGTAGCGCGGCAGCCATTTCTCACCGCGTTCAGCGGCGATGCGGTTGATTTCATTCGCTTCATGCTGTGCGGCATGATGCTTCCACAGCTTCGTCCAGCTATGCGGGTTCTCCTGATATTCAGGAAGCAGGCAGAGCGGCTGTCCTTGTTCATTAACTGGAAGCATCGTACAAGCGGTAAAATCTATGCCTAGACCCACGACATCCGCAGGATCAATGCCGGACTCACGGATTACCTCTGGCACCGAACGCTTCAATACTTCAATGTAGTCTGCCGGATGCTGCAGCGCCCAGTCATATTCCAGTTTTTTGCCGGTTCCCGGCAGAATCTCGTCAATCACGTGATGCGGATAAGGCGTTACATGATCCGCGACTTCCGTTCCGTCGGCCAGATCTACCAGCACAGCGCGTCCGGATTGGGTTCCGTAGTCGACGCCGATTGCATATTTTTTACTCATGTACGAATTCTCCTTTATATATAGTAATTAGCTTTGGCCGTAATAGGCATTTGCTCCATGCTTGCGCAGGAAGTGACGGTCGAGCAGCGTCTGGCTCATCGGCTGCACATTCGGGTTCAGCTGGAAGGTCTGTGTTGCCATCTTCGCAACTTCCTCAAGCACAACGGCGTTATGAACCGCATTATGCGGATCCTTCCCCCAGTTGAAGGGAGCATGGCAATGTACAAGCACACCCGGAATCATGTCCGGATTCAGATCCTTGAATGTCTCCACGATCACATTGCCGGTCTCCAGCTCATACGCACCTTTGATTTCCTCGTCTGTCATCGGGCGGGTGCAGGGAACTTCACCGTAGTAATAGTCGGCATGGGTGGTTCCGAGAGCCGGAATGCCTCTGCCGGCCTGTGCCCAGCCTGTTGCCCATGGCGAATGGGTATGGACAATGCCGCCGATGTTCGGAAATGCCTTGTATAGCACCAAATGAGTAGCTGTATCAGAAGAAGGGCGGTAGCTGCCTTCAACAATATTGCCTTCCAGATCAAGCACAACCATGTCGTCCCGGCGCAGCTTATCATACTCCACACCGCTCGGCTTAATAACCACCAGTCCCTTGTCCCGGTCAATGCCGCTGACATTCCCCCATGTAAACGTTACCAAGTTGTAACGGGGCAGGTCAAGATTGGCTTCCAGTACCTCTTGTTTCAATTGCTCCAACATTCGTAATCCTCCCTATGGTCTTAGGTATGATCGTTCTTTTGCTTTGCCACCTCATTATACACTTGTACGTACAATTAATCTATAGTTTTTTAATAAAACGGTAAATAGGTACATACAAATAAAAAAACAGGCTTCATCATCCTAGTATCGGATGATAAGAGCCTGTTTAGCCGCAATGAACGGATCCAAGCAACGGTTTTCTTCCCCATTGTTTATTCTGACCTGGACAGCAAATACAAAAAATAAGGTGTACTCAGCATAGTGATGATGATCCCCGTCGGTATATCCGTTCCGAAACTGACCGTCCGGGTAATGGTATCCGCAATGAGCACCACCAGCATCCCGGTCAGCGCCGAGGCCGGGAGAAGAAGCTTGTGGTTCGGGCCAACCAGCTTGCGCGCCAGATGGGGGCTAATCAGACCGACAAAGAAAAAATTGCCGCCCAGGGCCACACTTCCGGAGGAGAGCGCCACTGAAGCCAGAGTAAGTCCCAAAAATTCCGGTTTTACCGCAAGCCCTAAGCCCGTCGCTGTCTCATTGCCAAGATTGAGTGTATTCAGAACCCGCGACTTGTAAACCGTATAGCCCACCAGCAGCAATGTCCATGGGGCCAACACCGAAATATATTTCCAGTCATCACCCCAGAGGCTGCCCGCCATCCAGCGCTGGGCAAATTCGAACTGCGTATGATCCAGCCGGAGTGTAATCATCAGCGACAGCGCTCCATAGCCGCTTGACATGGCTACCCCCGTAAGGATTAATCCAGTAGGTGATATCTCCCTGCCCCGGCGGAAGGACAGCAAGAAGATCAGTACTGCTGCAGTCATGCCTCCGATAAAAGCCAGCACCGGCAGCGCAATCGCCGAGGAAACACCTTTAACGGAGAAAATCGCGATATAGATGAGCACAAACAACCCGGACCCGGAGCTGATACCCAGCGTTCCCGGACTAGCCATGTCGTTCCTCAGCAAACTTTGCATGATAGACCCAGCAACGCCCATTCCGATGCCAACCAGTATACAAAGCACGATCCGCGGCAGCCTGAATTCGAAGACAATCAGGTTCTGCTTGTCTGTTCCTTTCAGCAGCAGTACACGCAGCACCTCCATGGGAGACAGGTTCATTTGGCCCGAATTCATTCCTATCACCACAATCAGAATGACCAGTACTACTAGTAGAAGGCACAAACCAATTCCCCGGGAAACGGTATAAGCTCGCTGCTTCATCCTAATTCCCCCTTTTGCCGGCGTGACAGATAGAGGAAAACGGGAACGCCGATGATTGCAAAAATAATCCCTACAGGTGTTTCATTTGGGCGGTTAATGAGCCGGCCGAACAAATCAGCCCCCACCATGAAGGTCGCTCCATAAAGCCCGGACAGCGGAATAATGTAACGGTAATCTACACCCGCCATATAGCGGACTACATGCGGGATAATCAGGCCCACGAAGCTGATGGGGCCGACGATCAATACCGACAATCCGGTCAGCACCAGCACAATAAGTGTGGAAATCCCCTGGATCCGCCCGGTTGGCAGCCCCAGCCCTGACGCAACATCATCTCCCAGACTTAGCAGCGTAACCGAAGGGGCCAAAGCAATAGCAGCCAGCACGCCGACGGCAAACAGCGGCGAGATAATGCTTAGCTCTTTCCAGGTGGCACTGGCTGTGCCTCCGGCAGTCCAATATGCGAGGGCCTGTCCGATGTTGTATTTAATGGCGACAAAGCTGCTGAACGCGGCAAACAGTATGGATACCGACATTCCCGCCAGTACAAGCCGCTGCGGGGTCATCCCCCTTTTGCTTAAAGAAGCGACTCCATAGGTCAGCCCGGTTGCTGCACCTGCCCCAAGACAGGCATACAGCATAGTCTGTGCATAAGTACGGTCCGGCAAAAAAGCCATGCAAAGCGCCATTGCCAGTCCCGCTCCAGAGCTGATGCCCATCAGTCCCGAATCGGCCAGCGGATTTCTGGTAGTACCCTGCATAATCGCTCCTGTCATCGCCAGGCTGCAGCCGACGATAACATCCGCAACCGTACGTGGAAACCGGAGGTTGTGAATGATCTGGTGCTCCGTTTTAGCGGGATCAAATTTAAAAATCGCCGCCCAAGCTGTATGCAGCTGCATATCAGCAGATCCGAAGGAAATGGAAGCAGCCACAACCAGCACGAGCGCCAGGAATCCTGCGGCCATCAGCAGTGAAAAGGGCACTCCCCTTTTTTTTCCATATGTACCTGTATCCACATCTTTCATCATACCCTTCGTCCTTCATCAGTAATTTAGGCTAAGCTGTTATGACTGCGGTGAATCCAGCAGTGCATTTACAATAAAGTTAACCTGCGCCTTAGCGGAATAAATGTCGGTATAATAGCTTAAGCCGAATTCCATCTCGATCAGATGATGGTTCTGGATAGCCGGCAGAGAGCTCCATACCTGATTTTGGCTCAAATCATCCATGCCATCATAGGTATTGCGAATGATATAATCCCCTGCATATTCGGGAAGCACCTCGAGGGATACCGATTCTGAATAAGTGTTCTTATCGATAATTCCCGTTTGCACACCTTTTGGCGCTTTCAGTGTGAGCACATCGTAGACAATTCTGCCCGCTCCGAACAGCTTGCCCATGACTGTCATGGAATCATTACCGCCTTCAAATACAGAAATCGTTTTATCAACAAAGCCGGCATCCAGCAGCTTCTGGACAGATTCTTTTACATTCTGATCATAATCCGCAAGCACCTGCTCGGCTTCCTTCTCTTTATTGAGTGCTTGTCCGATCAGCCTTACTCTTTCTTCCTGGGTAATCTCCCCGTAAGGCACATAGATAGCCGGAGCGATTTTGGACATCTCCTTGGCCTGCTCCTCACCAGCCGTGATAATCAGATCAGGGTCCAGCTTCATGACGGCTTCCATATCCCACTCTGCCCAGTGCCCCAGATCGGTGCTTTCCTTTACCTCTTCCTTAAAAGCCGCACCCTCATACGCCTCAGAAATTCCAACAGGCTGCACACCCAGAGCAATCACATCACCCATCAAGTATTGGACCAGTACACGCTGCGGATTGGCAGGCACTTCTACATCACCAAGTACAGTGCTTATTGTCCGTGTTCCGGTGTCCGCCACAGCCTCAGGTGCAGAAGTAGCGGATCCGCCGCTTCCCGCCCCCTCCAGCGCGTTCCCTCCAGTTGTTGCATTACCCGTGGCTGCCGAACCGCCTGAGCAGGCGCTAAGCAGCAAGGTCATACACAGCATTGCTGTGGCAGCCATTGTTTTTTTCTTTTGTCTCATCTGAAAATGATCCCCTTCCACCTGTTGATTATGATAATCATTATCAATATAAGACCAAAACTCATCCTTTTGAATGGCATATCCTTGCTCCGGGGATGGCATATCTTCATTTACGGCTGTCTGAAGCCCTTCAGATCTATACTTGGAGGGCGAGATACCCATATGCTTTTTGAAGCTGCGGCTGAGCGTATAACCATCCGGATAACCCACACTTTCGGCAATCCCCTGCAGATTCGCTTCTGTTTTGAGCAGCAGCTGCGACGCTTTCTCTACCCTCACACGTGTTAAGAAACGCATAGGACTTTCACCCACCTTGTTTTTAAACAGCTTCGATAAATGTCCCTGACTGCATCCGAGAGCCAGAGCGGTGCTTTTCAGTGTTACCGAGTGTCTATAATGTTCAAGAATATAACGCTTGGCCTGCTCAGCCAGATCCGTTTTGGCCAAAGTGTGCTTCGTGAGTTGAAGGTGCTTCAGCAGCTCATAAACGAACCTGTAGAGCAGCGACTTTACGTACAAGCGCCCCAGACTGTCATTGGACTGCCATGCGGCCTCCATCTCCCTAGCCGTGTTGAACAGCATCAGCTTGCGGGTGTTCTGCACGCCATACTCCCGCTGAAAGGGATTGCTGTGCACCATAATTTCCTGGATATCTTTCCTCCCGGGTACGGGAATCGCGGCTTTGTATAGGATCAGATAATATTCAAACCTTGCCCCTCTTTCTGCCACGATGTCTAGACGCATACCCTTGCCTGCATGAAGAACATAAGAACTGCTGACCGCGAGGAACGTTCCTTCAACACATATTCTCGCTTCTCCTTCAATGACATAGATAAAAGCACTGGCAGGCAGGCGGTAAGAATACAGTTCTTCCTCTTCCCCTATTCTCACCCGGCGAACATCCATCACTTTGACGGACGCATGGTTCCACACCAGCAGATGTTCATTCCATTCCATTGATTCCGGCACTTCCTTTGATATGGTCATTTTAAACCATTATAGTGATAACCATTCTCAACAACAACCCGCACACATACATTCCTTAAATTCCAGATAACTAAAACGCGAAAAAAGCCCGCACCCTGTGCGGACTTCCGTTACTGTTATTCAACTGCGGTCTAACTGTTCCAGCCGTTTCGTTGAGCTTCTCAGAACCAGCTCCGGCTTATAAATCCTGTCCTTCGGCGGCTCAGCACTTTTACGCTCAATCATGTCAATCAGCATATTGGCTGCCTCTATACCCATAAGCTCTTTCGGATGTTTAAGGGTGGTCAGCTTCACTTCTGTCGCCGTCGCCAGCGTTGAATCGTCGAAGCCGATAATTGACAGATCGTCGGGCACGCTTAATCCCGTCTGGCGCGCGGCCTCCAGCAGCAGCACTGCCAGCTCGTCATTGTAGCAGACGAAGGCTGTGGGCCGCTGGCGTCCCTGCAGCATTTTTAAGGCCGCTTCATAAGGCACGCTATGCTTCTGTTCGCTCGTATAATGGGTCACGGTATCCGCTCCCAGAGGAAGGCGGTGTTTGTGCAGCGCCCGTGTAAAACCCTTTAACCGGTTGGCTCCCTGGAGATCGTCTGTCTTGAAAAATCCGGCAATCTCCCGGTGGCCCAGCTCAATCAGATGCTCCGCAGCCATAAATCCACCTGCTTCGTCATCCAGCTTCAGGCAGGGACAATGCAGCTCGGGATACCGCTCATTGATCATAATGAACGGAATGCGGTGGATTTCAAGTGCCAGAAACAGCGGCAGATTAGGATTACCCTGTGCGCTTTTGGTCGGCTCAATAATCAGTCCCTTAAACGGCTGGCCCAATAGCATCTCCAGGTTCTCCCGCTCCTTATCCTTGTCATTGTCGGTGCTCGACAGCATCATGCTGTATCCGCTGCCGCGAAGCTGCGCTTCTGCGCCGCGTACAAGATGAGGAAAGATATAATCGGAAATATGTGTCGTCATCATGCCAATCATGCTGCTGGTCTGCAGCGGCCGCGTTTCCTGCCGGGCAACAAAGGTTCCCTTCCCTTGCAGGCGGTACAGCCATCCTTCCTTCTCCAGTTGGCCAAGTGCCTGGCGAACTGTCTGTCTGCTCATGCCGAACTGTACGGCAATTTCATTCTCGGATGGAATCTGGTCATCCGGCTTCAGCCGTCCGGACTCCATCCAGGACAGCAGTTCACCCTTTAGCTGCATATATTTCGGTATCGGTTTATCCGTCATGGTACACCTCAGGCTACTTATATAGAGTAATACAAGTCATTATAACATAAGCCACTTGTATGTACATGTTATGTCTTTACTTTTTTGAATCTTCAGCCTCTCTTTTATCCATTTGGTTTAACCGGGGGATTCCGGAAAGCTGCTGTTTCACGCAAAAATGCCCCACACTGGTGGGGCATACGAATGGAACAGTTTGGCCTTTCATTTCGCTTCATTTAATAAGCCGGTACTGCACCCCTGTCAGCTATTCCTTCTTCAAAATTTCGTGCAGCTGACGTTTATCGGCTTCCTGTGACCGCTCAAGCGCCTCCAGATCATCCTGATCCGCTTCCGCCGCCGAGAACTCCACATCCTCAAATTTAGCTTCGAAGAGCATCTTCTGCTTGTCTGTTTTAGAGAAGATCTTTGAGTTTTCTCTATCCATTGGTTGTCCATCCTCCTGATTTGTATTGATGTGTCAAGACTTAGACCATTCCGCCGGCCTCTTCAATTATGGTCAATGCCTGATTATAGGAATTCTCGTCCACGATAACTGTCAGCAAAATATTCCGGCCTGTCGGTCCGCCGTCACCGCCGTGACTCATGCCGCTGCCGCTTGTATGCGCTGCAGACAAAATACCTGCATGCGGGCTGACAGAGGTCATGGAATCCATACTTGCCAGATTGCCGGTCACCGGATTCACACCTGCCTGCAACCCATTTCCGCCAAATCTGCTGAAACGGTCAATGGACAGCTCGCTGACGCGCAGCGCCTGAAGCTTGCGGGAGACGCCCTCGGCTTCCTCAGGAGCCTTGAAGTAGGCTAATATAGATCTCTCCGACATTATATCCCTGCTCTCGCCTTTAATTTATAACTCTGGATGCTTGGTTAGGTTGTCTCAGGCAAGCCTATTTTATGCTTCTGCTGTTATTAATTCTACTATCCGGCTGGAATTTAAATGCGCTGTTAACTTCACCATAATATGGTTCAAAAGTGCTATATTCTATTTCGGATTAAACCTGTAGAATAAATGTAATTTTCATTTATATTCCATTTTTTAGAAGGAGGACAGCAATCACACGGCAGTTAAATTTATGTTTGGGAGGATGAAGCTATTTTGAAACAACCATTTAGGCATTCTATTCAAAGATTTGGTATTGGCGCAGCAAGTTTCAGCTTGGCCGCTTCTCTATTGTTTCCTGTTTCCGCCTTTGCGAACTCATCCCTTGAGTCATCCTCAGGGCTATCTGCCCAAACAACCCTAGAACAGGCCCGGAAGGTGATCCCGCAAAATTATGCGGGAGTAAATGCCGGATCAGCTCCTGTTACAGTGATTGTTGAACTGACCCATAAGCCGGTCAATGTATACGAAAGTGAAGCCAAAACCTCGGCTGCGCGTTCCTCCACCTCTCAACGAAGCAAAATTCTTACCGAACACAACTCATTCAAAACTGCAGCGAGACAGCTCGGAGCTGCTATTGAAAATGAATACAGCGACATATTTAACGGATATGCAGTGACTTTGCCGGGAAATCAGGTCGACAAACTGCTCAAGCTGCCTGGAGTGGCGGCTATCTATCCGAATGATGAAGTCCACGCGCTTGCAGACAGCACTGACTCTGCCACTCTTCCGGCAACTCGCAGCTACTCTGATACCGGAGAACTGATTGGAGCAGATAAGCTTCATGAGCTGGGTTACACCGGCAAAGGCATTCAGGTTGCCGTTGTTGATACCGGTATTGATTATAAGCACCCGCTCCTGAAGGATAATTATAAGGGCGGCTATGATGCGGTGGATAAGGATAACGATCCATACGAAACAGAGCCTGATCCCACCAAACCGCCCAAGGGCACCAGCTCTTATGATACCTCGCATGGCACACATGTATCGGGCACCATTCTTGATATAGCGCCTGAAGCGGATTTATATGTGTATCGTGTGCTTGGTCCATATGGCAGCGGCACAACAGCAGATGTCATCACCGGCATCGAACGCGCCGTTCAGGACGGTGCGGATGTCATCAACCTTTCACTGGGCTCAAGCATGAACCAAAGTTACTCCGCCGATTCGATTGCGATTGACAATGCCGTGAAATCCGGTGTAGATGTCATAATTGCTGCCGGTAATGCCGGTCCGGACGAATCGACACTCGGCTCCCCTGGCGGCGCACAGCTGGCGCTTACGGTCGGCGCCTCCACTGTTCCGGTCACCATTCCTTTCTTTGATATTGGTAATCTCAAAGATATCCCTGGCCTGATTTCCACATACTCCCCGGAGTTGACTGAAGACATCTCGGACTTAACGATCGTTTATGCCGGCCTGGGCACTGAAGCTGACTTTGCAAATGTCGATGTTACCGGCAAGGCAGTACTAGTGGACCGCGGACAGATCAACTTCGGCGCGAAATCGCTGAATGCCAAAGCTGCCGGTGCCAAGGTACTATTGATTGCCAACAATACCACCGGTGAATTGAACGCCACTTTAGGAGCACCCGGAGACTATATTCCTACTTTCGGCATCAATCAGGAGAACGGCAAAAAGATTAAGGATGAGCTGAACGCGAGCAGAAATTCAATTAGCTATGTTCCCGTAGCGGAGAAGAATCAGCTGGCCGATTTCAGCTCTACCGGTCCTGGATTGCCAGACTATTTGCTGAAGCCGGATGTAGTTGCTCCCGGTGTAAGTATTAATTCCACCGTACCTATTTGGGAGAGCACGGACGAGACGTATGATAACGCCTTCGGTCTGAAGCAAGGAACAAGTATGGCAACTCCGCATGTGGTTGGAGCCGTTGCCCTGTTATTGGGCAAATACCCGGATCTTGCACCGGACCAGATCAAATCACTGCTGATGAATAATGCTGATCCTATATTTGCCCGGGGCGGCAGCTCTTATTCCCTCTATCAGCAAGGAGCAGGTTTAATCAATCTGGTGAAATCAGTTGAAGCAGGCTCTATCGCCAAGGTAGGAGAGATTTTTTACAGCGGCCTTCCAGGCTCTGCCGAAATTCCATACTATGCGGGTTCCCTGTCCTTCGGCCTGCAGCCGAAAGGTGCAAGCGTGACGAAAGCCGTCTATGTGGAAAACTTCAAGGACAGCGGAAAGAGCTATAATCTTTCTCTTGAATGGCTGACCAACAAGCCTAGTGACATCTCGGTATCCACAGCACCTAATGTCATTACCTCCGGAAGCGGAGACAGCAGTTATATTCCCGTTGTGCTGGGCGTTTCCGCAACAGCACAGGACGGAGCCTATGAAGGCATTCTGAAGCTTACTTCCGGAACCGAGGTTCTGCGTCTACCGCTCAACGTTCTGGTAGGCGACAAATTCAATCTGGATCCAGTAAACCAGCTCAGCCTGGATGATGCCGAAATTTCACCAAATGGAGACGGGCTGTTCGATAAGACAGGCTTTTACTTCTCGGTGAACAAAGATCTGCAGAATATCCGGTTTGCCGTAACAGCCCAAGATGCGCCGGCTACGGTAATCGGTGATGTGTATTCCGCCCAAGGGACCCTCTACCGGGGAGCGCATGAATTCCTGGATTGGGGCGGAACGGTAACAGATCCTGCAACCTCTAAAGTAAGTGTGCTACCGGACGGACACTACAATATCACGCCTGTTTTGCAAGGAAACATTTGGCTTACCGATCAAGCCATTCCATTCACAGTAGATACTGAGAAGCCGCTCTCTTCCGGATATGCAGTCGGGGAATATGAGCTGGAGTCACCTGATGATGCAAGAGTGGCCAATATTAGTGCAACCATTGACTCCGACCTTTTGGCCGATCTGATTTCCACCTCCAGACCTGTGTCTTCTCTCTTCAGCGTGTATGCACTTGCCGAAGATGAAAACGGAGAAATATCAGCCTACCCAGGAGTTATCGCGCCTGACGGTTACTTCGAAATTGATGTGCCGGTCAGTGAAGGCGTTAATGATTACATTGTTTATGTGACCGATGCCCTGGGCAATGGTGCTGCTGAAGAGGATTACAGCCAGCATCTGGTATACAACACCAATGGCGGTGTTCTTGTTGCTCCTAAACTCTCAGCACAGACCATTGAAACCGGTCAAACGGTTACGGTAGATGTGTATTTCTCGGCAACGGATGCGGTCTATGGTGTGAACGGCGCTGGAGTCAACATCGTCTACGATGAAAAGCTGGCTGCACCGTCAATTACACCGAGCGTACAGCTCGCTACGTACCAGGAGCAAAAGTTCCCGGGGGTTCCATTATTACAAACGGATACGACTACCCCGTCTGCCGACGGACTGAAGTTGACATCTTATGCAGTTCAATTAGAAGGAGGAGCATATAGTGGTACCGGCTCACTGGTACAGTTCACCTTCACTCCAAAGACTGCCGGGATCTATTCCTTTGAACTGAATGATTTGCTTACCTGGAATGAGAAGAAACTGGATAACGTTCCGTCAAGCTATTCTACAGTGACGGTGACCGTTAACGATCCGGTTAAACCAACCGATCCGGAAACACCGACCAACCCGGAGACACCAACCAATCCAGAGACACCAACCAATCCGGAAACACCAACCAATCCGGGCTCACCAGCTAACCCGGGCTCACCTGCCTCTACACCGGCTCCGGCTGCCGGCACATCGCTTAAGTCCGGGCAGCTGGTAGAAAAGGCTGATCCTGCGGGCGGCAAGCCAACGGCTGTGCTCAGTATTTCCGAGGCAGCTTTGACTGCCGCCCTGCAAAACGCATCGGAAACAGCCGTTTCACTTGATCTCAGCGATGTGGATTTTGCGAAATATGGTCAAGTGAGTTTTACCCTTACTGCAGCTCAGGCTGAGAAGCTTAAGTCTTCAGCCAAAGCGCTAAGTCTCGCAGGTACTGGATTTACACTGCTCGTTCCGGCACCTACACTTCCCGGCTTCATTTCCGGCAGCGGGCTTACTATGAGCCTTAGTCTTGCCGAAGGCGCCGATACGGGTACCCTGGCGGGAAGCACCACAGCCATTGACCTGAGCTCTGCTACTCTGATTCTCAAAAATGGCTGGACTACCGGAAAACCTGTCATTATACAGCTTGCCCTCAATAAAGACGGCCTAAAGGATGTCCGCAAGACAGCGGTCTATCAGCAAAAGGCTGACGGAAAATGGGCTTATCTGCAGGCAGGCACACTTCCTAAAGAAGGGGTACTGCAATTTACTATTACCGGTGATGGTACCTACAGCGCTGCCGTACACAATACAAGCTTCAAAGATATCGGCGCACACTGGGCCAAGGAAGATATTGAAATTCTGGCCGCTCACGGCATCGTAGCCGGCAAAGGCACTGATGGCAGTTTCAAGCCATCCGATACCTTGAGCCGGGCCGAATTGTTGACACTCTTCGACCGCTTGCTTGGCAAGGGAGATACCTGGTCGTCCCGCAGCAAGGAGAGCGGATCTCGTGAGGTATTGACTCGTGAGGAGGCTGCAATCATCGTTGCAGAGGCCATCGGTGCAGACGGCACTTCCAGCACCGCCTTAACCTTCAAGGACACAGGCAAGATCTCTGGAGCCGCCGGCAAGGGTGCAATCGCCTTTGCGGTAGACAAGGGCTACCTGAAAGGAGTAGGGGCCAACACCTTCAATCCTGAAGGTACCCTGACCCGCGCGCAAGCAGCATCCATTCTGCAACGCGTGCTTGAGGATCTGCGCTCTTAAGATCACCATCCACTAAAAAAAAACGGCTGCACCCTCCTGAAACTTCAGGAGGTACAGCCGTTTTTGTCTGTGCAAGTGAAGTCTCAAGCACTCCATTCATTACAATAAAATAGCCCCCTAACCTCCGCACAGCGGAAACAGGGGGCTATTAAGGTTATCATGAGTGAATAAATCAGTCCCCGCGGAATGCACGTTTCACACGGTCAAAGAAGGATTGCTCCTGCTCATGTGTGTTCTCTCCATTGTAAGAAGCGAACTGGCGGAGCAGATCCTTCTGCTCTTCACTTAGTTTGCTTGGAGTGACTACGATGACACGGACATGCTGGTCACCTGTTCCGTTGCCGCGCAGGCGTGGCACACCTTTGCCCTTCAGACGGAAGAAGGTGCCGGTCTGTGTTCCGGCAGGAATCTTAAGCTTTACTTTTTCCGTCAAGGTAGGAATCTCGATCTCGTCGCCAAGCGCTGCCTGAGCGAACGTAAGCGGAACCTCGCACATGATGTCATCATTCTCACGCACGAAGAAATCATGGGTCTTCACGCGGATCACAATGTACAAATCGCCGGCAGGGCCGCCGCGTGTGCCGCCTTCGCCTTCTCCGGTCATGCGCAGCTGTGCGCCGTCATCGACACCGGCCGGAATGCGCACATGAATCTTACGCTGCTTCTTGACCTTGCCTTGACCTCCGCAAGTAGTACATTTTTCCTTAATGATCTTGCCTGTGCCGCTGCAATGGGAGCAGGGACGGCGGTTGCGCATTTGTCCAAGCGGTGTATTCTGCACGAATTCCTGCTGGCCGCTGCCGTGGCATACGGAACAGGTCTCCGGTTTGGTACCGGGTTTAGCCCCGGAGCCGAAGCAGGTATCACAGGACTCTGTGCGTGGAATGGTAATGTCGGTTTCTTTACCGAATACCGCTTCCTTGAATTCAATGGTCATCGTGTATTGCAAATCGCCGCCGCGCTGGGGAGCATTCGGATCACGCCGTCCGCCTCCGCCGCCGAAGAACATATCAAAGATATCGCCAAGTCCGCCGAAATCTCCACCTCCGCCGAAGCCGCCGCCCATTCCCTGGTTAGGATCAATATGACCATACTGGTCATAACGCGCCCGTTGCTGGCCGTCGCTCAGCACGTCATAGGCTTCCTTCACTTCCTTGAATTTCGCCTCGGCGTCACTGGCTTTGTTAACGTCAGGATGATACTGTCGCGCCATCTTGCGGTACGCTTTTTTCACTTCTTCGTCTGAAGCATCTCTACCGAGGCCCAGAACCTCATAATAATCGCGTTTGTCTGCCACTGCTTTCACCTCCGTACATCAATTTCCATAATCCCTGTAACATGTTAAAAGGAAAGCCAAAACACGGGATGCCCCGGTTTTGACCTTCCCTTCTTACAGAAATACATTTATCGTATAAGGTTACCCTTGATTCTTCTCGTCGTCAACAACCTCGTAATCGGCATCAACAACATTATCTTTCTTCGCACCCTCTGGAGCACCTTCAGCACCCTGTTCAGCCTGTGCAGCCTGCTCATACAACTTCACGGACAACTGCTGAACAATCTCTGTCAGCGCTTCTGTAGCTGCATTGATTTCTTCCAGGTTGTCAGTTTCCAGTGCCGCTTTGAGCTTATCCTTGGCTTCGTTTGCTTTCTCAACTTCGGAAGCATCCACTTTGTCGCCGAGGTCTTTGATCACTTTATCTGTGGAATACACGAGCTGGTCAGCGGAGTTCTTGGCTTCTACCAGTTCTTTACGCTTGCGGTCTTCCTCAGCGTGCAGTTCGGCATCCTTCATCATTTGTTCAACTTCCGCGTCGCTCAGGCCGCTGGAGGAAGTGATCGTGATCTTCTGGCTCTTGTTCGTGCCTTTATCTGTTGCGGATACATTTACGATACCGTTAGCGTCAATATCGAAGGTTACTTCGATTTGCGGTACGCCGCGCGGTGCCGGTGGAATCTCGTTCAGCATAAAGCGTCCCAGCGTCTTGTTGCCGTTCGCCATTTGGCGTTCGCCTTGCAGGACGTGAATTTCTACGCTCGGCTGGTTATCAGCAAAGGTCGAGAACACTTGCGATTTACTTGTAGGAATCGTAGTGTTGCGCTCGATCATCTTCGTGAACACGCCGCCTGCAGTTTCAATACCAAGGGACAGTGGAGTTACGTCGAGCAGTACAACGTCTTTCACGTCGCCGGTCAATACGCCAGCTTGAACAGCAGCGCCGAGGGCTACTACTTCATCCGGGTTAACGCCTTTGTGCGGCTCTTTGCCGGTAAGCTTCTTGATGGCATCCTGTACAGCAGGAATACGTGTGGAACCGCCGACCAATACGATACGGTTAAGATCAGCCGGAGTCATGCCAGCATCGTTCAGCGCTTGACGGGTAGGTCCCAGTGTGCGTTCTACCAGGCTGGCAGTCAGCTCATCGAATTTAGCACGGGTCAGGTTGATCTCCAAGTGCTGAGGCACTCCGTCAACGACAGTGATGAATGGAAGTGATACTGTAGTTGTCAGTACGCCGGAAAGCTCTTTTTTCGCTTTTTCCGCAGCATCCTTCAGACGTTGTACAGCAGCTTTGTCCTTGCTCAGGTCAATTCCTTGCTCTTTCTTGAATTCTGCTACGAGGTAATCCATAACCAATTGGTCGAAATCGTCACCGCCGAGACGGTTGTCACCGCTGGTTGCTTTTACTTCGAAGAAGCCATCGCCCAGCTCAAGGATGGATACGTCGAACGTACCGCCGCCAAGGTCATAGACGAGGATCGTTTGGTCTTCGGATTTCTCCAGACCGTAAGCAAGCGCCGCTGCTGTCGGCTCGTTGACGATACGCAGCACTTCCAGACCGGCGATTTTGCCCGCATCCTTCGTAGCCTGACGCTGACTGTCATTAAAATATGCAGGAACTGTAATAACCGCTTGGGTTACTGTCTGGCCCAGATATGCTTCTGCATCGGATTTCAGCTTCTGAAGAATCATCGCCGAAATCTCTTGTGCGGAGTAATCTTTGCCGTCAATGCTTTCTTTGTGGCTCGTACCCATGTGGCGTTTAATCGAAGCAATTGTACGGTCAGGGTTCGTAATCGCCTGGCGTTTCGCTGTTTCGCCGACGATGCGCTCGCCGTCTTTCTTGAAGCCTACAACCGAAGGGGTTGTACGCGCGCCTTCCGGATTCGGAATAACAACGGCTTCGCCGCCTTCCATAACGGCAACGCAAGAGTTGGTGGTTCCAAGGTCAATACCGATAACTTTACTCACTGTAATGTGCCTCCTCAAAAATGATATGGAGCCCTAGCTCCTATAATAGTTATTTATTTATTATGATCATGCAGCAGGGTGATACCCGGCTATATAGACAGGACTACATGCTGACTTTGACCATGGCGGGACGAAGAACTTTATCTTTCAGGAGATAGCCCTTTTGGACCTCCTCCGTCACGATACCTTCCTCGTGCTCGTCGCTCTCCACCTGCATAATGGCCTGATGATATTCAGGGTTAAAAGGCTGTCCTACTGTTTCCATGGCTGTAAGTCCTTCGGACTTCAATACCCCTTCAAGCTGGCGGAAAATCATGTTCACACCTTTGCCGAAGGCCTCGGATTCTGTACTTGCCGAAGCCGTGGCGAGTGCACGCTCGAAATTATCCAGTACAGGAAGCAGTTCACCGACCAGCTTGGAAGTGGCATATTGCGCCAGCTCTTCCTTCTCCTTCTGCGTACGGCGGCGGAAGTTGTCAAAATCGGCTTGCACACGCAGCGTGCGCGCTTGATATTCCTCAGCCAGCTCCTGCAGGCGCTTAGCAGCTTCACCGCCGCCCGAAGCCTCCCCGCTGGTCTCTTCCCCCGTAAACGAACCGGTCTCCTGTGCTGCTTCTGCTTCATCGGCTGCCTGGTTCTCATTTATAGCCTGATCTTTAATTTCATTTGAATCTTGCACTTGATCCTCTTTCAAGTTGTCTTCACCTCCTTAAAATCAGTCACGTTAATCTTTAACACTCTGTTCACTTATACCAGTGTGCCAGCATTGCTGTCAAATCCCGGGACAGAATCCCCAGTATGCCCATTACTCGTGCGTATTCCATCCGGGTCGGGCCAAGGATGCCAATGCTTCCCAGCGGCTTGCCGTCGAGCGAATAAGTAGCGGTAATCAGACTGCAATTGGCGAAGGCCTCATGCTTATTCTCGGTACCAATCCGCACCTGCATACCGGTTCCGCCGGATGCTGGGGCCAGCATTTTGAGCAGGGTCGGCGTTTCCTCCAGCAAATCCAGAATATTCTTGACCTTGTCAACGTCCTTGAACTCCGGCTGGGTCAGCATATTCGTCGCCCCGCTGAGATAAATGCGCTGTTCATGATCGCTTTCCAGCGCCGTGTCCAGTACTTTCATTAATTCTTCATAATGGGAGATGTGGCGCTGCATTTCCTCGCCAAGCTCGGAATAGAGCTGGCTCTTCAGCTTGTAGAGCGGTACGTTCACCAGCTTGCTGTTCAGCAGATTAACCACTTTCTCCATTTCGGAGAGGGAAATCTCCGGAGGGATCTGAACCGTTCGGTTCTCGACCTGTCCGGTGCTTGTAACGATGATCGCCACGGCGTTGTTGTCATCGAGCGGAAGCAGCTGAAAATGGCGCAATGATGTATGAAAAACCTCCGGTCCCAGCAGGATGGAAGTATAATTCGTCATATTGGAAAGGATCATTGCCGCATGTTGGATTACCTGCTCCGTCGCATTCAGCTTCTCTGCGAAGAAAGCGCGGATCGTGCCCATTTCTGCCGACTCGGCGGAATTCCACGGTACCAAATGATCCACATAATAGCGGTAGCCTTTATGGGAAGGAATTCTTCCTGCCGATGTATGGGGCTGCTCGAGATATCCTAAATCCTCCAGGTCGGCCATTTCGTTGCGGATAGTAGCAGGACTGTAGCCTACATCCCCCCGTTTGGAAATGCTGCGCGAGCCCACTGGCTCAGCGGAAGATATATAATCATCAACGATAGCGTTAAGTATCATTCTCTGGCGTTCGGTTAACATGTAATTCCCTCCTATCGGCTGTGGCTCCGATTCGTTAGCACTCTGGTCAGATGAGTGCTAACCACTAATACAAAAATACCAAACTGACCTTGACATTGTCAAGTCAGTTCAGCATAAGGTGTGCAATCCAGGAATGAGTACTTAATATCAGCTTCTATATTTATGTTACAGGCTACTTGCAGCCCGGTTAATTCAGCATCTTAAGCACGGCGATTTCGTCGCAGGCATTCTGCTTCTTGCAGTTAACGCAATCGGTCCATACCTTCTCGGGGAAGATTTCTTTCTCTACGACAGTGAAGCCGTTTCTGAGGAAAAAATCAACCGCATAGGTCAAGGCCATAATCTTCGGAATTCCCTGACGCCTTGCTTCTTCCGTCAGCTTCTCCAGAATCATTGAGCCTACTCCCTTTCCCTTGCCCTCATCACGCAGACCGAGGGAACGAACCTCGACAAGATCATTGCCCAGTCTGAAAAGCGATCCGCAGCCGACAAATGTGCCACCGATTTCAGCGATCACAAACTGATCAATCTGGCGGGCCAGCGCTTGCCTGGAACGGGGCAGCATGATACCGCTCTGAGCGTATTCTTCAATCATTAGAAACAGCGGTTCAACATCCTCCACTGTAGCATTTCTGCATATCACCTTCTGGTCTCCTGCAGGAACCGAATGGCGGATCATTTCCGTTTTGACAAGCACTTTGACTCACCCCTCGTTGTTAATATGAATAAATATACAACAGAGTGAATTACAATTCAAGGGGTGTTTTAAAATTAAACCTCTGTCAAAGCACCGACAAATTCACCAAATACATCATTCCCGAACAGGATTCCCTGCTTGCTCAGACGGTAGACGTCCCCATCCTGCTCAAGCAGCCCGGCATACAGCATTTTATGCAGCGAGTCCGCAAAAACAGTCTCCAGCGATTTGCTGAACTGAGACTTGAACGCCCGGTCCGACACGCCTTCACGCATGCGCAGACCGACCATCATGAAGTCCTCCATCGCCTCCTGTTCGGAGATCGGGAAGGAATCCAGCCGCGGCAGCCCGCTGCGCGAAGCCTCGATATACGGATTGACACCCTTAATATTCATATGCCGCTGCCGTTTCACATATCCATGCGCCCCCGCGCCCAGGCCGTAATAGTCTTCATTGCGCCAGTACGTAATATTGTGGCGGCTTTCCATTCCCGGCTTGGCGAAGTTGCTGATCTCATATTGTGTGTAACCCGCAGCCTCCATCGTTGACATCAGCAGCAGGTACATCTCCAGCTCATCCTCTTCACTTGGCAGCGGAAGCTTGTTCTTGTTAAACAGCGTGTGGAACAGCGTGTTCTCCTCCACCTTCAGGCTGTAGATGGAATAATGGGGCAGGTCCAGCTCCAGCGCCTTACGGATGCTTTCTCTAAGCATATCCACCGTCTGGTTCGGCAATCCGAACATCAGGTCAACAGAGAGATTATCCAGTCCGACCGCGCGTGCGTTTTCCAGGCTGCGGTATACATCATCCACATTATGAATCCGTCCGATGCCGCTAAGCAGCTCATTCTGGAAAGCCTGGACACCAAAGCTGACCCGGTTGACCCCGCCTTCTTTCATTACCATTAGCTTATCCTTGTCCGTAGTTCCGGGATTTGCCTCCATCGTGAACTCGATATTCTCATCCCACTGCGGGAAATGCTTGCGTACTGACTTCAGAAAATAGGCCATTTCATCCGGCTTCAGCACCGTCGGTGTTCCGCCGCCGACAAAGATCGTCTTGATAACACCCGGAGGGGTGTTCTTCACCGTCAGTTCCATCTCCCGGTCCAGGGCATGCAGATAATCCATCACCGGCTGGTCCTTCAGAACATAGGAATTAAAATCACAATAAAAGCACTTGTTCGTGCAAAACGGGATATGAATATATACGGCCTCAGGGGGACGGCCATTGTTTACTGTGTTCATAGCTGTCTCCTTACTATACTAAAGTCGTCAGCAAAGCTGACTTGATTATAGAGAAATCTTGACGCCTTTATATTGGAAAGGCCTTGATCTTCCCGATATCCATACTTCACTTATCACAAAAGGGAAGCCTGACGGCTTCCCTTGCAGAGCAATCACTTGCCATTGACATCCTTTAAGACGGTTTACTCGTCAATCTTCAGCACGGCCATGAACGCTTCCTGCGGCACCTCAACGCTGCCGACCTGCTTCATGCGCTTCTTGCCTTCCTTCTGCTTCTCCAGCAGCTTCCGCTTACGCGAGATGTCCCCGCCGTAGCATTTGGCAAGAACGTTCTTGCGCATCGCCTTAACAGTCTCCCGGGCAACAACCTTCGTGCCGACAGAGGCCTGAATCGGCACCTCGAACATTTGCCGCGGGATGATGCCGCGCAGCTTCTCGCAAATGATCCGCCCGCGGTTGTACGCGCGGTCGCGGTGGACGATGAACGATAGGGCATCGACCTGCTCTCCGTTCAGGACAATATCCATCTTCACAAGGTTGGACTGGCGGTAGCCGGAAATTTCATAATCGAAGGAAGCATAGCCCTTCGTGCCTGACTTAAGCTGGTCGAAGAAATCATATACGATTTCCGACAGCGGAATCTGATAAGTAATCGTCACCCGATTGGAATCGAGATACTCCATGTTAACGAATTCACCACGTTTATTCTGGCACAATTCCATTACGGTACCCACGTAATCATTCGGGACGATAATCGCGGCCTTAACGTACGGCTCTTCCACGTAATCAATAGTACCAATCTCCGGATAATGCGACGGATTATCGATCTGAAGCATTTCACCGTTGGTCAGCATAATCCGGTAAATAACGCTCGGTGCTGTCGTAATCAGCGGCAGATTGAATTCGCGCTCAATCCGCTCCTGAATAATCTCCATATGCAGCAGTCCGAGGAAGCCGCAGCGGAAGCCGAAACCGAGCGCGCTTGAGCTTTCCGGCTCAAAGCTGAGCGACGCATCATTAAGCTGGAGCTTCTCCAGCGCTTCGCGCAGGTCGTTGTAATCCGATGTTTCGATCGGATATAGACCGCAATATACCATTGGATTGATCTTACGGTAACCAGGCAGCGGTTCCGGGGTTGGATTCTTAGCATCCGTCACTGTATCCCCGACACGGGTGTCGCCTACATGTTTGATTCCGGCTACGATAAAGCCGACATCGCCGATGTTAAGCTCATCGACAATGGCCATGCGCGGCATAAACGCCCCGACTTCAATAACCTCGAATACCTTCTCGGTTGCCATCATCTTGATCTTGGACCCGGTACGGATCTTTCCGTCCATAACACGGACATAGACGATAACGCCTTTGTACGGATCATAGTGAGAGTCAAAGATCAATGCCTTCAGCGGTTCTTCAGAGTTGCCGGTTGGTGCAGGAACCTGTTTGACGACCTGCTCCAGAATTTCCTTGATGCCGATACCGGCTTTGGCAGAAGCAAGTACTGCTTCACTGGCATCCAGTCCGATCACATCCTCAATCTCCTGCTTAACCCGTTCCGGGTCGGCGCTTGGCAGATCAATTTTGTTGATAACCGGAAGAATTTCCAGGTTGTTGTCCAATGCCAGATACACGTTAGCCAGCGTTTGCGCTTCAATCCCTTGCGCCGCATCCACTACCAGCAAAGCGCCTTCACAGGCCGCAAGGCTGCGGGAAACCTCATAGGTGAAATCGACGTGTCCCGGTGTGTCAATCAGGTTGAGCAAGTAATCCTGGCCGTCGTCAGCACGGTAGGTGAGACGCACAGCCTGCAGTTTAATTGTAATCCCGCGTTCGCGCTCCAGATCCATCTGGTCAAGCACCTGCTCTTGCATTTCGCGCGAGCTGAGTGCACCTGTATACTCAAGAATACGGTCAGCCAGTGTCGATTTACCATGGTCTATATGTGCAATAATCGAGAAATTGCGGATTTGTTGTTGTCTTTTCTGAACGTCAGTCATTCCTTACCCCCACAGACAGCCTAATGTTAATCCACTTATTATAACAGTACGCGCTTCCCCCATCAATCCCGTCCCCCGCAGGAAAATAAAGAAAAGACATCCGGTTGATGTCTTTTCATATAAGGCCTATGTTATAAAGGCTCTTCCTGGCCTTTACAGCTGCAATGAATAAACCGGATGCATTCTTCGTGCGGGGTGCCTGTCACTCTTCGACAGAGTCAAACAGGGAGACTACCCAGCGGATGCTTTTTTGCGAAGCCTGCTGCAGCAGGCCTGCCGTCTTATCCGCCAGCACATCCACTCCCCTGTTTTGCTCCTCCGGAATCAGAATCTGCTCCGGGGTCAGCGTGCTGTAATCCTTCACTTCCTGCTGCGGGAGCTGCTCGGTGCCATTAGGTACCACGGTTTGCGTGTGGACCCCCGGAAGCACCGTGTAAGCACCTGTTGCCGGATCTATAGCAACGGGCACATAAACGTAGGCCTGCCCACCCTTAACGGCTCCCGCCCCTGTTCCAGTCATGGCGGATGCTCCTGCTGCTTGTCCGGTCTGGGGGGTCCCGGATATTCCGTTCCAGCCCGGCAGCACCGCGGAGTTCTTAGCGACGCTGCTGCCAACGCCTCCAAACTGCATACCAATTAATATGCCGATTCCCGCCCAAATTCCGACTATCGTCAGTTTTTTCCCGAACCGCGACATAGCTGTCACTCCTTTTAATACTTGCTAATGCTTGCTGTAAAACCAGCCCACTTAAATAGCACTTTATGAATTAAGAAACGCTGCCTGTGCTTTTTGCTCCCTGGACGCCCTCAGCTCCGCTTTCCTGCGTCTGCGTATCGGCGCTTTTGCCCGGGGCGGCAGCTTTTTCGGCGTCATGGCTGCTCCAGTACACATCTGCGATGGCATCGGCTAGAACGTCTGCTGTACGCTTCAGCTCCTCGGCAGTATTGTCAATTCCGCCCACCTCAATCAACACGCTGTTTGGTGAAAGACTCTGGTTATACTCCCCGTTGTTTCCGTTTCCGGACGACTTGCCCCAGATGCCCCGTGAGAGACCCGGATAGCTTTTCTCCAGCAGCTGATGAATCTCGTTGGCGAAAGCCTCATTTTTCTTCCAGTTCTTATTCGCATGGCCAAGAATGAAATAGACCTGGGCGTAGCTTTTGCCTCCGATTTCTGCAGTCGTTTTGCCATGGCGCTGTGAATCTCGGTGTATATCGATCAGCTCAGTCATTTCCTGATTCCCGGCAAGTGCTGATTTAATGGTCATCCGTGAATATTTATAGGAAAAATTCCAGCTGTAATCCGGTACCTTCGTCGCGTAATCCTCCTGTGCATGCACCGTTCCAATTCCCCGCTTTTCCAGCCGCTTTGTTATATATGATCCTACCAGCATTACATTTTTGGAAGGCACGCCGGAGCTTGGATTGTCGCTTTGCACCCCCAGCAGAGGATTGTAAGCCTCGCGGGGATGGGAGTGGTAGACCAGAATGCGTTTAATTGATGTATCCTGCACATTCCCCCCGTTATCACCCGGGCTGCTGTTGCCCCCGTTTTCTCCGGTCTCGGAAGAGTCAGGCATCGCCGTAGCCTCAGGCTGCGGAGACGCCTCTGTGTCCGGGTTGTCTGTGCCTTCCGCCGGAGATGGACCGTGTTCATCCACCATACCCTCTGCGCCAGTCCCTGTTCCGCCGTCCGAGGCCAGCTCATCACTGCCCGGATGATAATCAGCCGGTGCTCCCGTAGCGCCGCCTGAGCCTTTACGGAGCAGGAAAGGATCATCCGCTGCCAGCCCAGGCACCTCACGCGAGAGCAGACTCTTCGGATCACCGGGATCGACGCTTGTCAGCAGCCGGAACACGAAGGAGGTGACCTTTGGGCCCGAAAATGCCGAAGGCTCGTCCCCTTTAGGCAAATGCGGAACCTCCATGCCCAGAAGCTCCATAAAGAATCCGCTGGAAAGCGAAGCAGCCAATCCTTTCATAGAAGGAATGGGTGAAGAGTTCAGCTTCTGTCCGGCTAATCCACCGGCTCCAAGCAGCATGAAAAACACAAGTGAACCTCCGGCCAGCAGCAGCATTGTTCTCCCCAGCGACAGAACATCCAGCAGCTTTCCCCGCAGCCGGCCGATATTCCACAGCTGAAACCATTTTCTGTTCATTATTGTTATGTCCTCCTCCAGCCCTCTGTAATCTCTTATATTTCAAATCTATGAGCCAGGGAGGAATACTAGAACCGAAAAAGAGATAAGTAGAAACAGCAGCGGTGGAATCTGCCAGCCGGTAACAGAAGAAAACCCGCACAGGCTTTGCCGTTCGGCAGCCTGTACGGGCTCTATATTCAGGTGAAAATTAATGCGTGTAGGCTCCGACATTGCCTGGATCCACGGCTTCATGCAATGCAGCATTCAGCCCGCTGGCAACGATATTGGCAATTTCCTCAATAAACTCATCGATTTCCTTAGGGGTAACAATCAGATCATGTCCCAGCGGCTCAAGCACTTCCTTGACCAGCGCAAGCCGCTCCTGCTCGGAGATATCATCCAGCATACCCATGATTTCTTTCGTATGGGCTGCCCCGTCTCCAACCTGTGCAAAGTGATTCTTCATCATCTCCAGCACATTATTGACGATGGTGGACGCGTAACAAACGGTAGGAACGCCGATAGCAATGCAGGGAATCCCCAGAATATCCCGGGTCAGTCCACGCCGTTTATTGCCGATTCCCGAACCCGGATGAATCCCGATATCGGCAATTTGAATCGTCGTATTGATCCGCTCAAGTGAACGGGAGGCCAGTGCATCAATCGCAATAATGACATCCGGCTTCGTGCGGTCTACGATCCCTTGCACAACCTCGCTCGATTCAATGCCGGTCAGTCCGAGCACACCCGGGGCAATCGCACTCACATTGCGGTAGCCGGGAGAGACCTGATCCGGAACCAGTTCATAGAACTGTCTCGTAACCAGCGCGTTCTCCACCACCAGCGGACCGAGCGAATCCGGAGTTACATTCCAGTTGCCCAGTCCCACTATTAGCACGGAGGAGTCTTTGTTGATTCCGATCCGGTTCAGGAACTGTTCAAATTCGCGGGCAAACACGGTGGAAACCTTCTGCTGCAGACCGGTATCTCCGCCGCGAAGCGCCGGAACTTCCAGCGTCACATAATTTCCGATCGCTCGCCCGATAGCCTGTGATCCTGCATTATTAGCTACTCCAAGCCGGGTTACCTTGATTCCGCCCTCTTCTTCCACCTCTTCATTCACACCGGGAATCGGCGTTTTTTGCGGTCCCTGGGCCATTTCCTTTGCCTCTACCGCCAAATCCGTACGTACCGAATACAGCTGAAGATCCAGTTCCATTGATAGTTCAGCCTCCTTATAATTTAATGAGCATTAGCTTTTGCTTTTTGTCGATAGTGTGCGAGAGATAGCTATGGTTTATTCAGGGCAGCAAGGTTTAATTCAAATTCAAAATAGGTATCACATTTGAAGCTAATTCAAAAGCTTTTAGTGTTGCTTTTTGCTAACGGTCATGCTAAACTATTTTAAGTTGTGAATCATATGATGATTTCGAATGTCTTCCAGGAGGTGAATGCAATGCCAAATATCAAATCCGCGGTTAAACGTGTCAAGACGACCGAAAAACGCCGTGCACTGAACGCTTCCCAGAAGTCGGCGCTTCGTACAGCTGTGAAAACTGCTGATGTAGCACTGACAGGAACGGAAGTTGAAACTGCTCAAGCTGCTTTCCAAGCTGCTTCCAAAAAGCTGGACAAGGCCGTAAGTAAAGGTCTGGTTCATAAAAATGCGGCTGCCCGCAAAAAATCCCGCTTGGCGAAGAAATTGAACGCTCTTAAGGCAGAAGCCTAAGCCAAGGGCGACATTCATAATGAGCATTCTAAGAACCTGACCGCTATGCTGCATACGGTTAGGTTTTTTTGTGCCCATTTCCCCCTTTATAATAGTAGGAACTGCAAAAGCCTGCCCGGTGATATTACGCAACGGGGCAGGCTTTTTTGCAGTATGTTCTATGAATGGTCTTGTTCCGGTTCAAGCGCCCAGCTGCAGCATAAACATCTCCAGCCCAAGCACCTTGTCTATGGCTCCTGTCTTCATCTTGTAATCCAAATCGGCCAGGGTGCTCAGAATACTCCGCAGGCGCTGGCTTTCAAATTTACGGGCCTGCTCACCAGCCAGCTTGACGGCATAGGGATGCAGTCCAATTTGCGAAGCAATCTGCCCCTGTGAGTAGCTGAGGGCGGACAAATCCTTAACCTGCAGAATGATCCGGAACTGCCGGGCGATCAGCGCGGCAATCTTGATCGGTTCCTCGCGCTGCTTCAGCAGCTCGTAAAGTGTATTAAGCGCCTTGTCAAGGCGTAAGTTCGCTATATCCTCCACCAGGGTGAACACATTCTGCTCAGTGCCGCGGTGTACCAGACTCTCCACTGCTGCGGCATCCACGGTTCCGCCCTTACCTGCGAACAAGCACAGCTTGTCCATCTCTGCTGACAACCCCTGGAGCCCTGTCCCGGCACTGGCTACCAGCGCCTCCGCTGTTCCAGACGCTGCGCTGCAGCCACGCTCACGGAAGCCCTTCTCCACCCAGCGCAGCAGCTCTTCCGCACCCAGCGGATTGAAGGCCAGCACCGTGCCTGCGGCTTTGGCCGCTTTGACGATTTTTTTACGTTCATCCAGCTTGTCATTATTGACCATAAATACGATTACACTGAAATCAGCCGGCTGCTGCATATAATCGCTAAGCATTTCTACACGATGCTCAATCTTTGCGTTCTCTTTCCCCGCCGTGAACAGGGAAGCATCTCTCACCAGCAGCAGCTTCCGCTCCACCATAAACGGCACAGTCTCCGCTTCTTCTATAACGGCCTGCACAGGCGTCTCCGAGAGATCGAAGGGGATCACCGCAAAGTCACGGTCCTCTTTGGCAATCAGATGCTCCTCCAGAAAGGCCGCAAATTCATTCATCCGGAACTTCTCACTGCCGTACAAAACATACAGTGGTGAAATATTCCCCTGCTTGATGTCCTTGGCCGCCGTTTTGGCATCCATCCCGCCACTTCCTTTTCCATTGCATTCCTCAACGCTTAGTATGAATCCAATACATTTTTATATTTTAACAAAAAAGCAGCTATAAACATAGGCGTCTTTCTCTCTAGCCGTCCAAGTTTTTCTGCAGCATGACATGCAAAAACGGAGCAACTTCGGCAGCGTTGACCAAAGTTGCTCCGTTTCAGCGGCGCATCTATATAAACGACGGAAGGAAAAGCTCTAGAAACTTCCCTTCCGGCGGTCATACCGATGAAACTCGCAAATCCTGAAATTCCTGTCCTCTTACCATAGCATATTCCACTAGCTCTCAAAAAGTTCCACTCTGCAATTATTTATTGGACGTTGCCGCGTCCGGGGTAACAGCAGGTGAAGCTACCGGCGTAGAATCCGGTGATGCTGCGGATGATGCTGCCGATGAGGGAGAGACACCGGCTTCAGGAACTGTATATACATTGGCTACTTCAGCGCCGTTCTGCTCGGTCACATAGGAGAACTGCAGTCCGTCAGCCGACCAGTTACCGGAAACCCACGCTCCTTCCAGTGGAAGTGAGGTCAGGACCGTCCGTTCCTGCTCTGGCCCGTTTGAAGGAAGCTTATAAATTACCAGCTGCTGTTCGGCCAGTTCAGCTGTGTAGAGGCCATCGGGTGAGGTCCACGAAGCTTGGGCTTTGAGAGCAGAAAAGCCCATATTTCTATCTTCCCCCGCCCCGGGCTCATGAGAGGCATCCAGAGACTCCTGGCTGTCGGCTGCTGCCGGATCCCCGCCTTCGTCCAATCCTATCCCCTTCATATCGTTATTGCTGCTTTTGGAGTCCATATCCGCAGCTCCGGGTGCCGGAGTTGCTGTTCCGGTAGTGCCTTTCCTACTTGAAGACCGCTTATCTGATCCAGACTTTCTCGTCATGGCAGGAGCTTTATCCGTTGCTTTTGCGGTTGGAGGAGCAGAAGTCTCTGCCGGTGCGGTACTGCCGCCGGTATTCTGGCCCCCGTCAGCGGAAGTAGGATCTACCTTCTCGGAGTTCTTCACCTCTTGCTTGTTCTCACCCGGTGCAGCATCCTGAGCGGAACCCGAAGCATCCGAGGACATTATGCTCAAGGCCTCTTTGCTGGCGTTGTTCTCAGCTGTCTGTTGCAGCGATTGCTCCACATCCGCCGTCGGCATGCTGCCCGGCATATTAAACATAGCAATAAGCAGGATAACCGCTGCCGCAGCAGCTCCTATGCCTGTCCGCGCTGCCAGGGAAGCTCCCTTGGAAGCTTTGCCATGGGTGCTTTTGCGGGAAAAAGGCACGACCTTTGATTCTTCTTCAGGGCTTACCGCATCTGCGCTTTTCCCCTGGACGTTTAGGTCCAGTTGATCAAGCTGAGGCAGGATTGAGTCAACCAGACTGAATGGGGGTTTCACGTCCGGCAGCTGCTCCAGTTGCTGGGAGAGCAGCTGAAGCCGGTCAAAGACTTCCGCGCAGGAAGAACAATCATCAATATGACGGAACATTTCAATCATCTCGTCCTGACTGAGATCATGATCCAAATAGCGGTGCATCCATTCCATCACCTCCGCGCATTTCATCCTGATACACCACCTTTCTGGTACTCCTGAAGTCTATTCTGCAGCTGCTGCCTTGCCCGGAACAGGTAAGATTTCACTGTATTCAAAGGCAAATCTAAGCAGTCTGCTATCTCGTTGTAAGAAAAATCCTGCAAATACCGCAGTACAATCACGGTGCGGTGATGCTCAGGGAGTTGGTCAATCGCTTCGCGGATATCCTCCTGCAAATAGGCGGACATCACTTCGCGCTCCACATTATGTTTATTGTCCTGAAACACCATTTCGTGTTCATCAATTGAAACTGTAGGTTTTGTTCTTCTGAATTTGTCAATGCAAATGTTGGTAACGATCCGCTGAACCCATGTTTTGAACTGTGCCTTCTCTTCATATGAACCAATTTTGGTATACACTCTGATGAGTGCCTCCTGTGATGCATCCAGAGCGTCCTGTTCATTATGCAGAATATAGAAGGCTGTTTTATATACATGTCCCTCAATTTCTCGCAATAGGGTGATTAGAGCGTCGCGATCGCCCGCTTGAGCGGCTCTGATGAGTCCCTGCTCCACCACGAAGGTTCCCCCTCTCTATGCAATCTTACTGACGCGCAAGACTGCGGATTTGTTGCAAGCCTGTAATCATTATTTTTAGGGTACCAAACTTTGTTTATTACGTCTTTCCGGACGCTAGGGTTTCAGCCCTTAGTTTCACCGGAACGGTCTATAATCCTTACTAAGCATACAGGGGAAGCACTGAATCTTCAAATACTCTTTTATAGAAGTTCGTTACAAAATTGAAACTAAATAGCCCCACGGAGTGGGGCTGACAGCTAAATCTATGTATTTGGCAATCATTCATCCTATTTATACAAGACAGTTTGGCACAGCATTAAAATGGAATAGTTGTCTTTCTGCTCATCATCCACAATATAGATTTCACCGCCCACAAAAAGCTGCGGGTTGTTGTAGTTTCGCTCCAGCCTGTAAATCTGGCCCACCGTCACCTTGCAGCCATGCTTGCTACATTTAATACATATATACTGCGCGTCATCCTCAGTAGCTGGGCTTAGCAGCTTATTGTTATAGGCAGACATCCAACTCACTCCCGGCAAACTAAATTATAACGCCGCTTTCTACTCTACAGTTTATTGTTTTTGTCCCTGTTCTATACAATGAAGCTTTGAAAAGAACGGCAAAAGCCGTCCGGCCGGCAAGTACCCGGTCGAACGGCTTCTGTCTTGTAACATTTGGGATTCAAGGTTTATACGCCCTTGATCTCCTTGAACTTGGCTACATACTGGGCAGCCAGCTCAGTGATTTGATCATAGCGGCCATGCTTGGCGGGGGCGGTAAGGTTGCCGCCAATGCCTACAGCGATACAGCCGTTTGCAATCCATTTCTCCATATTGTTCAGATCCACGCCGCCTGTCGGCATGATGTTGACATGCGGCATCGGACCTTTGACCGCTTTGATATAATCCGGTCCAAAAGCGCTGCCCGGGAACAGCTTCAGAACATCCACACCCAGCTTGAGCGCTTCCTTCATTTCATTCAGCGTCAAGCAGCCTGGCATGTAGGGAATCCCATATAGATTACACATCTTCGCCGTTTCTTCTTCGAAGGAAGGGCTGACCACAAATTCCGAGCCTGCGAGAATAGCGATTCTTGCGGTAAGCGGGTCGAGCACCGTGCCTGCACCAATCACAGCACGGCCTCCAAAATCAGCTACCAGCCGTTTAATTGCCACATCGGCATCCGGTGTAGTAAAGGTTACCTCAATGTTGTTCAGTCCGCCTTCAATACAGGCGGCAGACATCCGATAAGCATCATCGGCATTGTCCGCACGGATAACGGCAACTACGCCAACGGATGTGATGTTTTGCAATACTTTTATTTTCTTCATCGGTTAACTCCCTTTCTTTATTCGAATATAGGATGTAAGAAATACTTCTTTAGATAAACTAATTTATCTAATTTACTAACATCAGCTCAAAACCTTATATGAAAATAGTAATAACAATGCTGTCTACAGTCAATATATATTTATGTGAATAACGAGTTAATTCTTAGCTTCAGTCACAAAATGCTTATAAATAAAGGATTTATGTTATATACAATATTAAATTCTCTATACAGGCTACGATGAAAGCGTAATAACTTATTGTACAAAACCGATTTATATGATAATTTCAAATTACAAATCATTATACAGGGCTTAGATCATTACCCTGAGGAGGAATTATCCATGAGCAAATCATTAAACGCAGTCACATTCGGGGAACCGATGGCGATGTTTTATGCCAATGAAGCCGGACCGCTGCATGAGGCCACTTCATTCTCCAAGGCGCTTGCCGGGGCAGAGAGCAATGTAGCGACCGGGTTGTCGCGCCTGGAACACAAGACCGGCTATGTCACCAAGCTTGGTGAAGACAACTTCGGCCAATTCATTGCCTTAGCGCTGGAGAAAGAGGGAATAGATACGGAGAGTATTACGTACACCAAGGAATTCCCGACAGGCATGCTGATCAAATCCAAGGTACTGACCGGTGATCCGAAGGTGGAGTATTTCCGCAAAAATTCCGCAGCCTCCAAGCTGAGTCTGGCCGACTTCAATGAAGAATATTTCACTTCCGCCGGTCACTTACATGTCACCAGCATCTCTTCTGCACTTTCAAAGACCTGTCATGAGTTCTCCCTGCATGCCATGGAATTTATGAAAAAGAACAGAAAAACCGTCTCTCTTGACCCTAATCTGCGCCCCACGTTATGGCCGGATAAGGAGACTATGGTTAGTACAATCAACGACTTGGCGACACGTTGTGACTGGTTCCTGCCTGGGCTTGGAGAAGGCAAGATTCTGACCGGACTGGACACACCGGAGGATATTGCCGGCTACTACCTGGATCGGGGCGTATCCCTGGTCGTGATCAAGCTGGGACCTGAAGGCGCATATTACAAAACCTCCGGCGGAGAAGAAGGTTATGTCGATGGCTTTAAGGTAGAAGAGGTTGTTGATACCGTAGGTGCCGGTGACGGCTTCGCTGTCGGCGTAATCAGCGCGCTGCTGGAGCAGCTGCCGGTAGGGGAAGCAGTGAAGCGGGGCAATGCCATCGGCGCTTTGGCTGTAATGTCGCCAGGTGATATGGACGGACTGCCAACACGGGACGGGCTGGAAAAGTTTATGAACGCTAACGTGTAATTAGGCAAATACTCACTGACTGTAAAATAACTGTATGAAAAGCCCTACACAGTTTTAAAGGGACTGTGTAGGGCTTTTCATTGTGAGGCTGAACAGATCAGATTGTGATTAACAGTGCTTTATAAACCGTTTTATTTAGCCGGTGCCTGAACGGACTGCCCCTGCTGGAGTGCGGGAGGAAACCGGTAGGTGATCGGAACGGAAGTATCCTCGTTCTCAATTAAAGACAGCATGATTTTGGCTGCCTGCATCCCCATCTCATAGGCCGGCTGCCGGATGGTCGTGATATCCGGGTTATAAATCCGTGCAAACTCGGCATCGTCAATGCCGATGACGGACAACCGGCCGGGAATGGCAATGGAGTGGCGGTTGGCGTACTTGAGAATTTCCCCAAGCACAAGGTCATTGGCTGCAAGCAGCGCTGTCGGCGGCTGCGGCAGAGCGAGCAGCGCATCCAGGGCCGAAGCGATTTCATCCCTTGGGACGCTGCGCATATACTGTTCGTTCAGCGCCAGCCCGGCATCCTCCATCGCCTTCCTGAAGCCGCTCATCCGTTCCCTGCGCGGCGTAATGGCATGCTCTCCAAGCGGCAGCGAGAGCAGGGCTATCGCCTCATGGCCATGCCGCACCAGCTCCTTGACTGCGGTCTTCACTGCCATTTCGTTATCCAGCAGCAGGCTTTGCGTAGTGACCCCTTCCACCAGCCGGTCCATAAATACGAGCGGGTAATGGGCTTCGATAAGCCGGGTATAGGCGGAAGGATTGTCTCCTGTCGGGAAGATGATGAGGCCGTCCACCTGGCGGGCCACTAGCGTCTCCACGTAAGTATTCTCCTTATCGGCATTTTCGTCGGCATTACAGATAATGACTTGTATCCCGTGGCGCTGCAGCTCATTCTCAATCGCCCTGATGCATTGAATCGACAGCGAATAATCTATATTGGCCACAATGACACCGACCATAAACGTGCGGTTCTGCTTCAGGCTGCGGGCCAGCCCGTTCGGCTGATAATTCAGCTCTTCAATGACGGCAGCAATCCGGTTTTTGGTAGCTTCGCTCATATATTTAAACCGTTTATTCAAAAATTGCGAGACCGTGCTTTTCGACACTCCCGCCTTTTGGGCAACATCCTCTATGGTCAGCTTCTTCATCTTTTCCGCTCCACTCTTTCTTATAAAAAATACTTGTATTCACGAACAGTCAGAGAGCAGCAGCAAAAAAGCCATACTTTCTGATATTATCAAAAAGTATAGCTTTTTTTTAGTAAATTATCTAGTAACCGATTGAGCAGATAGATGAAGAAGGTATATTTTTATCTCCAGGGATCTACATTTATCCCATATTCTTGTTCCCAATCAAATAACCATTGTTCTCCTATCGGCAAAGTGATTTCCGTTGACCGTTTCTCACCTTGCACTTCATAATGAGCGGTCAATATCAATCTCTCCTTTAGCGTATTGATGTTGCTATCCATAAAAGATATGTTAGTTTTGGCATCAGTAACTTGTTCATCCGTGCTGATGGTGCCTTCCAGAATCTGCACGTTGCCTGTTTTGATATCATAAAGCTTATTGTGGGCGGTATAACCTCCCTTTCCATCTTCAACATAATACAATAGCAGTACCTCTTCCTCCTGCGGGTTGACAGCGATAAAAGATTTGGACTCAGCAAATTCGTTTTTCAAAGTCAATAGTTCCCAAGGCTCTGCAGCCCTCCCGTCAGCCGCCTCTTTGACGTTAATTACAGACAGCTTGGCCTCGGATTGCAGCCCTGGTTCACCTACTGTGTATGTGCGGTTCACCATCAGGATATAGTCTCCGGCTCCATAGATTCCGGCCAGTTCATAATACGACTGCGCACCACCGGCGTAGAGCGGGAAAGTGTATATTCTTTGAGCTGTTGCAGCCGACAGCTCCGCGTGGCCTTTAGGCGTCAAATAGAGCGTGTACGGCTCCGTGTTGTGTGTATACTTCGGTTTAGTATAGTTCACCATTGGCGGTGGCGGTGACCAAATGATTCCCTGCGAGGTTTCGGCTGCGTAAGCCAGTGCTTTGTTACGGTCCATTGGCAGGGGCATGTAATACTTCTGGCCGCCAATTTCAAACTCTGCAGAGCCTATAGGCGGATTAAATCCCTGTGAAGCCGCTGATGGAGAAGCTGAAGCTACAGCTGATGGCGGCAATTCAGCAGTTGTGCTGCTGCTGAATAGAGAGGATACCTGATCTATGTATCTCCCCGCGCCCGATTCGCTGAACGGCCAAACCAAAACCCCGAGCAGCAGGATTGCAGCCAGTCCCGCCAGGCCAAGGCTTTTGCCGGAGCGGAAAATCCGCTTGCCCGCTGATTGATTATCTGCCGCCTGCTGTATCCGGGCCATCAGCTCCGGTGTGAATCCGTCGTCCTGAAAGGGAATGCGCCCGGCCTTGGCGTACCAGTCCTGTGCCCCGAACATGACATTTCCCTCTTTATCTGAGTGCTGACTTTTCACAGTTCTTCCTCCTTTATCGCCGCTCTTACTTTCTCTCTGGCCCGGGACAAGCGGGATTTGACCGTTCCCTCCGCTATACCAAGCATTCTGGACATTTCAGCAATCGACAGCCCCTGCTGGATATCAAGCACCAGGACCTCTCTGTGCTTATCAGGCAATTCCATAATAATCTCCCAAATCCGGCTGACATACTGGTTGCCCATTGCTTCCTTTTCCGCAGAACGCGCCTGGCCTGGAGTATGCTGCTCGCCCAGCGGAATGAACCTTCGCCAGAAGTTATTCCTTCTCCAGCTGAACGCCGTATTTCGGGTGATGGTCAGCAGCCAGGTCTTCAGCGTCGAGTGACCGCGATATTTGCCTATATTTCGATAGGCTTTCAAGAAGACCTCCTGACTGATATCATCCGCCTGCTCGCGGCTGCGTGTCAGAAAAAAAGCATAGTGCCAGACATCGGAGCCATAACTCTCCATCATTTCCCGCAGCGTCATTGACGGTGTACACGCCATTGTATAGGACAATTTCTCGCTGTGCATCTTTGTTATCACCTCTCGCCAATAAGACTCTCTAGCTCGCAAAGGGTTCCATCATTTTCCTCTGAAATTAATAATTTGCTGCTGCTTGCTTTTATCCCTTTATAAGCCCCCCCTTAAAGTCAGGAAAATCATCGTTTCTCCTTCTCCGGTGTTGGCTGTTCCTCCTGAGCTGCCCTAAGCTTATGGCGAACTGCAATCTCCTCCTGTTGCACCTTCAATTGAATTTCCCCATGCAAATCGGTCCGGTATACCGCAGTATTCGATTCCGCCAAACGTTCCAATACGTCGCCGTTCGGATGCCCGTACGAATTATTGACGCCTGCTGAAATCACAGCAAAAGCCGGCCTCCAAAATTCCAGCCATTCGGCTCCGGTCGCGGTCTTGCTTCCGTGGTGGGCAACCTTCAGTACATCGATCTTTGCACCACTGTCTAGTCCACTCTGTTCTGCTGCCAGAATTACCGCCTGCTCCGACGCTTTATCCATATCTCCGGTAAACAAAAAATTACGTCCGTTCATCTCCAGCCGAAACACCACCGATTCGTGGTTCTGGTCTTCCACTGCCGGAAGTACAGACTGCCCGTCAGTTTGCGGCGGCTCCGGCCACAGAAAAAACAGCTTCGTCTGATCATCCGGAGCCAGCGTCTGCCCCTGCTGCACAGCGTACAGCCGGGCCTTCTTCGTAATAGCGGTCCTCATGAGCTTCCGGTAAGGCTCACGCTCAGCCAGCGTGCCATTGAACAGCACAGCCGACACAGGCATTCCCTCCAGCACTGCCTGCAGTCCCCCGGCATGATCCTGATCACCATGCGTCAAAATAACGGCGTCCAGGCGGTGGATGCCGCGCTGCTTCAGCAACGGGAGCAATGTCTTCGCTCCAACCTCAAAGGGATCACGGCGGATGCGCCACTCCTCCTTGTTCCCAAAGCTCAGTGTCCCTCCTCCATCGACAAGAATATGCGCCCCTCCGGGGGTTGTAATCAGGATGCTGTCACCTTGCCCCACATCCAGATAACTGATGGCTCCCGCACCCTCAAGGCTCACTACATGGTAGCCCCTGTAGAGCAGCAGCACCAGCCCGGCAGCACATATCAGAACCGCAGATCCGGCCAGTCTAATTCCGCCCCGGGGCTGGAAGGATAACGCCAGGGCATCGCGTTCACGGCTTCTTCCTTTGCCTTTGCCGTTGCCTTCCGGGGCCAGTTCAGCCAGCGGCCTGGTTTCATCCTCCATGTATTGCGGAATCTCCCGTACCTGTGCCCCTGCCCGCTGTTTCAAGGCGTACAGCAGCCCGTACAGCAGGAGGTAATAGCCGCAAATCCACAGCAGTGAAGGTGAGCGCCAGATCAGCACCCCACCGGAGAAGCCGTTAACCCATTCCACCGCTCCAAAGGTGGCATTATTCAGCAGTTCGGCAGCATCTGCGACAACACCTGCACCAGCTTCCCAGAACCAGCCCAGCAGGAGAGCCAATGTTCCCAGCGGCAGTACCAAAAAAGTGATGAAGGGCACCAGCACCAGATTTGCAGCAAAGGACAGCAGCGAAAACTGGTTAAAGTAATAAATCGTCAGGGGAAAGGAAACCAGCTGGGCGATCAGGGTTACCGATATGGAACTTCCCAGCCAGCCCGGCAGACGCTTCATCAAAGGATTTGCAAGCGGCACATAGACCATCAAACCTGCCGTCACCAGAAATGACAGCTGAAAGCTGACACTCATCAGCAAATACGGATTCCAGACCAGCATAATAAGTGCCGCAGCGGCTAGAATATTCAGACCGTCCTTGAGCATCCCAAGCCGCGCGGCAAGAAGCGCGATCATGCCCATCAGTCCCGCCCGTACAATTGACGGCCCTGCCCCGGATAACAACACATATACCGGAACCAGAAGTAGTGTAACAGTCAGCGCCGTTTCTCTTGTTACCCGGCAATGCCTGAGGATAAATAAAAGCACGGCGACATACACCGCCACATGCATGCCTGATATCGCCAGAATATGGGTCAATCCCAGCTGTGAGAACTGCCGGAAGGTCTCCGGGTCCAGGTCGTCCTGGATCCCGATCACCAGCCCTTTCATATATCCCGAATGCCGGTCCTGGAACAAGCGGTCCATTTCAGCCCCAAGCACAATACGCGCCGCATCATTCCAGCGCAGCAGGGTTGAAGCTCCCCAAGACTCTGGAGGCGTAGCCTCCACGCTTCCGCCCCCGCTTCCTTTCAGGAGCCAGTGGATTCTTTGGGTATGCAGATAAGCACGGTAATCGAAGCCTCCAAAATTACGCGCCTCCCCCGGCAGTACCAGTTCACCCGTCAGCACCACCCGGTCTCCTCTTGCCCAATTGGCGGCCACGGCAATTTCCGCTTCAGCTTGGAGTTTGATCTGAACGGCGACAAGTTCCCCCTTCACCTGTGCTGCAGTCTGCCCTGCTGCATTGCTCCGTATCTGTGACAGCTTCAGCGTAAAATCCACCCGGTCCCCGTCCCGTTCCACAGGAGACACAATCATGCCTTCGGCTTCCACATTACTCTCCTGCTGCTCTGCCGGTTGCGAGGCAAGCACTTCTGGCAGCTGACTGACATTGCGGCCTTCATTCCACTCCCAATACAGGGCGGCGACAGCAAGTGATATTGCGAATACTGCAAGCTGCTTCCAGCCCAATCTCCCACAGGCTGCATAGATCGCGAGCAGCAGCAGACAGCCTGCCCACAGAATCAGCAGCTTGTAGCCCGAGAACAAGCAGGCTGCAGCACTTCCTGTGATCCAGCAGACTGTAAACCCTAACAACGGCCTTCCCTTCATTTATTCCCCTCCTTCTGAAATAACCGGACAACAAAAAGAACCCCAATATACGCGTACATCCGCGCATACAGAGGTTCTTCCCCTTTACTCATTTAATTTCGCATGGATTCTGTTACTCCGAGACGGTGATCATCGTTTCTGCCGGTGGCTCATAATTCTCCAATTGGCGGAATATGATCCCTTTGGTAGTCAGCATATTCTCTACCTTCTCCATATCCTTGCGGTACGGGCGCAAATAGACAATCTCCACAATACCGCTGTTGGCCAGCATGTTGGCGCAGGTCCAGCAAGGCTCATCGGTGACGTAGACCGTACTTCCTTCCCGGTCGCTCCGGTCAGTGAACAGCAGCAGATTCTGCTCGGCATGAATTGTGCGGATGCAGCGCTGCTTCTTCACCATCGTTTCCACACCGTCTACGATCTCCCGCTCATATTGTTCGGAGACCATGCAGCCCGCCTCCGAGCAGTCAGGAACTCCCATGGGCGCTCCGTTATACGCGGTACCCAGCAGCTTCTTGCCCTGCACCAGCACAGCACCGACATGGCGGCGGTTGCAACGCGAACGCGTAGAAACCATGCAGGCAATATCCATAAAATATGTATCCCAGTTTTTGCGATAGGCCACACTCATCAGTAATCTCCGCTTTCTCTTCAATAGTTGTTCACTATTGTAGCATATTGCAGCCTGCTTTCACTAGGAGAACAGTCTCCTCATCTCCGGAAACGGCATCTCCCGTTTCAAAACAGTACCCGAGGCTCAAGCTTTTCCAGCATCCTTGGCCCAATCCCCTTCACCTCTCCTAGTTCGGACAAGCTGCGGAAAGCCCCCTTGCTGCTGCGGTAATCAATAATCGCCTGCGCCTTCTTCTCGCCGATTCCCGGCAAATCCATAAGCTCTGCGGCTCCGGCGGTGTTCACATTGATTTTCCCTTCCGTCTTCTCATTAGCTTGTGCCGTGGAAGCTGCGCCTTGTGCCGATGGGATACCCTCTCCGCCTGCCACTGCGGGGGTCCCAGCTGTTTGTGTGCCCGCCGTTGCCGCCGCCTTGCCCCCTCCGGTCCCGCTATTATCCTGAGATGCGGCCCCTCCAGCCGGGTCAGCAGCATTTGGACCGCTGTCCGCCCCGGCTCTAGTAAACGCAGTATTACCAGCCTGTGCTGCTACTCCGGCTTTTTTGGCTCCTCCGTTTACTTCAATCCCCTCTTTACTGCCTTCACTCTGCAGCGCAGCTGACTTGCTGCTCTTACCAGCGGGGAGTGTTTCCTCTGTATTCGCTCCGCCAACCGCCAGCGCCATAGAGGTGTCCATCGTCTCCCACCCGGAGATGCCGCTGTCTTCTTCCCGATCCGCAGCCCAGACCAGCCCTCCTCCCAGCAGTACTGCTACAATAACACTGACCATCATTCTCTTATTCAAGTACCTGTCCTCCTCTACAATTTGCCCTGATTATTTATGCAATCCTTATGCAAAACCAAATATGACGCAACTTCTGGAATTTTATTCAAAAATGCGGGCGAAACCTGTCATGTGTCCAAGTGTACACTGCATACATTTAACGAAGAGTATTCCTGCAAGCCCAGCAACTCAGGGAAAGGAGGTAACCACAGAATGAAAGTGGGATTTATCGGAACAGGCAGCATGGGCAGTCTGCTCATCGACGCCTTTCTTTCTTCAGGAGCACTTGATGCATGCGACGTGCTGGCCAGCAACCGCAGTTCAACCCGGCTGATTCAGCTTCAGAAGCACCACCCTGGTATCACCATATGCGGCAGCAACAGGGATACCGCGACTGGCAGCGACATTGTATTTTTATGTGTCAAACCTTTGGAATTCAAAACGCTGACGGATGAAATTGCACCCTGTCTGAATAGTGAGCAGATTGTCGTATCCATTACCAGTCCGGTCCAGCTGTACCATCTGGAATCGGTTCTGCCGTCCAAAATAGCCAAGGTCATCCCCAGCATCACCCACAGTGTCAAAAGCGGAACTTCACTATGCATTTTCGGCAGCAGAATTAATAAAAAAGACAGGCTGTTGCTCCTGAGACTGCTGTCTTTCATAAGTGTTCCGGCGGAAATCCTGGAGAACCATACCCGAATTGCTTCGGATTTCTCCAGCTGCGGTCCTGCATTTATCAGCTATTTCATCGAACGCTGGATCGCCGCAGCAGTGGAAGCCACTGGTATTGAAGAAGCCTTGGTCAGCCGTCTAGCCGGAGAAATGCTGCTCGGGACAGGCAAGCTGCTGACAGAAGCAGACTTCACCCCGCAGGAGCTGCAGGAACGTGTCGCTGTCCGCGGAGGCATTACAGCAGAAGCCTTAAATCATCTGCGCAGCAGTCTGGAAGGCGTATTCGAGCGGCTGATTACCACAACGCATGATAAATACGATGAGGATGTCGACAGGCTTAATTCACTCTTCGGCCGGGACGGTATTGTGCAAGGCCCTTTGGATCGCTAGAAGCCTGAACGGATTGAGAAAAAGCGGGCCTCCGAGCTGCATTGGAACATCCATGAATTTTGAACCTTAACAAAAAACCCGCAGCACGGAATACTCCGTAGCTGCGGGTAAAAATGCGTTCTTCGCTTAACCCACTACAATATTTACAAGCTTTCCGGGAACCGCAATGATCTTGCGTACGGTTTTGCCCTCTACAGCCGCCTTCACACTAGGAAGAGCCAATGCATGATTCTGCATGTCTTCCTGCCCCATATCCTGCGGGATCTGTGCACGCCCTACAATCTTGCCGTTAACCTGTACAACGATCTCCACTTCTGCATCCACCGTCAAAGCTTCATCATAAGCTGGCCATGATACATAGCTGATGCTGCCTTCGTGGCCCAGCAGCTGCCAGAGCTCCTCAGAAATATGCGGTGCCAGCGGCGACAGCATTTGTACGAAATGCTCTGCCGATTCACGGGACAAGCTGTCCTGCTTATAGGCATCGTTGATGAAGATCATCAGCTGGCTGATCGCCGTATTGAAGCGCAGATTCTCGAAGTCCTCGGTAACCTTCTTCAGTGTCTTGTGCCAGGTGCGTTTGAACTCGTCTGTACCGCCATCCACGGAAATCTTGGCACTGAGGCTGCCGTCCTCGTTCACGAACAGGCGCCATACGCGGGAGAGGAAGCGGTGAATGCCTTCCACACCTTTTTCATTCCAAGGCTTGGTTGCTTCCAGCGGCCCCATGAACATTTCATAGACACGGAGTGTATCTGCGCCAAAAGCTTCCACAATTTCATCCGGGTTGATGACATTGCCGCGTGATTTGCTCATTTTTTCGTTGTTGTTGCCCAGGATCATGCCCTGGTTCACCAGCTTGTGGAACGGTTCCTTGGTATCCACTACACCGATATCATACAATACTTTATGCCAGAAACGGGCGTACAGCAGGTGAAGCACTGCATGTTCAGCTCCGCCAATGTACAGATCAACCGGCAGCCATTCCTTTTGCTTCTCCGGCGAACACAGCTCCTTGTCATTATGCGGATCAATATAGCGCAGGTAATACCAGCAGCTGCCGGCCCATTGCGGCATTGTGTTCGTCTCGCGGCGGGCTTTCATCCCGGTTTCCGGATCAACGGTTTCCACCCACTCGGTGACGTTGGCCAGCGGAGATTCGCCCGTACCCGAAGGTTTGATCGCGTCCACATCAGGCAGCACCAGCGGCAGCTGATCCACCGGAACAGTCTTCATCGTGCCATCTTCCAAATGAAGAATCGGAATCGGCTCGCCCCAATAGCGCTGGCGGCTAAACAGCCAGTCACGCAGGCGGTAGGTTACCTTGCCTTGGCCGCTGCCCTTTTCCTCCAGCCAGGCAATCATCTTCACGATGGCTTCGCTGTTATCCAGACCGTTCAGGAAATCGGAATTCACATGCGGGCCATCGCCGCCATAGGCTTCTTCTTCCACATTACCGCCCTGTACTACTTCGACGATGTTCAAGCCAAATTGCTTGGCGAATTCCCAGTCGCGGGTATCATGTCCCGGAACCGCCATAATAGCTCCGGTTCCGTAACCGGCCAGCACATAATCGGCGATCCAGATCGGCACCTGTGCTCCATTGACCGGGTTAATAGCGTAAGCGCCGGTGAATACGCCGCTCTTCTCCTTGGCCAAATCCGTACGCTCCAGATCACTCTTGCGGGCAGCTTTGTCGCGGTATTCCGCGACCGCAGCACGCTGAGCTTCTGTCGTGATAGCATCAACCAGTTTATGCTCTGGTGCCAGCACACAGTAGCTTGCGCCGAACAAGGTATCCGGACGGGTTGTGAACACAGTCAATGCTGCATCATGTCCATCAATCGCGAAATTGACTTCCGCACCGGTTGATTTGCCGATCCAGTTGCGCTGCATATCCTTGATGCTTTCTTCCCAATCCAGCTCTTCCAAATCCTCCAGCAGACGTTCGGCGTACTCTGTAATTTTCAGAATCCATTGGCGCATCGGTCTGCGGACGACGGGATGACCGCCGCGCTCGCTTTTGCCGTCAATAACCTCTTCATTGGCCAGCACCGTACCCAAAGCTTCGCACCAGTTCACCGATACCTCAGCTACATATGCCAGGCCGCGGTTGTACAGCTGGATGAAGATCCATTGCGTCCATTTGTAATAGCCCGGATCGGTTGTGCTGATCTCGCGGTCCCAGTCATAGGAGAAGCCCAGCGATTTGATCTGGCGGCGGAAATTGTCAATGTTCTTGAAAGTGATATCACGCGGATGTTGTCCGGTATCCATCGCATACTGCTCTGCCGGAAGTCCAAAGGCATCCCAGCCCATTGGATGCAGCACGTTATAACCGCGCATCCGCTTGTAACGGGAGACAATATCCGTCGCCGTGTAACCTTCCGGGTGGCCTACGTGCAGCCCTGCACCTGAAGGATACGGAAACATATCCAGGGCGTAAAATTTCGGTTTACTTGAATCCTCACCTGTCTTAAACGTTTTGTTCTCATCCCAGAACTTCTGCCATTTGGGTTCAATGCTCTGGGCGCGGTAGCCGGCCCCAGCTGGGGTGCTCACTTTGTTTTCGCTCATCTTATGCTCCTCCTTGGAGTGTTGCTTACTTAGTTAAACCTGCTGTTCTTAAAAGAATTCAGGGAATAAAACTCCGCTGCAAAAAAGTTTTGGGCTTCCGCCCGCTGTTATACTCGGATTTCTGATCTCACACTAAGCGGTTGAAATCCGAGTATAAAGGCGGCCACTGACGTTGCTCCAGCTCCAAAATTTTTCTCCGTTCCGTTTCCCTGTAACTCTTAAAAATCCCATCTGTTTTGCCTGACGGGCAGCAAAGTCCAAGAACCAGTTCAAGACTCGCTGCTCCGCTGGGAGATGTCTGCCTTCGATCGTCTCAGGCAAACTTATTGTTTACCGGGGCATAGCCCAACTCCGCAAAAAAACCTCCCATCCCTAGCGTATGATCGCTAGGGACGAGAGGTTTGAATTCCCGTGGTACCACCCTAGTTAGCGGCTGAACATGCTTTATTCTGCCACTCACTTTGACACCCTTTAACGGAGGTGAGGCGACGACGGTTCACACACTGGCCTTTCGCAGCATCTGCCCTGCGAAACCTGCGGCTTGCGCCGTTACTCGGAGGTGAGTTCATTCCGTTCCGTTAACCGGCTTGCACCAATGCACCGGCTCTCTGCTATAACGTCGCGTGAGTTAATACTCCTCTTCATCGAACTGCTATTCATCACAACATAATCGTAATATTACACAACATTATAACCAAAAACGTTGACTATAGTCAACGTGGAATTATCCGAAATATAAGCTGTAGAGCGACAGAACGCCAATCAGCCACGGTATATCTCTTCCTATCCGTACGATCTTAACCACTCCGGTGGCTATCAATAACAGACAGAAGATCAAAATAAAATGCGCTATGCCCGGAAGAAACAATAAAGCAACCGGCCAAGGGAGCAGCAGCATGGGAATACCGATCAGTACGGCAATCGGAAGTACAATATTGATTAAGAGTAGATTCATAGAACGGATGTAGCGCTGTGGCTTGGTCAACTGTTTTGTATTTTTCCATTTAATCAATGCGTACAAGGACCACACATATAAAATAACAAACAATAACAGAACAGCATTAATAGTTATGTGTATTTTATGATAATGAGGCAGTTTATCTACAGAAGCCACCTGCTTGATTTTGCCAACGAATGCTGCTCTGTTTCTGCGAGGCTAATAGGGTGAGTATTCAAGGCGGACCTCCATTATGATGTGAATGTACCGCGGTTGCATTCAGTCTATCATCCTATGCAGAGGGTGTCCGCTCCGGTACGTTCAATAAAGTAACAGTGTAGGGTTGGGTGCTGTCGTTGGACGGATTACAAGCGTTGGGATTCAATGATCCACTCACTCGGATTACATCCGAACCTCTCTCGGAAGCTAGCTGCAAAATGGCTCGGGTTGGAATAGCCCACCATAAGCGCGGCTTCACACACATTGATTCGTTCCATTTCGAGCAGTTCCTTCGCCTTATCCAGCCGCTTTTCCTTTAAATATCCGAAGACGGTAGTGCCGAATAGTTCCTTGAAACCGGCTTTCAGCTTGGAATCGCTGATTCCGGCCAGCTTGGACAATTCCAGCAATGACGGCGGCTGCTCCATCCGCTTCTCCAAAATCCCGCACGCCTCGCGCACTCTCGCGATATCCTCTTTACGCAGCCGAATTCTGCCCCGCTGTGCGGGCACTTCGTCTTCAAACAAGGTTTGCTGGAGCCAGAGGGCAAGCTCCAGAGTTTTTCCTTCCAGGAACATTTTCCGCATCGGTCCGGCAAAGGGATGGGAGCGTAGATCCTGCAGAATGGCCTGCACCTTGGGTAATATCGACTGGTGGAATATGAGATTCTCGCGTCCAGCAAGAATCAATGCAGAGCTGTAACGCGCATGGCCAAGTTCATCCATTAATTCGTCAAATAAAGCTGTAGACAAACGAATTTCACAGATGGCTATTGGCATCCCCGCCGCATATTTTAGTTCAAGCTGCTGCTCCAGGCCAAATGTAAGGTGGCCAAGACCCGGGGAAATCTGCTCTTGTATTCCTGAATGAAGGATTTCAATATAGCCCTGAATCCAGAAGGTCAGATCGACCATTGGAAGAACGCTGCGAAGCTGCATGGTATAGTCGTCCTTAATCTGGAAGTCAGCCATGATAACCTCCATGCCGGGTCTGAGACGTGTCCGGCTGATGCTGCCGCTTCCTATGGATTCAGGCAGAAGGATCCGGTCGGTATATCGATCGTTTGAGCTGTAAGGGAGAAATGGAGACAAATACCTGTTGTAATGGGAATGAAGCTCTTCATACTGCAGGGATTGCAACGTTTGCATGCGTGTTCCCTTTCTTAATGTTGTAGTGTGGGATCCGATGGTATCTCCGGCTAAACCGGCTTTCGCTTAATATAATAAGCCATTATGTGCTGAATTACGACTTTTCCGGCTGCAAAACACGGGACCGCCAGAATAAGGCCAATCATTCCAGCCACCTCTCCGCCGACCAGCAGGGCAAAAATAATCAGCAGCGGATGCAGATGCAGCCTCCGTCCGACCACCTGGGGCGAGATCACATTGCTCTCCAGCATCTGGCATAGCGTATTCACTACTGCCACCAGCAGGACAAGGCGCAGGGACAGAGTTGAGGCCATCACAATGGCCGGAGCCGCCCCCAGGAACGGGCCCATGTACGGAACGATGTTGAACACAGCGACTACACAGGCAAACAGCAGCGCGTAAGGCATCCCGATGATGGCATAACCGATATATGCCAAAACGCCGATAATAATACAGACGAGGAACTGTCCGCGGATATAGTTTCCCAGCGCTTCATCAATATCCTTGAGCAGCTTCACAATCGTTTTGCGGCGTGAGCGGGGCAGGCAGGAAACCACGGTCCGCTCGAACACGTCAAAGTCCTTGAGAATGTAGAACACGAGAAACGGAACGATAAATGCATTAAACAGCACACCTATCGTTGTCCCGATATTGTCGAGGAAATGTGATATTCCTTTTGCCAGGCGTTCCTCCAGCTGAAAAAACCAATTGTTCATCCCCATCTCAACACCGGGCGGGATCAGCCGGGAATTCATATTCTTCATGAGGCCTTGCGCATGCAGTGTCATCTCCGGCAGATGTTCGTTCAGCTCCTCAAGCTGCTCGATAAACATCGGTATGAGATTGATGGCAATGACCGCAATTGAAGTCAGAAATACGGCGTAGATGAGAAGAACGGCAACGCTGCGCGGCATCTTCCGTCCCGCCAGCATACTGACCACCGGATTCAGTACATAAGAAATGATCATGGCCGCCAGAAACGGCGCAAGAATCGCTTTTAGAAACTGGAATATCCCCTGCAGCATCGGACGAAGCTGCCACACAAAATACAAAATGATCAGGGCGAGCAGCACTCCGATCATCCAGCGGAACCATTTACTTTGGGACCATTGCTCCATGAGTGCACCCCCTAGCGGTATTACTGGACTGGCTTCGTAAATAAGTATATGTATGCCTGCCGCAAAATAACCGCTGAACGTAAAGCCAAGCAAAAAAAGCGCCAATAACCCTCAGCAAATTGGACGCTGAAAGGAAACTGACGCTTGTTTTTAAAAATATGTACCCGCTGCTAGCCAGTGCGAGGACTTATATCAGGAGGATGCATGGATTTGGGGGAAATCCTGGGCAATTTCTTCCCCGAAGAACAGATCGTCAAGCGAACTGAGCGTGCCGTCTTCTTCAACCTGATAAACCGACATTTTCTCGCCGTTAACCGTAAGTTCGATGAAACAGCCCCAGCAATAGAACTGGTGGGAACCGATCTTGCCGATATCCTTGGAGTTGCAGTTTGGACACTTCATATAATACATTCCACCTATCCGTTAACAATATTAATGGCTTTTTGGAGCCGTTCTTCGCTCATCGCGGGAACCAGTACGGAATCCTCCCCAATGGACATTTCTTCAGAACAAGGCAGCCATTTGCGGCCTTCGATCAAATCAGTTACAAGCCCGTCACTGATTTCCAGCGCTACTATTGTGTTTCCCAACTTCTGGTCAAAATAAACATCGGATATTCGTCCAAGTATCGTTCCGGATGCAGTCAGTACCTGCAAATCCTTCAATTTCTTCTTTCCTAAAAGAAAAGTATAGGGTATATGGTCAGTGTCGGCCTTTAATATCGACTGTTTACTGCGAATCATGACAGCATCTTCGCCATAAGCGACAATATCTTCCCATGCCACAACTTTCACATGACTGGAAAAAAAAGATTTGCTTTCCAGTTCAATACCCGTAATATTCCAGTTTGAATCCAGTACAACATCGACAATTTTGCCGATTTCATTACCTTCTTCAACTTCATATACAGCCAGGCCGATCATATCTTGAAGTTTCATGGCTGCTTTAGTCCCCTCGCTTTGAGTGTACTTTCAAGTCACTTTTGGTTAAAGAGCCAAATACCGAAACGGATACGAGACCGAAAAAAATCCTAGTCTACACTACGCAACCGTCTCAGGATGGTTTCAACTTTTTCTGCAACAAGCTTTATTTCTTCATTAGTATTACCCAATCCTGTGCTAAAACGAATCGCCGAGTCCAAAACTTCTTCCGGAAGATTCATCGCTTGCAGAACATGCGAAACCTCCAGTGAACCAGAGGTGCAGGCTGAGCCGCTGGCAGCAGCAATCCGCTCCATATCCAGGTTCATCAGCATCACATCGGTCCGGGCTCCCGGAAAACTTACATTCAGTATTCCAGGTAAAAAATGCTGCCCGTTTCCGTTAATCACATAGTTCTGCCGCCCGATACGGCTGTCCAGCTCCTGCAGCAGCACATTCCGCAGCTCAAGCGCTTTATCCTGCCGCCCCGGAAGCCCCTGCACCGCCAGTTCCACCGCTTTGGCAAAACCTGCTGTGCTCGCAAGACTCTCCGTTCCGGCCCGTCTGCCGCGCTCCTGGAGTCCTCCGTGCTGTCTGGAATGCAGCGGTGCACCGCGCCGTACGTATAGTCCACCGATGCCCTGCGGGCCGTTTATTTTATGGGCAGAAAAGCTCATATAATCCACGGGAAGCACACGAAGTGTGATGGGAATCATCCCGAGAGCCTGTACAGCATCGACGTGGAATAAAATGCCCCGTTCTGCAGCGAGACGGCCAATCTCTTCTATAGGCTCTACTGTTCCTACCTCATTATTCGCAAACATCACACTGATCAATACCGTATCATCTCGCAAAGCGGCTGCCACATCTGAAATCGAAACGAGGCCTGTCGAATCAACCGGAAGATAGGTAACATCATAGCCCTGCTTCTCCAGTTCTACGCAGGTATGTTGAACGGCATGATGCTCAATTGCTGTGGTGATGATATGTTTGCCCTTCTCCGTGGTAGCAGCTGCAGCTCCAAACAACGCCAGATTATCGCTCTCCGTGCCTCCACTGGTGAATACCCATTCATCGGGAGCACAGCCTAAAAAGCCCGCGATGGTATCGCGTGCCCCGTTCACAATCTTTTTGGCGGAACGTCCGAACGTGTGCACACTGGACGCATTGCCGTATTGTTCAAGCAGCATATTGTACATAACCTTGGCCACCTCCGGATGAACCGGGGTTGAGGCGGCGTGGTCCAAATAGATGGGTTTCATGACTAAATTCTCCGCTTCTTGAAATTTAGGATTTTCTTACAGGACTACTCGATTATACTGCTGAATGCCGCCTTTTACCACCTGTGAATAAACACAATATTGTAACAACCTTTAGGGGGCTGTTAGTGGGATTTTCCGCTAAGCCACTCACTTTCCAGCACGTGCCAAAGCTTCCAGCCTGGCAGAGAGCTGCTGCTCAGAAATCACTTCAATACCGTTTCTTCTTAGCAGAGCAGACGTTACACCTTGACCGGGAATTTTCACACCGGCAAATTGCCCGTTATAGATCATCGCACTGCCGCAAGAAGGGCTGTTTTCTTTGAGTACTACGGTGGTGGCTCCGATCCCCCGGGCTTTCTCCAGCGTTTCATAGGCCCCTTTAAGGTACATTTCGGTTACATCATTTCCTGACCGGTCCATTACCCTAGCATTCCCCTCCAGCACATCCTCCCCGCCGCCGCCGATAATTTCCGCCGGTTCCCTTGGTGTCGAGAATCCGCCAAGTAATTCTGGACATACAGCAACTGCCTTGTTATTATCCAGCAGTTTTTGAAGGCTTGTATCGAGACAATCCGTGCTGTTGTATCTTACTTTCATTCCTGCGAGACAGGAGCTTACAATAATCATGCGGGATCCTCTCCTTCGTTTCGCTATCGTCCGATTCTTCATTTATAATAATATAAAATACTCCGAGCATAGCATGAGGGCTACAGCGCTGTAAACAATCTCAGACCACATCATAAATGAACCGGGAGGCTAAATCAGCATGTGCGGAAGATACACAATTACCGTAACCATGGATGAGTTGATGCTGCGTTATTTTACGAATGACACCACCATTGTCCACTATGCCCCAAAATATAACGCGGCCCCGATGCAGTATATCCCGGCAGTTATTCATAATGGCAAGCATAACAAACTTGGAGAACTGCGCTGGGGACTGGTCCCGTCCTGGGCCAAGGATGACAAAAGCGGCAGCAAAATGATCAATGCCCGAGCAGAATCCCTTCTGGAAAAAGCATCCTTCAAAAACCTGGTGAGCTCACGCCGCTGCGTGATTCCTGCGGACGGCTTCTACGACTGGAAGCCGCAGGAAGGCGGCAAACAGCCGCTGAGAATTACGCTGCGTGACGGAAAACTTTTTTCCATGGCCGGCTTGTACGATATTTGGATGGATCAGAGCGGCAATAAGCTCAGCACCTGCACAATTATTACTACAGAATCCAACAGCCTGATGGCCGAGATTCACGACCGTATGCCGGTTATCCTCACCCCTGAAGCGGAGACAGCGTGGCTTGACAGGCATAATCATGACATCCCCTCTCTTATGAAGTTATTGCGGCCTTATGATACAGAGCAGATGCGGGCTTATCCCGTCTCACCGGCAGTGGGCAACGTCCGCAACGATTATAAGGAGTTAATTAAAGAAGCATAGCGAAGAACCGCAGCAATGACCCCGAAGTCCACGCTCCACCATAACCGCCGCCGTATCCATCAACATTTTCACTTCATGTTCATATCTTTACTACCGAGTTGTATCCATCCTCTATAAATAATTAGGTATCCGACCAAGCTTAACCAGCATATGGTCTATAGAGATGATAAGGAGGGATATTATGTCTGACATGTTTGTCGCTCGGTCTCTGGAAGAGATCAGTTTTTGGTCAAGAATTATGAAAGAACATTCCTTGTTTCTAGGATTGGGGTTCCGGGCGGAAGATACAGTCCTGAAACAAGAAGCTAATCACTTTTACCGGATTTTCGAAGACATTGAGAGACGGGTGCATGCTTTTTCCCTTGATACAGACCCTGCAACGATTCACCAATTTAATCAGGAGGTTCATACCGCAGTATGTCACATATGGGCGTTCAAAAGAAAAGTACTTGGCTTAATTCTATGTTGCAAGCTCCCTGGACAAACGAATTTTCCACTTTTAGTGGATCATGTAAGTAGAGAAGCAAATTATTTTAGAAATCGGCTGGAAGAGCTAAACCAGGGCAAATTAGAGCCATTATATGATGCTATTATTGATGAAAATGTATTTTTCTTAAGAATTATGGCCGACCATGCCAAATTCATAGGTCATCTATTAGATCCTTCAGAACGAAAACTTGTCGAGCAGGCCCGGGAATTCAGTCAAGATTTTGATCAATTATTATTTCAGGCTAGAGATATTGAATCCATGCGGCCTCAATCGCAAACCGGTCCTATCTTAAACCAGTTTCTTGATCAGAATAGGGTATCAGTAAAATCATTAAGGGATTTTAAGAAAACAGCCCGGGATTTAATCGAACAATGCAAAATTAAAAGCATCATACACCCGTTGCTCGCGGATCACGTTTTCCGTGAAGCAGAGAGATTCTTGGAGATTATTGATATGTTCGAAAACTCTTTAACCGGGAAAGGAAATGCATCAATGATCCACCATTAGCTCCTTTTTGGTACCAAGTACTTCAGGCTTCGATAGAGCTTTAAATTTCTTTACATACATCATGGGCTTACTGACAGTTAATGTCCCGGTTTTCCGACAATCACCACCCTCCCATTCATTAAACAAAACGTCCTGCTACCATCATGGTAGCAGGACTTTGCTATGACTAAGTTACAGCCCATCCTCCTGTCATGAGATCCATATAAGATTGGTTTTTCACCTATCATAATGAGCACTTTTAACTAAAACAACTGGGTTGATCTCACTGAATACTTTAAAGAAGCGCTTATTGATTCAAAAAGCAAAGGGTGTTAAAATAATTAAAACATCGTTTTAAACATTGTTTTAATTATCGTTTACGAAGGGAGGGAGAATAAGCAAATGGACAAAAGCAATGAGACCAAAGAAATCATTCTTCAAACTGCACTCGAGATGATCAAGCAGGAAGGATTCGAGAAGATCACAATCCGCAAAATTGCGGTACGTTCGAATACGAACGTTTCGCTGGTGAATTATTACTTCGGCTCTAAGGATAAGCTGATTAGCGAAGTGATCCGGATCATGCTGTCGGGTTTTCAGGAATCTTTTGATGTGCTGGAAGATCTGTCTCTGCCGTCGGAACAGCGCTTGAAGCTTTTTCTGCTGCATTATGTACGGAGGGTGGAGCAGTATCCGGAGCTGTTGTCGCGGATCATTACGATGGATACCGGCTTATTCGCGTCGCAGCGGGAGTACGGGGAGTTTATGCGGATCATTGGATTCGATAAAGTCAAGAGTCTGCTCATGGAACTGACGAATGAACAGGATCAAGAACTTTTAATGATGATGGTGATGCAAATCTTTGGAGCCGTGTTCATGCCTGCACTGATGAGGCCGACTCTTGAAGCCGGAGCTGGCGTCGAAATGAAGCCGGCCGAGCGTCAGATTGACCTGCTGCTGGAGCGTTACTTAAACATCCACTAAGTGCCGAGGAGAGATGATTCATGAATATTTTGCGCAAATACTGGCCTGATCTGGGGATGCTGGTCGCGGCGGTGACAGCGATCGGAATTGTAATCAATCATCGTTCCATGTCTGAACTGAATATGATTTTATGGCTCAGCTTCATCGCGATCCTGGTGCATCAATTTGAAGAATACCGCTGGCCCGGCTATTTTGGCGGTTTGTTCAATATCGTTATATTTAAGAGTGAACAGCCGGAGCATTATCCGTTGAACCCGCAATCGGCAATGATTATTAATTTGGTCATCGCCTATGTCTTTTATCTGCTTCCGGTCTTCTTCCCGAACATAATTTGGCTGGCGCTGGCTCCAATCTTTATGGGCTTTTTCCAGTTTATCTGGCATGGCATCTTCGCTAATATCAAAGCCAAAACATGGTATAATCCCGGCCTGTTCGCTGTGCTGGTTTTCCATTTCCCGATCGGAGGATGGTATCTGTACTACATCACGGCGCACCATCTGGCAAGCACGACGGACTGGATCATCGGATCCGTCTATTTTGTGATCGCAGTATACGTCCTAATTATTAAAGGAAATATGTGGCTGAGGGATATCCATTCGCCGTTTAATTTCTCAGACAAACAGATGGGGCCTTATTTGAACAAATAACTCCATAAACAAAAAACAGGACCTTCCCAACATTTCTAAAAAAAGACCTTCAGTGAAACTTCATCCTTAAAATGACCAAAGAACGACTCCTGCGGCGCATTATCCCGGCAGTTTGCTCGTCTGGGCATGAATTGCCCAAGACCCATATGTTTCACTTTCTTCTGAAAATCTGGATGGGTGTAGTGGAACCTTGATCGGAATGAATGAAGCCGTGTTTGTGCGAGACACCCTATAGAGAGACCTTTTTAAAGTGTCTGCTCTATAGGGTACAGTTTACACAAGCCCGGCGGGGTTATTTATGCAAGCTTCTAAAATCCGTTTCAAGCTACCTTTCAAGTGTTGACAGTGAAACCATTACCCATGGAGCAAATTTATTCGACAGTTCACCCTTAGGATTGTGTATCCGGAAAAGAAAGGCTTCCCCCGCTTGATTCTTCCACACCATATAATCCTCTATTCCCTTATCACCGGTAGCCTGCAGATATAAATCTGCAAAACCTAGAGGATGCTCAAACAGTTCACCGCTATGGTCGCTAGCCTTACCCATTGCGGAAAGCTCGGTTTGCCCCTGTTGCTTCAGAGCGGTGAGATCGTAACCGGATGGCAAGTGTTCAATTTCGGCATAATAGGTGGGGTCCTCAGTGAGTGTTAACCGGCCAGACTGTTCATCGAATGTGAAATCATCAAAGACATACAGGGAATATCCATCACCTTGCGCAAGTGTACCTTCTTGCCCTGAGACCCCTCCCTCCTGTTCACCAAATGCCTGGGTCTCCGGACGTTGGGATGTCTGAGGATCAGTAGCGTCCGGACTGGCGGACACCTGCGCCTCCGTGGCTGCGGCAGTAGCAGAAGGTTCAGGAGTGGCTGTAGCTTCAATAACAGGCATAGTCGCTGCACTTGACGCTGTAGGCTCTGCCTCGTCTACTGTGTCATTGTTACTGCATGCACCGAGAATTGAGGCAGACAGAAGAACACTGGTAACTGTAGCAATCAATGTTTTATTCATTTTATACCTCCTCATCTGAATAATAGTTATTACCCAAATGTCCAACACCCCCACACCATGCCTATTCATGTAACCCGTCATTTTATCTACTGTTCCACCTCCTCGATTTTGTCTATTCGCTTATGAGCCTGCTTGGTTGACTCTTCACCCCCTCGTCACTCGCTCTGTCAGCACATCAAATCTCCTTACCTGGTCCTTTAACTCAAACCGGACATCCTCAACGCCTCCCCCCGCTCTCTCCTTCAACGTAAAAACCCCCGGATCGGCTCCGAGGGCAAAATAAAAACACGTCCAATGCAGACGCGTTCTCTATGTGCTATTCAGTTCCTGCATGCCAGAGCCTAGCCTCCCTTGCTGCGCAGTATGATCCTTATGAACTTTGAAAATTATTACTTATAGACTTCATTTGCTAAAATAATAACTTGTTCTTCATTTGAGGACTTCCCTATTTGTTTCGTATTTTCAACCAGTCGAAAAATATTATCACAACATTGCTTGGCACCCATTACTAATAAAGGAACACCAATAAAATCAATTTTTAATCCTCTTGAGAAGAACCCTCCGATTGACATCAGGATGGGTACCGTGGGTGAAGTATTAGAAAATATTATTTTTTCTTCAAAATGATGTTTACTTTCAAGTAACAAGCTTAGGTCTCTTAATGCTGGGACTACAAGCTTTGATGACTTCCTACCGATTGTATAAACGGAGTCTCCATTTTCATCAATTCCGTGAAAAATAATCTTACCAAAATCATTTTTCGTCAACTTATTGAAAAATTTAACATTCAGTATTTCCTCTGTAGTTAATTTTCTCTCAGACTGAGTAATTTGTTTTAAATGATAAGCCGCTGCCAAAGATGTTGTATGTGTCCCACCATAATCATTATAGATATAAATCATAATATCATCCTTCATATTTTTTCTATTATGATTATATCCATTTTTTTATGATGTAATTCGTCTATTTAATTTTAACCCAAATTACACCGTATGGTCCTACCTCCCTTTATAATACCCTATCTACAAAAACCTATCATCGTATGATGTCTGGTGCAAAATAAAAGCTTAATTGACTCTGACCCAACTGAAGATGCCGTAATCCCAAAAGATAAAAAAGTAGCGAGAAAAAAGGGAGAGAAAAAACAAGTCCTTCCCAAATTTCTTGAGAAGGACGAATTAAAATTTTCTTCAATTGTGCCGATTGATACTAACTACTAACCTATGGGCTTTGTTCGTCGTATCAGCCACAATAGCAATTCCAAAGTAACCGAATTGATCCTATCTTCATGTAACAAATCAACGGAATTTTAGTTCCTGTTAAATATAGAACATGTAGTTGTCAGCCTTGCTTTCTTCCTTATAATTGATTAAGTCGGACAATGTGGTGGAATCCAGCACATCGGCAATGCTGTCGCGGATGCGCAACCAGAGGTCGCGTTTTGCCGGATCATCTTCTTCTGTAAAATCAACTGGCGATATGGGGCCTTCCAGCACACGGATAATATCGCCGGCTGTAATGGTAATGGATTCGCGTGAAAGGATATAGCCGCCGTAAGCACCACGAATACTCTTCACAAGCCCTGCGTTGCGCAGTGGGGCAATGAGCTGTTCCAGATAATGCTCGGATAGTCCGTTTTTTTCGGCGATGCTTTTAAGTGAGGTTGGACCTTCGCCAAATTTCAGGGCAAGCTCCATCATAATGGTTAATCCGTAACGTCCTTTTGTCGATATCTTCAAGGGGCACCTCTTTCGGTTTAGTTGCTGATAGAATCATAATTCATTGTTACGACATGAGATATGTCATATCAAGGTATTCCGATGTTTGCTCTCAGCTTATGTTATCATATTTATGGACATATTTGGAGCCAAAAAAGTAACTTTTCACATGAATGTTCGCCAGTGGTGGACAAATTGTCAATTTTCTCGTCTTTTCTGCTGCATTTTCCCGTCCTCACGGGCAGTTTGGGCTAGACAGGTGTGTTATAATACAAAATGAGCCGGGTGTTTGTATCAATAACCGGTATTTTTTGCATAGAAAATGGTGATTACGATGACAAAGGCAAACCAGGACACACGTGTCGTCGTCGGCATGTCCGGAGGAGTCGATTCCTCCGTTACGGCACTTCTGCTGAAGCAGCAGGGCTATGACGTCATCGGTATCTTCATGAAGAACTGGGACGACACCGATGAGTTTGGCGTATGCACGGCCGAGACTGACGCAGAGGATGTCCGCCGCGTGTGTGAGCAGATCGATATTCCTTACTATACCGTTAACTTCGAGAAGGAATACTTTGATAAAGTCTTTTCCTATTTCCTCGATGAATATAAGGCCGGACGCACACCAAATCCGGATGTGATGTGCAACCGCGAGATCAAATTCGGAGAATTCCTGAATAAGGCACTACAACTGGGCGCCGATTACGTGGCTACCGGGCATTATGCACGGGTCATTCAGGAAGACGGAAAGTTCAAGCTGCTGCGCGGCGTGGACAGCAATAAAGACCAGACCTACTTCCTGAACGCGCTGAACCAGTACCAGCTTTCCAAAGCGATGTTCCCGATCGGACATCTGCCAAAACCTGAAGTACGGAGAATCGCCGAGGAAGCCGGATTGTACACTGCCAAGAAAAAAGACAGCACCGGCGTCTGCTTCATCGGTGAACGTAACTTCCGTGAATTCCTAAGCCAGTATCTGCCTGCCCAGTCCGGAGACATGGTCGATATCGCCACAGGCGAGGTGAAGGGCCGCCACGAGGGCCTGATGTACTATACGCTGGGCCAGCGCCAGGGTCTGGGTATTGGCGGCTCCGGCAATGGTGAGCCGTGGTTTGTGGCTGAGAAGGATCTGGACCGCAACATCCTGTATGTAGTCCAAGGGGACAAGCACCACAGCCTCTACTCCACCAGTCTGATCGCCTCCGGTGTCAACTGGATAGACGGCCTTACCCTTACAGATGCACCGCTGAAGTGCACCGCCAAGTTCCGCTACCGCCAGCCTGATCAGGGCGTAACACTGAGAGCACAGGTAGACGGTACCGTGCATGTTGCCTTCGATGTGCCGCAAAAGGCGATCACACCGGGTCAAGCTGTTGTCTTCTACCTGGACGAGGAATGCCTCGGCGGAGGTACGATTGAAGCTGCAGAGAAGGTAATACCGCAGCCGCAGCAGCAATAAGAACCGAATGAACGCACCTAAAAACGGCTGCTGACCCCACCAAGGCCGGCAGCCGTTTCTATGTGGCTAAAGCGATTTAGCCCTATGAGTATACAAAAACCTCCTTGCAGCTGCAAAAGCCGCAAGGAGGTTTTGTATACTACAGGTTGCTAAATCCCGGAAAGTTACTGTGCAGCAATCCCCTTGTCGGCGGACAGTGCAAGCTCATTTCTGTAAATACCCGTTCCATCGCCAATAGCGTAATTCAGAACGCGGTTATTTACCGGAACGAGTTCTGCACGATAGAGGGTTGGGAATACAGGGATCTCGTCAACCATCAGCTGCTGCCACTCTTTGTAAATTTCCTTGCGCTTCGCTACATCAAATGCTGCTTCCGATACGCCTTCTTTCATTAGGCGGTCGCTTTCTTCACTTGCGTAACGCGGGAAGTTGTAGATAGCGTCGCGGCCATACAGTCCTTGTGGATCCACGTCAATACCGACTGTCCAAGCGCCTTGGTATACATCAACAGAAGGATCATCTTCACCATTGGAGCCTACGCGGTCATAGAAGGTGTTGAACTCCACCATTTCCAGCGTTACATTCAGACCGACGGCTTTCCACGACTGCACATAATATTGGGCCAGCGGCTCAGCGATATCCGAACCTGTCATGGAGATGAAATTGATCGTCAGCGGCGTGCCGTCCGGATTGGTACGGAATTCTCCGTTAAGCTTATAGCCTGCATCATCAAGTGTTTTCTTTGCTGCTTCCTGATCAAACGTTACTCCCGGATTGCTGGCATCGTGGAATTCGGGATGGGATGGCGGAATCAGCGTAGTCGCGTTCCAGCGCAGACCATGATAGAATTTCTTGCCGACGGCATCATTATCCACCGCCTGCCACATCGCTTTACGCAGAGCTACATTGCCCATCTTTGCCTTCGGATCTGGAGCCACCACTTTTTTGGTCGCATCCCATTTACCAAGCTTGAAGCCAATGTAAGTATAGGCACGGTCAATGGCTCCAAGGTATTCAACGTTGGACAATTTAGAGTTATCAGGGAACTGGTCAATCGGGAAGCTGTCAACCAAATCGATATTTCCGGCTTTTAGCTCCTGCACAACCGTAGTCGGTGGAATTACTTTCAGGACAACCTTATCCAGCTTCGGAGCCCCGCGCCAGTAGTCGTTATTCTTGACATACACTACCGATTCACCTGGCACAATACTTTCCACTTTAAAAGGACCGAAACCAATTGGTTTTTGACGGACCTCAGGGGAAGCGGAGATTTTGGCTACATCCATATTTCCGAAAATATGCTTCGCCAGCGGATAAATCCAGATGCTTCCTGTCAGCAGGGAAGGAGTGGCTTTCACATAAGTGATTTCCAGCTTTTTCTCACTTAGTACTTTGATCCCGGAAATCGTCTTGGCTTTGCCGGCATGGTAATCTTCCATCCCTACAATGTTGGTGAAGTCAGAGCCGTAACGAGGGCCGTCATAGGCCGGATTACCGATAACTTCATGGGCAAACAGCCAATCTTCGGCAGTAACGGGCTTGCCGTCGTGCCAGTTTACATTGTCGCGGATGGTAAAAGTGAAGGTACGGCCATCTTCAGAAACTTCATATGTTGCCGCCCCGTCATTGGTATAGACATAGTTCTTATCCCAAGTCAGCAAACCTTCGTCAAACCACTCAAGAACCTGAGAATCCGGAACACCGGAGGAGAAGTTAAAATTCAAAGTTCCTTCAAAGGGAGTGTCAGATACAAGGCCAAAGTTGAGTGTGCCGCCTTCAATGGCTTCACCCTGGTTCGTCTTAACATTGCTGAAATCTGCGATGTTGTACAGCCCGTCTTCTGCTGCCGGTGCTGCAGTTGGAGCAGTTGTAGCAGCTGCATCTGTCTTGGCTGTTGCCGAAGGCTCAGCCGCTTCATTGTTGCCTGAGCCGCAGGCCGTAACCGCAAGCGTCAGGACAAGCATCAATGTGAAGAGCATGGTCTTGCCAGAGTTTCTTTTTCTCATTCTTGTTTCTTCCTCCCTTATTATCCTTTTCTTTGTCTTGCATCCGTCGCACGCTTAATCGCCTGACCGACATTATTTATACTCAACATCAACACCAGGATCAGCAGTGATGCGGGTAACCATATCCACCATCTCGATTGCAGCGTCTGCGGATTCCGGGCATAGCTGACCAGCGTCCCCAGACTAGGTGTGCTTTCAGGAAAACCGAAGCCGAGAAACGAGAGGCCCGACTCCAGACCGATGTTGGCGGCCAAATTCAGCGTCATCGTAACGATAATGATGGAGCTTAAGTTCGGCAGCACTTGTTTGAACATAATCTTAAGATGAGAGGAGCCCAGCGTTCTGGAGGCCTGGACATATTCCAGTTCCCTCTCCTGCAGTGTCTTCGAGCGTATTAGCCTCGCGATGCCCATCCATAGAAATGCCGTCATGATCAGTGAAAAGGACAAGGTATTATATTTGGGAACCGCCGTAACAAACGCGATGACAATCATCAGCATCGGCAGGATCATAAAAAAATCCACGAAACGCATAAAAATATTATCGACGAATCCACCGAAATAGCCGGAGATCAGACCTACCAGAATGCCGATAACACCCGTCATCAGAGTGACCATAATTCCGATACTCAGCGAGTTGCGGGTACCGATAATGAGCTGACCGAACACATCGCGTCCGCCGTAATCGGTGCCCAGCCAGAATTTAGCCGAAGGCTTCTCATATAAGGCGAACAGATCGACGGTTACTATCTGCTTTTGATCCAGAAACAGGGCGATGCCAAATACTCCGCATACAACTACACCTAGAAAAATCAGAGAGACCAAAGCCAGTTTATCTCTGAAAATCTCCTTCCAGAGGATTCTCCATCCGGATGGGCTCTTCTCCATATCCTGCGGGAGCGACAGCTCAGCGCTTGATTTTGCCATTACATTCACCTCAACAAGTTCTGATCATTATTTAATCCGGATACGGGGATCAACAATGCCTAATATGATATCCGAGAGCAGGGATCCGATGATTTGAGCAATTCCATACAGCAGCACAAGTGCCGTTACAACGGTGAAATCGCGGATAACGATGGAGCTCAGGAACAGCTGGCCCATGCCGGGATAGCTGAAAATACTCTCTACAAAGATGGTGCCGCCGATCAATCCCGTAAGCTCATACCCGAAAAAAGCGGCAATCGGCAGGAGGGAGTTGCGTAAGATGTGGCGGTTGTACACCCGTGATTCCGAGGCGCCTTTTGCTCTTGCCGTAAGGATAAAATCCTTCTGCTTCGTATCAATGATTTCGTTCCGCAGATATTGGACCGTCCCGACGGTAGTAATCAGCGCAATGGATATGGCCGGAAGCAGCAAATGATATAACTTGCTCAGAATGTAACTCATCGTCCCGGGGACCTCGCCCGGTGATACACTTCCTCCGGTAGGGAACCAATGAAAGTAGAAACCAAACATCCAGAGCATAACCAGGGCTACGATAAACAAGGGGGCCGCAAAACCGACATAGGTATATCCTGTAATCAGCCGGTCGCCCCAGGTGTCATTGAAACGTCCGCTAATGATGCCAAGCGGTATTGCAATTAAATAGGTAATGACCAGAGTCGTCACAGATAACCACACCGTGTTCATCAGCCGCTGGCCAATCAGCTCAGTTACCGGCATCTTAAAGCGGAAGGACTGGCCCATGTCTCCCTGCAGGGCATTAGTGATCCAATCCCAATACTGGATGTACCACGGATCATTCAGGCCGAGCCGTTCCCGCATCGCTTCAATGGCGGCCGGATCAATGTTCGGATCGAGCATACCGGTGAGCGCATCTCCGGGCATGGCTTTGGCCATAAGAAATACCAGAATGCTGAGCAGAAATACTTGAGGGATCATAATCAATATTCTTCGTACAATAATCTTCCACATACGTCTCAACCTTTCTCGGGCATGGCCACCAAATGGGTATCGGAAATGGGTTGTAAAGGATAAGCTAAACCGTCATTGTCAAAATAGTTCCGGTAGGCTCCCTCGTACTCCTCACTTACGGACTTGCGGAACCGGGTCCGTTCGTCACGCTGCAATGGGTCAATGTCCGGGATTGCGGCAATCAGACGTTTCGTATAAATATGGCGCGGATTGTCAAAAATATCCTTAGGCGTCCCCTGCTCAACATGACGTCCCTTGTACATAATGCCGATATGATCGCACATATGTCTGATGATTCCGAGATCATGACTGATAAATAGGTAGGTTAAATTCAATTCCTTTTGAATGTCCCGTAAAAAGTTAAGCACTTGTGCCTGAACCGAGACATCCAGCGCGGACACCGGCTCGTCGGCGATGATCAGCTTGGGCTTCAGCGCAATCGCCCTGGCGATTCCGATCCGCTGACGTTGTCCGCCGGAAAATTCATGCGGATATTTATAAATGTTGTCCGGACTCAGGCCGACCTGCTCCAGCAGCTCCTGAACTCTCCGTTTCTCTTCCTGGGGGGACTGTTTGTCGAAATTGCGCAGCGGCTCGGCAATGATGTCGAGCACACGCTTCTTGGGATTGAGCGATGAATAGGGGTCCTGAAAGATCATTTGAACGTCGCGGCGGACATTGTTCAGCTTGCGTGAGTTCTTCAGGGCTAAATCGGCGCCTTCAAAAAGAATGCTGCCGCCTGTAATCTCATTCAGCCCGATAATCGCTCTTCCTGTCGTTGTCTTACCTGAGCCTGATTCACCGACTAATCCGTAAGTCTGCCCGGCCTCAATGGTGAAATTGACCCGGTCGACCGCCTTTACCTCACCGACCGCTCTGCTGAATATGCCGCCTCGAATCGGGAAATGAACCTGTAAATCCTTAACTTCAAGCAGTGCCATGGCTGTCAGCCTCCTCAACGCTCTCGGGGAAATGAAAATGTCTGTAGCAGGTGCAGCGGACCAAATGACCCGGAGCGATTTCGTGCAGCTGTGGATTCTCCTCATGGGCTGATTCATCAATCCATGGGGTTCTGGCGGAGAAACGGCAACCCGTACGCGGCAAATTTTTGAGCGACGGGACGATTCCCTGAATCACATGCAGTCTGGACTTCGCTTCCTTGACCGTAGGTATCGAATTAAATAAAGATCTTGTATAAGGATGCTGCGGGTTGGAGGTCAGCGTATAAATATCAGCAATTTCGACAATTTGCCCGGCGTACATAACAGCTACGCGATCTGCCATTTCACTGACTACGCCCAGATCATGGGTAATTAGGATTATTCCCGCTTGCATATCATTTTTGAGCTTCTTGATCAGTTCAAGAATTTGCAGTTGAATCGTTACATCCAGTGCGGTTGTCGGTTCATCGGCGATTAGCAGCTGTGGTCCGTTGGCGATTGCGATGGCAATCACTACCCGCTGCCGCATGCCGCCGGATAATTCATAAGGGTATTGCTGATATGTATGCTCGGGACGGGGAATTCCAACCTTAGTCAACAAATCGATGACCTTTGCTTTTCTTTGTTTCTTGGAGAGGCCGGAATCATGAAGGAGAAGTACCTCTTCAATCTGCCGTCCGATAATCATAAGCGGATTTAGTGCAGCCAAGGGGTCCTGGAAAATCATCGACATTTCCTTGCCGCGGACCTTATTCAGCATACCTGGGGACATTTTGACAATATCCTGACCTTTGTAATACACATGTCCATCAATTTTTGCTTTGGTGTGCAGCCCTATTATTGAGAAAGCCAACGCACTTTTGCCTGATCCGGATTCTCCTACGATGGCGAGGATTTCGTTCTTCTTCACCGTGAGCGTCACATCATCGACCGCAGCGTAATAATCGTCTGCAATCTTGAAGGATGTCGTTAAATTCTCAATATGCAGCAAATCTTCACTCAAGTTCATCACCCTAACACTAGGATTTTTTTAGCAAGGAGCACTCATGTTATATACAGTAACCCTATCTATCAACTACGAATTTCCATTTAGGATTATATTGGAATTAATCCCTGAATGTTAGAGTTTATTCTAATTGACTTATGGTGAATTATCAATGATTTTTCCATAAAATTTTTTTATGGTGTTAAGTAACATGACAAATACGACAAGATTCGACGCATCTATTAGATTTTTTTGTCAAATATTTTCACAGTTTCGCATATGAAATGTGATATTAATAACAAAGCCGCAAATGTCCCGGAGTATTGGGGATTTGCGGCTTTTCATTTTACCTTCTACTGCACTTTTAAGGCTCTAATCCCCAGACCAGCGTTCCATTCAGGTAGAGTGGTACACGTGCCCAGTCAGTGAACGAGGTTTTGGCCGGGTCGTAAGAATAATCGCCGGTCTCGTTAAAATTGCTCCAATCGGTTTTGTTGATCCGCAGCTGAATTTCACCGGTGCTGGCTCTGGGAGCAAGGCTGCCCGCACCCGCAGTGAAGGAGATCTCCACATAATAATCTGCCTCTGTCACAGAGGGAGCCAGCTTGACGAATGTTCCCTGCACATTGCCGCTGCCTATAGCGGCATAGTCTACATTGAACTGCTGCGCCTTCTCGCCGTCTACCGTGTAGTAGTAGCGCAGCTTTACATCCTTAAGTGCAACCGAAGTATCCCCGCTGTTCACAATCCGCAGCTGCGGACGGAACTGGGCATCGCCCGGATTTGTATCATTGGTCCGATACTGCACGATCAGATTCCCTACAGGCGGCTCGGGAGCCGCTGCCGGCTTGGCGCTGACCTCGGGTGAATTCGGGCTTGTTCCTACTTTGTTAGCCGCACTGACGACATAAAAGTAGGTCGTTCCATTGACTACAGAGGTATCGCTGTAAGTGGCCTGGGTAACTACTGATACATCGCTGTAAGGACCTCCGCTGACAGTGGCCCGCTTAACTGTATAATTGTCGGCAGCAGTTACATTGTTCCAGCTAAGCTGTACAAAACCGTCGCCGGCAACAACAGCCGGTTTGGAGGGCGCTTTCGGGGCAACGGGCTCGACCGGACCGCTGCTGTTGTTGATTAACCTGTCATATTCGGCATAGGCCGTGGCCATATCCACTTGGGACCAGAAGCGGTGATACGTAAATTCAGGGGCTCCATTCTCCCATTGCTTGGTGGCCGTATTATATGACGAATTATATTTGTTAAGCAGGTACTGCCAATCGGGATCATTCACAATATCCGGCCGGATGTCAGTATAGCTGGCGTAGACACCGTTTCCGCCTTTGGCAGGATCGGAAGGTACTGTCGCTGTTCCCGGAATGCTATTGCCTTGTCCAAAAGTACCCGTCCAGCCGCTTGGGAAATAGATCTCCTTGGTGAAGTAACGGGCATAATCGCCACGGCTCTCCTTAGTTGCTATACCGACACCATCATTATATCCCCAAGCTGTATCCAGCAAGGATTTAGCCAGCTGCTGTGCCTTCCCGCCAAGCGCGGTATAACTGCCGTTTTCTGCCTCAGTACCTGCGGCATAGAAGGTGAGCGCTTTGATATAGCTGCCGAGTACACCGGTATCCTGGCTCGGGCTCTTGGTGACTGACTTTAAATTGCTGTTGCCGTCACTGCTTGCAAAACCGGTCCAGGTATCCGGTTTCCCCTGCCATTCCACATTGCCCGGAATCCAGAATTCTCCCGGAGCAGCAACTGTAGCCACTTGGGGATTATCACCGCCGAGAATGCGGTTGCCCTGGCTGTCCAGATAATAGCCCTCTGCATCCGTAACCGGCCGGCTGCCTGCAAAGACATAGTCCGTGGACCAGTCCACCCAGTTCTTCACCACCTGCTTGGCCATCTGGAAGTTCTCGGAGGTTGTGTCGCCGCTTGCAGCCAGAATGTAATACAGCTCGGCCACCCGTTCAACACTCCAGGCCTGCATTCCGAACCAGTTGTTGGACGGCGGATCATGGTAGACAGGCGCGTCATCATATGCCATGCCGTAGAAGGTGCTTGTGCCGGCAGGATAAGCCTTATAAGCACCTTCGTAGCTGTTCGTTGCTCCGCCGGCAATCGCGCCTTCGGCAGATTGCAGCCAGGTGTAGAACTCCAGCTGGCGCTTCAGCGAATTGCTCCAGTCCTGCCCTGCTGTTGCTGATGCCGGAACCAGACCTCCGTCCGGATTGGAAAGCGCGTAGGCTGCCACGACATTCTGGTAACCCTGATGCGCATGGCTGGCGCCGATTCTCCAGGCCCAATTGCCGGTTGAACCAAGCCCGCCGCCCCAAGCGGTATACCAGGCAAGCAGGTATTGGCTGGAATCCTTACCGGTTCCCGCTTCCGGTGTGCCGTCAGCTGCGCTGCCGACCTTTTGGAAATACTTGTCGTACATGCCGTAACGGAGATAATCCCCCATTTTCTTGGCCTTGTTCAGATAAACTGAATTATTATAGCCAAGCTCCTGGGCCCAGTACATAGCCTGAACTGCACGTGCATCTGCATCGGTAGCATTGGTATAACGCCACTGTGCTGCAGGCGCATTGCTTTCTTTGGTGAACAGGCTCATAAAGCCCTCACCTGTCTTGCCGAATGATTTGTCGTCCTGGGACGGATGCGGGACCGCTTCCCACACCGATTCCTGTTCGCCCCTCTGGAATGTATTTACATAAGCGGCTGTATGTGTAGGATTCAGCAAGTTGCCGAAGCCGTACCAGTTGTCCACATCCACCAGCCAATGCATAAGATAGGTCTGGTTGTTGCCATAGCTTGCTTTCAGTTCGGAATCAAGCGGATCTTTGCCTGCCGTGTACTTTCCGCTAAGCTGGCTTGGATACTGATCCGGCTGCGCATACTCGGAAGCGTAGGTAGCCGGGCTGTTCGCATTGTAATAACTCATCGTCGGCTGCTCCTGCTTGCCGTCGCCTTCATTAACAGGGATAATGTATTTCTCCATGTTGTCCCAAGCCGTTTCCAGCTTGCTCCAGTCGCCGGTATGATGGCCATACAGCACCTCGAGCCACATCCAGTAGCTGTAAGCTTCCGAGGTGGTCATATGCCCGTAATCAGGCGCTTCGCTCATCAATGTCTCTACCGCATGGTAGGGAATGCCTTCAGCCGAGAAATAGCCGTTCGCCGGATCCTTTAGCTGAGCATATAATTGCAGAAATCGGGTCTCCTCCGCCGAAGCGGCCTTTGCAGTTCCGGGGTTACCAGTAAAGAAACCAGTTATGAGTGAGAGAAACAGAATCGAGGCCATCATAGCGGAAATAGGCTTCTTGCTTAAGCTCAATTTCATCATTTTGGCTAGCTCCCTCTCTGTAGATAAATTATGGTTCTAAACCCCACACAAGTGTTCCGTCACGATACAGTGTCACCTTTTCCCATTCGGCGAAGGCAAGCTGCGTTCCACTGTAGGAATAGTCATTGCCCTCGCTGTAATTCGTCCAGTCCTCCTTGTTGGTCCGCACCTGAATTTCTCCGCTGTTCCCTCCGGGAGCAAGGCTTCCGGCACCTTCAGCAAAAGTGATCTCCAGATAGTAGTCCGCTCCGGTTAGGGCCGGGTTAAGCTTCACAAAGGAACCGCTTACATTTCCGCTGCCGGCAACGGCATAATCGCAGTGGAATTGCTGGGTTTTGTCTCCGTCCACGGTAAAATAGTAGCGGAGCTTAAGATCACTCAGCGGTACCGCAGCAGTTCCCGTGTTCACAATCCGGAATTGCGGGCGTATCTGTCCGTCCCCGGGATTGTTGTCATTAGTACGGTATTCCACCCTTAAATCACCTTTTGCCGGAGTAGGTGTTTCACGCGGCTGGGCACTAACCTGCAGAGATGGCGTACTCTCGCCAACACTGTTCGAGGCAGTGATTACATAATAATAGGTAGTACCGTTAACCAGCCCGTTGTCGGAGTATACGGCCCCTGTAGTGCTTGTAACTACAGTGTAAGGTCCGCCACTCGTTACAGCACGTTTAACTGTATAGCCCGTTGCCCCGCTGACTGTGTTCCAGGACAGTTTTACGCTGGCGTTCTCCGCAACAGCCGCTACACCGGAAGGCCGTCCGGGCACCTCCGGTTCACCCGGATGTCCGCCTCCGGGAGGCAGTTCACCGAACACAAGCACCCCGGCATCGTATACCGGTATATACGCCGTTTTTACCGGAAGCGCTCCTCCCGTTGCCACGCCTTTGAAGGAATAGTCATTTGTATTGTCCCAGAAGAGCGTGTTGAGCGGAGCGGCGATCCGGAACTGGACTTCCTTCCGGTAAGCGGATTGACCGCCCGGATAGATCGCAGTACCGGTAAAATCAACCTTGGTGTAATAAATATGACGTTCTTCATCATAAGGCTGAAGTGCGGATACCGTTGCTCCCTGATTGTAGCCACCGGCAGTGACCGTAATATCCTCAGGACCGTACCCTGCGGCAATTGCTTCGCTGAGGTCCAGATAATAATGGAAGGACATCGACTTGCTGACCCGTGCCGGCCAGCCGGAACGGTTATTGAGCAGCGCCCGGATCTCTACAAAATTGCTGCCGCTGGCATTTACGGAAGCCTCGACGAACATTTCATCCTCAGGGGTCTCTGCCGCAGGAAACTGTGGTTGCGGCTGCTGCCCTTGCCCGTGGAGCAGCATCATTTTGGCCAATGCTCCTGTAAAGGCGGAATTGTAGTCGGTTGCCACTTCATTCGAGACATAGTCGTTGATCGAATCGGTATACGTGTCCGTCTTGGATGGACCCCCGACCAGGGCTCCGTATAGAACATGACGATGCTCTGCCGGAGTAGACTGACTGTCGCTCCATGAACCATGTGAGGTCCGGTGATGCGGATGCTGCGGCGAATTGTTACCATATCCGATCACATAGCTGCTGTTCCGCGGGTTGTCGCCCAGCATATACGTAATCTGCCGTTCCGCGAAAGAACGGGCCGTTTCGCCTTTGACAGGGTCGCTTACCCAGTCCGCGTAAACAAACGCCAAAAATGCCTGGTTGGCGGCATATCTCAGGGCTCCCCACTGATCCAGATGTGCCAATCCTCCAGGTGTATAGGCGACCCGGTCGCTAGTCCCGCCTACGCCAGTTGTCCAATACTGCATGTTGCGTTCTGTAGATTGAATGAACTTGGCATCCCCGGTAATCCGTGACAGCAGCAGCTGCGCACCGTAATGCTTGTCATCCCAGGATTGTGTCCACTGGTAACCCCATAATCCCGATTGGTTCGTTCCCCACAGACTGCTTGCGGCTACTGCCTTGTCCAGGTACGTCTGCTCACCGGTCGCCAAATAGAGCCATACACCGCCCCAGCTCAATTCATCGGCATAACCGCTCCATGAATTGTAATACTGCTTGACGTCGGTAATACTGTCCGAATAGGCGCCGCGGTAAGTGTCCGCAAATTGATACAGCTGTTTGGCATGCAGCAGCAGCTTGTCCGCATAGACAGCATCCGAATCCCTGAAGATAATCGATGCCGAAGCCAGCGCCGCTGCGGTTTCTGCCGCCAGATCAGAGCCGGGATGAGTTGCATCAATTTTGTAGGAGGGCCGCTGCATTTGCATCACTTCCGCTGCTCCCCACCAATTATGGTCGGCCGTTCCGTTCCCTACCTGTCCCCATAGCTCATTTGGAGCTGTATGGGCTTTGACAAAATAGTCGGTAGCCCAGCGGATATTATCCAGAATCTCCTCCAGCTGGCCGGACTGCACGTAACCATCCTTGTATTCATAGACCGACCAGGCCAGCATCGTAGCTGTATAAGCCATTGGAAATCCAAATTTGACATGATCACCCGCATCATACCAGCCCCCGGATAAATCGTGGCCGACATCCGCACCATCCAGAAGTCCTGAGTCCCCTCGCCACCCGACCCGGTTGTTTTCCGGCAGATCGCCTGAACGCTGAGCCTCATAGAAATAAATCGATTTTTGCAGTGCCTCCGCGTAGTTGTAGCCGGCAGCCGCTGCTGTGCCCACAGATGGATGAAATACAGCTCCGGAACATGTAACCGCTAACATAAAGCTCAAGGACAAAACCCAGCCCTTCTTGATCCCTTTGCCCATCTTAGCCCTTCTCCCTTCTTGTCCTTCTTGTCCTTGTGTTCAATTTCATCTCTGCACAGACTCTTCAAACCGTGGATCCTAACTCTCTTATTCATCCCCAATAAAGTTTTCCACCTTCTTTCCGGGTGACTTTAGGATGATTTTCATCCTATGTAAATATATACCATATATAGGAATGGAATTCTATATACAAAATAGCAAATATGTAATAATAAATAGATATTTTTGTAAAAAAAATGGAGTCTATCAGAAAAACCGCGAGTCCTTTAAACAAAAAACCGCTTCTTTTACAAAAGGAATGAAATCTCTCCCTGTAAAATAAGCGGCTGATGAATAATATGGAGAAAGTTGTATAATCGAACTCCTACATGACTACTGTCCGCGCCGAAGCGACTGGTTATGGCGGATCTTCGCTTCATTGCCTTGTTCAGTAGCCTGATAAAAGACCCGGCGTGCAATAGCCTTAGGCAGATAATCCTGTTTGACATAATGGCCCGGAAAATTATGCGGATACTGGTAGCCCTCATGGCCGAGCTTCACAGCTCCTTTATAATGCGTATCGCGCAGATGCAGTGGTACTTCAGCCGATTTCAGCTCGTCGATACTGGCCATGGCATTCGAAATCGCCACGGTCACGGCATTCGATTTGGGACTTTCCACCGCAAACAGGATCGCCTGGGCAATATTCAGCTTGGCTTCCGGCCAGCCGTTATTGCGGTAGGCTTCAAGTGCGCTAACCGCCTGGACCATCGCCTGCGGATTGGCGAGGCCGATATCCTCACTGCTGGCAGCGATCAGCCGGCGGATGAAGGTCATCGGGTCCATCCCCAGCTTCTCCACAGCATAGAGAAACCAGAACAGCGCCGCGTCGCTGGAGCCGCGGATGCTTTTATGAAACGCGGACAACACATCATATTGCGTTGATTCGTCCGCTTTGACAATCGGGCGGCGGATGGATTCTTCAGCTACCGCAAGTGTAATATGCACACTGCCGTCCGTTTCCGGCGCAGTGGTCATGGCAGCCAGCTCAAGTGCATTAAGCGCCCGGCGGATATCACCGTTGGCCATCGTTGCAATATGCTGCAAAGCTTCTTCATCCACCTGCAGCTGCATGAAGCCAAGCCCCCGCTGCTCATCGGCAAGCGCCCGTCTCATAGCAATCAGACTGTGCTCACTGGTCAGCGATTCCAGCTGAAACAGTGTGGAGCGGCTCAATAACGCCCCGTTCACATAGTGGAACGGGTTCTCCGTCGTTGCGCCGATAAAGGTGATGGTTCCCTTCTCCACAGCGGGAAGCAGTGCATCCTGGCGGGAGCTGTTGAAGCGGTGCACCTCATCCAGAAACAAAATGGTCTTGGAGCCGTACAATGCCTTATTGCTCTGAGCACGCTCGATCACTTCCCGCACATCCTTGACCGAGGCTTCGACCGCATTCAGGCGGACGAATTCCCCCTGTGTATGATGGGAAATAATATGGGCCAATGTTGTTTTTCCGCAGCCTGGAGGGCCGTAAAGCAGAATAGAGGAGACCTGATCTGCCTCAATGGCTCTGCGCAGCAGCTTCCCCGGGCCAACAATATGCTCTTGTCCTATATATTCATCAAGATTCGCCGGACGCATGCGGTCCGCCAGCAGGCGTCCGCTACCGGTGTCTTCCCCGAGCGAAAATAAATCCATTCTTCCACTTCCTTGCTGTAATCTTGTAGGTCGGCACTATTAGAATACCTCCACTATCATACCATACTGCGTATACATCCTAATATTTAAAAAGAGCATGACCTCGCCTCCTCCGGCGGTGCCATGCTCTTTGTTCAAAGTTCAGGCTAGCGGTTCAGCGCCAGCCGCATTTTTGAAATAATCTTGCGGATGCTTTCTTCGGATAAGTGGTATCTCTTCTGCAGCTCGTTCACCGAGCAGCCGCTGCTGTGACTGCAGAATATCTCCTCGTTCCGGCTGGCAATCTCCTGCCTGGATCCGCTGTTCTCGCCCCATCTTACCCGTTGCTCAGTTTTCTTGGGGATGTATAGCAATTCACCCTGGATGTATCCCTGAAGCTCTTCGAGCAGGCCCGGGGGGAGCACATCCTTCCCATTTACATAACTCACTTTTTACTTCCTCCTTCAACAGGTGTGTCCCTTTGTGTCCGACGACTGCTTGCAATGAATTGATCACGTCACCTGCCTCCTTTCTTCAGCTCATATTTGGTAAATACCGTAAGTTCATTATATAAAAACCATTGGATAGCGTCTACATTCGGTTTTGATCACAACTTTATGTGAATTATTTATTTCTATGTTTTTTAAAGAAGGAGGCCTTTCGGCCTCCTCCGGTTATGCGGATTTCCGTCTTAGACGGAAACCACCTCGTATACTGAAATCATTTCAATCAGCCTCCTTCCAGAGTAATCTGCCCGGCCGGACACTTATTATTAAGCCATACCCGGGGATAGGTTACAAGTTCAAGAACAGTTATAACTGTTCTTCACCAGATCGGAACTTATTTTTTTAAAAAAAATCTAAAAAATAAGTCGATTAGTGTCGAAATATAAAAGTAATTATCTATTAACTAATAGATATGGAAGTAATTAAAAGCAGGAGGAATATAATATGAGAGCTAAAAGGCACATCCTCAAACAAGTATTCCGCATCAAGAAACTCAGAACTGAACTAATGGCTTTTATCATTACCGCCATTGCAGTTCCTTCGCTTGTACTAGCTGTCAACTCTTCAGAAACTTCCAAAACAGAGCTGCAGGGCAAAATGAAAGAAACTACAAAATCGAGCATTCATCTTCTCGATAAGACACTTGAGCAATTAATACAGCTGGAGAGCAGCAATGTGAATCAGCTTGCCTATCAAATTACTGCGGCGGATCTGACAGCGAACTCTCCACGCGTACGGAATCAGATCAACAAATTCAAAGCGGAGCATCCTGAGATCGACATCGTTGCTTTAGGCAACAGCGATGGCAAGTTTATGTTCGCGCCTGATTCCAAACCAAACGACTATGATCCCCGGGTCCGCGACTGGTATATTGACGCGCTGAAGACACCGGACCGCACATCCGTTATCAACCCGATTTTCTCCAAGGTTACAAACTCCTTCATCCTGCCGATCTCCAGAGCCTTTCAGGACGGCAAAGGGGTAGCTACAATCAGTTTGAGCATGAGTGGGCTTATGGAACTGGCGCAGAATGTCAGCCTCGGTTCCAGCGGTTATGTATATATACTGGACAGCAGCAATAAGGTTATCTACCATCCCACTCTGGAGGTAGGAAGCCCCGTTACAGGCGGGCTGCTGGATACGCTGAATGCGGCCCCGGCAGGCAAAGTGTCTTACAAAGACAGTGCCACAGACCAGGTAATGGACGGCTTTTACATTACGAATGAACTTAGCGGCTTTAAGCTGGTCGGTGTGCTGCCCGAGAGCGAGTATGCAGAGGCCGTTTATCCTATTTTGTATAACTCAGCTATCGTTTTGCTGGTTGCGCTGCTTCTGGCCGCTGCAGTAACGTTCTTCATTATCCGCCGCATTACCAAGCCGCTTGAGCAGCTGAACCGTTCGGCAAAGCGTGTCAGCGAGGGTTATCTGGACGAAGTGGTCCACACCACACGTAAAGATGAAATCGGGCAGCTTGCGGGCAACTATAATGCCATGGTAGCGTCGCTTCGAAAGATGGTGCAGGATGTGGCCGAAACATCAGGCCAGCTCGCAGCTGCCAGTGAGCAGCTGACAGCCAGCACCGGCGAGAACAGCAAGGCAGTGGAGTATGTCACCGGACTGGTGGAGGAATCCACCCGCGGTGTGGAAACCCAGGCCTATGCATCCTCCGAGGTAGCCGTAACTATGGATGAAATGTCCGAAGCCATCCACAAAATTGCTTCCGCTTCCCAGGCCATTGTAAGTGCCGCAGTACAGACTGAACAGGTTGTGAACACCGGAAGCACCAGAGTGCAGCATGTCAGCGAGCAGATGAAGACAATCCGCCAGTCCGTTCAGCAGTCCGGCGGACTGATTTCCGAACTTAACGGGCTTAGCACAAAGGTAGCAGAAGCAAGTACAGCGATCTCCGCGATCGCGAAGCAGACCAATCTATTGTCGCTCAATGCAGCTATTGAAGCTGCCCGTGCCGGAGAACAGGGCAGAGGATTCGCCGTTGTTGCCGGAGAGGTGCGGAAGCTGTCCGAAGCCTCCCATGTCAGCGCGGGTCAAATCCAGGAGACCATTACCGAAATGGTCGGCCTGATCGCCAGCGCCTATGATGTAATGAAACATAAAGTGGCCGAAGACGTTGAGCAAGGCATGAACCTGGCGCTGGAAGCGAGCGATGCCTTCATCCAAATTGAGCAGTCTACCCGGCACGTGGGCGAACAAATTCATGAGGTTTCGGCGATTACCGAGCAAATGTCTGCCAGCTCGGCAGAAGTGGCTGCCTCCGTACAGGAGATGGCTGCCATCTCGCGGGCAGCGCTGGATTCCTTCCAGAGCGTAACAGCTGCAACGGAGGAACAGCTTGCTTCCATGGAGGAGATTACGGCCTCCTCTACAGCGTTGTCCGCTATGGCTTCCGATATGCAGCAGCAGGTGGAACGGTTCCATATCACGGAACAAAACGAGATGAAATAAGATGTTCTCACCCTATAGAATATAAAAAGTGGACCGCCCTGTTTATGACAGGCGGTCCGCTTTTTATAGTTGCACTACTGTGATTCAGGCCAGCCGGAGACTGTCTCTTCTCCAAGCAGCTGTACATAAGGCGGCAGCTGCCCGTCATGCAGCAGCCACAGTTCATGCAGCGCACGGGTACAGCCGACATACATCAGCTTCGCGTCCCAGGCCGCTTCCCCGTAATGTCCGCTGTCCGCGTCTGCCAAGATAACAGCGTCGAACTCCAGCCCTTTGGACAGATACACCGGCAGTACAGACAGCCCGCCCTGATATTCAGTCATGCTGCCGTCAATCAGGTGAAGATCATCAAACTGTCCGGCAAGCGAGTCGTACAGCTCAGCAGCTTCCCGCAGGCTGCGGGTTAAGACAGCCACTGTGCGGTATTCACGCCCGGAGAGGGCCCCCAGAGCCGTTCTGACGGCACTGAGGCGCTCACTCCCGGCTGCTGTTGCCGCCGGCTGGCGATCGGCGTAAGAGATCAGCCGGACCGGGTTGCCGCTGCGGAAGACCGGAACGGCTAGCAGGGAGCTGCCAACACCGGAAGACAATATGCTGTTGGCAAATTCAATGATTTCCATGGTGGACCGGTAGCTGCGGGTCAGTGCATGATAGGCCGTATGTTCCGGTGCAAACAGCGTCTGCATCTCTTCCCAGGCATGTACGCCCTTGTAGGCATGTATCCCCTGTGACAAGTCGCCCAAAATGGTAAAGGAATGACCCTTCACATACAAATCAAGCACCGCAATCTGGAAAGGCGAGAAATCCTGCGCCTCATCAATAACGATATGGTCAAAGCGGTCCCCGCCTTCATTTCCGCTGAGCAGATAATGAATATAGAGCAGCGGCGGCAGATCCTCTTCGCGCAGGATGCCTTTTTTGAGCTCCTTGACCGTTTCCTTCAGCACGCCTTGCGGAATAATCTCCGGGGCTTCAGGCGGCCAATGCTCCGGAACCTTTGCCGCCCGGAAAATCTGCTTATAGATCATAAGCGGATCATATTTGGGCCACTTGCCGCTGTAGGTCTTCTCGCGTGCCGCTGCTTTTTTCTTGCGTTCCTTCAGCGCTGCCTGCGAAGGGCTCTTCTTCAGCTCCATCTCAATCCAGCGGTGAATTCTGGCCATCACACGCTCTTTGCGTTTGGCCGGCGGATAGGGGGCGTATTCCTCGTTATGCCAGCGCAGAATCATCGAACGCCGCAGTACCGCACCTTCCCAGGGAATGAAATCCCCCTCCGGCACCGCACCGGTCTCAAGGAGCTTGATCGTGGATTCAATAATCTCCATCAGCACCGTCGAACCCTTGAAGCGGCCCGGTGTTTCTTCAGTAATCACCGGCATGCTGCCTGCCGTTTCGAACCAGCGGTTCATCGTTTCCGCTGTATCTTGCTCCGGCAGTGTGATCCCCAGCACGTCCGCAGCCCAATCCGGGAAGGTACTCTGGGCAATGTTGCCCACGCCAAGCTCCGGCAGGACATCCGAAATATAATCCAGGAACATCCGGTTCGGGGCGAAAATAATCATTTTCTCCGCGGAGACCTGTTCCTTGTATTGATACAGCAGGAAAGCCAGGCGGTGCAATGCAACCGTTGTTTTTCCACTTCCGGCCACACCCTGAATGATCAGCGCCGTATTCTTTGCGGCACGGATAATCTTGTCCTGCTCCTCCTGAATCGTCGAGACGATATCGCGGAGACGGTTGTCCTTATTCTCGCCCAGGCGGTATACGAGAAATTCATCGGATACGGCCGGGGCGTCGCTGTCGCGGTTGTAGGTATCCGCCACCCGCTCCAGGATTTGCTTGCGGATCACCACGTTGCGTTTTAAATATACCAGCCCCTCAATCAGCCCCTCCGGGGCTTCATAGGAGGCCGGCTCAGTTCCGCCTGTAAACGAATAGAACAGGCTTGCTACCGGTGCGCGCCAGTCAATGACTAGCGGACGGTCGCTTACCTGTTCTCGGTCTACGCCGATTTTGCCAATATATAGTGCCTTGCGTTCGTCCTCGTCATTGCCCTGAAAATCAAGCCGTCCGAAATAAGGCTCCTGCCTAAGCTTGGCAAGATCTTTGCGCCTCTGTTCTCTGGAATCCTCCAGCACTTGCTCGGTATACTCGCTTCCTGTGTACACCGGTATGCTGCGCAGTCTCTCCAGGACAGTGTCGATCTCTGTAAGCGCGCTGTTCAGCCTGTCTTCTTCCTCTTGATAGGCACTTTGAAAGTCGTCTTCCAATTTCAGTTACCTCCTAAAAGTAATCTTAAAGAATGATCTCGTGCAAGACTGGCTTCACTCACACAAAAAGGATACTCATCATATCACAACAGACCGGTCAAATCCACATATTTCAAATTCTAGTATACAGGCGAGTCTGGATAAGCTGCTCCACCAGGTTTAACCCATTAAAGCATGCAATACAAAATTCGCCACAAAAAGTCCGGCGATGCCGTACAGCGCAGGCGGCACTTCCTTGCCCCGGCCCATAGCGAGTTTAACGATGGGATAAGTAATGAAGCCAAATGCCATACCGTCGACAATGCTGTAGGTGAACGGAATCATCACCATGATCAGGAAGGACGGAAACAGCTCGGTCATATCGCTGAGATCCATTTCACGTACGCTTTGCACCATAAGACCGCCGATTACAATCAGGATCGGTGCGATGGCGCTGTCCGGCACATAAGCCAGCAGCGGGATGAACAGGAAGGTTGCCCCGAACAACATGCCGGTAACCAGCGAGGTAAGCCCGGACTTGCCGCCGGCCGCGATGCCTGCAGTCGATTCTGCGGCAGCGACTACCGGACTGCTGCCGAACAGGCCTGCCGCTATATTAGCGATGGACAACGCGCGCAGGCTGCTCTTGAATCGCTCCGGGCGTCCTGCCATCAGCGTCTGGGAAGAGATCAGCCCGATATTTTCAAACACGACAATCAGCAGCAGCAGGAACACGGCAATCACGAACACAAGGCTGAACCCCCGGCTCAAGTCCATTCCTGCAAATACATCACCATAGCCGGAAAACACATGGCCGGAATCCGCCTGATCCGGGGCATGCGCCGCACCTAACAGATAGGCAAGTCCTGTGCCCACAATCATGCTGATCAGCAGTCCCCCGCGTGTTCCGCGGATGAACAGCACCAGTGCCAGAACCAGGGTTACGCAGGAGGTTATCACAGCAGGGTCGCTGAAATGTCCGATCGCGACAAATGTCGTCCGGTGGGCGATGACGATTCCGCTTTTTTGCAGGCCTATGAAGGTCAGAAACAAGCCGATTCCGACAGTAATCGCATGCTGCAGATTATGAGGAATAGCGTCACTGAGAATACGGTACAGTGAGGTGAACGCCACAATTGCAAACAGCACCCCGGTCACAACTACAACAGCGAGCGCTTCCCGCCAATCCAGCTTCATGGAATGCACCAGCGTATAGGTGAAAAAGGCATTAATGCCCATTCCCGGCACGACGATAATCGGTGTCTTACCGCCGAAGGCCATAAGCAGACAGCCGGTAATTGCCGTCAGCAGCGTAGCCACCATACCGGCCCGCAGCGGCATCCCCGCATCATGCAGAATAGCAGCGTTGACCATAACAATATATACAGAAGCAAAATACGATAGGATCCCAGCCGCCCATTCCTGTTTCCAGTTGTCGCCCGGCTCCAGGCCAACGCTATTTCGCCAAAAATTCGATTTCATGCAAATACCTCCACTGATGGTAAATTCCTGCGTTGTTTCCGGATTTCAAAATCACAATAAAAGGGCGTAAGCAGCCGGAATCCGGCTGCACGCCCTTTTGTCCTTTGGTTAGTTCGAGCTAAGATAAGCCTGCTTTCGTTTATACGTTTACTCCGCCAGCCTTCAAAAGGTCCTGTACGGCTACACTCACCATAATAAGTCCAACTACCGGAGGCACAAACGAGTTGCTGGCAGGCGGCAGTTGAGCCTTGCGTCTGTCCGGCGCATCTTCGGGAACGATTTGCTCGGTCACATCCACACGCGGTTTCACCGGCTTCTCGGTGGAGAAGACAACCTTGACACCTTTTTTGATTCCATCCTTGCGCAGCTTTTGGCGGATCACACGGGCAATCGGGTCCATCTCCGTCTTGGAAATGTCAGCCACCTTAAAGCGTGTCGGGTCCATTTTGTTAGCTGCGCCCATGCTGGAAACCATCGGGATTCCCCGGCTTAGGCATTCTTTAATGAGATGGATCTTGTAAATAATCGTATCCGAAGCGTCGATGACGAAATCGGGCTTGTATTTGAAGAGCTCCTCATAGGTTTCTTCGGTGTAGAACATATTCAGGGCAATGGCTTCGCATTCCGGATTGATCAGCTTGACACGGTCCACCATCAAATCCGCTTTTTTCTGTCCGATGGTTGTCGTAAGCGCATGAATCTGGCGGTTGATATTGGTGATATCCACTGTGTCTTTATCAATCAGGATAATGCGGCCTATACCTGTACGGGCCAGAGCCTCAACCGACATGGCCCCTACGCCGCCAATGCCGAGCACAGCCACTGTACTGTTCTTCAAAATCTCCAGACCTTCCGGTCCGATGGCCAGCTCCGTACGCGAGAACTGATGCAGCATGATGTAGCGCCTCCTTCAAAAAGCCGGCGAAGCAGCGCTGCCGCTCCGCTTAGGCCTGGTTAGATTTAGTTCTTTACCTTCTCCGGCTTCGGAGCCAGCTTGATGTGCAGCTGTTCCAATTGTATTGCATCTACCGGTGCCGGTGCATCCATCAGCAGGTCAGTCGCACTTGCCGTCTTAGGGAAGGCAATGGTTTCGCGCAGGTTGGTACGGCCGGCAAGCAGCATTACGAGACGGTCGAAACCAAAGGCAATCCCGCCGTGCGGAGGTGTTCCGTATTCAAATGCATCCAGCAGGTAGCCGAATTTCTCGTATGCAACCTCCGTTGAGAAGCCGAGTGCATCGAACATTTTTTCCTGTACCTCACGTTTGTAGATACGCTGAGAGCCGCCGCCTACCTCGTACCCGTTAAGCACGATATCGTAAGCCTGGGCACGGATAGCACCCGGATCAGTCTCAAAGAGGTGCAGGTCTTCATCCATCGGACGAGTGAACGGATGATGTTCTGCCACATAACGTTTCTGGTCTTCGTCGTAGCTAAGCAGCGGGAATTCAGTAACCCATGCGAACTTGAACACATTGTCGTCAATCAGGCCAAGCTGGCGTCCGATCTTCAGGCGAAGTGCACCCAGTACATCGGCTACCACCTTTTTATTATCAGCAGAGAAGAGCAGCAGGTCGCCTTCTTCGGCACCGGTACGTTCCTTCACGGCAGCAATTTCTTCCTCGGTGAAGAACTTCACGATAGGCCCCTTGAATTCGCCATCCTTCACTTGAATCCAGGCAAGTCCTTTGGCTCCGTAACGCGCGGCATAAGGTCCAAGATCGTCGATCTCTTTACGGGTCCAGGTACCGCAGCCTTTAGCGTTGAGGCATTTTACTTCTCCGCCCTTCTCGATCACAGAGGCGAATACTTTGACGCCGCTGCTGGCTACGATGTCATTCATTTCAACCAGCTCCAGGCCAAAACGCAGGTCTGGCTTATCTGAGCCGTATTTGCCGATGGCTTCGGCATAAGTCAAACGCTGGAACGGCAGGGCAATTTCGACGCCAATCGTTTCTTTAAGCAGGCGCTGCATCAGGGTCTCCATCATCGACAGCAGATCATCCTGCGGCATGAAGGAAGACTCGATGTCGACCTGGGTGAATTCCGGCTGGCGGTCAGCGCGCAAATCTTCATCACGGAAGCAGCGGGCGATTTGATAATAGCGCTCAATACCGCCGACCATCAGCAGCTGCTTGTAGATTTGCGGCGATTGCGGAAGTCCAAAGAACTCGCCTTCATGTACCCGGCTCGGCACCAAATAATCACGGGCGCCTTCAGGTGAACTTCTGGTCAGGATTGGTGTTTCGATATCAATAAAACCTTCGTTGTCCAGGAAATCGCGGAAAATCTTCGCCGATTTGGAACGAAGCAGCATCGTTTTGTACATCTCCGGACGACGCAGGTCGAGATAGCGGTATTTCATACGCAGGGATTCATCCACTTCCACACCGTCTTCGATGAAGAACGGCGGCGTTTTCGCGGCATTGAGTACTTCAATATCCGTAATCTGCACTTCAATCTCTCCTGTAGGCAGGTTGCGGTTAATGGTTTCTTCGTCCCGCTTAACCACTTTCCCCGTAACAGCGAGCACATACTCACTGCGCACTTTATCTGCAATTTGCAGCGCTTCGCCGGAATAGTCGGGATTGAAAACGATCTGTACGATTCCGCTGCGGTCGCGGAGATCAATAAAAAGTACGCCCCCAAGGTCGCGGCGGGTCTGCACCCATCCGTTCAGAGTTACGGTCTGGCCGATATGCTCCGGCGTCAATTGTCCACAGTGATGGCTTCTGGTCATAATATATTCTACCCCTTCATGGTTAAAAGTAACTGCGCTTATATGAATCAGTGAAGCCTTCTTCCTCTTGCAACAATACAATTACTTCATGCCAAGCTGTCTAGTCCAGCGACTGTCCCAGCTCTTCCAGCTTGATGGTCCGCTGCTCGCCAGTAGCCATTGATTTCAGCGCAATGACGCCGCTGTTCAGCTCATCTTCACCAAGAATCGCTGTGTACCGAGCCGACATGCGGTCGGCCGATTTCATCTGCGCCTTCATCTTGCGGCCCAGATAATCCCGCTCTGCAGAAAAGCCAAGACTGCGCAGAATGAACAATTGATTCGTAATCTCCAGATCGGCCGCTTCGCCAAGTGCCACGAAGTATACATCCAGCGGCTTCACCGTCTCCAGCTCTACCCCTTGATTCTCTAGAATCAGCAGGATCCGCTCCAGCCCGATGCCAAAACCGATGCCCGGCTGATCCGGACCACCGATTTCCTCCACCAGACCATTGTAACGGCCTCCGCCGCCGACCGTGTCGATAGATCCGATGCCGGCTGCTTTATATTCAAACGCTGTATGCGTGTAATAATCCAGTCCGCGTACCAGACGGGGATTAATGCTGTACTCCACACCCATGATATCCAAATGCATTTTGACCTTCTCAAAATGAGTTGTGCATTCTTCATCCAGGCTATCCAGAATGGAAGGCGCACCGCCGAATTTGTCCTGGTCGACCTTGCAATCCAGCACGCGCAAGGGGTTGCGGTCCATACGCCGCTGGCAGTCACTACAAAGGTTGTCCCTCATCGGTCTGAGGAAATCCAGCAGCTTCTCCCGGTACGCCGCACGGCTAGGTACGTTGCCCACGGAGTTCAGCTCTACCCTTACATCCCTCAGTCCCAGATCCTTATAGAACTGGTACCCTAGAGAAATCACTTCCGCATCAATCGCCGGATCTACTGCTCCAAATGCCTCGATGCCGAATTGGTGAAATTGGCGGTATCTTCCCGCCTGCGGACGCTCATAACGGAACATGGGACCGATATAATACAGCTTGCTTACATCCGGCTCACCGTAGAGCTTGTTCTGAACATAAGCACGGACCACTCCGGCCGTTCCTTCCGGACGGAGTGCCAGATCGCGGTCGCCCTTATCCTTGAAGGTGTACATCTCGCCTTCTACAATGTCTGTTGTTTCTCCTACACCGCGTTCGAACAGCGCAGTGTGCTCGAACATAGGAGTGCGGATCTCCCGGTAATTGAACCGGCGGCAAAGATCCCTGGCCTTCCCTTCAACATACTGCCATTTCTCAACCGCACCCGGAAGCACATCCTGCGTGCCTGTCGGTTTCTCGAATCTTTCTTTAGCCACAGCCTATCCCTCCTGAAAATAACCCCTCTGCCTGTCTGTTTGTCAACTTCTAAAAAAAACAAAAAATCCCTCGCCCTGTTTATATCAAACAGGGACGAGGGATTATTATCAACCTAATAATACACCCGTGGTACCACCCACATTCCGAATCCATGCAACTGCCTGAATCCGCTCTAAGCGGTTAACGCCCGCCTACGCGCAATCGGCTACTGACTTCCGGCAATCTTCATTGCCTGCTTTCGCCGTGCGTTCTCGGGGAGGTCATTCATCCGTTCATCAACAGAATCCTTACAGCCGGGCGGAAACGGTAAGCTCATCCTACGGTAGGACGATTTCCATCTCTGCGGGGGATTCCTCTCTGGGGTTGTGGGGTACGGATTACTTGGTCCCGTCATCAAAACTATATGACAATCTGTATATTGTTAGATTCTACTGAACCACTGCGCTAAAGTCAAGGAATCCAATAAAAAAAGCTATTACAAAAAAAGTGACCTACAGCCGATTGCTGCAGGTCCATCATCATATATTATAAAAAAGGGGGTCATGCTTCTATTATAAACACGCTATATTAAGGAATCATGAATGTAATATTACGGTTGTATTACAGAAAAGAAAGCGTTTTATAAATCTGGACAATCCAGAAATCAAAGAAATATTACTATTCTTGGATTTTAAAAAGCTCCGCCAATCCCTGTAACGGATTTGGCGGAGCTGTAGTTTCGCAACTATTCATCTGCGAGAGAGCGTGCTCTCTTTTTAATCAAAGATTTCCACGTAAGCACGCTTCCGGCGCAGCGTCTCGATAATCTCATCCTGTTTGCCGTCAGCCACCTTAACTTCCATGACATAACGAAGATCGTCCAAATCCCTGTCATCAAATTCAGCATGATTCCGGACATCACCCGCACTGCGGTTATCCAAATCATCAGGACCGTCATTCGCATCGATTGCCGGTACAATAGGTGCACCAACAATCGGGCCGGAGCCTGCAACCGCACCCGTAGCGCCAAATGTGCCACCGGTCATCGCGGAGTTGTTATAAGGAACCAAGGGAATCAGGATATTATTTCTGTAATTTCCGTCTGTTTTTAAAGGATCCGTCAGCGGGGATACTTCCAGATTATCCACTCCGTAAGGAATCAATGCCGTCTTAGCGCCTTCTGCTTCATCTTCTGTTCTGAAATAAGCCTGGATTCTTCTACTCATTGTCGTTCCCTCCTTGGATTGTTGTTTAGATTTTTGGGGCCAAGCTTTTATTACAACACCTTCAACAGCTCACGCACAAATGCGGGCTCATCTTTCGGTGTGCGTGAAGTAATGTAATTGCCGTCCACGACGACCTCTTCATCCTTAAATTCCGCTCCGGCGTTAATAACATCATCCTTAAGTGGCGGATAGGAAGTCACCGTGCGGCCTTGCAGCAAGTCTGCACTGATCAGGATTTGCGGTCCGTGGCAGATGGAGGCAATCGGCTTGCCTGTTCCATCGGCTTCCTTCACAAAGCTCAGGATATCAGGGTCGAGCCGTAAATTTTCCGGGGATGAGCCTCCGGGAATAACCACAGCGTCATAGTCTGCTGCTTTCACCTCGCTGATGGCTTTATCGGCTGCATAGGACACACTGCCTTTTTTGCCAAGCAAGGTTTCGTTTTTCTTCAGACCGATGATCTCCGCCTGATGCCCTGCTTTTATGACTTCATCGTAAGGTACCTTCATTTCGGAATCTTCAAAACCGTTGGCGAGCAGAAATGCAACTTTACTCATGAGATTAATTCTCCTCTCCACTTTTCTGTTCTCGTCTTCTTATTACCCTTATTGCAGCGCTTTCTAACGAAGTGAAGCTGCTTACCTTTCTTTTCATCCCTCTACGCTATAAAAAGAGTTACGCCCAATATGCCAAAAACCGCAGCCTCCCAAGCATTTCAAGTGCGCGGCAGGAGGCTGCGGCTTCTTCCTTTCAACACGTCAGTCTCTAGTTGCTCCACGGTCCCTTTGGCCGCCGCAGCGGCTTCTGCAGCACTTCCGGCCGCATATGCCGGCAAGACGCTCCATACCCATGCTTTCTGTGATTGTCTCATGCTGGACTCCCTGCTCCTCGGCGAATTATGGCTCTACCTTAGTTTATCCAGCCCAGGACCCGCCTATCCGCAGGGAAAAAGCAAAGGATGCCTATAGGGTCCTTAGAACAGAACCCCATGCGGCATCCTCGGGTGCACGTAAACAACTTAAATTTTGCTAAAGCGGCAATTAATTCCGCAGCTAACCCCGGCTGTCCAGAATCAGGGTGACAGGGCCCCAATTGGTCAGTGATACATCCATCATTGCGCCGAACACACCTGTTTCCACCGTAAGTCCGCTGTTTCTCAGCTCATGGTTGAAATAGTCGTAGAGCTGCTTTGCCCTAGCGGGTGCTGCGGCAGCCATAAAGTTGGGGCGCCGGCCTTTACGGCAATCTCCATACAGCGTAAACTGCGACACGGACAAGATTGCTCCGCCGGTCTCGGTGACGCTGAAGTTCATTTTGCCGGCTTCATCTTCAAAAATGCGCAATCCGGCGATCTTGTCAGCCAAATATTTAGCATCCTTCTCCGTATCCTCATGAGTAACGCCGACAAGCAGCATCAGGCCTTGGCCTACAGCTCCAGTGACTGTCCCATCCACGGTAACTTTCGCTTCCTTGCAGCGCTGCACGACCACTCTCATTGGTGTGTTCCACTCCTTGCCTTATTGCATAATGCGGTTAACCGTATATACATCCTTGACCCGTTTCAACCGATCGACCACTGACTGCAAATGGTCTGTATTGCGGATAAGGATCGTCATATGAATCATCACCATCTTGTTCTTGTCGGAGCGTCCGGTGACCGCAGAGATGTTAGTCTTGCTCTCTGACACCGCCTGCAGCACTTCATTGAGCAGGCCGTTGCGGTCATGGCCGGTAATCTCAATATCAACACTGTAGTTAGCTTCCATACTGCCTTCCCATTCCACTTCAATTACACGTGCCGACTCTTCTCCGTCACCATCGCCCGGAATGTTCGGACAATCCTCGCGGTGGACGGAAACGCCGCGCCCGCGCGTCACATAACCGATAATGTCATCGCCAGGCACCGGATTGCAACATCGTGCAAAACGGACCAGCAGATTATCAATTCCTTTTACACGTACTCCGTTGGTTGGCTGATTCCGTTTCTCTCCGCTGGACTTAATTTCCTTCATCTCAGAAGTAAGCTCCAGATGTCCCGCGGCCTCTTCCTGATCCTTGCGCAGCTTCTCCGTAAGCTTGGAGGCGATCTGCGCCGCAGTAATCCCTCCGAAACCGACTGCCGACAGCATGTCTTCCAAATCGCCAAAAGCAAATTTCTTCGATACCTCAGTCAGCTTATCTTCCGTAAGCCAATCCGATACTTCAACATTGAGGCGCTTCAGCTCACGTTCGATCGCTTCACGGCCTTTTTCAACGTTCTCCTCGCGTTTCTCCTTCTTGAACCATTGCTTGATCTTGCTCCGTGCATGCGAGGATTGTGCGATCTTCAACCAGTCCCGGCTGGGACCATACGAATTCTTCGAGGTCAGGATCTCTACAATATCCCCGGTCTTCAGCTTGTGATCCAGCGGCACGATCCGCCCGTTCACCTTGGAGCCGATGGTCCGGTTACCTACCTCCGTATGGATACGGAAAGCAAAATCAAGCGGAACGGAACCTGCCGGCAGCTCCACAACCTCGCCCTTCGGGGTAAATACGAAGACAAGGTCGGAGAAAAAATCCATTTTGAGCGATTCGACAAACTCTTCCGCATCCTTGGCTTCATGCTGCAGTTCCAGGATTTCGCGGAAGAACGGCATCCGGTTCTCCGGATTAACGTTATTGCTGTTTCCTTCTTTATAAGCCCAATGGGCGGCAATCCCGAACTCGGCGGTACGGTGCATCTCCCAGGTACGGATCTGCACTTCCGTTGGCTCTCCGCCTGGACCCACTACCGTCGTATGCAGCGATTGGTACATGTTCGCTTTGGGCATGGCTATATAATCCTTGAAACGTCCGGGCATCGGCTTCCAAAGAGTATGAATAATGCCTAATGTGGCATAACAATCCTTAATGTTGTCGACGATAATGCGGATGGCAAGCAGATCATAGATTTCATTAAACTGCTTGTTTTTGGTGCTCATTTTGTTATAGACACTGTAAATATGCTTGGGACGTCCCGACAGATCGCCTTCAATGCCCATTTCATCGAGTTTGGCACGAATGCGGCCGATTACACTCTCAATGAACATTTCACGTTCCGCCCGTTTTTTATGCACTAAATTAGCAATACGGTAGTATTGCTGCGGATTCAGGTAACGGAGAGCGATATCCTCCATTTCCCATTTAATCGCTGATATTCCCAAACGGTCTGCAATGGGACAGAAAATCTCCAGCGTTTCATAAGAAATACGGCGCTGGCTTTCTTCTGACTGGTACTTCAGAGTCCGCATATTATGCAGACGATCCGCCAGCTTGATGACAATAACGCGGATATCCTGAGCCATAGCAATGAACATTTTGCGGTAATTCTCGTTCTGCTGCTCTTCCTTGGAACGGAAACGGATGCGTTCCAGCTTTGTCAGACCATCAACCAGCATGGCACAGGTATCGCCAAAATTCCCGCGGATCTGCTCCAGTGACACCGTTGTATCTTCTACGACATCATGCAGCAGCGCTGCAATAATGGAGATGACATCCATCTGCATATTCACGACAATATCTGCGACCGCGAGCGGATGCAGAATGTATGGCTCCCCCGATTTCCGAACCTGCCCGTGATGAGCCTGATCGGCAAATTCATAAGCTTCCCGGATGCGGAGAAGATCTTTTTCTTTTATATAGGCGCTAGCCTTTTCAATTAATTGCTCTATGCCCATTCTCGTCGTATCCGTTTCCTTTCTATAAAGAAAAATTCCGTAATGGAGTTTATCTATTTAATGAATGAACCCGCAAGGTGTGTCCGGTTTGCAGGGTTATCAGCTCTTCCAGGCTGCACTACACGCAGTTTAAAGTTGTTTATAATTATGACGCTTACGATGGATTACGTCAACACTTGCCATAGTGTGGCATTCCTGCAGGCTTAGGCCTCGAAGTATGGGCAATTTCGTGGCATCTGTAAAATTGTTGTTGTAAAAAGTCGCCGTACTCTTTAATCTAGTAAAAGCGGTTTTCCGCGACCTAACCTAAAACTACATAAAGAAAGAGAAGTGAACTCCATTGCAACGCGAAATTCAAGTTAATGAGAAACTCCCCTGGGGCCCGGGATTTCTGTTAAGTCTTCAGCATTTGTTCGCCATGTTCGGTAGCACGGTGCTTGTCCCTAACCTGTTTGGGGTAGACCCTGGTATGATCCTGCTGATGAACGGTATCGGCACATTGCTCTATATCCTGATTACCCGCGGCAAAATCCCGGCTTATCTTGGATCAAGCTTTGCCTTCATCTCACCTGTAATGATTGTGCTTAACCATAACAAGAGCGATCATATGCATGGATATTCGCTTGCACTGGGAGCGTTTATTGTTACCGGTGTTATCTTTATTCTCGTCGCTTTAGTCGTCCGTTATGCCGGCACTGGCTGGATTGATGTGGTGTTCCCTCCGGCGGTTATGGGCGCAATCGTGGCGACCATCGGACTAGAGCTGGTACCGGTTGCCGCACGTATGGCCGGACTGATTGCTCCTGAAGGTGTAAGTACTGCCGACTGGACACCGGACGGAAGCGCAATTACGCTGTCTATGGTAACGCTGGGTGTAACGGTTATTGGCGCAGTACTCTTCCGGGGTTTCCCCAAAATCATTCATATTCTGATCGGGATTGTTACCGGTTATGTGCTGGCCTATATTATGCATAAGGTTAACACGGGTGCCATTTCCGACGCACAGTTCTTCTCCCACCCGACGATCGTCACCCCATCCTTTGACTGGGATGTAATCTTCACCATTATTCCTGTATCCCTTGTCGTTATCGTTGAACACATCGGCCACTTGCTCGTAACCAGCAACATTGTCGGCAGAGACCTGGCGAAAGACCCCGGTCTTGACCGCTCGCTGATGGGTAACGGGATTTCCACCATTTTCTCCGGTTTCCTGGGTTCTACTCCTAATACTACTTACGGCGAGAACATCGGTGTTATGGCCTTAACCAAAGTATATTCGGTGTATGTGATCGGCGGAGCGGCAGTCATCGCCATTCTGCTCTCGTTCTCCGGCACCTTCTCTTCTATTATTGCCAACATCCCCGCACCGGTAATGGGCGGAGTATCCCTCTTGCTGTTCGGGGTTATCGCAGCTTCCGGTTTGCGGATCTTTGTAGAGCAGAAGGTCGACTTCTCCAAAGCAACCAATATGATTCTGGCTACCTTGGTGCTTGTTGTCGGCATCAGCGGCATCTCCCTTAACATGGGCAAAGTGGAGCTTAAAGGAATGGCGCTGGCTACGATTGTTGGTATGGTTCTGTCTCTGTTCTTCAAGCTGTTCGAGGTTCTTGGCTGGTCAAACGAGCAGGAAGATGAGAAATCCGCCCATTAGACCCCGAATACTTATATATGAAGAAAACGGATGCTCATCTGCTTCAGGGCGGCATCCGTTTATAGTAAATAGAACGAATCTATTAATAAAAGCGGATCGCTGTCTTCGTTCGACAGCGATCCGCTTTTTATTTCCCGGGAAAAGTTACCCCGTTTTAAATTAGTCCTCGTAAGTCATCAGGGATATCACTTCAATATCCGAAAGTTTGTTGCGGCCGGCAAGCTCTACAAGTTCGATGAGAAAAGCAGCGCCAACAACTTTGCCGCCGAGCTGTTCCACCAGACTAACTGATGTGGCAATAGTACCGCCGGTAGCCAGTAAGTCATCAGCAATCAGTACCTTTTGTCCCGGCTTGATGGCATCGGTATGAACGGCCAGTTTATCCTTGCCGTATTCCAGATCATAACCCACTTCAATGGTTTCGTAAGGAAGTTTGCCACTCTTGCGAATCGGTACAAATCCGACCCCCAGTGCGTAAGCCAGCGGTGCGCCGACTACAAAACCGCGCGCCTCAGGACCGGCAATTACATCAATCTGCAGATGTGACACAAGCGCTTTAAGCTCATCAATCGCCTGGCGGTATTTGTCGCCGTCTTTAAGCAATGTAGTTATATCTTTAAAGCTGATTCCCACTTGCGGAAAGTCCGGAATCACACGAATACTGTCTTTTAAATCCAACATGATCATCTCCTAAAGGTTGTGAGCAGTTCCCTCACTGAATTCTCTTCAAACAAACTTGCTACGGAAGCAAAGCCTCCAGTCCATTCCGACCTAGGATGCTCCTAAACGGCGGGACAGCATCCATTCCTGCAGCTCGCTGAGGCTGCCTTCCATGAAATATTGCTCCATTTCCGCAGTCTCACCCAGTCTGACAAAATGCCGGGAGGCCGTAAGACTCTTCGCCGCAGGCTGGGTAACAAAGGTAATGGTCCCATTGCTGCGCTTGATAAAATCAAGTTCCTCAAACACCTCAAGCATCTTGCCCAGCATGCGCACACTGAGTGAAGACTGGCGGCTAAGCCGCAGCAGCACCTCGTGCTCCGGTGTCGCCGCAGCTGCAATCGAAGCCAGCAATTTATATAACGACTTGAAATGATCACGTGTCGGTATTTGCAGCCGGTCACGGCCATCCCGAATGGAGTGCAGCAATGCGATATTCTCAGCTTGTGGAAAAGCAGTAAGCACCGCATCCAGCTGCTCCGGTGTATCCGGCATGTCCAGCAGGCAAAGCAGGGAAACCTTGCCTTCACCTGTTTCGGCTTGCCCTTGATTCAGCACGGAGATCCCGGCATTCTCATCATATACCCAAAGCGACATGCCTTTCAATTGATTCAGCGGCGTCATGCGGCTGTTGTGAAACACAGCTGCAGCGCTGAAGGAAGTTCCGCTGCTGAATTGCAGCAGCAGCTCTTTGAGGGTAGCCGCCTGCTTCACTGCATCAGCTGTCCCGCGCAAATCCAGCAGCTGCGCATTCGGGACTGCTAAATCCTGCAGCATCAGCTGAGGTTTGCGCGAACCGTTCCATTCATTCACCGAAAGCTCTGCCAGGACATCAACCATAGTGCCTCCTGGCAGCAATTGGGCTAATGCTCCTTTGCCGAAGGCTACCGCCTCAATCGTATGCTTGCCTTGCTGCAAAACCAGCTTGAGATGTTTGCCATCCTGCCCCATCTTGCGGGTCTCCTTCACCGCAGCTCCGCGAACTATAAACTTGGGCAGCGGATTGGCCATCCCGAAGGGAGCCAGCCTGTCCAGATCCAGTGCGGCCTGCAGCGTTAAATCAGAGATCGCCGTTTCACCGTCCGCTGCTGTCACAGGCATGAAATGTTCCGGCTGGAGAACGGAGGCTGCAAACTCATTAAGCGCAGCCGCGAATTCTTCCAGCTTATCACGATGCAGGCTCATCCCTGCTGCTGCTGGATGGCCGCCGAAATGATCCATCAGCCCGGCGCAGGAAGAAAGCGCTGCATAAATATCCAAACCGGGAATCGAGCGGGCAGAACCTTTACACATCCCTGTTTCCGGGTGAACATCCAGTATAATCACCGGACGGTAATACCTGTCCAGCAGCTTAGAGGCCACAATACCCACCACGCCGACATTCCAGCCTTGATCAGCAAGAACAATAATATCCGGCAGTGTTCCCTCTGCGGTCTGCTGCTCAAATTTAGCGGTGGCTTCCGTGACGATTCTTTCCACGACCAGCTGACGCTCTTTGTTAAGCAGATCCAGTTCTCCGGCAAGCTGTTCAGCTTCCCCCGAATTTGTGGTAGTGAGCAAAGCCACAGCACGGCCTGCGTGATCCAGCCGGCCGCTGGCATTAATGCGCGGCGCCATGCCAAAGGCAATATTTATAGCGCTCACTGTACTCATCGTTACACCACTGACATCAAGCAAGGCCCGGATCCCCGGGAAAGGTGAATGCCGCATACTGGAGAGTCCTCTGCGCACTAGACTGCGGTTCTCACCGAGCAGCGGCATGAGATCAGCAACTGTACCAATGGCCGCGATCTCGCTCCATTCCTCCGGTACCTCGTCCCCAAGCATGGCTTCAGCCAACTTGTAGGCAACCCCCACACCTGCCAAACCCTTAAAAGGATAAGGACAGTCAGGAAGCTTCGGATTAATCAGTGCAAAGGCCTCCGGCAGCAGTTCAGGCGGCTCGTGATGATCCGTTACGATCACATCAATTCCAAGCTCTGTCGCATAAGCGATCTGATGATAAGCGCTAATTCCGGTGTCTACGGTAATGACCAGCGATACTCCCTGCTGTACCGCCCAGTCCAGCGCATGATTGTGCAGCCCATAGCCTTCATTTGAACGATGGGGAATATAAATGTCAAAGGATGCCCCCAGATAACGCAGCAGGTAGATCATCAGCGCGGTGCTGGACACTCCATCCGCATCATAATCACCGTACACGAGAATATGTTCTTCTTCTTGTAATGCTTTTTTGATCCGCGGAACCGCCTCGGCCATTCCCTTCAAGAGGAACGGATCATGTCTATCCTCCGCGCCTCCATCCATGAATTGCAAAGCATCAGCAGCCGTCCCCAAACCTCTGGTTACCAGCAGTGATGAAAGGAGCGGAGAAATAGAAAGGCTCCGGGCCAATTCCTCTACTGCAATGGGATCGGCTGCCGGAGAATGCCATCTTGTTTTTGAATGAAGCAATTGAGTTCACCTTTCTCTCACCCTGCGAACTACTGGAGCAGCGTGGGACTATCGTTGTCCACGAGCTCATAGTTGCTTTTGTAAGGATAACCCGGATCATAAGGCACAACATCCATATGAACCTCGCCCACATGGACAAAACGGTGCTGCAGCAGCTTCCTGGCGCATTCCGAAATATCCTGGGCTTCCGTCACGGTAATCCGCGGGTTGACGCTGATTTTAACTTGGAGGTTCACGTAACGCCCCTGCTCAAGTGCTTTTAAATACTCTACACGAATAACACCATGCACCCGTTCCACGGTTTCAATAAAGCTGGCCGTCTCCGCGGAAGGAAGTTCCTGATCCCTCTGGGCCAATACAGAAGTCATAATCAGTGAATACCCTTTACGGATAATTAGTGCGCTGGTTAGAAGAGCGGCAATCGGGTCCATATACAGCAGCGGATTCCAGTTGAGATATCCTCCAGCAAACGACCCGGCAATCCCGACGAATACGGTAATTGAAGTATATAGACTGAAGCGGTGGTTATCCGCGTATGCGGCATGGCTGCCATCGCCAATTTTCTTAAAATAACGATATTGATATTGAAAGATAGCCTCTTTAAACGCGATGGAGATCAGGACGGTGACAATCGCCGCCTCTCCAGTGGGTGATAAATGTCCCCGGGTTAAATCGCGAATTGCCGAGAAGGCAATTTGCAGCCCGCCCATTAGAATAAGAACTGAAAAAAGGATCGCGACAATCGGTTCCTTATTACGCTGCCCTTTCTGGGTACGCTCTGTTTCTTTATTCCTCTTAACCAGTTCTGAGCGCCACGGAAGAATATCCGCCAGCTTGGCTGCAGCGTCTGCTCCGGAATATAAAGCATCACCCAGCAGTGCTTTGCTGCCGGAGAAATAGCCAACACTTCCTTTAGCCAAAGCTAATGCAACATCGCTGACGATTCCAGTCCAGGCAACCGTCTCACTTTGCGGTGATTGTTTGTCATTCATAACGAGGCCCTCCTTGCCGGGTAGCGAGTAATCTCATGATGATTGAAGTTTGCTCATTCCACTCCAAAGATTCGAAAAGCCGCGTCGCCTTTGACGCGGCTTTTCGGGACAGGAAATTTTAAGCTTTGGCCGGATTGTTCTTCACTGGAGTCTTCTGGCGCTTCTTCAGCAGCAGCCAGAGCGGACTCGCGATAAAGATCGAGGAATAGGCTCCGAAGAGCAAACCGATAACCATCGCAAGTGAGAACATTTTGATAGACTCTCCGCCAAGGATAAGCAGGAAGAATGCAGCAATAAATACCGTAAACGCTGTGTAGAGGGAACGCATCAGGGTTTGGCTCACACTTTTGTTCACCAGTCCCTTAAGGTCCTCATACGTCTTCTGCTTGCCGAAGCGCAAATTCTCGCGAATCCGGTCAAAGATAACGATGGTATCATTGATGGAATAACCGATAATGGTCAGCACCGCGACAATGAAGGTCAAATCCACCTCCAGGCGGAAAATCGAGAAGATCGCAACAACCATAAACGCATCATGAGCCAACGCTACAATCGCAGCCAGGGCAAAACGCCATTCAAAGCGGATACTTACATAAATGATAATCCCCAGACAGGAAATTAGCACAGAATAGATCGCATTACGCGCCAGCTCTTTGGCCATTTCTGTATCTACCGTGTTAATCTCGAAGGAAGCTTTATCATCAATCTTGTTAATTGCAGCCTGCAGCTGCTCGCTCTGTTCCTCTTTAAGAACCTCATCATAACGGATATTCACCCGTTTCTCACCAATGGTGATGCTTGGTTCATGGGAGAGGCCCAGACCGCTGAGCGCAGGATTAAGCTCTTCCTGTGTAATCGTCTTGGACAGCGCCACGTCAACATTGGAGCCGGCCTTGAAATCAACGCTGTAGTTCAGTCCAAGAAAGCCCAGGAACACTAAGCCGAGTATCGTAAGGACAATGGAAAAAATATAGAAAAACTTACTCAAATGTACAAAATCAAGTTCTTTCTTAAAGCGCACGGATGTCACTCTCCTTTACCCCAAATTGCTTCGGCTTTTTCAGAACGCCGGCTTTGACCAGTGTACTGAGCAGCCAGTGGGCAAAATAGAGGTTCGTTACGATACTGAGCACAATTTCCACAATCAGTATCAGAGCAAAGCCCTTAACCGCACCCGTACCAAATGCGAACATAACGGCCGCTACGATTATAGTCGTCACATTGGCGTCCATAACGGTCCGGAAAGAGGTTTTATTCCCCGCTTTGACGGAAGACAATATGCTCTTCCCGCTGCGCATTTCTTCTCTTATCCGTTCGTTGGTAATGATATTGGCGTCAACTGCCATCCCAATACCGAGAATAAATGCGGCAATACCAGGAAGTGTCAGCGTAAAGTCGGCAACGACAAATACCAGAATCAGCAGCCATGTATGCAGAATGAGTGCAAAGCTGGCCAGCAGGCCCGGCAAGCGGTACATGCCGATCATAAAGATCAAGATAATCAGGGAACCCACAAGTCCCGCTCTGATCGTTTGATCAAGGGATTGTTTACCCAAGGTAGCGCCTACGCTTTGTGAATATTTCTCTGTCAGCTTCAGCGGAAGGGCACCGAGGTTAATCGTGTCGGCCAGTTCACGGGCCCCTTCTATAGTATAACCTCCGGAAATCGAAGCTTTTCCATCTGTAAGTACTGCTCTTACCGTTGGTGGAGGGTCGGATAACAATTGCTCATCAAGATAAATAGCGAGTTCTTTACCCAGCAGGCGCTTGGTAATTTCCGCGAATTTATCCTTATCCTTAACAGTAATCCCGATCTCAGGCTGGTTCAAGTTGTTGCTTTGAACCTCGGCAGCATTCTCAACAAAGTCACTGCCCACGAGTTCTATCTTGCTGTAAACTCCAGGAGCATCGCCTTCGGCAGCACTGCGGAAGGTCAGAACCGCAGGTTCCTTCATCTTCTTGCGTACCTCGGCCTCGTCGGTAACGCCCGCAATTTTCAGACGGATGCGGTCAGTTCCCTCAGTAGTTACTTCAGGTTCGCTTGTGCCAAGCGCATTGGCACGTTTCTCCAGACTTTCCGCTGTTTTCTGCAGCGAGGCATGGCTCAGTTCTCCTCCTGTTTCCATCGGCTCCGCGTGATACAGAATCTCGAAACCGCCCTTCAGGTCAAGCCCCAGTCGAACCTTGTCCAATAGTCCGGGAGTACTAAATGCCATGACGCCTGTTAAAACGAGCACGGTAATGATAAAGCTCAAAAGTCTCTTCATGCTCTTGCTAGTTCCCCTTTCATTACTCAATATTCCTATTATAGCTACGTGCGAAATCACCGTCAATTCGTGGAGGAACGACGGTGTTATACTCACACAAAGAAACGGCCGGCTCTGCCCAAGGCAAGCCATCCGTTTGATAGGAAAAGCAAAATTGGTCTTCTCTTACTTTACTGCTTCCTATAGCCATTTGCAAAAGAAAATCATTCCTTGTATCAGTTTAATCCCCGATAAGCGGCAATCGTTAAATAATTCATATAACTAGTGGACTTCAAGGAATAGATATCGTTCACAAGCTTGTGCAGGGGAGGGTTGCCCTCCTTGGCATAGTTGCGGCTGATGCAATCCCAGATATCCTTGCCTGTTACATACTCATAGCCGAGGAGTCGGAATTCCTCCGCTTTGCTGCGGCACATGGCTTCGATATCTTCACCAAGCTCATCATCACTCCACTCTATCGATTCCACGTGTTGACACCTCCAAAGTTCGCTCGCTTTCGCATGTTACTTTTTAGTATTCGACCAGACTCCCCCGCATTCCTTCTTCCGGGTTAAAACTTATCATTTCCAAAGCTTGTCATGGAGTAGACAGGGTACCGCATATCAATATACAAGCCTGCATCCACAAGCTTACCTTTTGGACAGACAGGAACGCCAGCGTTTTATTTCAATTCGGGAAGAAGGAGTGCCCTTTGAGTAATCTAAGGAAACAAAGCTTTATCCAAGGAACGCTTATACTGCTTGCCGCAGGCATTATTAACCGGATGCTTGGATTCATTCCGCGCATTGCATTACCCCGTATTGTCGGTGCTGAAGGCGTTGGTCTTTATCAGTTGGGTTATCCCTTTTTCATCGTGCTGATCACTGTAATCACTGGAGGGATTCCGCTGGCCATCGCCAAAATGGTAGCTGAGGCAGAGGGAGAGAACCGGCCTGAAGAGTCACGCCGTATTCTGCATACCGGACTTACCCTCAGCCTGGCGCTCGGCATCTTGTTCACCCTGGTCGCCCTGTTCAGCGCCTCATGGGTATCCAATGTGCTCCTTACGGACAGTCGTGTGTATTATACATTTGTCAGCATGACGCCGATGATCTCTATCGTTGCCGTATCTTCCATATACCGGGGCTATTTTCAGGGCAGGCAAAACATGATTCCTTCCGCACTTTCCTCCGTTCTGGAGTCAGTAATCCGTATTATCTTTATGTTGTGGTTCTCTTGGCTGCTGCTTCCGAAGGGTATTGCCTTTGCTGCGGCAGGTGCAATGTTAGGGGTGACCGTTGGCGAAATCGTCGGCATGCTGGTGCTGCTATGGCAATATTATTACATCCTAAAAAAGGACAAGAAGGATCTTCCTGACCCTGTAACCGCGGAAAATGACATTCCAGATCCGGTTATCCCTGAACCTTCAGCGGGCAAGCAAACTTCTGTACTGAAACGTCTGCTAGGCATTGCTGTTCCCGTCACGGCCGGAAGGCTCGTCGGCTCTTTTTCCTATCTTCTGGAATCTATTATTACCGCCCGCAGTCTGGCCCTTGCCGGAATTGCCACCGCAGCTGCAACCGCGCAGTACGGCTCCTTACAAGGGATGGTTATTCCACTGCTGCTGCTGCCGGGAGTGCTCAGCTCTTCCCTTGCTGTTTCGCTCGTTCCTTCCTTGTCAGAGGCGGCAGCGCGCCATGATTTGGCAACCATTCATAAAAGAATGCACCAGGCCCTGAGGCTCGCTATGGTAACCGGAGCCCCTTTTGCTGCAATTATGTATATTCTTGCCGTACCGCTATGTACGCTGATGTACGGCAATGCGGATACCGCTCCGATGCTGCGGATGATGGCACCTTTTGCACTCTTCCTCTATGTCCAAGCACCGTTGCAGGCTGCTCTTCAAGCTATGGACCGCCCCGGGAGGGCGCTTATAAATACGCTGATTGGTGCGGTAATCAAAATCCTGCTCATTCTCCTTTTAGCCTCCCAGCCCGAATACGGGATTTATGGCGCAATAATCGCAATTATCGTTAACAGCATTTTTGTAACCTTGCTGCACGGCTTCAGCGTAGTTAAGCTGATTAAATTGTCGATTAGAGTTTCCGATCCACTCAAAACGTTGACCGCGGTGATTATCATGGCCGCTGGCATGTCTTACATCTATACCTCTGTTCCCATCGCCGATGCCCAGTGGCTGCAATTTTTGCTTTCCGCCGCCAGCGGGATGGCTCTTTACCTGGGAATATGCCTGCTTTCAGGCCTGATCTCTACCCGCGACCTAGACCGTGTGCCATTCTTCAAACGCCGGCGTTAATATTTTACTCTATCTGGAGCGGTGACGGTCTACATAAATTTCACCCTTGTGATCTATCGAGCACAGAAAAACATCGCGAAAATCAGATACGCCCTTTTGGCGGATCTGGGTTCTTAGCCAGAATCTTGTTTTCCCGATCATCTCTAGATTTGTATCCTGCACCTTCCCGTCCATAATGAGCGGAATCGGCAGGCCTTCGTACCTGATTTTATGCTTCGGCAGCTTGACGCTGCCGGAGCTGTCAGCACCACTGTTTCCCTGTTCATTCCGTTCGGCATTAGAGCTGCTGTTTCCCGATTGGTTGGATGACGACACTCCCCTGTTCTTCTCAATGACGGTAAGCTGGCCGCTGGTTTCCAGAATGGCAAACTCCACATCAGCAGGGCTGTCGATGTTCTGACCCCGCAGCTGGAGCAGCAAATCATCAAGGTTGTACCTTTGCCTGCGCATTTCCCCGCGGTGTATTTTGCCATCTGAGATCAGTACGCTGGGCTTGCCGTCAATCAGCAGCCGCAGCTTTCTGTTCTTAAGGCTGAACTGGGCCACAAGCACCTGAATCAGTACCAAGGTTGCCATGGGCACGATTCCGTCATAGACCGGCCGTTCGATGTCATCAATGACAAACACGGCAATTTCAGCAATCATGATCGAAATCGTTAAATCGAATACAGACAGCTTGCCAATTTCCCGTTTCCCCATTATCCGCATGCTCAGGAAAATGAAGATATACATCAGCACGGTCAGAAAGATATGGGTAGTAATATGCTGGAACATATTCTCTTCGCTCCCCTTTCCGCTTCTCGCCCGGGCAGTTTGCCTTACGGGCGGATTAATGTACCCCTATTCTGGCCTCCCTGCCAAGGGAACATTCGGAAATGGTCTTATTAATTAATGGTAAATGAGCAGGCTTTGCCATTCTTGTACTATTGGGGCAAGCCTCCCCATACAATGAATATTAGTTAACTCAAGGTGATCGTCAAAAAACATTTAGGAGGTTTTACCATGTACTTCATTCGGCGCCTGTTCTCATGGAGAATAACGAGTCCTGTATTATCCGGTTTATGCCGATCCTTCCTGTGGATGCTGCTGGGCGCGTTTGTCCTCTCTCTTTTGCTGTGGGGCAGTGGTCTGAAGGAACAGGATCTTACAACGTATACCTACTTCGTACACGGCATCGCCGCCGCATTCGGCGGACTGACGGCAGGGCGCAGAGCAACCAGTAAGGGCTGGTATCAAGGATCACTTACGGGGGGATTCTACGGAATCATTGTGCTGCTGGTCGGATTTTTGGCGCTTGACAGTGCCCCTGCAGGCATTGATGCTGTATGGGTTATGGCTGCTGCAGCAATCGGAGCGCTCGGCGGAATGTTTGGAGTTAATTTACAAAAAAACTAAATTATTAGAATCCATAAAATTTGAAACCATTCTCTTAAAAATATGTTACACTGGTTTCATCTGAATTCGTAAGAGCTTGAGGAGGCTTCGATAGCTTTGCTTTACCAATCCATGAACCATGTTGTTTTGTACACTGTTGTAATAGTAATTCTGCTGATCTGGATCAGTACCAGGCGCAACCCTTTAATGGCCTTTGTAGAACTCGGAAAGGAACTGCTGCACTCCTATAAATTTCTGTTGGTTATTGTTGGAATGATCAGTGTTCTCCTCCTGAATAAGTATGAGCTGCAGATTGAGCAGAAGATGCAGCTCGCATCGGATTATACTTCTGTATTTTTTGGACTTGAAGGACATTTTGTCCAGACCGTACAGCAAATATTCTACGCTCCCTGGCTTACACCTATTGTCGCTTTCTTCTATATCTTTATGCTCCAAGCCGTGCTGGCTGCTTCACTCGGAGTCTATTTGCTGGAGAAGAACCGCCTGATGCTGTATGCCACCTGCTACACGATCATGCTAATTTACACAGTCGCCATTCCGTTCTTTTTATATTTTCCAATCAACGAAGTTTGGTCCTATGCTCCGGCAGGTGTAAGATTCATCATGTTGGATGTCTTTCCAAACTTTGAACAGGAATACAGGCCGCTCTCCGGTCTAAACAACTGTTTCCCTAGTCTGCACACGGCCATCGCTGTAGCTACGGCGCTGCTCGCCTTTCGGTCAGGGAACAACCGCTGGAAGATTATCTCAACGATTTCAGCAGTAGCTATTGTGTTCGGAATCTTCTATCTCGGCATTCATTGGCTGATTGATATGCTGGGCGGCACTCTGCTGGCTGTTGTGTCCACCTCTGCTGCAGTACAGCTGGCCAAGCTGACACTCCGCAGCGAGGAAACATCGCTTCCAGTCCGAAGCCGCGCCACAGATGCCCGTTAATTTTTCAATTCCCTCAGGGTGATGAATACGAGATTTATGTGATAGCATGCCAAAAAGCGGCGTTCTCCCGAAGGAGATACGCCGCTTTTTATGTAGGTTGTGAAGAAATACTATTCCTTACCTTCCGTCTCCAGTGCCACAGCATGGCTGATAGAGCCCCGGTCAAAGGTTAAACGGGTCACATCATTAACGCGCAAAACGACGATGTCGTCGGAAATCTCCATGATCGTCCCGTGAAGGCCACCAATAGTGACTACCTTATCGCCCTTCTTCAGAGCTTTCAACATTCCGTTGCGTGCTTTAGTTTTCTTCTGCTGCGGACGAATGAGCAAGAAATAGAACACCACAAACATAAGTACAAACGGGCCTACGAGACCTAGAATGCTGCCAGTCCCCCCTTGATTTGCTGCAAATTGAAAATGTAACATATCCTTTCCCCCCTTTCGATACGCATTAAAACACAATCCAGTTCTTCTGTTACAGGCGTACTAGAAGCCTTTGAGATTATCATACAATCCGTATTGTGCAAAAAACTCATCGCGAAAATCAAGCAGCCGATCCTCTCTGATGGCTTCACGCACTTTACGCATCAAATCCAGCAGGAAGTGTAAGTTATGGTATGTCGTTAACCGCAAGCCAAACGTTTCATCGGCTTTGATTAAATGGCGCAAATAAGCCCGGGAATAATTCCGGCAGGTATAGCAGCTGCATTCCGGATCAAGCGGCCCGAAATCACGTGCATACTGTGCGTTGCGTACAACGAGTCTTCCCTGACTGGTCATTGTCGTTCCATTACGGGCAATGCGGGTAGGCAGAACACAGTCGAACATGTCCACTCCGCGGATTGACCCTTCAAGCAGCGCATCCGGTGAACCGACACCCATTAAATAACGCGGTTTCCCTTGCGGCAGCAGCGGAACAGTATAATCCAGCACTTCATACATTAGCTGCTTGGACTCTCCGACGCTGAGCCCCCCAATAGCATACCCCGGGAAATCCATGGAAGTCAAATCAGCCGCACTCTGGCGGCGCAAATCCTCATGCATGCCTCCCTGTACAATAGCGAACAGCCCCTGATCCTCGGGACGGGCATGGCTTTTGAGACATCTTTCGGCCCAGCGTGAGGTACGTTCCAATGACTTTTTGACGTAATCATATTCAGCCGGGAAAGGCGGGCATTCATCAAATGCCATCATGATATCGGAGCCAAGTGCGTTTTGAACCTCCATCGCCACTTCCGGCGAAAGGAATTTCTTGTCTCCATTTAGATGGGAGCGGAAATGTACGCCTTCCTCGGTAATTTTGCGCATATCGCTCAGTGAGAATACCTGAAACCCACCGCTGTCCGTCAGAATCGGCCGGTCCCAATTCATAAACTTGTGCAGACCGCCGGCCTCACGAATGATGTCATGGCCAGGCCGCAGAAATAAATGGTATGTGTTGCTCAGTATGATATGAGCGTCCATTTCTTTCAGTTCTTCGGGACTCATGGTCTTGACTGTAGCTTGTGTGCCAACAGGCATAAAGGCAGGTGTCTCGATGACACCATGCGGGGTATGGACTCTGCCGAGCCGGGCTCCGGACTGCTTGCAGGTCTTAATGTGTTCATAAGTTATTGCTGCCATTTGTTTAACCCTTCCTCTTGCTTAATAAATAAACATCGCATCACCAAAGCTGAAAAAGCGGTACTGCTGCGCTATCGCTTCCTCATAGGCGGCGAGAATCTGTTCACGTCCTGCTAAAGCACTCACCAGCATAACCAAAGTGGACTTTGGCAGGTGAAAGTTAGTAATCAATGCGTTAACAACTGTGAATGCATAACCGGGATAAATGAAGATATCCGTCCACCCGCTGCATTCTTCAATCTGTCCGCCCTGGAACTTATTGCCCACGGTCTCCAGAGTCCGGCAGGAGGTTGTACCAACAGCGATAATACGGCCGCCTCTTGCTCTCGCCTCATTCAGAAGCTCTGCAGTTTGCCGGGACAGCTCGAAATACTCGGCATGCATGACATGCTCTTCAACCTTCTCTACTGACATCGGGCGGAATGTGCCAAGTCCAACGTGAAGTGTAATGTAAGCAATATTCACACCTTTTGCAGCAATACGCTCCAGCAGTTCCTTTGTAAAATGCAGTCCAGCCGTAGGTGCCGCTGCTGAGCCTTCATGCCGGGCATACACCGTCTGATACCGTTCCCGGTCATCGAGCGTTTCCTTAATATAAGGTGGAAGGGGCATCGTCCCCAGTCTGTCCAGAATCTCCTGAAAGATTCCTTCATACATGAAGCGCAATGTCCGGCCGCCCATATCGGCCTCGTCTTCGATCACCGCACGGAGTTCATCGCTGAAAATAATGACCGCACCGGTCTTCAGCTTCTTGCCCGGCTTCACCAGCGCTTCCCACCGGTCCTCTCCCAGATTCTTCAGGAGCAGTACTTCCGCCTTGGCTCCGGTGTCTTCCTTGATCCCAAATAGTCTGGCAGGAATAACGCGCGTATCATTCAGAACAAGCGTATCCCCCGGCTGAAACTGCTCCAGTATGTCGGTAAAATGCCGATGAGCAAGCTCTCCGTTCTCCTTGTTTACCAGCAGCAGCCTTGAGGCGCTACGGTCAGAAAGTGGAGTCTGGGCAATCAGCTCCTCCGGCAAATGAAAGTCATAATCGTCTACATTCATGGTCAGTCTTCATTCCTTAACTATAGTAACGTTATTAAAATAGTGTTGCAATATTTGCTTGTAATCATACCCGTTATCGGCCATACCTTTCACGCCCCACTGCGACATGCCGAGCCCATGGCCATTGCCCCAGCCGATAAAGTAAAATCCCGGGTTAGTTGTAACCACTCTTGCCGAAGAATCGGCTCCCATTACAACCGTTCCGCTGCTCTGGGCAGTAACCTTGCCGGATGCAGAAAGTACACCCGCAGACTGTGTTCCGCCAATGGTTGCGGTAGAGCCGTCAGCGCCTAATACAGTATAACTGCCGGAAGGTACAATATCAAACAAGGTACTGGGCAGTCCATTAAAGGCGGAACGGAAAAGATCCGGGTACTTAACCTGCAGAATATTACCGTTGGCTTTGACCTGTGTGACTCTTCCTGAAGGCCCGCGCTGGGTAACCTGCAGGCTGGTAATGGATGACGGCAGTGTACTGCTTGTCTTGCCGGCTAAGCTTTTGAGCAGCTCTGCCGAGGTGTACGGTCCTTTAATCCAGCTATAGCTCCCGGATTCATAGACTTGATCCAATACGACAGCATTCTCACCGGGATTCAGTTTGCCTACCGGACTTGCACTGCTGTCGATAACAGGCAGCGGCCGAATGTTCACATTACTGGTCGAAGCTGTCGCAAGGGGAAGCCCTGCCGCCGTCTTACTGCCGGTCAGTTTCATATTATCTTCACGGGCATAGCCGGAGGCACCGCTAGACAGCAGCACATAATACCACTTCTTAAATGAGGCAGCGGCCGAAGCATCCTCAGCGCTGAGCACACTGACAAAAGCAGCTCCGCCATTGCCCCAGACCTCTGACGGATCCGCTGTGCGGCCGCCGCTGTTGGAGGAGAAGACGGTTTCGACAATCTTCCCGCCGCTCTTCAGCACTTCACCGGCTGTGGCATCCACCGCCTTGATAATTGTAGGTGCTTCGGCCCCGATGCCGTTATATACCTGGCTTAGTGTCGTATCAACCACATCAGCCACATCAAAACGTTTGCCCTGAAACAGCGCATAGCTGCGCGCGGCGACTGCCTGGGCCTTAAGTGCCTCTTGATTCCAGCTCGAGGAAACTTCTCCGCCGACTACAGCATACAGATATTGCTCCAGCGGAACTTCATTAATGACAGCCAGTGAACCGTTCAATCCGCTTAGCTCCAAGCTGCCGCGATACGTACGTTTGGATCTCTCCTCCAGTTGAATCCCCGATTCATTGCCTGCAGCAATAAACTTGGCACTCACTCCGGACACACTGTAATGAAACGCTTGTCCCTCCTTACTGAGGTCCAATCCTGCGTCACTGCGGATAATTAACCCGGGTGCTGAAGCAGGAGACAAGACAAGCTGGGGAAGTGCAGCCGCAACTTCGGTCTGCAGGGCGGAAAGCTCACTTTCGCCAGCAGCTTCGCCGACCCAAACCTGCGTCTTGGCACTGCCGTCCGCTCCAGCCACCATTACCTTCCAGGCATCAAAATTGGCTGCCGTCAGTGCCTGGAGAGCAGCATCTGCTTCCTCAGTGGAAGCGAACTCTCCGGCAGACAAGTGTTTAATGCCCTTTACTGCTGACGTTTGGCCCGCCGGGATGGACAGTCCCGCTTTCCCTACGCGGGTAAGACCTTCTTTGGCAGCATTTTCACTGGCGTACGGACCTGTGTACAGCTGGTATGCATTAACCCCATTCCGCGAGGTTACCAGCAACTGCGGCTTATCGGATGTAGACTGCAGCTTCTTGGCGGCATCGGCAGCTGCCTGCCAGGTGGCAGTTTCCATAACCTTAACCTTGTAGCTATCCAGACTTACGCGTATTTTGCTGTTGGCCGGAACCGGCAGCAATGAGGCTGCCCCACTCTGGCCGGAGAGAAAATTGAAGTCCTTAGCAGACTGCAGCGTCACGTATGGTACGGTTAATTTATATTTGCTGCCGATATCAGCATATATCGCAACCCGGATGTTTGCACTGGATTCAGCATGGATATCACCTGCAGGAACCAGGAAGCTGCCCGCAATCAGTGTTGCCGCCAGCAATCCCCGGCCCAGCAGTCCCATTCCTGTCCCTTTGCGCCTCGCATGATTCATCGTGAAGCCTCCTAAAAGTTTGTTGTGGGCCTAGCATTTCAACTTTAATGCTGCTCCGGAGGAAGCGGAAGACCCAGGTGATGATAAGCCGCCGGGGTTACCATTCGTCCCCGGGGAGTGCGCTGCAGGAAACCGATCTGCAGCAGATAAGGTTCATACACATCTTCAATAGTCTGGCTCTCTTCGCCTATCGTGGCGGCAATCGTATCCAGCCCGACAGGACCGCCGCGAAAGGCGGTGATCATCGAGTGCAGCATCTTATGGTCTATGCTGTCCAGCCCGCGCGGATCGACCTGCAGCATCTTCAGCGATTCACCCGCAATATCGGGGGTGATGATTCCGTCACCGCGCACCTGGGCGAAATCGCGGACCCGCTTCAGCAAGCGGTTGGCAATCCGCGGTGTTCCCCGGGCACGCAGGGCAATCTCTTCAGCGGCATCGCCCAGGATCTCAATGCCAAGCAGTTCGGCATTGCGGGAGACGATGAAGCTAAGCTCATCAATCGTATAGTATTCCAAACGGCTGACCACCCCGAAGCGGTCACGCAGCGGCGCCGACAGCAACCCGGCCCGCGTGGTGGCTCCGATCAGTGTAAAGGGCGGCAGATCCAGCCGCACCGAACGGGCGCTAGGCCCTTTGCCGATCATGATATCGAGCGCGAAATCCTCCATCGCCGGATACATGACTTCTTCCACAGTCCGGTGGAGGCGATGAATTTCGTCGATAAACAGCACGTCGCCTTCCTGCAGGTTGGTCAACAGCGCCGCCAGATCCCCGGGCCGCTCAATAGCCGGCCCGGACGTCGTCCGCAGATTCACACCAAGCTCGTTGGCGATAATGTTCGCGAGCGTGGTTTTGCCAAGACCCGGAGGCCCGTACAACAGCACATGATCCAGTGCCTCACTGCGCATTTTGGCTGCTTCAATATATATTTTCAGGTTCTCTTTCACCTGTGTCTGTCCGATATATTCGCCCAGATAACGGGGACGCAGACTTAATTCCACCGCCTGCTCGTCCATCATCAGATTCGCCGATATAATCCGGTCATCCATCTATTTCCTCACTCCGTTCTTCAAGGCTGTCCCTTTAGGCAGCTGCGTTATGGCTTATTTGGCGATATACAGCAGCCCCAGCGCCTTCTTCATCAGCACATCAACAGTCCCTGTATCTGTGCCTTCTTTCTTCATCGTCAGCCATACCCGGTCCAGCTCTGCTTCGGTATAACCGAGCGCTTTCAGACCGTCTCTGGCTTCCTGCCACGGCAGGGCGGCATTCTGCTCTTCCATCGGTACCGCAAATAACCCGGTCTGCATAGAGGCGGCGCTCAAACCATCCAGTTTGTCCCGCAGATCCAGAATCATCCGCTGCGCCGTCTTCTTGCCAATACCCGGCAGCTTGGTTAGGAAAGTGATATTCTCCTGATAAATCGCTGAGATCAGTTGGTCCGGTGTGCCGCCGGTCAGAATCCCCAGCGCTACGCGCGGTCCGATGCCGGACACCTCAATCAGCTTGCGGAACAGCTTCTGTTCTTCCCTTGTCGGGAATCCGAACAACAGTGTGGCATCCTCCCGTGTCTGATAATGGATGTAGATGGTCACGGGTCCTTCCGACTTGGCGAACGCATAAGGATTCGGGCAGAACACCCGGTATCCTACACCCTGGACATCCAGCACCACATATTCCGACTCCAAATGTACTACCGGTCCTCTTAAGTAATCTATCATTTTCGCAATACCTCATTTAATTTGGAATTAAGACTCACCGAATGGGCGTGGCAAACAGCCACTGCCAGCGCATCGGCCACATCGTCGGGCTTAGGAACAGCGGACAGCTTCAGCAGCAGCTTCACCATTTCCTGTACCTGCTTCTTCTCAGCCTTGCCATAACCGACCACAGCCTGCTTCACCATCATCGGTGTATATTCGGCGACGGGAAGCCCGCGCTGCACGGCAGCCAGAATCAGCACACCCCGTGCCTGGGCCACCGGGAGCGCAGTTGTCACATTGCGGGCGAAGAACAGCTTTTCCACTGCCACTGCGTCCGGCTTATATTTATCTATCAGCTGCACCATGCCCTCATAGACATGCAGCAGCCGTTCTTCCTCAGGCGTATGCGCCTCGGTCTGAATACTGCCATATTGAACCGGCGTCAATTTATTTCCTTCCTTATCTACGAAGCCAAAGCCGACAATCGCCAGCCCCGGGTCTATTCCTAAGATGCGCAAGCCCAATCTCTCCTTCTAACAGGCAGGATATTCCACCGTATTCATCCATTGCCCGCTCTTAAAGCGAACATATGTATTCCTTCTACCCATTATAGCAAAAATCCCTCTAGCAGAGAAAAAAATTTGCCTCCTCTCCAGAAATACTACAACATATAAATGTTGCCTCATTTGTAACCCTCATGCCAAAAAGCCCCCGATCATAAGATCAGGGGCCTTCCAGTACTATTCTCTGCTGCTTATTCCGACTGCATTGCCTGCTCCGCAGAATCGCGTGCATAATCGCTGAATGTCGACAACACGCTGTTGTATTCCTCAATGTCCTGCACCCGTATTCCTTCATGCAGCTGTTTCATAATCCCTTCCGGGAGCGAAGACTTCATGGAGCCTATGTCCATCTGAAAAAAAGTCTTCAGCACTTTTTCCGCTGCCGGCGGACCTTTGAACAGGCTTAAGTTCCCGTGTGCGTCTACACCGATATACGCATCCTTTTTGGTCAGCGGTGAAAGATCATTTACTCGATGCTCCAGCCACAAGTCGCCTTCCTCGCTAATCCAGCCGTTCCAGCCCGGATGTTTCTCTATCAGCACTTTAAGCTGGCCCGGATTCCGCTCTCCTGAAAGGGTCTGTACTTCTACGCCCGTCACATAGACCGTCTTCAAATGTACCTTTCTGCTGACAGCGTCTTGGCTAACCGCTTCCAGCAGCTGTTTGCTCTCTACAGCGGCACTGCCGTCTTCCCTGCTGTTTCCGATATTATTAGAAACGGCCGCCACCGCGGCCACGCTGTCACCCAGCCCTCCGGTCTGCTCCGGGCTGTAGGTTTCGCCTAACGACTCCACCGGTATCGCCCAGTCTGAATTGCTTAACAATCCGCTGATCTCCTCCGGAACCTGCATGCCGCGCCAGGCCACTACCGTCAAAGCGATACAGGCCGCTCCCACCCAAGGAGCCTTTTTCCAACGTCTCCACCGCCGCCACAGTTGTTCTTTCAAACGAAAAGCATTCATGTTAATCCCTTCATTCTGCTTTTTCCCTATTGTGACCTGTGAAGGAAGCAATTATGCGCTTTAGAGGAAAAATTGATCTTCAACGCTTCCCGCTGTCCTGCAGCAAAATAATTTAATTTCAAAACTTATCTTTCTAAGCTATCATTTGCTATACTCTATATTAGCGGAAATTAAGTTAAAAACTAAACAAAGGGGATTTCCTTGATGATTATTCAGCCCAAAACCCGCGGCTTTATTTGCACCACTGCCCATCCTGAGGGATGCGCCAAGCAAGTGGAGCAGCAAATTGACTATGTAAAAGCACAGAAGAAACTGAATGGACCGGTTAATGTTCTCGTGATCGGCGCTTCTACCGGATACGGTCTGGCATCGCGGATTACCGCCGCTTTTGGTGCAGGCGCGAATACGATTGGCGTGTTTTTTGACAAGCCTGCTGAGGGTGCCCGCACCGCCTCTGCCGGCTGGTATAACTCCGCAGCACTTGAGCAGCAGGCGGCGAAGCTTGGCCTCAAATCACACAGCATCGTCGGCGATGCTTTCTCTGATGCGATAAAAGCAAAAACGATCGAGCTCATTAAAGCCGAATACGGCACAGTGGATCTCGTGATCTACAGTGTAGCTTCCCCCCGCCGCACTCATCCGGTAACGGGAGAAACCTTCTCATCTGTAATTAAACCCGTTGGCAGCGCGTATACGAACAAAACGATGAACTTCCACTCCGGTGAAGTCTCTACCGTCAGCATTGAGCCAGCGACAGACGATGAGGTCCGCCAGACCATAGCCGTCATGGGCGGTGAAGACTGGGGCATGTGGATCGACCAGCTTCAGGAAGCAGGCGTTCTTGCAGATGGGGCTACTACCGTTGCCTATTCATATATCGGGCCGGAAGTTACCCACCCGATCTATAAGGACGGAACGATCGGCCAAGCCAAAAATGATCTCGAAAAAACTGCAATTTCTTTAAATGACCAGCTTAAGCCACAAGGCGGTCGTGCCTTTGTCTCCGTCAACAAAGCTCTGGTTACTCAGTCAAGCTCAGCTATTCCTGTGGTACCGCTCTATATTTCAGCACTATACAGAGTGATGAAGGATAAAGAGCTGCATGAGAACTGCATCCAGCAGATGTACCGTTTGTTTGCTGAGCATTTATACAACGGCGGCGAGGCTGCTGCTGATGGCAGCCACCTGATCCGGATCGACAATTGGGAAATGCGTGAGGATATTCAGACTGAAGTGATGCGCCGCTGGACCGAGCTGGAAACGGATAATGTCCCTGAGCTTGCCGACCTTGCCGGATATCAGGAAGACTTTTTCAATCTGTTCGGCTTCCGCACAGAAGGTGTGGATTACGAAGCTGACAGTGAGCCTGCAGTGGATATTCCCAACTTGGTATAAGTTGTATTTAGCGTTTATAAATAGCAAAGAAGCCGTTCCCTCACAGGAGCGGCTTCTTTGTGTGCATTTACAGGCATAAGCTTTATCCGGCCAGTGCCGATTTAATCTGTCTGGTGTAGAACAGACGGACAACACAAAAGTAAACGAGCTGAATGATAAAGAACAGGCTGAGTACAAGAACGGATTCTTTATACATTGAATAATTGAACATGTGGGATAGAGTGGTAAGCGCTACCGCTCCATGCACCAGTGCGACAACGATAGGAGCGAAGAACAGCAGACTGATTTGGCGGTTCAGTATCTTGCCCAGCTCTCTTTCGCTCAGTCCCAGCTTGGAAATGGCCTTGAACTTTTGTTTATCTTCATCCAGGTCACTGTATAGCCGGAAATAAAGAAAGCTGCCGGCAGAGACAAAAAACACAATTCCAATAAAGAAACCGATGAACATCAGTGGCCCAAAGCTTTCATTAATCCGGTTTGTCTGAAATTCAAGTGCATAAAATTCATAATTTTCGTCATACGGAAGCTTGTTGGTCAGCTTTCCGCCCGCAGCCACCGCTCCCTGCTGTTTAATCGGTCCGTGCCAGGCATAATAATGACTCTCTTTATCCGGCTGGGCCAGCTTTGTAAACAGCTCATCAGGAACAACGTAATAGCCGCTCATGCCCCGTATCGCCGGGGACACAACCGCCTGTGTTGCTTCGATAACTATCCCGGACTGTAGCTTTACAGGCAGGTGAAGCATCTTTTCACCTTTCCGCGACAGCCCAAAATCAACGATGGCCGCCTTCCCGTCAGATAGCTTTATAGGTTTGATCCCAAGCAGCTCCGCAAGCTGGTTATACTCAGCTTGCTTCACTAGAGTAAGTGTTTGATTGCCTTCAGCAGTATAATAATTGAGCTTAAGCAAAGTCTTTTCAGCGGTAACCCTGGATTCACTTAAGCTCTGATCAATCAGTTGTACATGGGCTTGTTCCTTACTGTCGCTATCCGCGGCCAGATATGTGAACAGATAAGGATTTTCCTTCGTCATTGACCCATTAAGCATGGATTGAAATCCGTACAATGCGCCTATGGCACTAAAGGAAACTGTAGAGATGATGGCGACCAGAAAAAAGGAGCGTGCATTGTCCTTCATCCGGTAGGAGAGATCGGAGAACAGCAGCATATTGGTCTTAAACCAGAAAAAACGCTCTTTTCGCTTCAGCTTCCGGATCAGATATACACTGAGCTGTGTGAACAGCAGATACGTACCAATAGTCACCATAATTACTACAGGCGGAAGCAAGAACACAACATCCAAGCCGCTTGCCCGTAAAGAAAGGAAATAGCTGGTCCCAAGTAATGCCACCACAAGCAGTGATAGCAGCAGTGAAGCCTTCGGCTCCCGTTTGGGCTGACGATCCGCCTTGATGAGTGTGATCAGCTTGCCGCTCCGCAGCACCACTGAAATAAACAGGGAGATCAGAACGAACAGCAGCATGAATGAAGCCAGCGTGAGGAAGATCGCCTTGAACGGAAAATAGAATTGCAGCTGCTCATTGAGCGCAAGCGCCTGCTCCCCGGCAAGCAAAATCCCCTTTGCGAACACAATTCCCAGACCGATACCACTAATAGTTGCTCCGAACCCGATAATCATATTCTCCAGAAAAATCATCGTCCGCAGTTGGCGGGTAGTCATACCCTGCATCATCATTAATCCGAATTCCCTTTTCCGCGATTGCAGAAATGCGCTCATCGAGTAAAGCACGAAAAAAAAGGAAAACACATAGATAATCCATTTCGACACCGAAAGGGCAACCACCGCACTCGACTGCATACGATCTTCACTAAGCATCGGATGAAACGCAAAGATGGAAAAGGTGAAAAACACCATTACGGTAAACATACTGCTCAAGAAATACGCGGTGTAGAGCCGTTTATTCCGGCTGACGTTACGGAATGCGAATTGACGGAACGTCATTTCCATATCCCCCCAGCAGTGAAAGTGTATCAATGATTTTCTGGAAAAAGCTTTGGCGGTTGTCCCCACGGTGGATCTCCGTATAAAATCTGCCATCCTTAATGAACACTACCCGATGACAATAGCTCGCGGCTACAGCATCATGGGTAACAAGCATCATGGTCGTTTTCTGTTCCCGGTTGATGGTTTCCAGCATATCCATGACATCCTTTGCCGCTTTGGAATCCAGATTACCGGTGGGTTCATCTGCCAGCAGCAGCTTGGGTGAATGAATCATAGCTCTGGCGATTGCCGTCCGCTGGGCCTGCCCCCCGGAGATTTCATAGGTACGTTTTTTCATGATGGCGGTAATTCCCAGCTTATCGGCAATCGTTTGTGCCTTTTGCTTCATTTCGCTGATCTGGGTTCCATCCAGTGTCAGCGGCAGCACAATATTCTCCTCCACGGTTAGGGTATTCAGCAGATTGAAGTCCTGAAAAACAAATCCTAGCTGCCGGCGGCGAAATACCGCCAAATCGTTTTTGCTCAGCTTTCCTATATCCTTGTTGTCGATGATAATTTCCCCTGTGGTTGGGCCGTCGACTGTGGCAATCATATTAAGAAGAGTTGTTTTCCCGCTTCCGGAAGGACCCATAATCCCGACGAATTCTCCAGCGTCGATAGTTAGATCAATGTCAGTCAAAGCCCGGTAGGCCACATTTCCTTCATATATTTTACTAACCTGTCTTACCTCCAGCATAATGCTTCTATCTCCTCTCCTGCGTTAAATCCTTCTATAAACCACTATACCGGAGACACAGAACATCAACTATCGATTTAGGTTTCACTTTTATTACACGGATGTAAGCTAATGATTAGCTGCAAATACAATGCGCACCACTGTCCCTACGCCAACCTCCGACTCCAGCTCAAGCCGGTGCCCGAGACGGTCGGCAGACTCCTTCGTCAAATACAGTCCCATCCCCGTAGATTCACGCAGCCCCCGCCCGTTGTCGCCAGTAAAAAAAGGATCAAAGACCCGTTTGAGATCAGACGCCTGGATCCCTATCCCCTGATCTCTGACCTCAATGATGGGTTCAGCGTTCCGTAAGTAGCAGGAAACGACAATTCTTTTATCCTCTGTATCTTTGGCCGCTGAATATTTGATGGCATTGTTAATGATTTGGGACAGCATGAAGAACAGCCATTTCTCATCGCTCTGGGCAGTAATCCCGGGATCCGCAGCCGGAACCTCGGGAAATATCCGGTTGCGGATGAACTGGCGTTTGTGGTCATGCACAACCTCGTTCACGAGCTGCGGCAGAACGACAGGTTTGATGTGGAAATCCTTTTCAAAGGCACGGAGCCTGGCCATGTACAGCACCGTATGCAGGCCGCTGCGCATCCGCTCCAGCTCCTCACGGATGCTGGCAAACTCAGGCTCATCCATATTCTGAACCGTGAGCTCAATGACCGACAGCGGCGTTTTCATTTGATGAACCCATTGATCAATAAAGGTTAAGTGCTGCTCCTGCTGCTTTTTCACCGCTATGAGCTGCTGCATAGAATGGCGGTACTGAGCATGCAGCAATTCTTCAAGCGCTTTGGAGACAGGTGTGTTATCAATCTTTTGATAAGATTCGTCCAGCGTTTCCAGTGGCCGGCTCAGGCGAAGATAGTAGCGGCGCCGGGTAAGATAATGACGAACCAAATAACAGCCAAGGAAGAAAAAACCTATGAAGGCCGCATATAGAGCAGTCGAAAGATGGTTATAGCCATCGAGCCAGTAAATGGATAGTATTGCAGCAAATTGAACAATTTGAACGGCAATCAATAAAGTATGCTCCCGGATAAACAGCTTCATTGGCTGTCCTCTGTCCAGGTGATGTTCAACTTATAGCCTGATCCCCTGACCGTAAGCACAGCTTCTTCGATGCCAAGCTCCTGGAACTTCTTCCGGACCCGTGTAATATTTACATTGAGAGTATTTTCATCCACAAAAGCTTGCGGATCCCATAGCTTCTCCAGCAAAGCCTCCCTGCTGGCCACCCTTGGGTAGCGCTCCATGAGGCTCTCTATAATATCCGATTCTTTTTTAGTCAAGATCACCATGGATTGTCCCAGCTGCAGCTCAAGCCTTTCAGGATAGAGAGTAAGCCTCTCCAGCTCTATCATCGGCTCCTCGCGTCTCGCCGCATACTCCCCGTAAGCACGGCGGAGATGGCTGTGAATCTTGGCCAGAACAACCCCTGAATGAAATGGCTTGGTGATATAGTCATCCCCGCCATTCTCAAGTGCCATAATCTGATCCATTTCACCTTCACGGGCCGAAATAAACAGTACCGGGCAGGTGGAAATCCGGCGGATTTGCCGGCACCAGTAATAACCGTCGTAACTCGGAAGATTCACGTCAAGCAGCACCAGCTCCGGCTTAACCTGCTGGAATTCCTCCAACACCTGTTGAAAGTCCTTCACCCGCACCACATCATAACCGTACTTTAAAATAGCAGACAACAGAAGATCCGCAATTTTGGGATCATCCTCCACAATCATAATTTTGAACATATTCATGGCACTCCTTATGGGTTCATCAAAGTTAATATTAAACAGCTCAAAGCGCCGTCTCCGGCATCGGGTTCCCCGTCTTTTCAAGGACAATATGCGCCCGCAATCTCAATGTTGCTTTTAACCCCTGGCCTTTGTCACTTTCTAGAATAAGCATGCCTTGGTGGGCCTGTGCGATTCGTGCAACCATCGGAAGTCCCAATCCATGACCTTGACGAACAGGGCGGATCCGTCCAGCCGTATAGGGCAAAACAACAACTTCTGATAATTGCTCCTTAGGAATGCCTGTCCCGTTATCCGCAACAACAAATTGATAAAAGGCACCTTCAGAAGTACTTGAGGTCTCCAGTACAATCTCACAGCCTTTCGGGTTATGCCGTACGCTGTTATGAACCAGATTGCTTACAGCACGATACAGCAATCGCTCATCCCCCGTAATTTTTAAGCTCTCATCTGTGATGTTGATTGTAATGGAATAACGCTCATCCAAGCCGTTATTCAAAAACTCGGAAGCCACCTGTCTTGCCAGGACCGAGAGCCGGATCTGCTTTAGATGCAGCGGCTGCATTTCGTATTCTAGCATGGATACCAGATTCAGGTCATTCACTAAAGATCGCAGAATCTCTCCCTGCCGCCGGATAGTGGCTGCATGCTGTTGTTGTTCAGTTGTCAGTCCGGGTTGCTCCTCCAGTTCACTTGCATAGCCCAGAATCATAGAAAGCGGCGTACGGATATCATGTGAAATACCTGCGATCCAATTGGAGCGTGCTCCATCTCTGGCCTTAAGCGCGTCATTTTTATTCTGCAGCATGTCCGATGTTGAATTTATGCTTTCCGACAGGTCACGGAAAATGCCACCCTTGTCCACATGGACCGGCCTCTCCTTCGCCAGTGCATGAATCCCCTCAATCAGTGGCCGAATGCTGCGGATTAAGCGGTTCCCCGTGAATAAGGATAACAGTAAAGCCAGAGCAATATTGGCTGCGAAGACCAGTACAATTCTTATAGGCAGTGACTTGAGCCAATCCACTAAAAATTCAAGCGGGTATTTTACATACGTATTCTTCGGATACCCTAAGACAAGCAGCCCCTCTTTATGTTCCCAGACATACACAGGATACTCCTTGAGATAAAAGCGTGAAAATTTAGCCACATCAATAAGAGTATAGGAACGCGGAATTTCTTCAGGCAACTTCTCACTCCACCTTACCTCCCCTTTCTCATCCAGCAGCATAACCCATGCTTGATCCTGTTTCAGGAGATTCGCCGATTGGGCATCTAAAGTATATTTTCCGTTCCCCCCCGTAAGTCCTTCAGCAATCTGCTGTACAACGGTCTCCGGAGAAGGCCTTTTATGCACTTCCTTGAATACCAGGGAGCCCAGCATAATGAAGTTGAACAGAAGCAGCAGGACGGAAACCAGAATCGTCGCTACAACAAATTTCCGTAAAATCCGGATAACCCCATCCATTACCGGTCCCCCTGTACAAGCAGCTTATAACCAAGTCCTCTTACCGTAAGCAAATGCACGGGCTTGGATGGTTCCTCTTCTATTTTTTCCCGGATTCTCCGCACATGTACCATTAATGTATTCTCATAGCCGAAGCTGTCATCTCCCCATACCGCCTGACATAGGGCGTCGCTTGTTACGATTCTTCCTTGGTTCTCATGCAGTTTAATCAGTATTGCGTGTTCTTTGGCTGTCAGAGGAAGCTCGGTGCCCTCTCTACGCACAACAGCGCTCTCCAAATCTATCGTCTGTCTGCCCAGGCGGAAGACAGGGAGCCTCTCGGGAGCATTGAAGGCATATGCCCGCTTTAAAATGGCCCTCAGCCGTAAAATCAATTCTCTCGGCAGAAAAGGCTTGACGATATAATCATCCGCGCCCAGCCCAAGACCAAGCAACCGGTCCTCATCCTCTCCACGCGCGGAGAGAAACAGCACCGGCATGTCCGAAAATGTTCTGATTGCGGAAAGAAGAGAAAATCCATCTCCGTCAGGCAGCATAACATCCAGAATGGCCGCATCCGGCTTTTCCATCCTGCAGATCCTCAACGCATCAGCATAATTACCAGCTATGAAAATACGAAAAAAACCTTCTTTACGTAAAAACATCTCTATCATTTCAAGGATTTTTGGTTCGTCATCCACGATCAGTACTTTTTTATTTTTTATGATATCCAATTCGCATCACCCAGTTTAGTATACCTGATCTAGCCCGAAACTCGATATTTTCTATTCTCATTTAAGGTAACTGTAAGGTTATCTTCAGCCGGAAGCAAGAAGACCTCTCTATATTAATTACTGAAGAACCATTATAGAAATGGAGTTGAGAGGCTTGATAAATTCGTCCCCTATCGTGCAGACGCATAATCTTTCCAAATCTTATGACGGTATACACCGGGTACATCAAATTAGTCTGATTGTTGAGAAAGGTGAGATTTATGGGTTTCTAGGTCCTAACGGAGCGGGGAAAACCACTACTTTAAAAATGCTGCTGGGTCTAATTAAACCTACGGAAGGAACGATCAAGATTTTCGGCAAAGACTTGGAGAACAGCCGGGCATCTATCCTTAACCAAACGGGTTCACTGATTGAATCCCCGTCCTACTATGGACATCTCACCGGGTTAGAGAACATGCGGGTGATGCAGCGTCTGAGGAACGTGCCCAACAAAAATATAGATGAAGTTCTGAAGATCGTGCGTCTTGAAAATCAAAAGCACAAACAAGCCAGCCAATATTCGCTGGGCATGAAGCAGCGTCTTGGCATTGCTATGGCTCTGCTTGCCTTCCCGAGTCTGCTGATCCTTGATGAGCCTACAAATGGACTGGACCCTGCCGGGATCGGAGAAATCCGTGAACTGATAAAATCCCTGCCGGGACAATACGGAATAACGATTCTGCTCTCCAGCCACCTGCTGTCGGAAATCGAACAGATTGCAACTTCCGTTGGAATTATCAGTGAAGGCAAGCTTTTGTTCCAGGGAACGATGGAAGACCTTCGAAAGAATAACAAGGCAACCATACACATCCAGACCAATGATAATGCCAAAGCCAAAAAAGTACTGCATGCACATGATTACAAGCCTGAATTACAAGAGAAGCGGCTTATATTCGAATACTTGGATGACGGTGAGGTGTCCCGGATCAATCGGATTCTGGTTGAAAACAACCTTTCTGTTTCGAGAATTCAGGAACATCAAAAAAGTCTGGAGGACATATTTCTTGATCTGACCGGAAAGGAGCGGAGTCTGTGATAAAGGCCTTAGCTTTAGAGTATTTTAAAATCCGCCGTAAAAAAGTCTGGTTGATGCTGACCTTGTTTCTCATTGCTGAGTTGGTGTGGGCTTCAATGTCTATGAGCATCTCGATCTCCCGCAGTCCGGACAATGCCACTTGGGAAGCGCTGATCTTTACTCTTTCTTCCATGAACGGGCTTTTCCTGCCCATAATATCGGCGATCATTGTCTCCAGGATTTGTGATATGGAGCATAAGGGCAGCACCTGGAAAATGCTTATGACAACCTCTATAGGCCGCAATCACGTCTATGCAGCCAAGTACCTGTGTGCCAGCAGCCTGGCTTTGTACGGCATCGTCATCCAGGCGGCATTTATCGTCGGCTTCGCAGCCCTCAACAGCTTCGCGGGGCCGCTGCCGGTGTCTCTGCTTTTGCATTTCATTGCCGGAACGCTGCTCACTAATTTGGCCATCACCTCCATGCAGCAATGGTTGTCACTGGCCGTAAAAAATCAGGCCTTTGCCTTGAGTCTGGGGATGCTGGGCGGTTTTCTCGGCACAACTCTAACTCTGTTTCCTGCCTCCCTTCGACATTTCTTCATCTGGTCCTATTATATGGATCTGAGCCCGGTCACGTATATTTATAGCGCCTCTTCCGGCACTTATTTAAGCGGAACGATGCACCCTGGCCTGCTGCTTGCAGTCTTATTCATGGCACTTGTTTTTTATATTTGCGGCAATTTTCATATTTCAAGACAAGATGTCTAAGGAGGTAACAAGATGCTCAGAAGCGTTTCAACAGAATGGCTTAAGCTTCGCCATTCCCGGATCGGCCTTGTGCTGGCCATCCTGCCCGTCATCAGTCTGGTGATCGGCTGTTTCAACTTTTATTTCAATCAGGCCGCCCTGCAGGATGGATGGTACAGCTTGTGGACACAGGTCAGTTTATTCTATGGGGAATTTTTTCTGCCCATACTCATTGCCATCTGTTGTGCATTCGTATGCAGGCTTGAACATAACAACCGCAACTGGAATCTGATTCTGGCCTCACCCGTATCTGTTTCAAGCGTATTTATGTCCAAGCTCATTATCGTAAGCTTACTCATCTTCATAGTGCAGACATTATTCATGGTAATGTACTGGTCAGCGGGTCAGCTGTTATCCATTTCCGGAGCCTTTCCGACAGAAACGATAGTCTGGGGCTTTCGCGGATGGCTTTCCTCGGTGGCTATTGCCGCCTTGCAATTAGGTTTTTCCATACGCATACGCAGCTTCGCTGCCCCGATCGGAATCAGTCTCTGTGCAGTCTTTCTTGGCCTGGGCATGTATGTAGTCAAAATCGGTATGTTGTTCCCCTACTCCCTGCTGACCATCGGTATGAGTGTGCTGAACCAGCGGGAATGGACACCTGCAGATTATCTTTCCTTTTTCTTCATGAATGTTATGTTCATTGTGTTGTTCGCGGCGTGGTCAGTTCATCGGCTGAAGCATAAAGATATGGCTGTATCCTGATACAGCAGATACAATTATGAACTTACCGGATACACAGCTCAGGGGAACACCAAGAAATTAAGCTTCACTGCCAGTAAACAGCTTCAGAAGAATGCGAGTTTGAAGCTGTTTGCGACCTTTCTGCGCGGTGTAACAGATTGGGAAGAAATATCGCCAGAAGAGCTTCCTGAGCAAGTAAAGCAGCTTATTGTAAAATAACAGTTAGCCGTTAACGCGGAGCTTATAGGCCGATTATCGGCTCTCGGCATAACACCGCAAGCCGAAGTGTGCGCTTGGCAAGCTATGAATCATTTCTTGCTAAAATATAAAATACAGGCTTACAAAATCGCCCGAAAGCAATTCTATAAGCCTGTATTGGATATACCGGCGAGAGGACTCGAACCTCCACGGTTTCCCACTCGATTTTGAGTCGAGCGCGTCTGCCATTCCGCCACGCCGGCGTATATTTAATTATTAGAGTAAAAATGGCGCGCCCTGAGAGATTCGAACTCCCGGCCTTTTGATTCGTAGTCAAACGCTCTATCCAGCTGAGCTAAGGGCGCATATTATGGAGCGGACGACGGGAATCGAACCCGCGACCCTCGCCTTGGCAAGGCGATGCTCTACCGCTGAGCCACGTCCGCACACAGTATGTATGATATTGCTGAGATTCTAACCCGGTGCCATAAATGGCGGAACCGACGGGATTCGAACCCGCGATCTCCTGCGTGACAGGCAGGCATGTTAGGCCAACTACACCACGGTTCCAAATAATTGCGGGGGCAGGATTTGAACCTGCGGCCTTCGGGTTATGAGCCCGACGAGCTACCGGGCTGCTCCACCCCGCGTCAGTAAAAAGTATTTATTTCTTTGATCTTCCCAGAAGCAAAACATTCTGCTATTTAGCGAATCCTCTGGTGGAGGCTGAGGGGTTCGAACCCCCGACCCTCTGCTTGTAAGGCAGATGCTCTCCCAGCTGAGCTAAGCCTCCAATGAAAGAAGCAACTTAATGATCTTAACACATTCTTCTGATAAAAGCAATCTTTATCAGCGGAATTCGATAAAAAGTTGATGACCCGTATGGGATTCGAACCCATGTTACCTCCGTGAAAGGGAGGTGTCTTAACCCCTTGACCAACGGGCCACAATAAAGTTGCCTTTTGTGACAACAAAAAATATTATATCAATTATAAGATTATATAGCAATAGTTTATAAGGATTTTATAATTTATTTTCTTTCAGTAAGATCTTCAAGCTAGCTAATCTGCAATAATTAGAGCTGAAATTAAGCGGGTAACAGGGTGATACCCAGCTGCAACGCTATAGCCTCTACTACCTCATCAACTGTCAACTGGTCATTATTCAGGTGGCATTGAAATATCTCCTGTGCAAGGCCCTTGAGACATCGCTCAATCTGTTGGGCGGGCCAAGAGTTATTAGAGTCCCCCCGGCTATTCAATCTTCTAAGCAGTGTCTCCTGGGAAGCACATAAGGTGAAATGATGAACCTCTACGCCTTCTTGCATTAGTCTGCCAACAATCTCCATAAAGTAGCCGGAATCCGTAATGGTCATAGGTACAATAATAGTTCCACTGTACTGAGATTCTATGTATTTTAGCATGGAATAGTTTATTTCGCGCCAAAGAGGATGATCCTGAAAATCATCTTGGGATATCTCGTGCGGAGTGTTATCTCGGATGTAATATCCTGCATTCTCCGGATCGAACACAAAAGATTGTGGTATTCTGCGGTTTAGTGCATAAGCCGTTTCCGTCTTTCCAGATCCAAACGCACCATTAATCCAGATGATCATTAAAAATCTCCCCTTGAGTTCTTTCCATTCCTAGGATTGGCAAAGCGTAGCATAAACAAAAGACCACTGCTGATTAATCAACAGTGGTCTCTGTGCTTGGCGGCGTCCTACTCTCCCAGGACCCTTCGGTCCAAGTACCATCGGCGCTGGAGGGCTTAACGGTCGTGTTCGGGATGGGTACGCGTGGAACCCCTCCGCTATCGCCACCAAACGGGCATTTACAGCGTAAATGCTTCAGGAACCTTAATTCCTGAAAACTGAATCCGAAACGAATCTGCGTCTTAATTTGTTGGATAAGCCCTCGACCGATTAGTATTGGTCAGCTCCATGCATTGCTGCACTTCCACCTCCAACCTATCTACCTCGTCGTCTTCAAGGGGTCTTACTGATTGGGAAATCTCATCTTGAGGGGGGCTTCACGCTTAGATGCTTTCAGCGCTTATCCCGTCCGTACGTAGCTACTCAGCCATGCTCCTGGCGGAACAACTGATGCACCAGCGGTACGTCCATCCCGGTCCTCTCGTACTAAGGACAGCTCCTCTCAAATTTCCTGCGCCCACGACAGATAGGGACCGAACTGTCTCACGACGTTCTGAACCCAGCTCGCGTACCGCTTTAATGGGCGAACAGCCCAACCCTTGGGACCTACTTCAGCCCCAGGATGCGATGAGCCGACATCGAGGTGCCAAACCTCCCCGTCGATGTGGACTCTTGGGGGAGATAAGCCTGTTATCCCCAGGGTAGCTTTTATCCGTTGAGCGATGGCCCTTCCATGCGGTACCACCGGATCACTAAGTCCGACTTTCGTCCCTGCTCGACTTGTAGGTCTCGCAGTCAAGCTCCCTTATGCCTTTGCACTCTTCGAATGATTTCCAACCATTCTGAGGGAACCTTTGAACGCCTCCGTTACTCTTTAGGAGGCGACCGCCCCAGTCAAACTGCCCGCCTGACACGGTCCCCGTACCCGATTAGGGCACCAGGTTAGAACCTAGATACGATCAGGGTGGTATCCCAACGGCGCCTCCGCAGAAGCTTGCGCTCCTGCCTCTACGGCTCCCACCTATCCTGTACAGATCGTACCCAAATTCAATATCAAGCTGCAGTAAAGCTCCATGGGGTCTTTCCGTCTTGTCGCGGGTAACCTGCATCTTCACAGGTATTAAAATTTCACCGGATCTCTCGTTGAGACAGCGCCCAAGTCGTTACGCCATTCGTGCGGGTCAGAATTTACCTGACAAGGAATTTCGCTACCTTAGGACCGTTATAGTTACGGCCGCCGTTTACTGGGGCTTCGGTTCACAGCTTCGGATTACTCCTAACCGCTCCCCTTAACCTTCCAGCACCGGGCAGGCGTCAGCCCGTATACTTCGCCTTGCGGCTTCGCACAGACCTGTGTTTTTGCTAAACAGTCGCTTGGGCCTTTTCACTGCGGCCCCCTCGGGCTATTCACCCTACCGAGGCACCCCTTCTCCCGAAGTTACGGGGTCATTTTGCCGAGTTCCTTAACGAGAGTTCTTCCGCGCGCCTTAGAATTCTCTTCTCGCCTACCTGTGTCGGTTTGCGGTACGGGCACCTTCTCCTGGCTAGAGGCTTTTCTTGGCAGTGTGAGATCATGACCTTCGCTACTGTAATTTTCGCTCCCCATCACAGCCCAGCCTTAACGATGTGCGGATTTGCCTACACACCAGCCTCACTGCTTAGACGGACATCCATCAGTCCGCGTCACTACCCTCCTGCGTCACCCCATCGCTCATAGCGGATTACGGTGGTACAGTAATTTCAAACTGTTGTCCTTCGACTACGCCTTTCGGCCTCGCCTTAGGTCCCGACTTACCCTGAGCGGACGAGCCTTCCTCAGGAAACCTTGGGCTTTCGGCGGATCAGATTCTCACTGATCTTTTCGTTACTCATACCGGCATTCTCACTTGTATGCTGTCCAGCGCTCCTTACGGTACACCTTCAACCCACATACAACGCTCCCCTACCCCAGATGCAAAGCATCTAGCCATAGCTTCGGTGGTGTGTTTAGCCCCGTTACATTTTCGGCGCAGAGTCACTCGACCAGTGAGCTATTACGCACTCTTTCAATGGTGGCTGCTTCTAAGCCAACATCCTGGTTGTCTGTGCAACTCCACATCCTTTCCCACTTAACACACACTTGGGGACCTTAGCTGATGGTCTGGGCTGTTTCCCTTTTGACAATGGATCTTAGCACTCACTGTCTGACTCCCGGCAAGAAGTTAATGGCATTCGGAGTTTGACTGAGCTTGGTAACCCTTGCGGGCCCCGCACCCAATCAGTGCTCTACCTCCACCACTCCATTCACCGAGGCTAGCCCTAAAGCTATTTCGGGGAGAACCAGCTATCTCCGAGTTCGATTGGAATTTCTCCGCTACCCCCACCTCATCCCCGCATTTTTCAACATACGTGGGTTCGGGCCTCCAGTGCGTGTTACCGCACCTTCACCCTGGACAGGGGTAGATCACACGGTTTCGGGTCTACGTCCACATACTTAAGTCGCCCTATTCAGACTCGCTTTCGCTGCGGCTCCGGCTTCTCACCTTAACCTTGCATGTTAAACGTAACTCGCCGGTTCATTCTACAAAAGGCACGCCATCACCCCTAGATCGGGCTCTGACTTTTTGTAAGCACACGGTTTCAGGTTCTATTTCACTCCCCTTCCGGGGTGCTTTTCACCTTTCCCTCACGGTACTGTTTCACTATCGGTCGCCAGGTAGTATTTAGCCTTAGCAGATGGTCCTGCTGGATTCATACGGGGTTTCACGTGCCCCGCACTACTCGGGATCCGTCTCGGAGAGAACACAGTTTAGGCTACAGGGCTTTTACCTCTATCGCGGGCCTTTCCAGACCTCTTCACCTACCATATTCCTTTGTAACTCCATGTGAGACGTCCCACAACCCCAAGGGGCAAGCCCCTTGGTTTAGGCTGTTCCGCGTTCGCTCGCCGCTACTGACGGAATCACTATTGTTTTCTCTTCCTCAGGGTACTTAGATGTTTCAGTTCCCCTGGTCTGCCTCTATCTCTCCTATGTATTCAGAGAGAAGTAACTGCGAATTACCACAGCTGGGTTTCCCCATTCGGACACCCCCGGATCAAAGCTTGCTTACAGCTCCCCGAGGCAGTTTCGTTGTTCGCCACGTCCTTCGTCGGCTCCTGGCGCCTAGGCATCCTCCGTGTGCTCTTATTAGCTTAACCAATGCGTTTTCCGTTAGGAAAATCGCTAGTATCACTATTAATTAAAACTTGTTCACACAAGTTTCAGCTAAAAGATGTTCTAAAACGCAAATTCGTTTCGGTATCCAGTTTTCAAGGATCAAGGTATTACTTGAGAGCTTAAACTCTCAAAACTGACCAACGAGTGAGTAACAGGCCTAAACCTGAGTTTTGGAAGCTAAGCTTCCGATTTGAATGTTTCCGTTGCAGGAAACGATTCTCCATAGAAAGGAGGTGATCCAGCCGCACCTTCCGATACGGCTACCTTGTTACGACTTCACCCCAATCATCTACCCCACCTTCGGCGGCTGGCTCCCTTGCGGGTTACCCCACCGACTTCGGGTGTTGTAAACTCTCGTGGTGTGACGGGCGGTGTGTACAAGACCCGGGAACGTATTCACCGCGGCATGCTGATCCGCGATTACTAGCAATTCCGACTTCATGCAGGCGAGTTGCAGCCTGCAATCCGAACTGAGACCGGCTTTGCTGGGATTGGCTCCACCTCGCGGCTTCGCTTCCCGTTGTACCGGCCATTGTAGTACGTGTGTAGCCCAGGTCATAAGGGGCATGATGATTTGACGTCATCCCCACCTTCCTCCGGTTTGTCACCGGCAGTCACTCTAGAGTGCCCAGCCTTACCTGCTGGCAACTAAAGTCAAGGGTTGCGCTCGTTGCGGGACTTAACCCAACATCTCACGACACGAGCTGACGACAACCATGCACCACCTGTCTCCTCTGTCCCGAAGGCCGCCACTATCTCTAGTGGATTCAGAGGGATGTCAAGACCTGGTAAGGTTCTTCGCGTTGCTTCGAATTAAACCACATACTCCACTGCTTGTGCGGGTCCCCGTCAATTCCTTTGAGTTTCAGTCTTGCGACCGTACTCCCCAGGCGGAGTGCTTACTGTGTTAACTTCGGCACCAAGGGTATCGAAACCCCTAACACCTAGCACTCATCGTTTACGGCGTGGACTACCAGGGTATCTAATCCTGTTTGCTCCCCACGCTTTCGCGCCTCAGCGTCAGTTACAGCCCAGAAAGTCGCCTTCGCCACTGGTGTTCCTCCACATATCTACGCATTTCACCGCTACACGTGGAATTCCACTTTCCTCTTCTGTACTCAAGCCACCCAGTTTCCAGTGCGACCTCAGGTTGAGCCCAAGGTTTAAACACCAGACTTAAATAGCCGCCTGCGCGCGCTTTACGCCCAATAATTCCGGACAACGCTTGCCCCCTACGTATTACCGCGGCTGCTGGCACGTAGTTAGCCGGGGCTTTCTTCTCAGGTACCGTCACTCCGGTAGCAGTTACTCTACCGGACGTTCTTCCCTGGCAACAGAGCTTTACGATCCGAAAACCTTCATCACTCACGCGGCGTTGCTCCGTCAGGCTTTCGCCCATTGCGGAAGATTCCCTACTGCTGCCTCCCGTAGGAGTCTGGGCCGTGTCTCAGTCCCAGTGTGGCCGTTCACCCTCTCAGGTCGGCTACGCATCGTCGCCTTGGTGAGCCGTTACCCCACCAACTAGCTAATGCGCCGCAGGCCCATCTCCTTGTAGCAGATTGCTCCGCCTTTCATCCTCCGTCCATGTGGACAAAGGAATTATCCGGTATTAGCTACCGTTTCCGGTAGTTATCCCAGTCAAAGAGGTAGGTTGCCTACGTGTTACTCACCCGTCCGCCGCTAAGTTATTCCAGAGCAAGCTCCTTCATAACTCCGCTCGACTTGCATGTATTAGGCACGCCGCCAGCGTTCGTCCTGAGCCAGGATCAAACTCTCCAAATTGGTATTTAGAAAGAGCGATTGCTCAATTTGAAACATCTGACGAGAATTTACATTCTCTAATTTTTGGATCTCACTTGCGTGATTTCCATACTCACTCGTTGTTCAGTTTTCAAAGATCAAGCTCGTTGTCAGCGTCGATTATCTCGTCACCAGCAACTCTTATAATATATCATGTTTTCCGATTCAATGCAACACTTATTTTTCATCATGTTAGCAATATCAATCGTTCAACACGTTCCAATCATTCAAGCGTTCCTTCCGCTTGCGACTGGATTTATAATATAACATGTAACCTCTAACAAAAACAACCCACAGGATTTACCATTTTGCTTTTAGTACTATTAGTATCGTTAGCTACACAATGCATGACACTCTTCCTAATGATAACTAAGTAAACACCAGAGGGCCTGCATCTTAAGATGCAGGCCCTCTGGTGCAGTACGCAAATTTCAATTCAAGCCCAATTTAATTTGATATCCATGGATTTTTACTTTTCTTTGAAGTCCCCGTGCGGTCTGCATGCTTCGAACGTTGTTTAGGTGCAGTTTTATTTGATTTGTCAGCAGCTAGACCTGAGGTTTTAACTTTAGGTGTACCCGCTTTTCCCGAGCTGGCTTTGTTCTTCACTGCGGTTCCTGCGCTGACGGCTTCTGCTGCTTGAGGAACATCCTGCGCAATAACCTCCGGCTCAAGAATTTCTGGCACACGGTTGTGATGAGCATAATTCTCCATCCCCGGATACATCGGATATCCAGGAATCCCATGTATTCCTAATGGTGCAACAGCGGCCTCATTCGGCATGGAGAAGGGTCCAGCTCCGTAAGGAGAAACCGCACCGGGCTGTGGCATATAGGGTGGCATATAGGGTGGCATATTAGTATATGCAGGCTGCTCATAAGTATAGGGCTGAATCGGCATTCCTCCACCACAGCCGCAGGTTGGCCACGGGAGGTTCATGGACTGACCACCGTACTGCGGAACTGCGTAAGCAGAATAATCAACAGGAGGATTATTCTCAGCCATAGCCGCATTTGCATACTCGGGAGCTGCATTTGGATACCAAGCATTGGAATAGTCAGTAGCGGGATATTCGTTTCCCGTATAGGCATACGGAGAACCACAGTCCGGCATATACGAAGTCGGCTGCATATAATTCGGGGCCACATTTATACCCATCACTGGCATAGGTTGCTCATAATACGGATATGCCGGCGGGCAATCGAAATAATATGGATTTTCGTTTAATCCGGGATAACCTGCTGTTTTTTCGCATGGTCCGTCCTTATGGTCAGGCCAGGTTGCCGGCTGTACCTCGGATTTCTCCTTTTCTTTGGGCATCTCATAGGTTATAGCTTCTTGCGCAGGTACAGAAATTTGCACAAACAGACTTTGTGTTTCATGTACTACTTCCTGAACGGGAGCTACTTCAGGCGCTTTATTCGGAAGAGGTGCGGCAACCTGGACAGGAGCCGGTGCGGGATTCGGAGCCGGGGTTGAGACAGGGGAAACTGCCTGAACGGGCTCTTCCTTTGGTCCGGTATAGGTTTTTCCGCCAACCTTTGTTTTGTCTACCACCTCAGGCGATACAGCAAGCGGTTGAACCGGAGTTACATTCGCATTTGCATTGGCATTGGTATTGGATTGCATAGGTTGCACGGATTGAGCCTGAATTGGAGTCGGCTCATTCGCCTTTTTGGGAATATTGACAACTTCACCGGTCATGAGCGCATTAGGATTCTTGAGATGCGGATTGGCGTCAATGATCTCTTTCAAGGTAATTCCCCATGCTTTGGATAATTTCCACAACGTATCACCTTGTTTAACAGTGTGCTTGTAGTAAAGCTCATTGTTTTCCGGAACAAGCATCGGAGCCGCAGGGATTTTAACTTTATCCCCAATAGCAAGCACTTCAGGATTACTGATCTGCGGGTTAGCCTCAATGATCTTTTGGAGCGTTACTCCGTACTTTTGTGATAATGCATACAGCGTATCGCCTTTTTTTACAATGTGTATTTTCACGCAGCATTTACCTCCTATAAATTTTGTGAGCTTATGCATCTCAGATCAGCACAAATACAGTCCTGACTTAGACGGCATATGCCAAAGTGTTGTGAAGCGATGCATTTATTACAGCTATGCTGCAACCCCGCTCTACAAGCAATTCCGATTTCCGGCTCTGCTCTCAAGCATCGGACAATGCGGTACAGCCGCCTCCTTCGTTACTACATCTTATGCAGCCCATGGGCGATTGACATCATGTGAACAAAAAAAATCCTTTCATGACTGGCATGAAAGGATTTGCTTATGGTAAATCAATGAATTTAGTGAATCACTATTCCCAGACTTTGTAGCCGTCCTTATCCACCGCATTACGGAATTCTTCAAGTAATTGCAGTGTAATCGGTCCGGCATGCCCTGCTCCGATAATCCGTCCATCGATTTCACGGGCTGCAATAACCTCAGCTGCCGTTCCGGTGAAAAAGACTTCGTCGGCAATATAGACATCATGCATGGTGAACGGTTCTTCCTTCAGCGGAAGTCCCAGTTTCTCACAGAGTTCGATAATGGCCAGACGGGTAATTCCTTCGAGTGCACCAAGGTAGCAAGGCGGCGTGTACACCACACCCCTTTTGACGATGAAGATATTATCTCCCGAACCTTCAGTTACGTACCCTTGAGCGTTCATCATAATCGCTTCGTCAGCCTCAGCGAGATTGGACTGAATCTTAACGAGGATGTTATTGAGGTAGTTGAGTGATTTGATCTTCGGATTCAGTGCATCCGGGATATTGCGCCGTTGTGATACGGAAACTGCCCGTAAACCGTTAAGATAAGCCTGCTCCGGATAAATGGCCAGCTGCTCCACAATGATAATCACGCTCGCCTTAGGGCAACGCCGTGGATCCAGCCCCAGATTTCCGGGACCCCGCGAAACGATCAGACGGATATAGCCGTTGCGCATATCGTTCAAGCGAATCGTCTCAGCCATAGCCTCCAGCATTTCATCGTAAGTCAGCGGAATGTCCAGCATAATTGACTTGGCCGAATCATACAGCCTGTCCAGATGCTCTTTGCATTTGAAAATGTTGCCGTTATAAATGCGAATGCCTTCGAAAATGCCGTCTCCATATAAGAATCCATGATCAAAAACGGATACCTTTGCATTTTCCTTTGTTACGTGTTGTCCATCCAGATAGATCCATTGCTCAGCCATGAACTTACTGCACCTCCGCTTTCTCTTCCTCATAGGTGTATGTGGGGTAGGAGCCCAGAATCCGCACCTGACAGCCCAATGCCTTGATCTCCTCAATCGCCGCCGGGAGCAGGACCGATTCTATCGGTTCCAGCACATCAATGTAAAAATAATAAGTACCCAGTTTCTTCTTCGTAGGACGTGATTCAATACGTGATAAATTCAGACGCCGCCATGCAAATGCAGACAGCACCTGATGCAAGGCTCCCGGAAAATCCTCCGGCAGGGTTACAAGAATACTCGTCTTGTCTCCAACACTCTTGCGGGGAAGCCTCAGCTTGTGCGGGCCTACAAGGACAAACCTTGTGTAATTATTATGGTGGTCCGTGATTTTCCAGTCAAGTATCTCCAGGCCATGCGTTGCGGCACCGAGTGCCGTGCCGATTGCTGCCCAACCTCTGCCCGGATTGTTCTTTACTATTTCCACTGCTTCGGAAGTGCTTCCGACCGACTCCAGCTCAGCCCAAGGAGCATGCTCGCGGATAAACTGCAGGCATTGCGCCATGGCGACAGAATGGGAAAGGATCTTTACGATCTTAGTATAATCCTTATTTCCACTGTCATCCTTGAACTCCTGCGGGTTGCTGATGAGATTCTGTATCGACGGAAAGATCCACTCCGCCTGCATCGGAAGATTCACCTCATTAATGAGCCAATCGATATGCAGACTGACCGAACCTTCAATCGTGTTCTCAATGGGAATGACGCTGTAATCAGTGGCACCGCCTGCCGTAGAGAGAAAAACGTCGGAAATCAGCTTATGATGTTCAAGCTTTACAGGCTCAGCACCAAACAAGTACAGCAGCGCTTCGTGGGAGACGGTACCCTGCGGCAATACCGCTATTGACTTCATGGCTGTATTTCTCCTTTTATCATATCCAAAAATGATTGCTTTTGCATCCCGTTTCTTTCGAGCAGCTCAGTGGTAACCCCGGAAGTACATGGAGGCAGCCAGCGAGTGCGGGCCGGGATACCGTGCTGCTGCATCGTTTCTTTCAAAAATTGCTCAAGCTCCTGCTTCCTGCCCTCGCGCCGGTCGACCAGACAAAGAAGTGTAGGTCCCGCGCCGCTAAGAGCAATCCCAAGCGCCCCATGCTGCGGGGCTTCAGCGAGCAGCTTCTCCATCCCCGGCACCAGCGGCGCACGGTATGGCTGATGCAGCCGGTCCTGCATGGCCCGGCTGATGAGATCAAGCCTGCCAGAGGCCAGTGCCGCCGTCAGCAGCGAAGTACGGCTGATGTTAAAGACCGCATCGCCCACCGTGATTTCGGAGGGAATGACCCCACGTGCTTTGACCGTGGCCAGCTCAAATTCGGGGATTACAACAAGCACTTCCAGATCCTGCGGCGGCTCCAGACGGATAAAGTCGGCATGCTCGCCATCCCAGACAGCCGTAATGATTCCCCCGAACAGGGACGCTCCAACATTGTCGGGATGCTTCTCCAGTGCAGTGGCCATATCAAACAGTCTGGCATTGTCCAGCGGTGAACCAATCATAGCATTAGCTGCTGCCATTCCGCCAATAATGGCTGACGCGCTGCTGCCAAGTCCCCGTGTCAGCGGAATCTCGGAATACATGGAAATCGACAACTCAGGGATGGTAACCCCAGCTTCCGCAAAAACCATTTGGGCTACCTGGTAGAGCAAGTTATTCTTGTCCTGGGGCACACCCTTCATCTCATCACCATGTAGGTGAAACACGGTTTCCGCAGCTTCCTCCATCTCAATCCAGGCATACAGCGACAAGGCCATACCCAGTGTATCAAAACCCGGTCCAAGATTGGCGGTACTGGCAGGGACTTTAACTCTAGACCTTCCGTAAATACTCATGGCTGATGAAATCTCCTTCGTTATTTTTACGCGGTTCCTGATATCTGGAACTTACTCCGTTGTCAGCCTTCCACACGATAATGGCTCTTGATCCGGTGGATGACGGCAAGCTGCTCCAAATGCCGCATTACCTTATTCATACTCGCCTTGCTTGCATTGTGCGTCACAATTATGATCTCCGCATCAGTATTATTTGGGTTGGCTTGCTGCACAACGGAGTCGAGGCTGACATCGTATTCGGCAAACACCTGAGTGATCTTCGCCAGCACACCCGCTTTATCATCTACATGCAGCAGCAGAAAGTTCTTGAAAAAGATGTCCTCGTCGCTCTTCAGCTTCTTTTGCTTATACGGGACAATCTGCTTAAGACCGTTAACGCCCAATTTCAGGTTCTTGATAACTGCCACCAGATCGGCAACGATAGAGGTTGCTGTAGGCATCGCACCTGCTCCCGCACCATAAAACATAGTCTCTCCTACCGCTTGCCCGAATACATACACCGCATTAAAGACACCGTTGACGGAAGCAATCGGATGGCTGGCCCGGATCATGGTCGGTTGAACACTGATGCTGAACGCCTCGTCTTCACACTCTGCGATTCCTAGCAGCTTCATTTCATAACCAAGACGTTTAGCAAACGCGATATCCTCTTTGCTCACTCCCGAGATGCCGCTCACACTGACATCGCTGAGTTCAACATTTGTTCGGAAGCCAAGCGTGCCGAGGATCGCCATCTTGCGTGCAGCATCAAGACCTTCAACGTCGGAGGTCGGGTCAGACTCAGCATATCCCAGTCCTTGCGCTTCCTTAAGTACATCATTGTAGGACGCGCCTTCCTGGCTCATTTTGCTCAGTATGTAATTGGTTGTTCCATTCACTATCCCCATAATCTTAATAATCTTATCTGATGAAAAACCTTCGATCAGCGTGCGGATAATCGGAATTCCTCCGGCAACGCTTGCCTCATAAAACACATCGCATTGCTTCTCCTGCGCTTTGGCCAAAATCTCCGAGCCGTGCAGCGCCATCAAATCTTTATTTGCGGTTACAATATGTTTGCCGCGTTCCAGCGCTTCAAGGATATATTCCTTCGTTCCGGCAATGCCGCCCATCACTTCGACGATGACATCAATTTCAGGATCACGGATAACCTCCCATGGATCTGAAGTCACTTTGGAGGCATCTACTTCGATTTCACGGGGTTTATCCGTATTCTTCACAGCAATGCGCTCAATGAGAATCGGGGAGCCCACTTGACTGCTCAGATCCTCCTGATTTCCTTCTACGATACGGACCACGCCCGTACCTACTGTTCCCAGCCCCAATAAACCAACTTTAACCGGCTTCATTTGAATCCTCCTAAAAGTTATATGAAGCTATACTTCACAAAATAATGACCGCAATAAAACTGCTTCGTAAACATCTTAACCCTGGCCGATAATAAAAGCGCGCTTCACTCCAGCAATTTCCTTCAGGCCATCAAGCATGTCGCCCATTTCTTCATTTAAATGCGAGATCTCCACGGAGATCACAACATTGGCCCGCCCTTGGAGCGGAATACTCTGGTGGATCGTCAACACGTTGGCTCCGTGAACCGCCACACAGCCGAGTACCTTGGACAGCATGCCGGACTCATGTTCCAGATCAATGGAGATCGTGACAATGCGTTCGCGCTCCAGTTGATGGATCAGATGTATGCCGTCCTTATATTTATAAAAAGCGCTGCGGCTAAGTCCAACCCTCTCAACACCCTCGTGCACCGTCTTGGCATCTCCCGCCTCAAGCAGCTGTTTGACCTGCATCGTCTTCAGCACAGCATCAGGCAATATGTCCTCGCGGACTAAATAATAGCGTTCTTTCACGAACGTCCTCACCCCAAAGACTTTTGTGTTTTCTTAGTGGACATTATATAGGATTCAGCCCGAATAACGCAACATATTTTCACACGAAGCCAAGAATACACTGCAAGAATGAAGCCACCCACATCCTCTAAGCTGCAAAAGGACAGATCATTTCTGTTCGAAGGTTGCTGTCATACACCGTTTCTCACCACTTTAATGTATGCCAATCAGCCTAAACCAAACAGAACATTACATAAAAAAACGCCGCCTCCGTCCTCCTTGTCAGGAAAAACGTAGTCGGCGTTTCTTCTATCTGCTTTATACCGTGTAGCGTGCAGCCAGCACCACTATTAATAGTAGCTGCTGTTCTCTACAAACTCGAATTCGAAATCGGCAATGCGGACAATCGTGCCTTCTACAGCCCCACGCTTACGCAGTTCCGCATCTACACCCATGTGGCGCAGGGTACGGGCAAGCTTCAGGATCGCATCATGCGTACTCAACTGCATACGCTTGATCATCCGCTCAATGCGCGGACTGCTGACGACAAACGCATCGTTGTCGCGGGTGATGGTGAAGGAGTTATCCTCTTCGGCCTCCAGCTTATAAACCTTACGTTCAGAGGTTTCTGCCACCTCTTCAACCACCGGAGCAACCGGAATACTGTCAAGGATATCCGTAGCACGGTAGAGCAGCTCCTGCACCCCTTGGCGGGTAAGTGAGGAGATCGGCATAATCTCCAGATCCGGACGCAGCTCTGCAACCCGTTCACGGAAAGAACTGAGGTTCTCCTCCGATTCAGGCATATCCATTTTGTTCGCCGCGACAATCTGCGGACGGTCAATCAGACTTGCATTGTACTGCTTCAGCTCATCATTAATCATGACCCAATCTTCGAAGGGATCCCGCCCCTCGGAACCGGACATATCCACGACATGGATAATAATGCGCGTGCGCTCAACATGGCGCAGGAATTCGTGACCCAGGCCGATGCCTTCGCTGGCCCCTTCGATCAGTCCGGGCAAATCCGCCATGACAAAGCTCCGGCCGTCGCCGACATCCACCACACCCAGGTTCGGAGTAATCGTTGTGAAGTGGTAGGCTCCGATCTTCGGTTGAGCTGCGGAGACTACCGACAGCAGCGTCGATTTCCCGACACTTGGGAATCCTACCAGGCCTACATCAGCCATTACCTTCAATTCCATAACTACATAACGCTCCTGGCCTTCTTCCCCATTCTCAGCCAGTTCAGGCGCTGTATTGGCCGCAGTGGCAAACCGGGTATTTCCCCGTCCGCCGCGTCCGCCGCGCGCTACAACAACCTGCTGTCCGTGACGGGTCATATCGGCGATCACTTCCTGGGTGTCGTCGTCAATCAATATAGTTCCCGGAGGAATCCGTACGATCATATGCTCGGCATTGGCACCATGCTGACTCTTGTTGCGTCCTTTTACACCACGTTCTGCTTTAAAATGGCGCTGATAACGAAAATCCATCAGCGTACGTAAACCTTCATCCACCCGGAAAATAACGTCGCCGCCGCGGCCGCCGTCACCGCCGGCAGGCCCGCCTTCCGGCACATACTTTTCACGCCGGAACGCTACCAGTCCATCGCCTCCGTCGCCGCCTTTAACATAAATCTTAGCCTTATCTACGAACATTCATGTTCACCTTCCTTACATCTCCAGCGGTAAACGCAGTTTCACATGAGCTCTGTCCTGCTCCAACTGCTCCGCCTTCATAATTTTCCCTTGGACTATATTATAAATTTGCCCCTGTAGCAGCTCGGGATTGCTATGCTCACCCTCGCCTTCGAAAGAGATCAGAATGTCTCCTCCATCCTGTATAAAGCTTAGGCGGAGTCTTTGGGTATCGCCCTGCGGAACAAGTCCGCTGTATTGGTATGCCCTTACCGTCTGCATAATCACCGAAGTAAGCTCGTCGCCTTTCTCCTGACTTAGCTTGTCCTCCAGCTGCAAGCCTTCCTCCACCTGCACTTCCAGCTCCAGATTGCTCCGGAATGTGCGGAAAGACTGCAAATAAAACACCAGCGAAGGGATTCCCAATTTGGCGATACGGCTATCAAGCGCTATACGCTCCTTTATTCTTTCCACACATTGCACGGATTTATCAGGCTTACCCAGCTGGATATATCCGTAAAGCACCTGCAGCTCATTCATCCAATCATGACGATGATGATTCAGTGTCCGGTTCGCCGCCTGTTGCAGAGTCTTCTCCTGTATGCGCAGTTCCTCTTCAAAATGACGCCGGTTGTAAATAAAGCTGAAAGCAAGCACCCCAGCTACCCATATTCCAAGCAGCAGGCATGTGAAAAGGGAGGTACGCCAATACACGAGACCTAAAGGAAGCACTACGGATAACATGACTGCCCAGACGAAACTTTTCCAGGATTTCATTCTTTCTCCCCGTCCCTCAGTTCGCAAAATTCATGTCTAATTCAATATTCACCTTGATGAAGCATATGCCAATTCCCAGTATAACACAGGCTTTCACGGCAATCATTAGCATTCAGAGAGCAAGTGAATAATGTATCACCTGTTTTTCCTGCAAAAAAGCCCCCGGCACTCATGCCGGAGGCTTCTACATACAAATAATGTTCGGAAAGCTTACGCTTCCAGTGCCGCTGCTACCGGAGCGACATCAACCGGGTACACGCTCACTTTTTTGCGATCGCGGCCCCAACGTTCGAACTTCACTACGCCATCCACCAATGCGAAGAGCGTATCATCTTTACCGATGCCTACGTTAGTGCCTGGGTGAATTTTAGTTCCGCGTTGACGAACCAGGATGTTGCCGCCGGTTACTGCTTGACCGTCAGCACGTTTCACGCCAAGACGTTTCGAGTGGGAATCACGTCCGTTTTTTGTGGAACCTACACCTTTTTTCGATGCGAAAAACTGAAGATCCAATTTCAACATGTTGGTCAACCTCCTTCTTTAAATAATAACTTGCTGTATCTTAATATACTTCCCGTATGATTCTGCGATATCACTGAGCATGACAACCATGGATTCCAGCAAAAGCTGGATCTTGGCGGAGACTTCAGGATCACTCACCGGAACCAGGGTTCCGCTTAAAAATCCGTCATCCATTGAAGTATCCAGAACAACACCAGTCAGCTTCTCAATCGAATTCACCGTTCCAAATGTAACTGTGGAAACACCCGCGCAGACGATATCCCAGCCTTTCCTCGCGTATTCTGCATGCCCTTTAACGGCAAAACCGACAATCGTACCTTGAGCTGAAGCCCGTGTAATCCGCACGTTAATCATTAACGCACCTTCTTACGCTTGAATCTTCTCGATAGTTACTTTAGTGTACGGTTGACGATGGCCTTGTTTCTTGTGGTAGTTCTTCTTAGGTTTGTATTTGTAAACTACAACCTTCTGACCCTTACCATGTTTCTCGACTTTAGCTGTTACAGACGCGCCGCTTACCAGCGGAGTTCCTGCAGTCAGACCACCTTCGTTAGAAACAGCCAATACACGGTCAAACGTTACGCTTGCGCCGTCTTCAGCTTCCAGCTTCTCAATGAACAATACATCGCCCTCTTGGACTTTGTACTGCTTACCGCCAGTTTCGATAATTGCATACATTGTACTTGCACCTCCTCATGTCTCAGACTCGCCTAGTCTAGGTGGCAAATCCCCGTAGAAATCTGCGCTTATGTACCCGATCGGAGCGGTTACAGCATGTGCAGGATTAGAACAATCAAACACATACTTGAAGATATTATCATACTTAATCCAGATAGTCAATGGTATAGAGAAGCGGATAAATAAAGCTGTTTGGATTTGCTGATTATTCTTATTCCAGCCAGGCTCCAACTTTCCCCGTCCCTCCGCAGCATTGGCAGATCACAGGGGCAAAGCTAGCCGAATCATGCCGTGCCTTCTTACGGGTCATTTCCAGCAGACCAAGATGTGTCCAGCCCAGAATATGCGTCTTGGTGCGGTCCCGGCTCGTCACACTCTCCAGCCGTTCCGTTACTAGCCTGCGGTGCTCCTCACGCTCCATATCAATAAAATCAACAATGATGATGCCTCCGGTATCGCGTAGACGGATAAGCCTGCCAATTTCCTCTGCGGCCAGCAGATTTGTTCGCGTTACGGTCTCCTCAAGCGTGGTACTCCCGGTGTATTGTGCCGTATTGACATCAATGACGGTCAGCGCCTCTGTCTCGTCCCAAATCAGCGTTGCCCCGCCCTCCAGAATAATCTTCCGGTTGAAGCTTTTATGCAGCTGCTCCTGCACACCATATGCGGTAAAGATGGACTCTTGTCCCCGGTACAATCCAACAGGCTTGTACCCTTCGGGAGCCATATCATCCAAAAATGCCTCCGCTTCCCTCACCGCATGAGCCGAATCAATCATCAGCTCATCAAGCTGCGGATTGAAGGCATCCCTGATAAATCGCTGAACGATGCTCAGATCGCAGTGCAGCAGGGCCGGAGCTACGGCCTCCCCGGCGCGGCGGACAATCATCTCCCACTGCGCACGCAGAAAGGACAGGTCGCCTTCGACGGCATCCACCGGCTCATCCTCGGAGACTGTCCGCATGATCAGCCCCTCTTCACTGCGGCGCAGCCGCTCACCGATTGCTTTAAGCCGGCTCCGTTCCGATTCCCGGCTGATTTTTTTGGAAACTCCTACGTATTCTGCAAAAGGCATGTATACCATCCAGCGTCCCGGCAGTGTATAGTGGGTGGTCACACGTGCTCCCTTGCCGCCCCGCGGCTCTTTGCGGACCTGGACGACAAGCTCCTGGCCGGGCTGCAGCAATGTCTCAATGGAAGGTTTCACCGCCGGCTGCTTATCTAAATGGGGATGCAGCACATCGTCTACATATAAAAAAGCATTCTTCTTCTGTCCAATATCGACAAAAGCAGCCTGCATGCCTGGCAAAACATTCATAACCCGGCCCTTGTAATAACTGCCGACCAGACCTTGCTGCTGATCGCGTTCGGCCGCGTATTCCACCAGCCTCCCGTTCTCCAGAAGAGCCATCCGGGTAACATGCTGTGTGCAGTGAACGATCATTTGTTTCATGGCTTCACCTCTGGGTTTCAATCAATCATTCATTGCCACCGGCCGCACAGAAGCTGTTCTACTTTCCAAAATAAGTAGAGATCAGGCGCTGCTCCGGCACAACCGCTACTATATTTCTATCATCGTTCATCACATAAATAAAATGATATTGATTACGTTTAAATAGACGCAATATATCATCTAAAGGTTTCGCGGAATCGGCAACAATCGGTCGAGCTTCGCTATTGGAACGCAAATGGCGAGCATACATTGCCTCTCTGTTCATCAGAAATGCCATGAAGCGGTAGGGCAGATTCCGATGATCTGTCCTATTGGAATAGAGCAGAAACGCCCCGATCATCAGCAGATTCAGCCGGAGGCCGCCGCCTGTCCCAAGCGGCAGCAATGCGTAGCCAATGACAAGCACACTTGCTCCGATACTTATTCTGCCGCCCCACAGCAAAGTATAATAATACGGCAGAACCATACTTAGCGCAGCTTGAAGAACCTTGCCCCCGTCCAGGGGAAGAACCGGCAGGAGATTGAAGAGTGCGATAATCACATTTGCCTGAATAAAATAAGCAAGAAAAGCCGTACTGCCTGCACCTGCCTGCTGAAGCATAACAGCCAGCAGGATCATGATTCCGTTCTGCAGCGGTCCAGCCAGCGCGATACCAATCTCCCGGCTCGCCGTAAGCCGCCCGTGATCCTCAATCACGGCCACTCCGCCGAAGGGGAGCAACTGAACGGATCTGACCGTAACCCCGGCCAGCAAAGCTGCGCAGACATGTCCCAATTCGTGGATAAGCACTATGGTAAAGAGCGTAAGCAGCTCCAGAAACTGTCCAGTTAACACGGAAAAGAGCAGAATCAGCACAAATAGCGGATGCAGCGACAGTTCAATGCCAAATATCCTAATCAAACGATACCACTTCGGCAGGATCAATATAAGTCTTGTCTTTCATAATTGCAAAAAAAAGCAGCCCTGTTTCAGCGTCCTTCGTCTCCTGCATCCAGCCAACGGTGTCACCGCTCTGTATCCAGTCATCCACCGCAAGCTTTGTTCCGCTCAAATGACCGTATTCTGCCGTTACGCTGCCCGTATGGCGTACGGTAACCCGAATGCCGCCCTGTGCCTCATTGGTCACGGATAACACACGTCCCGTGTCTACACTTTTCACCGTGATACTGCCTTTTGAATCCTCCGCTGGCATAATTTCCACACCTTTCAGCGTAGCCGCAAATGGACGGACAATACTGCCCTCAAGTGGGGCGCTCAAGGCGTGGGCAGCCGTAACTTTTTGAGCCGGCTGATCCTCGTCCCCGAAAATCGGGATGAACGAAGGCGCACCGTCAAAGTGCTCCTCATACCATACCTGGGCCGCGGCGAAGTCCATATCCTTGCTGAGGGCATCCGAAACAAAATCCTGCGCCTTCAGCGCCCAGGGCTGGTGCAGAAAAAATATGCCCCATACACCTCCAAATACAAGGAGGCTTGCGACAGTCCGCCGGATAAATCCGGCAGAAAAATGTGATCTGCCGCCGCCTCCCTCGTCCTCCCAGCCCCCGCGGCGTTCCTTCCACACGACCTCGGGGTCCGGCTCCGCTGATGGAGCCAGATCATTTTTAGGACCCGCTCCCCATTCCTTAAAGCTTGCTGTCTTCTCCGGCAAAGCAAAAAGCGGCGGCACTGCCACGGTATCCTGGTTGTCCTCCAGCAGGTTGCGGATACGTTCTTTGCGGCGGCCTTTAACGCCTGATTTCTGTTCCATCTCGATCCCTCCGGGGGCTTGTTTTATATCCATTTTATGAAGTATGGAAGGTGCTTTAGAACAAGCCTTAACCAAGCGGAACATGTCCGGCAACCTATTTATCATAAAAAAATCCCGCCGCAGATTTCTCTGCCGGCGGGATTTTTTATCTAAGGGATAACTTTATAGGATTGCTTGCAGCAGGTTCAAGCCATGCCGAAAAATTTCTTTAATTTCTTGAAAGCCCCCGGCTTGCGGTCCAGCTGCATCAGAGGCACTGCGTCCCCCAGAATCCGCCGGGCAATATTACGGTAGGCTATCGCTGCAGAAGAGTCGGGATTCATCACCGTTGGCTCCCCGCTGTTCGCCGCTTTAATGACCAGCTCATCATCTGGAACAATTCCGATCAGATCGATGTTCAGTACTTGAAGGATATCCTCAATGTCCAGCATATCCCCAGACTTCACCAAGCCAGGGCGAATACGGTTAACGACCAGCTTTGGCGACTCCACATGGGACTGCTCCAGAAGACCGATAATCCGGTCTGCATCCCGCACTGCCGCATGCTCCGGCGTAGTGACAACAATCGCCTTGTCGGCACCCGCGATGGCGTTGCGGAAGCCATGCTCGATCCCGGCAGGACAATCGATCAGAATATATTCATATTCCTTCTTGAGTTCAAGAATAATATCCTTCACCTGCTCCGGGGTCACGGAGGTCTTATCTTTGGTCTGGGCCGCAGGCAGCATGTACAGCTCATCGAAACGCTTGTCCTTGACCAGTGCCTGATTCAACCGGCAGCGCCCTTCTGCCACATCCACCAGATCATAAATGATCCGGTTCTCCAGCCCCATGACTACATCCAAATTGCGCAGCCCGATATCGGTATCAACCAGACATACTTTTTTGCCCTGCAATGCAAGTGCGGTTCCAATATTGGCCGTTGTAGTTGTTTTGCCAACTCCGCCTTTGCCCGAGGTTACGACAATCGCTTCTCCCATGGAGGCTACACCCCTTTAAACACATTTAAACCCTGACGTAATCTGACTATATTATGAATTTTGTCGATCTGCATCGCACCGCTTGATAAATAAGCAAATTCCATGGTGCTCTCCCGGGTCCCCCATTCATCCGGAGGCCGGCTGATCACGTCGGCGATCCTCAGCTGTGTCGGAGACAGCAGAGAAGCAGCAATAATCGCTTCCTGATTGCCGTCTACTCCAGCATGAGCCATGCCTCTGAGCGCACCGAGGATATAAATATCACCCGAGCATGTAATGGTTCCTCCCGGGTTCACATCGCCCAACAACAGCAGATTACCTTGATGATGCAGCACCTGGCCGGAACGAACCATGCCGCTCATCAGAAACAATGCGTCTGTATCCTCAATGCCCGGCGCTTCGAACGCTTCAATGGAACGAATCAGCAAATTGCCCTGACTTTTGAGAATCTCCAGCACAGCTGATTTGTCATCCTCCGTCACAATTCGGCTGCCCAGCTTAATATCTACATGCACAATCGGTCCAGTCAGAATATTTTGATGGCTGTGCTCCAGCTTATAGCGAAGCTCGCTTAAGAGATCTTCAAAGGGACACTTGTCGTCTAGCAGGAATACCAGGCCGTCCTTGATGCCCTTAATCCTCACATGCTTGGATTTTACTGTCATATGCCTGTCCCCCTATCCTGAATCATTCGTGCCGGGCCGGGCAAATTCCTTCTTTCAGCCGAAAGAAATGCAGGCCGTTTCACACCGTTTCCTCCTTACGGGTCTCCTTCTTCAGCAGCTCGAGTTGACGCCGCAGCGGAATGTAGAGGATCAGGGCCATAGCAAAATGAAACAGCATGGTAGGCAGCATATGATGCAGGAGCGCCCAATTATAAGGCTCCTGGTTCAAATTAAACACGCTGTAAATAGCGAACAGCACGCTGTCCTGAAGCAGACTGCCAAGCAGGACAACAGTCATCATCATCGGCAGCGGTGCGCGTGGAATCTGAAAAATCAGACCAATTAAATAGGCGGACAGCCCCATGGCAAAGGAATGAGCACCGAGAATTCTGCCGTAATAAATGACATCATGCAGCATGCCAAAAGACAATCCTAATATAAGTGCAGTATGACGGTGATGGTATACCGTGACGAACAGGATCACAATAAATACAAGATTCGGAATAATCCGCAGCTGCCAGGCGTCCGGAAGCAGCCAGGGCAGAATGGCGCCTTCCAGGATAAACAGGAGAAACAATAACAGAATAAGAACCGACCTGCGCATCTTCACTATTCGGCACGCTCCTCCTGAGATACAACAATCAGCTGTTTCCAGTCCTGAAATTCGGCACTGGGCTTGATGATTGCAGTCGAAGTTAATCCGAATTGTCCTTCCTCAACGCTCATTACGGTTCCTATCGTCAACCCTTGCGGATATAATCTCCCGATGCCGGAGGTAACGATGGTATCCTTCTCCGCGATAGGGTCACCCTGCGGAATCTTGTTCATCTTGAGCATTCCGGTTTCCTGATCATAGCTTTCAATCATGCCGAAGGTCTTACCCTCTTTACCGATGGCCGTGGCCGCTATAGGCGGCTGGGAATTCGGATCATTCACATCCATCATAGTCATCAGCTTCACGGTAGAAGTGAAATTGCTCACCTTACTGATGACACCTACGAGCCCATCTACGGAAATTACAGACATATTCGGCTTCATACCATCACTGGAGCCAAGGTCGATCACAAGCGTGCTGTTGCTGGGTTCCGTGGTCAGGCTGAGAACCTGGGCAGTATTATAGTTATATTTATATAATTCCTTCTGCGCGTTAGTGAAATGAAGGTCCTTCTGCAGACTCTCATTACGTGCCTTAACAAAATTGTAATTCGCTTTATCTATCGTATATTGGGCAGCTAGAATCTTCAGGCGTTTATTTTCCTCGGCCAGTTCACTCAACTCCCGGATATCTTGGAACAAGCCCGCTACATATCCAGCGGGCTTGTAGAACAGATTCTGCACGAAACCGGTCGTATCACGGAGGAAATTCTCAGGCCAGGACAAGGATTTTCTTGTCCCCAGGCTGAACCCCATCACCACGATAAACATGACTAATGTAATCAGCAATATGAATAGACGTTTATTGTTAAACAGCTTAAACATTTTCAACACCCTCTAACAACCGTATTTCTCCCACAACAGGGGTTGACATGCAACAAACCAAGTCGGATTCTAACGCTTAGAGCGCAGGCTCGATCCGCTGCGGCTCTTGAAGAGATGGATATTCTCAAGCGCTTTGCCTGTTCCGATAGCTACGCAGTCCAGCGGGTTATCGGCGACAATCACCGGCATTCCGGTCTCACGTGCCAGCAGCTTGTCCAAATTGCGCAGCAGCGCACCTCCGCCTGTAAGAACAATACCGCGATCCATAATATCAGCAGCAAGCTCCGGCGGACATTTCTCCAGGGTCACTTTAACCGCTTCGACAATCGCATTGACCGTATCCGACAAAGCTTCGCAAATTTCATCGGAAGTAATCGTCAGTGTCTTCGGCAGTCCGGTCACCAGATCGCGGCCACGGATTTCCATCGTTTCGGCTTTCTCCAGCGGCAGGGCAGAACCCACGTCCATCTTGAGCTGCTCCGAGGTGCGCTCACCGATCATCAGGTTGTACTGGCGTTTGATGTACTGGATGATTGACTCATCGGCCTCATCACCGGCTACACGAACTGAACGGCTGGTCACGATACCGCCAAGAGAGATGACAGCCACTTCGGTAGTACCGCCGCCGATATCAACAACCATACTGCCTGTCGGCTCCCATACCGGAAGATCCGCACCAATAGCAGCGGCAAACGGCTCTTCGATAATATAAGCCTCACGGGCTCCCGCCTGCTTGGTAGCATCTTCAACGGCACGCTGCTCAACTGCAGTTATTCCGGACGGAACGCAGACCATTACATTCGGGTGACGCTGGAACATCGAACGCTGCTTCTGGGCCTGACGGATAAAATATTTGATCATGGTTGCCGTCGTTTCGAAATCGGCAATAACTCCGTCCTTCATCGGACGAATAGCACGAATATTGCCCGGTGTGCGGCCAATCATTTTTTTGGCGGATTCGCCTACAGCTTCAATTGTCTTGGTATCGGTATTAATGGCCACCACGGAAGGTTCTCTTACAACAATCCCCTTGCCGCGTACGTAGACGAGCGTATTTGCTGTCCCCAGGTCAATCCCTAAATCTTTCGTAAAACCACCTAACATGCTTGTATTCTCCTTTTCCCAGTGAATCTGGACAATTATATTACATGTACCCTTTTTCTTTCAAACTTACAAATCTGCTGTCTCCGATAATCAGGTGATCCAGTACGTCAATTCCGACAATCTCGCCTGCCTGAAGAAGTCTGGAGGTCAGGGAGATATCCTCCGGACTTGGCGTAGGATCGCCGCTCGGATGATTATGTGCGCATATAATGGCTGCGCTGCTGCATTTCATGGCTGCCCGAAACACCTCACGGGGATGCACAATAGAGGCGTTGAGACTGCCCATGGACAATGTCTCCTGCGCTATAACGTGATTCTTCGTATTCAAAAAGAGACAGACAAAATGCTCCTTCTGCAAATAACGCAGCTGCTCGGTCAGAATCTCCGCCGCGTCCTGCGGACTGCGGATGGTAACCGGCTCGGTAAGCCTGGAGTTCGCCATCCGTCTTCCCAGCTCTATGCCAGCTTTCAGTTGCACGGCCTTGGCAGGGCCGATGCCTTTAATATTCGTCAGTTCGTCAATGCTCAGGTCCGCCAGTCCGCGGAGACCACCAGCCCGTCCCAGCAATTGCTGGGCGATATGAATAGCTGATTCCCGGCGTGTGCCTGTACGCAGCAGTATAGCCAGAAGCTCCGCTTGACTTAATGATTCCGCCCCATAATGCATCATGCGCTCTCGTGGTCGTTCTTCATGGGGGAGGTCCCGCAGCATAAATGTTTGCGACTCCATCCCGATCCCTCTTTCCTCCGCTATCCTTGCCGGCCCAGCACCGAAATGCCAACCCGGGACAGCATACGCTCAAGCAGCGACAACGGCAGTCCAACCACATTAAAGTAACAGCCTTCAATCTTCTCCACCAGGGTGGCACCAAGTCCTTGTATCGCATAGGAACCAGCCTTATCGGCAGGTTCTCCAGTCGCTATGTAGGCGGAGATTTCCTCTTCGCTTAATGCTCTCATAGTTACTGAGGTTACCCGGTGCTCTACCAGAATCTTGCCCTCTGGCAGCCCGATGCAGGCTACTCCGGTGTACACCTGGTGGGTCTTGCCTTGAAGCAGTCCCAGCATAACCCTGCTGTCCTGCTCGTCCACAGGTTTACCAAGCACCTTATCATCCAGCACAACAATCGTGTCGCTGCCGACGATAACGGCATTACGCTTGCCGGCAGCCGGGACCACAGCCTCCGCTTTACGCAAAGCCAGACTGCGCACAATCATCTCCGGTGTGAATTCCGGCGGTGTACTCTCGTCCGCATCACTGGAAATCACCTCGAAAGGCAAACCCAGCAAAGACAGCAATTCCCGGCGGCGCGGCGAACCCGAAGCAAGAATAATGAGGCGTGAATTGTCAGATTCCACGTATAAACGCCCCTTCCCAATCAGCAGTGACCATTACAGCCTCCGGTACAGCCATACGGCAGTAATCATTCCGGCCAGACTGAGCAAGCACAATTTCAAATGAATAGTGATGTCATAGGTTATGATGTCCAAATCGGCTTGCGGGGACCACTTGAGTACCGTCGAGGTTGTAAGAAAAGACAAAGTTTTTACAGGCTCCAGCAGCTTCGCGATCCACGCTCCGGCCAGCCAGCCCAGAATGAGAAATAACAGCAGTGTTCCTACATTTTTCTTCTTCATCTAAGTCTTCCCTCGCCATTTTTTGACACCTTAATTATTATACGGTGAAACTGAGTTCAATACAAACGCAAAATCCGGTACGGAAATGATTACCATACACGCAGTCACGAGGCAGCTGTGTAGTGGAGCTAACTGTGGTTGCGGCTCATTTAACCTTACCTGAGTATAACCCTGCAAGCAACACATAAAATCCCCCAAGCCGGATGGGGGATTTTGTATTTACGCTTACACCAAAGTTGACATCAGGCCCTTCTGACCGGTCAGGAAGCTCAACATGGCTTCCTGCACTTCCCAAAGCAGACCCGGTGCTTTGTTCTTCTCATATTCATTCAGGGCAGCCATTCCCCGGCTCATTGCTTTCTCAAGCCCGCCGCAAATGCTCTGCCCTTCAGGGGTCAGACCCGGCTTCAGCGCTTTGAGCGCCTCGGTCCACTCCATATGCAAATTGCTGACTGCCGATTTGTCCAACGTCTGGACTTCCCCGCCTAACAAGGATGCGGACAGGCTGCTCAACTCATTAAGCAGTTGTCCGCTGGCTGCGAAATAACCCTCCACAGCTTGTGGCGTTCCGGCAAAAGCAACCTGCTCTGCGGCCGGCAGCTCCACTCCTCTTACATAAAGCTCAATCCCCTGATTCTTCAGGCCGCTGCTCAGCAGCTTGGCCTGTTCGCGGTCAGGCGAGATCCCGGCGTACACCCGGTTGCCTTCTGAAGGATCCAGCCCTGCGGCAAGTCCGGCGGTAAGCAGTTCCTGCTGAGCCTGCGCAGCTCCATCAGGTGTGCTGAACACGCCATATTGCAGCAGATAATAGCTTTGCGCCGCTACCGCCACCTGAATGCGGGCTGCTTCACTGCCCGCTGGACCAGCATTCGGCAAACCGGTGTCTCCGGCTACCGGCTGGTTAGCTGTCCCGGCGTTCTGATTCTGCACGGCAGCAGCGCCCGGCTTGGTGTTCTCTCCAGCCTGCGGGCTCCCTCCGCTAATGAAAGACAATGCAGCGTATCCGAGCAGCAGTCCCGTACCAACGGCTCCTGCTATGGAAAGTGCAAACTTCCACCAGTAGGAGGGACGGCGGGTATGATAAGAGCCGCCATATCCGGCACTTGACAATGAAATGTCACCGAACCGCCCAGCACTGTCATTCCACTCCTCAACAGGATATTGCGGAGCTCTCTCCCACACATCGGGGTCAGGATATGGGGATAACAACGGTTGCTTGGACGGCTCAGCTTCCCATCTGGCTCCCTCCCACTCCTGACCGTGAGAATTATAAGGTTCCAGATCGTCATTCCCGATATCATCCGGCGGTTCTTCCCCGCCAACAGTAAAGCCGGTATCGTAGGGCTGTGTATGATGCAGGGGAACCGGAGTGCGGTGAAGCTCCTTGTTCTCATAGTCTCTTGCCGTCCCCAGTCCCGCACTGGAACGCCTTTCCACCGGTTCAATTTTGCCCTTGTCCTGATCGATATCAAACCGGAAAGTCATTCTTCCGTTCATCAAGCGTCACACCTCGCTATCGTCTAATCTATATGAGAATATATGATAGAGAAGAGAGGATTATGCTATTTTGATATGATTAGACCAAGCTGAGCACTTTAGCCCTAACATTGTCCGCTTCGTAATGCTTCTGCAGCGTCCGGTAGGCATGGTCCGCAATAATTGCACCCAGCTCCGGTGTCTGGAGCAGCTTCACCACATGGTCAGCTATCCCGCCGGTTGTGCCTGCCAGCAAAATATTCCGCCCCGGCTCACAGATCAATTCTTCCGAGCCCTTCAGGCTAGTAACTACCGGAGTCTTGAGCGCCCACGCCTCCAGTATCTTCGAATGCCCGCCGCAGCCTTCACGCAGTGTTGCAATAACGGCCCTCGCCCGGCGTATGTATTCCCCCTCCTGCCTTGGCTCTTCAATAATCACAACAGAGGGATCACTTTTGGCCAAAGCCAGGATTTCGGAATGTGTCTGACCACTGAAAATATAACATCTGCAGTCCGGTACTTTCGCCTTAATGAAAGGGTAAACCTTTCGATAGAATACCAATGCAGCATTTCTGCCCTGGTTCGTATGCATATTCCAGTGAAGGACAATGGAGTTGTCTTTAACGGACGGTTCAGCCTCATAATAGTCATTTAAGTCGATAAATGGAGGGACTACATGCACCTTGCCGGCATCTGCAAAGGATAAAGCCTTAAAGGACAGGGCATCCCACTCGGAGGCTGTCAGCAGCAGAGCGGTTTTATTCATTAATTTGCGTTCTTCCCGGCGGTACAATGCTGCATTCAATTGATGGTAACGTTTGCTTAAGCCCCTTTTGCCGGCAGCTTTTCCTTCCGAGTGTCTGCTCTCCAAACGATGGGCATCCGTAATAATCATTGCGCCGGGTAATAAGGAAGAGATCATATCAATGCAGTTTCCAAGCAAGGGATGCGTTATAAACACATGGCTGTATGTATGCAAACGGCTGAGCGCAGTGATCTCCGCACGCAAGTCTTTGTTGGCATCGGCCAAAATAGTGCTGCTGCGCAGCTTACTCAAGGAACCGAGCAATGAGCTTCGCTGCCCGGGCACCCGTGTTACCCTGTGGACTTTAAGCGCCGGTCCAGCCGTATAGGGGGCCTCCCAGTCGCAATGGCAATATTCCAACAAATCAATATCGAATCTCTCCAGCAGTATGCCCAGATAATTCTCCGTTCTTATTTCTCTCTCAAAATCTTCCGGATAATGATGATGTGCGGATAGGAACAGCATTTTCTCTCTCATGACTATAGCTCCTTGGTTCTATGAAAATGATTGTTCTTCTAATAAGATTCAGAAAAAAAAGCAGGAGAGGTAACCGTCCTGCCACTTTTTATGAAACTTTAGTTGTAGATCAATAGTACCGCATTTTCATTCAAAAGATTGTCGATTTATGGGAGAAAAGATTATTTATTTAATTTAGACCAAACTGAGCAGCTTTTCCCTGACACTTTCAGCCTCATAATTTGCCATCAGTGTCTCATGCGCCCGGTCTGCGAGTACCAGGCCCTGTTCATGATCCAGAAGAAGTTTCACCACACTGTCTGCAAAAGTTACGGGATCATCAGCAATCAAAATATTCCGGGAATGCTCATACAACAGGCCTTCAGCTCCCTTTGTGCTAGACACAACAGGTGTCTTCAGCGCCCATGCCTCAAGAATCTTCAGGCGTGTTCCGCTGCCTTCCTGCAAGGGGGCGATGACTACCTGGGCCTTCCGGACATAATCCGCCACGCTGTCCACATAGCCGGTAATCACAATGGAAGAATCTTTTTCACCCAAAGCAGCCACATCAGGATGTACATCCCGCCCTACGATATACCATTTGATTTCGGGTACCCGGGCTTTCACAAGCGGATAAATATCACGAAAAAAATAGGTCGCTGCATTCACATTTGGGAAATAGTTCATATTACCCGGAAGAATAATCCATTTTTCCTTAGGGGTATTAATAGTTGTGCGGTAATCGCTGATACGGATGAAATTAGGGATAACATGCACTTTATTTGCATTCTTGACAGAGATCGACTTGAAAGCTAGACCATCCTGTTCCGAAGTAGTCAGCAGCAGGTTGGTTTTGTCCATCAGCTTCAGCTCATCCCGTTTTGTCCAATGCGCATTCAGTGAATAGAAAAGCTTAGCGAATCCGCTTTTCTTATGCGCCAGCTGGGCTGACAGGTTGCTCTCGAAATTATGGGCATCAGTGACAATGACAGCGTCCGGCAACTCGACCCGTACAATTTCAATGCAGCAGCCAAGCAAGCTGTGTGAAATAAACACATGGCTGTAGCGGTTCTGATTACATAGTCTCTTAATTGCATCCTTCATGTCCACATCGACATGGCTCATATAAGAACAATTACGCCATGTATAAAGTGAACGCAGCATCGCCTTGCGGTAATTCATGGTTCGTTCCACTTCATGCACAGTAAGTGCGGGTATGGCCTCTTCTTTATCAACCTGCCTCTGATTCCTGAAGGTCAGGAGATCCACATCATATTTGGTTAGCAGAATATTTAGTATATTTCCCGTTCTGAGTTTGCCTCCACTATCTTGCGGAAACGGATTCTCTGCGGATATGAACAGTAATTTCTCCCTCATGTCTTTGTCTCCTAATCTCCATTTTTTTCTGTATGTTCTATAGCAATGTTATGTGTCTAGCATATATTACCCCAAAGTGTATCTTGTTTTTGTCGTTTTATGGATTTTCGAGAAAAAAAATTCAAATAAGCCCGGATTTCTTGAACGTCAAGAACCTCGCCCTCCCGTCAGGGCAGAGGCTAGGTGCTCGTTAGCCGGCTTCTGGAGACACAATTCCGGCCCTGCTGCTTCGCTTCGTACAAGGCATTATCACTCAGCTTGTACAGTGTATTCAGCGGAATCCTTTCTGCCGAGGTGACGGTAATTACCCCGATGCTTATGGTATAGGGCATCGGCAGCCCTTCGACAACCGTATCAAGTACGGAAAGGCGCAGCCGTTCGGCGATTTCATCACTTGCCGCCTCGTCTGTACGGTGCAGAAACACGGCGAATTCCTCGCCGCCGAACCTGCCAAACAGTTCACCGTTAGCAAGCTGCCCTTCAATTTTACTTGCAAAATCCCTCAGCACCTTGTCCCCGGTATCATGGCCATAGGTATCATTTATACTCTTGAAATGATCCACGTCCAGCAGCAGGAACGAGAAAGGGGTAGCTTCCTTGGCTGCAGTATCAAGCAGGGGGCCGGCACGTTGCACAAACGCTCTGCGGTTAAGAATGCCGGTCAGTTCATCATAAGTCGATACCCGCTCCAGCTCTGCATAGATCCGCTCCCGGGAAAGCAGCATAAAACCTGCTGTCCACAGGAACATCAACAGATAGACGGCAATATAAAAAAACGCTTGCAATAACCCCGAAGCCGCCGTGTCCGTTGCCCCGGTTTCTAAGAACGGATCAACCGCCCGTCCCAGCAACGACAACATCACGAGGCTGTAGAGCAGGCCCATAATTTTTTGCAGCGGAGTCTCTTTCAGCTTCACGCAGAGGATATACACCGGATAAGCCATAAGACCCGCAACGGACAGGGATGTCCAGACGATGACGATAGGCTGAACCCTTAGGGGAAACAGCATTTCTATCACCAGCAGTCCAGCCCCGGAGCAGCCTGCAAGCGTATAGTAACTTCTCTTCACCCGGTCTGTGCTTACTCCGAGCAGCCTCAGCAGGGCTAACATCTCTGCGGTTGCTCCCGCCAGGCAGCCCAGCGCAAGGATCAGCCGAAGAAACTTAAAGGGAGTAGAATCCTCCATCAGCAGCAAAATCAGGATCACAAGCTGGAGCAGCTTTGCAACTATAAATAATCTGGAGGTTCCATCCCTCGGGTAACGTGAATGGTAGGCCAATACCAGCAGCACCGTAAAAAGATTGGCGAAAAAAAGGCAAACGAGCAATGTCTTAAGATCAAAATGGACAGCTATAAATTTCACCTTCCTGCAACTATAACCATAGGCATATGTATTCTCAATTCAACCTGAGCATCTGCGCTTACCGTGCGATCACTACACAATTTCGGCCTTGCTGCTTCGCCTGGTATAATGCCCGGTCTGAGAGCTTATACAACATATTGAAGAATGTCCGGGGAGTGGGGAGAACGGTAATCACACCGATGCTGACTGTATACCCGCAAGGCATGTTCAACTTTGGGGCATCCATCACAGCGGTGCGCAGCTGTTCCGCTTTGCGGCCGCTGTCCTCTTCGTTCAGCCCATAGAGCAGAACGGCAAACTCTTCGCCGCCCACTCTGCCGAACAGATCGTCATTTCCAAGGCTGCTCTCAATCGTAAATGCAAAATCCTGCAAGACCTTATCCCCTATATCATGACCATAGGTGTCATTGACTTCCTTGAAGTGATCCAGATCCAGCAGTAGAAGGGAGTAATACTCCTGTTTTCTGACCGCAAGAGTCAGCTTCACTTCCGCCTCCAGAAGAAAAGCCCGGCGGCTCAAAATCCCGGTTAACGTGTCGTAGGTGGCCATTTTCTTCAGCTTTTTATAAGAATGCTCATTGGAGAGGAGAGTAAAGGCTGCGGTACCACTAATCAGCAAAAAGAACATTCCCAGATAATATAGATATTGCGCGGTATTCGCAGACAAGGCGCCCATGCCGGGTTCCAGAAACAGGGCCGCGAACGCCCGTCCCAGCATTGACAGGCCAAACCCATAAAATACGAATCCCAGCATACTCTGAAGCGGTGTTCTCTCCTTGTTAGAGGTCAGAAGATACGCCGGCAATATCACAAAAAACATCGACCACAGCGATGTAGACGCGACCCGCAAATTGGGACTGTTAAAAAAAAGCGCGATTATGCAAAAGCTGATTATACTTCCCGCGATCAGCACTAAATAGTACAGCTTCACCCTCCGCCCGAACATGCCCATCATCACCAGCAGCGCTGCAATCTCCATGAAGCCTCCGGCAAGAATGAGCCCATTGCTCAGTGGAATTCCAATAAAGCGCGGGAGAATATCCCACAGCAGGATGGAACTCCAATACAGGACCTGCACCCACTTCGCAGCAATAAATACGCATGAAGCAATGTCCTTCGGGAAGTGGAAGCGGTAAAAGGTGACGAGCAAGGCAATAAATAAATTCCCAAAGATAAACAAGTATAACAGCGTTGTAATATCAAGCTGGAAGTTCATGAATACACCACCATATACACGGAAATCAGTACTCTGTTGTCACAAAACTATAGCATTCCAAGACTCCGCCTGCAAGATCACTAGCAGACTTAGGACTATATAGCAAAAAGCGTATTTTGTCCGGCATAACGGACAAAATACGCTTTGGCTTCATGAGAATCAGTTCTGCATTAACGGCTCACAGAAGTCATCCTATTCTTGTTTTTCAAGTTCACGCAAGTCATCAGCCAGTGCATACCCAACCTTCCAGATATCTCCTGCGCCCATCGTGATCACCAGATCACCTGGAGCGATACGGCCCCGCAGGTCAGCCAGCACGGCTTCTTTGGTAGCCAGATGCCTCGCACCGGCGTTGCTGTTCTGTATAATCAGCTCCACCAGCTTTGCGGAAGTGACACCTTCAATCTGCTTCTCTCCGGCCGGCGAATAGATATCCGTAATGATCACTTCATCAGCTTCGCTGAAGGCACGGCTGAACGCATCCAGCAGAAAGAAGGTACGGGTGTAGCGCTGCGGCTGGAACACGGCAATAATCCGTTTGCCGGTCGCTTTGGCTGCGCTGATCGTTGCCTGGATCTCCGTTGGATGATGAGCGTAATCGTCTATTACAAGAATATCATTGATTTCGCCAAGCACCTGAAACCGGCGCTTCGCTCCATGGAATTTCACGATAGCTGCAGCGATTTCTTCAAATGCAATCCCTGACTTCAGACAAGCAATGACCGCAGCCATTGAATTGTACAGATTGTACTGTCCGGGAATGGAGAGCTCAATTCGCCCCAGCACTTGACCGCCGCTGTTCATTGTATACGCCACCTGCCGGTCGCCAAGCACGATGTCAGTGGCTATATAATCAGCGTTCTGATGAATACCGTAGGTAATCACCGAGCCCTTAACTTCAGGTAAAAGGGCGCTGATAGTCTCATCATCCACGCACACAATCGCAGTGCCGTCTTCGCGCAGCTGGTTCATAAACTGCACATAAGCGGCCTTCAGGCGGCCGAAGTCACCGCCGTAATTCTCCAGATGATCCGCTTCAATATTCGTTACGATCCCCAGCCAAGGATGATACTGCAGGAACGAGCCGTCGCTTTCATCCGCTTCGGCCACAACAAACTCCCCTTGTCCAGCCTTTGCATTCGTACCGACATTCATAATCTCTCCACCGATAATATAGGTCGGGTCCACTCCGCAATCTTCCATGATCAGCGCGATCATCGAAGAGGTGGTAGTTTTGCCGTGCGCGCCGGCGACAGCTACCCCTTTGCGTTCATTCAGCAGCCGGGCCAGCATTTGCGAGCGGTGCAGAACCGGGATTTTGAGACGTTCCGCCTCTACCCATTCCACATTATCACTTGCGAGTGCCGTAGAATAAACAACCAGATCTGCACCCTTAACCTGTTCCGCAGTATGTCCAATATAAACTTTGGCACCTTTGGCAATCAATTTCTCGGTTAATTCCTGAGCTGCCACATCGGAGCCCGTAACCGTATATCCCATTTCCAGCATCACCCGGGCAATCGCGCTCATTCCGTAGCCGCCGATCCCTATAAAATGCACACGTTCAGTAGTATCCAACAGTTCGTCACCAGCCTTTTTCAGAATCGGGTTGCTGCAAAAGCGTACTTCGTACATCAGAAATCAAATACAGCGTTCCGGACACGACAGCAAGGTCGTCTTCCGCTGTGATCGATTGCAGCAGTTGCAGCGCCTTACCCCAATTACGTTCTACTATGATTTTTAAGTTTTCTTTAGCATATTTCTCACGCAGACGTTCTGCGATGGCCTGCAGATCTTCCGCGTCCATTTTCTTCCGGAAATCCGGTTCGGTCAGGATGAGCGTATCCACTATAGGCAGTATATGCTTGAAGTATGACTCATGATGCTTATTTGCCAGCATCCCCATGAGCAAATTTAATTTACCGTATTTATAAAACTGCGGAAGGCTCTTGGCAAGGCTCTCCGCACCTTCGGGGTTGTGCGCCCCATCCAGTACAATGCGCGGAGAAGCACTTACCTCTTCCAGCCTTCCTGCCCAGAATGTGCTTCGGAAACCCTCCAGCACATCCTCATCCTCCAGCATAAAGGCCATATATTGCCGCAGAACCTCCAGCGCCATCATGGCCCCGGCCGCATTGCTTAGCTGATGCTCGCCTTTCATGGCAATGCCGATCTCAAGGGAGCGGAAGGGACCCTTAAAGTTAAAGCTCTGCACGCCATCTTTGATTCCGGCTAGCTCATAGCTGAAATCTTCCCCGGCCAGATAGAGGGTAGAGCGGCTGTCTGCCGCTTTGGCCTTAAGCACCGCTATCGCTTCCGGCTGGCTCACACAGCTGACTGCAGGAACACCCGGTTTGATAATTCCGGCCTTCTCACCGGCAATTTCCTCCAGCGTATCTCCCAGCACATCGGTATGATCATGTCCGACATTCGTAATCACGGACACAATAGGTGTCACGATGTTTGTTACATCCAGCCTTCCCCCAAGCCCCGTCTCCCATACGACTACATCCGGATAACAGACCTCCCCGAAGTAGAGAATCGCCAGCGCTGTAGCCACCTCGAACATCGTCGGTGAACCAAGCTCGCTGTCTGCAATTTCCTGTACCAGCGGGCGAAGCTTATTCGACAGCTCCAGCAAAGTATCTTCAGGAATATCCGTCCCGTTGTACTGGAAACGGTTAGTGAACTTGGTGATATAGGGCGAAGTAAAGGTCCCTACGCTGTAACCGCTCTGGATCAGCACACTCGTCAAAAAAGCGCAGGTCGAGCCCTTTCCGTTCGTCCCCGCCACGTGAATGAATTTCAGCTTGCGGTGCGGACGGTCCAGCTTCTCCATCAGCAGCTCAATCCGCTCCAGACCCGGACGGATGCCGAAAGGAATCAGACTGTTGATCCACTCTACCGCTTCTGTATAGGAACTTAAGGGAGCGGTACCGCCGCCCCCGATGATCTCTTCCATATCCCTTATCCTCTCAGCTCTGCGATGCGGGCGAGCACTTTCTCGCGTTTTGCGGAATAGTCCGCCTGCTTTGCACGTTCCTCTTCGATGACTTTTGCCGGCGCCTTGGCCACGAAGCCCTGATTGCCGAGCTTCTTCTCCACGCGCTCTACTTCGCTGTTCAGACTCTGAACTTCTTTTTCCAGACGGATAATTTCCTGCTCAATATCGATCAGCCCCGACAGCGGCAGAAGAAGCTCTGCACCCGTAACTACTGCGGACATGACTTTATCCGGCGTCTGCGGATCAAGGCTTGCTTCGAACGAAGATGTGTTGCAGAAGCGTCCGATGTAATTGTCGTTGCGGGTAATGATGCTCATGGTCTCTTCATTTCCGGCTTTGATGATCAGCTCAACCTTCTTGCTCATCGGCACATTCACCTCGGCGCGGATATTACGAACCGCACGAATGATGTCCATCAGCAGGGTCATTTCTGCCACTGCCTGCGGATTCTCAAGCGCTGCATCATATTTAGGCCATTCCGCCAGGGTGATCGTTTCGCCTTCATGCGGCAGATGCTGCCAAATTTCTTCGGTAATGAACGGCATGAACGGGTGAATCAGGCGCAGCGTACGGTCCAGCACATAGGCCAGCACCGATTGCGTCTTCGCTTTAGCAGCAGCGTCAGCTCCATAAAGCGACAGCTTCGCGAACTCGATATACCAGTCACACAGATCATCCCAAATGAAGTTATACAAGAGGCGGCCGGTCTCGCCGTACTCGTACGAGTCAATTAGACGCGTAATATCACGAGAAGTTTCGTTCAAGCGATGCAGAATCCAGCGGTCTGCCGTACTAAGCTCACCTGTAATGTCAATATCTGCAAAGTTTACGCCTTCCAGATTCATCAGTGCAAAGCGCGAGGCATTCCAGATCTTATTGGCAAAATTACGCGCCTGCTCTACCTTCTCCATACGGAAACGCAGATCCTGGCCGGCTGTGCTGCCTGTCGAAATCATATAACGCATAGCATCTGCACCATATTGCTCGATAACATCCAGCGGATCGATCCCGTTGCCGAGCGACTTGGACATCTTACGTCCTTCGGCATCCCGCACCAAGCCGTGCATGAACACATCGGAGAACGGCTTCTTGCCGGTGAACTCCAGCGCGGAGAAGATCATGCGCGCTACCCAGAAGTAGATGATGTCATAGCCGGTAACCAGGACATTGTTCGGATAAAACCGCTGATAGTCGCTGCTGCTTTCATCCGGCCAGCCCAGTGTGGCGAACGGCCACAGATTAGAGCTGAACCACGTATCGAGAACGTCCTCATCCTGCTTCAGATCATCAAGTCCGCTGATTTCGCGGGCTTCCTCTTCCGTATACGCTACAAACACTTCACCTGTAGATTCAGAGTACCAGGCCGGGATGCGGTGTCCCCACCACAATTGGCGGGAAATACACCAGTCACGCACATTTTCGATCCAGTTCAAATATGTTTTCTCGAAACGGTCCGGCACGAAGTTAACGCCGTCACCGTTCTTCTGTGCAGTGATAGCAGCTTCGGCCAGCGGCTGCATCTTAACGAACCACTGGGTGGACAGATAAGGCTCAACCACTGCGCCGGAACGCTCGCTGTGTCCTACCTGATGCAGATGGTCCTCAATCGAAATCAGAACGCCCTGCTCTTTGAGATCAGCAACAATCGCTTTGCGGCATTCGCTGCGGTCCAGTCCCTGATAAGGACCGGCCTCCTCGTTCATCGTGCCGCCTTCATCCATCACATTGATCTGCGGAAGGTTATGGCGCAGGCCAACTTCAAAGTCATTAGGATCATGGGCCGGAGTAATTTTAACCGCGCCGCTGCCGAATTCTTTCTCTACGTAGTCATCGGCGATAATCGGAATTTCCCGGCCGATGACCGGAAGGATCAACGTTTTGCCGATTAGATCCTGATAGCGTTCATCCTTCGGATGCACCGCTACCGCCGTATCGCCCAGCATCGTCTCCGGACGTGTCGTTGCTACGGTGATGAATCCGCTGCCGTCTTTAAGAGGGTAGCGCAGGTGGTACAGGTGACCGTTAACCTCTTTGTACTCAACTTCAATATCGGATAAAGCGGTACGGGCTGCCGGATCCCAGTTGATAATGCGCTTGCCGCGGTAGATCAGTCCTTTACGGTATAACTCCACAAATACCTGGCGTACACCGCTGGACATCCCTTTATCCAGAGTGAACCGCTCGCGCGAATAGTCGAGAGACAGGCCCATCTTGGCCCACTGCTCATGAATGGTCTTGGCATACTGGTCCTTCCACTCCCATACCTGCTCCAGGAATTTCTCGCGGCCCAGATCATGCCGGGAAAGGCCCTGCTGGCGCAGCTTCTGCTCCACCTTGGTCTGGGTAGCAATACCAGCATGGTCCGTTCCCGGGAGCCAAAGGGTATCGAAGCCCTGCATCCGCTTGGTACGGATCAGGATATCCTGCAGCGTGAAATCGAGCGCATGCCCGATGTGCAGCATCCCGGTTACATTCGGCGGTGGAATTACAATGCTGTAAGGCTCTGCTTCAGGCCGCATTCCAGCCTTGAAGAACTCCTTCTCCATCCAATAGGCATACCATTTCTGTTCAGCCGCCTTCGGATCATATGTAGTCGGCATATCGCTCTTTGCGCTATTGCCCTCAGCAGCATCCTGTGCCGGATCTTGCGGCTTCAGCAGCTCTGCCGCCGCTTTGTTGTGATCAGCCATTCTAAACCCTCCATTTAAGTAACATTGGTAGATGTATCTCTGAAGCTGGACCTCTGAAAAAAAATACAAAAAGGCCCTTCGTCTCAAAGGACGAAAGGCCATTCTTTCGCGGTACCACCTTTGTTTCGCGCCAATGAAAAATAAACCACCGTTCCGGTCCCATAGGTTCCGGAGACTTAGCGCGACACTCACGCAGATAACGGCTGCAACCGGCCACTTCCTAACCTATGCTTCATAAATCTGAAGACAAGCTCAGAGGGGCAACTCCGGGGCGACTTCGGTGGCTGCATCCTGCGGAAACTCACAGCAATTTATAGTTCCGCTCTCTGAAGGGCTGACCGCCTACTCTTCCCGTTCCCAGTCTTTATTAAGAATTTACTTAATCCAATAATACATTTAGTACTATTCCTAGTCAACCAGCATACACACAAACTGCGGGACTTATACCGCCCATTTCTAAAATTAGCCCCTTCTCCTGATTCGAACCCCTGATGTTCATCCTTAATCTCAGGTCAGAGGACAGAAATACAAAAAATCCCGATCTCATCCGATCGGGATTCTGACACCGATGCGCCTGCCGGCATCTCTTAAGGGATATACAAAACTTGGCCTTCCTCCACATTCTGACCGGAAAGACGGTTGTACATGACAAGCTCTCTTGCACTGAGCTGATATTTCTCTGCTATAGTATCGATTGTTTCTTCACGCTGGACAATGCAGAGGCGCACTTTACGGAACAGATCCTTGCCGTTCAAGCCACCGATAAAGCGGCTTTTCCATTCCCCGTCACGGCCGGAGTCCGGAACAGGCGCCGCCGCAGCTGTATCCTCGGCGATAAGCTCCTCCTGTTCCTTTCTGGAGCGGCTGGAGCTGAGCAGGGAAGAGAAGGTGAGATGCTCCTTCGCAGGAATATCTTCTTGTCTCTTGCTTCCCAGGGCAACCTTCAGATCCGGCTTCTCCTCCTGCGGAGGTGCTGCTTCCTTAGAGATCGCGCCTTCGCCCGCGTTCTCCTGATCAGCGTGAGATAACGAGCTATCCTGAGCAAAAAGTGCCGCATAGTCCCCATTTTCAGCAGAGAAATCCTCTTCTTCCTGATGGGACGCCTGCGCCTCCGCGGCTGTGTTCTCAGCGGCAGCATCCGAAATGTCCTTTGCGCTGCCTGAACTTTCGGTGCCTGATACTTTGGCAATGTCAGAACTGTTAAAGGGATTTGTATAGCCAGCCTGATTTCCAGCGGCCGGAACAGCCTGCTCCGCTCTCCCTTGCGCCCCGAAGAAGTGTCCCGAAACAGGTTCGTTGTTCGCGGTTCCGGCTGTTGATATCCCCTGCGGGCTATCAAAGCTGTGTGTCCGCACCTTCACTTCCTTGTCCTTCTGTTGGGCCGGTGGGGATGCAGCAGGCTGGTGGGTGAACACAGTGCCTTCCAAAAACAGCGGATTCACAGCAGCTTCAGGACCACTGTGGGCAAACTCATGCTCCTCAGCGAAATTCTCTGCGGTGCCTTCGCCATAAGTCCACACTGAGTTTTCATACAACGCATCGTTCTCATGCTCCTTGGCCTCTACCCTAACCCCCGTGGCCTGTTTTTCCTCGTCAGGTGAATAAGCTGCCGTGTACTCTTCCTGCTGCCAGGCGGGCTGCGTCTCCGATCCCCCGATTCCCCGCAGCGAGAGTACACCAGTTATATTGACCGTACGCATCGTAAGCAGGTCGATATCGAAATTCTCAATCTCCACCCCTATGTCTTCAAGTGAGCTGACCCGGGTCAGCGGTACTGTGATTTCAACAGGAATGGCATGCTCCAGACGTTCCGTCCGGTCGTTCTCACCCCGGTAGAGTCCGGTGAGCAGAAGCTGTCCGTACAGCTCGGCCCGGTCCTCCCGCTGAATCACCTGGATTTCCGGAATCAGCTCCACCTCTTCCAGTTCAGCGATTCCCGGAAGTTCTTCCGAAAGGTGGATGCGTTCATAAATATCAAACCGCAAACCGTGGGACTGGTCAAACACGGGAAATGTCCTCCTTCTTGGCATAATCTAACCCCGAGACAAGCCCAGAGCATAAGCCCAAAATGTTACTCCTCTCATGTATATGCTTCAATCAGAAAGGCATGACAACTTTGGACACTTCATCAGAGCGGCCGTCTCTTATTGCTTGTCAAAACCAAAAATACGGGCATCGGGAACGGAATAATCCAGCGGCAGCCTGCTCCGCAGAGCCGGTACCAGTGGATTGCCGGGGGTAACGCTGCCCAGCAAATCAGCCGGATGAAAAGCTCCCTGAACCGCTCCTGCTTCCTTTTCCACTGCCAGCATTTCGCCTCCGGTCCCCCCTCTACGCAAGGTTTGCTTTCCCACCGCTTTGCGGTACACCTTAAGCGTTCCTTCCGTCATGACATCCAGCGAGCGGCAGCGGACCGCCCATTTTCTCGCCTGGTTTCCTGTCCGCCCGCGCAGTTCATCATCACCTAGCAGCAGTAGCAGCAGCTCCGCCAGCCCCCCTGAATCTTCCGTAGGAAAGATCCAGCCTGTTTCCCCGTGCTTAACCATTTCCGGCATCCCCGTCGTCCCGGCCACAATCGGTGCAATACCGGCAAGCTGGGCTTCTGTGACCGAGTAGGGCTGCGTATCCTGCAGGCTGGGCTGCACATAGATATCGGCCTGCTGCAACGTGGACGGGATATTGTCTAAATTACCCACAAACACCAGATGTCCCTGAATCCCCAGCGCTGCCGCCTGTGATCTCAGCTCTTCCAGGAGACTACCGCTCCCGGCTAAGACGCAGACCCAGTCCTGACGGCTGCGATGCACCAGACCCAGTGCGCCGATCAGCACATGTACACCCTTGATGTACTCGAAACGGCCGGCATACATAATCACCTTATGTCCCCCGCCAACTTGTACCGGGGAAGGCAATGCAGCCTTGTCATTGTACTGCTCCAGGTTGATTCCGTAAGGCAGCGTATGAATCCGCTCCCGAGTGACGCCGAGCTCATTCACCAGTTGACCGATCCATTTCGAAGACACCAGGATCAGGTCAGCGGCATGTGCGCCAAGCTGCTCGATCCGGCGGAAATAGCTCCAAATCGGCCGGCTCTCGTACTCCTCCTTCGTAAGCTCCCGTTCAATCCCCTTATACTCGTAGTACGACTCCCGGGCCAATGCCCCGTGAACGCTGGCCACCAGCGGCACCCGCTTTTTCATCACCCGCCGCAGCGCGTAAGTGGAAATGGGATCCTGGGCGTGGATGAGATCATAGTCCTCCAGGCCGAGCACAGCCGCTCCTCCCTCAAACACATAACGGCCGATTTCAAAACTGAAAATGCCATGCTCCAGGTGCAGATGCGGAAACCGCAGAGGATCGAGATAAGGCAGCAGCGTGTTATAGTATGCATTTTTATCAAAATAGCTCTCCTGGTTCAGCAAATATAACGTATTGCTCTCTACATGGCTTCCCATCAGCGTAACAGAATGACCCTGCTCGCTCAGCTTGTCTGAGAGCTGTTTCATATACGTCCAGATTCCGCCCATATTGGTGAGTCCCCAGTAGGTGACCAGCAGTATTTTCATGAACCCCTCTCCCCGGCTTGTAGAATTCATTTCATGAGGAGCAGCCTGCTCCGCGTTAACAAAGTATTATATGACCGGCGCTGATTATAAGGCATGGGCAACAGTCTCTTTCTATGAAAAAAGTACCTGCCTGTTAATAGAAGTAGGTCTGCCGACCAGCTGCCGGAATCCAAAAAGTTTGGAAGGAAGCGGTTTTCGCCCAAAGAATAAAAGCCTGTAGACGAGGCCGTATCGGCTCTGTCTCCAGGCTTATTTATACTTGGCTTAGCTCGCTCCCGCATAGGGGGATGGGCGGTTCCCGGGTTAAGCGGCTGACACTTTGCCCTCTCACATTCTATAGCTGAGCAGCGTTAAAAGTATCTCCGCCTTCAATGGTACCGGAGTTAAAACCTTTGTAGAACCAGCGTTTCCGCTGCTCCGAAGACCCGTGGGTGAAGCTGTCCGGCACCGCATATCCTTGTGCCTGCTTCTGGATCGTGTCATCGCCGACCGCACTCGCCGCCGTCAGGGCCTCCTCCAGATCGCCTTCTTCCAGCAGGTTCATGCCCTGGGCGTGATTGGCCCAGACTCCGGCCAGATAATCGGCCTGCAGCTCGAACCGGACCTGATATTTATTGAATTCCTTCTCGCTCAGGCTCTGGCGAAGCGAATTCAGCTGCTTCGACGTGCCCAACAGGGTCTGTACATGATGGCCCACCTCGTGGGCAATGACATAAGCCATCGCGAAATCGCCCGGCGCCTGGAAGCGCTGCTGCAGCTCATCATAGAAGCTCAGATCAATATACAGCTTGGCGTCCCCGGGACAATAAAACGGCCCGACTGCCGAAGTGGCTGTTCCGCAGGCAGAATCCACACTGCCGCTGTACATTACCAGCGTCGGATCCTTATAGGTCATTCCCTGCTGCTTAAAAATCTCACCCCACACCTCCTCGGTGTCGGCAAGAACCACGGATACAAATTCGGAAAGCTCCTGCTCCTCAGCCGTCTGCTCATAAGGAGCTGAAGAATTGGTACCACTGGATGTCAGGTTCCCTAAGATATCCCCGGCATTGCCCCCGCTGAGCAGTGTTACAATCACGACAAGAATAATTCCGCCGATCCCGCCGCCGATGACCTTCCCGCCGCCCCCGCCTCTGCCTCTGCGGTCCTCTACATTCGAACTGCCTCTTCTTCCCTGCCATTTCATGGATATGCCCCCAGTCGTAGGATCGTTAATGTGCCAAGCTGCATTTCGTAAGGGTATATATCTTATTAGTGTTATACCCAAAAACGGCAGATTGGCACTTCCACTTGCTGGGCAGGCAGGAAATGGGGGGACAAGAAAGTAGAAACACGGCGGCAACGCTAATTCAGCTGCAATTTTCTGCAACACTTACATCGTCATTTGTAATGATGACCTTGGAATGGCCGGATAAGCTTTCGGTATACGAACATATCCCGACCGTTTTCGGCGAGTCCTCATCTCTTGGATCGGTATACTTAAGATAAATTCCGCCTTCACCGGAAAGGCTTAGCTCAGGGCTGATTTTCACCTTTCTTCCACTGGGTATCCCTTGCTCGAAGCTTTCCTTGGAACTGCTCTCAACGACCTGTCCAGTAGAATCGCTGGTAAGGACCCCAGTTTCTACGGAAAACAGATCGTAATCGGATTGATTGTCTACAGTCACAGTAAAACTGCCAAATTGCTGAATCAGTTTCACAACATCCGAACCGGCAGTAGCTGCAGTAATACTCCCGGCAATAATTAAAACCGCACCGAAAGCGGCTATCGTTACAGAGATTCTGTTCCATTTCATCTGCTGTCCATCTCCTTTATTAGAAAGACGAACCGAGACGCAGAAATGTATCATCCGTTAAATATTTGGCACGGCTGGAGCTTGAAGGGGGCGACACTCAGCTTTCCGCTGATCGGAGGTATTTGTGCCTCTCATTTCGCGGATTCGCTCACCTTCCGCCAATTCGGAGGTATCTTTACCTCTCATTCGCCAATTTGCTCAACTTCCGCCAATTCGGAGGTATCTTTACCTCTCATTCGCCAATTTGCTCAACTTCCGCCCATTCGGAGGTACTTGTGGTCCTATGTCAAGAAAGTAGACACTATTTAAGAGCATGTACTTAAATTCTTGTAGTACTGGGATTCGAAACGGTCGGGAGAGAGGTAACCCAAAGAACCGTGAATTCTCTTACGATTGTAAAAGAGCTCCACATACTCAAATATTTTCTGCTGAGCTTCAAGCTTGGTCTTAAACCGGGTCCGGTACACACATTCTTTTTTGAGTACGCTGTGGAACGACTCAATACACGCATTGTCATAACAATTCCCTTTGCGGCTCATGCTTGCTTTCATCTGGTATGTGACGAGTTGAGTACGGTAATCGGTAGAGGCATACTGCGCTCCCTGGTCCGAATGGTGCAGCACTCCTGCTGGAGGCTTCTGTGACAGATGGGCTTGTTCTAAAGCTGCTCCTACTAAATCTGTACGCATGTGGTCACACATCTTCCAACCAACGATTTTTCGAGTGTACAAATCCATAACGCTGGCCAAATACAATCGGCCTTCTTGGCAGGGAATGTACGTAATATCAGCTAGCCATACCTTGTTCGGAGCAGTGGTTACAAACGTCTGGTTTAGAATATTAGGAGCGATGGGATGCTCATGCTTCGAGTCGGTCGTCTGCACGTGGAATCGTTGAGCCGCGCAGGATCGAAGCCCTTGCTCCCGCATCAGCTTGCCCACCAAACGCGCGGACACCTTCCAGCCTTCTCGTTTAAGGTTCTCTGTGAGTTTAGGACTGCGTAGATCCCGTCAGAGTCATGAAAGAGCCACCTGAGGCGGACGGTAAGCGCCACTCTTCGTTTCTGGTAGCTATTTTCCTGGCCCTTTTGCTGGAGCCACTTGTAGTATCCGCTCTTCGACACGTGTAACACCTGGCACATCTTCTCCAATCGGAAAGTGGAGCGATGCTCTTCAATGAAATGGAAAGTTAGTTTCTTTCCTTGCTGAAGATGTGCACAGCTTTTTTTAGGATGGCGAGCTCTTCTTTCAGATCTCGGATTTCCTGTTCTTGTTGCTTCACCAGTTCACCTTGTTCCCGGAACATCTCACCTGTGGCTGCAGGTTCATCTTCAAGTTTTCGGTATTTCCCCATCCAATTGCGCAGTGTTCCCACCGGGATACTCAGTTCCACTGACAACTCAGAAATAGACTTGGTTTGCTCCTGCAGGAATTTTACAGTCTTTCGTTTAAAGTCTTCATTGTAGCTCTGTCGTATTTCTTCCATTTCCGGACACCTCTTCCTTGTAAGCTTATTATCTCATGTTCTTATTCGGTGTCCACTTTCTATGCTAACTGCACTTGTACCTCTCATTTCGCCAAATCGCTTACTTTCCGCCTATTCGGAGGTACTTGTGCCTCTCATTCGCGGATTCGCATCATCAAGTTTGTGACTTATTCACATTTGTGATTGTGATTATTAATTTTCCAGCAACAAAAAAAAGACACCAAGGCAGGGGACGGGACTGCACCTCGTCTCACAAACAGGGTGCAGCCCCTTCAGCCTCGGGTCTCTTTATAGTTGCATTATAAAATTTGATTGTCTTTAGATCATTTAGTCGCTAGGAAGCTCCAACAGACTGATTTCAGCCTATTGTCCCGCCGCCCAGTTCCTCCCGCAGCCGCAGCATATCCTCCGGCCATGGATCGGCTATTCCCAGCTTTTCCTTGCTCCATGGATGGCTGAAAGCCAATACCTCCCCGTGCAGAGCCTGACGGCTACTGCCTGTCAAACCCCAGCGCGGCCCGCCATACAGCTCATCCCCATACAGCGGATGACCCATATGGCTGAGGTGAACGCGGATCTGATGCGTGCGCCCGGTTTCAAGCTGCACCTTAAGCGAAGTGCCGCCTTGCAGCACCTCGCGTCCAAGGATTAACGTTACCGCGGATTGTCCGCCGGGTGAAACACGTCTGCGCGCCGCATGATGGCGGTCGCGGCCAATCGGGGCGTCAATCACCTTGAGCGCAGGCGGGACGACGCCCTCCACAATCGCAGCGTACCGCCGCGATATCACCTTCTCGCGCATGTCTTCATCGAGTACAAGCTGCGCATATTCGTTCTTCGCATAGAGCACAGGACCCGTGGTATCCTTGTCCAACCGGTGTATATGCCGCACAGCGACGCCTCCGCCGGAAGCGGCATAATGCGCTGCAACAACATGATCCAGCGTTGTATCTGACCCGCTGCCGTCCGGGTGAACCGCCATACCCGCAGGCTTATGGACAACAAGGCAAAAGTCGTCCTCATACAGCACTTCAAGCTCCTGCCACACCGGCTCAATGCCCGCTTCCCGGTAAGGAAAAAGCGCCAGCCGCAGCCGGTCGCCCTTCCACTGGATGCCGCCTTCGCGGAGCAGCCGGGCATGGAGTTTCACCGGCATCCCGGCCGTCTCCAGCAGCCAGCGGTCTACCGCAGCCTGCGGATCGGCTGCTCCGGTAACGACCCGGCCGGGCATGGCTTCCAGCCATTCGCCGCGCCGGGTCCAGGCGCCGCCGCCCTGGACCGATACATTATCTGCTCCGGACGTCACAGTGACTTCAGGGCGTTCAAGTGAGCTTCGATAGTATCATCGATATCCTGCTCGCTGTGTACGGCGGATACGAACATTCCTTCGAACTGCGATGGCGGAACACTGATGCCCTGATCGAGCATCTTGGCGAAGTAGCTGCGGAACATATCCAGATTACTGGCTTTGGCCGTTTCGAAGTTGATTACCGGCCCTTCGGTAAAGAACGGGCAAACCATGGAGCCCACACGGTTAATCGTCAGAGGAATACCGGTCTCGGCGCTATTCCGCTTAAGACCTGCTTCCAGACGTGCGCCGAGTATCTCCAGGCGGTCGTACACCTCTGGCGTCAGCAGCTTGAGCGTGCTGAGACCGGAAGCCATCGCCAGCGGATTGCCGCTGAGCGTACCCGCTTGGTAGATCGGGCCGGATGGAGCGATCTGTTCCATAATCTCTCTTTTGCCGCCATAAGCGCCTACGGGGAGACCGCCGCCGATTACTTTGCCGAAGCAGGTCAGATCCGGTTCAATGCCGAATAGTCCCTGAGCGCAGCTGCGGTTTACGCGGAAGCCTGTCATGACCTCATCAAAAATCAACAGTGCTCCGTAACCCGTCGTCACCTTGCGCAAGCCTTCAAGGAAGCCCGGAAGCGGCGGCACAACGCCCATATTCCCGGCAATCGGTTCTACAATAATCGCAGCAATCTCACTGCCATAGCGTTCAAAAGCGATTTTGACCCCTTCCAGGTCATTGTACGGCACAGTGATCGTGTTGACTGCTACGCCTTCAGGCACGCCAGGGCTATCCGGCAAACCAAGCGTGGCTACGCCGGAGCCGGCCTTGATCAGCAGGCTATCCGCATGGCCATGGTACGAGCCCTCAAACTTGAGGATTTTGCTGCGTCCGGTAGTTCCGCGGGCCAACCGGATCGCACTCATAGTAGCTTCCGTACCGGAGTTGACCATCCGCACAATATCCACTGAAGGGACACGTTCCACCACTGTTTTGGCCATTTCCGTCTCCAGCAGCGTAGGCGCGCCAAAGCTTGTCCCTTTTACGGCCGTCTCCTGCAATGCCTTTACGACCTCTGGGTGAGCATGCCCCATAATGAGCGGTCCCCACGAGCAGACGTAGTCGATAAAGCTGTTGCCGTCAATATCGTAAATGCGCGAACCCGCGCCATGATCCACATAAACCGGTGTCAATCCTACAGATTTGAACGCCCGCACCGGGCTGTTCACCCCGCCGGGAATATACTGCTTCGCTTCTTCAAAAGCTGCACGGGAAGCTTCTTCCCGGCGCGCCAATGGTACATTACCCATGGTTTCTCACTCCTGTTCGATTCTTGATTAGCTTAGCCCTTCAGCCAGCGTGCCGCATCCTTGGCAAAATAGGTAATGATAATATCCGCTCCTGCACGCTTCATGCCGGTCAGCATTTCCAGTACTACCGCCTGCTCGTCGATCCAGCCCTGCAGCGCCGCCGCTTTGACCATGGAGTATTCTCCGCTCACATTGTAGGCAACCAGCGGCAGATCAAACTGGTCGCGGATGGTCCGGATGACATCCAGATAAGCCAGCGCAGGTTTCACCATCAGCATATCTGCACCTTCCAGCACATCCGAATCCGCTTCGCGGATCGCCTCCCGCAGATTGGCCGGGTCCATCTGGTAGGTTTTGCGGTTGCCGAACTGCGGAGCAGAGTCAGCGGCTTCACGGAACGGGCCGTAGAAGGCCGAAGCATATTTTACCGAATAGGACATAATCGGCACATGCTCGAAGCCATTCTCATCCAGTCCGGTGCGGATCGCCTGCACGAAACCATCCATCATGTTGGAAGGTGCGATAATGTCCGCCCCGGCCTTGGCCTGCGACACCGCTGTTCGGGTCAGCAGCTCAAGCGAAGCATCGTTGATGACATCGCCGTGCACGACACCGTCTACTGTGTGGGTATGAACCATCCCGCAGTGGCCGTGATCGGTGAATTCACACAAGCAGGTATCGGCAACGACCAGCAGCTCAGGGTACCACTGCTTGATCAGCCGCGTAGCTTCCTGCACGATGCCGTCATCGGCAAAACCAGAAGAACCGATCGCGTCCTTGGTCTCAGGAATGCCAAACAGCAGCACAGCAGGAATGCCCAGTGCAGCAATTTCATCCACTTCGGCCTTCAGCATGTCGAGCGAAAAATGATACACACCCGGCATGGAGCCGATCTCATTCTTCACACCTGTTCCATAGGTTACAAAAATCGGCTGGATGAAATCCAGCGTATTTAATATTGTCTCACGCACCATTCCGCGAATTCCGGCTGTTCCTCGCAGACGGCGGTGCCGTGTAATTGGAAAACTCATTGGACATCCTCCTGTATAATAGATATATAAACACATACGGTAAGTGATCTATTGAACAATAGCCCAGCTGTGAATCAGACCCGAAGAGGGGCATCCCATATAGTCACAGACGAACTCGGTCGGACTGAGGTGAACTCAGAGTAACACAGAAAAATACAGGCAAACAAAGGGCAAACCAAGCTAACCCAGCAAAACCAGCTAACCAAGATAACCCAGCAAAACCAGCAAAACCAGCTAACCCAGTAAACCCAGCTAACCCAGCAAAACCAGCTAACCCAGTAAACCCTGCAAACCAAGAAAACCCCGCTAACCAAGCTAACCAAGCTAACCAAGCTAACCAAGCAAACCCAGCTAACCAAGCTAACCCAGCTAACCCAGCTAACCCAGCAAACCCAGCTAACCCAGCTAACCCAGCTAACCCAGCTAACCCAGCTAACCCAGCTAACCCAGCTAACCAAGCTAACTCAGAAACACAGGCAGATTGCGCTAACTGCATTCTCTGCAACTAATTTCACAATATACCCGCTGATTTGCCGCCTAACTGTACTTCATACAACTAAAATCACCGAAATAGCGATTTCCGCTTAAACCGGCAAATTTAGCTGTACAGAATACAACTAACCACCCTTATGAGAGATATAAGTCTATTTTAGCTGTACAAAGTACAGCTAAGTTAGATTTCCCTATTCGTCCGCCAGCCATTAAATGATTATTGCAGCCGCGTTCCTTCATTCCAGCGGCACAGCTCCTGTACCAATCCCTCGATCGTCGCCTCGTCGGGGAGCAGCCCCGGGGTCAGACCGGCTTCTACGGCAGTCTTCTCGGTCACGGGGCCGATGCAGGCAATCTTCACGCCCGCCAGCAGCGGAAGCGGATCTTCAAGCCCCATCCGCTTCAGGATGCTGATGAAGTTGCGCACTGTCGAAGAGCTGGTGAAGGTAACCGCGTGAATCCGCTTCTCCTCCAGCAGCTTAAGCAGCTCGATGTCATCCTCGCCGGTGACCACCGTCTCGTAGGTGTCCACTTCGGTCACTTCCAGCCCCAGCTCCCTCAGCTTGTCCGGCAGCCACTCGCGCGCGAGGTCGCCGCGTGGCAGCAGCACCTTCTGCCCAGGCAGCAGCCTGGAGCCGAAGGCTTCGATCAGCCCTTCTGCCTGGAAGACTCCAGGCAGCTCCTCGGCCACCAGCCCGCGCTGGGCCAGCGCCGCGGCTGTGGCCGGTCCCACCGCGCCGATGCGCGCGCGGTGCAGGCCGCGGATGTCCACCTTGAGCTCCGCCAGGTGACGCCAAAAAAACTCCACGCCGTTCGCGCTCGTGAAGAAGACCCAGTCGTATGCGGATAACGCGCCGAGCGCTTCTGCAATCTTGGCCTTCTTCCCTGCGCCTTCCGGCATGACCGTCTCAATGACCGGGAACTCGTACGGCTCCCCGCCCAGTTCCTCGATCCGGTCCACCAGCTCGCTGGCCTGGCTGCGGGCCCGTGTAACCACAATGCGCTTGCCGAACAGCGGCAGCGCTTCTACCCACATCAGCTGCTGGCGCTGCAGCACCACGTCGCCGACGACGATGACGGCAGGCGGCTGGAAATCCGCCGCCTTTACCTTCGCCTCAATGTCGGCGAGTGTCCCGATCAGCGTCTCCTGATCCGCGCGCGTACCCCAGCGGACAAGCGCGACCGGCGTTTCCGGCGGCCGACCGTGTTTGATCAGCTGGGCGCTGATATAGCCGATTTTGGCAACGCCCATCAGAAACACCAGTGTTCCCGTAGCATTTGTCACCTTATCCCAATGAATGGAATGATCCAGCTTATCCGGACTTTCATGTCCGGTAATAATCGAGAGCGAGGAAGCATAATCCCGGTGAGTCACCGGAATGCCGGCATAGGCCGGCACGCTGATCGCCGAGGTAATGCCCGGCACAATCTCATAATAAATGCCATGTCTGCGCAGCAGCTCCGCTTCTTCACCCACACGGCCAAAAATCGTCGGGTCTCCGCCCTTCAGCCGCACGACCGTCTTTCCCTCAAGCGCCAGATCGACGAGCAGCTGATTGATTTCCTCCTGCTTCATCGTATGGCGGTCAGGCAGCTTGCCTACGTATATTTTTTCTCCGCCGGACTTCATATGTTTCAGCAACCTCGGGCTGGCCAGCCGGTCGTAAACCAGCACATCCGCCTTCTGGATGCACTCCAGGCCTTTCACCGTAATCAGCTTGGCGTCCCCTGGACCTGCACCTACAAGATAGACTTTCCCCTTCATCTCCATCATCCCCTTACATCCGCCAAAATCTTCTCTGCTCCCCGGGCAATAAGCTTCCTGGCGACCTCTTCGCCAAGCTGAACCGGATCTTCCCCGGTGCAGGTTTCCTTCAGGATCACTGAGCCATCCGGCGTTCCCACCATGCCGGTCAATGTGATGACCCTGCGGGTAGAATCCGGTGCAGCAGAACCTGCTAATGCATTGGATTCAGTTCCACTGTCTTCTGCTCCCAGTACCGCAAAAGCGCCAATCGGCACCTGACAGCCGCCGTTCAGTGCGCCAAGAAACGTCCGTTCCGCCGCCACTGTAAGGGCCGTATGCTCATCATTATAAAGTGCCAGCAGCTTCCGCAGCTCGGCGTCATCCTCCCGGCATTCGATGCCGAGTGCTCCCTGCCCGACAGCAGGCAGGCAGACCTCCGGCGGCAGATATGCCGTTACCCGGTCCTCCCAGCCCATACGTGAGAGACCCGCAGCCGCCAGCAGGATCGCGTCGAATTCGCCGCTCTCCAGCTTCTTCAGCCGTGAGTCAATGTTGCCGCGCACCGGCTGAATGTCCAGATCAGGCCGCAGTGCGGCAAGCTGGCTGGAACGGCGCAGGCTGCTGGTACCGACACGCGCACCCTGCGGCAGCTCATCCAGACTAGCTGCTCCGGTAGCGATCAGGCAGTCACGCGGATCGACCCGTCGCGGCACAGCACCGTTAATCAGCCCTTCCGGCAGCTCAGAGGGCATATCCTTCATACTATGTACAGCCATATCGATCTCTTTGGCCAGCATGGCCTGCTCAATTTCCTTTACGAACAACCCTTTGCCGCCCACTTTGGACAAGGTGACATCCAGAATCCGATCGCCTTTGGTGACAATCCGGTGCACTTCAAAGGTGAAGCCGAAGCCGTGTTCCTCACTCAGACGCTCCAGATCGGCGATGACATGCCCCGTCTGTGTCAGCGCGAGCGCGCTTTGTCTGCTGCCTACAATAATCTTGCGCATATTTACATTCCTCCCGGTAACCTGCATGTGCCTTACTGCTCTCACAATCATACTACTCTTATACAATCAGCGGCATGCCTGCTGTTTTTTTCACGTTCTCACATTTACCCCAAGACCAAACCGAATTCACCCGTGAGCTGCTCTTTACAACGGCATCTGCAAGGCTTGGTTCAGCCACATTCCGGTCATTTACCCGGCGTTTCCCCAGATTCGGCCACCAATGGAAACTCCCGCAACATTCCGGCAAGTTTTTCACTTCTACCAACAACTCGTGCCTTTTTCAGCAGTCTTCGGTCTTATTCAAAAATGGCTTCCGCACATCTCCAGCCCAACGTTCCAGGAGCTTTAACATATCTACGCCTCACGGTTAGCGGCAATCCAGACCTGAACCGTCTCCGGGCTCCACTCTTTAAAAGTACCCTGTCTGATCTCATCCAACACGTCCAGACGGGCCAGCTTGCGCAGAAGCCGTGCACGGACCGCGGCTGTAGGCTCCTGCCGCTTGATCTCTACCCGCAGCGCATGCAAAAAATCCAGATACGGCTCGTATTCCTCGCCCAGCATCTCCGCAACCTGCTCCGTAATCTTCGCAGCCACACCAGGACCAGCGCCCGAGGTCGATACGGCCACCGTCAGACGTCCCCGGCGAAACACGCCGGGAGTAATGAAGTTCCCCGCCTCGGCATGGCTGGCCACATTCACCGGAAGGCCCAAAGCCTTTGCCTCCCGTGCAGTTGCTTCATTAACCGCCGCATCACTGCTGGCGGCATAGGCCAGGAAGGCCCCCTCAAGATCCCCGGGAGCATAAGGGCGGCTAATCCAGATTAGCATGCCCTTCTCTGCAAGTTCGCTAAGCCTCTCCGTTAACGAGGGGCTGACAACGGTCACCGCCGCTCCTGCTTCCAGCAGCGGACCTACTTTACGCTCGGCAACGGCCCCGCCGCCGATCACCACAATCCGTTGATCCTGCAAATCCAGCATGACAGGAAAATAGTTCACCATGTTCATCACTTCCCGCCCCAGCCGTGGAAATCAGACCATGAATTCAACAGAAAATTCAGGATAATGAAGCCGTATCCCGAAATCGCCCAGCGGGCCATAACCGTCCCGCTTCTTCGGCCGGACCGCTTCATCAAGATATAGGTTATGTAAATCCCAAGCCCGACAAGTGTAGTCAGCACCTTGGGATCCTGGAACAGCGGGGTCCGCCCCTCTGCGATAATGGACATGCCCGCCAATACAAGCGATACGCTCAGCAGGGGAACCCCGGCGAGAATTGATGTATACGAATATTTATCCATCGTTTCCAGACTAGGCAGACGCCGGACGCGGTCATCCCATTTCTTGCTCTTCAGCTTACTGTGCAGGAACAGATACATTATCGCAAATACCGCACCCAGTGTCAGTGCGCCAAAGCTCAAATTAGCTAAAATAATGTGCATTGCCAGCCATCCGTGCACCGCACTCCAGCTCTCCAGGCCATGATCCGCAGCCGTCAGCCATACCCGGTTCAGCAGGAACACACTGAAGCCCGCTCCGCTGAGCAGCAGGATGGTGAATTCACCTCCACGCGTGTACGCCACCGCAAGTGAAGTCAGCACGATACTGAATGAGAACCAGAACAGGAAATCATACGGGGTGAAAATAGGCAGTCCTCCCTCCTGGGAGAACCGGATCGCAAGCCCGGCAGACTGCAGCAGTCCCACAACGACAAGAAGCCCCGTGCCTAGCCGCTTCCCGCCCGGATTACGCCGAAGGCAATCCGAGAAAATAAACAGCAGGCTCAGGGCATATAGCAGCAGAGCGGTATCATATATTCCGTTCAGCAGTTGCATGTTCTTCACCCGCCCAGCAGGCCTGCCGGAGCAAACACCGTCTTAGGCACGTTAAAGTCGATGCTTGAAGAACGTTCATTGTCAGTCCGCTCAACCGGTGCAGGGCTGCCGCTGTCCGGATCGGTTCCCAGCTGCTCCTGAAGGGCAAAGATTTGCGTGAAATAATCAAGTGCCTCACTCCCCTGCTTGCCGCCGGACAGTTCCTTAATCACATTGATCGGATCATGCATCATCTGGTTCACAATACTTTTCGTCAGGCGGCGGATCACCTTGCGCTGGTGCTCGTCCAGCTCAGGCAGCTTGTTGAACAGACTATCCATAGTTTCTTCATAAATTCCATTCGATTTGTCCTGAAGCGCACGGATGACCGGTCTGACGCCAAGCGTCTTCAGCCATACCTGGAATTCCTCCATCTCTTCTGCGATCATGACCTCGATCTTGGCCGCCTCACTGCGGCGCATCTCCAGATTGCTCTCGACAATGCCTTCCAGATCATCAATGTCATACAGGAACACATCCGGCACACTTGCGGCCGCCGGATCAATATCACGCGGAACGGCAATATCAATCATGAACAGCGGCCGCGAAGGACGGCGCTTCATGCCGGCAGCCACCTGATCCGCTGTCAGCACAAAACCGTCAGCTCCAGTAGAGCTGATGACAATATCCACTTCATCGAGATGCTTCAAAGCCTCGTCAATCGTGCTCGGTTTCCCCGAGAACTTCTCAGCCAGCTCTATCGCCCGCGACAACGTGCGGTTGGCAACAATAACCTCTGCCGCACCGCTGCTGTACAGATGCTTCACCGTAAGCTCGCTCATTTTGCCGGCGCCGAGAATCAGCACTCTTTTGCCGGTGAACATGCCGAAAATACGCTTGCCCAGCTCCACCGCCGCATAACTGACCGAAACCGCGCTTTCGCCGATCGAAGTTTCACTATGCGCACGTTTGCCGAGCGTCACAGCCTGCTTGAACAGCTGGTTGAACCATGTGCCGGTCACGCCTTCTGCTTGGGCAGACAAAAAAGAATTGCGCACCTGTCCCAGGATCTGCGTCTCACCAATCACCATGGAATCTAAACCGCAGGTCACACGGAACAAATGGGCAATAGCCTGCTCATCTTCATATATATACATATGCTGTGCAAATTGTTCACTCTTTACATTGAACCACTGCTCCATAAAGCTGCGGATGAAGTATCCGCACATATGAAGGCGGTCCACGACCACATAAATTTCCGTCCGGTTACAGGTGGCGACGACAACCCCCTCCAAAACGCTCTTGGTCTGCATCAGTTCATGGAGCGCCGCAGGCAGATCCTTCTCCGCAAATGCGAACTGCTCTCTCACCTCTACAGGAGCTGTACGGTAATTCAGGCCAACGACGACAATATGCATCGCTTGTTCACCATCCTAGTCTCTAATCAGTGGTGTAGGCACTATCACTGTTTATCCATATTTAAAGGTATGTCATTCACAACATCCGAAATCGCTGTGTTAAGTATATCACAAGGAAATAGGGCTTTTTATAAAACCTTTGAACTATTTATGACATCCAGATAATAATTATTATAAATAAAAATCTACAGAAGTGCTATCGTTTATGATGGGTTTTTTTCAGAATAATTATAATGTTTTTTTATAGCAAAAAGGAGCAGCGCTTTACCTGCTCCTTTAACAACAACACTTCACCCTAATAATCCTTGATCATCCTGCAAGAGCCGCGTTTGAGCAATACCGCATCGTAGACAATATGCTGGTTATTTGACTGTCCCGAGATGAGGTCAAAGAGAACGCCCACGCTTGATAATGCCATTTCCGTGCCCGGTTGGCTGATTGTATCCAGAGAAGGATGATAATACTCAGCCATCTCAATACCATCAAAGCCAAGGATCGAGATGTCGCCCGGAATAGACAACCCGGCGGTAAGCACAGCTTTGGCCGCACCAATCGCAATCGTATCGGAGGCTGCAAAAATAGCCGTAACTCCCTTATTCTTGTTGAACAGTCTACGCGCGGCATTAAATCCGGAGCTGGGACTGTATTCACAATCCTCGACCAATTGAGCATCGTAAGGCAGATCATGCTCTTCCAGTGCTTTTTTGTAGCCCAAGTGCCGGCGGTTTCCTGTGGTTTCGTCCAATAAAGGGGACTTAGCCAGAAACCCGATATTCGTATGTCCGAGTGAGATTAAGTAATTGGTCGCCTTATAGGCTTCCTTCAATTCATCAATGATCACACTGGAAAATACGGAAGGGTCCACCTTCTGGGTTGAGGTAATCGTCGTCAGCACAAAAGGAATCGTCAGCTGTTTGAACTTTTCTTCGGAATGATTATACGTTCCGCCCATAAAGATAATCCCGCAGAGATTCTTTTCTTTCACCAGTTGAATAGCCGCTTTGATTTCATCCGTTCCATCCTCCACCTGTTGAATGAGAAACGGGTAACCCCGCAAATTAACCTGCCGTTCAATTTCTTTGATCATATTGGAAAAGAAAGGATTGGTAATCCCCTTGACCATAAGTGCAATGTTCTTGGATTCCGTGGTTTTCAAATTCCGTGCGTTGGAATTGGGAACATAATTATATTCCCTGACCACACTTAGAACCTTTTCTCTTGTCGCCTTGCTCACCAGCCCTTTGTTGTTGATTACCCGCGAGACTGTTGAGATGCCGACACCGGAAATCCGCGCGATATCCTTGATATTTACGTCCACTGTACTCCCCCATCTATGGGTAAAGGAGCTATAAGTACTTATAGCTCCCTTACGCCTTATAGCATTCCTTTAGTTGACAGGAACAAATTCTGCTAATTGTTTCTGTACTTCGGCAATGACCTTGTCAATTCCTGCTTTTTTCAGCTGTTCGCGGTATTCTGCAACTGCTTTTTTAGGCTCCTGGCTAGTTTTGCCAAGCATCAGCTGGATACCAAGCTGTGAATTCACGTTGGAGATTGAAGCGATTTCTGTAGTCACATTCGATGGATCGAAGCTGAATCCGTTGTACGGATCATCGATTGCCACTTTATCCCATTCAGCGAACAAAGAGTTGCGGATAGGGTTTTCGGTATCACTCGGAACAACGAACTTGTCATTTCTGAGTGACCAGGCCGAGAAGCCGCCGGCATCTGTTTTTTCATTGTAGCCTGGAGGGAATTTCTTGATGCCGTCTTCAATGACATATTGTTTGCCTTCAATTCCGTATTGAATAAGGTTGTAATAGCTCTCATCAGTCATAAACTTCTCAATCACCATCAGTGCGCGTTCCGGATTAGCCGAATTTGTGCTGATTACGGTCGAGTTGTCCACGCCCATCTTACGTTTGATTTTCTTGTTCGCTTCAGCGAAAGTGAAGAAGTAAGGATCTGATTCAGGTTGTGCCTTGATATCCGCTCCATACTGACCGATCCAGTCTTGGGCATGAGTCAAATAACCTGCAGAGTTTCCCGCTCTAAAGTTCTCTTTCCCGCCCATGGTTGCGGACAGCACATCTTTACCCCAATACCCTTTATCCGCCCATTCACGCATTTTCACAGCCCAATCTTCAAATTCCTGGGTGTAGGCCGGATGGAAGACGGTTTTGAAGTCCTCCGGACTTTTGGTCACCAGATTCAGTTCATTTAGAGAAATACCAGGGGCGTTAAGCCACATATCCGTGGTATCGACCAGCATTCTGAACATATTCTGCGCATCTTCAGCCTTGCCGTTGATCGGCGTGAAGGATTCGTTAGCAACAACATTGTCCATGTACTTCACCATATCATCTATTGAGCTGATTTTTTCCATGCCGTATTTCTTCAGCAGATCAGAACGATAAGCGAAACCGGTAGGTGTGTATTCACTGTAAAGACTCGGAACTCCATAAATTTTGCCTTTGTATTTCGTGTTCTCCCAGACAGTTGCAGGAATTTCTGCCTTCAGCTTAGGAGCAACCTTGTCGAGCATCTCCGTGATGTCCACGAGTGCGCCTTCACTGGCTAATGTAAAATAGGAAACTGGTGCTCCGGGAGAGGCGTGGGACATATCAAAATTTTCACCGGAAGCAAATAACAACGGGTACTTGGTAGCCGTATCCGGCCAGTCAATATACTTCACTTCAATGCTTGCGTTCAGATCTGCCTTGAGCTTCTTGTTGATCTCGCCAAGGATCGCCTTGTTGTTAACCCCTTCACTGCCCCACAGGTAGTACGTCAGCTTAGCTTCCTTTGAAGTGTCTACTCCACCCGTATTTGCAGTAGTTTCCGACTTTCCGGAATCCGTTGGAGAAGTGCTTGACTCATTGTTGTTGTTCTTGGACGTACAGGCTGTCAATACCCCGGCAAGCATGAGGACTGCCATTAAAGAAGACGCGATTTTTTTACCTTTCATCAGGTAAGCCTCCCTTTTCTTGTCTGTTTATGAATTCTTCATCTATAATAAACGCCTCTCTTAAGAGATCACGTCCATTAACCCTTTACTGCCCCGACGGTAAGCCCTGTTACAAAATAACGCTGCACAAACGGGTAGAGGAGAATAATTGGCCCTGTGGCGAGAACAGCTGTAGCCATCTTGATAGATTGCGTAGGAAGATCGGCTGAATTAATCACTGCCCCCGAGTTAATCATAGTCCCAAGGTTGGTCTGATTAACCATCCGCTGCAAAAAGTATTGCAACGGGTATTTAGTTGGGCTGTCCATATACAACATCCCGTTGTACCACTCATTCCAAAAGCCCAGCGCCGAGAACAGTCCAATGGTGGCCAAGGACGGAACCGCTAAGGGAATAAAAATCCGCCAGTAGATGCGGAAATCGCCGGCACCGTCAATGGTAGCGGATTCATATAAGGAATCCGGAATCGCCTTCATGAAATTGCGCATCAGGAAGATCGACCAGGCGCCGACCACAGCCGGCAGGATCATAGCGAACAAGTTATCCTTCATATGAAGATGCTTGACCATCAGGATATACGTTGGAATCAAGCCGCCGCTAAAGAGCGTCGTAAAGTAAATTAGGAAGGAGAAGAAATTGCGGTACTTGAAATCCTTGCGGTTGAGCACAAAGCCGGCCATCGACATCATAAACAGTCCCAGCACCGTACCCACTACAGTGATAAAAATAGTTACCTGATAAGCATTGATGAGATTTGTAGAGTTGTTAAGCAGCAACTCATATGACTTGAAGGAAAATTCTTTGGGCAGCAGCTTGTAGCCTTCGCGGACAATTTCCTGCTCGTTCATAAATGAGGAAGTGATCATCAGCGCAAAAGGAAATAAACAAATCAGCGCAAAGATTGTGATGCACAAATAGCTGATGGCTTTAATGAAGATACTGCCGACATCTTGTTTGACTGCTTTCTTTTCCATTATCATCACCCCTGTTTCTTTCTGAGTCTTAGAATAATGCGCTGTCAGGCTCGACCTTGCGCACAATAAAGTTCACCACAAGCACCAGAAGCAGCCCGAACAAGGATTGGTAGAAGCCAACAGCGGCTCCCATGGAGAAGTTGAATTGCCCCACCAATGAGCGGAAGACATAAGTATCAATGATATCCGTCTGCGGATACAGTACGGAATTCGTCCCGATCAGATTATAGAACAGGTCAAAGGAGCCTTTGAGAATCCCGCCCATTCCGAACAGCAGAAGCAGAATAAAGGTTGGCTTCAGAATCGGCAAGGTCATGTAGCGGATCCGTTGCCAGGTAGTAGCGCCGTCCATATAAGCAGCCTCATACAAATCATGGTTGATCCCTGTTATGGCCGCCAGATAGATAATCATGCCGTATCCGGTACTGGCCCAGATTTTGAAGGCGACAATAATGTATTTCCAAATGCCTGCATCGGAATAGAACTCGTGGCGGTCCAGCCCGGCTCCGGCCAACATCGTATTGATAAAACCGGAGTTAAAATTGAATAGGTTGTAGGCAAATACCCCTACGATAACCATTGAAATAAAGTTCGGGAGGAGAATCACCGACTGGGAGATCTTCTTGAACCATTTGCCCGTTATCTCCGACAGCATAATGGCAAACACAATTTGAATGATATTCCCCAAGACAAGGAAAGCCACATTGTACAGCAGGGTATTCTTGGTGATATTCCAGAGATCACCATTTTGGACTAGGAATTCGAAGTTCTTCAGGCCGATAAAATGGCTTCCGAAGATCCCCTTGTTAAGTTTGTAATCCACAAATGCGACATAAGCTCCGGGCATTACCGCATAGTGGAAGATCAGGAAATACAGAAGCACGGGCAGCAGCATAAGGAAAAGAACTTTGTTCTTCAGCAATTCCCGGCCGATATTTCCACCAGTTCGCATAATTCTAGCCAATAGACCCACCTCCAATTTGAACGATGCATTCACACCAATGGAATAAATTAACTCGACTACCAATCACGATAAAAGCTATGTTTTAAAGGTATAGAAACGTTTCCATCATTTTTTTGGAACTCCCCTTGCGAAGAGCATACTCTTAAAATGTATGCGCTGTCAATTGAATTTTTTTTCGAATTTCAAGTACATTAATTATATATACAGTCCCAAATGTTTCGAAACAATAATTATTTCAAAGATGATTGACATTTTTTAGCCACGAGACTAATATCGAGGTATACCTAACATGGAAACGTTTCTATTATCTTTTTTGGTGAAAATGCATGCCCTTGATGACATTTGATTTGAACTCCCCTATCCGTTCAATTTCATGTCCTATTCATGTAGTGGAAAGCGAGGGTTCTTATGATTTTCAGACCACAATCCAACATGATTACCTTTACACTCGATGAATCCAAGTACACGTTCTTGCCAACAGGCGACATCTTTGAATTCTCCAACGGGCCATTCCTCATCAATCAGTTCCAGGGCAATTCTATGGATGGTTCGGCCAATAATATTTATCTTCGCGTGCATACAGCACAAGGCATTGAAAGCTATCCCTTGCTGGGAATCCGCTCCCGCTCCAAACTATTGTACAATCACGAAAGACTTATTTACCAAGGCCGGATAGAGGCTATTGATTACCGTGTTACCTTCTCCCCTGCTGCTGATGGCATTTGGTTCTGGCATATCCAGCTCTCCGGAAACGGGGAAACGGTTGATGTCATTTATGGACAGGATCTCGGTGTCGCTGAAAAAGGCGGCGTGCTGTCCAATGAGCTGTATATGAGCCAGTACCTGGATCACAGCATTTGGGAGGGGCCTAACGGTTACGCTGTATGCTCGCGCCAAAACCAGCCTCAGGGCACAGCTTTCCCCTATCTGCAGCAAGGTGTGCTTCAGACCAAAGCCGTCGGCTATTCAACAGATGGCACGCAGTTTTTTGGCTTATCTTTTAAAGCCCTGGATATTCCTCAAGTACTGGAAAGCGGCCTTCCGAACCAAAATGTTCAATATGAGCTGGCCTATACCGGTCTGCAAACAGAGCAAATGAAGCTGGCTGGAACCGTTGATTTTGCCTTCTACGGCCTGTTCCGCCAGACTCATCCCGCCGCTGTAACGTCTCTTGAGTTTGGGTCCCGGCTGCAGGAAGCTTATGCCTTCATAGACTGGAACCTGAGCGACACTGTACAAGAGGGAGACACAGTCACGCTCAGTGCTGAAATCGGGGGACCTTATGTCTCTCCGCAGTGGTCACAAGCCGAGATTGATGCCGCGTTCCCTGAGCGAAAGCTCGAGGAATACGAGGATGGTAAACTGTTGTCCTTCTTTACTAATGACCACGTCCATGTCGTGTTGCAGCCCAAGGAACTGCTCGTTGAACGCCCGCACGGACATATCATTACCACCCTGATGGATGACACACAGGTCAACAACAACCTGATTACGTCCACCAACTACATGTACGGTATTTTCAACGGTCAGACGGTGGCGGGCAATACTTCTTTCCATAAGCTCCTCTCCACGCCGCGCGGCCTGCTCAATATTCTCAAGAACACAGGACAGCGCATTTATATCGGCCATGATGGCGTCTACCGGATTCTTACCCTGCCGGCCGTTTATGAAATGGGTGTGAATTTTGCCAAATGGCATTACAAGCTGGAGGATGATACGTTAACGATCACCACCTTTGCTGCCGCCAATCAACCGGATATTGTGCTTCAGGTACAGTCAAAGCTCGGAAAATCCTACGATTACCTGATTACTAATCAGCTGGTTATGGGCGAGCATGAATTCCAGCATCCGGTGAGAGTCAGCGCTGCAGACGGAATTATCCGCGTTCAACCAGATGAGAACACTTGGCGGAACCATCCTTATCCCGGCCTGCATTATGACATTCAATTACCTGATACCGCTTTCAATTTAAGTGACGACCGGATATTCTATGAAGACGGCAAGCCGCGCAACGGTACACTGCTTACCCTTTCCGTAGAGCAGTCCTCAAGCTTCCAGCTAGTCATGCAAGGAAGGCTTGAGGACAAGGGAAGTTTGCCGCTGGCTCCTTACAGCTTTGAAGATGAAGTAACATTGTACAGAGAATTCTACGAAGCTTTCAGTTCCCGCTTCTGCTTGCAGATCGAGGGTGCCGAACAGGTAAAGATTGATAAATTGAACGAAACCGCATGGTGGTATACGCATAATGCAATGGTCCATTTTATTGTGCCGCACGGACTTGAACAGCCAGGCGGAGCCGCATGGGGCACGCGGGATGTATGTCAGGGGCCGATGGAATATTTCCTGATGACCCAGCATTATGAATTGGCCAGAAATGTTCTTTTGGAGATTTTTGCCCACCAGCTGTGGGAAAGCCGGGAGTGGCCGCAATGGTTTATGTTCGACCAGCACCCTGTCCAGTCCCCTGAATGGCATGGCGATGTCGTGCTTTGGCCGCTTAAATGCATTGCCGACTATGTAATGGCTACCGGGGACAGCTCTATTTTCCAAGAAGAGGTAGTCTATCACTATCTGGCAGATGCCCTGCCTACCCGGGAATCGGAATCCGTACTTGAGCATGTCAAGGCAGCTGTGCACACAATCAGCAAGCGCTTCCTGCCTGGAACCGCCCTCATCTCCTATGCCGGCGGTGACTGGGATGATACCCTGCAGCCTGCCGATGAAGCGCTGAAGACCAAGCTGGTCAGCGCCTGGACCGTTGCCTTGGCATTCCAGGTCATCCGGAATCTGTCGCAGGTCACGGCATTCGACCCTGAGTTCTCAAGGTCGCTTGCTGAAATGGCAGAACAGATGAAGGCCTCTTTCCAGACGTTGCTCATTAAAGATGAGGTTATTGCCGGCTTCGCTTACTTCAAAGACGCCGAAACCATCGAATACATGCTGCATCCGCTGGACCAAAATACCGGAATACAGTATCGCCTGCTGCCGATGACACGCAGCATCATTGCCGAACTGGTGGACCCTGCACAAGCGGATATGAATTTGCGCCTGATTGATGAGCATCTCAAATGTCCGGATGGCGTACGCCTAATGGACCGCCCGGCCCGCTATGAAGGCGGTGTAAGCACCATTTTCCGGCGTGCCGAGCAGGCCGCCAATGTCGGCCGTGAAATCAGCCTGCAATATGTGCATGCCCATATTCGTTATCTTGAGGCGGCCGCTAAGCTGGGAGATGCTGAGCGTGCCTGGGAAGGGCTGTTCCAAATCAATCCGATCAATATCCGCGAGAGCGTGCCTAATGCGAAAATCCGCCAGAGCAATATGTATTTCAGCAGTTCGGACGGAGATTTCCCGGACCGCTACAGCTATCACAAGAATTTCGATCAGCTGCGCACCGGCAGCGTCCCAGTGAAAGGCGGCTGGCGGCTATATTCCAGCGGACCCGGCATTTACCTGAATCAGCTCATCTCCGGCATTCTGGGAATCCGCTTCACGGCAGACAGCCTGATTATTGATCCGGTTCTTCCGGCCAGTCTGGACGGTCTGCGCTTCACTTATCAATGTTTCGGCCGTACCTTACAATTTGTTTATCATATCGGATCGGGTTCCACCCGCACACCGGAACTGCGTTCGGAGGGCAATGCCGTTGCCGGCCAAATCCTGGCCAATCCGTATCGCCCGGGTGCGCTAAGCATTCCTGCAAGCACTGTGCTTACGCTGCCTGACAAAGAACTGCAAATCTATTTATCCCAATAACTTTCAATGCGTTCGATGAAGAAGGAGTCTGCCATGACTAAACCGTTTATCCAAGAGCTTGTGAATGAAATGACACTGGACGAAAAACTGGCCCAATTAACCCAGCTTGGTCCTTATTATTGGGGCCTGGACGATACCGTTGATTTGACAGGTCCGTTCAAGGAGCTCAAAATTAAGCCACATGCCATTGAGAATATCGGAAGCGTTCTGAACGGCGTTGGAGCCCGGAATGCCATCGAAATGCAGACCCGCCATATGCAAAAAAGCCGCCAGAAGATTCCGCTGCTCTTTATGGCAGATGTCATCCACGGCTACCGGACCATACTGCCCATTCCTCTGGCGCTGGGCTGCAGCTTCGATCTGGAAGCCTGTGAACGCTTTGCCGAGCTTGCTGCCAAAGAAAGCGCAGCTGCCGGGATTCATGTCACTTTCTCTCCGATGACCGATCTCGTCCGCGATCCGCGCTGGGGCCGTGTCATGGAAACATCCGGTGAGGACCCTTATCTGAATGCCCGCGTCACCGAAAGCATGGTGCGCGGCTATCAGGGCAAAGACCTGAAGGAAAAAGGACGCATAGCCGCCTGTGTCAAGCATTTCGCCGGCTATGGTGCGCCTGAGGGCGGCCGGGAATACAATACGGTCGATATGTCCACCGGTGTATTGCGTGAATTCTATCTGCCTGCCTACAAGGCCGCGGTCGATGCCGGTGTAGCCATGGTAATGGCCGCATTCAATACAGTAGACCGTATTCCGGCAACCGGAAATGAACAGCTTCTGCGCGGGATTCTGCGGGAGGAATGGGGGTTCAATGGTGTTACCATCGCTGACTTCAATTCCGTCAATGAGCTGATCCCCCACGGGGCTGCAGTGGATGGCCGCGAAGCCGCAGAGAAAAGTCTGGCTGCCGGTCTTGATATCGAGATGATGTCCACCCACTATCTCCATCATGCCGCAGATCTGATTGAACAAGGCCGGCTTGATGCCGCTTTGATCGACGAAGCGGTTATCCGGGTACTGGAGCTTAAGGACGCACTGGGCTTGTTTGAAAATCCGTTTAAGGATGCGGATCCGCAAGTGGATGAGGCAGCCGAGCCTAATGCGGAGCATCTGCAGACCGCGCGCGAGCTTGGCGCAAGTTCGGTTGTGCTGCTAAAAAATGAGAATAAAGCTTTGCCGCTCAAGCGGGGGATGAAAATCGGCCTGGCCGGTCCTTTCGCCACTTCCATAGATGTGCTGGGCGGCTGGGCCGGAACGGAAAAGGACCCGGCGGTCTCGCTCTACACAGGAATTTCCCGGAAAACCTCAGCCGGGGATATCCTTACAGCAATGACCGGCGAGCTGGGGAGTATGCTGGAGGGTATATTTGATGTAGAGGACGGGATAGAAGAAGCGTTTCAGCGCTTGAAGGATTGCGATGTGATCCTTGCTGCAGTGGGCGAGAACCAGCAGGATACCGGAGAAGGCGGCAGCAAAACCAACCTGCGCCTGTCGCCTAATCAGGAGAAGCTGATCTGGCGCCTGAAGGACACTGGCAAAAAGATAGTGACCATTGTATTCAGCGGCCGGCCACTGGAGCTGAAGCCTGTGCTGGATGCCAGCGATGCTTTGCTCCAGGCCTGGTTCCTCGGCTCGGAGTCAGGGAACTCACTGGCAGATGTACTATTCGGGGACTACAATCCATCCGGACGTTTATCCATGAGCTTCCCCTATACTGTGGGCCAGATTCCGGTTTATTACAATGCCTATTCAACGGGACGTCCCTATGATCCCATGTATCCGCAAGTACGTTATGTAACCCGGTACTTAGACTGCCCCAACGACCCGCTCTTCTGCTTCGGCTATGGCCTGAGCTATTCTGATTTTGCTTACAGCAACTTCAAGGTTGAAGCCGCTGACAAGCTTGTAGCCTCTATTGAGGTAGAGAATACCTCGGACATCGACGGCAAAGAAACCGTTCAGCTTTATATTCACGATGTCAGCGCAAGCGTTGTGCGTCCGGTTAAAGAGCTTAAGGGTTTCCGGCAGCTTTCATTGACAGCGCATGAGAAACAGTTGGTTTCCTTCGAAATCACAAGAGACATGTTGATGTTCTATGGCAGGGACGATAAGCTTATCTTCGAGCCTGGTGAATTTGATATTATGATCGGCCGAAACTCAGGAGATCATTTCACCCGGCGTATCCATATCGACTGATTTTGGCCAGAGAGGGGAATTTTCAAATGAAACGCCATTTATCATTCCAGAATGATGGAACCTTTAAAATTGTGCAATTTACCGATCTACATTGGATGGATGGAAGAGCCGAGGATCAGCTTACCCGTAAACTCATGGAGCGTATTATAGAAGCGGAGCAGCCTGATCTTATCGTTTTTACGGGGGATTTAATTTACACGGGTCCCGTTCCAGCGGAAGAAAAGGAATGTGAGAATCCTCAGGAAGCTTTCCGGGAGGCTGTCGCCGCTGTTGAACAAACCGGCATTCCCTGGGCCTTTGTATTTGGCAACCATGATACAGAAACCCGCATTTCCCGTGATGAACTGATGCAGGTAGCCTTGGAGCATCCTCACACGCTGGCTGAGGCCGGACCTGCGGAGCTTGCCGGTACAGGCAATTATACACTTGAAATTGAGGGGCCTAATGGCAGCTCCGCTGCAGTTCTTTATTTTCTGGACTCCGGCAGCTACTCCGAGCTTGAGCAGGTACCAGGCTATAATTGGATCCAGCGGAATCAGCTTAACTGGCTGACAGCTGAATCGGCACGGCTGAACCCGCAAGCACAAGAGGATAAGCTGCCTGCACTCGCATTCTTTCATATCCCGATTCCCGAGTACCAGGAGGTATGGTCTACCCGGCTCTGCCATGGACACCGATTCGAACGCGTCTGTTCTGCTCCTGTTAATTCCGGATTATTTGCGACTTTGCTGGAAATGGGCGATGTGCTGGGCACCTTTTGCGGACATGACCATATCAACGACTTTGTCGGCAGCCTGCATGGCATACGCCTCTGTTACGGGCGGGCCTCAGGCTACAATACTTATGGAAAAGAAGGCTTTAAGCGGGGTGCCCGCGTGATAAAACTAACCCTGGGCGACAAGAATTTTGATACCTGGCTCCGTCTTGAAGACGGCTCTACCGTACTGGAGCAGCCGGTTCATGAGCCGGATAACGTAACCGTACACTAATCTTCCAAGCTCTTAGAACGAGACTTCCCGCGTAATGGCGGCAGTCTCGTTCTTTTTTAGGCGCCGGGAATGTCGTGGACTTCATCAAAGAATATTGGGGAGCTCCGCGCAGCTGCGGCGCTTCAACCATTCCCCAGCTGCGCACCATGCCAAAATCACCCTCGTCTCCTCCACAACTATTTACGAAGGGGGGGCACATGATGTTATGCTAAAGGAAAAAGACAGAACATCCTGATCATTAGCAGCCTGTGAACATAGAAAGGTTACTGCTGCGGGATCATTCTGATTCATAAGGAGCCCACACAATGACGTCATTACAAAAGGTTCTGGTCACCAAAACAGAGCTGCAGCAAAGAGTCCAGGAGCTTGGAGCAGACATCTCACGGGATTACGAAGGCAAGGAGCTGGTGCTCATCGGCATCCTCAAGGGAGCAGCCGTATTTATGGCTGACCTGATGCGCGAGATCACCCTCCCCATCGGCATGGATTACATGTCCGTATCCAGCTATGACGCCAGCTCCACCTCAAGCGGCGTCATCACCGTCAAAAAAGACATCGACACCGACATCCGCGGCAAACATGTCCTCCTCGTCGAGGACATGATCGACACCGGCCTGACCCTGCAGCATCTCAAGCAGCTCTTTGCTCTCCGTGAGGCCGCTAGTGTCCGCATCTGCACCATCCTCAGCAAGCCCTCCCGCCGCCTTGCCGACATCCCCATCGACTACTGCGGCATCGAAATCCCCGACGAATTCGTCGTCGGCTACGGATTGGACTATGCCGAACAATTCCGGAACCTGCCGGAGGTTTGGATTGTGCAGACGGGCGAATAGGGGCAGCAAAAGGAGCCGAAACTTGTTAAGTGCCGGCTCTTTTTGCTGTAATGAATTCATAAGGCTTTATTGGACCTGGTGACGCTTAAAGGCGCGGCCGACAAAGGGAATGCATACAGCGCTTATAACAACATAAACAATAATCCTCATAGTGATAATATCTACGGTCAAGCCGGGAAATGGATAAGAAAAATACGAAGTGTACTCCGCAGGAAATACCGGCTGTACAGCCATGTACGGAAACAGCATAAGAATATGATTCAGTATACCATTTGTCCCGCTAAGCCCCAAAAAGACAGGGAGTAATATGACCAGCACATCTACAACAAGCACTGCAAAAGCTGTTTTCAGCTTTGCGGACAAAAGAAGTGTTACGGCGGCCATCCCCATCGAAACCAATAATAAGATCAAAATACACACCATAGCCGCTTCCAACAAGGATAGATTATAAGGAATGGTAACATTTAAAATCTGTAATGGAAGATCCCAGCCCTCAAATCCAAACGCGTATAGTTGAATACCTACTGCCACCAGAACATTTATTAGAAACACAAGCAGTGCAAAAAGAAAAGCCGCTGAAATTTTCGCCTTTATTAATTTCGATTTCCCGTATCGGGTAGATAGAATAACGCTGTCAGCTCCCGATTGATATTCTCCTGCAAATACTGGAGCAATACAAATGCAAATTGCAATAATAGAAACAATCAGCAATTCAAAACACTGGAACAAACTTCTCCATCCAGCGTGGTAACCATATTCATAAGGCGTTTCAATCTGGCTGTTTTTAGTGTTCCAGAATTGCTTTTCCTGATTCGAATATTTCCAGTCAGAATAGTCAATATCTAAGTAACTCTTCACTTTGTCCGCGCGCGCCTGATAAAATCCCGCTGTATTCTCCAAGCGCATATCTCTAAGAACCGTTAGTCCGTTATCAGTAACCTGAGGCTTCAAAAAAGCTTCATCAATCATTTTCAAGTAAGAGTAATGCGGTAATACATAACGGGCATAATTCTCATCCGTTAAGTTAACCTTATCCCCGTCTTTCAACACATTCTTAGGATTGGTGAACAATGTCTGATACTCTTTAATATCTTGTGCAACCCGTTCTTCCGTAAGTGTTCCTTCAAGCTTTTTGGCATACTCTTTCTCAAGCTGAATTGCAGCAGCACCATTCACCTGCCTGCCATCACGCTCCAGTGAAATATAATTCTGAACAGGCATGATAAAGAACAGCAGCGTTAAGAACAAGCTGACCAGAACGACCACTATATTCATTCTCTTTTTGGCGATTTTCAACAACTCATATTTGAATAAACTATTCATCGGCTCCCCCTATATTCGGCAATATCGTTCCGGAAATGGTACAAGTACAAATCTTCAAGCGTAGGCACCTCATTTATTGCACCGTCCATCGGGATATCATCATTAAGTACACGAAGGATGACCGTATCATTATCACCGTGGTGCAGATTTGCCACGCACAATGAATTGCTGATTGTATTGGCATACTCCTTCGTAACCACACATCTCCACACCTTACCTTCCATTTCGTTCGCAATGTTGCCGGCTGGACTATTGATGATCAGCTTACCGTCTTTGATCATTAGAACGGAGTCGGAGATATATTCTATATCAGATACAATATGAGTAGAAAGAATGACTATCTTGTCTTTGGAAAAGTTCGCAATTAGATTGCGGAAATGCACACGCTCTTTCGGGTCAAGTCCCGCAGTAGGTTCATCCAGCACCAAAATTTGAGGGTCATTCAAAACAGCTTGTGCAATTCCCAGTCTTTGCTTCATCCCCCCGGAAAACGTCCGGATTTTTCTGGTTGAGACTTCGGACAAACCCACTAACCCCAAAAGCTCCCTTGTGCGAATAGTGGCCTTCTGAGGTGAAATCCCCTTCAATGCAGCGACATAGAGCATAAATTGCTCTGCTGTGAAATCCGGATAATATCCAAAATCCTGCGGAAGATACCCTAGAAGATTACGGTAATCCTCCCCCAATTCCCCTGCACTTTTACCATCCAAAAGAACATCGCCAGAGGTAGGATTCAGCACTCCGCAGACGATCCTCATAAGTGTAGTTTTTCCTGCCCCATTCGCCCCAAGCAGGCCATACACTCCTGGTTTCATCTTAATCGTCATTTGATCGACCGCTGTTTTGCGTCCATATTGTTTGGTAAGTCTGTCCAGCATTAATTCCATACTCCAACCTCCCTTATTCAATTAGAAACGTCTCATGCCCTTTCCATTACAGACAAAAGTCTGCTTACCCGGTATTTATTGTACCGTCAGCAAGCAGACTGAACTTTAATAACTAAACGTTATTTTATTAAGAAAATTCTAAGAATGCATTAAGTGACCTCCATGTGAAGTGAGCGGGATTTTTACGCTAAATACAGTTTTCCCATTTTCACTCTGCATCCCGATCTGCCCTTCATGCCCCATTATTATTTCTTTGGCAATGGCCAGACCCAAGCCCGCACCTCCCGTATTCGTTGAACGGGCATCATCCAACCGGTAGAACTTATCAAAGATACTGTTTTGCTTATCAGGCGGTATGGTTTGCCCGGTGTTCGTAAAGGTAATGTTGGCCATACCCTCATGGGCTTTTGCCGCCACCTCAATCGTGCTGTTATCGTCACTGTATGCAACGGCATTCTTCAAAATGTTATTAAAAACCCGCGCCAGCTTATCTGCATCACCATAAACGGTTATCGTATCTTCGGCGTCAATAACCATCTTTTTCCCGGCAGTCGTGAGCGAGGGATAAAATTCATCCGGCATTTGTATCAGCATATAAGTGATGTCAACATTCTGTTTGTTGAGTTGAAGTGTTTGCTGGTTATACCTTTCGACTTCAAAAAAATCATGGATAAGACGCTCCAAATGATACGCCTTCTCCAAAGTGATCTTCATATATTTCTCTTGTTGCTCCTTCGGCATATCGGAAGCTTCGTTAAGTAAACTCAAATATCCAATGACGGAAGTAAGCGGCGTTTTTATATCATGAGCCAGATACATGACCAAATCCCGTTTGTTCTGCTCTGCCACCTGTACCTCCAGTTCACGTTTCTTGAGGGTCTGCTTCACAAAAATCAGTTTCTGCTCCAATGAGGACATCTCCGGTGATAGCGTAATATCTGCTTCATCCTTAATTAAGGCATCAATACCTGCATTGACTTCATTAAAATATTTTGTAAACCAGGATAAAGAAAAATAGAAAAAAATAAGAAAAAAGGCCGATATCGCTATCAGCATTATGATTTCCCAATGATCACGGAAAGTACTTTCGTAAATCGAAAGGGCATCGCTATATTCGTAACCAAAAACATGTTGTAATAACAGAACGCCTCCCTCACCCAGTCGTCCTCGAACCAGTAAATATAGAATATCCACTGCGATGATAGCAAGAATTATCAAAATCAGCATTCGAATGAATACTTTCATCCTTAACTTTGCATAGTTCATCTGAATATGGGTTTTACTTTTCAATTTTATACCCCACCCCCCATATCGTTCGGATCCATTTCGGATTATCCACTGAATCATTCATTTTCTCGCGCAAATGCCTGATATGAACAGTGATGGTATTATTATTCTTATTGTAATATTCATCGCCCCAAATCACGCGAAATAGTTGTTCCGAGCTGATGACTTTGCCTTTGTTCTCACAAAGGACCCGTAAGATTGAAAATTCTGTAGGTGTAAGAGATAACTGTTTTTCGTTCAGCCAGCACTCATGGGTGTTCACATCCAGAACCAGACCGGAATAGGCTATGACCGTTTCATCAGGCACTGGCATGGACTTGTATTTCTTATATCTGCGCAATTGCGCCTTTACCCGCGCGACCATCTCTAGCGGACGAAACGGTTTGGTAATATAATCGTCTGCCCCCATCGTAAGACCCGTAATCTGGTCTGTTTCTTCATCCTTAGCCGTAAGCATTATTATAGGAAAATTGTGATTTTCCCGAATGCGCTGGCAGATGGTAAAACCGTTAATATCCGGGAGCATAACATCCAGAATTGCTAAATCCACATGTTCACTCTCAATATACTTGAGGGCATCCTGCCCATTATAAAACTTAAGAACATTGAAATTTTCATTTCTTAAGTAGATTTCGATCAAATCGGTGATGGCCTGCTCATCATCCACCACCAGAATATTTTCAGCCACTATGGGATCCCTTCCTTTACTTTACTGCATGAAATATACTTATTGTACCAGAAAACGGAAAGGGCTTATGTTGTTTTTTTCCTGTTTAATTCTTAAGATAATCCTAAGGTTAGCTGAACTTCCCACATAAAGAAGGCTGCCGAATTTTTCTCGACAGCCTTACTTTTGAATGATTTATGTTTGTTTCTTTATGGAGCTTGCTGCAACTATCTGTAGAACGGATGGTAGCACTTCCAAGAGTATATTTACCCTGTCCAGCAATCACGAAGTAGTTGCCGGTATTGTACCGGACTTCACTCTGGCGCTGAACTCGGCAACTGCTTTTTTCAATAGAAAGGCCAGTCCCAACGTAATGAGGATACAAATCGCATTCACAACAAGGTCGTTCACCTGCAGGTTCAGGCTTCTCCGGAGATCTGTCAACATCTTCAGCATTCTTTCATGAAGCAGATAAATCTCCAGGCTATGCGTGCCGCAGAATGAGAGGAAGGGATAACGGGTCCATTTACGCTCTGCCATCCAATGCAACATTCCCGCCGCTAAGATACATAAAGGCAGTGTAATCAGAATAAAAGGATACCACCACAGTCCATAACTCCATACATAGTCCTGCAAATATTTCTGGCTAACTACCAGCAGCAATATACCTGAGACAAACACTACAAGATGCAAGATCAGACTCAGCCGCGAGATTGCCCGTTTTTGATCGATAAGGTATCCAACAAACACGCCTACACAGAATATCGGAATTCTTATCGTGAAAATCAGCAAATAGGAGAGCGAAGTTCCAGATAGAACTACGCTGAGCAGTATTCCAAGAAGGCTGGCCACAGCAACAGTAATAACCTTATTCCGCTCTCTGAAAAAATACATAAACAGCGGCGTAAGCAAATACAACACCAATAGTGCAGGGACGTACCAGTCAAACCGGCTGTCCAGCCCGAGCCAAAAGCTAAGCGTCGTCAGATTCAGAAGGACCTCTGTAAAGGACATCTCACCGATCCCCCAATACAGAAGACAAAACAACAGTACCACTGGAAGATACGTTGGCAGAATCCGCTGCAGCCGTCTTTTGTAAAAGGTAGCCGTGCTGACATTGCCGCGATAGGCATAATATAACCCCAAACCTGAAACCAGCAGGAAGACATCAACTCCACCGTACCCATAGGCTTGCAAGGTGCCGACAACCGGCACGGAGGATGCATTCATCGTCGAATGATACAGCACCACCCACAGAATCGCCAGTCCCATGAGTTGGGTGCGGTACGTGCTGATCAGCTTATAATTAAGCTTTGTCATGGATAACCTCCTGAAGCGCCGGCAGCTGGCGGGAAGAGGGGCTCGCAGGCATTAGACTGGAAAGTTTCTTGTAATTCAGTGAAAAGAGGATGCCAAGCGAAGCTTCCGCAAGAATGATTAAATCCCGATTAGAAATCACCAGCGGAATCGCAACCACACTAATGACAATAAGAACCCAAACCGCCGGATACCCCATATACGGCTCGATGAAGCGGCCCAGCCACAGCAGGACTCTCATCGCCACATAAGTGCCGACCAGTGCCAGACACCATATCCACACAATATTCAAGCGGCCCAGCCCAAGCCGGTCAAAAGCCAAGATCAAGATCAGATGGGTAAATAGAAATAGAAATGAATGCTTACCGAAATAGAGCATCAGATTACTGGGAGCATAGCTTTTTTTCCTTCTGAAGAGATAAAAGACCCCGAACAATACAAACAAAGACAGCAGAAGATAGTTCACAGACATATTGTATTTAATAAAATCCGCTTCACGCACTCCACCGTAACTGGATATCACGAGCAGTACCCCCGCTACAAGAGCTCCAATAAGGTTCACCCGGTTGCTGCACCGATAAGCGAAGATCCCGGCCACAAACGCAAACATCCACGGGAAATAGGTAAACCCAACAGTTTCTGTGAACAGTATGGATTTAAACGGGAAGTCCGGCAAAAGACTGCCAATGAAAAAATGCACCAAAAAAACAAGCAACGCCAAAAGGAGATACAAATAGAGTGGAGGTTTCAAATATTTCTCTATGAGGTATACACTCAGCACTCCGAGTGCAATGATCTGAGGAACATCCATTACCGAAAACGCCTGAACCTCCGGTTTCCACATGAGATTATAGGAGAAACCGATGACAGCGAACAACACGTAGAAGCTAAGCAGCGACCTGAAGCTTTTCCTTCGAACCTGCAAGGTGGTTGTCACCCCCGAGACAGCAAAGAAAAGTACAGGGGCCAAACCGGCAATAATCTGAAACACCCGCTCATTGCCATTAAAATAAAGCGGAATATGTGCCACAATCATCAAAATACAGCTAATCCCCTTAATAGCATCCAACGAATAGTCATATTCCTTCATTCCCCTCACTTTCCTTTCACTTATTTGATTTTTATATAGAGTATAAGATGGAATTCATAACTTTCCATCACTCTAAAGTGTAAGATTGAGTTGGGGGGAGGGGCGTTAAAGTGCCAGATCTAAAAATGGCATATTTTCTCTCTCTCTATCGCCTATGTCAATTTTATTATAGTTACCTTTTTTTCGTAAAACTGTTACGTATATTCTCCAGTACTTCTGGTCTTTATTTATTACAAAAAACAGCGGAACAGAGATATTCTCTGCTCCGCCATTGAGCAATTATGTTCGTTTACCAAGACACACTACTCTTAGCTGCCGGCATGCGACCATTATTTCCTTTACCTCGCCATTCTTCCAGAAGTCCCATTTCACCATACTTGGCATTGATATCCCTCCAGCATTTAAAACTATGTTTGTTTTTTTAGAACCGATGAGATCTAGATCAAAACCAGCTTTAAGGAATATTTCTGACGAATATATTCTCTAGGTGTAGCCTTCACTACGGCCAACTTTAGCTCAGTTGTATACGAAAAACTCGTCTCTGATACTCACTGAACGTTAGGATTCCCCTCTAATCTTCTTATGATGTCTTCAGTAAACAGAGTTCGATTTAACTTTCCCACTGCCATATCCCACTCCTTTTCCAGTACTCTGATTAAAACACAAAAGACCCCAAGAAAGTCACTTTTTTTAAAGTGTCTTTCTTGTGGGTCACGATTCAATCCCGTCAGCTCTTTTTCATTTTTCGGATGCTGCGTAGTATGGTCCTACTTGAAATCAAGTATTCATAGATTGGTTTTATACATTCTTTCTCTTTTCCAATCCACGTTTCCTTTAATGACCCGAGCAGGCGTTCCTACCGCTATACTATTGTTCGATATTTTTTGCGTTACAATAGATCCCATACCTATTATTGAATTATTGCCTATGGAAGCCCCTTTCAATATCTTAACATCTTCGGCCACCCATACATGGTTGCCAATAACAATATCCTTAGCATAGTTTATCCTCTCATGAGTTACTACATCTATAATACTATGAGAATCACTATTTCTTATGCTTATATTAGCCGAGAACATACAGTCACTCCCAATTATTATAGAAGTATCCAGTTCAAGGGCCGCCACTTGTATACCTTCAGCAGTAGTCTTATCATCGATTAATATTTTACAGCCGTTATCCTCGAAACAAAAACCACTATTCTTAATAATACATTGTTCTCCAATCTCAATCTTGTGATTGTTTCCTACTATTAGAATACCGGTATTAATCAAAACTGCATTCTTTTTAATCGACACTACATTGTTATTACCAATTATTATTATTGATGTTTTCTTTAAAAAAGTGCGTTCGTAGTGTACGATATTATTTTTCCCTTTTATCTTTTTTCTGTTCCAACTAATGATGTTGAAGATAAAAGAAATCATTACACCAATAAACTCATATTTTTGTGTATAAATCCATATCTTTTTTAGCACACTCGTCAAAACCTCCAAAGTTATATAGAACTTATACGGAATCAATTTCTATACAAACGTTGTACGTTAAAATGGTTCTATTTTCTTCTTCTCAAGATAGTTAAGATACAAAATTATAAAAGGTAAAATAAACAAGGTTCTAAAATAAAATAAGTTGTTGAAGCCAATTTCAAACATGAAAAAGACAACAAACATAAGAAGCCCCTCTAACTTATTGTTCATGTTAATTCTAAAAAACAAAAAGAGCGAACAATAGAACAATATAGCAAAAACCAATGTCCCACGAAGTATTATTGAAATTAATCCGGAATCATGAAATGTAAGTTTGTCATAGAAATCCGCAGAGTACCCCATTGCCGATAAGGGGTTATCAAAGATGTAGTTTAGGCTGCTTTGCAGGTTACCATGTCCCGAATATCTTCCGAGTAGTCCGTTTCCCGATTTTGACGGATCAAAAATTATAAAGAACTCTCTAAAATTAAAACTTCCGCTATATAATATATAAGCTAACCCCAAAGAAAAAGCGATCATCCACAGTAGTTTCTTCTCAGATTTATAAATCAAATATAGAACTCCGAGCACTAAGAAAATTATTCCAGTATTGGAGTTCATTAAATAACAAAACACTAAGAAGTTAATAGCAAACACATAGTATCTTTTTTTGCCGGATGTCTCATAAGTTTTAATATTTAAATAGAAAAAAATAAACATATAAAAAGCTGCTACTGAGTGAGTTCCAAAAACGAGTACAGGTTTTCCTAGTTTAAGCATAAGTGGAACCAATTCAGGATAAAAGTCGTTATAGTGATTTATAAAGAAATTTGCGACTTGTTGTAATTTAAATACCATGGCCCAAGCTATAGCAATAGCAGCAACCGTTACAATATTAAAACAGATAAAAATTGATCGCTTAGCATCAATTTTTTTGAAGTTAATGCAGAACATCAAAGTAAACATTGCAATCAATATGCTTGTACCATAATCAACAACCGCTGGATGTCGAAAAAACGTAACCAACCATAGGAAGGCATTAATAATGATGAAGCTAGCCACGAAGTAAAATTTAATTTTGTTGACCATCGGTATCAACACGCATAAGAATAGTCCAAATAGAACAGGAGTTACTTTATAAATGTTTTCTGATATAATGCTGCCACTTGATGTTGGGAACATCAAGCCGACAGTTAGTAATGCAATAAAAATTAAAGAAATAAATCTATTTCTACGATCATTTTGTATTTGATTCTGCAACATGTGCATCCCTTACAACCACCTAGTATTTTTTAAACAATCCGAATATATTATAACATTGAATAGGGGATTACTGGATAACTAACTAAAAATATATTTTTAGATGCGGACATTTAATGGTCAACAAAGTTTACCAGTGTAAATGAAACATTACATTGTTTATGTAAGTGTCTGCCGTAAGGAATTGCAGTTCCATTTCATGTGTGCTGGACTGCTCTTGTCCATCCTTTTTCTCCTTTGATTTCATGCTGCGGTTAGCAGAGCACTATTCATTCGTTCATCGAGTTCAATGAATTTTCTACTCATAGCTACAAGCTTTCCAGAACCCCAGTCAAACTGGGAGATTATACAAAAAGAGCTTTTGAGGATATCCCGCCGGCTCTTTTTCTTGTTTCCAATTGCTACGAAGCTTAGCCTTTCTTGTATTAAATAGCAAGTATTTTTTTGATTTCTTCACAAAACCTGCCATCCAACTCTTGAATTAAATCAGCCGGCGCTCTAATCAAAGAGTTCTTTTCACTCAATTTAAGTGAAGCTTCTTTGATCGCTTTAGCTATATCTTCGGGTTTGTGTTTTTCATAAAATATTGTAAATTCTGAAAACGGTGACTGAACAACACACGGAATGTTTGGTGATACTACATATAGACCATGTGATATATACGTTGGTATTTTGGAAGGAAAAGTGTAATTAGCTGAATCCATTTCTTCTTCCGAATATGCATGACTACTTAAGCCTATATGGCAGGAATGTAGAAAGTCAGAAAAATCTTGTCCTCTTAATCTTCCATGAAAAATAACTGCTTCATATCCCTTCTCTATATTTATGTCTTTTACAATTTTGTCGAATTCATCGATTTCATGATCTTCGCCAAACCCAAGGATATGAATTTTATAGTTAGCATCTAAATAAAGCGCCGACTGTGCCCCGAGAATAGCTGCTCTCCGTGAGCTTTCGATTATTCCTGCATACACCACATGAGTTTTCTCATCAGAGAACTGTTGGTTCAACCTTTTGGGTTGATTATAATTACCGAATGATAGAACATAAGGCTTTCCATTGTTAAATTTTTTTTCCGCAATTCTATTCATAAAAAGGTATTCGTCTGCTTCCTTGATAAATCTAATTTCCTTTTCTTTAAACCTTAAAGCCTTCTTGTTCACAGCATGATAGAGATCGTTAAACTCTAAAATTAGTTTGAATTTCTTTAATTTTCTTAACAACTTAAATGGTTCAATATATAGTAAGGAATGATAAACTAAAACAGTTTCATTTTTTTTCACATTCATGAGTACATATATTATAATTTGAAGCCACATAAACAACACTGTTAACTTGCTAATAAATTTACCTGGGTACCTGAAAGTAGGTAAATAAATCTGTTTTTCTTTCTCATTTTTTTCAATAACCGTTTTACCTAAAAACCCCATCCCACTTTTCGCCAATGCTGTTGACACTAGATTTAATTGTGCACCGGATTTAATTAAAGCTTCTTTTACGTACTCAACCTTTGCAAAAGATGCTGGAATAGCTTGCCTCCCCTTTTCCATCTCTTCGCTTAAATAGAAAGAAAAGTAATGAACTCTGCTACTCAATTCAAATGTCCCCCTTTTTTTAACGATTTCTTGAATTAAGTAACCGCAAAACGTAGATACTCACAAAAATCACCAATTACTTATTTTAATAACAAAATCAGTTGTCTTTTTAGTGAAGCAAACTGAAAAATGCAATAAGGCAATAAAATAAAAATATCAGAGAGTACGACAATCGTCCAATCACTATAAATTCTCACTCCAAAATAAATAAAAATAAACTTAAACACTACTCCTAAAGTGTAACAAATTAATTGCAATCTTATTTTTCCCAAGCCACATGCAAAGGTAGATAAAACATTTTGATAAACAAAAATACTTCCAAATATAGCGAATAGTATACTTTTGTCGTAAGTAATACTTATTGAATTTCCACCTAACCAAATGTTAACAATAGGTTGTAAAAATGGTATGATTAAAAATTGAATTACTATAACAAGTAAAACTAAACGATGCAAGAGTTTAAAGTACTTAGTAATCCATAAACCATCTTTTTCTTCACAGGCTTTGGTAATTGCAGACCATAATGGCGTAAGAGCAAGTGTAAAAAGCATTCCTGGTAAAGAAAACAATCGATAATATATCTGATAATCCACCACACTCGTTGGACTTATAAAATTTGTTATTAATATTGAATTTGTACCTGTTATTAACATGTACATGATTTGATTTAGAAAAAACAAACCACCCAACTGCATTATAGATTTTGAAGCCCTCTTATTAAGAAATTTAATGCTTGGAGCATAGCCTTTTAACCTGGTTGTAAATATAATGATAGTTGTAACTAAGAGTGGAACAATTACACACAATAAATAAACTACAGATAGTATCTTAATATTAGTTTCGACGTCAGACGAAGTGAAAATTAAGACAAAAAACAATTGCGATACACTGGTGATTAAACTAATTAAATTGTTGATAGCGGATTTTTGGATTGCATACAACACTGAAGAAATTAAGCCAAAAAATAATTGAAGCATTATTGTATACAAAACACATCTAACCACAAAATTCATAGTGTGAGCAGATATCAAATCGGTAGAAATATTAAAAATCGAATTCCAATCCAAATATTTAAATGCAATAGTTGCTAGGAATGAAAAAACAATCACTAGGCTACCTATAACAAAGTAAGCTGAAGATATATATAATCTAGCTTCAAGTTTATCGTTTCGAACTAAAGCACCTACAAGTTTATTTCGCAATCCATTCCCTATACCAAAATCAAAAGAGAGAATCCAAGTTAAAACTGATAAAATAGTAAACCATACCCCAAGAATATCCTTATTATCGAAAAACCTTATATAGGCAGGGAGACTAAAAAAGGAAATTAGTAAGGCCCCACCTTTGATAATAAAAGCTGCACTAATATTTCGAAGCACAGCTTTATCATTTTCATTTGATATGAATTTATCCATAAATTTCCTCATAAATATGCTCCATTCACCATAAGAAACAATCTTAAGAAAAAAACTGTAGTTGTTGTTATGAATTTTTATGCACTAGTACATGACATAATAATGTATTCCACATTAAATGATCTACAGAAATAATTTCAAGCTCCATACAAGTGACAAAACAAGAGTTTTAGTAAAAGTAGAAGATCAGAAAAGCTAATGTACTAACACTCTTTAGAAGCTCTCTTACACTTTAAGGGATACAAGCGGATAGTCGAAGCGCCAGAGCATAAACTGGCGGTAATGTTGATGCACTAACGCTCCGTGGTTATTGAATTTGGGGCATATACATTTAGTTTTCATCGAGCAGTTACTTATGTTGTATTAAACCGATCCTTAGGTCAGCATAAGATCAAAAAACCTATTTTGACACAAAGGAATTAAACGATTCTAAATTTGTTTTCTCCACACAAATTTATTAACTATCCCAGTGTAGCTTTGAATTATTTTCACAACTTTTGTGCTCACATTCCTATCAATGTAATTAGGAACATTTTCTCCACACTCATTATTTTTATTCATATTCACAGCCATATCTACTGCTTGTAAAACCTCAATAGCAGTTATACCGCCAATAATTAAATTCCCTTTATCCAATGCCTCTGGGCGCTCAGTGCTAGTTCTTATAGACACAGCAGGGAATTTAAAATACGAAGCTTCTTCTGCTGTAGTGCCACTATCAGATACCACACAGAAGGCATTTAGTTGTAAATTAATATAGTCAGAGAAACCAAACGGTTCGAGACTCCGGACATTTTCATGAAATTTGAAGTCGCGCTTCTCAATAAACATTTTACTTCTAGGATGAGTACTATAAATAACAGGCAAATTGTATTTTTTCGCCATTTCATTCACTGAATTCATTAATTCAAAGAAGTTCTCTTCATTATCAATGTTTTCTTCCCGATGAGCTGATAAAAGTATGTACCCACCTGATTTCAACTTCAAAGTCTCAAGAATTTCACTTTTTTGAATCTTATCAAAATTTGTAGCTATCACTTCTGACATAGGAGAACCAACAACGAACACTCTTTCCTTGGAAATGCCTTCATTATGAAGGTAATTCCTAGCATGCTCCGTATAGCATAAGTTCACATCACTTGTATGATCAACAATCCTACGGTTGATCTCTTCAGGAAGGTTTTCGTCAAAACAGCGATTTCCAGCTTCCATATGAAACACAGGGATTTTAAGTCTTTTAGCAGAAATAGCACATAAGCAAGAATTAGTGTCTCCCAAAACTAAAACAGCATCCGGTTTTTCTTGTACCATTAAAGAATATGAGTTGGCTATTACATTTCCTATTGTTTGACCAACATCATTTCCTACAACATTAAGATAATAATCAGGTTCCCTAATTCCTAATTCCTCAAAAAAAACTTGGTTGAGGGTATAATTATAATTCTGTCCAGTATGAACGAGTATATGTTCAAAATATTTATCACATTTTTTCATTATCTCAGACAACTTTATTATTTCGGGACGAGTGCCCACAATTGTCATTAACTTTAATTTATGCACTTTATGCCCTCTCTCTAATAAAATAGTGTGGATAGAGTTCTTTATGAGATTCTATCCATTCTCGCATTTCAACAATCATTTCTTCATAACTAGGTACTTCAAATGAAAAATCAGTTCTATTGTTTATAAGCGATTTATCAATAATTAGATTTTCGCTTGGTAAAATAATTTTCTTATCACTTCTCATGTGTTTATTAAACAAATTCAACAAATCAAATTTATTAATTCTTTCATTATTCACCAAGTTATATAATCCCGACAAATTCTCTTCTATAGCCTTATCAATTGCTTTTGCAAGAGTTATTGTAGTTACTCCTGTCCAGATGGCTTTAACAAAACCATATATCTGTCCCTCTTGCTTCATAAACCAATTAAATAGTCCTATACCTTCTACATTTAAATCAGGGCCAATTATTGAATTTCTAAAAGTCAAATCTTTTTTATTATTCTCAATTTCCCCCAGCGCTTTAGATCTATCGTAAAAAGTTTCACCGTCTCTTAATGAATTTTCAGAATAGCCACCATCTTTTCCTGAAAAAACACAATCTGTACTCATATGAATAATTTTCGTTTTAGTATTTGCAGTTATAGAGCTTAAATAGTGTGGCAGATAGCTATTTATTAACACCGCTGAAGATTTATTCTCATCGGCATTTGAATTTAGAATTCCAACCGCATTAATAATGCTGTCAAAACCACCTTCTTCAACAACACTTTTCAAAAAAGTGAAATTCGTTATGTCACCGACAATATTTTTACTATATTCAAACTTTCTTCTGCTGAATACAGTTACATCATGACCTACCTCTTTTAGATATAGTGAAATTGTATGTCCTGCCATGCCAGTTCCACCAAGAACAAGTATTTTCAATTATCCCCCCTCCAATTTCCAAGCTCTTCTTGAATATAATCTAACTCGAGTAGTTTCTTTTTTATTCCATTGATGTCTAATCTCACTGTATTGTGAGAATTATAATCCTCAAAATTCTGTATCTGATCATTACCCTGTATAAAATACTTGTCATAATTCAAATCGCGTTTATCAGCAGGTACTCGGTAAAAGCCTCCTAGATCCTGAGATACCAGATGCTCTTCTTTAGTTAATAGTGTTTCATATAGTTTTTCCCCATGCCGAGTACCGATAACTTTTATTTCATTATCGGCATTAAACAATTCTTTTATAGCTTGCGCTAAATCTCCTATTGTAGAAGCCGGTGCTTTTTGAACCATAATATCTCCTGCTTCAGCGTTCTGGAATGCAAAAACTACAAGTTCCACTGCTTCTTCTAGGCTCATAAGAAATCTTGTCATATTAGGATCAGTAATTGTTAGTGGTTGCCCACTTTTAATCTGTTCAATAAAGAGTGGTATAACCGAACCTCTAGAAGCCATAACATTTCCATATCTAGTTCCACATATTAATGTCTTGTCTGGATTGACAGCATTCGATTTTGCCACAAAAACCTTTTCCATCATTGCCTTAGAAATCCCCATGGCATTGATTGGATAGGCTGCTTTGTCAGTCGATAGGCAAATGACTTTTCGAACCCCCATTTCAATGGCTCCTGTTAATACATTTTCTGTGCCGAGCACATTAGTTTTCACAGCCTCCATGGGGAAAAACTCACAAGAAGGAACTTGCTTCAAGGCCGCTGCATGAAATATATAATCCACGTCATGCATAGCATTTTTAACACTTGCTAGATCACGAACATCTCCTATATAAAATTTAAGTTTATCATTTTTATATATTCTTCTCATGTCATCTTGCTTTTTTTCATCTCTTGAAAAAATCCGTATTTCTTTAACTTCAGAATGCAAAAACTTTCTCATTACTGCGTTCCCAAAAGAACCTGTTCCTCCAGTTATCAATAAAGTCTTGTCTTTGAACATTACTTATATCCCCCTATTTATCTCAATAATTCATGTATCTTAGCCTTTAATTCCGTCATTGCATACTCTTCAGTATGATACTTCATAGTGTACTCAAAATTTGCAGCACCTAATGTATTAAAGAGTTCCTGGTTACTTTCAACCTTTATAATTGACTCAGCCAATGCTTGTGGATTATTGGGTTCAAAAGTAAGACCATTTATACCGTTAACAACAAACTCACGTATATTAATAAAGTCTGTAATTATTACAGGTTTTTTTTGTACACCTATTTCAAAAGCCGGTCTAGCTTGATGAGGTTTGTTCATTGGAAACACAAGTACATCAGAAGCGGAGTATAATGTCGATACATCATTTTGAACTCCAACAAATTGGATAAAATCATTTAGTTCATGCTTATTAATATATTCTTTCATTGATTCAGAGAATTTTAAAGAACGTCTTTTAAACAATTTTGATAAAACTCCATTATTTCTTCTGTTGATACTATCAAAGTCGTTTCCTGCTACAAGCAGTTTAATATTTTTATCTTTTAAATAAGTTAATGCCTTAACAGCTATATCAAACCCCTTCAACTTGTCTATTCCACCAACAAATGCAATATTGAATTTTTTTGGTTCAACCTTTAATTGTTCGCAGGCCCGATTTCTACCTTTTTTATCTGAATACTCCTCTGGAAATAGAAAATCTGGTGATACAATTGTTGAGGTACATTTTAAATTTGTTTGTTCTAGATCATACTCCGATAAAAAAGAAACCAACGAAAATCTCTCCAACATTCTTTTCATAATTTTGTTGATAACATTAGATTCTTTACCTTCTATTGTCTCACGAACAAAACAAAGGCTTTTGGTTTTTTTAAAATACTTCCCCATCCAACAAAGTACCTTTGAGTTGACAATGACTAAATCCGGCTTCTCTTCATTTATAACTTTTTTCCAATATGATGACTGGGTAATAGCACACATTATTAAATACCAAAATCCAGGCCTAAATATGTTGCTCCCACCACTGTAGTATGGTATTTGGCCACAAGTGAATGAATATGTTTTTGGTACTAGCCCCTTATCCAAAAGAAAATCATTTAAACTAGGCGGATTATCGGGAATATAAGTAACAACATCAAATTCTTCCTTTAATGACTGCCATGTATTAAACAAACTAATTCCTGATCCACCAATTGTACTCCAATGATGTATTAATAATATTTTCTTTTTCATAAGTCTCCACTTTTCATATTCAAAATATTTTTTATTATGGAACCTAATTTCTAAGATTATCTATTTTAAATATAGTTCCGTAAGATCCATAATTTCACTTGTGAAAAACGAATAATATTTTAATATACAAATTAATAGATTAACAATTAGAATAGAATGGCATAGCATTTGCTTTCCATTAAACTTGTTTATCAATCTACATAAATTGATCGCCGTAAACAAGAAATATATAAGAGAAAATCGGGTTGAAGCTGCAATAAAACCCATGATGAAAACTCTCACTACTCATACTTTTTATTTTTTTGTGATATTATCCAGCATATTATAGATATCGCCAGCTATTTTCTCGGCATTCTTGTTATGAAGAATAAATTCTCGGGCGCTCTGCCCCCATTCAAGTCTTTGCTCATCTGATAAATTTATGACCTCATTCATTTTTGCTTTTAAAGCCTCTATTGAATCATTTTGTACATAATAAATATAATCGTCATATTCATCTGGAATGCCATCAAGCTTATAAGCAATTAAAGGTACACCAGACAGCAAATATTCCATAGTTTTAAATGGAAAAGAGTATTTAGTGAATTCCTCATTATTGGGTCTTGGATTAATTAATACAGTTGCACTTTTTTGTATGCTTTTCGCTTCTTCGTTAGTTACTTGTCCTAAAAACTTTATTCTCTTGTCTTTTTTTGCGTATTCACTTACTATTTCTGCTGCATCGCCTCTTCCACAAATCTTTAATACAACGCTAGATTGTTCTAATTGATGAAATGCCTCTAAAAGATTTAATATTCCAAATTTTTTATTTAAGGTTCCTGTATATGCAAATACTCTTTCTTCAGAGTTACTACTTTTTATATTTGAAAGTAATTCAATATTGTTATTCTGAATATTCACAGCACCTTCCACAACAATGCATGGTTTTTCTTTTACCCGCAAAGGAACTTTCATATATTTAGTTATTAATATAAAAGAATCCACATGTTCAAGATTACTTTCGAATATTTTAATATCCAACTTTTTTGTTTGAGTATAAACAAGGGATTTTTTCTCCCTCAGGTTCATATACTGCGGCAAATCAGGTACCATAAGACAAATATGCACCGATGGATCTTTTTGTTTAGCATAAACCGCAGCTTGAAGAAAAGGTGAATGCGGAGAATAAACTAAGATAACCTTTTGATTTGCTTTGTCAGATATAAATTGCGTTAATTGTTTTATTAGATTCCTTTTTCTTGAAATATTTCTATAACCCCACAAATTCACAAATGGAACATAATCACCAGTAATTTTTTCTTTATATACATGGTGATAACCATTAATAAACAAGCTGTTGTATTCCTTGGGAAAGCTACCAATGAACGGTGCAGACAAAATCTTTATATCCAATTTCGGTATTTTTAACAATCCATCTATCAAGGTCCACTGAAATTGATTAGCGGCGTATTGTACTCCACCTTTTGATTTCTCTATTATCTCTGGTTCTTGTTCTTGAGAGAAGACTCCACCTAAAAATAGCATTTTCATAATTCCCACCCGTTTCCAAACAAATAATACTTGCAAGCAATTCATTTTCTGCTATTTTCGACAATATTTAATCTACTTAAAATGAACTTAAGGAGGTTATGTCTTGCCGTATATGTTTCATAATTCGCTTAAAGAAACGGTTAGAAATGCTCCATGTGATAAATCCGTAAGTTATCCAGCACCATGATACCTTGAACAAATTCTTTAGGGATTATTCAAAGGAAGCAGCATCGCAGTATTTTTCCTCTCATAGGTAACACGCTCTTATTCATCTAACAGTTTTCGGGGAATTTCAGGTATATGGTTCATTAGCAGTGTCGAAAAAAACACACAAAGTGTTCAATCTTCTTGATGAATCCGAACAATTAGATATAGTTAACAGACGTGTGCTCTTCGTCCAATTCAAAGCTTTCGTAAGTTGCTGTACAGTTTTTTACACCATCGTCGTAAATTTCGGCCTTTGGATGGATTTTCTATCGTTCACCCAAATTAAATTAAAAATTCATTTTATATAATTAATTAAGACATTAATCTATCTATTAATTCTAAAATATTACGATAAGTTTTTTTTCTATTAAATAGTTCTTCGGCTAAATCACGAGAATTTTGCGCCATTTTTTCTTTCTTCTCAGTTGAATCTTTATAAACCTTCTCTATAGCAAGAGCTAATGAAAATTTATCTTCCGCCTCATAATTATACCCAATATCCCAATCTTGAACTATTTTAATAAACTCTTTATTGGTACTGCCGTTTATGATAGGAACTTTTGCCGAGACATAATCGCCGATTTTGTTTGTTATGCTTTGAGCTGCATTTTTTTTAATCGCGTTTACAAGTAGATCAGACTTTTTTAAATACGCCCCCATGGTTCCATAATCCACCCAACCAGTAAGATCAGCTTTAATTTTGTGTGTTGATACTAATTCAATAAGTCTCTCTTTCTGTTCACCACTACCTAAAATAATTAACCTCACATTATTGATGCCCTTAGAGTTTACTATCCCTATAGCTTCAACCAAAGTTTCTAGATCATAACTTAAATTTAGTGAGCCAGCATAGGTAACCCAAAATTCACTTTTATCTTTTTGTACATTTTTATTTTTTTTCAACGCCTCAGTATCAAAATATTCTAGATCTGTTCCGATATAAACTGCTATAGCTTCTTTATACCGTTTATTCACATCTTTAACTCTCATTGCATAAGTATTAGAGACTGCTATAATACCATCAGCCATTTTATATGCTCGATCAATTTGAAGTTTTAAAGGAAAAAATATAGCATCTGATATGTAAGGCAAACTCAACACCGTCTTCATAGCTTCAGGCCAAAGGTCTTGTATATCTATTACAAAAGGAATGTCCAGTTTACGGGCAAATTCCCCTGCAACCAGCATTCCTTCTGCAGGAGGTCCAGCACAATAAATAAGATCAAATGATTCATTAGTTTCTTTTAGCCATTTTTTTAAGTTTTTCGCGAATATTCTTTGACTAATAATTCTTTTAAAGCTTACCGTATTTTGATAGCCTGGATCATCCAATAATTTAATTTTATAAGGCAAACTTAAATTTTCAAATGATGACTCCCTCTGTTTCTTATCCAAGTCACGAAAACGACTGGTAACTTGAGTCACATCATATCCAGATTCGACAAGCATCTCACAAATATATTTAAATCTGCTTCTATTATTACCTGCCTCTCCAGGTAATTGAGTAAATTGAGCAATAACTAGAATTTTTTTCACTATATCCACCTATCTTGAAAAAGTATCCACTATATCTTTAATGGCCTCAATCACATTATTCGCATCTTCCATGCTCATTGAAGAATATAATGGAATGGAAATAATATTTTCAAACCAATCTTCCGTCAATGGCAAATCGCCATCTTTATATCCATATCTATTTCTATACGCACTCATTAAGTGTACTGGAATAAAGTGCACACTAGTGCCAATATTCCGTTCAGTTAACTCCTGTATAAACTGATTTCTGTCTATATTCACGACTTCAGAATTGATTTTTATTACGTATAGATGCCAACTATGCGTTGTTGTATTTTCTTCAATTGATGGAAGGTCTATCCCACGAACCTTTGATAATGCATTATTGTAAAGATCGGCTATATCACTACGTTTGTTTTGCATTTCTTCCATCCGCTTTAATTGTACCAAACCTAAAGCTGCCTGTAGATCAAACATATTGTACTTATAACCGGGTTCTTCAATATCATACATCCAAGAACCACCTTTGGCGTATCTATTCCATGCATTTTTACTCATTCCATGAGTAACAAGCATTCTAGCTCTATCTGCAATTTCTAAATTATCAGTAACAAGCATCCCGCCTTCTCCGGTTGCTAGGTTCTTTGTAGCATAAAAACTATATGAAACTGTACCTTTGGGTTTGTAACCTATTGGATTCCCTTTATATTGTGTATATAATGCATGTGCCGCATCTTCAGAAACAAATAGATTATATTCATCTGCGATTTGATATATTCTATCCAAATCACAAGACTGACCAGAATAATGAACAGGAACGATTGCTTTCGTTCTTGGTGTTATTTTTTTCACGATTTCTTCAGGGTCAATACATCCTGTGTTTGGATTAATATCTGCAAATATAGGAGTAGCCCCTGTGTGAATAATGGTGTTGGCAGACGCAGAAAATGTCATTGAAGTTGTAATTACTTCGTCCCCTGCTCCTATTCCTGCAGCCAATAAAGAAATATGTAATGCCGCAGTTGCTGAATTCATTCCAACTGCGTATTTAGCCCCAACGTAACTAGCAAATTTCTTCTCGAATTCAATGGTCCGTGGACCTTTAGCTAACCATCCTGATTTCAAAGTATCAATTACCTCATTGATTTCTTCGTCAGTAATATCCGGTAAACAGTAAGGTAAAAATTTCTCTCTTTTGATATGAGTCATCCTTCAATACTCCCTACATTTAGTTTGGAATTTAGGCCAATAATGAAAAATAGAATTTCTACTTTCTAATTGAAATCCATTAGTAAAATAAAAATTCATTGCTGGTACATTATCAATCTGAGTTCCTACAATAATATATTTCATGCTTTTTTTATCGAGGAATATCTCAAGTTCATTTATTAGCGTTTTCCCAATTTTTTTATTTTTGTACTTGTTATTCACAGCCAACAATTCAATGCTAGCTGATAAGTCACTTTCATTTATTGAGAACAATAGAAATCCAACTATTTCATCTTCGTTTGTATATGTAACAAAGTATTTCCCTTTTTGCTCAAATGCATTTTTTACCCATTCTGAATAAACAGCTTTCTTTTTTTCATCATTTAAATTATTGTCATTAAAAAACCTTGAATATCTAAAAGCATTGTCCGCTATTTGAATTATATCTTCATTCCATAAAAACTTATTGTCCACACTCACAGAGTACGTATTTTTTTCTAAAGAAATAGAAATTTTTTTTTTGAATTTGCAATTTAAATCTGTAAGGAATGCTGTAGTATTTCTACCTATCCAATTATTATTATTATTATTATTATTTAAATTGTTAATAGTAACAAACTCATATTCCGCAAGTTTATTAAGCAAAAATATCCATTCTTTTTCTGAAAGCTCGTTTTTCAAAATCACTCTCGCTGATTTATATCCAAAATAATTAGTATCCCATCCTAATTCTTCTACAACATAAGAAGAAGGAGCAGCTTCAATTTCATTTAGATTGTCCGGCACTGCTGCCTCCTCCATTCAGTTCTTGTGAATAAACACCTTTTTGAAAAAAAATACTTCTAACGGTTTTAAATAATATTCTCAAATCAAACAAGAATGAAATTTGTTCTACATAATAAATATCGTTAGCAATTCTTTCTTTCCAAGAAATATTATTTCGAAAGTAAGCTTGATTATATCCACTTATACCTGGTAGAACTTCTAATCTCCTTATATCTCCATTCGAATAGTACTTTAGTTGTTCTGAAAGGTCAGGCCTTGGTCCAATAAAGCTCATTTCCCCAAGAAACACATTAATTAATTGAGGCAATTCATCTACACTGGTTTTCCTTAATATCTTACCAATTCTAGTTAGTCTCGGATCATCATTTGAATTAAATGTTGACCCATCAGAGTTCCTGATATCTGGAGCATTCATTTTCATAGATCGGAATTTATACATTTTAAAATCATTACCATTCTTACCTAAACGGTTTGCATAATAAAAAACTTTCCCTCCATCCTCCACTTTTATCATTACAGCCACAATAAGTGTTATAACTAAAAAAAACGGGAATAGGATCAATGAAAATACAATATCTAAGATCCTTTTAATAAATTTCTCGTACATCTATATCCTCCCGATTTAAGACGATGATTGTGTATAAAGTCAGTTTCCTAGTCCTTCAGCTAAACTTCTCCCAGCCTCAAGCTCTGCATCAAACGCACTTCTATATGATGCGATAATATCCGTGCTATAGCCATTATCCTTCAACTGTTTCTCTGCATCCGCCACGATACTGTTAAAACTTGAGGTGAAATTGTTAAGTTGAGAAAGCCCCTTTGCTTTTATACTTGCTTTACTAGTTTCATCAGTGGCCGCCAAGTATTCAAATGCTGTACTCATTAATGTGGACTGGCTTTGCGATCTTAGTGCACTGAGCTTAGACTCTGTAGCACTAGTAATTGATTCATATGAAACTTTACTGGAAGAAGCGGAGCCACCAGAACCCGCGCCTGTTGACGATCCGGGTGTCAAGTTGTTAGTTGAATTACTTGAATTACCATTTGACGAACCTGTAGTACTTGAGCTGGATTGGCCTTGATATCCATCAGATACAGCTGTAATTGTCTTCGTTTTTTGATCCCATTTTATTTTATTGCCTACAGACTCGGACAAGAACCGCAAAGGCACATACAAAGTTCCCTTGAACATGTAGCTGGATTGCCCGCTCGGTAGCACCTTAGATGATCCATTAAACACATATTTGGAATTGACTTGATTCAGCACATAACTCTTTCCTGCCACTGTAGAGATATTGTTACTCGCATTATTCATTAAAAACTCTTTAATCACTACCAGTTCAGAACCCGTTGGTTCAGAAACGGTGACTTTTAGATTTTTCGCATCCCAAACTACACTTTTTTGTAGTGCATATGAAACAAATCTTAAAGGTACATAAGTACTGTTATTATGGGTAAATACAAGTTGACCTGAAGGAGTGGTTAGACTTACTCCATCAAAAATCATCTTTACATCCATCGTTTGAACTTTGACTGTATTCTCTACTTTTGCTGTCGTAACCGAGGCAGCCGACACGAATACCGGGGCCGACGCTGTTAATGGTGCTACTCCAATTAAAGAAAAGAGCAGCAGGGCAGCTGCTGGAATTTTTATTTTCTTCATCATCATTCACTTCCTTCTTCTTGCACCTCTTGTGCTTGTATTTGCTGTTCTTCAGCAACTACCTGATCATGGCTCAAGCCTCGGCTTGCTCCATATTTCTTTGCTATATTCGACAGTTCGTTATATTGATCTGCTGATACTTTGTCCAAAATAATTTGCCGAGCTTCCCGCTTTTCTTCTGGTGTTAAACCTCCACTAGCCAATTCTTGCAATCTTTTTATGTCAGAAAGACTTAGCTCTCCAAGAACAATTGATGTAACATCCGCCTTATCTTTCACCGTAACATTCTCTTGAATTTTCTTTGCTTTATCTGTCGACACTTGAGCGGAGTATTCACTAAGGTTACTTTCCACATCTGTCGTTGGGCTGCTTGTCGGATTACTTTCCACATCTGTCGTCGCTGGGCTACTTGTCCGTTGACTTCTTGCTGTGGTGTCCTTACCGCTACCGCTTGAAGACAAAGGGATGGGAGTACTCTCTGGCGATGTCGTTTGATCTGTAGACTTTCCAGCAGCTGATGTTTTCTTCGGAGCAGCAGATTCTAACGCTGCATTTTCGTTAGACTCATTAGCTTCACCTGGAATCTTATCTGTAGGCGCTAAAGTTGGTTCTACTGAAGCGTTTGGAGTATCCTCAGTCTCCAAATCAAGTCCATTCGCCATCGAAGTCATTAATCTGTCGACAGCATAATTGGCAGCAAATAATCCTCCTATAGCCAGCACTAGAATTATTGAAAGTGACCAAGCCAATACTTTCTTCCATCTTTTGTTGAACATAGTAATCCCCCCGCAAATAATAGTTAGCTAATAGCCGCTTGAGCAACCGGCTGCATAGGGACAATCTGATTAATAACCTCGCGAATCGCACTCGGCTCCTCAGCTAATACACGCTCGAGCCGTTTAAATTCTAATTCCAGCTGATTTTGACTAATTACATTGGGTCTGCCAATAAATATCCGATCATGCTGTGTAGAGCCTAGATTTTCTTCATCTGTTAGCAATTCTTCGTACAGTTTCTCCCCTTCTCGAATCCCCGAGAAAGTAATGTCAATATCCTTGTAAGGTTCATAACCGGATAATGTAATCAGATCTTCAGCCAAAGTCAAAATCCTCACTGGTTCCCCCATATCCAATACAAACACTTCCCCGCCTTTGGCAAAAGAACCAGACTGGATTACCAATTGTACAGCTTCCGGTATAGTCATAAAGTATCTAACCATATCGGGATGAGTTACAGTTACCGGACCACCTACAGCAATCTGCTGCTTAAAGGCGGGAATTACACTTCCACGACTGCCCAATACATTGCCAAAACGCACGGCCGAAAATTTAGTCTGACTTGTTGTATTCAAGCTCTGTACATACATCTCAGCAATACGTTTAGTCGCCCCCATCACACTAGTAGGATTAACGGCCTTATCTGAAGATATCATTACAAAACGTTCTGCACCAAACCGGTCAGCACCATCTGCTACATTCCGGGTACCAAACACATTATTCTTGATGGCTTCCGAAGGATTACGCTCCATTAGAGGAACGTGCTTATGCGCTGCCGCATGAAAGACAACATGCGGCCTAAACGTACGAAATACATCCATCATTCGATTACGGTCCTGCACATCAGCAATCACTGTAACAATTTCCAATTCAGGGAAATTGTTACTTAATTCCTTTTCAATAGTGTAGATACTGTTTTCACCATGTCCAAGTAACAATAGCTTGTCCGGAGCAAAGGGAGCAACCTGCCGACAGAGTTCAGAGCCAATAGATCCACCTGCTCCTGTAACCATAACTGTTTTATTATGAACGTAGCCCAAGATACCATTTAAGTCTGCGACTATGGGTTCCCGTCCTAGCAAATCTTCTACACTAACATCGCGTAGTTTTTTTATAGATATTTTGCCAGCAATCAGATCATTCAAAGCTGGAATTATCTTCAATTTGGCCCCCGTCGTCTTGGCAAGATTAATAATTTCAGAGATTTCTGTTCTGGATACAGAAGGCATCGCTATAATAATCTCATGGATGTCCTTCTCCTTAACGAGCCGAGGCAGATCATATCTATTACCTAAAACCGGCAATCCCAAAATCGACATATGGTATTTGTTTCGGTTATCATCTATGAAACCAATTAATTTTGTTTGAGCAAAGGAGGGGCCCATCATCTCTTTAGCTATCAGCATTCCGCAATCTCCAGCACCTACAATCAATGAATGAATCTCAGTTTCTTTATAGTTGATCCGTTCATTGCGGAAAACCCTCCATAAAAAACGAACTCCCCCAACAAGCACAAGGGTTGTTTCTAAAACTCTAACTTCAACTCCAAAAGGCACACGCGCCGGAAGAAGTAACAATGCAACTCCATAAGAAACTAAAGCTCCAACTACAATCGCCTTAAAAATAGATACGATTTCTCCAATACTGGCATACTGCCACATGCGCCGATACAAGCCAAAGTAAATCAAGCTACCACCAATGGCAATAGTTGAAATCACTCCAAATTGCATCATTTGCAAAAGATATTCATGTGGGATGCCGTCATAAAACCGGAACATATAAGACGTCACAATACTAAGCCAAATAATAACCAGATCAATTAGGAATAACAAGAACACTCTGGATTTCGCTGTCATTTTTAGTGCCTCCAAAAATAACAAATTTCTCTACAGTACATTAATTTCCATAGTAGTAATAATAGTAGCCCTCGCTGGCTTTGCGTTTGACATTATTGAGTACTACACCCAGCATTTTAGCGCCTACACGATCCAGATTCCCTTTAGCTTTAGCAGCAATATCTCGTTTAACCTTGCCATAACTCACGACCATAATGACTCCGTCACTCTTAGAAGCAACAATCTGGGCATCCGTAACAGCCAGTAATGGCGGTGTATCAATCAGAATCACATCAAAATTCTGTCTTAATTCTTGAATTACTGTGCTCATGCGATTTGAAGCCAGCATTTCAGCAGGATTCGGTGGAATTGGGCCCGAAGTCATCAAGTAGAGATTATTCACTCCAGACTCCTGAACCACTTCTTTGAGTACAGCCTGTTGAGATAACAATGAGGATAACCCGTAACGATTACTTAGGGAAAACGTCTTGTGGGCTGTTGGCTTGCGTAAATCTCCATCAATCAACAATACTTTCTTGTCGGCCTGAGCATAAGCAGCCGCTAAGTTGGCAGAGACAGTAGACTTCCCTTCTTCCGGGCCGGAGGAGGTAATCATAATTACTTGAATCTGCTCATCCACGGAAGAAAAATCAATATTGGTACGAAGCGCACGAAAAGCTTCAGAAATAGGTGAACGAGGGTTTGTCACGGTAATCAGATGGCGTTGTTGGTTATTTGGTTGCTGTGACATGTTCGAGTTCCCCCGTTTTTCTAGATAATAACTGGGCTTGTGTTTCGGTCCCTTTGCCCTCTTCTTGTCCCACTCTTGTAATCATAGCAATTGTTGGCAGACCGAGGTATTTCGCAATATCATCTTCAGTCTTTAGCGTATCATCCAAATAATCCAGCAGGAAGGCAATCCCAAGTCCTATCATCAAGGCAACAATAAAAGCTATAGCAATGTTCAGCACAACATTGGGTTCAACCGGCCCCGGCGCAACAGGTGGTGCGGTCTTGGCTTCATTTAGAATGGATACGTTCTGCACATTGAACAGCGAAGGAATTTCTTGCTTAAACACAAGTGAAATGGCATTCACAATTTCTGCGGCTCTCTGGTATGAATTATCTCGAACGACAAGTGTCATCACCTGCGTATTATTTACGGAACTCACGTTTACTTTCTTCAACAACTCCTCCGCAGTGATATTAAATTGCGGATAGTTCTTGGCTACGACTTCAAGAATCGCCGGTGTCCTAATAATTTCCTTGTACGTATTAATCAGTTGTATATTCGTATTGATTTGGTTAAGATCAAGCTGACCTACCGTAGATTGTGTAGGTGTCTGATTCACAATGATCTTCGTGGAAGCTTCATATACGGGATTCTTGATATACAAACTATAAATTCCGGCAAGAATACATGCCACTACTACAATACTAACAATTAACCAAACTCTTTTCCTGACGATTTGAAAATAATCGCGAAGATCCAATTCTTGTGCTGACAAGTGAATTTCCCTCCAAGCTGTTTCTGTAATATTTCAATCCACGCTAAAAAAGTGCCCCCTCTCACGTAAACGAGAGGAGGCTCTCCACTTGCTTATTGCTTACTTGAAGTTAATAGTACGATAGATAATTACTGCAGCTTCTGCACGGCTAGCTGTGTTCGTAGGGTTGAACTTACCAGCATTACCGATTACCAAGTTGTTGCTGGCAGCGAAGGCTACTCCATCTTTCAGCGTAGCATTGATCTTAGCAGCATCAGTGAATTTGTTCAGAGCCGAAGCATCTGTCTTTGCATCTGGGTTAGTCAATTTCAATGCACGGGAGATCAATGTAGCCATCTCAGCGCGTGTAATCGTTGCAGTTGGATCGAATGTAGTTGAAGTACGGCCTTGGATAATACCCTTCTCTGCAGCAACAGCTACATAAGGAGCGTACCAAGCAGTAGAACTCACATCGCTGAAGTTTTCAGTTGCTGTGCTGTTTTCCAAGTTCAAAGCACGAACCAGCATCTTAGCGAATTCCGCACGGGTAACATTGTTCTTAGGAGCAAATTTACCATTTCCGATACCTTCAATCGCGCCCTTAGCAGCTACGACTTGAATTTGTCTTCCAGCCCAAGCTTGAACTTTAGCAATATCACTGAAGCTTACTTTATTCTCAAGTACAGCATAGGAAGAGAATGTATCACGTGGTTCAACGATATGTTCGCCATCTAGCACGCCGCCTTGGAATTGCAGATCACTGTATACAACTTTCGCTACAGACAACAGTTCTTTATCAAGACCTGTAGTATCCTTAAGCGGCAGTTTGATAGTCAATGGTTGTTTAAATGTTGTTGTAGCCACGCCACCAACTGTCAAACCGAAGTCATATACTTTAGAAGCCAATTTCAATTTGGAAATCGAAGTTACCGTAGCATCCTCACCTGTTGTAGTAGTCAAAGTAACAGCATCACTGAATTGTGCTACTGGAATAGTTACAGTCAATCCGTTAAAAGTAATAGCAATGTTTGCGATACCTTTAGCTTTAGCAGCTTCAATAATCACTTTGGACAATGGAACTTTTACAGTCTTAGCATTTACTGTTCCGAGGTTCAATGTGAGGGTAAGGCCGGTTTTCCCAGGGTTTGCAGCCAGAAGGGCATCAAATGCTTTGAGCACATCGGCGTCAACCAGATTCAATGTAGCCACATCACCAACGATGCTTACAAGCTTAGATACATCATAGATGCCTGGTGTAGCAGTAGGATTAGTCACTACTGTACCAGTACCGCCACCAGTACCGCCACCGTTATTACCGCCATTGTTACCACCACCAGCTTGGAGGTATGCATTGTAATATGCTCTTGCAAGCACCAATGCCGCAGCTTTTTCTTTAGTAACGGATGCTTCGTTTTGCAGGTTATTCTTCACTGCCGCAAGTTCAACTCTGGTTACTCCGAACTTATTGAGTCCGTTAAGCACACCATTAACAGTAGAGGAACCCACTGCAACTTTAAGAGTAGCTTCTTTGGCTTGTTTGAAAAGAGTACTATTCTCGTCTTGCAGCGCTGCAAGAATCACAGCTTCACTTTGTCCCTTGAAGAGAGGGATCAGTGTTTGTTCAACACCGCTTGTACCAAAGATGGAAGAGTACACTTCATCAACAGTTAGGTTAGGCAGGCCAATTTCTCCAGCAATCTTCTTCACCAAGTCTTTGTAAGCCTGGTAGTTTTCAGACTTCTGAATGTCAGTTACTGCTGAATAATCAGGAGTATATACAGATGTAACGATCTCCACATAAAGTTTGTGTAGCAGAGATTTGTCTGCCTGTGTCAGGAAAGTCAACTTATCTGTCACTGGAGCAAAATCCGCTTCCAATTGTGCTTGAGTCAAGCCCTGAAGCTCTCCACGGAAATCACGCAGGATTTGTTTGTCCGCTTCTGCCAAAGTTCCGTACAATACAGCTGCACGTCCCTTCAAAGCTGTAACAATCGCGTCATTGCTAGTTGCCGCAGATGCAACGCCACCCAAATGTTTAGCCAAACCTTGGCTGCTGAAAGGGAAGCCTGCTACAGATGCTGCTGCCATACTTACTGCTAGTGTTGATACTGCTAATTTTTTCTTCAAAGTCACTTTTCATCCACCTCTTTGTATGTAGTGTTGAATCTGTTACTGCTGTTGCTGTTAGAATAGGTCATACTAAGCCGACTCTATTCAAATAAAATGTAACAATAACCCAGTATTACCCATTCTACCACTATTCGAGAGATTGGTCACGCTTTACGAGAAAATAATCCGAAGATTTTTTGACTTTTTTTGCGGGAACCCGTATAAAGCACTCGAACTAGCTCCTCGTTGGCGATAATTTTCTGTGAATTGTGGCGAAAACAGTCAGAAACGACTGCCCCCAGTTCTTTCTCCACAACGTTGTAAGCTTCACTGAGACCAAAAGGCCGATGACGGCTGTCATGTGCATCGGAAGCGATCACATGAACAGCGTTTCTTCGACACAGGTCGAGTGAGAGCTTCTGCAGTTTGCTTCCAAAGACTCCGGCAATACTCTGTGCTGTGACTTGCCCTAGTGCTCCCAGCTCTATTAATCTTTCTAATTTGCTGGGATCTTCAGCAATTTCAGCGTTGCGCTCCGGATGGGCAATGACTGGGACAAAACCTTGAATCATAAGCTCATGGCAAGTTTCCTCCATGCTGCGTGGTACCCGAGAAGAAGGCATTTCTAGCAATATATACTTTGATCCCGCAAGCGTCAGCAACTGGCCTTGTTCCAAATCAATCAGAAGATCCCCGTATATGCGGATCTCCTGACCGGGCAGTACAAGCAGGTTAATACCAGCTTGCTGAAGTCTCTCATTCAGAAGCTGCACAGCTTGTCCAATATTTGGAGCGGGATTCATATATACTCCATTGGCATGGTGAGGTGTAGCTATTGCCGTAGAAATGCCGTCCTTCTGGGCGTCCTGTGCCATGGTGAGAGCCGCTTCCCAGTCTGCAGCTCCATCATCCATAAAAGGTAAAATGTGGTTATGGATATCTATCATATACTTTTTATTCTTCCTTTTCTAGCTTTATTGTATAGAATTTTCGCAAAAACACAACCATCTCACTGGGGAATAATCGCTAGAATCAATGTGTAATTTATTCCTATAATTCCAATTCTATCAAACGTTGGTTTATCGCTGCAAGTTTACCGTCGATTTCACCTATCATTTTATCGCTCTGGACGGTAAATCTGCAATCTAATAAACTATCAATTTCGAGGCGCAGCACTGCAATCTCGCGTTCTATAACGTCAGACTTAAAGAGAGTCATCATCTCCAATAAGGACTGTTTATGTTGATAGATCAGCTTGCTGCCATTAGCAGTAAGCTCTGAAATCCGGCGGACCGATCCACTTTCATAATAATACTCCATTGTGATTCCTTGATAAATCCTATTCACTGAACCAGACCCCTTATAAGTGACGAAAAGCTTGCGGACTGCATTATTCAGATGAGGGTTCACCACCCGGCAGGAAAACGTGCAGATATAGAGATGCCCCCGGCGTTCCACATTGAGGCGAATCGCTTCTCCCCCGTTTTCCTCCAGTACAATCTCCTGTTCTCCACCTCCGAGGACCTTAACACGGTGGCTGATAAAGCAGGTATCGGCTGTGAGCAGAAACTGGTTCATCTGAAATTCTGTCATTTGCAAAGTAGTATTTACATATTCCGTCGCCAATCGCTGAGCCATAACCATCCCTCTATTCTTATAGCAATCATTAGATTGATTATACAACGTAGAGCGGCGGGTTCCTCTCATGCTAGAGCAGGCTAAAGACCATTGCTCCCTCTTATAGCGTGGGAATGGGAGGATAGGTGAAGAATTCGCATTGATCCTATGATATACGCATATTTTCTATAGATCAGGACCAACTTTTTCTTCAGAGGTATCCTCAGACTGAGACTGAGATGCTTCTCCGGGTTCCTGGCTTTCCTGCTCATCCGCTAGCTCTTCTTCAGAAGGAAGGCAGTATCTCTCAATCAGTTCCCACAGTTCATCTTTGCCGAGGCCCAGCTCCGAGGAAAAGGAGATGAAATTATCACCCGGCAATACGCCGAGCTCCTGTTTCATAATTTTGATATGTTTTGGCCAGCGGGTCTTGGGAATCTTGTCCGCTTTGGTTGCCACTACGCAGAGTGGCAGATCATAATGCTTCAGCCAATCAAACATCATTTTGTCATTACTGGTTGGTGGGTGGCGCAAATCCACTATAAGCAGAATAAGCCTTAGCGTATCCCGCTCAGCCATATACTTTTCGACCATTTTCCCCCATGAGGCACGTTGGGTTTTGGAAACTTTGGCATACCCGTAGCCCGGGAAGTCAACAAAATACATATCTTCGTTGACACGGTAATAGTTCATATGCTGTGTCTTGCCCGGTGTGGAGCTGGTACGGGCCAGATTTTTGCGGTTAATCATCCGGTTGATCAGGGAGGACTTCCCTACGTTGGAGCGCCCTGCCAGAGCAATCTCCGGCAAGGCGTCAACTGGGTATTGATCAGGGCCTACGGCGCTGATGATAAATTCGGCATTGTTAACTTTCATAGGACTTCCTTTCTAATGCACACTACTCGGCGCTTCACTGCTAATTTCTGTATGATGTTCAACAAGCGCATGCTGCAGCACCTGATCCATATGGGATACAGGCACAAACTCCACATCGTTGCGTACGCTCTCCGGGATATCCTTGAGGTCGCGCTCATTGTCCTTCGGAAGAAGGATTTTTTTGTAACCGGCACGGTGGGCAGCCAGCGATTTCTCCTTGAGCCCGCCAATCGGCAGGACACGCCCGCGCAGCGTAATCTCACCCGTCATTGCCACGTCTTTAGATACATATCGTTTGGTCAGTGCGGAGATCAACGCAGTAGCAATGGTGATCCCTGCAGAGGGGCCATCCTTCGGTATTGCACCTTCAGGGATGTGAATGTGAATATCATTTTTCTCATGAAAATCCGGTGCCAGTCCCAGCTCCTCCGCCTTTGAACGGGTATAGCTGAAAGCAGCCTGTGCCGACTCCTTCATCACATCACCCAACTGTCCCGTAAGCGTCAGCTTGCCAGTGCCCTGAACAACCGTCACTTCGATCAGCAGCGTGTCGCCGCCAACCTCGGTCCATGCCAGCCCGGTTACAGTGCCAATCTGATCCTCCAACTCGGCCATACCGTAACGGTACTTCGATACACCGAGATAGTCCTTGACCTCACCCGGCAGGATACTGACTTGTTTCTTCTCATCGGATACAATCTGCTTTGCTGCTTTGCGACATAGTGCCGCGATCTGCTGCTCCAGATTACGCACCCCGGATTCCCGGGTGTATTCGCGGACGATCTTCAGCAGGGTGTCGTCTTCAATGGACAGCTGCTCATCCTCCAAGCCATGGTTCTTACGCTGCTTCGGCAGCAAATAACGGCTGGCAATTTGCAGTTTCTCCAGTTCTGTGTAACCGGGAATGAAGAGCATCTCCATCCGGTCAAGCAGTGGACGTGGAATATTATGCACAGCATTCGCAGTTGTCACGAACATAACATTCGACAGGTCGAACGGCAACTCGACGAAGTGATCGCTGAATGTATTGTTTTGCTCCGGATCAAGCACCTCCAGCAGTGCCGCCGAAGGGTCACCGCGGAAGTCCGCCGCCATCTTGTCGATTTCGTCGAGGAGAAAGACCGGGTTAACACTGCCCGCTGTCTTCATCCCCTGAATGATCCGGCCCGGCATTGCACCGACATAGGTGCGGCGGTGGCCGCGAATCTCAGCTTCATCCCGCACGCCGCCCAGAGAAATGCGCACGAACTTGCGGTTCAGTGAACGGGCAATCGAACGAGCTAACGAAGTTTTGCCGACACCCGGAGGTCCTACCAGACAGAGAATCGGGCCCTTCAGCTTCTTGACCAGCTTTTGGACGGCCAGATATTCCAGCACCCGTTCCTTCGGCTTCTCCAGACCGTAATGATCCGCATCCAGCACCTGCTCCGCCTTCAGAATATCCAAATCATCCTCTGTCGACTCGCTCCAAGGCAGACTCAGCAGCCAATCTACATAGTTGCGGATGACGCTGCCTTCCGCCGAGCTAGCCGGCATTTTTTCCAAGCGGTCGATTTCCTTCTCGATCTTCTCCTGCACACGTTCCGGCAGATTCTTTTCTTCCATCAGGCTGCGCAGCTCATCCGCTTCACCGGCCCGGCCTTCTTTTTCACCGAGCTCCTTCTGGATCGCTTTCATCTGTTCACGCAGATAATATTCCTTCTGGGTTTTCTCCATCTGTTTCTTCACACGCTGGTTGATTTTGCGCTCAAGTTCAAGCACTTCACGCTCATTGTTAAGGATATCGAGTAGCTTCTCCAGGCGTTTGCTGACATCAATGGTCTCCAGAATCTCCTGCTTATCCTTAATCTTCAGTGCCAAATGGCTCGTGATAACATCGGCGAGTCTTCCTGGCTCTTCAATATCAGAGACAGCAGCAAGCGTTTCTGGAGTGACTTTTTTGGACAAAGTGATGTAGTGTTCGAATTGGCTCAGTACGGTGCGCATTAGAGCGTCACTCTCCTGATCTACATCCTCCTGCTCTGGCAGCTCGCGCGCCATCACCTCGTAAAACTCCTCATTATCCATATAATGAATAATTTCGGCCCGCTCCACACCTTCCACCAGCACACGAATCGTACCGTTAGGAAGCTTCAGCATTTGCCGCACGTTCGCAACGGTACCAACCCGAAAAATATCTTCTTGTCCCGGCTCCTCAATATTCACTTCCGACTGTGAACAGAGGAGAATCAGGTTATCTTCAACCATAGCTTTTTCCAGCGCCCGAACGGACTTCTCGCGGCCCACATCCAAATGAAGAACCATACTGGGGTACACAAGAAGACCTCTAAGGGGCAATAAAGGAAAACGACGACCTTTTGTTTTGTTTGGTATCATCGCTTTCGCACCTCCCATGGTTCTCAAGTAGTGTCATATGCATTCATTCTAACAAAAGCGGCATCAAAACACCAACAGGCTGCCAGGCCATACATACGCTCCTTATCTGTAAATGATAATTGAAGGTTGGTGTGGGGTTTATGCAGATTAATCGAGACCGTTATGATTAACAACCATATTGATATCTGAATGACGGAGTTTTTAGTATTTGCGGGTCCCTTGTGGAGTATACACGTGGGAAATATGACAGAGCCAGGGGGAGACAAGGGTATATAAAGTTCGTTAACTCTAGCGAAGGGCTAATATCACTAGCCACAATAGAAATTCGCAAAAAAAGCGGAAGCTTTTTCAATTGTTGTCAGCAGCATTCCTCACTCTGAACACTCTATAACTATTGATACATCAGCATTTAACGGCACTTATAAAGGGCGGATAAACATTACTGAGCAATAAGCTCGTCCTTGAATTCTTCCCGAAGGAAAAACCTATAATCGAACGTATGGCACGAACTTATGTTCAACTCCTCATCATATATTTTTAAAGTAGGCTAGCTACGAATGGATATTCTCAGCCTTGTTGATGATTACCTCCAATTTAATATTTATAAAACAAAAGAAGCACCCAATATGAGCGCTTCTTCCAAAACTCCTCAATTATCTTCTCTTCTTCGATGAATTCTTTCATTTTCCGATTCACCCAGGTCGAAATCTCGATCCCCTTCTTGCAAGCAACCGATAGAACTCATTATAATACCCCCCCAGTGATTATCAGTACACTCTGATAATCATTCGTGAAAAGTATGCTCCTACTTCTTAGTATCTGGAAATATATTACTTCAGTTCCACAGCGTAAATGCCAACAACAAGCAGTGGATAGTTCCGATCCAACGCAAATTATTAAATTCGTTCCACTAACCAATTGATTTCTCTTTTTATTATCTGAGCAGGATTTCCAGCTAGTACAACATTTTCTTCAATGAACTTCTTATTTAATAAAGAGCTGGAACCCACTACACAGTTGTTAGGTATTGATACTCCTTTTAAACCGACCACTCTAGTTCCTACCCACACATGGTCTCCAATAATAATATTTTCAGATTTGTTCAGCCTTGTTTGATCTAGAGTAGTGATGGAATGGCTATCGCCTGTAGAAAAGTAAATATCACTGGAAAATAAGCAATTTTTTCCTATTTTTATTGACGTACCTTCTATAGCGGATAAATTTGTGAGACCAGTAATTGATGTGCCTTCTCCGATTACAATTTCGTTATTATCGTCTTCAATGTGTAATTCAGTCTTATTTAATAATACATTTCCGTCAATTTGAATAGTGTTATTACTGCCGCTGATATAGATGATGCAATTTGTTAGTTTTGAAAAATCTTTAATAATGATTTTATTATTTCGACCTTTAATTTTAAATTTTGTTTTACTTATTAAGACAGCTCCAATAAATGTATTATTTTTATTAGAAACCATTATTCTATTTCTACCGATTACATTATTATATAACCATGTCAACAAATAAATACATTTTGGATTACTTTTAATATACCGTTTAATAATCTGCTTCATTACCATACCCCTCATTGTATGCGAATTAATAACAAGTTCCATTTTATCACAGATGGTTAATAATTTAATATCCTCATACCCAAAAGGTGTCTCAGAAATGTATTCATGAGTTCTTGCATAGCCGCTTACGCTCAACATTCCCCATGCACTATAAAAAACAATATCCAGAATAAAAACCGTTTCTTCTCTGGGTCGTTCACGAAGCTCTTGAATGACGCTGCCAAGACGTCTAAATCTCTCTTATCGGGTGTACGATGGTTTCTGTTTTGCCCTAAGCTTCGTTTCGCGCTAGAAACACTTGGATGCCCCCTTCCTTTCGCTACATCAAAGCCAATTACCAGTTCCTCCTTATCACGAACTCACCGGTACTGCGATGGTTCCAAACCCATAGCTTCGCTTATAACGCGGGGAGCCATTGTCTCTACAGCTCCAACATGAGCATTGGAGGCAGTGGGAGAACAGTTATTGTGACGGGGGCGCGCCCCCCCCAAAAAAAAGGCCTACGTTCTCCCGGCTACCGCCATCTTAAAACACCTAAAAAATAGGCCACCCAGAAGTTACTGGCTGACCTAATAATTTGAAGAAATGATTGTTCTAAGCAGCCCCTTCTTGGCTCTTAGGACAGCCCCGCTCTTTTGTAGCATTGTAACATCTAATTCGCATTGCTTAAATTGCGATCAAACTTAATTCTGTTCACTATCTGCACAACCATCACCCCTAACAAAACACCGGCAGAATCAATAGCTACGTCATACAATCTGCCGTCACGTCCAAAGTATAATTGGAGCAGCTCTGTCAGCAGGGCAAAAGCAATGGATACAAGAATGCTCAGGACGGTGCTCTTACTGCGTCTATAGAACAGGACTGCCAGCACAGCAAATCCTGAGAAATGTCCTATCTTTCTGATGATATACCCGGAGGTATACTTCAAATCCAGCGTCGTCAGTTCGTGGAAATCGGCTGAACCCAGCCAACGGAAAGATGGAACGGTGCCATTCACCCAAAAGCTGGAGTCAGAAGCACAAGTGAATACAAGCAACAGAATGGCCCATGCGATAAGCACAACAGTTTTCATTACAATACCCACTTTCAAATTACAGTGTTTATAGTATCGCAGATTTGTAATCAAAAATCTAATTTTGCATATCCCCTGCAGCGTCAGCCTTAAAGAGCGAAGGTGACGCAGAGAACGTTTCGCCGGAGACTGCAGGCAGCCTTACATCCGCGGTCTCTGCCCCAAATAGGTGACGGAATACCTCTTCCACCGTCTCCACCGGAATGACCCGCAGGGGGGCGAGGTCGGCGAATAAGGATTGCCAGTTTTCTTTCGGAATCAGCACAGTAGTTGCTCCAGCCTGAAAAGCTGCCTCTACCTTGGCGATTACGCCGCCGACTGGCTTAACACGTCCGTGAATCCCGATCTCTCCGGTGATGGCAACAGTGTTGTCAACCGGCAGACGGCGGATTGCAGAGACGATGGCAACAGCCATTGCTACTCCAGCGGATGGACCGTCAATCGGCGTACCACCGGGAAAGTTTACATGCAGATCGTAACGGTCCGGCTCCAAATTCATCGTGCGCAGGACCGTCAGCACGTTCTCTACAGATCCTTTGGCCATACTCTTGCGACGGATCGTGCGCGATCCCCCGCCAATCTCTTCTTCATCGACCACACCGGTAACGTTTAGCCGTCCCTGACCGCTGGCAGGTGCAGCCGAAACTTCAATCTCCAGCAAAGTACCCATACCAGGTCCATACACCGCCAGGCCGTTGACCAGCCCTATCTGAGGCGATGATGGAATCTTACGTTCCGTCCGCAGCGGCAACTGACTGCTGCCAGCCACCCATTCCACATCTGCTGCTGTTAGAGTGTCACGTTGTTCGGTCAAAGCCTGCCCTGCGGCGAGTTGGATCATATTGACGGCTTCCCGGCCATTAGTGGCATATTGCTGCACCACAGTCACGGCTTCCGGGCTCGGCTTCAGACCAATTTTCTGAATCGCATCACGCCCGATCACGGCGATCTCATCAGGCAGCAAAGGACGGAAATAGATTTCCATGCAGCGTGAACGCAGCGCTGGTGAAATTTCATCAGGAGAACGCGTGGTTGCTCCGACGAGACGGAAATCGGCTGGCAGACCATTTTGAAAAATATCATGGATATACGCAGGTGTGTTGCTGTCCTCGGAATTGTAATAGGCGCTTTCCAGCAGCACTTTGCGGTCTTCAAGAACTTTTAGCAGCTTGTTCATCTGAATGGGGTGAAGCTCACCGATTTCATCCAGAAAAAGAATCCCGCCATGCGCCTTGGTCACAGCACCCGGCTTCGGCTGGGGCACGCCTGCCACTCCCATTGCACCGGCCCCTTGGTAGATCGGATCATGCACTGAGCCAATTAGCGGATCGGCAATTCCCCGTTCATCAAAACGGGCTGTTGTCGCATCAATTTCTGTAAATTTGGCATCACTTTTAAAGGGGGACAGCACATTCTTTTTCGCTTCCTCCATGACAACACGGGCAGCAGCAGTCTTGCCGACTCCCGGAGGTCCGTAAATGATGACATGCTGCGGATTGGCGCTGCACAGCGCCGCCTTCAGGGCGCGCAGCCCATCCTTTTGCCCGACGATATCGCCAATGGAGGCCGGACGCGTCTTTTCCGAGAGCGGTTTGGTTAAAGAAATCATCCGCATCTTCCGCAGCTTATCCAGCTCCTTGCGCGACTCACGATCCACCGCCGTCTTATTGGTCTTTTGTCCCCGCAGCAAATTCCAAAAATAAACGCCGATAACCAGCGCGAAAAAGAGCTGCACGATCATCAGCAATATGCTCAATGAGCTTAATTCCATAGGTCATCCTCCCATTTCATTCAGTCTACCTGGTCTATACCGTTGGCTACTACTAGGTAGTATAGCCGTTTCGTTCATTCGTAAACGCAGTGGGGACAGTATTTATGAAAGATTAACTAAATTTTGGATAATAATTCAGGACTTTGACCGAAGGCCAGATTGACGGGATGGTTATCTGAATTTTTATAGCTGAATGTTACAGGATGAATACGGGGGTAATGTAGGAAAGGGGATGGGCGGACAAGATCGGCAAGGAGTTGGGCAATCGTAATGAGGGTCAGGCGCGGGTCGCCTTCGTGCTAATGCTGCACGTAGGGGCAGGAGAGACCGGATGATATGTCGTTGTTGAGGGTGATAGAGCGTAGTTTCTGACATCTATTTAGTTCTAGCTACGAGCGCTAGACCGTTGATAAGGATGTCTTGCGTTGCTATTGCGGGATGATATGATGTCTTGGTGTAGCTGCGGCCACTAGTCGTTGATATGCACCACTAAACGTAGCTGTAGCTGTGGGCGAAAGTGCGTTGATGCGGACGTCTTGGCGTTGCTGCGGCCACTAGTCGTTGATGTGCACCACTAAACATAGCTGTAACTGGGCGATAGTACGTTGATGCGACGTCTTGGTGTAGCTGCTTGCCACTAGTCGTTGATACGCACCACTAAACGGAGCTGTAACGATAAGCCGATAGTACGTTGATGCGACTTCCTCGCGTAGCTGCGGTCACCAGCCATTGATATGCCCTTCTAAATGTTGCTGCTGCGGGCCATACATTGAGCAGCCTCACAAAAAATTTTGAACAGACTTTTCCCCAAAGGGAAATACTCCCTCTATTTCAAGATATTTAATCTATATAGCTAAAATAGAGGGATATCCTCCCTATATTTTTAAAGATTATTGTAAAATCAGCTTCTCCATTAAAAGTTAGCGGGCAAATTCCCCGCAACTTGTAAGCACGAGCATATCACAGCAAATTTATAGGTACATTTCCCGCTATCCCGTGAATTTAACTGTTCTTCGCTTACTAAAATCCTCCCATCCTATTTCTCATGTTCGATACACCACTTAGTCGCTGCACTCACTCTACTATTCCCAGTAACTAAGAACATTGCGCGCCAGCTCATACCTTACCTTTCGGACACCATCGCCACGTTTTGCAGGCGTCAGCCAACCTTTTTCACTTAACTTATATAACATGTGCTGGGCTGTTTTAGGATCGAGTGAGAAACATTCAGCTACATCCTGCGGTCGTACGGCTCCGGCCTGACGGATTACAAAACGGATAATTTCTCTCTCAACCAGCAGTAACTTCTCCACTGGAACAGCTGGTGCTATATATCTGCTCAACACCATGCGCAGTAAGGTAACACATAATTCAGGACGCTGCTCCACATCATCGTAGGCAAAGGAGATGACTTGGTAACCCATTGCACACAGAAACGTTTCGCGGTTCAACTCATTGCTATATTTCTGTCTGTCCATATCCTTTACATGTGCAGCATAACCTTTGATCTCCAACAGGAGTTTAATCGTTCCCGGCAAAAATGCAAAATCAGCAAAATAGGAACGGCCGCGCCAGTCCATGACTTCATATTCCGGATGAAGATCGCAGAAGTCACCACGCAGCGGCCACCATACATTTTGCAGAAATAATGCTTCGGCATGCCGGTGCCCCCTCTCCAGCCTCCCCCTTCGCTCTCCGCTCCTAGAATCTAGATGATGCTGAATAAACTCTTCAATATTCGGCTTGTGATACATATCCGCTAATCCCCCTTTGGTTATATAAAATAAAAAACGCCCCATTTCACCGCCGGATCACCCGTGGTGCAATGGGACGTTCTACGTCACCTTGCTTCATACTATAAAAAAATTAGGAACAACTATCTATACTTAGAGGGAAATACGCCCGCTATTATATCCAGAATGCTTGTTTCTCGAGCAATAAAGGGAATACTACCCTTTAATTATTTCTAAATCTCCGATTCGTCCTAAGATGATTGTATTAAAGGGAGGAATTCCCTCTATACTCTTCATTCTCCTGAATAATAACAAATTATCGGGAGTATTTCCCCTTAGTTAATTTCAATTAGTGCAATTGTAGTATAGCCAAACTTCAGAGCAACGAGTTTCAATCAGCAGCTGGATGAAGCATGGATAAAAAAGGAAGCTTGTTCAACTGGTCAAACAGTTGCAATTTCCTTCAATTGCTATCGGCTTAGAATTTTTTAGAATAAGTTCTACTATTCTTCCGGATTACCCACGCCTATTGCAGGAGCCAGTCCGGCATGCTTGCGGCCGGGGATTTCACCCGTTGCTTCAAAGTGGGCGACGATGATGTCGATTTCCTTCTTCAGTTCGGAGACAAGCTCTGCCTCAGGAACCTTGCGGATCATTTTGCCGTAACGGAACAGCAGTCCCTCACCACGGGCACCGGCGATGCCGATATCGGCTTCACGGGCTTCTCCGGGGCCGTTAACGGCGCAGCCCAACACCGATACTTTGATCGGCACCTTCAGCTTGGAAATATACTCCTCTACTTCGTTCGCGATGGAGAAGAGGTCAATGTCCAGGCGTCCGCAGGTCGGACACGAGATCAAGGTGGCAGCATTGGAGATCAGACCAAAAGTCTTGAGCAGTTCACGCGCTACCTTCACTTCCTCAACTGGATCGGCACTGAGCGAGATCCGCACGGTGCTGCCGATGCCCATAGAGAGCAGTGCCCCGATACCTGCCGAGCTCTTCACGGTTCCTGCGAACAACGTGCCCGATTCTGTAATGCCCAGATGCAGCGGATAAGGAATGACTTCTGCTGCCTTGCGGTAAGCCTCGATAGCCATAGGTACATCCGAAGCCTTCAGGGAAACGATAATGTCATGGAAATCGAGTTCCTCGAGAATTCCAATATGATAAAGTGCGCTCTCGACCATGGCTTCCGGAGTAGGGTAGCCGTATTTCTCGAGCAAGTGGTTTTCCAGTGAACCGGCATTTACGCCGATGCGGATCGGAATTCCTTTTTCTTTGCAGGCTTTGACTACAGCTTCCACCTTGTCGCGGCGGCCGATGTTGCCGGGATTGATCCGGACCTTGTCGATACCGTTCTCAATAGCCAGCAATGCCAGCTTATAGTTGAAATGAATATCCGCTACAAGCGGAATATGAATCTGCTTCTTGATTTCCTTGATCGCAGCAGCCGCTTCTTCATTGTTGACAGTTACGCGCACGAGCTGGCAGCCCGCTTCCTCCAGCCGCAGGATTTCAGCGACCGTAGCTTCCACATCAGCGGTTTTGGTCGTACACATGCTTTGAATAGCAACCTCATTGTTTCCCCCGATAATAACTCCGCCAACATTGACAGGACGGGTCTGGTGTCTCAAGAACATGGTTTTCTCCCCCATAACGATCAAAGCTCCACCCCCACCGCTCCCGCTTTGTGAAGCGGGATAGCGGCAAAAAGGTGGAGTCTGTGAATTGTATTGTTTAATTAGGCGCTTTCTTCCTTCTTCTTGTCTTTCTTGATGCCCAGCTCAGGCAACGCCTTCTCTTGAACGACCTGCTCCGTAATCACGCAGTCCTTGATGTCATCGCGCGAAGGAACCTCATACATCACATCAAGCATAATACTCTCTATGATTGCACGCAGACCACGGGCACCCGTGTTACGTTTGATGGCTTCCTTAGCGATGGCTTCAAGCGCCAGCGGTTCAAATTTCAGCGCGACATTGTCCATTTCCAGCAGCTTGATATACTGCTTGGTGAGCGCGTTTTTCGGCTCGGACAGAATGCGTACCAGCGTATTCTCATCAAGCGGCTCTAGTGTGGAGATTACCGGCAGACGGCCGACAAACTCAGGAATGAGACCGAATTTGAGCAGGTCTTCAGGCAATACCATGGACAGGTATTCGCCTGTCTTCAGGTCCTTCTGACCTTCAACAGCAGCGTTGAAGCCGATGACTTTTTTGCCGATACGGCGTTTGATCATTTGCTCCAGACCGTCAAAAGCACCGCCCACGATGAACAGGATGTTCGTCGTGTCGATTTGGATAAACTCCTGGTGAGGATGTTTGCGTCCGCCTTGCGGTGGTACGGAAGCTACAGTGCCTTCCAGAATCTTCAGCAGGGCCTGCTGTACACCTTCACCGGAAACGTCGCGTGTGATGGACGGATTCTCGGATTTGCGTGCTACTTTATCAATTTCATCAATATAGATAATACCGCGTTCGGCTTTTTCCACATCATAATCTGCAGCCTGAATCAGCTTCAGCAAAATGTTCTCAACATCCTCACCCACATAGCCCGCTTCCGTAAGAGAAGTGGCATCTGCAATGGCAAACGGAACGTTGATAATCTTCGCCATGGTCTGCGCAAGCAGCGTTTTACCCGAACCTGTTGGACCGAGCAGGAGAATATTGCTCTTCGTCAGTTCAACGTCTTCGATCTTGCTTTGGCTGTTCACACGCTTGTAGTGATTATATACAGCAACGGAGAGCGATTTCTTCGCCTGCTCCTGGCCGATTACGTATTGATCAAGAATATCACGGATTTCCTTTGGTTTCGGGATATCCTTCAGGTCCAGCTCTTCCTCATGGCCGAGCTCTTCCTCCACGATTTCCGTGCATAGCTCGATGCATTCGTCACATATATAAACACCAGGTCCTGCTACAAGCTTACGAACCTGCTCTTGTGATTTGCCGCAAAAGGAACATTTCAATTGCCCTTTTTCATCATTAAATTTAAACATCTTACCACCCCTTTAAGATATGATCGGTGAAGAGAGTACCTGGTCAATAAGCCCATATTCCTTCGCTTCTTCCGCGCTCATGAAGTTATCGCGGTCCGTATCCCGTTCGATTTTTTCAAGGGGCTGACCTGTGCGATCCACATATATTTGATTCAGCTTATGTCTAGTCTTGAGTATCCAATCCGTGTGAATCCAGATATCGGATGCCTGCCCTTGAACGCCGCCAAGCGGCTGATGAATCATGACCTCACTATTGGTCAGCGCGTATCTTTTACCCGGAGCTCCGGCAGTAAGCAACAGCGATCCCATACTAGCTGCCATTCCTACGCAAATCGTAGAAACATCGGGTTTGATGTATTGCATCGTATCATATATACCCATGCCGGCTGTCACAGAACCACCAGGCGAATTGATGTACAGGTGAATGTCTTTTTCGGGGTCATCTGCTGCCAGGAACAACAACTGGGCAATAATCAGATTGGCGACATCATCGTCAATTGCATTGCTCAGGAAGATGATGCGATCCTTCAGCAATCTGGAATAGATATCGTATGACCGTTCTCCCCGACTTGTGGATTCCACAACCATTGGTACCAGACTCATGCCACCAACCTCTTTTCTCTATACAGATTAGTCTTTCCGTTCAGAAATATTTTAACACGTTCAAGGCGGTATGTCATTTTTTCACTGCTGAGGAAATCCGCATTGCTCATGTGCCTGCCATTATAGCGCAATTCCAGACACATTGCCAATCCTCTGTTCGGTTATGTACCTCGAAACGCCAGCACCCGATAAAAATAAGGCACGTAACTAACTTACGTGCCTTATCAACTGTCTATGGAGGCCGTACTACTGCTTGGCCGTTCTAGGTAAAATATAACTCCAGAAAAAATTACTCAGCGCTTGTTTCTTCAGCAGCTTCTTCAGTTGCTTCAACTTCTACGCTGCTGGATACGAGCAGTTCAATGGTCTTGCGCAGCGAAATTTCTTCGTTCAAGCTGCTCAGGGAACCGTTAGCTGCAAGGATGCTGCGGATTTCTTCAGGAGAACGTTTGAAGGATTCAGCCATGGAAGCGAGCTCTTGGGTCACTTCTTCTTCGGAAACTTCAATTTTCTCTTCCTTCGCGATCACTTCAAGCACCAGGTTGTTGCGGACGCGTTTTTCGGCATCGTCTTTCATTTGGCTCTCAAGATCTTCACGGGTTTGGCCGGAGAAGCTGAGGAACATATCCATGTTCATGCCTTGTTGGCGAAGACGGTTGTCGAAATCGCGAACCATGTTTTGAACTTCACTGGTGATCATTGCTTCAGGAATTTCCACTTCAGCATTAGCTGCTGCTTTGTCAACTACTGCAGTTTCACGAACGCCTTTCAGCTCTTCCTGTTTGCGGGATTCAAGCTGTGCTTTCAGATCTGCTTTGTATTCTTCCAGTGTGTCGAATTCACTTACATCTTTGGCGAACTCGTCATCCAGGGCAGGAAGCTGTTTGCGTTTGATTTCATGCAGCTTCACTTTGAATACAGCAGCTTTACCTGCAAGGTTCTCTGCATGGTAAGCCTCAGGGAAAGTAACTTCTACATCCTTGAAATCACCAGTGGACATGCCTACAACCTGCTCTTCAAAACCTGGGATGAAGGAGTTGCTTCCAAGTTCCAGGGAATGACGTTCTGCTTGGCCGCCTTCGAACTGCACGCCATCTACGGAACCGTCAAAGTCGATTACAGTGATATCGCCATTAGCTGCCGCTTCATCTTCAACAACAACCAGTTCAGCATGACGTTCTTGCAGACGTTTCAGTTCGGCATCCAGTTCTTCTTCTGTAACTTCAGCTTTTTGAACCGGAACTTCCAGGCCTTTGTACTCGCCCAGTTTCACTTCAGGTTTAACAGTGATCTTCGCTTTGAAAATAAATGCTTGACCTTTAGCGAATTGCTCGATGTCCACTTCAGGACGGTCTACCGGGAAAATATCGGTTTGCTCAACAGCTTCGCCGTAAACTTCAGGAAGAAGAATGTCGATGGCATCCTGGTACAGGCTTTCTACACCAAAACGGGATTCAAAGATCGGCCGAGGCACTTTACCTTTACGGAAACCAGGTACGTTTGCTTTCTTAACCACTTTATTAAAAGCTTTGTCGAGTGCTGCAGCTACGCGTTCTGCTTCCACTTCGACTTCAAGAACTCCAAGGTTCTTCTCTATTTTTTCCCAAGTTGCCTTCATAATATACTTTTCCCTCCAAAAATAGGTTACATATTTACCTTTAAATAATCACGCAATTCACGCACAGAATAACCATTATATTATATACAACATCGCTTTATTTATCAAGTAGAGAACTCTTTACAAATCCTTTGAGAGAACGATAGGCTCCTTCAAATTGAAAGCGCATGCCTCCCGTTATCCCGTACATCCCGCGTGTTTCTTCCTCCTGCCGCGTTCCGTTCAGGCTTTCTGATACCATTTGATGCAGCGCACCCGCCCAAATATCGAGCAGCGCATCCTCTCCGTCCAACAATTCCCGATATTCGGCCGAACCGTAAATCGACATGATAAATTGTCCCCAAAGCTCTTGGGCAAAATAATAAAGTGTAGGCTCATGAACCTCCGCCTGCTCAGCCACCCGTTCCATCACTTGGCTTACCTGCAGCGGGAAATCCTCATTTTGCAGGGGTACCGTCTCAATCTCCACAATCGACGCTTCCTGTCCGCGCATCAGCTTAATGGTTCCCTGTGCGCCGCGCCTCCGGAGGGTCTGCAGTGTACGGAATTGCAGCAGCGGATGAACGGTTGCCTTTTCCAGCCAGTCTGTCAGCGTCTCGTCGACATGTCCGCCCTCCAGATAAGAAAGCTGCTCCAGTGCCAGGATCGTCGCTTCTGACAGCGGCTCGTTCATGATACGCTTCAATAACTTATCAGGATAATCCGCATCCTCTTCCTGCTTCGATTTAGCCAGTATGCGGGCCATGTCCTCTTCCTTAAGATCCTGCTCTTCACCGGGAGCGGCATCTTTCGCATCTCCGCCCTGGGCAGCGTACGGAAAGGCCGCCTCCAGCCAGCTAAGCAGCGACTGCCATTCCTCGTAGTGCCGCTCTTCCTGACCTTGGCATTGCAGCAAAAAGCGCAGCAGTTCCATCGCTTCCCCATAACGTTCACTCTCCAGCATCACCGTGAGCTGAATCTGATAGTAATCCAGCGTCTTCGGAAACAGCACGACATTCTCTTTGGCAGGGGAATTCGAATGATTAATGAGGGCACCTCCTTTTCTCCGAACCTTAGTCAATTGTAGATTATAGCATATCCCGGCTAGGTTTCAAAAAAACAAGTTGAAAAAGTTGTCTATGTATGATAACATAATTTTTGCTTGCTTTTCGCTCAATCTATTATGTCCCGGTAGCTCAGTTGGATAGAGCATGCGCCTTCTAAGCGCACGGTCGGGGGTTCGAATCCCTTCCGGGACGTCCTTTCAGAAACAGCCTTCCTTCGGGGAGGCTGTTTCTGCGTTCAGGCGAGCGGAGCCCGCTGCAGGCAGGCGCGTCTGAGAATTCAGTGCAGTTCGGAGTTAGAATGTCGGGAACACGATGTCAGCTGGACGTTGGCGCGTCCGGCAACGCAATGCCTTCTGACTGGTCGTTAGGCATCTAGAATTGTGAAGCCCCCGGGGGTTCGTTAGACGTCTGGAACGGCGAGCGATGCCCATTGGGGGACTACCATATCTCTGAATGAAGTCCGTTGGGTGCTGAGCGACCACAAACGAAAATACTAGTGGTTCAGTTCTGTGTCATCTCGGCTACTGCGGACTCAGGGGACGCTATTTAGTCAATTACCAGACATCCGGGGGAGTCGCGGACTCCAGGGACGTTATTTATAAGAAATTCAACCTAAATCGGGGATTTTAGCACAAATAACATCTCCTCAGTCCGGATGCGCCTAAAATCAGCCTGATCTCCAATAATTAGGACTCCTGGGTCCGAAGCGGGTGAGCAATAGCGCCTTTCGTCAGCAGATACAGATTCCGCTTGAATTCTTCCCATTGTCCTCCTTCCTTTAACACCTCAAGCTCCATGCATAAAAGAAACAACCCCGCCTGATAACAAGCGGGGCATTTGCCTATTTACCGACTGCCGTTATCTGCTGGTTAGATCCACCTACCGGCTGCGTTTATCCACTGGTTAAATTCACCTACCGGCTGCTACTGGTTGAATTCACCTATCAGGCGTAAACTACCGGTTGCGTTTCACCCGCTGTCTGCGTACCTGGCGCCTAAGTTTCTCGACTACCTTCGTTTACGCAGCAACAGTTAACTGCGCATGTGAAAATCAAATCCCTCTACGGAAACGCCAGCTTGCCCATCACTGTCGGGCGGGACGCTCCTGTGGCCGAAGGAAGATTATTGGCGACTCCGTGCATGAAATCATTGCCCAGCAAGGCGAAAATAATCGCCTCCTTCGCGTCGTCGCTGAAACCCAGCACGCTTGAGGTTATTACAGCCTGTTCCGGCAGCTGTTGCTGAAGCATAGCCAGCAGTGCAGCATTATGCGCACCGCCGCCGCTGACAATGACCTCGTCAATTTGGCATACTGGGAATACGTACCTCACATAACCTTCAGCTATCGTCCGCGCGGTAAAGGCGGTAGCAGTGGCTACAATATCTGCATCGTTCAAGCCGCGTGCCCGGGCCAGGCTCACAAACTGTTCGGCATAAGCTTTGCCGAAAACTTCCCGGCCTGTAGACTTAGGCGGCTTCAGCGCAAAGTAAGGATGCTGCAGCATTTGATCCACCAGCACTTCGTCTGGTGTTCCCTGCGCAGCCCACGATCCTCCGTCATCATAAGACATTTGTCCGCCGCTCAGCAGATATACAGTCTGATCAATAACCATGTTTCCGGAGCCTGTATCGAAGGCAAACACATCCTCCGGACCCGCTGCGGCAGGAAGTGCTGTACAATTTCCAATTCCTCCAATATTCTGCAGCAGACGCCCTTTCTCCGGATGGCGGAACAGAATCAGGTCTCCATAAGGTGCCAGCGGCGCTCCCTGCCCGCCAACTGCCATGTCACCCGGGCGGAAATCCCCGACCACAAGCCGGCCTGTTTCCTTGGCCAGCACAGACAAGTCGCCAAGCTGGAGCGTGGAACGGACGAGAAGCGGATCATCGGCTCCCGCTTCCGGGATATGCCAAACGGTCTGGCCGTGGGAGCTGATGAGATCAATCTCATCAAGCTCCATTCCGGCACTGCGTACCGCTTCTATGGCCGCCTCGGCAAACCGTTCCGCCAGATATACGTTCATGCCACATACCAGGTCCACCGATGAATGTTCTATCGTGCACAGCTCCTTCAGCCGCTCCCGAAGCCCGTCGTCATAGGGCACAGAGGAATAATGCAGCAGTTCAGCCTTGGCAGCCAATCCGCTTCCTTCTATTGAGACAATCGCTGCGTCAATGCCATCCAGCGAAGTGCCGGACATTAAACCGACTACGACAGACTTTTGTTTAGTCCAGAGCGGGCCAATCATAAGCTAAGGCCCCAGCCCGCCGGATATTTATCCCCGAGCGATACCGGCAGTCGTCCCTGAAACGGAATTTGCCCGAGCAGCGCCTTGACTGCACTTTCCAGCGCAAGCGGTCGCCCTTCATATGCGGCGGCATAAGTCTCTATCTTAGGCATTGCCAGCAGGTCATAAGGATTGCGCAGGGCAACAACCGCAAGCGGCTTGCCAAGCGCCCGCAAGGATTCCACCAAACTGCATTGATCGGGATTAAACTGCGCGTTGTAGGTGCCTACAACGATCTGCTCAATGTCCTCAACCCGCGCTGCCTCCAGCAGGTCCGCAGCATAGCTGGCAATATCACCTGCCGGAACGACACGGTCAATGCAATCCAGTCCATATTTACTCAGCATCGTACCAAGTCCGGCGGTTTCGCCAAAAGCTTCATCCACAAGAGTGGCTACTACGGGCGCTGCCGTAACTGCTAGCGTCTTCTTCCGTTGTAGGGGAAGCACAGAGGAATGATTGCGGACCAGGGTGATGCTGGCTTCACTGATACGGCGCGCCACTTCTACATGCGGCGGAGCTTCCAGCAGGCTGAGACCTGCATATGCTGCGGCAGAGCTGATCACGTGTCCGTATTCAACATCCATCGCAGCGGGATTTAGAGCATGCTCGTCTTCTATCTCCAACAGTTTGGAACCCCCAGCACTTGTACCTTCTGCACTCACAGCACTCGCACCTCCTGCACCCTCAGTACTTGTACCCTCTGCACTGACAGCTCCAGCACCCCCTGCACTTGCGGCCCTTGAACCCGCTGCCGAAGAATCCGCAGCATCGGAATCCGCCGCACCGGCCCTGCCAGCAGGTCCGGCTGCGATCACACCCCGCTTCACCTTCAGAGCAAGCAGCCGCCGCACAGAATCGTCAATGCGGGTTTCGCTGATTCTGCCTTCAGCGACCGCGTGAAGGATAGCCTCACTTGCAGCCAGCTGACGGTCAGCGCGGTGGCTGATCAGAACGATATCAGCCCCGGCTTCAATGGCCAGCACCGAAGCTTCAACGGTGCCGTAGTGCTCGGCGATGGCGTTCATCTCCATGCAATCGGTCATGATAATCCCGCCGAAGCCCAGTTCTTCTCGTAGCAGACCGGTCAGAACTGCCTTCGAGAGTGTAACCGGAAGTTTCTCCTGCTCAAGTGCCGGGAAGTAGATATGCGCCGACATCATGGCATCCACACCTTCGGCAATCGCTCTGCGGAAAGGAACCAGTTCTACGCTGTCCATGCGCGCCCGGTCATGTCTAACGGTTGGCAGATCCAGATGGGAATCCACATCGGTATCGCCGTGGCCCGGAAAATGTTTAGCCGTAGCCGCGACACCTGCATCCTGAAATCCGCGGATCGTCGCTGCGCCATAATCGGCTACCTTCTCCGGCGATTCGCCGAAGGAACGGACGCCGATCACCGGATTCCGCGCATTATTGTTCACGTCCAGCACAGGAGCATAATTCAAATTAATGCCCATGGCGCTCAGTTCCCGCCCGCTGATCAAAGCCGCCTGATAGGCATCCTCTACCGATCCGGCCGCTGCGATAGCCATTCCGCCGGGCATAAGCGCCACGCCTTCAGTAATGCGGGCGACCATACCGCCTTCCTGGTCGATGGAGATCCAGAGAGGAGCCTTGCCGCCTTCCGCTGCAGCCTGCTGCAACTCATCGGTCATTCTGGCTACCTGCTCAGGCGTCTCTACGTTGCGGGCGAAGTAAATAACGCCGCCGATCCCGCCTTTTGCAACAAGCTCTCGAATTCCGTCGTCCGGCACAGCGGTTCCTTCGAAACCGCACATCAGCATTTGCCCGATTTTGTCACTGAGACTCATATCGGCGACCACCATATCAAGGCCGCTCTCTTGTACTGCTGCCTCACGCCAATCCATTGCCACCGCCTGCCTTCCCCAAATCAGATTTTAGCTATTCATACAGAAGATAAGGCTTCCGCAACATCAGCCATCTTTCGCTTTCATCCTGCCATTGTCCAATGATTTCCCGCAGCCCCTCTGCTGTGCCAATGTGCCTGCGCACCACTTCCCCGCCGGTCAATAAATCTATGAAGTATCTCCCGCCTTCTTTCGGCGGAGCAAGCCACTGAAACTGCTCTGGATAGAGTGAACACACCTCATGCAGCATGGTAAGTCCGGTACGTACGGATTCATAAGCCTGCGGCTCAGTCACGAATAATCGCACACCGCCACATAATACTCCTTGATGTTTGGAGAAGGTTGGTGTTGCATACACAGGATGGAAGTGCACACCCGGAAGCTGATGCTTCTTCATCGCTACGGCAAGAAGTGCCCCATCCAGCCATGGTGCGCCAATCCACTCAAACGGGCGTGTGGTTCCCCGCCCTTCTGAGAGATTCGTTCCTTCAAAGAAACAGGTTCCAGCATAAACTCTCACCGTGTCGATCGTCGGCACATTAGGGGAGGGCATCATCCACGGGAGACCCGTGTCCATAAATTCCAGCTGACGATTCCAGCCTTCCAGCGGGATGACATCCAGAACACAGTTAATCCCTCTCTTGTCGTTCGCCATAAGCGCCAATTCCCCGATGGTCATCCCCGTGCGGATCGGCATGGACCAGGCGCCAACCATGGATTCGTAGCCAGCCTCCAAAAGCCCGCCTTCGCTGCCGGTTCCGCCAAGCGGGGCAGGACGGTCGAGTACGAGCAGACCTTTACCGTTTTCCGCGCAGGCCTCCATCACATAAAGTAAGGTAGATACATATGTGTAAAACCGCACGCCCAGATCCTGAATGTCAAAAATAAGCGTATCCACCTCATCCAGCATCTCAGGCGCCGGCTTCTTATGCATCCCGTACAAGCTGTACACCGGAATCCCCAGCCCCGCGTCCAGCTCATCCGTGAACTTCACACCGGCTTGGTGCTGGCCGTATATTCCGTGTTCACATGCAAAAAGTGCCGTAAGTCTAGAAGATTCCAGACTCCGGCACACCTCCACACTGGAGCGGAAGTCCGCCGTTATGCCGGTAGGATTTGTAACCAGCCCGATCCGCTGCCCATCCAGCAGGGGATGGGACAAACCTGCGGTCAGCCGGTCCACCCCGCAGCTCACCTGTAGACTCATAACAATTCACCTCCGGCAATGACACCAGCAGATCTATCCACCCCGCAGCTTACCTGTAGACCCATCAATTCACCTCCGGCAATGACTCCAGCGGATCTATTCACCCCGCAGCTCACCTGTAGACTCATAACAATTCACCTCCGGCAATGATGCCAGCGGAGCTATCCACCCCGCAGCTTACCTGTAGGCTCATAACAATTCACCTCCGGCAATGATGCCAGCGGAGCTATCCACCCCGCAGCTTACCTGTAGGCGCATGACAATCCCCCTTCCGGCATAACAGAGTACTGTGGACAACCGCTGTGCATTTCCCTCCGGTTCATAGCAATCTCCCGCCTGCATAGAGCTCACTCGTCTCAGGCACACCCTCCTGCTCATCATCCTCATCGGGATGAAGTACATTGTAAGCAGCTTTATGCAGATAGACGGCAAGCATGCCGTTGAACAGCGCCATGAAACCTACTACGGTCACAGTCAGCATGATCCCCACAACCAGCGCCTGGAAGAAGGCCCCGATGGTATAAGCCGGATAACGGAGGAACAGCTTGACGCTTTCCCCCATGGCCTTGAAGATGCCCATTCGGCGCTGAATCACCAGTTGCAGGGTGTAGAATTGGGAGACAAGCGCCATAGCGACAAAATAGGTCTGAAAAATGGCAATCGTCCAGCTTACCGCCCCGTCACGGCCTCCATAGAACCACCAGGTTGACCATAAAATCAGCACCAGCAAGGAGCATAGCAGACCGAACGCCACTGCTTGCCCAAAACCCTTGCGCGCACCGTTGAGCATCTCCCGGACACTCAGCTTCTTCCCTTCCGTTCTCCGGTGGTACGCATGGAACACGCCGAAAAACAGCGGCATGTAAAGAAGCGGAATCAGGATAAATGACAACGCTACAGGCGCAAAGATGACCACCGGCACCAGCATAGCCGAACTGGCCAGACTGAGCAGCGCAATCGGCACAATCTCCCGGAATGACTCCACTCCTGTACTCACCAAGACTTGATTCAGTTTCTGCATTGCTTGTCTCCCCTTTCTACCTTGCAACCCTTATAGCCAGCTGTTCTACCAGACAATTCTTTCTTCTGTTGCCGGATCGAAATAACGCGCTTTGCTGAGATCGAATATAAACTGCTTATCGAGATTATTGTAGGCTTTCGTCTCCGGATGAACCTTGGCGGTTACCGTCCGGCTGCCGATTTTAAAATAGACCAAATTCTCGGAACCCAGATGCTCTACTACCTTAATATGCGCCTGCATTTGATGTTCTGTAGAAACTCCCGGTGCGAAGTCATCACCGTAGATATGCTCCGGGCGGATGCCAAGAATAATCTCCCGGTTGTTATAGCCCTGCAGACCGGCTGCCGCATCCTCTGACAGCAGGAATTCCGCACCATCAATAACTACACGCCCCTGTTCAATCCGGGCATCAATAAAGTTCATCGCCGGAGAGCCGATGAATCCGGCTACGAACATATTTTTGGGATTGGCATACAGCTCGGTCGGGGAAGCCACTTGTTGAATAACACCTTTATTCATAACAACAATCCGCTCACCAAGCGTCATTGCTTCTACCTGGTCATGCGTAACATATACAATTGTAGCGCCGAGACGTTTATGAAGCTCGCCCAGCTCCACACGCATCTGAATCCGCAATTTCGCGTCCAGATTGGACAGCGGCTCATCGAACAGGAACACCTGCGGATCACGCACAATCGCCCGGCCGACGGCCACGCGCTGGCGCTGTCCTCCGGACAGCTCGCGCGGCTTGCGCTCCAGCATCTCTTCGAGTCCGAGAATGGTCGCGGCTTCCTGAACTTTTTTCTCAATATAATCCTTCGGTTTCTTCAGGTTCTTCAGTCCAAAGGACAGATTCTCACGGATGCTCATATGCGGATACAGCGCGTAATCCTGGAACACCATCGCAATATCGCGGTCTTTAGGATGAAGGTTGTTTACGATACGCTCGCCGATGATAATATCCCCGCTTGTCTGCTGCTCCAGGCCTGCGATCATCCGCAGCGAGGTGGTTTTGCCGCAGCCTGAAGGTCCGACGAACACAACAAATTCTTTATCATTAATAACAAAATCGGAACCCGCCACCGCCGTAAAGGTCTGCTTGTTCTGATCGTCAAATTGTTTGCGCACATTGCGGAATTCAACTCGTGCCATTGCTCTTCCCCCTCATATCTAACCCTGTGAATTTTGAGAATATCAACAATTAACCTAGCCTTTTACAGCACCGATAGTAATGCCCTGCAGGAAATAGCGCTGCAGCGAGAAGAACAGAATCAGCATCGGCAGCGCACCAACTGTCGCCCCTGCCATAATCGCTCCGAAATCCGTAGACTCTGCGAATACAAAGGAAGCCAGTCCGACCTGGATCGTCCGCATTTCCGTCGAATTCGTAATCAGGAAAGGCCAGAAAAATTCGTTCCAGGAAGCGACGAAGGTGAAAATTGCGAGTACGGCAAGCCCGGGCTTTGCCAGCGGAAGAATAACCTTCCAGAAGATGCCGAACTCGCTGCAGGCATCGATCCGCGCCGCATGAATCAGCGAGGTCGGAAGAGAGGACATGTACTGCTTCATCAAAAAGATATTGCCAACCGTGATCGCCGTCGGCAGAATAATCGCGGTATAGCTGTCACCGAGATTAAACACGTTGACGATCAGAATATAGAGCGGAATCAACGTTACCTGTGCCGGGATCATCATCGTGCTGAGCAGCACCCAGAAAATCGCGTTGCTTCCGGGAAATTTCAATTTAGCAAAAGCATATCCCGCAAGGGAAGCGAAAAACACATTGGTAATGGTAAGGACCGATGAAATCAGCAAAGAGTTGAATAGCCAGCGCCAGGCCGCTGTTTTGGCAAAAAAACGGTCATATGGAGCGAGCGAGAAAGCCTCCGGCAGCATGCTTGGCCGGAAACTGGCGGATGCAGCAGAGTCCTGCACGGAACCGGCAATCATCCAGTAAAGCGGAATAACTGTTACTATACTCCACACTACAAGACAAGCCACCGCCACCCATAGAAAGATGGTCTTTGATCTAGTTTTCATTACAGGTTCGCCCCTTCCATCCTAATACTCGACATCACTCGAGAAATATTTAAACTGAATGACAGAGACCAGGATAATCAGAAACGCCAGCACGAACGACTGCGCCGAAGCCAGGCCAAATTCATAAAACTGGAACGCCGTCTGGTAGATCAGATAAGCAATCGTCGTTGTCGCAAAGTTCGGCCCGCCCTGGGTCATCATGTACACCGAGATAAAGACCTGGAAGGAAGTAATCACTCCCGTTACGAGCAGATATAGAGTGGTCGGTTTCAGCAAAGGCCAGGTAATCCGTGTGAATTTGGTCCAGCCGCTGGCATGATCAATATCAGCCGCTTCATAGAGTGATTTCGGAACTCCGCCCATCGACGCCAGATACAGAATGATTCCCGCTCCGTGCGAGCCGAGCCAGTTCATCAGAATCAGCGAGAAGAGTGCAGTCTTGGACTGTCCAAGCCAGATCACCGGATCAAGGCCAAACCATTCCAGAAACCGGTTCAGAAGCCCGACATTCGTCGGATCAAAAATCGCCAGCCAGACGATGGATATCGTGACACCGGACGCAACTGCCGGCAGATATAATGTAGCCTTGAAAAAGGTCTGCCATTTGGTCTTCATCTGGTAGATTAAATAGGACAGCACAAACGTAATGACAATATTAACCGGTACCGTGCACACCGTAAAAATAACGGTATTCCACATCGATTTCCAGAAGGTTGAATCCTGAAACAGCCTCTCATAGTTGTCGAAGCCGATCCAGGTGGAGTTCATAATGTTGTACTGCTGGAAGCTCATGATCAAGGCAGATACGACCGGATATAGTGTAAACACCAGAAACAGCAGAACGGGTGCCAGGATAAACAGGTACGCCCATCCATATTCACGCCATAGCCTGCCGGCGGAACTGCGCGTCCGCTTTGGCGCGATTGTCGTCATCCCTTTCCTCCTCCTCTTGTAAGAGAGGGCGCCAAATTCAACAAGTGTGCAGGGCGCCCCCCTTAGAAAACTACTTATTCAGCATTTGGCTTCCTTTACTATTGAATTCTTTTGCGATAGCCTCAGGTGATTTCTCCCCGGAATACAGGGCTTGGATATTCGGTGTTACAACCTGCTCCTTGAACTGCTTCATTTGAGCTGCAATAGCGGTGTCAAGCTTCAGTGTTACAGGCATTGCAATGTTCTTAGCCATGATGGCGGAAGCTTTGATCGTCTCTTCAGTTCCAAGCGCTTTGCCTGCAAACAGATCGGCTTGCGATTGACGTACAAATGGAAGCACCAGCTCATTGGAGGAATTACCGGCTTTAGCACTGCTCAGATAATCCAACACGAGGAATGTATTTTTGGCATGCTGCTCGCCTTTGTCATTTTTCTGTTTAAAGGCGATATAGCCTTCTGCGCCCATCGTAGTTTTGGCTGGAGCAGCATCATTATGTGGAACCGGCAGCAGCACGAAATTAATTTTCTCGCCAGTGATCGTACCTGCATCAATATCCTTGTTCCGGTTCTGAATCATTACGTCATAATAAGGGATGGCTTTGGAAATAATGGCGGCTTGTCCGGCATAGAACATATCGGAACGTTTGGCCGGAGCAATGGCTGCGGTCTCTTTGGGCATGTAGCCTTTGTCCAGCAGGCCTTTAATAAAGCTCAGTGTGTCAAGGATGCGTTCATCATTCCACTGAAAAGCACCGGATTCATCCAGAACATCAGGCATATTGTTGTTGCGGGACAGCATTTCAATGAAATCCAGCGATGTTCCGTCTGTCACCAGCGGGTATTGGGTGGAACCGTCGCCCAAGGTTTTGGTCAGCTTGGCAGCAGCGGCTTCAAATTCAGACCAAGTCCAGCCTTTTTGCTGAATCGAAGCCCAGTCAATGGCTGCTTCTTCCAGAATCCGTTTGTTTCCGCCCCAGCCCCATTGGAACTGGTAGAGCGGCAGGCCGTATTGTTTGCCGCCAATCTGGGCGAGCTCCAGTGTTCCCGGAAGGTAATCCTTCTTGATGTCGTCCGTCATGTACGGATCCAGATCAAGCGCAAGCCCAGTGTTGACATAGGTGCCATCCACGCTGTGGAAGTACAGGTCAGGCGGGCTGCCGGCATTCAGGGCTACGTCGAATTTCTTCGGACCCTCCGCCCACGACAGCACTTCCGTCTTCACGGTGATGTTCGGATGCTCTTTTTGGAAATCCGCTACCAGACCCTTTAGCTCATCCTCATAGGCTCCGTGCACCGGATAAGTCCAGACGGTAACGGTATCCTTGGCATCCGGGCTGCTTGCCGCCTCCTTGCCTCCGGAGTTGCCACATGCGCTGATCAGCATCATAACCAGAACCATACTAAGCAATAAACTTTTCTTCATTATTTCTTCTCCCCTTATTTTTCCGGCTACAGCCGTTTGATATGTTGTCTGCTCTTTTCGAGATAAGTAACGGACTGCTCATAATTCCGGCTTGCAACGGCGAGATATAAAATATCGATAAGATTAAGCTGTGTAATCCGCGAAGCCATCGCTCCGCTGCGGATTTCATTTTCGGTGGCGGAGGTGCATAAAGGAATGTCCGCGCTCCGGCTTAAAGTGGAATTACCATATTTCGCGATGCTGATCACGGTTCCCCCATTATCCTTCACAATGGATGCTGCCCGGATAACCTCCTTGGTCTCGCCGGAGTATGAAATGCATACAGCCACGTCGTCGGCAGTTGCGGTTATGGCGCTCGTTAACTGGACATGCGGGTCGGCAAAAGAGAAGCTCATCTTATTAATCCGCAAAAACTTCTGCTGGGCATCCATCGCAATCAGGTTGGAGGCTCCCACTCCGAAGAAATAAATCACCTTCGCCCGGTCAATCGCTTCAACCGCCCGCTCAACCATGGCTTCATCCAAAATCGTGAGAGTATCCCGGATCGATTGAATATTATTATTGGATACATTCTGCATAATGGCTGAGATCGTGTCATTGGGACGAATCTCCTGGTAGCCAATGATTGCCGGGTCTCTGCCCTGAAGATCACCGGCCACTTTAATCTTCAGATCCTGGTATCCCTTAAAGCCGATGGACTTGCACAGCCTGACGATTGCCGCCTGGCTGGATCCGCTCTTCGTAGCCAGATCAGCGATGGAGAGCTGGATCATTTCATCCGGATTCTGCAGGATATACGCAGCAATCTTGTGCTCCGACGGACTTAGTGTTTCATACAATTCCCGCAAACGAATCAAACCGCCATTCATTGGAATCGATGCACCTCCCTATTGAATAGAACTCTCTTTGAACCGACACCCCACAAAACAATGTTAGCTTTGTTAACTCTCAAGGTTTGATATTCTCCCAAAACCTTGGATTGAATTCATTATATGAGTTGTAAAATAAAATTTCAACATTTATTTTTCTTGTGAAATTTTATTTTACTTTATGCTCTTCATCTCATATAATTAGTAAAAAATCAAAGTGGTGATTGATCGATGAAAGTGTTCTTAGGCCTTGATGGAGGTGGCACAAAGACCGATGCAGCCGCTTTGGATGAGCGGGGAACATTACTCGCCCGTTATATTGGAGGTCCATCCAATCCGCATAGTGCCTCCTTCGGGACAGCGCTTACAGAAATCATGTCAGCTATTGACGGATTGATAGAGAGACTGTCGATAAATGTCGATGAAATTGCAGCAGTATGTCTCGCTGTGTCAGGTTTCTCCAGCATTGATGAAGAAACCCTCCTTAAGAGGGCCGTTCAGCAGCATGTATTGAAACAAGAACTATCTATTCCGGTGTTTATACAATCAGAAGGACAGATTTCTTTGATGGCCGCAGTGGGAAGCAATCACGGGGTGCTGGTCATCTCGGGCACCGGATCGATTTGTTACGGCTATCTTCCGGATGGATCCGGCACCCGCACCGGTGGCTGGGGACATTACCTTGGAGATGAAGGCAGCGGATATCAAATCGGACTCCGTACACTCAAAACGGTGATGCGCAGCTATGACAGTGTTTGTAGGCCCACGATAATGACCGATATGATTATGGAGGAATACGAATTTAAGCTCATTACGGATTTGAAGGGATATATTTATATCCCTTCCCATTCCAAAGCAGAAATTGCCGCCTTCTCAAAGGTATGCATTCAGGCGGCTGAAGCCGGAGATGCTGCTGCTATCGCCATTCTTACCGAAGAAGCTGCAGCCTTAAGCGATACTGCTGCGGCCCTGCTTCGCCGCAGCCCCAGTCTGCAGAATTATCCCGTAGTGCTCAGCGGCTCGGTGTTCAGGTATTCCCCAGTTTTCCGCGGGATCTTCTGCAGCAGCCTGCGGAAAACTTTTGGCAGATTGAATTTCGTAGATGGGAGCCTTGGGGCTCCGCCATCCACCGGAGCAGCCATGACTGCACGCAAGCTGTTTAATGACTTATGATCCAGCATGTCATCACCTATCACGATGCCTCTACCCTTTATAAAGAATTCCCATACAGACAAGAATAGACTGGCAGGAGGAAGAAACCTCATGAATCCTATTTTGGACAACCTGATTACAGAGCAGCTCAATGATAAAACAAGCGATATCGATAACCTCAGTTCCACTGAAATCATGGAGCTGATTAATAATGAAGACCGGCTGGTCGCCGAGTGTATTCAAGGGCTTATCCCGCAGATTGCCATCGCTGCGGACTATATCGTCCATGCCTTTCAGCAGGGCGGAAGATTGTTCTATGTAGGTGCCGGAACGAGCGGAAGAATCGGCATTCTTGATGCCTCCGAATGTCCGCCCACCTACGGCACAGACCCGGCTATGGTTCAGGGATTGATTGCCGGAGGGTTTCAGGCGATTAAAGATCCTGTTGAGGGTGCGGAAGACAGCGAGGAATTAGGTGCAGCCGATATCGACTCCTCCGGCATCACAGCGAAGGATGTGGTTATCGGTATTGCCGCCAGCGGGCGCACACCGTATGTTCTGGGGGCGATGAAACGTGCCGGAGAACTTGGAGCGGTTGTCATCGGCCTATGCAACAACCCCGGAACACCGATGGCTGGCCTCGGCCAACTAACCATAGAAGCAGTGGTTGGCCCGGAAGTCATCATGGGCTCTACCCGGATGAAATCAGGCACCACACAAAAAATGATTCTCAACATGCTGACCACCACCGCCATGATCCGGATCGGGAAGGTCTATCGTAATCTCATGGTCGATCTGAATCCCTCCAACAAAAAACTGGTGCACCGGGCCAAACGGATTATTGGACTGGCCACCGATGCTTCCGACGAACAGATTGAAGCGGCTTATCATGGCGCAGAAGGCCATGTAAAGACTGCCATTATTATGATATTGGCCAATGTGGATGCTGAGGAAGCGCGGAGCAGACTGCTGGCTGCAGACGGATTCGTGCGCGGAGCACTGCAGTAGTCTGAACTTCATTCCTTCAGGACAACTCGAAGAAGCCTTTCCGGGTCACTCCGGAAAGGCTTCTTCGCCATATCTCAGGATTGCTGGCCATTCAACAGGGTATGATTAAACCCACCCATTCCCTGCCCTTATGCTCACTTGGCATCCATACGGAGCTTAATCATCCGCACAGTTTCGGTATCAAATACGATATTCTCTACCGGCTCCATAATATCGGCTGTATAACGGTCGATCGTTACTTTGCCCATGTACATTTTGCGGACAGTAACGCTCTGCTTGGCCTTCAGGTAAGACTGCGCCCCGCTCTCCCCGCCGACAAAATAGGCTAAAATGTTCCCTCCTGCCTCCAGCTTGGAGCCACGGCAAACCGAAAACGTCTTATGAAACGTAATATTCCCCGAAGAAAACAGTTCACTCTGCACAATGCCGTCCCGGTGGATGTTAATATCCCCATTCGATTTCAGTGTGCTGTTCTGGCATTTGCCGATATTAACCTCCACTTTGGATTCCTGCATCCGTGCGACACCAACATGCAGCTCTTCCAATATACCGATGACTCCACTGAGCGAAGTCTCTGTCAGGAAATCGACCAGCTGCACCGGCTTCAGGAACAGGTTGAGAAAATGCAGGGGCTGTTCCAGATCCTGATGAAAGGAAGCCTTCACCGTATCCAGCACCAAGAGGAGCTCCTTAATGAGCTGGGGGATTTTCTGAAACTTGCTTTCCAGCAGCAGCAGCACGGCCTGTCCGTACTTCACACTCTTTTTGTGGCTTTGTACGGCTTGTACGAGCATCTGAGTAGCATTTTGCAAGACCTTGCACTCCTCAATCAGCTGCTTGGAGAAGTTGTAGATCCGGTTGTACATGACGCCGAAATAACCGGAATACAGCTTGCTGTTAACCACGTTTCCTTTCACTAGAATGCTCCCGGTAGCAGTAATTGTGGAGTTGTAGACACTTCCGGAAACATAGACATTGCCCAAGGATTCAATAATCATGTTGTCCTCTACATTGCCGCGGATAACCACATCACCTGAGAAGACGATATTGCCGGTGTGGATGCTCACATTGCCGGGAACGAGGTATGAGGTGCAGATGTCAAAACATTTGACTTTGTCGCCAGTCACCCGGGGCCTGCCTTCGCGCAGTGCGCGAACCTCGTTGTTGATCAGCAGCACTGTGTTATTCCTTGCAGTCACTGTAAGATCAGCAGGCTCAGGCGGATAAAGAATTTCTCCATATACATCATAGCCGGGAATTCCTTCGACGACCGGAATCTTACGGGCGATGACCTCACCGCGGATCACTGAAGGAATGCGGAGATGGCTGCGGTAATCCACCTGTCCTTCAATTTCACTAAATTCATTCTCAATCGTCTCGGAGAAAAACAATTCCAGACACGCATTCTCCCCAGGCACAGCCGCTCTCCCTTTGGCAGCAGTAATCGGCTGATAGGTCGGATTCTGAAGTTCGGCATGAATACCGGAGATGTTCAGGTTCTGGAGGATCTTCTTTTGCTCAAAATCAACAATGATCTGATTCAGGCCGAGCATGCCGATGACATTCGCTGAATCCTGCGATGCTTTCACCTCTACTATGCTGGCTGTGAAATGGTCGTTTAATTTCCAGGGAAATCTTTTTGATCCAAATAAGGTGAAAAAGGCCAGCAACCTGTCCTCAGAAACAGTAATGGTATAAAGCGGCGGTTCGACGATCTCCCATTCGATGATGTCTTGTGAGGTGACAGCTGACGGCTCTGTAAGCACTTGACCATTTACATGAAGCAGCACCGGGAGCAGAGCCGATATCACTGCCGGTGCTCCGCCTGGTAGCGGGTCCTGAACAAATATCTTTCCCGCCCGGACCAGCAGCCGTCCATCCCTTTCATTGTCGGAATTATCATCTTCCATAAAAGATTCTTCGATGCTCACCTCACTCTCAATCCGTGAAAGCTCCAGCATGTTAATCAGTTTATTGAGTTCCTTCTCGGACATATGCTCCGCCATGACTCGCACCTCCTGGTTAGGGACTAACTAATATGTAACTGCTTTCATTTTAGTGTTATTAAGAATTTTAAGCAATTAACATTCGGGATTCTTTCCCTTCCCTATCCGCCATACAAAAACAGACTGCACTCGCGGCATGAAGCTGCTGCTGGCAGTCTGTTTTTTTGTATTCAATGTAATTTAATTGTTCAGCGCCCCTTGCGGCGATTTCCGAGCCATAAAGGGAAGCGGAAGACAAAGTTGATCAGCAGGACTACGAAGACCAGCACGGCCGCCGATTTGTCGGCGATCTGCCGCGCATCTTCGACAATGGCTTCAGATTGCACATACCAAAGATGCACAGCAAGCGTCTCTCCAGGCGAGAACAGATTAAAGTCCCACATTTCTCCTGAGGTACTGAGTCCTGCGGTCAGAATAATAACCGCTGATTCGCCGAAGGCACGGCCGGCCACAAGGCAGATACCGGTGACAATCGACGACATCGCTACCGGAAGCACCACTTTGCGGATGACATGGAATTTGGTCATGCCGAGCGCATAGCCGGCTTCACGGATTTCACGGGGAACTGCCTGCACAGCTTCCTCCGTTACCCGGGTCAGCATCGGCAGGTTAAGCAGCGCCAGGCTGACACCCCCGCCAAGAATCGTCAGGCCGACACCGAAGTATTCGGCAAAAATCGCCAGACCCAGCATCCCAAACACAATCGAGGGTACCGAGGACAACGACTCCACGCAGATGCGCAACGCGCCGGTAAAGCGATTGTCCGGGGCATATTCCGCCATGTAGATGCCGGCGCCGATCCCAATCGGTATGGAAATCAACAGCGAAATGAACAGGATGTAGAAGGAGTTGAACAGGACTGGTCCGATCCCTCCGCCGGGATCAATCTCCTCCGGCTGCTTGATCAGGAAATCGGGTCTGAGCGCCGGCAGTCCCTTGCTCAGGATCGTAAAGAGCAGCCAGAAGATCAGCAGCATCACGAGAGCGCCGAGGGTATAAAAACCAAAGGTCGCAATTTTATTGCGCCGCTGGGCACGGGCAGTATAACGGGTACGTGTGAAACCGTTCATTACGTTTCCCTCCTTTTCCGTCCCAGAATGCGGATCACCAGGATCAGCACAAAGGAAATGAGCAGCAGCAGGAAAGCCATCATATGCAGCGCATAGTTCCAGGTGGAGTCAAACTCCACATTGGAGATTTGCATGACGATATTACTGGTCAGCACAGATGAGGGCGTGAACAGTGTCTTGGCCAGCTGCGGGGTATTGCCGATGACCATGACAACGGCCATGGTCTCCCCGACAGCCCGGGTCATCCCGAGGATGATGGCCGAGATGATGCCTCTGCTGGCCGCAGGCAGGATCACCCGCATAATGACCTGAAGGCGGGTTGATCCAAGGGCATAAGCGGCATCCCGGTATTTGCGCGGAACGGCAACAATAGCATCGTCGCTGATCCGGCAGATCGTCGGCAGCACCATCAATGCCAGAACGAGCGCAGCAGCGAGTAGTCCGTCACCCAGCCCTTCCCCGCTGACTCTGCGCAGAAAAGGCAGAAGGACCGTAAGGCCCAGATAACCATATACTATAGAAGGAATTCCGACGAGCAGGTCGAGCACTGGCCGGATAAAGTTCTTCATCCATTTCGGAGCAATTTCGGCACACAGCACGGCCATGCCTACAGAGACCGGCACGGCAATCAGCAGCGTCAGTGCTGTAAGCGACAATGTATTTACAATGAAGGCAGCAGCCCCGAAGGCATCTTCTTCCGGCGTCCAGTTAAAGGAGAAGAAAAATTCAGCCGGTGAGAGATGAGCGAACAGAAGCAGCGCCGTTTTGCCGATGAAAATAATAACTAGTCCAAGCACAAAGCAAAGCGCAAGAATACTGAATATAAAATAATAGCGGGATAAGGTATTGCTGAACAAATGTCTGCTGTGGCGTTTCTCACTGACTTTAACTTCGGATAGACCCTTTTGTGCCCTTGATGCCAGGCCCTGGACTGGTGCCCCCATACGTTCCCTCCTGTAAGCGGCCACCCCCGTGTGGAATCCGGGGCTGGCCGCATGTACCGTTCAATATAGTGGAGAATGATGACTAGGATTTCATTGCTGCGATCGGAATGAATTTAAGCTTTTTGAGCGAGCCCGTTTGGAACTTTTTGCTCTGAACATAATCGATGAACTCTTTGGTAACACCGGTTGGCTGACCTTTAGTCATGTAATAACCATAGGCCCAAATTTTGTACGAGCCATTGATCACATTGTCTGTAGATGCTTCAATGCCATTGAATTTCACGGCTTTGATGTCGCTGCCGCTTACATAGACAAGGTCGATATAACCGATGGCATTAGGTGTAGTGGCAACGGCTGTCTTCATATCACCGCTTGAACCGGTCTCCTTGTAGTTCTTCTCTTTCTTGACGATATCTCCGCCCGCAAGAGCTTTAGCCTGATAGTTTACGCGTGTACCAGAACCGAAAGCGCGGGTAATCACGACAATGTTCGCATCCGATCCGCCGACTTCCTTCCAGTTGGTGATTTTACCGGAGTAAATACCTGCCAGCTGTTCCGTCGTCAGGTTGTCTACGCCCACATTCTTGTTCACGATAGTGGCGAAAGGAATGACAGCTACCTTGTTTGCCACTTGTCCGTCAAAAGCTTTAAAGCCCGGAACGTCGATGCTGGCATCCCAGTCACAAGCACCGATGTCGGCGATGCCTTTTTTCACGGCTTGCGGTCCGGTAACGGAGCCTTTGCCTGAAGCAGCGATCTTCACTTTAGGGTGCAGCTTCTGGAACTCCTTGGCTGCTTGCAGCGTCAACGGCAGCAGCGCTGTCGAGCCGTTTACTGTGATCTTGCCTTTAAGTGTGTCAGCCGCTGCTGCCACTCCGGCAAACGATGCGGTTACCGCGATAACCGCGGTCAGTGCTGTAACTGTAAATTTTTTGAACATCTTCATGAATAAAATCTCCTCCCGGCGGTTGCGCCGTTAAATGTTGTTGGTTCTGAAGCAGGGAACATAATCTTATTTCGACAGCTGCAGGGCTTTGCCGTTCTGAACCAGCCAGAGTGTGCCGCCGCTAACGAGAGCGAGCTTGCTGCCGTCATGAGAAGCAGACACTTCCGTCACGTCTTCGGCTGTGCGGAACAGCTCACTCTTGGCCCCGTCAGCACTGATAGCATAAATAACGGTACTTCCGTCCGCCGTCACAGCAGATACAACCAGACCACCACTTACACCAGCTGCCCAGTTCGCTTCGCCATCAAGGGCAATATTCGAGCTTTTGCCATCAGCTGCGATTGATTTCAGGCTGTTCGCCGCGTTGCCTTCGGGATCTGCACTCAGATACACAACGCTGCCGTTATTCAAAATTTCCGGGTAGAGCTTGTTATCCAGTTCAGTCGTCAAGGCTGCCGGCTTCGCATCCTTGGTTGTCAGATCCAGCTTGTACAGCTGTTCTCCAGCCTTGCTGAAATCTACTGTCAGCGAATCCTCGGTGCTGTCCGCATCATTTTTGGCTACACCGGTAACGTTGACGATATAGACCACGTTCTTCTCGTCAGCGGATACGCGGAGCTCGGATTTATTCTCTACTTTATCTTCAAGCAAGGTTTTGACCGTTCCGGTATCCAGTGAAATTTGAGCGATCTTCTCCTGCTTGTCGCCCTGGATGAAGTAAATCTTCTTGCCGTCCTCCGACCATACCAAATCGGTCTTAACACTGGTATCCTTGCCGAGCGGTGTGATCACCCCATTGAACAGGTTGATCAGCTTGAGCTGGCCTGTCTCGTCACTAAACGCACCCCACTTCTGGTCAGCAGAAACGGCGAAACCGACAGCTCCGTCATTGGAGGAGAACAGATCGTAATTCCCCGGTGTGTTGCTGAATTTCAAGAGCTGGGTTGTTTCTGCATCACTTTTATTGGCGATCAGGCTTCCATCCGTACTCCAGCGCAGTGTATCAAAATCACCTTCCGGGAGGGCAAAGCTGAGAATAGTAGCCGAATCCGCCTGCAGCTCACCGCCAAGACCAGTGACCAATTTTGTCAGTTCTACATAAGTTTTACCATTATAGAAAACAGGTGCTACAGTGAACTCCTGCTTGGTACCATCTACCAGATAGCTTTTAGCTCCCGTTTGAATTTGCAGAGTATGTAATCCTTTGCTGTCGTTGAGTTCAAAACCGTTGCTGCTGACTTTCACATAGGCTCCAAGCTCTCCGGCAACCTGACTTAGCGAATACAATCTATAGCCGTTTTTGTCTATTGTGCTGAGTGCAACTGGTGTACCGTTCACAGTCCACGTAGTCGTACCTTCCTTGACTGCAGCTGATTGGACGGCGGCGGCCTCAGCGTTGTTGCTTGTTGCCAAAACACTTACCACTCCTCCTGTTACAAGAAGCGAAGAAGCCAAAGCCGCACTCAACCATTTACTATTCTTCAATTAGATTCACCCTTTTCCCTTAGGTAACTGCTAATGTTATTTTCATCTACGAATGTCAATTCTGTTCTAGAGGAATGTTATGGAAATGTTAAGTGCGGCAAATCCTTAATAATAAATAAAGCCGGCCCACGAAACCTCCGGGGTCGGCTTTAGTAAAACTGGAGTTAATTCGGAAATATATGTAAAACAGTGTGAATAGCTTAATTCTCGATCCACGTAACAATCACTTCGGCACCGCCCGGTTTCTTGTCCAGGCTGCTCCCTATAATAGAATAAGAGTAATCGCCTTGAACTTTACCGTTAATAATCAAATTGTTCGAATCCACAATTTGTGTGCCCTGATCCAGTTCCTTGGCCTTAACATACTCTTTATATGTACTTCCTAGTGCATCCATACTCTCTTCTGTCTCAAAGATCAGCATAGATGACTTTTTTCCGCCCACCAGCTCCCCATCTGTAAACGTAATGCCTGCACCCACAGGAATCGGAAAGTCCCCGGGCAGATATTCCGCCTGATCCACACTTTCTTGCGCTAAGGTGCGAAAATGCTCACTGCCTGTTCCCGGACCGGAGCTGCTGCAACCGCTGAGACCCGCTGCAGTAAACAGCGCCAGCATGGGAAAAACGAACTTCTTGTTGAACATCAAATAAACCTCCTCCTGTATGAAATAGAGTTATCGGGCTTTAGCTAATACCCATAATTACCCTGATTCGTTCTTGTGAAAACCACTATTCTAAAATTTAAAATATTTAACTATCCGCAGAAAAAAGATTTACATCGGCAGCTGATTGCATTAATATAATGAGTGAGTACTCACTCATTATTATGAGAATTGAGGAGATAGTTATGAATCTGGGAACTTCTGTTGTTTCCGTAAACCACGTCTGCCGGACGTTTGGCAGCAAGGAAGTGTTAAAGGATATTTCCCTGCAGGTTGCAGAGGCGGAAACCTTCGGCATTCTGGGCCCTTCCGGCTCCGGCAAAACTACGCTGGTGAAGCTCTTGACCGGGATTGATGAAGCAACCTCGGGCGAAGTGCGTGTATTGGGGATACCCATGCCTAAGCTTGCCACGCTGCAGCAAATCGGGTATATGGCTCAGTCTGACGCCTTGTATACGGAGCTGAGCGCAAAAGAGAATCTGGAATTCTTCGCCGCTCTCTATGGACTGAAAGGCGGAAACCGCACCCGCCGGATCAGGGATGTCTTGGAGCTGGTCAATCTGCAGGATCATCTGCGCAAAAGAGTCGATCAGTATTCCGGGGGGATGAAACGCCGTCTGTCACTGGCAATCGCTTTATTGCATGAGCCTCCGCTTCTGCTTCTTGATGAGCCCACGGTTGGCATTGATCCCGTACTGCGCCAGTCCATCTGGAAGGAACTGAAGGCGTTGAACCGCAAAGGAACTACCATTGTACTCACTACCCATGTGATGGATGAAGCCGAGAAATGCGACCGTCTGGCCATGATCCGTGATGGTGAACTGCTGGCGGTGGATACACCTGCAGGTCTGCTGAACGCTACCGGTTCTGCTTCTCTTGAAGAAGCTTTTCTATATTATGGAGGTGTCCGCCGATGAGAATCCGGGCGATCACCCTGCGAATTCTCCAGCAGTTTATTCATGACAAAAGAACGATGGCACTGATGTTTATTGCCCCCCTGCTGGTTCTCAGCTTAATGAGTCTGGTGTTTAACGGCGACGACTATGAACCGAAGTTTGGTGTGTACGGAAATACCCAAGCCATCTCTGCGGCGTTTGAGAAGCAAAGCACTGCTGTTGTCGAATACGCCACGGCAGAGCTGGGCAACGAAGCTTTGAAGGAGGGCAAGATCGATGCGCTTGTCACAGTAAGCGGCGCTGCTCCCGAAGTTGTGCTGGAAGGCAGCAACACCACGGCAAATCGTGCGGCACTGATGGCCTTACAGGAAGCGGTCCAGAGCCTGCAGCCTGTTATACCCGGCCAGGAACAAGGTCAGCTGAAGCCGCAGATCAGCTATCTGTACGGCGCTGAAGATATGAGTACAATCGACCGCTTCGGTCCGATTATGATCGGCGTTTTTGTCTTCTTCTTCGTCTTTCTGATTGCCGGCGTTTCCTTGCTGCGCGAACGGACTACCGGAACCCTGGAACGTCTGCTCTCCACCCCGCTGAAACGCTGGGAAGTCGTTATTGGCTACGTGTGCGGTTTCGGAATTTTTACCATATTCCAGGCGCTGCTGATCTCCTGGTTCTCCATTCAGGTGCTGGGAATTATGATGGCTGGCAGCTTCGGTTATGTCCTGCTTGTGACACTGCTGCTGTCGATGACAGCGCTGACGCTGGGTACACTGCTCTCGGCTTTTGCTGCCAATGAGCTGCAGATGATGCAGTTCATTCCGCTAATCATTGTGCCGCAGATTTTCTTAAGCGGGCTGTTCCCGATGGATACACTCCCGGTGTGGCTGCAGCGGATCGGGCTGGCGACACCGATCTATTACGGCTCGGAGGCACTGATGGACATCATGATCCGCGGCAAAGGCTGGAGTGACATCGCCCTGGATGTCTTTGTTCTGATCGGTTTCTCTCTGATGTTCATGCTGCTGAATGTGCTGGCCCTGCGCAAACACCGCAAAATGTAATATCACATGGGGCTATGGTAATATAAACGGAAAATACGAGGTTTGGAGGGCAAAAGAATGGAGACGGACAATGCTGCGGAGCAGCAGCATGAGGGGGAGCAGTGGATTGAGGAGCTGCTGGCCATCGGTCAGGAAGAAAAAATGACGCCGAAGCAGCTCGCCATTCTGGAGGCGGCGATTGAAATATTTTCGGATAAAGGATATTCGGCTGCGGCTACCAGTGAAATTGCCCAGAAGGCGGGGGTGGCGGAGGGCACGATCTTCCGTTATTACAAGACCAAAAAGGATCTGCTGCTCTCCATTGTCGGGCCGACGATGAGCCGCATGATCGCGCCCTTTGTCATGCGTAATTTCGACGGCGTGCTGGATGGTCCTCCCGAGAGCTATGAGGCATTTCTGCGGGCTTTTATGGTCAACCGGCTGGAATTCGCCCGCAAGAACTTTAAGATTCTGAAAATTCTTATTCAGGAAATCCCCTTTCAGCCCGCATTAAGGGAACAGTTCGCCGAGAATGTTCTCGGCCAGGTACTGGAGCGGGTAACTGCCATTACCGAGCATTTCAAGGAAAAGGGCGAAATTATCGACATGCCCACACCCGCAATTATCCGGTTTACGGTCTCTTCTGTAATCGGATATCTGCTGGCCCGTCTGCTGTTCCTGCCAGATAGCGATTGGAATGATGAAGAGGAAATTGAGCAGACTTTGGCTTTCATGCTGTACGGTATCAGCGGACCAGCAGTACGCCCAGAAGCGAAGGGAAGTTAGGCCGGTCTTTTGAGGAAGCCGGAAAGCTACACTGAAACCTTTCAATAGAAGGCCATCTCCAAACCACAGAAATGCGGTTTGGAGATGGCCTTTTTGTACAGTGCAAACGCTTAGAGTGATCCCGCACCGCAGCATCAGCTCAGGGATTCCGGTAAATGGTTTTGAAGGCGTACGCCTGTTCTGTTATTATGGGTACTATAGCAAATTCGGACTTATGGACAAGACAAAAGGAAGTGATTAGGGCTGTGGGTTTCTATGTGCCGGAACGGGTAATCAGGCTGCTATGCGGCGGTACTGCTTTGGAGCAGGGAACGGTTTATTATGAAGCGGATAAGGTCACGCTGACCTATGCAGAGAACAATGTTGAGCTGGAATATTCAAAATACCGGGCTGAGGTTCAAGGCCTCGAAAGCTACGAAGTGGTGCTTGCTATAGACAGTGACGGTGACGTGAATGGGGAATGCACCTGCCCTGCATACCACCACGGCGGAGCTTTTTGCAAGCATATTGCAGCTGTTCTCGTGAATATACTCCGTCAGGAAATGGACACAGAACTCTCCAGAAGTATGGCCGGCCCCAGTCTCCACCTTCACGGAGGCTCCACCGGAGAGAGCGGCAGACTTACTCCGCGTAATCCTGAACCTGCAGCCTTTGATACAGGGGAACATACGGGTGACCGAAAACTGGTGACCAGCATGCTGGATATGTTCGGCAGTTCCCGGAAGCGTCCAAGCGGCACCGGAACCTATAGCGATATCAGAACCCCGCTTCAGGTTGAGTTCATCTGCAAGCCTGTTCTGTACACCGATGGCACTCATAAGCTTGGAATTGAACTGAAGATCGGACTAGAACGGCTTTATATTGTGCAGAAAATCAGAGCTTTTCTCGAGCGTATCCACCGCGGAGAATCCTTTGAGTTCACCAAGCATTTTATCTATGACCCATCCTTGCACAGCTTCAATAAAGAAGACAATGCGGTGATTCTGAAGCTGATCGAAGTCCTTTTAAATGAAAAGATGTACCGCGAAGCTGTCAGTCCACATACGCATTATTCGGGTGGCCCTGGAGGGGAACGGCTGCTGCCGGTTCCGCCTTTTTTCTGGGAGCAAGTTCAGCCTGCACTAACAGCAGTATCCTCTGCCCATTTGCAGCAAGGGGGAATACGCACTGAAGGGCTTCAGATCACAAAAGCTCCCCCTCCGCTGAGCTTTCAATTCGATCAAACCCCGGATAACAGCTATCGGCTAGATATCCGGGGACTGGCACAGCTTACAGTCATGGAGGATTACGGGCTTATCTTGTCTGAAGGCAGGCTGCTGAAGCTGCCGGTTCAGGAATGCCAGCGTATCTCCGAGCTTAAGAAAATGCTGGCGTCCTCCCGCAAAGATGAAATTGCCATTGCCCCGGAGCAAATGGAGCCTTTTATGGATAAGGTGATTCCCGGGCTGAAAAAGCTGGGCCATGTGCATATTGCCGAGGCTATCCAAGGCCGCATCATCCAGGCACAGCTTCAAGCCAGACTTTATCTTGACCGGATAAGAGACCGGCTGCTGGCAGGCCTTGAGTTTCAATACGGCAATATTGTGATTAATCCGCTCGATGAGAAAGCACGCGAACGGGGCAATGAGGTGATTCTGATGCGGGACGGGGAAGCCGAAGGGCGGATTCTTGCGCTGATGGATCATGCTTCTTTTACCCAAACGGAAAGCGGCTATATTATGAGCGATGAGGACGGCGAATTTGATTTTCTCTATCATACCGTGCCGCTGCTGGAGCCGTTGCTTGAGGTATATGCCACTACTGCTGTCAAGGGAAGACTGCTCACCGGAACAGCCCTGCCGAAGGTAACCTTAAGCTGGAACGAAAAAACCGATTGGCTGGACTTCAAATTTGCCGTGGAAGGAATCCCCGAAACGGAAATTGTACTGGTGCTGAAATCGCTGCAGGAGAAACGCCGCTATTACCGGCTGCCGGATGGGGCGCTGCTGCCGCTGGAGAGTGCGGAATTCTTAGAAATCATCACCTTTATGAACGAAATCGGCATCCGGCAGGATGAGCTCAAAAGCCCGCAGTTCTCCCTCCCCCTGGCCCGCGGCCTGCATCTGAATGGCGATAGCGCGGGGGACTCCGTCACCATGGGACGCTCCCTGCGCCGGCTTCTGGCCAACATGCGGAATCCCGAAAATCTTGATTTCCCTGTGCCGGACAGCCTTGTTTCCGTACTCCGGGATTATCAGCAATATGGTTTCCAGTGGCTGAAGACGCTGGCCCACTACCGGTTCGGCGGTATCCTGGCCGATGATATGGGTCTTGGCAAAACGCTGCAGAGCATCGCCTTCCTGCTCTCAGAGCTTAAGGATATCCGGCAGGGAGGCCTCCCTGCGCTGATCATCGCTCCGGCCTCCCTGCTCTACAACTGGCAGAATGAGCTGAAGAAGTTCGCCCCGGAGATCAAAGCAGCCATAGCCGACGGGAACTTAACCGAACGCCGACGGATACTGAAGAACACCGCAGGAAACGATGTAATCATCACCTCCTATCCGCTGCTGCGCCGTGATATTGAAGAGTACGCCAAGCATTCCTTTCACACCCTGTTTCTGGATGAGGCACAGGTTATCAAGAACCATGCGACCCAGACAGCTCAGGCGGTCAAAATATTGCAGGCGCGCTACCGCTTCGCGCTTACCGGAACGCCGGTAGAAAATGCTCTGGAGGATCTATGGTCGATCTTCGGAGTGGTGTTTCCCGGACTGTTTCCGGGCAAAAAGGCCTTTCATGACCTGCCCCGGGAGACGGTTGCGAGGCGGGCACGGCCTTTTCTGCTGCGCCGCCTAAAAAGCGATGTACTGAAAGAGCTGCCGGACAAAATCGAAACTCTGCAGGCCTCGGAGCTGTTGCCTGAGCAGAAAAAACTGTATGTCGCTTATCTCGCCAGGCTGCGCAAGGAAGCGCTCAAGCATTTGGACAACGACGGGTTTGGCAACGGCAGAATCAAGGTGCTTGCCGGGCTGACCCGGCTGCGCCAGCTCTGCTGCCACCCCGCGCTGTTCATTGCAGGCTATACCGGCGGCTCGGCGAAATTCGAACAGCTGCTGGAGATTATTGAAGAATGCCGCAGCTCCGGCAAACGGATGCTGATTTTCTCCCAGTTCACCGAAATGCTCGGCCTGATCGGCCGTGAACTGGGCCTGCTGGGTGTGCAGCATTTCTATCTCGATGGCCAGACGCCTTCAGCCCAGCGGGTGGAGCTCTGCAACAGGTTCAATGAGGGTGAACGCGATCTTTTCCTGATTTCACTAAAAGCGGGTGGCACCGGACTGAACCTGACGGGAGCGGATACGGTCATTCTCTACGATCTCTGGTGGAATCCCGCTGTCGAGCAGCAAGCTGCCGACCGGGCCCACCGGATCGGGCAAAAGAAGGTGGTGCAGGTGATCCGCCTCGTAGCACAGGGGACTGTTGAGGATAAGATGTACGAGCTTCAGCAGAAGAAAAAGAACCTGATCGACGAAGTCATCCAACCGGGCCAGGAGGCCATGTCTGCCTTAAGCGAGCAGGATATCCGTGAAATCCTCATGCTTTCATAAATTGGCCATGCATGCTTATCTCCTTGCACAGCAAACAGGGACTTTCACAGCCTAAGGCTGGGATGTCCCTGTTTGCTGTGCAGATATTACAACTCGTCATTCAATATCTCATGCGTTACAACACGATGGGCATCCACCAATTGACCGTCAGCTTGTTTGCCCCATACTGAAATCCCTGCTTTTTCTCCTAGGTCATCGCCTGTAAAGAGAAATTCGAAAGCATCCAGATTAGCAAAGTAGTCTCTGGTCACCACCTCGTCAGGTGCGATTTCGACGACTTCACTCACATATAAAGTTCTTGTAGTGTCCAGGAAATAACCTAGAATATTAATAACCAGTACCTCTGCAGCAGCCCGATTCACAATCTTTACAGTTACAAGCTGCGCCGGTCTTACTCCAAGAACAGGATTATTCTCAATAGGTCCAGTAGATAATGTGGTCATCCGTCTCATTTCTCCTTTCAATCCACTCATTTGTGAATATCAAACTCTGATTCTAGCGGTAGTGTTAATTGATCGCACAATATATTAATATTCGTTTGCTACCCTGACGGTGTGGACAAAAGACAGGCTCCATTCACCAAATCCTGCAGCAGTGCATAAAGTGTACAAAAGAGAGTTCGCCCACTAGTGGCCGCTGTTCTGAAAGAATGCATATGGAAGAAGGGAGTCCATGCCCCCTCCTGGAAAAGGAAAGAAAACGAGCATAAAAAAACAACCGGCAAACCCAAAAACGCAAAGTCCAAAGGGGCTGGAGTATGCAGTGGCTGCACTTCTTTTAACAGGCAAGTTAAAAGTAGACTCTGTTCAAATGTTCACGGACGCTTCGCTTCTTGTCAGCCTGGTTGGCAAGTATAAATCACTCGGCAATTTGAGCGACAGCAACGTAGATAAACTGGTCAGCTTTCTCGACGACAACAGCAGCCTGACCTTGAACGAGATCATGGCCGCTTTGAAGAAAAAATCAGACAACTCTTGAGTGGATGAATACAAAGGGAGGCCAAGCACGTATGGACAATTTTGACGGTGAAGAATTTGCCGGGGGTATCCTGCTGGTCATAGTGATTGTGCTGCTTATCTTTGGTTCAACGGATATTAAGGACCTTACCGCTGCGCCTACTTCCGATTGAAAAGGCACTCCTTTCCTGAATTAAATCATTTACATCCCCTATAAGGCTTGTTATGATTAAAGGATCAAAAGAGCTGCGCAACCTATGTTTGCTACAAAGCGATTAAAGGATGATTTTTTCCTTTAATCGCTTTTTTGTGTGAGCTTTAAAATCATGGAGGTATATCGTATGAACAAAAGAGTACATGATATGGTTATGCTGCTTCTCGGGGCATTTATTTTTGCGCTGGCAGTCAATTTATTTGTGATTCCCAATGACTTTGGTGAGGGTGGCGTGACAGGGATATCGATCATTCTGTATTATTTGCTGAAATGGTCACCTGCGCTGGTCGGCATCATCTTGAACGGGATTTTGCTGATCATCGGCTACAAACTCCTGGATAAAAAAACGACGGGCTACACCATTATCGCCGTTGCCTTTAACTCCCTGTTCCTGTACTTGACCAAGAACTGGCAGATCGCTTCGGATGAGCCAGTGATTAACGCTATTTTCGCGGGTTTGTTTGCCGGGGTCGGGATTGGACTGATCATCCGGGTCGGCGGCACGACTGCAGGTACAACAATTCTGGCTCGTCTTGCCAATAAATATTGGGATTGGAATATCAGCTATGCCTTGTTGTTCTTTGATCTTATCGTTGCCGGACTGTCCGCCTTCGTCATTGGTATCGAAAAGATGATGTTTACGTTCGTCATCCTCTATATCGGAACCAAAGCTATGGAGTTCATTATCGAGGGCTTGAATCCTAAAAAAGCAGTGACCATCATCTCGGCACGCTATGACAGCATTGCCGTACGGGTTACGGAGATTATGGACCGCGGAGTAACGGTGCTCCGGGGATACGGCTATTACACCGGCGAAGAAAAGGAAGTCCTTTACATCGTAATTAGTAAGCAGGAAGTTTCCATGCTCAAAAAAATCGTACGGGCTGAGGACAAAAATGCTTTTGTCACGATCCACGATGTGCGCGACGTGTTTGGCGAAGGATTCATTGATATTTCTAAATAAGCCAATCGGCTATTGATTTATTCCATAAATTCGCTATACTGATAAAAATCAATATACAATCGATGAACGGGAAAGTAGTTGCCTGACCCTAGTCCCCAGCGAGCCGGAAGAGTGAGAGCCGGTACAGGCCAGTTAATGAAGCGCACCCGGGAGATGGACTTCTGAACTGATAGTAGGAACCCCCGGCTGAAGACCGTTAACCTGTAAGGTGGCTAAACCAAGGTGTTTAGCAACGAGAGTGGTACCGCGAGCGCTAAAGCCCTCGTCTCTTTTAGAGACGGGGGCTTTTTTTGATGTTTTTTAGCCCGCTAAGTACACATGTAACGCAAATCTGCTTCAGGAATTTTAAAGGAGGTTCATCCCGTGTTAAGCCAACTTATTAAAACAAGCTTGGAACAAAGCGTCCAGCAGGTATTCAGCAGCATGACCGCTGCCGCACCAGAACATTTAACCATCGCTCTTGAACAGCCCGCTAATCCGGATTTCGGCGACTACTCCAGCAATATTGCCATGCAGCTGGCCAAAGTCCTGCGCAAGGCCCCAATGGCTATTGCCGAGCTGATCACAGCGGAGCTTGGGCAACAGGAAGCGATCAAGGGATTGCTGCAGCGAATCGAGGTTGCGGCTCCGGGCTTCATCAACATGTACGTGAATTGGCAGGAGTGGGCAAACCACAGCTTTGAGCTGCCGCCAGGGAACGGGAATAAGGTGATCATTGAGCATACTTCTGTTAACCCAAACAAATCAATGCATAGAAGTTAGACCTGTTAAAAAAGACGCGTTTCCGTCCTAGCTTCACTAGACAATCTGCAGAAAAAAACAAACCCGCCAGCATGCTTTAGCTCGGTGGGTTATTTTAAAATTAGATTGAGACTAACCTTAGAAATAGAAACAGAGACATCCAAGGACGAGGAAATATGTCCTAGACTGTCTCTCTTTCATTGAACTAATGTTCACCGTTAGCTCAAGTTATTTTAGTTCTCTCGTCTACATTGTATACGGCTTTCTTTTCCAGAAATACCTTTTTCGATTGTAACTTTATTTATTTCAACACCATTTTCTGGAGTATCAGTTAACGTAATATGTATTCTATCATAAGGAACGTCACCATGATGTGCACCATAATTTAACGCACTTGCATGAACGATATGTCTTCTTGTATCGCCATTTATTCTTTCAATTTTATCTATTTTTGGACACATGATAAAGTCTGAGTAAGTTTTGTCGAGATAGGTAAAATATCTGGTATATAAAGTTTCTTCAAGCAATTCTTCTTTGGGAACTCCAATACTTTCATATTTCCACCCAACTAAGAGCCAATCATATAGCTCCAGTGATTTTAATCGAACTCTTATATTATTTTGGGTATATATAACCTCACCATCTGCTATTGTGCATGTCTTTTTTTGGTTTTCAAAAATACAATTATAGGCAGGTTCAATAACTGCAATATCCCCGTTTTTCATTCTTATTTTCAAATTGGAGACGGGAGTTTTATTTAACTCAAACTCAGTTGGTACTTCGGAAGGATTTGATGTGTTTATCCATTTAACAACCTTACTGATGATTACTTCTTCATATCCGTCGCTTTCCTTAAATAAACGAGCCCCCCCATAAATACGGTTTGCTTGAATAGATGAAACATCTTCTGTTTTTAATTTTGGTTGAACACTTGCCTTTGCTAATTGTATCGAGGAAAATAGTCCAGCAAACACCATGTATATTATGACTAACTTTTTCACGATTTTTACGCCACCTCTGGAAGTAGTATTATAGGTATTATCCCCTTTGAATAAAACTAAATTCCAAAATGACATTCATAAACCAGTCAGTATAAAAAAGTTCGCCAATAACAGCCACTGTTGTTCAACTAACCTGCCCGTTAGCTCAATGAAGTGCGACTAAAATTTTGCATAACATGATTGCTTTTACATAAACCAACATCGCCACAATGTAGGTAACTTTGCGTCAAATAACGATAATGTAGGAACATTTGTGCATTTTTCATTGACACAAATGTTCCTACATAAATAAAGAAAACCTAATTGGTACTGGAATTACCTCTTTTCTATTTTAGCAACCCGCATATCGCCCATAAGACCTTTGAAGAAAAATTGAATAAAGCGTTCTTCGGAAATAACAGCATGATCGGAACGGTCAGTCTCTTGGAATTGGTTCATCGCTTTCTGGTACATGTTGAAATAAAAGAGCAGTTCGTCTTCCCTCAAGCCCTCTGCCATATACTGCTCTTCCAGCCCACGCTGAATAAGCCTCAGCAAAAACGGAATGAACTTCATCTCCAGAAACCGATCCACTCTCTCCTGCATCGCAACAATATCAGCAGATTGCTTCATGCAGTCATTAATGACCTTAACAAATTTCATTTCCTCCGTCATTACCGTATACATGAGCTTTGGGTAAGACATCTGGCCTTCTAATAAATGCTCATATCTCTTCAACTGTTCCTCCATCATTTCGCCGATAGCTTCAAATAACAGCTCGTCCTTGCTCCCGAAATAATTGTAAATGGATACTTGAGATACTTTTGCTTCCTTGGCTATTTCTTTAATCGTTGCTCTATGAAACCTGTCATGGTTCAGCTTCTCTTTCGTTATGGCTAATATAAGCTGTTTCTTCTGTTCCGTTCGTCTCTCAAATCCGTTCAATTGCGATCACCCCTACTATCCAACTTTAATTTTAAACTATCGCGATGTCAAATTTCAAAATTATATTGCGAATCAAATAAAGTTGAGCTATTATAAGTTTTGAAATAGTATCTAATCTAATTTCAAAACTAGGAGGCGCAACATGAAAACTCTGTACAATCAAAACACGGGCTATTGGTATCCTCGCCTTACCTTATTCATGCTAGAGACGATTATTTTGGCAATTGCCGGCTGGCTGCTTTTTTTTGATGGCGCGGAGGTTTTAAATGGTGTATTTCATTGGAACTTAACGAATGGTGACTCAGGACGGAATTTGCTTCTATTCATCCTTATTTTAATCGTTTTCGTTCGGATGAAATTTACGATGTTTTTTCTTTTAAGAAGACCTATGTCATGGCAGGAGGCGTTTAGTGTTCCGACGGCTTTTTCGTTGTATTATATCGTTATTCCTCTTCTCAGCTTGACCCATAATAAGCCGTTGAACGGATGGGACATTGTATTTGTCGTCATCTTCGTCATAGGTTCACTCTTTAATTCGCATGCCGAATGGCTTCGTCATCAATGGAAACAAAATCCTGATCATAAAGGAAAACTGTACACAGGCGGCTACTTCCGCTATTCGATCCATATTAACTATTTCGGCGATGTGTTATGGGTGCTTGCGATGGCATTCGTCGCATGGAACGCTTGGGCATTGCTCGTGCCACTATGGTTGTTCTGTTTCTTCGCATTCTACAATATTCCGATGCTGGATAAGCACCTTGCTGAGAAGTACGGCGATGATTTCGAACGTTACCGTAAAAAAACAAAAACATTTATTCCTTACTTCTATTAACTGTATCGTATTATGAGGTCACCAGATCTTTCTGGTAGACCTCATTTTTGTGTGGTCGTAAGATAGCGGTAGCCGGGGATAGAACGTTTCTGCCCGTGAGAGCTAGATCCCGAGAGCTATACAGTTCATCCCCCCTACTTGTTAAACCATGATTAGGCTGGTTGGGACAATGATCCCGAATCACATGCGATAATGTGGACGACAAGAAGGTTAGGGGTTGCCGGCGAATATAATATCGGGAGTGGTTGAATGAACCCTGTCATTGGATTGGATGTCACTAAAGGGGAAAGTCATGCACAAGCTTTTTCAGATCGAGGAACGCCCTACGGAAAGACCTTTCGATTCAAGCACAATCTTGAGGGATTAGCGTCCTTCCTTCGTTATGCTCAAAACGTGGAGTCCTTTGCTGGACAGCGTCCTGCCATTGTGTTGGAAGCAACGGGGCATTATCATAGTCCAGTTATACAGTTTCTAAATGAGCATCAATATCTGTATATCGTTATCAATCCGTTAATTTCACACCAAGCGAAAAAGATGAATTTGCGTAAAGTGAAAACGGATGTTGCTGACGCACACCAGCTGGGGGAATTGTCTACAAAGAAGAGCTGGAGCCTTACAAAAAACGGGGTCAGTATCTGATGAATCTGCGTTACCTGACACGGCAACATGAGTCACTGACTGAAATGTATGTCCAGGCAAAGTTACAGTTTCAAGCGGTATTGGATCAAGTCTTTCCGGAGTATCACGGCGTGTTTGGTGACCTTTATTCTAAGGTGTCACTTCGTTTCCTAGCTCAGTATCCAACGTCTCAATCGGTGCTAGCGATGTCTGAGGAAAACGTGACAGCGAACATACAACGCCTTGTTGGACATGTCGCCTCTAACCGGTGGTCATTGGAACGATCACAGAAACTAATGGCTGCAGCAGAGCGAAATCCCTTCAGGGAGACCGCTTTTCCGAGTCATTTAATCTCATTGGAGCTGTTTATTAATTTACTTCTTCAGTATCAGGAGCATCTAGCGAAACTTGATAAATCAATAGAGGCCCTGGCTGAAGAATTACTGGAGTATGATTTAATCCAATCGATACCCGGCATTGGTACTAAAATTGCTGCAACAATTTTAGCTGAGATCGGAGAAATCGATCGGTTCGATCATGCAAAAAAACTAGTTGCGTTTGCCGGTATTGATCCAAGTGTCTTTTCTTCCGGCAAGTTTACAGCAACCCGAAATACAATCACCAAACGCGGTTCCAGGAGACTCCGGACAGCCTTATATCAAGCTGTGCGATGTGGTTTGCGAAGCTCACGTAATAAGAAAATTAGGGCTTATTACGACAAAAAGCGAGCAGAAGGTAAACCGTTTAAAGTAGCCGTGATCGCATGTGTAAATAAACTGATCCATTGGATTTATGCGATATTGACCAAGAAGGAGCCTTTCCGCGTCGACTGAATAAGTAACATTTAGATATCGAGGAAAGCCTTCCCAAATTCTATGGGACGGTTATTTGTTATGCGTTTTTACTAGTATAGCACCCTTCGTTTTCTTCATTAATAATTAAATATTGACAAGCTATTAGCTGGTATAGTTCTAGAGTAAAGGGCTGGCCTAACCAGCCCCTCCTCATCAAACCGTACGTGAGGTTTTCCCTCATACGGCTTTCCGATGTTCATCAATCATGGGCATGCAGATCACAATAGCGTTTTCAATCCATACATGTTGGCAATATACTTGACCTCAGATCGTGAGCTCATCCAAATCCCTCGTTGTCTCTTCTTCGCGTACCACCGGGTTAATCGCTGCAGAATATACCAATCCAATTTGGCTAATCTCTTTTGGCTGTAGTTCGTGTAGTAGTAATTTCTCCATCCTTGAATCTTTGGATTGAGCCACTTTACATGCTCCGCGAATGATTTCGATCGCATACTCGGTGGAGCCAGTCTTTCTTTGACCACTCCTCGAATGCGTTCCTCCGCCTTTTTCGTTAGCCACTGCTGCGTGGTGTAGTACACCTTGCCTTGGGACGTTTCTGCTTTGGTCTTCCGGTGATGCATTCCTAAGAAGTCGAATCCTTCCTCTCCTGTCCATAGGCCTACGATGCGGGTTTTGGTTGGGTGTAGGGTCAACTCCAGACGTTCCATGATTCTGTGTATGAGCTCATACGCATGTTCGGCGTCCTTTTTGGTTTTACAGACCACTACAAAATCGTCTGCATACCTTGTCAGTTCTCCCACTCTACTTCCGTGTTTCTCCCACAGTCGGTCAAAGTAGTCCAGATAGATATTCGCCAGAAGCGGTGAAATGACTCCACCTTGCGGTGTTCCTAAATCGGAACGCCTTACGTTTCCTTCTTCCATCACTCCCGCATGAAGCCACTTCCGTATTAATTTTAGGATCCGCCTGTCGTTGATACGCATCTGTACCAATTTCATAAGCTTCTCTTGATTAATATTGTCGAAGTAACCTTGGATATCGACGTCGACTACCCAATTCCCTTTGCGGTTGCAGGCTTTCCGGATTCGCTCTAGCGCTCCTTTCGCGCTTCGCTTCGGACGAAATCCGAAGGATACTTCTTCGAAGTTTGCTTCAAAGATCGGTTCAATCACGAGTTTCGTTGCCATTTGTATGACTCGGTCGCGCACAGTTGGTATGCCTAGCGGTCTTGGCTTCCCATCTTTCTTCGGGATATAGTGCCGCCGTACGGGCTGCGGATGGTAATTGCCTTCTTTCAGTTCTCGCTCGCATTCCTTGAGGAAACTTGTTTCTCCTTGTTCCTCAATATCTGCGAGCGTCACGGCATCCACTCCCGCAGCTCCCTTGTTCGCTTTCACCCGTTTCCAGGCTTCGCACAGTACATCCCAGCGGTAGACTTTGTCGTACAGGGCATGGAATTTACGCTTATTGTTCTCCTTGGCCGCATGACCTAGCTTTTCTTGGAGTTGTTGAACTTTTTCCTTGGGTGTCGTTAGCCGGTTGGCATTCACTCACTCGTACCTCCTCCAAAAGCATAAACAAAGCAGGGCTCCTTCCCTCCCTAAGGTTATGTTGTCCTTAGGTTCTTCGGTACTATGAGCCCCTCGGACTCCCTTCCCACAGACGGTTCATTTCATCTTCTGGACTTATAGAGCGCCTCTTTACGGGTTTCTAAAAAAAAAAAATCCCGTGTGGGGGAGGGTCTCCCCAGTTCACTGCATTATCTTTCAAACCATGCCGTTCCCTATACGCCGGAGGATTCTTCACTGTTGTTCCAAGTTCTGTACAGTTTCCTTGGCCTTCGTCTATTGTACCGAGACTCGGCACCCTCTCTTCCCCTTCGCAGGGCCTTTTTGACGACGCGGCAGGATTCACTTCATGTTGCGGCCTGGATTGTTGCTCGCCCGGTCTCTGACCGATACTTTTGTCGATGCGCTTCTACACACAGATTTCGCCATGAGCAGGCATCCTAGCTACAGAGGTGGCTTGGCCCCTCCTTTGGTTGGACTTTCACCAACTAGATAATGCGTGCTTCTGGGCACGCGAACAAATAAAAAACGGCTGCCGAAGCAACCGCTATTCCACTAACGTTTCCCGTTAGCGGAATGACCTGTCTGTAAAGTATGATACGGTTCTCCGTGCTGTCTGAAGCGGCAAGTATTTAAGGTTATCCTGAAAAGGATGGCCTTTTCATTGAAGAACATGCCTTACTAAGCTAACGTTTTCGCACGTACAACAATGTCGAAAAGAGACTGAACCTTTTATTCTGATTCCATCCGCAATAATGTCAAGAGATCATCGAAGATTCCAGGTGTCGTGAATACGACCACTTCACCATAGAGTTCATTAGGGATGTCATCGGGCATCACTTGTACATTGCAACTCAATGCTCCCGCCTCCCGTGCAATCAAGCCTGCGGCGGCTACGTCCCACGGTGCAAGTTTTTTTGTGAAGAGACGTTAAGAAAACAAAAAATTCCTAACCTCTCTCAAAATTCCGCCCTATTTATGATACGGTTCATCACGAATGATCTTAGACTATCCTGCCCGTTCGTTTAATGAAACGCCTGCCAGTCTAATACTTTATTTTCTCTGAACATTGTCCGGAAGCAACCATGTGCGTGGTTCTCGCCCGGCTTCATCCGGAAACAATCAGGTGCGCGGATCTGCTGCCGCGGGCCTGCCTCCATCGCTCAACGCCGTGTAAAAAAAGGTGAGTGCTGGAAATGGCTAATTATGACCGTACAGCCCATCTGAAGAGCATCCATGCTCAACGGAAGGCAAGCACCTTAGAGAAGGTAGATCTGGCGATTAAACGCCTCTTACGAGTCAACAAGAGCATCAATTTCAATAGCGTATCAGAAGAATCGGGTGTTTCGAAAGCGAGTTTATATAACCATTCAGATATCCGCGAGAGGATCGAATCCTTACGCCGTCAACAATCACAAGCACCCACTCCAAAGCAAATAAAGCGTGAGATAAATGATGCGAATAAGGATATACTCATCGATATTTTGAAACGCAAAATCAAAGCACTGGAGAACGAGAACAAAGAATTACGAGAAGAAATGAAAAAGGCTTATGCTCAGATTTACGAAAAATTTTAGTTACACTTCATTGAGCTAACGAGCAGTTTTGCGACAAAACACTGCATGTACAACATAAAGCAAACACTAGCCCTCAACAGCGCGGTTTCTCTTAGGCCGCGTCTTTTGCATTTAATCCCTCCATAACAAACGACAAAATATATTTTACCCGGGTAATATTGACTTTTTATTTTTACCCGGGTAAAATTAGTGAAACATTCAGAGGAGGATCTACAGAATGAGAGATGATCAAACGCTCTTTTGCTGCACGGCATTTTTGGGTGTGGGAGTCGTCGCCAGTGGTTCGTTACAACACGTTGTTTCTACAGTGAAGGATGCTCTGGATGACAGAGACCTCACACAGCTGCTTATATTTGACGATACCACGGGGAAGCAAATAGATGTTGATTTCCGTGGGAAGACAGATGACGTGCTAAAACGATTAGGAGAACAGTTTGGCGACTTGCCCGGTGCGGAAATGAATCACCAGCCTACACGGCGGGTCGGTCGACCCAAGATGGGGGTTGTATCTGGTGAGGTTACATTATTGCCAAAAGATTGGGAATGGCTGAAGAGTCAACCTGGTGGGGCGTCGGTAACATTACGAAAACTCGTTGGTGATGCTCGCCGTGATGGAGGAAAACAGAGCAAGATACGAGAGTCACAAGAAGCAACATATCACTTTATGACAGCTATGGCCGGGAACTTCCATCAATACGAAGAAGCTCTGCGGGCACTGTATGCTGGTGATTTTGATCGTTTTTACCACTGCATCGATGACTGGGCACCTGATATCAGAAACCATATCAAAAGATTAGCCGCTAATGCATTCCCTGAAGGGAACTAATGAACGAAAGAATGTGTAGGCGTAAGGAATTTAGAATAAAAAAAGGAACAACGAAAGGAGCCACACTATGACAGAATTTGAATTTAGTCGTTACATCGAACCATAGCAACGTGCTGGCATGAGGTTCATACAGCGAGGCAGCGAGGGCAGCATCGTCATGTTGAACCTCATGCGTTATCGTGATGTTGCCGATTACACAGCCAATTCTGAACTAACACCGGAGGTCCCAATCAACGGTGCCGAAGCTTTCAACCGCTATATCGAGCACACCCTCCCATTTCTCCGTGAAAGCGGAGGTGAAATCATGTTTCTTGGCGATGGCGGAGAGTTTCTTATCGGACCCGAAGACGTAAGATGGGATCTTGTCATGATGATCCGCCAGAGCAGCGCGCAGTCGTTTCTTGCTTTTTCAAGTCATCAAGACTACATGGCCGGTATCGGGCATCGGACTGCAGCGATCGAAGATTCACGCCTTCTGCCTATGACAGAACTTACAATACCGAATTAATTGGAGGAGAACATAATCATGAACATTCTGAAAGTCAAAAGCGTCGAATTGGCCTATGACAGTTTTGGTAACGAAAATGACGAGGCTATTATCCTAATCGCCGGACTTGGAACCCAGATGATCCGATGGACGGATTCGTTTTGTCGGATATTAGCAGCGCGGGGCTTTCGCGTAATCCGCTTTGACAATCGCGATGTAGGTTGCTCGACGCATTTTAGCCATTATCCGACGCTGGATTTTGACGCACTGGCGACTGCTCTCATGTCGAGAAAGCGACCGGACATCCCTTACACTCTCGATGACATGTCCAACGACGCTATCGGACTACTCGATGCCCTTTCAATTGACCGGGCACATTTCGTTGGCAGGTCGATGGGCGGAATGATTGCCCAGATTGCTGCCAGTGAGTACCCTGAACGGGTTTTATCACTCACCTCCATTATGTCCAGTTCCGGTAATCCCACACTTCCGCAAACTTCCCCGGATGTCATGGCGATGATGACTAAACCAGCGCCGAACCCATTTGAAGATGAAGCAGGATTTTTGGCGCACAGCGTCTCTTTTGCCAAATGCATCGCCGGCACCGGCTATCCGTTTGAAGAGGACGCATATCGAGCGCTCATTCTGGAGGAAGTCCAGCGAGCCTACGATCCAGGCAGTGTTGGACGACAAATTGCTGCGATCGCTGTCTCTGGTGATCGTCGTCCGCGGCTGGCGACCATAAAAGTACCAACACTTGTCATTCATGGGAAGGACGATCCCCTGTTCGTCCCGGCGTGTGGCGAGGATACGGCTTCTGCCATTCCGGGCGCTGAGCTAATGTTGGTTGACGGCATGGGACACGACTTACCGCACCAACTGTACAAAGTAATCGCTGATGGCATAGAGCGAACGGCTCGTCGCAATTGACACGTGCTTCCTGAATAGCAACCAGCTGGAGTCCCGCGGTGCCCAATAGAGTTGAGTAGGCCAGGGGCGCAGCGCTTATTCATTGAACTAAACGGGACACGATAGTTAAAAATAAAGGGTTCTACATATTAGTTATGCATAATATGTAGAACCCTTTATTTTATTTGATTTCCTTAAGTTTAGGTCTTGATAATTTCCAGTCTATATAGAACGCATTTAAAAAGCTGACAAAGTCAAACTAATCGCCAAATCGGGTAAAGAATAGTAATAACTTACCCGAAGGCGGCGATGAAAATGGGAAACGAAGAAATCGAGCGGTTGAATGCAGCAATGAAACAAACATCGGATAAACGACTCTACGAAAGGTACCTGGCAGTCCGTCTTCGTCTAGAAGGACATACGTTTGATGAGATCGGTGAGCTTACTCAGCCGGGCGCGTCAAACTATCGGCCACTATTGGAAAGCCTACCAAACGCAGGGTCTGTCTGGCCTGAAGTTGGATCATTCCCCTGGACAACCGACAAAACTCACGGAGGAGCAGCGTAAACAGTTAGCGGCGATGCTGGAACAGCAACAACCGGCAGATGTGGGTTTTGAAGCTCGGTACACCTGGACCCTCCCGCTGGTGGCGGAGTGGATCAAACAGGAATTTGGCATCAAAATGAGCGTGCGTGGGATCAGCGCGATGCTAAAACGGATGAACTTCAGTTTTACCAAAGCAACTTATACGCTTGCCAACGCTGACCAGGACGCCCAAGCGTATTTCAAAAAGCACACCTTTGCAGCGCTCAAGAAACAGGTTGAAGCCGAAAAAATCGATCATTTGCTCTTTGAAGACGAATCGATGATCCGGTCCTATCAAGCGCTGCAATACAATTGGTTCCCACGTGGCAGACAACGCAAGGTGCCAACGTATGGCAAACACGAAGGAGCGAAGTTATTCGGTGCGATTAATTATGAAACCGGGCAGGTGCATCACCGAGAAGAAGAAATGGCCGATACAACAGCCTTTATTCGATTTCTTCAGGATCTTCTCTCTGCGTATCCGAGTGGGAAAATCGCGCTGATTCTGGACAACAGCCGGATTCATCATGCCACGGAGTTACAGCCTTTTTTGATGGAACATCCGCGCCTGCAGTTGGTCTTTCTACCGCCCTACAGCCCAAACCTCAATCCGGTTGAAGGGCTATGGCTGTGGCTAAAATCCGATGTGGTAAACAACGTCTTTTTCGAAAAATTCTATAAGATTAAGCTTCATGTAAGTCAATTTATGAAGCGTATCAACAAGCATCCGCTGGGAACCGTCGATCGCCTGCTCATTAGGTTATGATCTTAATTACGGTCTATATATTACTTTATTTTCTTTTGACACTTGTCCTGAGCAAAGAATTATAACTTGATATCTGTAGAAAATAAAGTATTAGACTGGGTGTCTTTATTCCACGGGGATTCTCGATTGTAATACCGTCAGACTTCATAAAATAAGTTTTAGACTGACCTCGGAAATTGAAACAGCGACAGCCAAGGACGAAAAAATAAAGTCCTAGACTGTCGCTGTTTCATTGAACTAACGTGTCCTGTTAGCTTAGCACCTAAACAACTAATTTAGCCAGTTTATCAAATCGTTTTATCTCGTCAATTTCACGTAAGATGGAAGCGCCTAAATTTAGATCAATTCTGATATGGTTGTAATAAATGACTCTAATTCAATCAAATATTGTTTCATTTGTTTCAACGGACACTCGTCTATCAACAATTCCATTCTCCCCCAAAGGATAGAAACAATCATAGGTATTATGGTAATCCGTCACTGTCCATGGTTCGTTGACAATTGTGCCATCGATACGTTGTACACTATATTGGGAAACCAATATATACTTAGTCCATGCTACCGAATGTTTATTTGTATTTTCAATGATAAATGCTTCCTCTACTACACTCAATTCTGTCTCTGTACGACTCTCCTGTACTGATAGTTCGTTTGAATATTGATAAGACAAAGCAGCACTTAAACTCTTTTTTCCTGTTTGTAGATTTCCAAAACTAAGACCTACATCTGCCCCAAACGTATGACTGACTGTATTTGTCACTGTCTTTTGATCTGTCGTCGTCATACCTGATGTCTGTTTGTACCCATATGATGTACCTGGAGCAAGCACATGTGAAGCTACTTTGCTCCAATATTGTTTCCTTACATATAAATAATACGGGTTTGTTTGTATTTTTTGTTGATCATTTTTTTGAGGATCACCAACCCCAATACATGGTGCTAATGTATAGTTGGTTGTGACCATCTCAGTGCGATCTGGTAGCACATCATTTATACTCTTATAGTTAGGAGGAGGTGCTAAAGGATAAGTCTGAATACTAGGTAGTGTGAAACTCCCACGAACATGGAAAGTCCACCTTTGATTATTTTCACCATGCCAGGAATGCTGATATATATTCGCTCCGCTTTGCATGGAGTATTTTTCTACATCCCATACATGCCCACTATTTAAATTCGAGATTTTTTGGGAACCATCTCCCAAATCATGAAGGAACCATTGTTGATTACTTTCACCATGCCAGGAATGTTGATATATGTTCGCTCCGCTTTGCATGGAGTATTTTTCTACATCCGCTACCTGACCACTATTTTTATTGACAATAGCATAATAACCATTATTAAGTGGAACAAACATCCATAGTTGATTACTCCCACCATGATAGGGCCACTGATATATATTCGCTTGTTGAACCGTGGAACTTTCTTTTACATCCGCTACCTGATTACTATTTTTATTTGTAATGTCACACCATTCATTTTTTTTAGGCACCAAATATCATCCTTTCTTAATAGGTATACCTCCCTAAAATATTCCACAATTAATATTATATGATAATAAATTTCATTCTCCTGATCAATTAGTAAATATTCGATTTCATCAATGCTTATTTGGTGAAGAATGAATCTAGGTAGCCTAGTTTTACCGGTATCTCGGCTGTCCCCCTATATACAAAAAAAGACCGAGCAGCACATAGCCACCGATCCTATTTCCTGATTTACATGAAATTATTATAAAGTAAATGCAATTTGTCCACTGCATCTGCCTTCAGGGAAAGACAGCGACAAGAGATTGGTCCCGCGCCAGCGAGCGCTGCCGCCGCGAACGGATTTCGTATAACGTCTTATTTACAAACTTCGCAAATAATTCTATAGGTAGGGTATTCGCAAAATTATTGAACTATCCTGCCCGTTAGCTTAATGAAAACAAGGAACAGCTCTGCCCTGGAACTGCTCCTTGTTTGATTCAACCATCGTTCTTCTTTCACTCAATGATTTACTTTGTTTCGAACGAATCAGATTGTTCTCTGCGGAGGACTTCATGCGTTATTTTCAATTGGTCCTGTATTCCAAACAGCCATAACCCTCCCCCTTTTTTAATAGTCTTTATTTGACACCATTCAAAATTTAGGAATAGCTTCCTTTTGTGCATTTGAAATAAAAAGGGAGTATATAGTATTCTTGTCGAATTTGCAGTAATAAACATATGAGAAGTAATGAATACAAACAAGCGTTTCCTGTCACGTCAATATACATAAATCAATGCATATCGGCCATCTGAGAAACTCCTGTATTGGAGATGCGCTGGTTAGGATTTTGAAAAAAACAGGTTACAACGTGGAAGTTCACAACTACGTGGATGACCTTGGCAATCAGCTGGCAGATACGGTGGTCGGGCTAATGAATGTGCCGCTCGCGGGTGATCATGTCCGCTTCGGTGATTATTGCTGGGATATCTACGCCGGAATCAATAAGGAATATGAGTTGCACCCTGAGACAGTCCAAAAACGGACGGAGATTCTCCACGCCCTGGAAGAAGGAAACGGCAATACCGCTTGGCTCGGCAGCCTTGTGGCTGAACGGATTGTGAGAGAGCATGTTGAGGAAATGAATAACTTCGGCATCACCTACGATTTGCTGGTGTGGGAGAGCAGTATTTTAAAAGAGGGATTTTGGTCCTCCGCTTTTGCGCTGCTGGAACAGACGGCCGTTTTTGTTCAGGAAACCGAGGGCAAGCTGGCGGGATGCTGGATTCTGAAGCAATCGGCAACAGACGGCACAGGCGCGGATTCAGAGGAACATCAGAAAGATAAGGTGCTGGTGCGCTCGAACGGGATTTTAACCTACACCGCCAAGGACATCGCCTATCATCTCTGGAAATTCGGACTGCTGGACAAAAACTTCTCCTACAGCGAGTTTAATGCAGGCGTTTGGACGACGGGCCCAAGTGGACAGCAGCTGCCTTTTGGAGAGGCCGATATGGTGGTTAACGTCATTGATTACAGACAGGAGTATCCGCAGGCGTTGGTGAAGCAGGCTTTAGAGGTATTGGGATATGCCGGGCAAGCCGGGAAGCTTCATCATGTAAGCTATGGCGTGGTTTCTCTTAGTCCGGCTTCCGCCGCTGAACTGGGGATCGATACCTCGGACGGTAAAACCTCTTACGCCATGTCCGGCCGTCAGGGCATCGGCATCAAGGTCACCGAGCTGGTCCAGCTTATGGAGAACACCATTGAAGCCACCCGCTCCGACAAAAACGGCCTGTCCAGCCGGCTGATCGCCACAGCGGCAATCCGTTACTACTTGCTGCGTTTCAATCTGGGGACGGAGATTGTGTTTGATTTCAAGCAGGCGACCGAGATTTCCGGCAATACCGGCGTATACCTGATGTATACCTATGCGCGTGCGGGCAGTGTGCTCAGTAAAGCCGCTGGAATGGAAGCAGGCGCCGTATTGGGAGCAGCGGCAGGTCCAATGATGGCGGTAAATACTGCGGCAAGAGCGGTACTGGCGGCGGATGGGGCAGTCGATGCGGCGGCGGATGGGGCGGCGGATGCGGTATCAGAACCAGCTGCGGTGCCGGATTTCCCGGCCCCACTGGACAAAGCGGAGCTTGCCCTGCTGAGACATCTCAGCATCTGGCAAGACACCTTATACAGCGCGAGCATCGAGCTGACGCCAAATACAATCTGTAACTACGCGCATACTCTGGCCTCGCTGTTCAATAACTTTTATTCCGCCTGCCCGATTCTCAAAGGGGAGCAACCCACCATCCGCTTCCGCCTCTGGCTTACTTCAACATTCCAGGAAACGCTCGGCGAAGTGCTTGAGGTGCTTGGCCTGCCGAAGCCGGAGCGGATGTAACGGAGGAAGTGGCAGACTGTAGAACGGGTATTTATCAGGAGCAAGCCAGTCTATGCAATAAGCACGGCTATCCCTTCATTCACTGAGATTTAAGCTTAATTGCATTGTGTACAGCTAAAATCCAAGAAAATCACTCCTCTCGGGATTTAGCTGTATTCGGTACAGCTAAAAACCTCCCAATTCATCATTAGGAGGGATATGGACAAATATAAATGTATAGAGTGCAATTAAGTTACTTCGCTCCCGATTATGAGTACTTTTAGCTGCACAAAATACAACTAAACTTCAGTTGTTCACAACTGCGGTGGATGCGCCAACGCCCCTAGAGGCTTCTCTCCCCCCAGACGCACAAACAGCCTTCCCGGAGGAAGGCTGTTTTGTGTGACGTCCCGGAAGGGATTCGAACCCCCGACCGTGCGCTTAGAAGGCGCATGCTCTATCCAACTGAGCTACCGGGACAAAAGTGAAGTAATTAATTCCTAAAGCATATGTATTCACGCAACGTTCTCTATTATACCGCATTCAGATTTTTTTTCAAGGCTGCAGCAATATAATTTACTAAAATGCGGCGAAACAGCAACGGCAGCACAGCAGATCAGCCTATCCTCACCAGTCACCCTCCCACAGCATTTCTGTCCCCGGGGCAGAATCAGCGGCGGTCAGCCGCTCACCCCAATCCGTTCTCCCCCCGGGGCAGACTGCGGCAGCTTTGCCGCATCCAATCGCCGGATTTCAGGAGTCACTTGTGGAAATGCTGTTCCAGCTGCTTTTTCAAGTCGCCGAAGATAAGCAGTTCGCGCTGGAATTTGGAGCGTTCATCCTCGGGGCTCATAATGATGCTGCCAGTAAAAGCACTGGCCGTAACATCCTGAAAAGCGTCATGCAGATTGTTATCAAACCAATCGGTCGCAGTATTTGCGTCATTCGTCAGAATGCGCACAATTTCATAACCTTCCTCACGCTGGTCTTCAACAATGTACACCAAAAGTGCGGAATCGCCTACAGCTCCCGGCAATACGCCCACTTCTGCACAAGGCGCGCCGTCATATTCGGTCATTCTGCGGATTTTGGCGTCTTTAATATAATACACTTGTCATCCATCCCTCCTGGCAAATTTCCCTCTCCCTTAGTGTTCGGATAAGGACATACATTTTATCCCTTCCTTCGGCATATATCTGTATTACTTGGCAAAAAAGAAAGGACAACAATCGCACAAAAGAGAGGATGAACCATCATGTGCGGAATAACCGGATTTATCCAGTGGCGCGGCGACCTCACACAGCACTCGCAACTGCTCGTAAAAATGACTGAAACCTTGGCCAACCGCGGGCCGGATGCGGCCGGAACCTGGATTTCAGGGCCCTGTGCCTTCGGTCACCGCAGACTAAGCGTTATCGATCCCGAGAACGGCGCACAGCCTATGATCGCCCGCCATGACGATAAGGTGTACGCTATTGTGTACAACGGCGAATTATATAACGCCCCCGAGCTCAAAAAGGAACTGAAACAGCGGGGACACCATTTTCTCACCGAGTGCGACACCGAAGTTCTGCTGCACGCCTATATGGAGTGGGGACCGGACTGCACCGGGAAGCTGAACGGAATCTTTGCATTTGCCGTCTGGGACGGTCTGCGGGACCAGGTATTTTTGGCACGCGACCGCCTGGGTGTAAAACCCCTGTTCTATAGCCGGGTGGACGATGTTTTTGTCTTCGGCTCCGAACCCAAAGCTCTGCTCCAGCACCCCAAGGTACAGCCGAAGGTTGGACCGGAAGGACTGGCGGAAATCTTCATCATCGGTCCGGCCCGCACTCCGGGACATGGGGTATACAAAGATATATTCGAGCTTCGTCCAGGTCATGCCATGATTTATAGCCGGGAAGGCCTGCGCAGCTATGCTTATTGGAAATTGGAAAGCAATCATCACACGGAAAATGAAGAAGAAACAGCCGCCAGAGTACGTGAATTGCTGCAGGATACACTGGAGCGGCAGCTTGTCTCCGACGTTCCGGTCTGCTCCCTGCTGTCCGGGGGGCTCGATTCCAGCGCACTGACCGCGCTTGCTGTGGATTATTACAACCGCACCGGCCAAGGCCGGGTGGATACCTATTCCGTCGATTATGTCGACAACGACAAGCATTTCAAAAGCCACACCTTTCAGCCCGGCGCAGACGGTCCGTGGATTAAGCGGATGGTTGATGAGTTAAACACGAATCACCATTATGTAGCCTTTGACACACCGGAGCTGGTAACGGCGCTGGACAATGCCCTGGAATCCCGCGATTTGCCGGGGATGACGGACGTGGATTCTTCGCTGTATCTGTTTTGCCGTGAGATTAAAAAGAACGCGACCGTGGCCATTTCCGGCGAAGCGGCGGACGAGATTTTTGGCGGGTATCCCTGGTTCCACCGGGACGAGATGCTCTCTTCCGGCACATTCCCCTGGTCGGTAGCCCCCAAAATGCGTGCAGCTCTATTGTCGCCGGAAGTGGGGGAATGGATACGTCCGCTGGAATATTTAGGTGACAGATACAGCGATGCGGTAGCGGAGGTGCCAAAGCTTGACGGCGAGACCGGCAAGCAGGCGCAGATGCGCGTAATGTCCTATCTTAACATCACACGTTTCATGCCGACACTGCTGGACCGTAAGGACCGGATGAGTATGGGTGCAGGACTGGAGGTCCGCGTGCCGTATTGCGACCACCGGCTGGTCCAGTATGTATTCAACATCCCTTGGGAAATTAAAACCGTGGGCAACCGGGAAAAAGGCATTTTGCGCAAAGCACTCGAAGGCATCCTGCCGGATGATGTACTCTACCGTAAAAAAAGCCCTTACCCCAAAACCCATAATCCGGCCTATTTAAATGCCGTCCGGACTCAGATGCTGGGCATTCTGGATGATTCCACTTCGCCCATCCTGCCGTTGATTGATGCAGCCAAGATCCGTGAAATCGCTGCCTCTCCCGAATCCTCCAGCAATCTGCCCTGGTTTGGCCAGCTGATGTCCGGCCCGCAGCTGTTCGCTTATCTAGCCCAGGTTAACCTGTGGCTACGCAAGTATAACGTATCTATCGGGTAATTTGCTAAGCTCTCTGCTCTCCGCACACAGCCAATAACTACAAACAGCAAGCCCCCATCCGGAGGCTTGCTGTTTGTAGTTTCCTATTGTTAGAGGCTTGCTCAGAAATTAAAATTATCCGGGTCCGGACCGAACCTGTGGTTCTGGTTCAGGTTCTCAATCGCCTTAACGTCATCATCGCTAAGCGTGAAGTCGAAAAATCCGGCGTTCTCTGTGATCCGCTCGGCATGAACCGATTTAGGAATGGTAATGACACCCTGCTGCAGATCCCAGCGCAGGACAATTTGGGCGACAGTTCTGCCATATTTGCCGGCCAGCTCTTTAAGCAGCGGCACATCCAGATTGCCCTGCATCAGCGGACTCCAGGCCTCCAGCTGAATGTCATGCTGGCGGGTATATTTCAGCAGCTCGCGCTGGGTCAAGAGCGGATGGAACTCCACTTGATCGACCACAGGCACCACACCTGTATCGTCGATAATATCCTGCAGATGATGGATCTGGAAGTTGCTCACCCCAATGGATTTCACGAAACCTTCCTTTTGCAGATGAATAAGCGCCTTCCAGCTCTCCCGGTACTTGCCGGCGACTGGCCAGTGAATCAGATACAGATCAATTACATCCAGCCCCAGCTTGCGGCGGCTGACTTCAAACGCTTGTAATGCGGATTCATAGCCTTGGTCGGGATTGCGCAGCTTGGTCGTAATGAACAGTTCCTCCCGGGGCACTCCGCATTCACGAATGGCTTGTCCGACGCCTTCTTCATTATTGTATCCAGCTGCCGTATCAATGCTGCGATAGCCTGTTTCCACTGCTGCTTTCACCGCGTTGATAACTTCCTCACCATCTTTGGTCTGCCATACGCCCAGTCCCAGCCACGGCATAGTGACTCCGTCATTTAATGTAGGTCCACCCGAAAACGGTCCGTTCAATTCACTCATCGTTAACCCTCCAAGCCTAATGATATTGATTTAACTTCCTTAACCTTAAAAGAGGCCGCATAATCAGCCAATGGCCAAAATCAGTATAGCAGATTGCTCCCGCAGGTCCAAAATGCCACTCTGCGTCGGTAAATTAGAACAAAAAATAAGTGCAGTCTGATTTCACAGTCTGCACTTATTTTTAAAATTGCTTATTTGCCGATCAGCTTGAAATCGTCAAAATGAAATTCCGGGGATACGATGCAGGAGACCAGCACCGGCTCGTCGCCGAGCACCCGGGCCGCCTGCCATACTCCCGCCGGAATAACCACCTGCGGCTGCTGGCCGGAGGCGATGTCGAGACCCAGGATAACCTCGGTAACATCCTCCGGCTTATCACCGCTTCCTCCAAGGCTTAACACAATCGGGCTGCCGGAATGCCACAGCCAGATTTCGGAGGAAAGCACCGTGTGCCATTCCGAGGTTTCGCCCGGATGGAGCAGAAAATAAATCGAAGAAGCTGAGGCTCTGGAGCCCGAATAGCTGCTTCCCAGTGTTTCTTGCGGGATATCAAAGGATGATTTCCAAAGTCTTTTGTACCATCCGCCTTCAACGTGAGGCTGCAGCCCCAGCGCTTCGACCAGCGGAGAAATTTCTTTTTGCGTCACAGTATCGTCTCCTTAAAGTTTTGCGATGCAAAACTGGCTTCGTAAGCTTACGCTTAAGTTTTGCTTTTACTTTAACGGAATGTGCCGCAATTGTCTAATCCGCTTCCGTTTATTTGCTCTCCTTGCTCGCCTTGAACACCTCGGCGATAGCCCCGAGACTGCCCAGCGTTTCAACGGCGCTGGTCGGCAGGAACACCTTGTTGGCCGGTCCCTTAGCGATTTCGCCTAACGCTTCAAAAGATTGATAAGCCAGCACACGCTCATCCAGCCCTGCGCTCGCGATCAGTGCGATCCGCGTCTTCTCCGCTTCGGCGACCGCCTGAATCGCTTTGGCCTGGCCCAGTGCTTCCAGCTCCTGCGCCTGGCGGAACCCTTCCGCTTGACGGATACGCGCTTCCTTATCGCCTTCCGCTTTCAGAATCTTGCTCTGCTTATCCCCTTCAGCACGCAGGATCATATCCTGTTTGGCGGCTTCCGCTTCCAGCACAATCGCCCGCTTGCTGCGTTCTGCCTTCATCTGCTTATCCATCGCTTCCTGAATGTCCAGCGGTGGCTTGATATCAATAACTTCCACACGCTCGATCCGCACGCCCCACTTTTCAGTCGCTTCATCCAGAGCCAGGCGGATATCCGAGGAGATTTTTTCCCGGCCGGACAACGTTTCATCCAGCTCCAGCTTCCCGATAATCTGCCGCATCGTAGCTGTGGAAATGTTGCGCACACCATATACATAATCGGAAATTCCATAAGTCGCTTCTTCCGGACCAACCACCTGATAGAAAATGATCGTGTCGATCTGCACCTGCACGTTATCCTTGGTGATTACGGTTTGCGGCGGCACATTGGCCTGTTGAATCCGCAAATCATGGTAGGTCCGCACCTGATCAATAATCGGAATCAGAATATTCAGACCCGGTGTAAGCAGCCGGTGGAATTTACCGAGACGCTCCACAACCCCTACCCGCTGCTGCGGTACGATTTTGATCGTAAGCGCGATAAAAACAACGACGACAGCAATAACAATACCGATAATTGCCCATTCCATTAGTACTTATCCCCCCATCGTTCTACTTCGATAATCGTGTTGCCTCTTCGGATGACACGGACTGCCTGGTCTTTGCCCAGAGCTTGAACCGAGGTTGCACTCCAGGTGTCACCGCCCACTTTGACCTGCCCGTATTGTCCCGGCACAATCGGCTCAACGACAATGCCTTGTCTTCCGACAATCTCTGTCCCTGTATCCTTAAATCCCCGTGAGTTGCGGAATCTCGCGACCAGCGGTTTGGTGAAAAAGGTCAGGACGAGGGCAACCAATGAACCGACGACCACCTGCAGCAAAATCGCCTCAGGAAACACAAGTGAGAGCAGACCAGCCGCCAGAGCACCTATGCTTAACCAGAGAAGATAAAAAGTAAGCGCGAACATTTCAATCACAAACAGAACGCCGGCTGTAATCAACCAAACTATCCAAGCTTCCATCGGTGAATCCACCACCTTCCGCTATATACTACTATAACGAAAAAAACGGCATAGCGTTGCATTAGTTTTATCAGGGCTGGGACACAGCCATGCTTTTTCATTATATTTCAGCCTATGGAAGGTTATGAGCACCACAATCAGCTTCTTCATAAAGGCTGAAGAACAACGGAGGCTGTGAGGAGACATATGCAGGAGATTCGATCCGGTGAAGTAATTCTGCTGTTGGTTATGACATAATAAAAAAAGCTTGCAGATCGAGGCGCAGCCTTCTCCGCAAGCTTTTTTGCTGTTCAGATGGAATATAGTGCTAAATCAGCTCCCATAGAGCCTGCGTTACCGCCGGTTCCCAACCTTGCAGCGAGGTATGCGACTGCAGGCAGATGTACGTTTTGCCGCTGTAGCTTACCTTGTCGCCTGCTGTATAGGCCACTCCTGCTGCCCAGGCAGATCCCCCGGGCGTTGCCGTCGGGCTTACTGTAGCTGTTGGCACGGGTGTTGCCGTTGGTACTGGCGTTGCTGTCGGACTCACCGTAGCCGATGGCGCCGGCGTAGTGTTGCCGCAGGTGCCGATCACTTTCCAGGCCCCGAATGCGCCGCTCTGGTCAGGGCGTTCCCCCTGTGTCCACCACTGGGCTTCATACAGCACACCTCCATAGGAAGCCTGCTGGCCCTTGGTGTAGATGGTTACCGCGTTCCATGCCGCCGCCGTACATTGCCCCGGTGTTGCAGTTGGTGTCGGGGTAACAGTAGCAGTAGGCGTTGATGTCGGTTTCACTGTAGCTGTTGGCGTTGCAGTTGGTGTTGGCGTCGGCACCACTCCGCCGCCCAGATCGGTGTTCAGCTTGTTTTGCAGTGTTTTGTTGCGGTCGCCACTGGTCTCCCAGAACATCGCTCCTGCCAGGCCTTTGGTTTTGACATAGCTGGTCTTATAGCCGATGGACTCGGCGTCATCATAGCTGATGAAGGTTTGTGTAGACGGATTGTAGAGATATGGAACCTTTGAGGTGTTGTTCCAGTAGCGGGTATAGCCGTTTTTGTTAATATAGTTAGCTTCGAGATCGTAGAAATCATAGTTTCCCTTTTCCCATGTGCCTGTGGACGAAATACCTGCCGAAACCTGATATTGTCCGTTTCCTGTACCCGGCGCACCACCCCAGCCGCGTCCGTAAAACGGCATGCCCAGGACGAGCTTATTCGCCGGGACTCCGCTTGCGAGATAGCTTGTGACAGCCTTGTCGATATTGTAATTCGCCGGATCGGCCAGACCTGATGAGGCTGCTGCCGGGTCATAGTAGAGCGGGGCATTGTGTCCTGTAGTCGTGTTCCAGCTGCCGTTGAAGTCATAGGTCATAATGTTGATCCAGTCGACAACAGCAGCAATGCCGCTAAGGTTGTTATTCTGAACGTAGGCAGGGCTTGCACCAGAGGCAATGGTCAGCAGATAGGTTTTACCGTCAGCGGTTCCGGCCGCATTCAGCTTTTCACGGATTTTCTGCAGCAGCAGCACGTAATTCTGCTTATCCTCCGGACGGTAGCTGTTGCCTGCAAGGCCTCCGCTGACCGGATATTCCCAGTCCAGATCAACACCATCCATTCGATATTTGCGGATGAAATCAACTGCGGAATTTGCGAATACTTCACGGGTCGCTGCCGTAGCGGCAACATCCGAGAACCGGTTCGACCAGGTCCAGCCGCCGACGGATATCACCGTTTTAAGATTCGGGTTCTTTTCTTTAAGTTTCCATAGCTGCTTCAGGTTGCCTTTAATCGGATCATCCCACTTGTCATCCCCAAAGCTTTTCTGGGCATCAATCCAGGGATCACCCAGCACAATCGTTCCATTCGGAACACTGATCGTTTGGCCTTGCTCATTTTGGCAGGTCCAGGTAACCGGATTGGGTCCGCTCGGGTCAGGATTGCCGTGAACCCCGTTCCAGCATATATCGGCAAACGCATAGTTGATTACATTCATTTTACTGGGATCGATATCCGTCACGTTGTAGGCTCGCCCATAGGCAGCCCAGGAAGCATAATAACCAATTAGCTTATAGCCCGCAGCCGCATTTGCAGTTTTGACACTGGTGCCTATCGTTGAAAAGAGTGCAATCACAAGAGCAACGGCCATGCTAAGCGCAAAGGTTTTACGAAATCTGTTTGTCGACCTCATTTTCATTTACCTCCTCGGTTCAATGCCGTAACCTGCAGTCCTCTTTACAGGCAAAGCTCCCCAAAGTCACCTCCTGGTTCGGATTCACCTTCATCCAGTGTCTCTATCAGATTCATGAGATCAGGATGATAGATTAAGCACACAAAAAAGCGCAAGAAAAAATAATCTGTGCTCTTAATCTTGTATTGCTGTTCATGGGCTGCAATCCCGGTAATGTTGTCCGGGCAATGCTTATGCCTACAAAATAGTTGGGAGGGATGGTGTACATGGAATAGGAGGATTCATAACATAAGAAGGATGAAGGCAATCTTATTGTCATATAAAGCACAAGATTAAGCTAGGGGGAAATTTCCATAGTCAGGGGGGAATATCATCTAATTTCCAGTTTTTTCGGCAGTAATAACTGTGCCTCTGTCCCCAATTTGAGGAAGGTTTAGAATTCCGGTGACAAAGGTGGTCCCTTACACTCCGACAGTTCAAGAGGTGATGGTATCCTTTGCCACCAGATGCGATTATCCTGTCACCTACTGCATTTCCAGCTCTGTATCACTCCAGTGAAGCTGGACGCCATGGTCTATTAAGAGCTGCTGGTAAGCCTTGCGATGGTCATCCGATCCATGAACCTCACGCGGCAGAACTTTATTTGTAATGGCGTAAGAGGCCAGAAGTCCCGCAGCTTCACCAATATTCCATTCGGTTGGATGAAGGCGGTAGCAGCCGTTTGCGATCTGGGTCATTGAGATATTTTTGCAGGCCGGAAGCAGGTTCGTGACACGAATAGGGATCATTGAGCCCAGCGGAATTTCATACGGATGATTGGGGATGTAGAACGTGCGCTGGGATACGGTCGTGGGATGAAGATCCAGATGATAGCTCCCAACGCCCACACTGTCCTCATAGCGCATAGGTCCCGCTTCACCGCGCAGCTCCTTGCTCACATCCAGCTCAGTCACCGTGTAGAGCCCACGGATTCTTCTTGCTTCACGGATGTAGGGAGCCTTCGCAAGCCCGTCCTCTGTCCCAAGTACGTCTCCCCGCAGCCTCACCCCCGGATACCCCTTCCCGCCATCCAGCCGCGGCGCCTCCGTCTGAAGCCAATAGACAAGTGACAACGTCAGCTGTCTGGCTCCTTTCAAATGCCGTTCCCGTTCCCCGGGAGGCACTCCGATCAGCGGACCGGCATAATAATCGTTCAGCGCCCAGTTCAGCAGAGTGACTTCACCGTCATTGAGCGGCAGGCTCCAGACCGCAGGATCGACAATCCTCCGGTAATCCCACAGCGAGACAATTCCCTCGTCATTGGGAAACATGGTGAATTGCTTCAGCTTCGTCGTATCACTGGCATCGGAGGCGTACCAGCTGAGAATGGGATACATTGAAAAGGAAGGCACATATTGAAGCCAGAAGTCATAATCCTCAGGACGTTCTATCGTAAAATCGCCGCCTGGTACATAATCGACGGCAGCGACATGGGTAATCGACTGCATATCGAGCGGGTCCGCTTCATCCAGCGCATGCGGTTCCCCTGTCTCATGGCGTGATTCAGCGCCGCTTCGATACTCCACCCCCGCAAGCGGCAGCAGATCGCCGCATTCCGTCGCATCCAGATAATACGCCCCTTTAAGCTTGATCTCGGTTCCTTTCACGGTATGTAAGACCGTCACCGCCGTGACCTCATCGCCTGCCGTCTCGGCATGAACCGGAACCGTATAATAAAGCACTTCAATTCGTCCCGAATGTACATAAGGAGCCAGCATTTCGTGCAGGACGCTTAGTGCAACCTTCGGCTCATGGGCAAGCCGGCTGACCCAGCCGTTCCCCGGATTGAGCAGCGGATTGTTTCTGGCAGACTCCGTAAGCGGATAATTCCGTCTGTAATACTCCCGCACCCTGTTGCGGAACTCCCGGTAGGTAGCCGTGCTGCCGGAGTTCTCGATCCAGCGGTGCTCATCCGGCGGAACCGCCTGCGAGGTCAGCTGTCCCCCCAGCCAATCCGTTTCCTCGGTTAGAATGACGCGCAACCCTGCCTTGGCTGCGGCGAGAGCCGCGGCAGTTCCTCCAAGCCCCCCGCCGATGATGATCACATCACTTTGTTTCACTTGTCTGAATGTCATGCGGTATCCTCCTTCTCATATCCGTCCGGCAGCTGCCGGAAGCAATCCAATGCAAGCTTGGCTGCCCCGAAGCAGCCTGCCCGGTTCCCAAGCTCCGCCGCTGCAAGGATGCCGGAAAGTCCCTCGCCTTGCAGCCTGTTTTTTAGCAGCGGCCACCAGACGTCCCGGTCATGAATAACCCCGCCGCCAATCACGATTAGCTCCGGATCGAGCGTAGCCCCAATATTGTCCAAGACAACCGCCAGATCGGAGGTGTAATGTTCAAGAACCTGCAGCGCATCCCGATTACCCCGCCGTGCGTCGCTCATAAGCTCCGCTCCATGGTCATACGCCCGGCCTGTCAGCTCATTTCCGAGCCGCAGCAACGCGGAACCCGAGACGTATTGCTCTACACAGCCCCGGCGGCCGCAATTACAGAGCCGGCCGCCGGGAAACAGGACACTGTGCCCGAATTCTCCGCCGCTCCAGCGCTTTCCCCGGTTAAGCAAGCCCTGAATCATCAGCGCTCCGCCTACTCCGGTACCCAGCGTGAGCATGACCAGATTGTGCCGTCCGCGGCCGGCTCCCTGCCAGGCCTCGCCCAGCAGTGCGGCGTTCGCATCATTATCGGCGGCTGCAGGCAATTTGAAGGTAGCCTCCGCCCAACCGGCAAGCTGAAGCCCCTGCCATCCGGGTAAATTATCGGTGGCGTACACCACTTCACCCGTGTCGGTATTTACTCTGCCCGCCGAAGCAAGCCCGATGGCCTGAACCGTGCAGGCCTCGAGCAGTTCGCAGACCACCGCATTCAGCTTGCACAGTATTGCCTCCCGGCCCTGCCATGCTTCCGTATCGCGACTGGCTTCCGCCCATACGTTTCCGATCTCGTCGAGTACCAGCCCTTTAACGGCTGTCCCTCCGATATCCACACCGATGACCCGTCTCATCCTCGCGTCCCTCCCTTTAGCTCCGTTATCTTTCGATGCAGAGCCAGATGTATTAAGGCTGCGGCTGCACCCTCAATAAATACGGTCAATGACAGCTCTTGCCGTTCGTTCCTTCATGTTCTTTGTCTCATCTGTATGCCTGCGTTCCAGTCCCTCACAGATCAGATCGATAATGAATAGCTGAGAGATCTTCGCACCGATGGACCCGCCTTCCAGAGGCGACTCTTTACCGGCAGTGAGAAGAACGATATCAGCAATAGACGCGATGGGGGACTTGGCGTAGTTGGTCATGGCAATGATCTTCGCCCCGTTCTGCTTCGCCTTCATTAACATATCATTGGTATCCAGAGTGCTTCCGGAAACGCTGATGCCGAAGGCGATATCCCCTTTGCCCATCGTTACTGCCATCATCGACTGGATGTGGCTGTCCGCTATAGCCTCAACCCGTCTGCCGATACGCAGAAAGCGATTTTTGGCATCCAGTGCGGTAATCGCCGATGAGCCTACCCCAAAAAACTGCACATGGCGCGCCGCATCAATTTGATTAACGGATTCTTCAAGCTGTCCACGGTCCAGCATGCTCAGGCTGGATTGGAGGACATCAACCATAGCTTCATAAAGATGCGTCGGATAATCCCCGTCTCTGCCTTCACGGCCAGACAAGGCTTGCTGCTTTGGCAGCCCTTGGGCAAGCATAAGCTTGAAGTCCTGGTAACCCTTAAATCCGATTTTGCGGCAGAAGCGCATGACCGTGGTTTCACCGGTGCCGGCAAAATCCGCAAGCTCCGTAACCGAAAAATAGATGAGATTATCCGGATGCTCAAGCACACAACGGGCTACCTTCTGTTCTGATTTGGTCATGGAAGGATAATACGTATTAATCCGATCCGTCATTTCCATCGTTAACAGCCACCTTTCTAATTGCTGCCATAAATCGCCCGGTGATCAGCTGGGGTCTTGTAATGGCTGAACCCACAACTACGGCATAAGCTCCAAGCTCCAGGGCCTGCTGCACCTGGGCGGGTTCATTCATTCTGCCTTCCGCAATAACCGGGATGGACAAACAATCAACTGCGCTTTGCAGCAGTTCAAAGTTAGGCCCTTCCTGCTGCAGGGAATACGGCGTGTAGCCCGAGAGTGTGGTCGAGACGCAGGTGACCCCCAGGGCTTCTGCATGGAGAGCCTCCTCAAGAATCGAAATGTCGGCCATCGAAGCCGTGCCGCTCCGGTGCAGAAAAGCGACGATTTGCTCCAAGGTGCTGTCTTCCGGCCTCTTCTGCCTTGTTGCATCAAAGGCGATCATATCGGCCCCGGCCTCCAGCAGTTCGTCAATTTCTTTTAGTGTTGGTGTGATATATACTTCCGAACCCGGATAATCCCTCTTGATAATACCGATAACCGGTAGCGAGACGGCGCTTTTGATCGCCCGGATGTCTGCGGAGCCGTTTGCCCGGATGCCTACAGCCCCTCCTTCCTCAGCAGCAGCTGCCATGCGTGCCATGATTTCAGCACCATGCAGCGGTTCACCCGGAAGCGCCTGACAGGATACAATTAGTCCATGACGTAGCTTCTGCAATATCGTATTCAGGGTCCCCACCCTCTCTCTAGTAGTCTATTGTTTCTTGGATTCCCCGGCTGGCACAAATCGAACGGAGAGCCCTACCTCAAACATCCGGTTCCAAGGCATGTAGCAGTCTGTAATCTCTACCTTTCCCCCGGGACCATCGATTCTTGACGCCAACTCCTGGCCCAGCCGCTGTTCAACCAGAGCCGAGACCTTTCCCCGCTGCCCGTCGAGCAGATATTTGCCGCAACCCAGCTCCTGGATTGGACCCTCGCTAAGCTCCCCGCGGACGACTGAGCAATAGCATACATCCTCCGCATACCGGAGACCAAGGAAGTCCAAATGCTCTTTTGTGCGCCCGTAATGCAGATAGATCATAGCCTGTGAAATGACCGTCCCCAGCGTGTTGGAGCTTGTATTCCAGGCGGCATAACCTGCGAGTTCAAACAGCATTCCCTTTTCCCGCAGCATTTTGACCAGCTTCTGGTCACCGCCATTGGCATAGCCAACATCGGCAACGGCAACGGGCTTGCCTTTCTGTTTCATTATATAATTGCCGTATTCCACAAGCTCCATCAGGTTCCGGTACACATCATAGCTGAAAAAAGACTGGTGCTGCGATATCGCTTCCATCATGGTCTCTCCCGGCGTATTCAGCAGCAGCACAAGATCCGCCTCTTGGGCACTGGAAACAATCAGGCCCCCAGCGGCGGTAATCTGGTACTTCAGCGTCTCATAGAAAAAGCGGTCTTCGAACAACGGGGTGACGAATGCTCCCTGCACCGAAGACAGCCTCGGATAAATGAGCGGCACTGTTCCTGTAGTTTTATTAATCATCCGTGCCAGCAGCGTGCAGCCCACCTCGTCTGCACCGGGGTACATATAGGCTCTAAGCTCCAAATCAAGCTCCGTAATCCGCGCGCGGACCTTCTGCTGATCTTTGGCTGTATGCCCGAAGGGTGCCGAGTCATCCTGCGGGAAAATCAGGAACTCGATAATACCTTCCTTCACCAGCTCCAGCACCAGTTTATTCGCTTCAATATTAATGCTGCGCCGTGCGAGGTAATCATCCAGTATTTTCTGCGGAAGCCGGGCCTCAATCTCCGCAAGCTCCTGCAGTTCCTCTCCTGATGCGTTGCCGAGCTCCTTGCGGTGGCCAATAAAACCTTTACGGAAAATTTCCCGGCCCCAATCGGCATAATAATCCGGTTCTTCATCGGACAGGGAATACTGCGGGCAACGCATAATAAGCTGAAAGGCATAAATGACCAGCTTCGGGTGCAGCCGTTTGAGATCCCGCAGCTTATCAAGCCTTGCGGCAAGCTCCTCCAGCTGCAAGCTATGCAGTCTGGAGGGGATAATCCCTCCGTACAGCAATGTATCTAAAGCGACCACAGCACCATCCGCCTGGGAGCAGGCCTCTTCAAACCATCTCCATAATCCGTCCGCATCTCCGGGGCGCTTCTTCAGTCCCATCAGCTGCATCGGGGGACGCTGCACCTCAAAATCTGTTCCCCTAGCCAACAGAGAAGGGAACTCGTAATTGCAGGGCCGCTCATCCAGCGGCACAAATGCGATTGTGTATGAATTCGCCATTCTTACCCGCCATCCTTTCTATCTGATCATTGATTCCCTTGCAGGGTCAGCCGGTATCCGTTCTTAGCCTTTGATCGCACCTGCGATACCTTCCATATAATATTTCTGGGTAAATAGAAAGACGACAATAATAGGAATGACCGATATCATCGTCCCTGCGGCAATCCAGCCGAAGTTATACGAAAACTGGCCGTTCAGGTACGTAAGCGCGGCAGCCAGCGGATATTTCTCCGGATCATCCAGGATGACAATAGGCCACAGGAAGTTATTCCAGAACGCCATGACTTCCAGCAGCACAATGACGGCAATCCCCGGTTTGACCAGCGGCAGAACGAGCTGCCAGAAGATGCGGAGCTCTGAAGCGCCGTCCATTTTCCCTGAATCCCTAATATCCGACGGTATGCCCAGAAAGGTCTGGCGCATCAGAAAAATATTGAATACCGACACAGCAGCTGGAAGCACAACCCCCAGATAGGAATTGCCTAAGTGAAAAGCCTGAATGGTCAGATAATGCACAATCATTGCCGTGGAGGAGGGAATAATCATGGTTGCGATCAACAGGGTGAAGACGAAATTCCGGCCTTTGAAATGAAAGACTGCCAGCGGATACGCCGTCGTACTGGCCAGCAGAACATTAAACACCACCCCAAGCACAGCAATAATGACCGTATTCGTAATATAGCGCGGAAAGGACATGAACTGCCAGACCTGCACGTAGTTATCAAAGTCAATGAACGTCGGCAGAATGGCCGGCGGGCTGGAGAACACATTTCTGCCGGGCATCAGTGACACACTGAGCAGCCAGAGGAAAGGACCCATCATGAACAGGGCCAGCAAAATTAGCAGAAGGTAAATGACGGAATAACGGACTCCATTTTTCAGCTGTTTGAATGATCTGCTCGTTGTGTTCAATATGAATTCACCCCGCCTTTCCGGTTAAAGCGGAACACCAGAATGCTAAGCGCCCCTATAATAACGCTGACTATCAGACCAAGCGCGGATGCATATCCGAAGTTGAACTGCTCCAGTCCCTTTTGAAAAATATACACGCTGGAGGTCAGCGTCGAGGTTCCCGGCCCGCCTTTGGTCAGAATGTATACCTCATCGAATACCCGGACCGCCCCCATAATCGAGATCAGCGTACAGAACAGGATATGAGGTCTCAGCAAAGGAATCGTCACATTCAAAACGAGCCTCAGGGGACCCGCCCCATCCACTCTGGCCGCTTCATACAAATCTGAGGGAATACCCTGAAGACCTGCCAGATACAGCATCATGTAATAACCGAGACCCTTCCACATGGTGATGAACATCAGGACATACAATGCTGTGCTGCTGCTTGACAGCCACGAGACCTGCCCGTCGATGATTCCAGCTTGGATCAGCAGATAGTTAACCACACCATTGTTTCCCAGCAGCCAGCTCCAGATGAGCGCAACTGCAACCATCGAAGTCACAACCGGAATATAATAAGCCGCCCTGAACATCTTCACACCCGGAAGACGGCTGTTTACGAGAATAGCCATCAGAATGGAGATGACCTGAATAACCGGAACAATAAGGACATACACCAGCGAATTCCATAACGAGACGGTAAAATTGTGATCCTGAAAGGCTCTGGTGAAATTCTCGAAGCCTACATAACGAGTTTCGGCAATGACCGAATAATCGGTTAATGCAAGCGGAATTCCGTAAAGGATCGGCCAAAATGTAAAAATGGCGAGAAACACAAGGCCCGGCGTCATAAACGCCCAAGCGCTGAAAGATTCCGAACGTACCCATCTCTTCATTCGATATTCCTCCCTCCCTCTGTACTGCAGCATATAAAGGGGAGGACAGCGCCTCCCCGCATCGCTAAGCGGTTTACGAACCCTGTTTAATGATTCCGTTCACTTCTTTTTCCACTGCATCCAGCGTTTTTTTGATATCTGCCCCGTTGAGCAATATTTCCTGCAGTCCGCGGGCAAGCGCGGAGTTGATATCGGAGGCGCTTGGAACACCGACCATATAATCGGTAGCCTTATCCAAACTTTGCGATGAGACAACCTTGGCTTCCGCTTCAAGCGTGCCGTCAGATTGGGTGAAGAATGGATCCGTAATGGAAGCTTTGGATGATGGCAACGTATTAGCAACCTTGGAGAAGGCGGTCTGATTGTCCGCATTGGTCACGAAAGCCGCAAATTCAACAGCCTGCTGCGGATTCTTCGACTTTTGCGGCACAACCAGATCCATGGTATTAGAGAGCCGGAGGTTGGCTTTGCCTGTAGGCAGTTGAACCGCAATCGTGTTCGCATAGACTTCCGGCGCCGAGGTTTTGATAAAGTTGATAAAGGTCGGGCCCGACAACTGGAAGGCTACCTGTTCACCGGAGAAATACTGGATTTGCTTTGTGAAATCCGCATCTTCCTTCAGGACCACGCCTTCTTTCATTAGATCGCGCATTTGTGAGATCATGGCCTCAGCTTCCGGCGTATTGAAGGCTGCGGCTGTCTTGTCTTCATTCAGAATGGAGATTCCATCGATCGGAAACAGCTTGGATACGAGCTGCTGCGCATATCCGGCGGCTCCGGTCTTTTGATGAACCTGACGGGCCCATTCAATCAGCTCATCCCGGGTTTGCGGCGGATTGGACGGATCCAGACCGGCTTTTTCCACAAGCTTTTTATTCATGAACAGAACTTCAGTGCCTGTATACCACGGAAGCGCATAGGCCTTGCCGTCAAACACGGTAGAGTTGTAGATCCCTTCAAAATAAGAACCTGCTTCTTCCGCTGTAAGATGATCCGCAAGATTCAGCAAAGCACCTTTGCTTCCCAGCTGGCTCGCGAATTCTGTGTTCAGATTAACTACATCGGGGCTTTTGCCGCTGGCTGTGCTCGTCAGCAGCCGTTGTGAGATGGCATCGTAAGGATAGTCTTTCCATTCAATCGTTACACCGGGGTGACTTTCCTCGTATTTCGCAATCAGATCATTGAAATAATCATTGAAGGTGGGCTGAAGGGCAATCGTCCAAAATTCCAATGTGACAGGCTCCGATTTGGGAGTATCGGTCTGTTCAGCAGAAGGTTCTGCCCCATTCGCAGATGTGGTTGGAGCAGGAGCATTCCCATTCCCTCCACAGCCGGCCAGCAGCATAGACAGCGCCATCACGACTAGCAGTGACAGAATAAAGCCTGATCTGTTTGTTCTCACACAAAATCCCCCTTGATAGTGGTATAAGACGAGAGCCTCAATCATGTTACCTTTTCTCACTCAGCCCTCTCTTTATTAGGAGTATAGCAGATAAAAGAGAAATAATGAAGTATTTTTTCATAAAAATAAATAAAAAAGAAATAATCTTTCTTTTTGGTGTAAACGGTTTCAAATATAGATATATCAGGGTAATAATAAACCAACCTGTCTGCAAAATTCGCAGACAGGTTGGTTTCACTTAACGTATAGGAGAAATTTATTCTTGCGACATTTTTCACCGCATGTCAATTTACCTGCCGCAATGTTTCGAATCAGCAATAATTTGTCCTGCTGGCTCTTACTGGCGGGAAGCCGTAAGCTTCTCGGTCAGCAGCCGCAGCGCCATCCCCCGGTGGCTGATCTGCTGTTTCTCTTCCAGCGTCAGCTCTGCCATTGTTTTCTCAAATTCCGGCAGATAAAAGAGCGGATCATAGCCGAACCCCCCGCCCCCGGCAGGTTCAGAGGTAATCCAGCCCTCTACCCTGCCTTCAGCGGTAAGCTCTTGTCCATTTGTAGGATCATACAGCGACAACGCGCAGACGAACCGGGCCGTGCTGAGCAGCGGCTGGCCGGTATCCTCCCCCTGCTTCAGTTCTTCCAGCTCGTTCAGCAGCTTAAGGTTATTCTCACCGTCCTCTGCGCCTTCACCCGCATAACGTGCCGAGTAGACCCCCGGCCTGCCGTCAATGGCATCCACACAAAGACCGGAATCATCCGCCAGAACGGGCAGTCCCAAGGCATCGCCTACGGCTTTTGCCTTTTTCAGCGCATTTTCGGCAAAAGTAACCCCGTCTTCCACTACATCCGGCAGAGCTGGATAATCGAACATACTTTTGACCTCCAGCCCAAGCGGGGCAAAAGCATGCTGGAATTCGCGCACCTTGCCTTTATTTTTCGTCGCAACAATCAGAATTCCGCTGGCGGTCTTCATACTACACCTCTTGGCCTGGCAGGCCGGACGGTATTTTGAGGGCGATGGGGCCAAGCACTTCTTTTTGCACAGCGATCAGCTCGTAAATCCCCTTCTCGCCCAGACCCAGCAGCTGGTCCAGCTCCTGGCGGGTGAACGGCCGCTCTTCCCCGGTGCCCTGCACCTCCACAAATGCGCCTCCGCCCGTCATAACCACATTCATATCGACCTTGGCTTTGGAATCCTCTTCATAGTTCAAATCCAGCAGCGTTTTGTCGCCAACCACACCGACGCTGATTGCCGCCAGATAGTCCGTAATCGGGAATACGCTCAGCTTGTGCTGGAGCGCAATTTTGTTGATCGCAAAGGCCATGGCTACAAAAGCACCCGTAATCGAAGCCGTCCGTGTGCCTCCGTCCGCTTGAATGACATCGCAGTCCAGCGTAATGCTGCGCTCGCCGAGCGCCTGCAAATTAACAACAGAACGCAGCGCCCGGCCAATCAGACGCTGAATTTCCATCGTCCGCCCGGTAAGCTTGCCGCGCGCCGCTTCACGCTGGTTGCGTGTCTGCGTGGCCCGTGGAAGCATGGAATATTCGGCGGTCACCCATCCCTTACCCTGTCCTTTAAGAAATGGCGGGACCTTCTCGTCCACTGTTGCCGTACAGATAACTTTGGTGTCCCCCATCTCAATGATTACGGAACCCTCCGCATATTTATTCGTTTGGGTTGTTATTGTCAGCGGCCGGAGCCCGTCGTCGTTACGTCCGTTTGATCTCATGTTTTCTGCCTCCTGCATCTTTGGGTAGCTAAAGTTTGTGTGCTTCCTGCCGGAAATCACTTCAAATCGTTGATTTCCGCAGAAACGGATAACACCCCGGTTAAGGACGTTATCCGTTTCTGCTTGGCAAACTTTATTCTACCAAAGAGTAGACACAAAAGCATCTTTTCAGCCAGCCGGACGCATTTTATAACGGCAGCTCGTTCACATATTCCGGAGCGGAAACCGGCTTGCCGTAATCAACATTATTGCTTCCGGTGACGGTCTCCTTGCCGTTCAGGCGAATCTGGACGGGAGCATCCTCGGCATTTTGCGCGACTGTCAGCACTACGGATTCCAGAAATTCATTAGGAACATTTTTGCTGTCCGCAAACATATCGTCGGTCAAAGAGACTGTAACCACACCATTCTGCCCCGCTTTCACCGAGTCGAGCACGGTTTCCTGGGTCATTACCATCTCCAGGCCGTTTCCGGATTCCGGTCCGGCAATCAGTTCGTTCAAGGCTGCTTTCAGCGGCTCTTCTCCGGCGGGTACAAACCGGGTCACGGGCACATAATACTGATGAACGCCATCAGGGGTTGCAGCGGAAAAATAAACCGTAACTGCGCTGGAATTCATCAGCGGTGTTCCATGCTTCGGCAGATTAATGCCCATGCTGCGTGTCAGCGCGCGGTCCAGCGGGATGCCGAGCAGCGGCATTTCCGTCAATTTCTTGCCTTCAACCCAGAGCTGCACGCCCTTAATGCCCTCCTGGCCGGTTAATGTCCAGGTAATTGCTTCGAGAATTTTGCGCTCCTCCAGCGGATCGTAGTCGTTAAAGGTTGAGTTGAACTCTACAACGGCCAGCTTATCTTTATCCACGGATACACTCTTTACTTCCGTACCGGCAGGAAGCACACCCTGAAAACCTTCCGGCAAAGACGAGGCGTAGGCTCCCTTGCTGACCAGTGCCGTGAGCGAATCCTTCAGCATGGCAGAGCTCTCGCCTTTCGGCAGGCTAAGCGATACAGGGGCAAGCAATCCGTTGCCATCTTCGAGAAAGACGGTTGTCCGCTCCCCGGTCTCTGCCGGTGCGGCTGCTTCGGCATCCTTATCAGCTACAGCTTCTTTTTCTTCCGCGGCAACCGGTGCGAATACCCCGGAATCCAGCTCGGTGGTTCCGCTGACCTCCAGCATTTGCGCCTCCACTTCTCCCGGCGGCGGATCAACCGCTGCCGACTCTGAGCCAAACAGACCGCAGCCGGACAGTGCAAGTGGAACCGTCAGCAGACAAACCGCCGAAAGATTGCGGATTTGCTTCATATGTTTCATCAATAATTACCCCTTTCAAGGTTAATACCAGATTGTACTGCTATGTATACGAGCCCTCTGTCCAAAAAATAACAACAGCTTATCCTAAATTATTGGCCGGAAAGTAATTGTCAGGGAAATCACTATACTTCCACTTCACAGAAATGGTGCACCTGCTGGACATTGACTGCCAGAATCTGTACAATCTCACTACCTTCAGATTTTTACGAAGGACAGAAAAAGAAATGATAACAGGCAATAAAACTACTACTTACTATGAGGTGACAGATGATGGCTGATGCAAAAATCCCTTACAGTCTCAACAGCAAGGCCGTTGCGGAAGCAACTAAAGTCTGGATGCAAAAACGCGGAGTGACCGTTACGGAAATTGCGGAGCTGGTCATGCTCCTGCAAAAAAACTATTATCCGAATCTGACGATGGAGGAATGCGTCCATAACGTTGAGATGGTACTGAGCAAACGTGAAGTGCAGAATGCGGTGCTGACCGGCATCCAGCTGGATGTACTGGCAGAGGAAGGCAAGCTGCTTACCCCGCTGCAGGACATGATTGAGAACGATGAAGGATTGTACGGCGTCGATGAAATCCTCGCTTTTTCCATCGTGAATGTGTACGGAAGCATCGGCTTCACCAATTATGGTTACGTAGATAAACTGAAGCCCGGCGTGCTCGAACGGCTCAATGACAAAACGACCGGAGAAATCCATACGTTCTTGGATGACATCGTAGGTGCTGTAGCCGCTGCTGCCAGCAGCCGTATCGCCCACCGGAAACAAGCCGAACGCGAACAGGAGCTTGGCCTGCCCCATGCACCCGAGGATGTTGAAGAAGCCGCCAAGAAACCAGCGGCTGGCAGCGATTTGCCGGAGTAAGGATCAGGGATTAATTCAAGATCCCTTGGGAACAGCAGCAACTATAATAAGCCATGCCACAGTGCAGCGGAAATATCGCGCTCACTCTGTGTCATGGCTTTAAGTATTGCTCTCTATTTGCTTTGTTGCGCTATTGCTTGCTTATTCCCGTCAGCCCCGCCCTCTTCACTCCGCGAGCGCGGCAATATCCCGCCGCCGCTTGAGCTTGAAGCGGCTCTACGGGTTCAGAGCAGCGAACAACGTGCTGCCGCCCGTCCCGGGAGCCGGCTCTATGACTGCCGCCCGCTCCCGGCGCACCAGCTCGGCGAGATGCGCCAGCGTCTCGCCCATGGCAAAGCGCAGCTGATGCGCGCTGGTTACACGGCTGCGGAACATAGCCTCGCAGACGGCGAATCCGCTCAGCGGGCCGTCCGCCAGCAGGGCGGCTGTGGCATCCAGCCGCTCCTCGTGATGGCGGAGCAGGCTGTCAAGCCGCTCCGCAAAGCCGGCGAACGGTTCCCGGTGCCCCGGGAACGCCATCGCCACCGGGTAGCTGTGCAGCGCGCGCAGCCCCTCCATGAACGTCAGCAGCGGCTGCGGATCACTGCCGGGCTGCAGGCTGACATTGGGCGAGATTTGCGGCAGCACAGCATCGCCGCAGAGCATAAGCCCGCTGCCGCCGTGATAAAACGACACATGTCCCGGCGCATGCCCGCCGGTAACCAGCGGCTGCCACTCACGGTCCCCCATCGGAAAAGGGGTGGCAGCATTTATATAAGTAACCTCCGGCTGCGGGGTTACCTCGGGAAGGAAGCCCTCCAGATGCTCCCTGATCCCCTGAATCAAAGACTCCGGCATCCCATGCCGGAGGAACTGGAGCGGCAGCGTCTCGTTCAGAGTGGCCTCTGCTCCCCAGGTCATCCGGGCTTCCGCATGAGCCCGTTCCGATATCCACACCTTGCTGCCGCTGCGGGCTTGCATCCAGCCGGCCAGTCCGTAATGGTCAGGATGATGGTGTGTGACGACAACACTGCGCACCTTGTCCCAAGAGAAACCCAACTCCTGCATAACCTCCTGCCAAGCCAGCTCCGCCTCAAGCGTATGCGGGCCGGGGTCGATCACCGTAAGGTTGCCGTCCCGGTCTGGCAATAGATAGCTGTTCACCTGGCGCAGCGGCGGGGCCATCGGCACCGAAATCTGGATAATGCCGCTGTCCCTTATCTTGATTTCCGGCTTTCGCATGGAATCTTCGCCGCCTCCTCTAAGTCTTCTTCCCGAAACCATCTAAGTCCGGGTCCCCCGGAAGATCATCCGGGTTGAGCTTTCTGCATCATAGTCGCTTTCATCGTAGCAGCCATGCACAGCTTCGAGGCGCAGTTCTGCGGCTGCGATCATCTTGCTGAACTGTTCCAGCGAATAGAGCTTTACCCGTTCATGGTAGCCGCGGGGCGTCTGATCTGTTTTGGAGGTAAGAATGATGTCTTTCATCACATAACCGTTTTCGATCCGGCGTGACTCATCTATGAGATTGTCTCCATCCTCACGAACGGAATGTGGTACAAGATGGCGGATCACATAAGCAGGGTTAAGGAAATCTATAATAAACTTGCCGCCCGGCTTAAGCATCCGGTGAATTTCCCGCAGCACCTTCACCTGTTCCTCATCCTCCTCAAAATAACCGAAGGAAGTAAACAGGTTAACCACTGCGTCAAAACCGCCATCCAGCGGCAGCTTCCGCATATCGGAGCGTATCCAGGTCACCGATCCGGCCCCCTTCTGGGAACGCGCCTCCCTCAGCAACGCCTCGGATAAATCTACACCGGTAACCTCGTACCCGGCCTCCGAGAGTGCCAGCGAATGACGCCCCATCCCGCAGCAGAGATCCAGCACTTTGGCGCCATGGGGAAGCGCAAGCCAGTCGATCATCTTTTCCACTTCGCGGCGTGCCCCTCCGAAGTCCCTGTGTCTGTAGACAATTAAATAGTCTTCTCCAAAGCTCTCTTCATACCACTCACTCATGATTTCTCTCCTCCCTCAGCACCTGCAAAAACCTCTCTATTTATGCTAATGTACCGCCATTGTAACCCCTTTTGCCGGCAAACTCAAAAAAGAGTCGCCATTTCGCCATACTTCCCGCGCCATGGCAACTCTCTGCTATTTCAACGTTGACGCTGCAGATATACCCTTGCCTCATAAGGACGAAGCTTCAGGTTTCTTAGATCTTCCTCTTTGGAAGGGGCATAATTGGAGATCAGCAGCTCCAGCTTCTCCGGCTGGAATTCACCCGGAAGCTCGAACACCGGCTCCTGGCCATAAAAATTCAAAATCACCAGCAGCCGCTGCTCCTCCAGCGTACGGGTATAGGCATAAATCTCCGGATGCTCCTCCAGCAACAGTCCATATTCACCATAAACGATCACCTGATGACTTTTCCGCAGCTCAATCAGCTTTTTATAGTAGTTAAAAATCGAATCAGGATCTTTGACTGCACTAGCCGCATTAATCTCCTTGAAATTGGAGTTCACTCTGATCCAAGGCACACCGGTTGTGAAGCCCCCTTCTTCTCCATCATCCCAATGCATCGGTGTGCGGGCGTTGTCCCGGCTTTTTTTGTGTATGGCGGCCATAATGTCGGCTTCGGGTAAGCCGTGTGAACGCTTTTCCTCATAATAATTGAGCGTTTCCACATCCCGGTATTCGTCGATTGATTCAAAAGCCACATTCGTCATGCCGATTTCTTCGCCCTGATAAATGTAAGGCGTACCCTCCAGCATATGAATAAAGGTGGCCAGCATTTTGGCCGAAGGAACACGGTAGAAGAGATCGTCGCCAAACCTCGATACCGAACGCGGCTGGTCATGATTGCATAAATAATTGGCGTTCCAGCCCCTGTCATGCAGGACGGTCTGCCAGTTGCTGATGATTTTTTTGAGCTCCGTCAGGTGCCAGGGAACCACATCCCATTTGCCTCCCCCAGGCGAGGCGGCATCCAGATTCATATGTTCAAACTGAAAGGTCATGTTCAGCTCCCGGCGTCCATCGCCGACATAATCCAGCGCCTGCTCCGGCCCAAGGCCCGAGGTTTCGCCAACCGTCATAATATCGTAGAAGTACAGCACCCGATCATACAGATTCTGCAGCAGTGTGTGCACATGCGACAGGTTAGAGAACATATCATAGGCGCGAACCGTCGGCGTTCCGCCCGGATTATGCGCATCAGGGTAACCCTCCGCCTTCACGATGTGGGCGATCGCGTCAAACCGGAACCCGTCGACCCCTTTTTTCAGCCACCACTGCACCATTTCATGCAGCTTGTCGATTACCACGGGATTTTCCCAGTTCAGATCCGGCTGATATTTGGAATACAGATGGAGATAATACTCGTCCGTCACCGGGTCCAGCTCCCAGACCGTACCGCTGAAATACGATTCCCAGTTGTTTGGCGGACCGCCGTTTTTGCCTTTTCTCCATATATAAAAATCCCGTTTGGGATTATCCTTCGAGCTTCGCGATTCAATAAACCACGGATGCTGATGGGAGGTATGATTCAGCACCAGATCCATCATCAGCTTCATGCCGCGCGAATGCATCTCACTGAGCAGCCGGTCAAAATCATCCATCGTCCCGAATTCCTTCATAATATCGCAGTAATCACTAATATCATAGCCATTGTCATGGTTTGGTGATTTATAGATCGGACACACCCAGATGACATCGACACCCAGATTCTGCAGGTAATCGAGCTTGGAAATAATCCCGCGCAGATCGCCTATGCCGTCACCGTTGCTGTCCATAAAACTGATCGGATAAATCTGGTACACGACGCTTTCTTTCCACCATTTAGGGTTCACTCCGGTTCCCTCCGCTTCCTTCAATTCCTGTAGTTTAAGATCCTGATCTCCGGCGAAACCGGCGCGGCTTCGTCCGGACATATTAATATATCTTAACCACACTGGAGGAAGACGATAACAACTTCCACTGTAAAACGCAGGCTCTGTCCGCAAACCTCTACTGTTATGTGAATTAAAAAAGGTGAAAAGCTCCTTCCGGAAGTCTTCCCACCCTTTTATCGAACTGTATCGTCCGGATATACGGTTTATGAAATCCTAACTCAATTGCTTAATCACAATAGATGCATTCACGTTGGCTTGCGTGCCTCCAGCCAACGTCTGCAGCGTGACTGCTGCGGAGGAGCTGTGATTTCTCAGGGTTAATACATCGCCGGAAGAAAGGGCGAATATGGCCTGCCCCGTGTTCTGCTGCGTGCCCGCACCTGAGCCGTACACAGTACCCGGAACGAGCGCGCCGTTTACGAATAAGGCAAATTGATTTGGTTCTACACCTGATACTGAAAAATTAACTTCATAAATACCTGCATTCGCAACCGAGATTGTAGTCGTTCCCGGAGCATGTGTTATTCCAGGTGTAAGGAACCCGTTGGTATCAAAAGAAACATCCGCCTCGATCGGCACAACCTGCGCTCCGAGGTTATATACATACCCAAACTGGGCTATACCGCCTGCGGCACCCGTTGCACCCGTTGCTCCTGCTGGGCCCGCTGCGCCGGCCGCTCCTGTCGCTCCGGTGGCACCCGCTGGTCCAGCAGGTCCTGCGGGTCCGGCCACTCCGGCGGGTCCCACTGCGCCTGCGGCTCCCGTTGGACCTACAGGTCCCGGGGCTCCGCCTGGCCCTACGGGTCCGGGCGCTCCTGCGGATCCGCCTGGTCCTACAGGTCCGGGTGGTCCTGCTACTCCGGCAGCACCTACGGGACCCGTTGGCCCTGCCGGTCCTGCCGGTCCTGCGGGTCCCGGGAGGCCTACCAACCCGGCTGCTCCCGCCGGGCCAAGGGCACCGGCGGCCCCCAAGGCTCCTGCCGCTCCAGCGGCTCCCAAGGCTCCCGCTACTCCGGCAGCACCAAGCGCTCCTGTCGCGCCAACTGCACCTAAAGCGCCGGCGGCTCCAGCGGCGCCCAAGGCTCCTGCTACTCCGGCAGCACCGAGTGCTCCTGTCGCGCCAACTGCACCTAAAGCGCCAGCAGCTCCGGCGGCGCCCAAAAGTCCGGCGGCTCCGGCAGCGCCTAATGCTCCAGTCGCTCCCGCTGCCCCAAGTGCTCCGGCGGCTCCAGCGGCTGCGAGCGCTCCAGCGGCGCCTACAGCACCGAGTGCTCCAGCCACACCTGTCGCTCCCACTGCCCCTGCTGCGCCGGCGGCGCCGAGTGCTCCCGCAGCTCCGGCAGCACCTGCTGCACCCAGTGCTTCTACAGCTCCTGCCGCTCCCAATGCTCCAGCGGCTCCAGCGGCACCTAATGCCCCCAAGGGAATATTAACGCGAACGATTTGCTTTTTGACGATGATTTCCTTACAGTGGCATTTTCGGTGTACTGCACATTTTGTTTTTCGATGTTTTTTTCTTGGCAAGGGGCAAGCCATATCCGGTTTCTTGCATCCCCGCTCCTTACTCCTATGCTCAGAGCGACCCATCTTCAACACCTCCAATAGACTTTATGTATACTACTCCATTCACCTATTGAAGGGCATAGACATCCGTCTCGTAGGCAATTATATATTTTTGCGTTTACTAGGTATTTGTACTAGATGGACAAACCGATTTCACCTATACAGACGGAAAATAAGTTTTTAGCCTTGTTACCTCCGTCTTCAGCTAATAGAATTGAACGCTCGGCGACAGCAAAAAAGGACTATTCTATTGCAGATTCCGCAATGAAAGTCCTTTAGTTTCAAACGAGATCTGTATTATTCCTTCTACCCGCAAAATTCCCTAACCTACAGCAAACCAACCATCTTTAATCCTTCATAAATTCCGTTCTCACTGACATGCTTGGTGACATAAGGAGCCACGGCCTTAACCTCATCCTCCGCATTGCCCATCGCGATGCCATGACCGACAAATTGCAGCATCTCTACATCGTTGAGGCCATCGCCAAAAGCATAAATATCTTCCTTCTTCACTCCGAGATGCTTCATCATTTGGGCAATGCCGTTAGCCTTCGAGCCGTTGCCCGGCAGAACATCCATACAGAGCGGATGCCAACGGATAAATTTGAAGCCGGGGTAGGCTTCCGCGTACATATCCTGGCTCTCCTTCGGGCAAAAGATCAGCGCCTGATAAATTTCATTCAGCAGAAAATACTCCGCATCATGCGTCGGAAAGGCCAAATTCAACGATCCTAAGCTTGTCTGAATATACTCATGCTCCGCAACATTCACCTTCATGTCAAGGGCATCAATATAGGCTACCGGGTGATCCTGCTTCTCGGCGAACAGCGTAAGCTCCTTCAAGGCAGCCGTATCCAGCGGATTGCGGTAAATCACTTCCCCCTCAAAAACAACATATTGCCCGTTAAGCGAAACATACGAATGGATCCCCAGCTCTTCCCGCAGATCCTCAAACATGTAGGAGGCCCTCCCTGTCGCGATGGCCACATGATGGCCCAGCCGCTTAAGCTCAGCGATGGCTTTCTTTGTGGAAGCAGGCACCTGCTTCTCCTCATCATAAATCGTACCGTCAATATCAAAAAAAATCGTCTTTGTAGTCATGGCTCTCCATTCTTCTTGCTTTCTCTATGAATCCATCCTGCTCAGATTGTAGTTGCTTACAGTAAGCTATGCAAGTTTTCAACAATAAACGCAGCTTTTTTCACGGCACAGAGCGTTCTGAACAAGAATACTCGCCAAAAAAAGCAAGCAGTGTTCCGCCTCCACCAAGGAAGCGGAATGCTGCTTGCTTCATTACTTGCTCCAGGTGCTCAAACCGCATTCTGGGCCCGCTGCTGTTCCTCCATCAGCCATTGCACCAGCAAATACTCCGGAACAGTGTCTTTTCTGGCTTCCGCGTATACGCGGACCCGTTCCAGCAAACGCCCCGCCGTGTCGGCGTTCACCTCAAGTCCTCTCTGTTCCAGCACATGGACTACACCATTGCTTCCAGAATGTTTGCCCAGCACGAAGCGGTGCGTCCGCCCCACCTCAGCAGGATCAAAGGTCTGATACGTACTTTTCTCCTTCATCAGCCCGTCCACATGGATTCCTGACTCATGCGTAAATGCCAGCTGCCCCACAATCGGCTTCGCATCGCCGACACTGCGACCGGAGGCGGCAATAACCTTATCCGCCAAACCCTTGAGCAGATCCATCCGTACACCGCTCTCCCCGCCGTACAAATGCCGCCAGGCCATGGCGACTTCCTCCATGGCCGCGTTGCCCGTACGTTCGCCAATGCCGGCTACGGTGGTGCTGGCCCAAACCGCACCTGCGGCAATGCCGCTAAGTGTGTTGGCGCATGCCAGCCCGAAGTCATTGTGGCAGTGCACTTCCAGCTCCACATCTGCGGGAACCGCCCCCAGCAGCGTGCTTACCCGCTCCGTCATCTGCCCGGGATAATGGGCAGATACCGTATCCGCATAACGGAACCAGCGGATTCCTTCTTTATACAGGCTGTTCACCAATTCAACCAGGAATTCCATATTCGCTCTGGAGGAGTCCTCCATCCCTACCGACACCGTCATCCCCAGCCTGAGCCCATGCTCCGCCGCACGAAGCAGCTTGTTCAGCCCTTCAGCCGGCGTCAGCCCAAGCTTGCCCTGAAGCTGAATCTCTGAGACCGGAATGGACACATGGCTCCAGTTCACTCCGGTACTGCGCGCCTTGTCGATATCGCCAAGGACCGAGCGGTTCCAAGTCATAAGCTTCATGGGAAGCCCCAGTTCGGCAATTGCCGCAATATCCTCCTGCTCCCGCTTGCCCATGGCAGGAATACCTACCTCCGCTTGCTCTACTCCGCACTCCGACAGCAACTTTGCGATTTCCAGCTTTTCCGCCCTCGTGAATGAAACTCCAGCCGCCTGTTCACCATCCCTAAGTGTCGTGTCACATAGCTTGAGACTTTTCACGGTTTACCTCCTTCTCCGCAGCAAGCGCAATTCGGATTACGGGTAAGCCCAACGCTGTAACAGGCGAAGTCGAGTGAGCTGAAGCGATGCATTACGCCCGCATAAGTTGTCCCTACCCTTGTAATCCATTTTACGGCTTCCAGTGCTGCCAAACAACCCGCAATTCCGGACGTAGCTCCCAAAACTGGAAACCCGAACGGTTCCCACTGCGGCTGCAGATCTGGATATAGGCATTCCAGGCAAGGCGTTTCCCCGGGAACGACCGTGGTTAGTGAAATTTCAAAGCCGTACATCGCAGCTTCCACCATGGGCGTCCCGGTATCCACACAAATGCGGTTCAACGCATACCTCTCCGGAAAATCATAGCGGGCGTCAATCACAATATCGGCGCTCTCTACCCAGGGTTTGGCAATTTCATATTCAATCTTAGAATTATGCCCTTCGATCTCCACATGCGGATTCAGCCGCTTCAGCTGCGCTGCCGCCGTGCTTATCCGTTCCATGCCCAGGTGATCGCTGTCCATAAGAATCTGCCGGTTGAGATCCGGTGCAAGGATGATTCCCTCATGGGCCAAAATAAGCTTGCCGACGCCAGCCGCTGCCAAATACAGTGCGGCCGTTCCTCCAAGTCCGCCGATTCCGGCCACCATAACCGTCGCTTCCTTCAGCGCCTGCTGTCCGCTTTCTCCAAGCAGCTTCAGCTGCCGGGCATACCGTTCCAGCTCCAAACCTCCGGCAAGCTGCTCCATCCCTGTCTCCCCCTGTGACTGATATTCATTTACTGGCTAGCCCTCCAGGCTAAGCAAACCGTGCAGGGCCGTAATTTCCTTATATTTATGCAAATAAGCCAGCCCTTCCTCCACACACTCCACCCCGTAGCGGATCAGCTTCTCTTCCGCCGTGAACGGAAAGGGGAACCCGGCCCGCAGGCTTTTGAGAACGAGGATCACGCGGCCGGTGTACAGCAGCCCGCGCCCGAAGCCTTCTCCATTAATCTCGGCGGTGCTCTGTACGATAACGCCGCTTTTTTCTTCCACCACACCGGCGATAGCCTGAAAGACGAGCGGCACCTGATGCCGCACTTCCGGAGATACAGCACAGTTGAATTCCGACTTGCTTTTATCCTCGGCGGAGGCCAGAAACTGCTTGGCGATCTTTGCCTGCGGCGTAAAGGAAGCGTATTTGCCAAAGAAGTCTTCCGTATCCAGCAGATGGCATAAACGCCGGACAAAAGCATCCGCCGTATCCGGATCCAGCGGCTTGCGGCTGGAGCGGCTGCGGCGTTGTACTGCCGCGCCTTCTTGAGCCGCTTCTCCCGACAGACTAATGTTCGACTTAGCCATGGGTTCCATCTAATCCCTCCCCTTCGCCTTCTTCTTCCGCCCGCAGCACCTTAGCCAGCCACATGGGCGGTTTGCCCTGAAGCATTTCCACCAGCCGTTTCACCTGCTCATCAATCGGACTGCCAAAGGGTACCTTCACCGGCATAATCTTGCGGCGGGTGACCCTCGCCGCTGCGGAGGCCCCGATCTGCATAATGAAGATCAGGGTACAATCACCTATCGCCTCCAGGCGGCTGTCGATCCTGCCCGCTTCATCTTCATTGAGCAAAGCGGGGAGCTTGCGCAGCTCCAAGAGCTCTCCGCCATTTTTGGCCACATTGTAAACAGCGAACATTGGGCTTTGCCCGAAATGGGCATTTACACGGTTTCCGTCATCTGTGGCGAACGCTACCTTCACGGCGCTCAGCCTCCCTTCGCATCAACAAATTCCCGGCTTTATTACTCCATTCCATAGCGCCCCTGTAGCCGGCCGAAACGGACATATACGCCCCAAGCTCGCTCCAGACCGGAAACCCAGCCGCCAGAAATGCAGCTTCAATACGTTCTGCTCCTGCGATCCCATGCGAATTGCTGATCCATAAATCCGCGTCTTTTCCGAGCACCTCGGCATCATCCAGATCACCTACCCATACCTCCCGCTCCATACCAGCAACAACCGGAGTTTCATAGGATGCAATCAGCGCCTTTTGTTCCATACCCAGTTCCTCAAGCCAGCTTGAGACGGAATACAGATGATCCGGCTCCAGTGCGGCCACCACCGACATTCCGGCAAATTGGAAATGCGCATCCAGCATACTGTCAAGCAGGTTCTCCCGCTGCCAGCAATAACGGAGCGGCACCGGCTCGCCGCTGATCTGATGCAGGAAATGCAGCAGATCATCTGTTGCCTTGAGCCCCATGGCTCCATTAAATACCTTGTAGGGTGTGCCCAGTGCATTGTGCAGCCTTCTGGCCGGACGTTCCATGCTGGCTCCGACGGCAATCGTCAGGCCGGACTGCAGGCTCTGCAGCATGGAATCCAGCGGCACACCGCCTCGGGTCAGCGCGGAAAACCCGGTCAGGAGATGACCGGACAGCGAGGTGGATATATCCGGTACAGCAATGACGTCAAATCCGAAGGAGGAGATCATTTCCTTCAGCTCCATCACATCTGCAGGTGTCAGAAAGGAACCCGGAAGCAGCGTAATCTGGCGGGTATTCACATTCCTCGAACCCCGGTGTCCAACCTGCTGGATCATCTCGTCGATCATCGCCTCCACTGTAGTGCTGAACCCGGACTCCAATGAGCCCCGAAAGTCGGGCAGCACGACGGAGAACGCCAGCCCGCCGCGCATATTGCGTTCCCGCTTATACATCCTGAGCAGGCTTTGGTAGTCCACTCCGGCCACATCGGTCAATTCCGTTCCCACAATGCCGATAATATCGGGCCGGTGCTTACTCAGCACAAGATTGAGCGCCTCCTCCAAATTGCGGTTAGCATCGAAAATAACATCCATTTCCTGCAGCGCCGAGGTCTGTACGGCGATTGGCTCGCGGAAATGCCGGGTAAGCAGTGCTTTGGGAAAAGCGGAACAGCCTTGGGAGCCGTGGATCAGCGGCATGGCGCGGTAGCAGCCTTGAAGGGCCAGAACAGCCCCCAGCGATTGGCCAATCTTGATCGGATTGACCGAGGCGGGCTTTTTTCTCCGGTTAACGGTCATAGGGCGGAGCCTCCTTATCCCAGGGAGCAGGACTGGACGCCAGCTTCCAGATTGGATTCGCCAGGGAATACGTCAGTTCCTTGGCCAGCCGCAGCAGCCCCTCATACCCGGCGTAAGCCTTGTGCCTCTCCTGGTTGATATCAATAAAAGGAATTTGCTCTTTCATCGCCACATACATATTGCGCCCGCCGGCGATCATGATATCAGCTTTACGTTCCCGTACAGTTTTGAGAATCCGGCCCGCACCGCCTTCCGGAATATATTCGGTGTCATCCCCCACCCGGTCGGCAATACGCCGCACATCATCCTCTGTGCTTTTGTTCGTGCCGACTCCAACCACCTGAACACCCAGTTCTTTAAGTGCGGAAATCACGGACCAGCTTTTAACGCCGCCGGTGTACAGCACCGCTTTTTTTCCTTTCAGCAGCTTGCGGTACGGACGCAAATCCATAGCCAGCCGGCTTTCTTCACGCTCGGTCAACCGGTCAACCCGGCGCTCCATTTCACGGTCATTCATCAGATACGCCATTTGGCGCAGGGAATACGTCGTTTCCTTGGCCCCGTAGAAAGAGCCCTCAAAATAAGGGATGCCATATCTCGACTCCATCTCTTTGGCAAGACCGAGCAGCGCGCGGCTGCAGACCACCATATTCACCTTGGCACGGTGCGCCCAGGTAATCTCCTTATATCTGGCATCTCCTGTAATACGCGAGGTTACGGCGATTCCGGCACTGTTCATCAGCTTCTCGATATCCCACATTTCACCGGCAATATTATATTCACCGATCAAATTGACGCCGAGCGGAGTGTCCGGCTCCGGTTCCCCTGTTCCGATCACATACTGAAGCAGAGCATCACCTGCCAGCCGGTTGCCCAGATTCTTGCTGCCGACAAAACCCGGGCTGTTCACGGGAATAACAGGGATATGCAGCCGTTCTCCTGCCTCCTTGCATACAGCATCCATATCTTCGCCGATCAGAGCCGTCACACAGGTTGAATATACAAATATTGCCGGAGGCGCAAAGCGCCCGGCAATATAGTCGATACTTTCCTTCAGTTTCTTTTCCCCGCCAAAAATAATATCGGAATCATTAAGATCCGTAGCAAAGCCATACTGGGACAGAGAAGGCCCGCTGGACAACGCCCCTCTGCTCTCCCAGCTGTTCCCGGCACAGGCAATCGGACCATGGACAAGATGCGCGGCATCCATAATCGGCAGCAATGTGATTTGGGCTCCGTCGAAGGAGCAGCCTCCGGCCGCTTCACCCGGTTTGGGCCGCGGACAAGGCTTCGATTTGGGGGAGAGGCTCCCGCAAGCCTCGGAATCAAATTCGTCTTTTCGCACAGGGTCCATCGGCTCTTCATCTCCTTCGTTAAAGGTGGATGCTAACTACAGGCAATCCTGCATCTACGTGTGTTTCCTCTTAACGTACCAGATCAAAATTGAACCCGGAATGGTTGCGGTCAAGCTCATCCAGAACAGTATTAACGATCAGACTGAGCAAATTCAGTGTACCTTGGTATCCAAGAATCGGATAACGGTGCATGTGATGACGGTCAAAGATCGGGAACCCCACCCGGATCAGCGGCACATTCGCATCCTTGGCTGCGAACTTTAGATGCGAGCTGCCGACCGCCAGATCCACCGGATCGTTCAGCAGCAGTGAACGCATATGCCACAGGTCTTTGCCGATATAAACGGTGGCTTCCGTGCCGTACGGACTGGAGGCCAGCAGCGCCTCGGCTTCCTCCTTGAATTTCACATCATTGAAGTCCACATCCCCATTCGAGCAAACGATATGCACAGGCTCCATACCGGTTTCCAGACAGAACCCGATGAGTCCGATGAGCAGGTCGGGATCGCCGGCCAGTGCCACCCGCTTGCCGTGAATGTAAGGGTGGCTGTCCGTAAGGGCATCCACTACCCGGCCGCGTTCTTCAGTAAGCGATGCAGGAACTGGAAGACCCGTCAGCTCACTGATGGTATCCAGCAGCTTGTCGGTTCCTGTAATGCCTAGCGGTGTGGACATCGCAGCAATCGGCTGCTTCCAGGTTCCGCCGATATAATCCTGCGTCTTTTTGAGCGTGTATTTCTGCAGCGACAGCGTAGCGAGCGCGTTAGCGGCCAGAGGCACATCTTCAAGCTTCGTTCCACCGTAATAATATTCGTATTCTCCCGTAGCGGGAGAGTCATAGTTGCCGCTGTGATCGCCAAGAAACGTATATTTGGTATCAAAGGCATTCAGAATTTTACGGATTTCCGCAAAGTTGCCGGTGTAAGGCTCGAAGCCGAGCATAACATTCAGCTTTTCCCCCGTTTCTTCGCCGCTTCCCGGAGCAGCCTGAATGCCTGAGCGGTCATACAGATAGCTGAGGATTCCTTTCAGCATCGAATCATACCCGGTGATGTGTGATCCGACAAAGCTTGGCGTGTTGCAGAAAGCAACCGGGAAGTCTTCCGAAATCACACCCTTTTGACGGGCATTGCCGATGAAGGAGGACAGGTCGTCGCCGATAACCTCGGCCATACAGGTCGTACAAAGCGCAACCATCTCCGGTTTGTAGAGGGCAATACTGTTCTCCAGACCGTCAATCAGATTGCTCATGCCGCCAAATACAGCCGCATCCTCGGTCATGGAAGAAGAAACAGCAGGGGTAGGCTCTTTGAAATGACGGCTTAGATGGCTGCGGAAATAAGAATTGCACCCCTGCGAACCGTGAACGAAGGGCAAGGTCTTCTCAAAGCCGAGCGCGGCCATGATCGAGCCAAGCGGCTGGCAGGCTTTATGCGGATTGATGACAACCGCTTTACGGTTAAAGTTCTTCTCCATATACTCCGCAGATTGAGAATAAGCGAGTGCTTCAGCCGTTTCCTGCTCGCTGCAGGGCGCTTCGAACTGCCTTTTATTCTCCCGCTGCTGCACGAAGCGGTCTTCCGAGAACAAAGAGTTATAATCCGGAATCTCCAGTCTGTCTTTGCTCATATGCTCGCCCCCTCTGCCTGGACTTTTTCCTTCTTGCTAATCAGATTCCACACCGGGCTGTTCACGGTCATATCCATGTCTTTGGCAAAAATCTTGAAGCCGTCGAAGCCATGATACGGACCGCTGTAATCCCAGGAGTGCATCTGGCGGAACGGAACCCCCATCTTGTGGTATACATATTTCTCCTTAACCCCCGAGCCCACAAGGTCAACATTCATTTTCTGTGCGAGCTCTTCGAGTTCATACGCCGTTGGATCATCCATGATGATCGTGCCTTCCTTCATCATCGGAAAGGTCTTCTCGTAATCATCTTTATGGGCAAATTCATAGCCGGAAGCCACGATGTCCATGCCGAGATCCTCATAAGCGCCGATCGTATGGCGGGAACGCAAACCGCCGATCATCAGGAGCACTTTTTTATTTTCCAGCCGCGGTCTGAATTTATGAATAATCGCATCCATTTCCGGTTTATGCTTCGCGATCATCTTCTCGCAATTCTCCTGGATCGTCTCGTCAAACAAAGCGGCGATGGCGCGCAGGCTCTCATACGTTTTGGAAGGTCCAAAGAAGTTGTATTCCATCCAAGGAATACCGTAGGCCTTCTCCATATGCTCAACCATGTAGTTCATGGAGCGGTGGCAGTGAATCAGGTTCAGCTTCGCCTTATGGGCGATTTCCAGCTCATTCAAGGTACCGTCGCCGGACCACTGGGCAATGACGCGAAGACCCATTTCTTCCAGCAGGATACGGGAAGCCCAGGCATCACCGCCGATATTATAATCGCCGATAATATTGACATCGTAAGGGCCGGTTTCAGCCAGTTCAGCTTTGCCGAGCACGAAGTCACGGATTGCATCGTTGGCAATATGATGGCCCAGCGACTGGCTCACACCCCGGAACCCTTCGCAGCGCACCGGAACAATCGGCATCTCCAGCTCTTTGGCCATTTTTTTGGATACTGCTTCAATATCATCGCCGATCAGACCGACCGGACACTCGGATTGAACAGAAATCCCCTTGGCGAGCGGAAACATCTCGGTAATCTCACGCATAATCACTTCTAGCTTCTTATCTCCGCCGAAGACGATATCCGTCTCCTGGAAATCGCTTGTAATCTGCATGGCGGTAAAGTTGTCAATTCCAAGCGTCCCGTTGGCATAGTTGCGGCGGGTCCCCCAGCTGTATTGGCCGCACCCGATGGGGCCATGGCTGATATGAACCATATCCTTGATCGGTCCCCATACCACGCCTTTAGATCCTGCATAAGAGCATCCGCGCGGCGTCATGACGCCGGGACGGGATTTAATATTGGACTTCAGCGCACATGTGCCGCAGGTTTTCGCTTCTTCCGTATTGATCTGAAAATGCTTTTCCCGGTCTTTCTTCGCTTTTTTGGGGTAGGCTTCCAGCACATCTTCAACCAGCTTTTTATTCGCCTCGATATCCAGTCCCATTTGCTGACCCTCCTTTTCGTAGTGCAGGAAGCCTTAGCCGCCTGCGTGGCTTCTCGTGCCACAATGAGCGATTCCGGTGAATCAGCCGTCTCTCCACTCCCGTTCACCGGATTTCGTGTAAACACCGCCTGCGGCTTATTGGCCGGAAGCCTGCGGCTTATTGGCCGGAAGCCTGCAGCTTCTGGATGGCGGCTTCTTCGTCTTCGATGATGCCGAATTCCATCAGCAGTTCCTCCAGCTCTTCCATCGTAATCGGGGTCGGAATCGTCAGCATTTTATTGTTCAGAATCTTCTCCGCCAGGATTTCATATTCCTTGGCTTGAGCATGCTCCGGATTATATTGGGCAACGGTCATTCTGCGCAGCTCAGCATGCTGAACGACATTATCGCGCGGCACAAAGTGAATCATTTGCGTATTCAGGCGGCGGGCAAGCTCCATAATGAGCTCGTCTTCACGGTCCGTATTGCGGCTGTTGCAGATCAGGCCGCCCAATCTCACACCGCCGCTGGTGGCATATTTCAAGATACCGCGTGCGATGTTGTTGGCAGCGTACATCGCCATCATCTCCCCGGAACAGACGATGTAAATCTCCTGCGCCTTGTTTTCGCGGATCGGCATTGCGAAGCCGCCGCAGACAACGTCGCCCAGTACGTCATAGGATACGAAATCCAGATCGGAATAAGCGCCTTCCTGCTCCAGGAAGTTGATTGCCGTTATAATCCCGCGTCCCGCGCAGCCTACACCCGGTTCAGGTCCACCGCACTCAACATTAATGATGTCGCCGAAGCCGGTTTGCAGTACATCATCCAGTTCCAGATCCTCTACGGAGCCAAGCTCAGCCGCCAGATGAAGCACGGTTTGTTGGGCTTTGGTATTCAAGATAAGGCGGGTGGAGTCGGCTTTGGGGTCGCAGCCGACGATCATAATTTTTTGTCCGAATTTTGTAGCCAGCTGAGCCAGGGTGTTTTGTGAAGTTGTCGATTTACCGATACCGCCTTTACCATAGAAAGCGATTTGTCTCATTTTCCATCATCCCTTCGAAATGTTTATATTTTCAAAATAAGAGCTGTACTTGACGCTTTCGAGAATAGCTTCCTGTATTCCACCTTTGCGGACGAGAGGCAATACTCCGGCTTTGTTCAGGCTGGCCCGTGGGCCTTCGCCGATACCGGAGCAGAGAAGAATGCGGCAGTCACTAAGAATGGAGATGATTTCCTGCAGCGTGGCGGCTTTATCGCCGTTGCAATCTGCTTTGCCATGGCAGTACGCTTGGATCTTGCGGACACCGAGCAGCTGTACCTCCGCTCCGTCGGTATCGTACACCAGGAATTCGGTCGCATGCCCAAAATGCTGATTGACCTTGTCACCGCCTCTAGTAGCTACAGCGACTCTAATCTTGAGAGCATTCTCCTGCATGAGTCTTGCCCGCCTCATTTTGACGCGTTCGCGGATTTTGGCATCCAGATCATGTTGGAACTGCGTCCTGGCTGCTTCATTGATTGCCGGATCGTCCTCCATCGCCTCCAGGGGAAAGTCCTGGTTGCGGTCCTGGCCCAGCAGTCCAATAGCATCGGCCCGGCATTGCCGGCAGTGGCGCATAACCTTCATGCCGTCACGCCCAAGCAGCTCCTGCAGATTGTGCAATTCCTTGGGACGGGGCGCTTTGCGTCCGTCCGCTTCATACTGGCTGCCCGGCGCGATAATCAGCGGAGTTACATTATGCAGTGTGGCCCCAAGCTCTTTTACTCTTTTGGACACTGCAGGCAGATGATGATCATTGACCCCCGGAATCATAATGGAGTTGACCTTTACCAGAATTCCGAGCTTCGCCAGCATTTCAAGACCTTGAAGCTGGCGGCTGATCAGCAGCTCCGCCGCTTCTCTCCCTTCGTACCGCACTCCCTCATCGAATACCCAAGGATAGATTTCGCGGCCGACATCCGGATCAATGGCGTTGATGGTGATCGTGACATGGCGGATGCCCAGCTCGATAATCTCATCCACATGTCGGTAAAGGGTAAGTCCATTCGTGCTAAGGCATAAGGACACATCAGGCACATGTCTTTTGACCCGGGCAAACGTATCGAAGGTCTGTTCCGGATTTGCCAGCGGATCTCCAGGTCCGGCCACACCAACCACCGAGAGCTGCATAAGCTGCGCTGCAACCCCTTTTACCTTGCGTTCCGCCTGCTCCGGCGACAGTACCTCACTGACCACACCCGGCCTGCTCTCATTCACACAGTCGAACTTGCGGTTGCAGTAATTGCACTGGATGTTGCAGGCGGGAGCAACCGGGATGTGCATTCTGGCATAAAACCGGTGGGCTTCCTCGCTGTAGCAAGGGTGGCGGCTAATCTCCTCCTCTGCTTCATTTGATATACACGACGGCTGCATTATTTCCCACCTCCTAAAAGTTTTACGAGCATTACTTCCTTGATTTGACTTCGAGTGAAACTCGCTTCGGAAGCATATGCTTTGTTTTACGAGCATTACTTCCTTGATTTGACTTCGAGTAAAACTCGCTTCGGAAGCATATGCTTTGTTTAACGGAGCTTAACATCCTGAAATCTTTACACTTAGAAGACTTTAAGCATGAACGGGATTAGTATGTTACATTTCATAACTTCAAACTCACTCAATCGCTTTGATTACTCTCATAATATTTTCAAACCTCCATACCGTCAATTATGTTTAAGCTAAAATAGCCTTATTATTCCTTGTGTTTGCAGTTTCGTCATACCACATGTAAACTTACATAACATTTATGTATCATGTTTCCGTTTCCATCCCTGCCATTTTTCATTGATACTAATTTTCAGGAGGCATTGACAATAGCCTTCGGCTCATATATGATACTTTTAGATCAATCCTGCAACCAAAACTAATAAAATTTAATATATCCCGTAAAGGGGAGTAGCTGTTAAATAAAGTCGTCAATACGAGAATATGAGGATATTCTCCGGCTTTATTGGCAATGAACTATTGTTAGCGAGACCTTTACCAATCAGGTTACCTTTATTCCAAAGGCTAATCTGTTTGGTAAAGGTCTTTTTTATATAAATTTGGTTAGACTATTGGTGTTGCAGGGTTTTCTTAAATATGTTCATCCAAATGAGGGGGAAACAGCAATGGATTGGGGATTATTTTTGGAATATGGCTGGGTATTGCTCGTTCTTGTAGCACTGGAAGGACTACTCGCCGCAGACAACGCACTTGTCCTGGCAATTATGGTAAAACACCTTCCCGATGAGGAACGTAAAAAAGCCCTCTTTTATGGATTGGCAGGGGCGTTTGTCTTCCGGTTTGGTTCACTTTTTATCATCTCTTATCTCGTCGACATCTGGCAGGTACAAGCCATCGGCGCACTCTACTTATTATTTATAGCGGGAAATCATATTTTCCGAAAAGTGCTGTTCAAGAAGCCGGTCACTGACGAAGCTAATGAGAGCGGCTCTCCGGGCGCTGTCAATAAGAAGAAATCCAGCTTTTGGTTTACAGTTCTGAAGGTAGAAGTGGCTGACATCGCTTTTGCCGTCGATTCCATCCTCGCAGCAGTTGCCCTTGCGGTAGCACTTCCACCGAGCGGCATGGGTCACATCGGCGGCCTTGACGGCGGACAGTTCCTCGTCATCTTCGCCGGCGGATTTATCGGACTGATTATTATGCGTTTCGCGGCTTCCTTCTTCGTTAAGTTGCTGCATTCCCGTCCAGGGCTTGAAGTTGCAGCCTTCTTCATCGTCGGCTGGGTAGGAATCAAGCTTGCAGTGATTACCTTGGCTCACCCGACGCTGGGTGTCCTGTCTGAGGACTTCGCCCACAGCACCTGGTGGAAAGCTACCTTCTATGTAGTGCTGGTTCTCATTGCCGTTACGGGATGGTTCATGAGCAGCCATAAAGTTGAAGAGAACGTTGGAGAAAATCCGGTTAAAGAAGTGGATAAACAGCTTGGTAAATAAGCTTTACCAAGCGGAAACGGTTTTGCCGTCTTTTTTAAGGACGGTACCGTTTCAGCAAGAAATAGAAGGAAAAGACCGGACCGGAAGGCCGCAGCTGTAAGCTGTGCCTGCCGGTCCGGTCTTTTTTCCGTTCTTTTTTAACTGTTCTATTATACGATAGGCTGATCAAGCTTGCCCTGCAGTTCCACCATTTTCATGATAACAATGGCAGCCTGCGCCTTGGTTACAATCCGCTGCGGGTCGAACTTTCCATTCTCGCCCTCCAGCAGTCCAAGCTTCACAACAAGCGCCACAGCACCTTTATAGTTGATAGCTGCGCTGTCGCTGAAGCTGCTTACGACGGCATCATTCGCGAGGAAGCTGGAAAGCTTACCATACTTCAGAAAAAAAGACAGTTGGACAGCCAACTCTTCGCGGCTAAGCTTGCTCTCCGGCCGGACCACGGTATCTCTGCTGATCCATCCACGGTTTACGGCATAGTTTATGGCATCGTAATATGGACTTTCGGGACTCACACCTGCCACCGTTTTGCTCTCCGCACCCGAATAGCCCTTGTAATAGGTTGTCGATGCGTCTGCAATCAGCGTCCACCAATCCCCAGTTGATATTTCCTGGTCTGGATTTACTTTGCCGCCTTCATCCAGAGTAAGCACTTTGTATTTCAGCAGCTCGGTCAGTTGTTTTTCGGCCGGGTGCCCTTTCAGGTCTACAGCTTCACCAGCAGTTGCTGTCCGTCCGTTACGCTCGTAGAGCGAAACCCATTTCCCGGAATTGGCATCCAGCACCTTACTCATCTCACCGTTGTCAGCCGTGAGCGGGGCATATACCAGCTTCACTGTCGAATCACCAATGCCGCCATTACCGGAATATCCGCCTAAACGAACAAACTGCAGCTGCATGTCATACTGGCCAAGATAGCTTTGCAGCGCTTCCGCCTTAGAGATTGCCGGAGCCGGCACTTCTGTGAGCTTCGAATAATCTAAACTGCCGCCGGCAGTATAGGCTTGAAGTCCACCGTAAAGATCAAGTTCAATAGAAATATTATTGCCGCTTACAGGTATGCCCTGATAATAATTTATAAATTCATAACGGTACCCCTTCCCGTCAGGCTTCACGCTCCATGTTCCGCCATGTTCAACCAGTTTAAGATTGCTGCTTGCTTTATTGTACATGCGGTTGACCAGCGCAAGTGCCTTTTGCTTAGCTTCAGCCGGGGTCAGCTTCTTGCTGCCTGCGGGAACAGGCTGCGGCTTAGCCTCTTCCCCATACATGTACTGTTCCATTTGGAACTGGGTAATCTCGCCTGTAACCGCATTAATTTCCGCGTAGGAATGGCGCGGCATTCCCGATTGCATCCCCTCCGTATCCGCTCCCCACGTCAGCATCCAGACCTTCTGATCCAGCCGCTGGTAAGCGGTGCTCTTCGCTTGTCTGACCAGCTTGCGGTCCTTCGGAAGGGCAGCCACCTTCTCTACCAGTTTGACCGCTTCCTCCACAGTGAGCTCTTTGCCGGGAGCAAGCGGCTGGAAAACCTCTTTGCCAAGCGGAACGGTCTCATGGGATACGGGAATGGACGAAGCTTCCTTGCCTTCGTTGTCCAGTCTTTTCCCCGTATGGGCATCAATCGAATACAAGGCCTGCTCTTCCACCTTCCAGCCAAGTATCCAGCTTGCTACGTTTCCATTCTTGTATACCGGAGTATAGTACAGTCCGACATTAAAGTTATCCGTGAAAGTCTTCTTCGCTTGTTCCTTGGAGATAGCCGGCTTGGCAGACGGTAATGCCTGCACTGCGGACATTTTGTTGAAATTGATTACCTCCCCGTTCCCATTGATACCGATGATTAAATCATCCGCAACCGAAAGTATCCCGTTCCTCAGCATATTGAAATTAAAAGAATATTGGACGGGACCAAAAAGCACTTCACTGCCCAGATCTGAAAATCTCGATTCTACCAGCTGAATATTTTCACTCTTCAGCGAGGGCATTGCCGCGGTAATAAAACTTCGTGCTTTCTCCAGAGCCTCCGCCCGCGAGAGCTTGGGAGGATAGTAAGCGGTATCATCCACAAGGGGGACATTAATATATGTATTGATCAGATCCCCGGTAACGGCATCAATGATGCTGGAGAACCCATAGCCCCCGCTGTCTACCTGATATTCCCATTCGATGGTCCATGCCATCTGCGTGGTGCCAGCTGAATAGTAATCGTTGTTGCCTAACTGAACACGGGTGACGTTTGCACTTTTTAGAACAGGGAAGAGCTCGCGCAGTTTGGCAACGGCCTCATCCTGTGTAATTTTGGCAAGGGCCGCATCCGCCCTTGCGGAACTCGCCGCTGTTCCGCCACTCTTTGCCTCGGCTGATGCCGCAGGCGGCACTAAGCCCGATTCCGCCGAAGCAAACCCGGCGGGAAGCAGCAGCGCAAGCGCTACTGTAGTAATCAATGCCGCTTTTGCGGTCTGATGAATAAACTGATTGCTGTTGCTGTTCAAAAGTCATCCTCCTCAAAGTTTTGTAGCTTTGCGTCTTCGAATAAACACCCTCTAATTATAAAGAAAAATAGATATTTTTTCCATATTATATTTGCGACAGGAAATTACAGCAACTGCATAAAATCACCGCCCGCGTATAAAACGATATAAAAAAACCGGCTTCCCGAAGAAAGCCGGTAATAGCGTTATAATAGGAAAGGTGAGCTTTATATTCATACCTCGTTCTATTAATTCCGCCACTTCATAAACTTATAATCCAGTACATCCACCAGCAGGAAGAGCACAAATCCGACCAGGCTGAACAGCATAATGCCCGCGTACATCTCCGGATAATCCAACCGCAGCCAGGCATCCATAATGAAAAAGCCCATGCCATGCTCCGTCCCGTAAATCTCAGTGAAGAACAGCACGGAAATCGCAGTGCCGAGCGAAATCCGGATCGTGCTGAGTATGACCGACAATGCGCCGGGCAGCGTCACATTCCAGAACTTCTGCCCCGCACTTGCACCGATGCTGGTCAGCACATCGTAGGTGCTGTCAGGAATTGCCTTGACGCCGTCGCGCACGGAGATGATGACCTGAAAGAGCAGAATCAGCATAATCATCAGCACTTTGGAGGTTTCACCAAGACCGAAGAACAGCATCACCACCGGCAGCAAAGCAATCTTGGGAATGGGATAGGTCAGGTAAACGACCGGATCGAGCAGTCTGTTCCAAAGCGGTGAGCGGCCCATCAGCAGACCGATCAGCAGACCGATTACCAGTGCCAGTGCAACACCTTCAAAGATCCGCAGCAGACTGTAGCCAACATTCAGCATAACCTCTCTGGCCCCCAAGTGAAACATCGCGTTATACACAGATCCGGGGCTGGGCAGAATGGAATGATTCATCAGCAGGTAGGCGATATACCAGATGATATTCATACACAGGAATACTAACAACAAACGCAACACGTGATGAAGCTGCTGTTTTTTCACCATTTCTCCTGCATTACCTTTCTGATTTGCTTGGTCTGCTCGAAAAACTCATTACTTTCCCGCTTGTCCTCATGCTTCATGCCGAACACAGCGCTATTGTCGAGAATTTCCGGGGTGTCCTGTTTGACCGATGGCATGACGATAATTTTCTGGCCCAGCAGAATCGCTTCTTCCACATCATGGGTCACAAACAGTGTCGTAGTTGGGTTAGCCAGCCAATTGTCCAGAAAAATCTGCTGCAGTGCTTCGCGTGTAATGACATCGAGCGCTGAAAAAGGCTCGTCCAGCAGCAGGATCGTCGGCAGAATGGCAAATGCCCGGGCAATCGCTACCCTCTGCTGCTGGCCGCCGCTCAGCGAAAGCGGATAACGGCCACTCAATTCGGAAATTCCCATCGACGTCAGCCAATGATGAATCTGCGTTTCCCGTTCTTGCTTGCTGCCGCCCGCAGGCCGGGTAATCTTCATCGCCATTTGAATATTGTCATGAACGGTCTTCCAGGGCAGCAGACCGTAGTTCTGCGGAACAAGGCCAATCAGTGTTTCTTTGTCATGCACGGATTTCCCGTTGAACAGCAGCTCGCCCTGATAACCCGGCAGCAAGCCGGCAATCGCCCGCAGCAGTGTAGATTTACCGCTGCCCGAGGGGCCGATTATCGTATAAATGCCATGCTGCGGCAAATCCAGATTGACTTGTCCCAGAGCCAGTTGACCGTTTTTATATTCAACTTGAAGCTCTTTAATGCGGAGTCCGCTACTTCTTAAACTGGACATCGGAGATCACTTCTTCAGCCGATATATCTTTGGTCAGCAGGCCTTTTTCCCGTGCCCAGGCAAATGCCGCCTCAACTTCCTTCACATCCACCTGATAGGCAGGCAGGTACTCAGGGACTTTAATTTCATCCTTCAGTGTGTCTGGATAGCCTACTTCTTTGATAATAAGATCAATATATTCCGCTTGGTCATGGGATTTCATATACTCCACTGCCTCATCATACGCTGTGTACATATCGCGGATGGCTTGTCCCTTAGCGTCGATCGCACTTTGCGGGAACGCCAGCACGAACGGATTCACGCCTGCTGATACCGTCGAGCTAAGTACACGCAGTCCCGAGGTTTTGCCCATGGTGACGAATGGCTCAGGCAGAACAGCCGCGTCGGCTTTTTTATTCTTGAGCAGCTCCAGCCGCGTCGGAATTTGCGGAACCTCGGTTACTGTAATATCCTCTTCCGTCAGACCTGCCTGTTTCAGCATCATGGCAACGGTATATTGGGTAGAGGTATTCTTGGACAGAATAACCGTTTTGCCCTTCAGATCCTTCACTTCCTGGATTTCGTCATTCCCGGTCAGCAGATCAAACTCACCTGTTGTTGTACTGGTAATCTTCACGTCCAGACCGGCCTCGTTGTAGATGGAAATCGCCACCAGATCAGCGCTCAATCCGTCCACCTTGCCAGCTTGGAAGGCCACGTCACGGTCCTTGGCACTCTTAAAGGTCTGGATATCCAGATTGACGTTATGTTTCTTGTCAAAACCTTGCTCGTGGGCAATGATGAAAGGAATGGCATCAATTGAAGGCAGCAGACCAAGCGACACCGTAACCGCTTCAGCCGGTGCATTCGTGTCCGCCTTTGCTTCCCCTGCAGCGGCTCCTGTATTTTTCGACACAGTATTATTGCTTGAAGTTCCGCAGCCAGCGGCAACCATACTGACCGCAGCGACCAGCAAAAACAGCATCATTACTTGTTTCCAGTTTCTTCTCCCCATGAATCTCGTAGCCTCCATCTCTTTTCTAGTACTCTTGCCATGCGCATTAATTCACATATAGGCATGCAAAAACCGTCATGCTCCCCCGGGAAGCATTAAGTAATTGCAATTTTACACCCATTGTCCTATTTTGTATATTTTTAAATTGAAATAAATCGCAGACAAGCTCTTTTATGAATATTTCCCGTAGTCTTTAATAGTGACTTTCGTCTGGCACTCCACCTCAATTTCAGGATATACCTCTCTCCAATTCAGGGCCTTCCACTTCTTGTAGGACAAGCTGTTTCTGACGTGCACACCGATTCCGAGACTGTCCACGTTATACTGCTGCATTTGCTGGACCATTTTCTGGGCTTTGGCTGTAATATATTCTGAAATCTGCTTCTCCAATTCCTTTCTATCCTTTTCCTCATTTAGCTTCTGCTTGCCGGTATATTCAAGCACCGAACCCTTGATCGAGGCAGAGAGATCTATCTTAAAACGCCCGTCCCCCAGATGATGCACTTTGATCTTACGTTTGTTTAACAAGGAGCTGAACATGACAACGACCTGCTTGCCGTCCTCTTGCCCTAAATTGATTGCGATTTCTCCTTGTCTCAGATCATCACGGAATAGACCGAAGATAATCCCGTCCTTAGCCGAAACTTTCGTAACATAACGGTCCTCTTGAAACAAAGCAATACCGTCAATGAGTACCTTGTTCCCGTCATCCTTCACTATGGGAGCAACGGGATCAATTCCTTCATCGTTGTAATCCCTGGAAAACTCATAAAAAGTCGTTGCCGGGATGCTGTTGCCGGCAGCCTCTTTCTCCAGCATATGGGTAATATAACGTCCAGTATCTGTATGCGGCTTGAAATTTTTGGTCAACAGTTCTCCGGCATCACCTTCAACAACAGTTACTCTGACGCCGAGCGCGATGGAAGGATCGCGCAGCAGCGTATCGATATAATCCTCCACACCTGCTTTTGCCAGCTTCGCTCCGAACATGGACTCTCTTAGCTGTCCGCTGACTACCTTCAGGTCGGTCTGCCTTGAGAAATGCAGCCGCGCTTCCTTGATGCTGTTCACTTCCGCAGTCAGCAGTTCCCGGCGGATAGCGGAGTTAGGATCAATTACCGGAACGCAGGAGGTCACCTTTAGCTTACTGTTTTCCAACAAATCATAGCCTGACGTCTGCACCATGCCCAGCTTTTCGAGAATCCGTTCATCACTTTCACAGCCGGTTAATAGCAGCAAAACAGTCATTGAAATGAACAGCTTATTATTCATTTGAGCTCCTCCCAATTCCCTGAATTAACAGCACCATAAGTAATAAGCTCGGAAATCCAAAGGCTATTCCAACTGCCACATAACCCAGATTGGTGATCCAGACGTTAACCTCATCTAAAGTCTTCGGGATAAAAGAGATACCGTAGGAAACAGCAATCATTACAAATACCAGTACCGTTGTCTTTAACTTCGGTACGATTCTCTTTAGAGCCTCCTCTGCCGCCCACCAGTACATCGCGACAGTCATCAGAATTAAAAAGAGAAAAAAGCCGTAGAGCAAATTTTCCAGCCGCTCAATGAATGGAAACTGGATATAGGCCAGCAAATCAAGCACGGGATACAGCAGCTTTTTTAACTGGCCCAGGCTGAAGAAGCCGAAACAAATAAGACAGAGAGAAAGGTAGCATAGGGTTAAAATTGTGTTACCGAGATAAATGGCGGTCATCGACTTTTTCGTTTTTTCCACGTAAGGAAACAGCAGAATGGACAGTTCATAACCCAAAAATGCGGCATACACTTCTATTCCCCCTTTAACCTGGTCATGTCCACCCTCGAGAATGAACGGAGTGAATCTCTCCCAGCGGAAGGCCGGAAAAAACCACAGCAGCAGCAGGAACATCCATGTCGTCATCCAGAAAAAAAGCGTTGCTGTTTTGGATATCGAATAAATCCCTTTGATAATGATTAGAAAAAGAAGGATGTCCATAGCAAGCTTGAAGATCATCGGATTCGTAGTCGGGAAAGAGAGCATCTGAAATAACAGCACATACTTTTTCCCGATCATGCAGGCGAAGATCAGCCAGATAGACGCTAAGCCTATGTAAAAAGGATAGAGTATCCACTTAGGAATAGACTGTTCCATGATTTCAAAGACGGAGCGTCCCTTGCCTAGCCGAAAGACCAGAGAAATCAAATAAATATTAAATGACGACAGCAGGAAACAGGGGATCAGAACCAGCCAGCCGTTCGTGCCAAAATAATCGGCCAGACTGCGCGGTAACGTAAACATCACGATCCCGGCCTGCGCCATATAGACAAGAACGGTAATATGAAAGGGGCGAAGTTTGTCCATCATAGCCTGCCATTCCTACTTTCTGTTTTTTTGCCTGATCGTATTAGACGTTTGTGCCTGTGAGGGCCGGGTTCTTAACATGGAGAATGGCGCACGGATAAATACATCCTTCCAATCAGCGGATTTCATAGGTGCAACAGGGATCATATAGGATGAGCCCAGACTGGTCAGGTTGGATAAATGAATCACAATCAGGGCGATTCCCATTACAAGTCCCATATTCCCCCATATTCCGGTAAGGATGATAATCCCGAAGCGGATCAGACGGATGGAGGCGCTCATCATATAGCTGGGAATGACAAAAGAGGCGATAGCAGATGAAGCAACAGCAATAATAAGCACATTACTGGTCAGACCGGCCTGTACTGCCGCTTGTCCGATAACAATACCGCCTACGATCCCGATTGTTTGTCCGATCTTGCTAGGGAGACGCGCACCCGCCTCCCTCAGCAGCTCAATCATGATCTCCATAAGCAGTGCCTCATATACAGGTGGAAAGGGCACCTTGTTGCGTGATTCCGCCAGCGTTCTCAGCAGCGCTTCGGGGATCATCTCGTAATGAAAGGTGGTTACGGAGACATACATGGCTGTAAAAGTGATCGTAATGATCAGGGCCAGTAATCTCAACAGCCGCAGAGCCGTCCCCAAAGTCCAGCGCTGGTAGTAATCATCCGGGGAGGAGAAAAATTCAAAAAAAGCGGCCGGAGCACTGATGACTGTCGGGCTGTTGTCAATAATCGTGATGATCCGCCCGGCAGCCAGCTTGGATACAGCAACATCCGGCCTTTCGGTGGTCAAAAATTGGGGGAACACCGAATTCGGTCTATCTTCGATGAATTGGGTCAACGTCCCTCCGTCATTAATAGCATCTGTTTCTATTCCTTGAATCCGCCGCTCCAGGTCCTCAACAAAGGTCAGATTGGCAATATCCTCGATGTAAAGAACATACACACTTGTTTTGGATATTTCTCCGATAGAATACTTTCTGATTTTTAAATGGGAGCTTTTTATTCTGCTGCGGATTAAGGAGAGGTTTGTTAATGCTGACTCCACAAAAGCATCGTGGGGACCCGCGATAATGGTTTCCGTCTCAGATTGCTGAACATTGCGGGCCTCCGGTTTATAAGCATTCAATAAATAAATGCTGTCCCGGTGAGAGACAGCGACACAGCCCTCCAGGATGCCAATAACCGCTGCTTTGCTATCAGTCACTTGAAGGAATTGTGACTGCTTGAACAGTTGTTCGGCTTCTTGAAGCTGAACGCGGGAAAACGGCTCCAGAATTTCTTTGATAAACAAGGTATTGTCCACAATAGCTGGAAAGTACACAATATCCGTCTGTATATCCGGAAAGGTCCTGTGAATCAAATCGGCACATTGATCAAATTCTTTAAGAATATGTCCGAGCGTAAGAGTATTCTGCGAACCTGAATCCATGATATTAACCACGCCCTTCGCCATAAGATTTAAGGTAGTATCTCCAAAATTTTCATTGATATTTATGAATGCGTATGAAACGGATGCTTTGATTTGAGAGTGTCTTCTGTATAGAGACATCAATCTTTCAGGAAGACACAAAACCTTTTAAACATCTGTTTTCAGTTATAAATTTTGTCTTTTTCCCGTGGACAACTCTTTTAAAAACAGATCAGTCATGCTATAATGTAAGCGTAACCAAGGTAATAAAAATCTATTGATTTCATCGCTCAAGGAGGATGAAGGAAATGCTTGAAGGACTAAAGGAAATTAAGAATTGGGTATCCGGTATTTGGCAGCCATGGACCGTTTCAGGAGAGGAAGATTACCGGAACATGGAATACACCGTGCAGCGGCACCTGCACACGCCTCAAACCCCGAGCCCGCTTACTTATGAACAAGAGTCACGCATTAAGACCATCAAATATCACTAGCCACATGAGCTTTCAGATACAGCTTGACTAACCTTCTTATGAAATAAGGCCGCCATATCCGGAACTTAAGCTTCCGGAGCTGACGGCCTTTTATTTACGTTTCCAATTATAACTTCCAATCCTCCACATGCCGTAGATCGCTCTGCTCTCCGGTCGGGTTCACAAGGTAAAACCGTATCAGGGGCCTTGTCGAGGCTCCTGCCGCTGACCAGCACATGGTAATCCTCTTCCACCGCATATTTACGGATGTATAATCCCGAACCCACATCTTCGAAAGGATAGCCCTCAAAGTCCGTCCACGCCAGATCTTCGTGTCAATAATAATATCTGTTACCTGTAAAGTTTGACCACGATAGCAGACAGTAAGCGTGACTGTAGGGAGTTGTCCATCGTACTCAATCCTCATACCTTGCGTCTCACTCTTAATAAAGGGTCTTTTCGCAAATGAATGATACAATCCTTATTGGAGGTATGATAAACAATACTGCCAGTCTCAGCACTAAAAAACTCTCTGTTGGCATCCTTCTCGGCTATCACCCTTACAGGCGCAACATCCGTTATTATTTTCTTGTCTTCTTCCTCGTGATAGTCAAGAATAGAAGCAAAACAAATTGGTCAGGAAACAATCTATTCTCGTTTCTTCCCAACTGCGCCAAGATAGATAACAAATTCTTCATCACCGTCTAATTCTAAAATCTCATCAATTAGCTTTTGATCATAAATTCCAATTGCGCAAGCACCTGCACCGATAGATTCACTGGATAAATAAAGGTTTTGGCATACATGTCCAACATCGATGAGGATTTTTTTGTGAGCTGATATATCATACTTCCATTCGGAGCGATATGGTGTTGTACTCCATGCAAACAGGACAGAAGCCTTTTTTGCAAAGTTAGGGACAAATGGCTGATCTAAAGTAATAGCATCAATCTTCTGTTCAAGTTCATCTAATTCAAACATAAATAATAGCTGATGTTCGACAGGAAGGTATCTGTAAATTCCTTGTTGAATGCCTTCTACCCGCATAATAATTAAATAGGTTTCAAATGTGTGTGTCGCCCCACTGCAGGGTACAGTTCGCAGCGTAAGTCCGTTCTTATTAATACCAGTAATCCCTTGGGTAGCCCATAATAAATAGGATAACTCATCCAGACTTAAAGTTTCCGCTGAATAAAATCTTGTACTTCTTCTCTGATTTATACAATCAAAAATATTCTCTGTACACACAACGTCTTTGCTCACCTTTGGCAAATCAATAATTAGTGATTTCGATTCAAATGGCTTAACAATTGGCGGTTGTGTAATTCCTTTGATCTTATCTGTTTTTATATGTTTAAATTCATGAAAATTAGATTTAAGAAAGCGCCTTTGCTGTTCATATCTTGTCATCACAGATCCTCCTGAATTACCTTAATAGCTTTAATTTATCATGTCATAAAAATTAGTTTGTGATCTAACTCACTATTTAGTTGTTTTGGTGAGTAAACAAAAAACCTCCCCTCACCCCGAAGGGTAAAAGAAGGCTTAAACGCATTCATCACTGCGAAAGCACGGCAGCTATATTTTCAGCTCCCCAAGCTTGATCAGCTCGACAACCGCTTGCGAACGGCCTTTTACGTTTAGTTTTTGCATGACGTTGGAGATGTGGTTGCGGACGGTTTTTTCACTGATGAATAACAATCCGGCAATATCCCGTGTTGTTTTGTCCTGCACGAGAAGCTCGAATACTTCGCGCTCGCGATGCGTCAACAGAAATTTGCTATGATGTTCGTTCCCTTTCAATGGTGTCACCCCTCCTTGCTCGGGTTTGTTTGGTATAACAAGGTAAAGGGATACAGTCAAATCATACTATGTATGGGGCATGTTAATGGTGCTGCCGCTGCTCTAAAATGGGCAGTAGCGGAGAAAGGGATCAAGGACAAGGCGTGCCATATTTTTTTATATTGAAAAAGCCGCCTCTAGGCGGCAAAATAACAGGCATCACCGGTCCGTCACGCCCTTTCGGTAACGCCGGTTTATCCGGTAAGCTGTTGCAACCCCAGTGTAATTTATGAAATGGATTCCATAGCAAGTGTTTTTATTCGGGAGGTTTCCAAGGGGAGATGTGATAAAATAAAATCATTATACCCCTGACTCAGGAGGCTGCTGCGCCGATGGCCAATATAAAAGAAATCGCCCGCATCGCCGGTGTTTCCGTAACAACCGTGTCGCGTGTGCTTAATAATCATCCTTATGTGAGTAAAGACAAAAGAGCCGCTGTGCTTGATACCATAGAGCAGTTAAACTACACGCGGAATATGAACGCCGTGCATCTGATTACCGGCCGTACCGGAGCCATTGCGGTGATCCTGCCGTTTATCAACTTCTTTTATTTCTCCATTGTCATGGACGGCCTTGCTCATGAGGCGCTGCTCGCGCAGTACCGGCTGATTCTCTGCCAGACCAATTATTCACCTGAGGAAGAGCTTAAGGTGCTTGAAATGCTGCGCAATAAAGAAATTGACGGTGTCGTTATCGTATCCACAGCACTTCAGCCCGAAGTCATTGAGGAATACACCGCCTACGGTCCGATTGTAACCTGCCAGAACAGCGGGGAACGCCGTTTCTCCTCTGTGTATATTGAGCATTACGCTGCTTTCCGTCACGGCCTGCAGTATTTGATTGGCAAAGGATACCGTAAAATCGGCTACTGCGAAGGCAGACAGAATGGTAGCTCCTCCTCCATCCGCCAATCCGCGTTTCGTGAGTTTCTTGCCGAGAACAAGCTACCGTTTCAGGAAGCATGGATGATCTACGACTGTATGACCGAAGAACACGGAGCGGCCGCAGCGCGCTCGCTGCTTGAGATGCGGGAGCGGCCTGATGCGGTTATCATTTCCGGCGACCATGTCGCAGCCGGACTGATAATCGAGTCACGCAAGCACGGGCTGCGCATTCCTGAAGATCTGGCAGTGATGGGCTTTGACAATCAGCCGATCGGACGGCTGCTGGAGATTACTACAATTGATAATCAGCTATACGAGATGGGAGCCTCTGCTTTCCGGATTATCCATGAACAGATCAGCGGGGACAGTACGCTCCCGGTGTACCGCAAGCTGGCATACCGGATTATTGAGCGCTCTACCGTTTAAAGGAATCCTTTCTGAATTGCCTTTACCAGCGGCTCATTTACAATTAAATACTTGATTACATCCCATCCGCAGCTTTACAGGTGCCTGGATGCGCTTTGCTTCCGTCCCTGTTTCAGGGGCGGATTTTTATTGCTCTTTTTCAGCTATGAGAAATATCACATTTTTTTGTTGACAGCCACTGTGCAGGGATTTATGATAATTCCAGCATAATTGATAACGATTATCATTTGCATACAAGTTCTTACATTAGAAAAAGGGGTGTTTTGATTGAAATTTAGTTACGCTGTTCCCGCCGGGCTGCTGGCTGCTTCCATTCTGTTTGCAGGCTGCAGCGGCAATGAGAATAATAATAAGGATAACAACAATGAGGCTGCAGTAAATGGCAGCGCAGTTACAGCAGCTCCGGTTACTACAGCTGATGCCACTGCCGCCGATTTCTCTACAGCCATTGAGCAATACCGGACCTACGTCATTGAACAATGCGACGAATTCGTCAAGCAGACGGAAAACTTTACGAACGCCGTCAAAGCAGGAAGTCTCGACGAAGCGAAGGCGCTGTATGCCCCGGCCCGTATGTATTATGAGCGGATTGAACCGATTGCCGAAGCGCTCGGAGATCTTGATCCCAATATCGATGCCCGTGAAAATGATGTGGATGCGGCCGAATGGCGCGGTTTCCATAAAATCGAACAGGCCCTCTGGCAAAACAGTACGACTGACGGCATGTCTGAAGTCGCCGATCGGTTGCTAAAGGATGCCCAGCTCCTGCGCGCCAAGGTGGAAACAGCGGAGATTGATGCAAATCTGCTCGTTACCGGTGCAGTCGAATTGCTGAACGAAGTCTCTTCCTCCAAAGTGACCGGCGAGGAAGAACGTTATTCACACACGGATCTGTATGATTTTGTCGCCAATGTAGAAGGTGCGCAAAAAATCTACGAGCTGCTGAAACCCGAGCTTGCCAAAAAGGACCCAGAGCTCGAGCAGACCATCGGCGAACGGTTTACGGCACTACTGGACGAACTCGCTCCATTTAAATCAGGTGACGGCTATGTCTCCTACGAAACACTCAAGGAAGACGAAGTGCGCAAGCTGAGCCAGAATCTGGATGCCTTAGCTGAACCTCTGTCCAACATGGGGACTATTCTAGGAGTGTGACCAAATGAAAAAGCAGCCTGAGGAAGAATTCAAAAGTGAGCAAATGTTAAATAAAAAGCTAAGCCGCCGTGATATGCTGCGGCTTACCGGTGCCTCCGGGCTCGGTCTGCTGCTGGGCGGCACAGGTGCAGGAGGGCTGATGGCCGCTCGCCAATCCGCTGCCAAAACACCCGCAGCTTCGTTGGCTCCTGCCGCCGATACCCTCCCGTTCTACGGAGCACACCAGGCCGGAATTATTACACCTGCACAGAACTTTCTCTGCTTTGCGGCGTTTGATCTGACAACAACGAAGCTGGACGATGTGAAAAAGCTGTTGAAGTCATGGACAGAGGCTGCGGCGGCTTTGACCTCCGGCAGTCTGATCGGCAATGTCAACGACAATCCTAATCTTCCGCCGTCCGATACCGGAGAAGCCGATGGCCTGACCCCCTCCCGGTGTACGCTAACGTTTGGGGTTGGACCGGCTTTTTTTGATGGACGATTTGGGTTAGCCCCGAAACGTCCATCTTCACTTGCCGACCTCCCAGCCTTTACGGGAGACAGTTTGGAGCCGCAGTGGTGCGGCGGAGATCTTTGTGTACAGGCTTGTGCTGATGATCTGCAGGTGGCGTTCCACGCCATACGCAATCTCGCACGGATTGCCCGCGGCACAGCCGTGCTGCGCTGGACCCAGGAAGGGTTCCAGCGTACAGCGGGAGCTGATCCGAAAGGAGGCACCCCGCGCAATCTGCTAGGCTTTAAAGATGGAACAGGCAACCCCGATGCTACAGACGATGCCGAAATGCGCAAGGTTGTGTGGACCAGCAGCAGCGATGGGCCTGCCTGGATGAACGGCGGCACTTACATGGCTGTCCGCCGTGTGCGTTTGCGCATTGAGGTCTGGGACCGCTCGACCTTGAGCGACCAGGAAGCGACCTTTGGACGGCACAGGCACAGCGGCGCGCCAATTGGAGCCACTGACGAATTCGCCGAACTTAAACTGGACGCCGCCGATGCTTCCGGCAAGCCCGTCATCCCGCCGGATTCGCATTCCGCGCTGGCCCATGGTGACGGCACGATCAAAATGCTCCGGCGCTCCTACTCCTATTCCAGTGGAATGGATCTTAAAACAGGCCAGCTGGATGCGGGTCTTCTGTTCATCAGCTTCCAGAAGGATCTCATTAAACAATTCGTCAGCATCCAGCAGCGTCTGTCCAAAAACGACCGGTTGAATGAATATATGGTTCATACCGGCAGTGCGGTATTCGCCTGCTTCCCCGGTGTCCGCGAAGGCGGGTATATCGGCGAAGCCCTGCTGGGCTGAACACGATAACACAGCATGAGTCAGCAACCAGCATGCTGACAGGCAGATCCGTTCAGCCTTCCCGGATTTGCCTGTCCATTATTGAAAGGGGACACTCCCGATGTTATTTGCTAGACAGTATAAATATGGCTTGCCGTACAAGGCGAAAGTCAAGGGTAAGCTGGGCCGGGTGCATGAAAGTGGGACAGCATTGGCGCTTGGACACGAGCCAGAGCTGGTGCATGAGTGCAGACTGGAAAGCACGGGCACCAAAACGGCGCGGTTGCATGAGCGCAGACTGGAAAGCACGGGCACCAAAACGGCGCGGTTGCATGAGCGCAGACTGGAAAGCACGGGCACCAAAACGGCGCGGTTGCATGAGCGCAGACTGGAAAGCACGGGCACCAAAACGGCGCGGTTGCATGAGCGCAGACTGGAAAGCACGGGCACCAAACGGGTGCGGTTGCATGAGCGCGGGTTAGTTCCCGCGCTGAAGGCAGCCGTACTGTTTGGCTGCCTCTTCCTGCTGCTGCTCTGCAAACCAGCAGCTGCCGTGGCGGCGGAAGACAGCCGGCATGACGAGCTGCTGCCCGCAGTTGGCAGCGCGCTCGTCGAAGCCGGCCAGGGCCGCTGGGATGCGGCCGCCGCCGATGTGGAGTCGTTCGCGGCGCTGTGGCGCACCGCGAACAGCGGCACGCCGGACCCGGCACTCGCCGATCCGGCTGCCGCTGTAGAAGCCGCGCTCGCTGGCGCGGCGGAAGCCCTGGCGGCGGGCGGCGGCAAGCCCGCGACAACCGCGCTGTCCACGCTGGCCAAAAGCGTGGACGCGTACGTCACCGCCGCCTCCGGCACAGGCGGCGGTGACACCAGCGCCGCCGGGCTCGAAGCGGCGGCGAAGCTGTTGCCCGCGGCGGAGCGCACGCGGGATGCGGCGCGCAGCGCCGACTGGAAGGCGGCGGCGGAAGCCTACCGCGCCGTTGTGAACGGCTGGACGCCGGCGGAGCGCGGCATCCGGGCCGACAATCCCGCCGTCTACGGCTTGCTGGAGACGAAGATGAGCCTGCTGCGCGTTGCGCTGCAGGCCGAGCCGCTCCGCGAAGAGGCGGCAAAAGCGGAGGCCGAAGCTTTATATACGCTGCTGGCCGAATACAGTGCAGGCAAGACGGTTGACACAGGAGACGTGTCAGCACAGCCTGCTTCGATCGGGGGGCTTATCAGCTACCTGAAGAAAGCTTCAGCAGCAGCAGAATCCGGAGACAGTGCCGGTGCGGCGGGAATCATGGAACAGTTTATTGCAGCCTGGCCTTCAGCCGAAGGACAGGTGCAGATCGCATCACCCAAGGTGTATGCGAATATCGAGAACGAGAGCGCAGCCGTTACCGGCGATTTGTTGTCCGATCCGCCGAAGCTTAATCAGGCGCTGGCTACCATGGACACGATGCTCGCGGAGCTGACTCCACTGGCCGGTGACACAGCCTATACGGCCTGGGACGCCGCATTAATCCTGCTCCGTGAGGGCCTTGAAGCGATTCTCGTACTTTCCGCCTTGCTGTCCTATGTAAAAAGAGACGGCGGCCCCAAGACCCGGCGCTGGGTCTGGTCCGGTGCTGCGGCAGGTCTCGCCAGTAGTATAGGCCTGGCTGTTTTGCTAACCTACACCATTTCACAAGCAGCCTCCGGAAGCGCGCGTGAACTGATTGAAGGGATTACCGGACTTGTGGCAGTAGTAATGATGCTCACAATCGGCCGCTGGATGCACAGTAAATCGAACGCCGCTGCATGGAATAAATATGTCGGGCGGCAGGTGGACGGTGCGCTGGCTAAGGGCAGCCTATGGTCTTTATTCTTGGTAGCTGCGCTCGCCGTTCTGCGTGAAGGGGCTGAAACGACCATATTCTATGTGGGAATGGCGCCATCCATAGCAACCTCACAGCTGCTGCTCGGGATCGGAGCCGCGCTGGTCGTGCTGATCATTCTGGGTTATACCATTATTGCCCTAAGCGCCAAGCTGCCGATCGCTGCCTTCTTCCGCGCAGCAACGGTGCTGATCTACTATCTTGTCTTCCGCTTTCTCGGCGAGAGCATCCATTCCTTGCAGGTAGCCGGGAAACTGCCGGCACATGTGGAGAATGGGCTGCCGTCGGTCGGTTGGCTGGGGTTGTATCCAACATGGGAGACTTTACTGCCCCAAGTGCTCATTCTGGCGTTTATTCTCTGGGAAATGCTGCGCGGCAGGTCTGTGGGCAAATCACGGACAGCAGGCTGATATTAAGTCGCCAGGATCATCCACTACAATAAATCTGCAATTTTAAATGTAGATTGTGCAATGGATTTTTCTTTTTCCGGCTCCAAAAAGCAATCTGTGTATTACTACATGAGAATATACGGTAACCGTCAAGATAGCCCTTATAGGTCTATTCCGATGCACGAAAATGTCCATTCAGCATTAAGTAATGTTTGCTGGTTTGGCTACATTGGAATTGCTCAACTATGTGCATTTTCCAGCGTATTCATACGCTTAATGTAATTACAGCGGGAAATATGCACGTTAATTTTGTACGAATACTGCTTATCAACTGAATTGCGTGAATTCTTACCGCTAATATCTACAAATATCCCAGTTAGTTATATTTGTGAGTTATTAGCGGGCGTATTTCCCATTAATTTCCTCATATACGTTATATCGTCTTTTTAGTTCCAACTTTTCCCGCTATATAGATTGAACTTAAGGCTTTAAAGTACAGGATCAGTCGCAACTACGGTGAATATTGAATTTGGAGCTGTAATACAGATTACACCTCCAATCTGATCTTCTGATCCAAGACCCACACAGCATTTAGCATTTAGCAGCATTTAGCATTTGCAAATTTGAACCAGCCGGCTTCCCCTAGAAGAAGCTGACTGGTTTTTCTTTGTTTTTTCATAACTCCCTGCACTGCTCCAGCAGACTTAGGAGGCTAATTGTAGGAATCTCCCCCTTGCATAGCTTGGGGATTTGTTTTATTCTAAATATGAAAATAATTTTCTTATAAATGTATATATTAATAAAAATAATTTCAGTCACTAAAATGATTGCATTCATTCACATTAAGAAAAGAAGGTGGAGCTTATTTCTCCTATCCTGCATGTCCTGGAGCACGAGAAGGAAAAGCTATCCCAAATGGAACGCAAGCTGGCGGAACGCATTCTGGCCTCACCAGCGGAGATTGTCCATATGGGCATCACGGAGCTGGCAGAGCAATGCGGTGTTAGTCCCGCGACAATTACAAGGTTTTGTAAGGTGCTGCATTTCAAAGGCTTCCCCGATTTCAAGGTTAAGCTGGCTTCAGAAATTGCCCATAGCGATGCTTCGCCGCAGGAAGGCGGCTCCTCTTATCAGGATATTGTCGCGGGCAATCCGCTTTCGGTCATTGTCGAAGCGATGCAGGCCAATCACCTGACTTCGATCCGGGACACCACCTCACTACTCGATCTCGAGCGGCTGCAAGCAGCCATTGATGTTTTGTGCCGGGCTCGCCGGGTTGATCTCTACGGGATGGCCACCTCCTCTATCGTTGCACAGGATTTCTACCAGAAGCTGATCCGCATCGGCGTGAACTGCACCGCTTTTGCAGACTCACATATGCAGATCACCTCCGCTTCTTCGCTCTCTGCCGGCGATGTGGCGTTTGCGGTCTCTTATTCCGGGGAAACCCCGGAAACGATCGACGCCTTAAGCTGTGCCGGAGCCAGCGGTGCGGCCACGATCTCGCTGACTTCTTACGGCAGCAGCACGCTGGCCACACTGGCGGATATCCCGCTGTTCTCCTCCTCGCTGGAGCAGGGAATGCGGCGGGGGGATATGGCTTCGCGGATTGCGCAGCTGCATATCATTGATATCCTGTTCACCGGAATGGTCAGCACCCGGTTTGGCGATTTCATTCCCAAGCTGGAGCAATCTTATCTGAATGTCCAACATTACCGTCATAAACGGGGAGGTTAATTCAAATGAACATTTTAAAATTCCGCAATGAAGAAGATTTCGCCCAGACCGGCGCAAACCTGATTGCCAGCCTGCTGCAGAGCAACCCCAAAGCCGTACTGGGACTGGCTACCGGCAGTTCTCCGGTCGGCGTCTACGCCAAGCTGGTAGAGATGCACCGCAAGGGAAATGTCAGTTTCGCCAAAGCCTCTTCCTATAATCTGGATGAATATGTGGGCCTGCCTGTGGATCATCCCCAGAGCTACCGCAGCTTCATGAACGAGCATCTGTTCAATCATGTCGATATTGATCTTACCCGGACACATGTCCCTAACGGAAATGCGGCGGATCTTACTGCCGAATGTCTCGCTTATGACAAAATGCTCGAGGATAACGGGCCGGTGGACCTGCAGATTCTGGGCATCGGCAGCAACGGACATATCGGGTTCAATGAGCCGGATGCCAGTCTTAGCAGCGGCACGCATGTCGTGGACCTGCTGGAAGAAACACTGGAAGCCAATGCCCGCTTCTTCGACCGGCTGGAGGATGTGCCCCGCCAGGCGGTAACGATGGGCATCGGCGGCATTCTCAAAGCAAGACAAATCGTGCTGCTGGTGCGCGGAGAAGAGAAGGCAGAAGCAGTCAAAAACGCGCTGGAAGGTCCGATCACGACACAGTGTCCCGCCTCCCTGCTGCAGAGCCATCCTAATGTGGTCGTTCTGCTGGACGAAGGAGCTGCAAAATGGCTGAAATAAATAGAACACCAGGCGAGCTGCTCTACGGAAAAGTGCTGACTCCCTCCGGCCTGATTGAAGAAGGCGTGATCGCAGTATCGGAAGAGGTTATCCAATATGTAGGAGAAACCGCCTGGCTGCCGGAAGCTTACGCCCACTGGCCCGCAGGCACCCAAGACAAGAACGGGCTGCTGATCCCCGGATTCGTTGATGTACATGTGCATGGCGGCGCCGGTTACGATTTTATGTACTCTGATCAGGCATCGCTGGATATCATCACCCGGTTTCATGCTTCACATGGAACAACCGCCATGCTGGCCACCACCATGACTGCAGCTAAGGAAGACATCGACCGTGTTTTGTCCGAAGTCGCTGACTATCGCAAAGGCGGCATGCCATTCGCCCAATTGGCCGGAGTGCATCTGGAAGGGCCGTTCATCAGCCCAAAATGGTCCGGGGCCCAAAATCCTGAGCATATTGTCCCGGCAAATATCACATGGCTTGAAGCGTGGGAGAAGCAATACCCGGGAATGATCCGCCAGGTTACCCTGGCGCCGGAATGTGAAGGCGCACTGGAAGCGATTCTCTGGTTGCGCAAGCATGGCATCACAGCAGCTCTAGGGCATACCAATGCTACCTTCGAAGAGATTATTGCGGCTGCAGACGCCGGCTTAAACCAGGCGGTGCATACGTTCAATGCCATGACTCCGCTGCATCACCGCAAACCGGGCACAGCAGGTGCCGTAATGTTTGACGAGCGGATACGTGCCGAGATTATTGCCGACGGCATCCATGTGCATGCTGCGGCGATTAATGTGCTTTCCCGGCTCAAAATCCGGAATAATCTGATGCTCATCACGGATGCCATGTCAGCAACCGGACTCAGCGACGGTGAATATACAATCGGTGACCTGCCGGTAATTGTAAGGGAGGGCATTGCCACACTGAAGGATAACCCTGATGCACTCGCCGGAAGCACGCTAACCATGATTCGCGGTTTCCGCTATCTGGTACAGGAAGTGGGACTCAGTCTTCAAGCAGCCTCCAATGCCGCAAGTCTTACTCCAGCCATATCACTCGGGATGCAGCGTTTCATAGGTTCGCTTGAAGCAGGAAAACGCGCGGATATCCTGCTGCTGGATGATGAGCTTCAACTGAACGGTGTATGGATCGGCGGACACACAATCTCCACCGATTCACCGATTATCTGAGCAGAAGTACTGCCAGGCATATAAACTGAAATGCAGCCATCCAGACCGGAAGCCGGTAGGATGGCTGCATTTATTGTAACGGCCCGCTGATGGAATAATCCCGTTATTTCTCAGGCATACTAGCTCAGTCTGAGGGCAGGATTAATATCCGCTGCGTGTTGGGAAGATGCGCTCGACCATCGTCCGGAATTCATTGGCAAATCCTTTGAGCGGATGGCCCGCACGTACCTCTTGGGCATAAAAGTCAGCCCGTTCCACAAAGTCCGGATTGGCCGACACGTAAACGTTGTCTATGCCCGAGTTATATTTCTTAACCTCAGCAGCAATCTTGTCCTTCATCTCCTCGGTAACATCTTCGTTGTCAGTCATTTTATTGCTGTTATTTGGAGCAACGCTGCGGATCCCGATTCCTGTCCCCATGCTATTGTCGATATCGCGCTTCATCCGGGTTCCATCGACCCAATTGCTGTCGGACAGGATGCCGTTATTGCCATTGCCGGGGTAGGCTTTGGGATTGGCCGTACCTACCCCTCCGACAGTACCCGTACCGGTCAGGCTCTTCGGTACACCAGCCATCGAACCTCCTGTACCGGTCATGCCCGGATTACCTGTTACTGTCCCTCTTCCCTGATTGCCCATAATCGGTCCAGTTGCCCTGCCTTCTCCAGGATTCACTGTCATTTCCGGACCGGTCAGCATGCCGGAAGTGTTGTTGCCGAGCCCGCCGCCATAGCTGTAAGGACGTATTTTATCAGTATTTCTCACATTCATACCGCCATCAGCCCGGTCCAAGGCTACGGCGACATAGGCGCTTTTCCCGGCAATCATTACATTTGCCGAGCGTACCTCCGGCATCGCTGCAATGCGGTCAGCGAGCTCCTGGCTCATCTCCATTTTGTCGAAGGCATTGCCCCGAACGGAATTGGTATTAATGCGGCCATCGTTCATTTTCCGTACACTTTTTGTCTGAACGTTATTGCCATCTGTAGTGTTATTGTCACCGCAACCTGTAATGCTGACCATGCCCAGAAGCAGCGCGGCAGAGACTGACATGCTGATCTTTGATCGCAACATGAACTCATCCTCCATCTCTTTAAATTATGATGTATGCACCGTAACAATCGTTAGCATGGCCTCCACCGGTACAAGCTATCCTGAAAGGATTTGGTACTCTCTCCCCTACACCGTCACATGCGGGGAAACATTCGCGTATCTTATAAACAGTAGGCCGTATTCACAAGCGAGCCGTGATTCTCCGCAAAGTAAAGTCAGGAGGGGTGAGCATGAAGGTTTTATTTACGTTTTATGTACCCAGCGGCGGGGTGGAGACACTGAACAAGCTAAGGTGCGAAAGCCTGCAGCGCAGCGGTATTGAATGCCATGTTTTATACCTCATGCCGGGGTCTGCAAGCCAGAATATCACAAACTTTCCCGTGTTTATCACTTCCCGGGATGAAGAGATCAAGGAATTACTCGATACTCAGCACTATGACGCCATTATTGTTACATCGGATTATTTGTTAATGGAACGTCTGCGTCGTCTAGGCTATGGAGGCATTCTAATATACGAAGCCCAGGGGCTCGGTAAACGGGCTGATGCGGAGATTTTGATTATAGAGGCCGTACCTTTTCTGAGATCCTACTGCAATGCTGTACTTATACCTCCTACCGATCATTTGCTGGAGCTGTTTATTTCTATCTGTCCCTGGCTCCACCGGTATGTAATCCCCAATATCGTGGATGTCCAGTCCTTCCGGATGATCCCCGGTGAACCTCCCTGCGATCCGGTAATTGCCTGGGTAGGCCGGCTTGAAAACAACAAGAATTGGAGCGAATACTTGAAGATCGCCCATCAGATCCGCCTGCACAAACCCGCTCTGCATCTGTGGATGTTCCATGATCCGGAGCTTGCCTCCGGGGAGCAAAAGCAGCTGTTCCATGAGGAACTGCACGCTTTAGGACTGAATGACCGGCTGAATGTATTTACCAACATTCCCAACCATATTATGCCCGTTTATTATTCCTCCATTGCCGGTTCCGGCGGCTTTCTGCTATCCACCTCCATTACAGAGGGCTTCGGGTATGCAGTTGCCGAAGCCATCTGCTGTACTTGTCCTGTACTTAGCACCGATTCGGACGGTGTCCGTTCTTTTATTGTTCATAATCACTCCGGCAAATTTTATCCGCTTGGCAATGTGGAGCAGGCTGTCAGTGAAGGCCTGGAGCTGATGGATAATCCTGCACTCCGCAGCCACATCCGCGATCAGGGAAGGCTCCATATGATTTCACGCTTCGGCTCCGAGAGTTATGCCCATTCCTTTCGTGAGATGCTCAACTCCTTTTCCATCTTTTAGCGGCCGACACCAAAAGAACCTTCAAACCACCGGAAGACCGTGGAAATGAAGGTTCTTTGTGTGTCTTGAACAATACTCAACCCAGCCTCGATACGATCTCAAACAGCTCAGTCTGAAAGATTTGCGTGCTTCTCTCCCAGGTGAAACGCTGTGAATCATTCTCTCCTCTTTGGGCAAGGCGCTCGCGCAGTTCTTTGTCCCTGATTAAAGTGATAATATCATCGGCCAGACGGTTTTCATGCCGGTAGGACATCAGACAGTTGTGGCCGTGGACACCGTATTCGAGGTTCCCCCCGGAATAAACCGTAACTAATGCAGCGCCGCAGCGCATCGCTTCCAGACCCGGCAGCGAACCGGTATCATACGTGCTGGAGCTGACAAAAATGTTGCTCTCATTATAATGGTAGCACAGCTCCGTATCGTTTGAAGGCGTGCGTACATGATAACGGTCATCGGCCAGCAGAGTCTGAAGTGCAGCAGATTCGGCGTATTCTCCCGGAGGTGTTATCAGATACAATTCAACCTCCGGATGATGCGCCTTGACCAGATTGAGCTGCTGCAGCAGATAGTCCTGTTCCCGGTGGCCGGAGAATCCCCCTTCCATCTTGCGCATAATTGCAGAGACTACCAGTTTGCCTTGCGTGTCCCGCCTGTGTGTATTATAAAAGTCAGGATTCACCCCGATCGGTACAATCCTGCCCTTAATCCCATGATTTATCCGGACAATCTCCTGCTGCCACCGGGACAGTACAAACAAATTGCGGGCAATATTATAGGAAGAGAAGGACTGATTATTATCCGGCAGAAACGTCGGCTCATAACATAACGCCAGTCGAATATGCAATCCCTTGCCCTGTTCACTGGCCCGCTGCGCCACAGGAACGATAGTGTAGTAATTCGAAATTATGACATCGCTATAAGGAAAATCGTCCTCAGACAGCTGGCTGTAGCTGGAGTAGAGGACCTTGCACTTCATATCATATTCGACAATGCCGTGATTGGGCATAAGAATGATCACTTCATGGCCGATGATTGCCAGACGGTTGGTAAGTTCTGCGAGCATACGCTGGGCCCCGCCCCTGGACAATGTCAGAATCGGGAATGTCAGTCTCATTTCCCTCTCTCCTTTCTCAGCAGCTGCGAGAGAGATCTATGATGCTTCGCCTGCACCATTTTAATCTCCTTGTTCTGCGCTTCACTGTGAATCACAGAGCCCATCTCCTTGTGTATACGATAATCAAGCAGCGGCTCCTCGATGTAAGACCAGCGGTAATGCGGCAATATACGCAGCCACAGGTCATAATCCTGTGTGTATAAAAAGCGTTCATTAAAAATGCCAACGGTGCGGAAGATATCCATATCGAGCAGAACAGAGCTGCCGTTAACCGGACAACCCGTCATCATGGTCGCGATAAGCTGGCTTCTATCGGGAAAGGGGACCTTTACGACCCCGGAAACACGGTCCCCTTGTTCATTAATATAATAATAGGCAGTATGGTTAAATAAGGTTCCTGTGCTGTGCAAAGCTTCCAGCTGCCGGCGGATTTTATCGGGATGAAACAGATCGTCAGCGCTTAACCAAGCAAAATAAGACCCGCTGGACGCCTTGATACCCAGGTTGAGCGCAGATGCGGTGCCACCGTTTGATTTGTGAAAGTACATAATTCTGTCTCTGTAAGGAGCCAGCTTCTCCGTGTGGAACAACGATCCGTCATCCACTACAATAATTTCGATATCCGGGTAGCTCTGGGCCAGCACGCTTTCCACCGCTAGATCTACGTAGGGGCAATTGTAGAAAGGGATGACCACCGAAACCTTGGACTTATGCTGATTCATGCGCTCACCTCCTTCCCGTGGGTATTGTTTATACTGTCTTGCAGGCAAGCAAGGCATCCAGCGGCTCATGATCCTCTCCGAATGCTTCCCGGAAAGCCGGATTCTCTGCATGGTGATAGCCTTTAAGCACGGTTACCGAGTAACCCAGCCCCAGGAAATCCTCCGGTTCCCAGCCGCTCCTGTGTTTCTGATAATACTCTCCCTGCAGGTGAAAATGATCCGTCCCTTCCTGCGGAAAAAATCCGCGCGGAGTGAATACCACCACACGATTGGAGGCGATAATCTCCGCTTTTTTGAGAAGTCCCATCCCTTCCTTCATGGAGAAATGTTCCAGCGAATCAATTAATGTCACCGCTGAGAACGTGCCCGGCAGAAAGAGCTTATCAATATGGCTTGCATCGGCATGCACCGGGATAATATGCGGCGAGGTGTATTTGCGGTGCAGCAGATAAGGCCTGTGAATATCCAGACCGACCACCAGAGCAGCTTCAAAGCGTTCAAGCAGAGTACCGGTGCCGCTGCCGATATCCAGAATACTCTCCGAGAACTTAAGATACTCCAGCAAGACCGGCAGGAAATCTTTCACTGCAATTTCCCGGTACATAGGCTTCCCCTCCTATAATAAATTGCATAAGCCTAACCGCCCATAGAAGTGATCAACCCGCGGAGCAGTCCATGATAACGGGCATTGGTCGCGGCGGCTTCAGCCATGATCACATCATAATGCTTAAGGGTTCCCATGCCGCTGTGGCGGCGGTACGCCGTTAAAGACTGGTTCAGCATAATCGGAGGATATCCGTTCAGAATCGCCCGGAACCACAGATCATAATCATGCGTGTAGGGCAGTGCTTCATCAAACAGACCGATAGCGCCGAACAGCTCCCGCTTGAACATTACCGTACAGCCGTTAATCGGATTCCCCTGAAGAAAGCAGCGTAAATAGTCCAGGTGATTCGAGAATACCGCCGCCGCGTTCATTTCGGTCAGTTGCGATTCTCCGTTGATAAAATTAAAGTTCGTGTAAGTGATAAGCAAACGGTTCTGTTCCATGAACAGAACCTGATTGTTGATCTTGTCACGGTAGAACATATCGTCAGAGCTAAGCCATACGACATAGTCTCCTGTAGAATGTTTGATGCCGTGGTTCAGCGCGGAAGCGGTACCCCCATTGCTTTTACCGAGATAATGAATCTTAGGCAGATAGGGCATAATCCGGTCCATATGAGCTGTGGAACCGTCATCGACGACGATGATCTCATAAGGCTTCCAGGATTGGGACAAGGCGCTTTGCAGCGCCTGTTCAATATAAGGACAATTATAAAAAGGAATTATCACCGATACTTTTGGAGTCATTACATCCTTCCTTCCCTACTGGCACGATAAAAGTCCACAATATCTGCAAGCGACTGCTCAAGCGGGATTGCTGCACTCCAGCCGAGTGCAGTTACATTATCTTCAGATGTTTCAGGTTGCGTGACCGAACCGGGCAACACTCCAGAGTCTGCTTCCGCAGGAACCCCAGCTTTCGGACCCCAGTCCATTCCAACCGGTACCGCGGCATGAGCCAGCAGCTTCTCCGCGATCTCACCCAGCGTGCGCTGCTTCCCGGAATCAATCCGGTAGACCTTTCCTGTCTCCCCCTTGCGCAGGATATAGTCATAGGCCCTTACGGCGTCGCGAACATCGAGAAAATCCCGTAATTCAATCCGTGAAGAAAGCCTGAAAGGCGGAATCCCTTCGTCCGTACCCGAGAGAGCTTCACTCCGCACAATATGCCGGGCAAGCAGGGAGCAGAAGCCGGTGGAAGGGCCGGGGCCGATCAGGTTGCAAGGCTCCGCCAGCAGCACGGGCTGCTTGAACAGAGTTCCCCAGGCGAGTGATACCAGTTCCTCCAGTGTTTTGCTGAGGCTGTAGGGATGCGGCGGACCCACGTCGGTTCCGGGGCTGTACTTGAGCCGGGAGCCGGCCACCAGAATACGGCTGGCCGGCTGGGCACGCAGTGCCTCAAGCAGATACAGGGTTGCCATAACATTCGTTTCCATATAAAGCAGGGGATCGCGCCACGACTCCGGTACCGAATTTCTGCCTGCCAGATGCAGCACTTCGTCCGGCCGGACCTGCCCGATCATGGTATGGACCGCCTTGCGGTCGCTTAAATCACAAACATATTGCTGAACCCCCTCCGGAAAAACAGCGGACTCCGCTGCCGGATGGCGCACTACAGCGGTCACTTCCGCTCCGCCAGCCCTGAAATAGGCAACAGCATGCCGGCCGGTAAAACCGGCGGCTCCGGTAATCAGCAGCTTCCGCCCCTTCATGTGGTCATCTCTGAGGGCTGCATCCAATCAGCCAGCTCTGCCAGCATTTCCGGATAGGAAGGCAACTGGATCTGGACATCAGCTCTTGTGTTTACCAGTGTACGGTCCTGAATATGCACATCTTCGGGAATGATCTCAACATCTTCCTTATGAAATGCGTACTGCAGATGCCGGAGCAGTTCATATTTACTGACCGGTTGGGGATGGGCCAGATGAATCAGGCCGGATACCTCTGATTCCAGCAAGCCATCCACCGCCTTGGCCAGCTCGAGTGTCGTCACGCCATTCCACATGACCCGTTCATAGCCGGAGACCGGCCCTTTCCGGGATAGAAACCATTCCATCAGGCCGATGCCGCCGGAGCGGATTTCCGGTCCGATAATGGAGGTGCGGATCGTTAAATGACCGGGCGCACGGATCTCTCCGAGACTCTTGGTAATCGCATATACAGAAGTGCCGTCAGGCGTATCGTCCTCTGTGTAACGGCCGCGTGTTCCTTCGAACACGCAGTCGGTACTGATGTGGATCAGCCGGGCATGAACAGCATCCGCCGCCCGGCGCAGCCGGTGGGGAAGAAATCCGTTCACATGGTAGGCCCCGATCCGGTCACGCTCAGCAAATTGATTCAGTACTCCCAGCGCATTGATAATGCAGTGTGGAGAGACGATTTCGACCAGTTTCTCCACTCCGGCGATATCGTCGGCATCTACATACAGCCCGCCAAGATCGCTCTTATCCCGGGTTGTATGGAAGACGTGATGTTTGCCCTGGCGGCGAAAATACGCCGCCAGCATATGACCCGCCATACCGTTTCCGCCGAGGATAAGCAGCTTCATTGGAGGAACCCTCCCCGGATCAGGATATTCTTGATCTCCTCCTGGTCCATCAGGTTGTTCTCCGAGCTAAAGCTGTTGAAGGAAACATGCGGATATCTGCTGTAGTGGATTTTCAGCTCCGGCATATCCAGCGTAGGGAGAATAACAAGATACTGCTCATCGTAAACGACAGTGGTCAAGCTCTCGAAATCACTCATCAGGATTTCATGGATTTTCTCACCGGGACGGATACCTGTTTCAACAATACTTACATCACGTCTTCCGGAGTCTTCGATCAACACCTCGGCCAGATCGACAATCCGGCAGGTCGGCATCGTCATGACGAAGATTTCACCGCCGATGCTAACCTCAGACGCTTTGAACAGCAGGGTGATGGCATCGCGCAGGGTGAAGAAAAAGCGGGTCATTTTCATATCTGTAATGCGCACCTGGCCCTTATCCTTAATCTGCTTCATGAACAGATGGACCACGCTGCCGTTCGTTCCCAGCACATTGCCGCCGCGTACGGTCACAAACCGTGTGCCTGAGCCGAGCAGGTTCGCGTACACAAACAGCTTTTCGCCGATCGCTTTAGTCATGCCGTAGAAGTTGGACGGATTGGCCGCTTTATCGGTGGAGATGTAAATCGCTTTTTCTACATTATTGGCAATAGCTGCTTCAATGACATTCTGGGTGCCGACGACATTCGTCTTGAGCGCTTCATACGGCTGATCTTCGCACACCGGAACATGCTTCAACGCCGCAAGATGGAACACATAATCCACGCCGCGGCATGCGGCCACCAGAGCATCCTTGTCGCGGATATCGCCGATGATGAAGGTGAGGCGGCTATCCTCATATTCGCGGCTCATCGACACCTGGGCTGACTCGCTGCGGGAGAAAATTACGATTTCCTTAGGATTCTGCGGCAGAAGCTGCCGGATGAGTTCATGCCCCCAGGAACCGGTTCCGCCTGTGACCATAATCCGTTTATTATTGAACATGCAGGTTCCCTCCAAGCAAAAATTTAACTACCTTTGCCGAGACATCCGGTGTCATGTAGCCTTCCGGTGCCTCCCATTCCGGACTCAGCGACGTCATCAACCGGGTACAGCGCAGAATGCTGTTCTGCTCTACTCCCGACACTACATTACTGCCGCAATCTACCGTCTCCGGACGTTCTGTCGTCCTGCGGATCGTTACGGTCGGCACTCCCATCAGGCAGCACTCCTCCTGGACGGTTCCGCTGTCGGTAATTGCACAGAGGGCATAACGTTCCAAATGGACAAAATCGAAAAATCCGAAAGGATCATGGAATTCCACAAGCGGGTTCATCTTTAGCGGGAATTGCTCCGTCAGCTTGGAGCGTGTGCGGGGATGGATACTGCAGATCAGGCGGATTCCAAAATGTTCAGCCACAAGGCACAGGCCGGACATAATTTGCAGCAGTGATTCGGGATCATCGACATTCTCGGCGCGATGGGCAGTGACCAGAAAGTAATGGCCTGCCGTAAGATCCAGCCGGGCCAGAATATCGCTGGCTCTAATTTGCTCTTCATAATGTGTAATGACCTCGTGGATCGGATTGCCGGTTAATACGATACGCTGGCTGGGGAAACCTTCACTCAGCAGATGCCGTTTGCTCTGCTGCGTATAAGGCATATTAATGGTCGAAACGGCATCTATGACACGGCGGTTTTTCTCCTCCGGCACTTTCAAATCGTAACAGCGGTTCCCCGCCTCCATATGCACGACCGGGATACCCATGCGCTCCGCAAGAATTGCACACAGCGCACTGTTGGTATCTCCGAGCAGCAGCACCCGGTCCGGCTGTTCTTTGAGCAGAATGCTTTCCAGGCTTCCGAACATGGCGGCAAGCTGCCCGCCAAGTGCGGCTTGCTTATCCTGCAGCACATAATCCGGTGCCCGCAGCCCCAGCTCTTCAAAGAATATTCCGCTGAGACTGGCGGTGAAGTTCTGTCCCGTATGCACCAGCACATGCCGCTCCGCATGCTCATCGAGCAGCGGAATAATGACGCTGAGGCGGATGATTTCGGGCCGTGTGCCCAAAATCGTCATGATCTTCATGGGTTCACTCCCCTACCTTGTTTGGGTATAACTTGCTGTATTTCACTGCGGGGAGGTGCACCCGCAGTGTTCACGCCGCTTTGCGGCGGCTCTTCCTACGCCGGCGTGCGCGGCTGCCTGTGCGGCGGGATTTGCCGCCGCTGCCCTTCCGGCGTGCCGGCCGCGCCGTGCGCCGCTTGCGGCCCGGGCGCCCGCTGCGGCGCGCCCGGGCTTTGGCGCGGCGCAGCTTGCCGCGCCGGAGCCTTGCTCTGCGCAGCCGTGTTGCGCGGCGCGAGTGGCCCTTGCCCGGCGGCGGCTGCTCCGGCGGCGGTGGCGGTGGTGGCGGTGGTTCCCCCGCCGCCACGGGTTCGCTGTTGCCCGGCGCTTCGCTTACGGGCAGTTGCACAGGCGCACCGCCGGAGAGCGGCTCGGCGGGCTCACTGCAGATTGGCAGCTCTACCACCGCTGCCGTGCAGTAACGGAGCTGCCAGCGCTCCGCCAGCCCCAGCAACCGTGCCCTGTAGGCCGCCGGGCCATATACGGCATCAACGCGCTCCCGCGACTGGCTGCCGATGGCTGCCGCCAGTCCCGGCTCCGCCAACAGCACCTTTACCCGGTCAGCCAACGCCTCGATATCCTCCACCGGAGCGAGTTGGTTGCCGCAGCCGGCCATGTGCAGAATCTCCTGCAGCCCGCCGGAATCATAGGCGACCACCGGTTTGCCGAAGGCCATTCCCTCCAGGGCGGTCATGCCGAAACCCTCACGGATCAGGCTGGGAACAACCAGCAGATCCATTGCGCAATAGGCCGAAGGCAGACATTCTTCATATCCCGCGAACTTGAACCGCGAGGTCAGTCCCTCCAGCTTCACCTTGCGCACACAGCGGTCATAGTAGTTTTTGTCTCCGGGAGTACCAATGACGAGATACTTCGCCTTCGGATACTGCTCACTGACAAGGACGGCCATTTTGACGAAATGCTCCAGCCCTTTCTCCTTGTTGATGAAGGAGGAAATATATCCGATCAGCGATTCATCCGGAGATACCTTGAGCTCACTCCGCCGTTCCCCCCGGAGCTTACTCCAGGCTTCCATCATCAAATCTTTATCATTCCAGGACGGCGGGAGCTGAGTTACCTTACCTTCGCGGATATCCGCCGGGAAACAGGCCGCAGCCGTATGCGAAATTGCCAGAATTTCATCGCTGTTCCTGTGGATCAGGTCTACACTGATCGGGGTGAACTCATTGTCCGTAATCGTCTCGGAAATCTTCCAGACCACCGGGATGCCAAGTGACTTCGCCGCCATTGCCGGCAAAGCATGCACACAAGTGCTGGAGATAATAAATGCCGGACGCAGACCAGCCAGCCAGTCTGTCATTTCTAGATATTCCCGGCTTTCCTGGAATTTGCGGATATCCGCTTCCAGTCCGGCATAAGGAGTGTACATTCCGTAGACGAGAGGAATCGACAGCAGCTCTACATTCAGGCCGAAGCTGCGGGCCTGGCGCGTCAGCTTGCCGTCCTGGGGCGCTACGAGAATACAGTTAAAGTATGGAGACAGCTCCCGGCCGAAGAACAGCAGCAGCTTCTCCGCACCCGTAATACTGCGCGTATTGGAAACATGGGAAAAGAGGACGATTGTAGCTTTGTCGGCCATGGTGTTTCGGCGCTCCTTGGCAAGAGGCCTCGAGCGACCATTCACCTCCCTAAAAGTTTTACGAAGCATTAGCTACGGGACAGTTCTTCATGTAAAACTTGCTTCGAAAGCACTGACTCACTTGGAGAAGCGCACTTTGCAGGCAAACGCCAAGGTCAGGTTACTTCACCAGTATATTGAGGGGGCACAGATGCCGGCACGACACCTGTCCCCTGATATACGCACATTTCCTGGCAATTTGTCCTCATACCGGTTGGGCATAGATTACGTTCAACAGCTGATTCAGGCGTTTCGTGTAGGTGTGATCCTTCAGGGTCCGTTCAAAAGCGCGCAAGGCCATTTCCCGGCGCTCTTCTTCATGGGTCAGGTAATAGTGGACTTTTTCCATCAATTCCAGCGGGCTGGAGAAGGTGTCGATTTCTTCTCCGATCTTATAGAAGGAGCCCATATCATCTCTGGCATCACTCAGCTGCAGTGTGCCGCTGGCCGCGATCTCGAAGGTGCGCGGGTTAGGTGAAGCCGCGGGAATAACCAGCGCATTGTTGTTGGCATCCTCGTCCACATGGGAACGGTGAAGGTTAATGACAATTTTGGAGCCGCTGTACGTGGTGGCTGTCTCCTGCGGCGACATCCACTTCCCGACTTCAATTCGCTCTCCATAGAGCGGAGCCTCGGGCAGACGATCCCACCAGATGCCGTTGATCACAGTGTTGTAGCTCATCAGCTCCGGCATAATATTGCGGAAGAACTCAATCCGGTTCCAGTAAGCGGAGCCGATGAAGCTGATATCCCGGCATACCGGAGAACGCCCTGTCGTTGGACGATAGTGCTCCCTGTGGGCGGCAAAGGGCAGGTAATGTACTTCTGTGCAGCCGAGGCCACGGTAGATTTCCACGCAATTGCGCTCCAGGGTGAACACGTAGTCGTAATGCGTCACAATTTTCATAGTGAAATCGGTGTAATACGGATCATCGGTCAGCCAGATCGCCGTCTTGATGCCTCTGCTCCGCAGGACGGAGAGCTGCTCCAGCGGCAAATCAAGGCCGTCCAGTACCAGCATCAGATCGGGGCATTGCGCCGTGGCGAGCTCAATGAGATCCTGGCGCACATCGGTAACCGTGACCTGTACAGTTAATTTCTGTAAGGCATAAAGTACCGCATCGTCCAGCGGCGAATACGGATAGCCTTTACCCGAGGCTACGTACATGACATGAATATTGCGAACCGGAAGCGGCGCTTCCGGACGGCCGTCCAGAATGGCGAGCCTTCCCCGTAAGTAGCCCTCGTCATATCCTACCTTGAAGCCGGTCAGCCGTCCGCGCAGTTTTTCTTCTTCCGCAGGGCTACGCGGCATAGGCGGTGCGGGCATAATAAATTCAGTCTTCATGAGTATTCGCTCCTTCATCCCATTTTGGAATTCACACTTGTGCAGTAAGAACATTCAATAATTGAGGCAAACGCGCCATAAACGTATGGTTGCGCAAGGTCGTCTGCAGCCCCCGCAATGCAATCAGGCGGCGCTCCTTCTCATGAACCAAATAGTATTCGATTTTTCGCTGCAGCTCTTCAGCAGAGCCAAAGGTCTCCATGTCAAACCCCGGCCGGTAGAAGCGGTCCAGATCTTCACGGATATCGGTCAGCTGCATTGTTCCGCAAGCACTGATTTCATAGGTCCTAGGATTGATGGAACGGGACGGTAATTGAAAGGAATTCCGGTTATCCTGTCCCCCCTCCCATGGACGGTGAATGTTGATGACCAGCTTTGACCCGCTGTAGTAATTCGCAGTCTCCTCAGGCGGAATAAATCCGTCCTTAATAAAAGGCGAGAGCTCCTCAAACTGGGTCAGACGCTCCCAGAACCCGCCGGCGATCAGCACCTTTTTGTCCTTCAGAAAAGGCGCCAGCCCATCAAACAGCTCCGTCCGGTTGCGGAAGGCATTGCCGATAAACACCACATCATATTGATATTGCGGATCGGTGCGGCGCGGATAGAACATTTGCGGATTCACACAGAGCGGAAGATAATGGACAGAAGCCACCCCAAGTGAACGGTAGAATTCCACACAGCCCAGCTCATGCGTAAATACATGGTCGTAATGCTGGCTGATAACAGAAGTATCTTTGGTAAAATAAGGATCATCTACAAACCAGATTGCCGTAGAAATACCCAATTTTTTGATTTCGGTAATTTGCTCCAAATGGTTCTCGGGAAACACATGCAGCCCGTTCATGACAAGTACCGCTCCCGGCATTTCACGTGCCGCAACCTCCAGCATGGTTTCCGGAGCGCTTAAGACCAATTCACTGACCAGCTGTCCAAGCGCCTCCGTTACACCTGCGTCTATGGCTTGAAATCCCTGGGGAACGTACATCAGCTTAAGCGGGCGGCACTCCTGCCCTGCCTCCGGAGAATTCAGGCGTTTCACGGCTTCACACAAGCCAAGACGGTATCCCTCCTGATATCCATCCCTATATTCCTGCGGACGCTCTGTTCTCTTTTTAACTTTCACGGCTTTCACCCTGCCCCGTCATATTCTCAAGACAATATAACTATATGCGGAGTCAGCGTACGCCTCATGGACACCTGTCTGTATTACGGTGAAATTGGCTCATGCCCCCTGTCATCCACCCGGATTGCCCGAACCTTTGCAGATTTTATCCACTCAGGCTACACTGAAGACAAGTCAATTGAGCGTGTATGATATCATTCGTAAGTAGGGAGAGTGGGAGAATGAATGCTATGAATAATGCCATGCTCTACGTCCGCCATGCGGAGCTGCTTCGCGATAAGGTCCCTTCCTTCCAGACTTATCCGTTTCATCTGCCGGCAGTGCGCGACCTCCATCGTCTGGAGTTTCAGAAGCAGGTTACTTTTCTGGTAGGAGAGAACGGAACGGGAAAATCAACCTTGCTGGAGGGGATTGCGGCGGCATGGGGCTTTAATCCGGAAGGCGGGACACTCAACTTCTCATTTAACACCCGTTCCTCACATTCACATCTGTATGAATTCTTTCGTATTGCCAAAGGGGTACGACGCCCAAAGGACGGCTTCTTCCTGCGTGCGGAGAGTTATTACAATGTGGCGACTTATATTGACGAATTGGATGAAGAGCCTAAGGCGGGCAACTTCATCAAGGATTCTTACGGGGGCAAGTCATTGCATGAGCAGTCGCATGGCGAATCCTTTTTTTCCACCTTTGTTCACCGTTTTGGCGGCCAAGGCCTCTACATGCTCGACGAGCCGGAGGCTGCCCTGTCCCCGCTGCGGCAGATGTCGCTGCTGGTGCGGATGCACGAGCTGGTGCAGCAGCATTCGCAGTTCATTATCGCCACACATTCACCTATCCTGATGTCCTACCCGGGCGCAGATATCTATCTCCTGGGGGAGGAAGGCATCCGGCAGGCCGCATTGGAGGATACGGAACATTACACTGTAACCAAGGCGTTCCTGAACGACCGCCAGGGCATGCTGCGCGAGCTGCTGAGTGACGGCTAACTGGCGTTATCCGGCTTATCACGTGCCAAGAGTATTCCCAAGCAGACTACGCGAAACAAAATCACACAATGGTAATACGCTTGCTATTTAAAGCTTTGACCTATCGTGACACATATTGTTGTACGTGCCCTCTCATTTTGCCATCTCCCCCTCATATGGGAAATCAAATGCACTTCTACCTCTCATTTCCCAATCTCCCCCTCATATGGCGAAATCAAATGCACTTCTGCCTCTCATTTCCCCATCTCCCCCTCATATGGCGAAATCAAATGCACTTCTGCCTCTCATAATTTCCTGTACATCAAGTGGAAACGGCTTTGCCGTCCTTTTTAAGGACGGTACCGTTTCAGCGAGAAATAGAAGGATAAGTTATCGTGTGAAACATATAAATTCTTATATTTAAAAAAAGACACCCTAACGGCTGCCGTTAAAGTGTCTTCATCTATAAAATTACTTCCTATTATACTCTAGTAGAGCTGATCGTCCTTGTCCGTGAGGCAATCGGTATACTCGTTCAGAAGAGCATCCAGCTTAACAGATTGGCGAAGCACTCTTAAATCATTCATTCCATACTCAATGGCCATTCTATTCAATTCCTGTCTTGCCTGTTCAATTCTATCCTTGTGTTCATCATTTCCCATAGCGGCCCCCTTATTGGACGAGGCTGTTTCAAGCCGATTTCTTGTTATTTACTAAAGTTCCAAACACATTGTATTCCATAATCAGTTAAGGGTCAATTCCTCTGCAGAATGCCAAGTTGGGTAAGTTTTCAGCGCCTAACGTTTTTGGCCTGCAAAGTATTTTCCTGCACCTACGAGCTTATGCACCACCCAGCCCAGCATAGCTACGACCATCATATCAAAGCACACATTGAACAGGAATAAATGTTTGCCGATATCCGCACGTCCGTCGCCCAGGATCGGTACAAGGAAGGAGAACAACCCGATCAGGCCCAGCAGCATCATCAGCTCACCGGCTATCCGCCCGCGTAATTCGCGGGTACGGAAATATTCGAACAGCACTCCGCCGTAATACACCAGATAGAACAAAACGAGGAAACCGAGGGTATGCGGAATATGGTTGTTTTTAAACTGGCTCCAGGCGCTGTAAGTATAGGCGATTGCACCTGCCGGCTTATTCTCGTTCTTCTCATAGCTCCCTAGATAATAAGGACGGATAGACATGCTGTTCTCAGCAGCATATTTCATATTGTCTATCAAGCGGGAAGGATGTTTTAGATAGAAGAACAACACGTCCTTATGGGACATCCGGTCATAGAAATCCGGCGTCAGTGAAGGATCATCCTGCTTGATGGCTGTATCTCCCTGAAAATAATTCGTACCCGCCAGCACCTCCAGCCGCTCCGGCAGCCCCAGATCGCGCAAATCCCCCCGCACATCCGGCGACTCGTTCAGAACTCCGAAAAATACCGTTTGATAGAGATTGATATGCTTCAGTTCCTTGGGTGCCCCCACATACATAATGACTGACACAAGAAATACCGCTACCGCAAACCACCGGGCCAGCTTTTTCCAGCTGCCTGATCCCTTGAGTATAGCCATCCGCAGGAAGATCAGTGCAAATGCTATGCCCACCGGCGCATTCTGGATTTTGGAGCAGATCAGGAACAGCACGGCAATAAAGAACAGCGTCAACCCTTTCGCCGTAGGATGTTCCTGTCCGGCAAGTCTCAGACCCAGCGCAAATGTGAGCAGCATAAATACCATCGACACGGGTTCGCCGAACAGCGAATTGAAATAAGCCAAATATCCGATGTCATAAAAAACAAACAGCATTCCCGCACCCAGCACCAGTCCCGTAATGTAGGAACGGCCTGTGCCCAGTTTAACAATCAGCCAGGTGGCTGCCAGCAGCAGGAGAGCATAAACGGCACCCAGCAGGCGAATATCGAAATAGCTGCCGTGGAAAAGGCCGGAAATGAGCCTTGGCACCAGCACCAGCAAAATTTGCGACGAAGGATAAAACCCCCGGAACAAATTATCATAAGAAAATCTGGAATGGCTGAAGCTGAAAAAGCGGTCAGCATAACCTTCCACAGCCTCATAGTAATTCAAGCCGATCGTATTCATCATACGCAGAAAGTCACCATTATCGGCAACTCCGACGAACGGCTTCAGGAACAGCAGATAAATAATCAGCCCGCCCCCGGCAAGAGCCGCAAGTACCTCTGCCTTTAATAGTCTTTTCATAGTCTCCCCCTAGCGCTGCGGAAGCAGCTTCACATATTCATCAGACAGGCCCATCAGCTTCAGGATATAGTCATAGTCTTGTTTGTATGGACTGAAATCCTTCACAGGCTCCAGCGTTTCCAGCGAAACAGCTTCACCGTCTTCGAAGCCTTTACCCGGCACGAACATAATTTCATCGTTAAAAAAGGAACCCGTGGGGAGATAGTAACGCATGCCCACTACATTGTGGTCAACATTAAGCAGATCCTGCCCGAACGCCGTATAACCTTCTTCTTTCAGCGGAATCCCCAGCAAATTGGCCAGAGTCGGAACGAAATCCATTTGGCCTCCGGTCCGGTCCACGACCCGCCCCTGCTCCATGCCCGGAACATGAATAATAAGCGGGATATTGAATCGGCTGACCCGCGAATCATATTTCGTTCCCAGCGCAGCTTCCACCTGCTCCGGCGGCACATCCTTAGGCTGCAGTCCAAAGTGATCGCCGTACAGCATCAGCACGGTGTTCTCCCACAGCCCGTTTTGCTTCAGTCCTTCAATCAGCGTCCCGATGGCATAGTCAGTGTAGTTGATTGCCGTTAAATAATCACCGAGCATGGTATCCTGCAAATCCTCCGGCAGCGTTATTCTTTTGGCAGCATCAGGGATCTTGAACGGGTGGTGGCTGGAGGCGGTTACCAGCTGAGCATAAAAGGGTGTCCCTTTCTGCTGCAGCTTCACCAGTTCATCAACTGCTGTAATATACAGCTGCTCATCGGAAGCGCCGAAAGCATTGAAATGATCATTGGTATAATAGCCCTTATCATAATAGCCGTTAAAGCCCAGCGCCGGATACAGCTGATTGCGGTTCCAGAACCCCACCTTGTTCACATGAAAGGTGTAAGCTTCGTAGCCTTTATCCCGTAAAAGACGGGGCAGACTTGGCAGCTCCCGGTCTCCGAAGCCCGTTGACATCGCAAGCGTGCCTATCGGATAGATCGAGGTATTGCTCATAAATTCAGCATCCGAGGTATTGCCTGGACCAATCTGCTGATAGACATGCGGAAAATAAAAGCCCTCTCCGGCTAAGCGGTTCAGCACCGGCGTTAATTCCTGACCGTCCAGCGACTGATGCAGCGGAAAATTCTGAAAGGCTTCCATCTGGATGACAATTACATTTTTGCCCTTTTGCGAGCCGAACAAATCCGGCACCGCCCCCGGGGCCTTATCACTGTATGGATAAGAAGACTGAAGTTCCGTTACTTTGGCAATCGTATCCTTGATATCTCCGGTTCCAATCAGGCCATTATCCTCCTGGGCTTTGATCGCAGCCACCACTTCGTAATTCAGAAATCCGGCGCTCTCCGCCTGAACCAGCTCATTGGTGATTCCCTTTGCCGCATGTACGGAGTAGACCGACAGCGAAGCGCCGCCTATAATCGCGGCGAGAATGACGATCAGTTGGGCTCTCCGCCCACGGGGAGACCGCCAGCTCCGCACCGGGTAAGCTGTACCTCTCCGCCATCTGCGGGTCAAGGCGTACAGAATCATGATTACAATATCGGCAAAAAACAGGTAATCAATGTACTCGATGGTCGATTCCACGCTCTCTTTTACCTCAAAAACCTGATTCAGCTCATAGAAAGCCAAATAGGTCGGAACCGACCCGAAATGGTTAAAATAGACACTGGACGCAAACAGCAGCAGCGACAATATTCCGTTAAAGCTCCAGTAGACCGCCGTCTTCATCCGTCCCGGTACAATCAGCGCCAGAATCCCCATAATCAGCAGAACCGGAGCAATATCCGCCGCAATCCATTCCCAGGAAATCCGGTCGAAAAACAGTATTCTCAGCAGCAGCAGCTTCAGCCAGATCAGTCCGGCCACAATAAAGAAATGGGCATGCACCAGCCCAACTTTGTTCTCGCTCATTAGTTCTCCTTATTCATCTTTAATCTCTTTTGTAAATTCCACTCTTATTTTCAGTAAAATATCAGATTTCTCTAGTATAGCAATACTTGTTATGTATATCAAAGAGGGATGCGGCCTCATGCAGGCACACATCCCTCTTAAAATACATTAACAACCCCCCTTAATATGGAGTCGCTTCACGCCATATACCTAATCCGTAAATGACCCCTTCAAGATTATAGGTGGCCTCGATTGCCGGTGCCGTTCCCCCACTCTCAAAGGTAACGGTTCCTGGCCTCGACTGATTCTTGACCAGCGTGTAGTCTTCCAGCCGAATGCCGAATATTCCATCTGCAACAGCTGCCGCCGCGCTCTGCAGCTTGGCATTCTCCATATCCAGCAGCTTCTGGTCCTGTTCGGTACGCTGCTCAGGACTAGCCGGATCGGCTGGGGCCAGCGACAGATCGGTAACCTCCAGGACCGCATGAGTAACATAATTCATCTTTACAAACGAAGATGCGGATGCATCCGGTCCATAAAACAAAGTGATTTCCCCATCCATTCCCCCCCCCGTGTTGCGGGCTGCTTTATTCAGCTTAACCGTGCCACTTCTTAAATTGCTCATCGCATTCAGCCCGGTCTGCTTCAAGTCTTCCCCTATCTCCTCCTGACCCACCTCAAAGTAAGCCCCGACATATTTCCCGTTCACATAACCAATCTCCGCCTCTCCCGAGAACAGGTTCTCGCTCACCTGTGCGGCCTGATTGGGAACACGCCCGTAATCCATAAGCCGTGTCAACCTATCCGCTTTGAACTCTCCCTTATATCCAAGCTCCCGCAGCTTCTCCTTGGCCTTGCCCAGAATATCGTCATCAATTTCTTCAGGACCGAATATAGCGCTCATATGGTACATCATCACTTTCCCCGTCTCCGTGCTGACCCAGACATATGCATAATTTCCGCCGTTTCTAAAAACAACCCGGACCTGATCCGCTCCCGCCTGAGGTTCTATGCTTTGAAAGAGCAGCTTCTTGCCGAGCTGCTCCTGCATCGTCTTCTCTGCCGTCTTGATCATCCCGGCCTCCGTAACGTCGGCGGTTTCTTCATGCTGATAGGAAGGACCGGCGGTGTTTCCTTCGCCAAAAGGTCCGGTTCCCAGGTAAAACACCCCTGCTCCCACAAGCAGCAGAACTCCGGCAGCCGCGGCTATGCCCGCGCGGAATTTAAATCCTTTCCGTTCCTGGTGCGGCTCGCCTTCCTTCACCCGGTGCATAACCTTATCCGCATGCACATCCGTAAATTTCACCTCTTCGAATGGCCCTGTTTTGGCCCGTTCATACCACTCAGGCTTCCGTTCCCGCATCACTCCAACCCCCTTATACTTTCCTGGACCTTACGCCGCGCACGGTGCAGTCTGGATTTGACGGTTCCCGGAGATAACCGGGTCAGCCCGGCAATTTCTTTTACCGACAGCTCCGCTCTTAAATCGAGCACCAGCACTTCACGGAATTTATCCGGCAGCTTCATAATAATGCTCCAAATGTCGTCGATATGGCGGTTGCCGAGATACTCCATCTCCGCCGAGCGGGTAATGCCGGTCTGTTCCAGCACGAACCCTTCATTGCCGGAGCCGGAAGGACTCAGGGTTTGAACTCCGCCCCACAGGCCTGATCGGAAGAAACGTGATTTGCGGTAGGAAAACACCGTATTACGCGCAATCGTGAACAGCCACGCCTTCAGCGTGGAGGTTCCCCGGTAGGTCCCGATCCGGTAATAGCATTTGACGAATACCTCCTGCGCCAGATCATCCGCCTGTTCGGAATTGCCGGTAAGGTAATAGATATAATGCCAGATATCCTCGCCATACAGGCTCATGATTCGCCTCAGCTGTTCTTCATCCATTGTTTCTGCAGCTTTAAGATTATCGAGTTCCAATACATTCACCTCACTACATATGACCTCACTGCCAGCTAACGGGTTCCCGTTTGGCAAAATTTCTTTATGGATGCAGCAAAAAACGGAAGGCCGCAGCCTCCCGCCAAATGATAGGATGGATCAAACATTGTAATAAGTGCCGATTCTCAAATTAATGTCCATAAATTATAACGTTTTCCGATTCAAACGGTCAATGCTTCAGCCTAGCGGAGAGTGCGCCAGCAGTCTTTGAATAGAACGGTTGGCCTCATGCAGCACAACCTCTTTATCGACCGTCTTCAACAGACCCTGATCCATCACAATTTCACCGTCGATGATTGTTGTCTCCACATCTGCCCGGGTGGCGGAATAGACAATGCGGGAAATCGGGTCTACATCAAAGGAGGGGAAGGTATGAAAATTGTAGAGGTTGAGAATCGCCAGATCGGCTTTTTTGCCTACCTCAATGCTGCCGATCTTATCTTCCATGCCTACCGCCTTGGCCCCGCCAATGGTCGCCATCCGAAAGACACTTCTGGCATCCATCGTGGTCGGCCCATGCTGCGGTTTCTGGATGATTGCAGCGAGCCGCATCTCATTGAACATATCCAGGTTATTGTTGCAGGGCGCACCATCTGCACCGAGACTGAGATGGATGTGGGTCTCCAGCATCCCCGGTGTATCGGCAATCCCGGAGGCCAGCTTCAGATTGGAGCCCGGACAGTGGCTGACATGTACCCCGCGGTCCCGCAGAATCATTTTCTCCTCGTCATCCAGCCATACACAATGCGCGAGAATCAAGCGGTCATTCGCCAGCCCCAAATGATCAAGGTAGACGACATTGCGCATGCCGGTCATTGCCTGAACAATCTCGATCTCTCCCAAATTCTCCGAAGCATGGGTATGCACCTTAACTCCATAGCGGGCTGACAGATCCCGCACTTCCTTCAGCAGCGGCTCCGTGCAGGAGATGACAAAACGCGGCGAAAAGGCGTACTGGATCCGGCCCCCGCCATACCCATGCCATTTCTCCAGCAAATCCACGCTCTCCTGTAGAGAGGCAGCCGTCTCCTCCTGCAGGGCTGCCGGAACCTCGTCATTCTTCTGATCCATCATCACCTTGCCGGACAGGGCGCGTATGCCGCTCTTGGCAATGGCCTGGAAAGCATAGTCCGTATGGTTCACCGTCTCCATATCCACAATGGTCGTTGTGCCGCTGGAAATCAGCTCTCCTATGCCCAGCATGGCGGAGTAATAGAGTGATTCCTCATCATGCGCCGCTTCCAGCGGCCAGATCCGCTTGCGCAGCCAATCCATCAGCTCCAGATCATCGGCCTTGCCGCGGAAGAGCGTCTGGCATAGATGAATATGCGTCTGTACAAAACCGGGAATGACCGTACGGTTCTTCGCTTCAATGACCCGTTCACCGTCCTGCGGCTGCAGCCCGCTGCCGATTTCCACAATCAGGCTGTCCTTAATGCGGATGTCCCCGTAAAGAATCTCCTCCTGCTTGTTCATCGTAATAATCTCCGCATGTTTGATCAGTATGTTCGCCATGGTCCGATTCCCCCTTGTCAGATAACAGTTAGCTGTCGCAAATAACACAAAAAGGCCACAAAAATATGCCGCAGCATATTTTCGTAGCCAGAAATTTACGGTTCCCGGTAGAGACCCTTAAACCAATTATTAAGGATATACGAAAGAAAAGACTATTCAATTGCTTTCTGAATAGTCTCATCATAAAGTAAGGATAAGTTTGTTGTCAACTTAAGTTACATACAAATGTATAAATTCTTAAAAAAATGATGAAAAACTCCTAAAAAGGTTAGATCAACCGTTTTTAATGTTAACTAACATTACATATAATACGTTTTTGCAGGAAATATTCCTAGGCTTGTCCGTCCAGTTTCGCCGCGCCTTCCAGCACCTTCTCAAATACCGGAAAATTCGCTGTGCGGCCGGGGAAGGAGACTTCACCCCTGCGCTCATAGCCAAGTCTGGGATATAAGCTAAGCGCTTTGGTATTCTTCATATATGTATCCAGCCGGATGCTGCTGTATCCGCAGTTCACAGCATGCTCCTCGGCAAAAGCGGTCAGCTTGCGCGCGATGCCCTTGCCCTGCACCTCCGGATGAACAGCCAGGCGATGCATGATTAAATGCCGTCCCTGCTCCTGCGACCAGCGAATCTCCCCGTACTGCTCCGCCTGATTCTCGTCCAATACAATAATACCCGCAATGGCTTCATTGTCGATATAGACATACAGTGTGCCGCGCTCGATATCCAGACCGATAACTTCCCGGTTAGGGTAGCTCTCATCCCATTGGTCGCTTCCGCCGGCCTGCATAACCTGTACACATTTGGCAATCAGCTCCATAATTTCCCCGATTTCTTCCCTCAGCGCTTTCCGAATCTTATTACCGCTCATGTGTACCCTCCACTTTTCCATCGACATTTGAATCCGGCAAGGATTCTGTAAAGAAGTCTACCATAACCGGAAGCACAATCAATAGACCAGAGCTTTCCAACTGTTCCAGAGCGGGCGGATCAGAGGGAAGCGGCCTATAGAGGAGTAGCGGCGGTTTAACCTTCACCAGCCCTCTAATTGGCCCCTTACCCTTTGGCCTTGGATGTCTCAGCCCAGCTCCAGCTTATGCCCGTCCTCGAAGCCCTTGGCGAAACCGGCGTCGAACCCCACGTTGTATGCTTCGGTGTAGCCCTGCTGAAAGGCGTCTCCCGGCGGCGTTTCCGGAGGGACGCCAAGATCCGGGGGGAGCTGCACTACCTGAGGCGCCGGAGGAGCTTCAACCACTGGGACCACCTGAACGGGTACCATATGCACTGGCGGCTGCACTACCGGCTGAACTATCGGCTGCACAGACGGATGCACTACCTGAATTTTCTGCACAATCCGGCGGCGTTGTCTTTTCTTCTTGCGCACCAACAGACCTTTTTTGGGCCTGCCATAACGAACTCTGCGGCTGCGGCCTCTGCCGATCCTGGCCTTCCGGGATAGCAACAATGTTCGTCTGCGGGTTCCCCTGCCTGAACGCTTGATAGCTTTCTTCCTCTTCATTCTTTACTCCTCCTGTACTCCATGCACTCTGGAGGTTCCTCCTGCACATGTCTTGCTAAGCCATGGCGCAGCAGGAATCCCCCGTTTGGGCTGATGCAGCGAAATACCGGTCATCATCCGGCACATGGCGCTTTGGTACTGGCTTAGGATTCTGATATTGTCACTTAGCTTGCGGGCTGTCAGCTCCGATTGCCCCGTTATTTCGGCGATGCTCTCCAAGATCGCGGCGAGTGCGGCCTGGCTGCGGGCAATGGAGCGGATCATCTCCAGCTTGACGGCGTGTTCGGAGAGAAGCCCGCCGCTCATTTGTCGTCGTCCCCGAAATTAAAGCCTTCACCGGACATGCCGCCAAAGCCTTCGCCGCCGCCTTCTTCCTCACCGCTGCCCAGCACTGCCTTTAAATTGCTGTACAACCCATTCTCCAATTTCGTCAGCCCTTCCACCATTTCCACGATCACTTCATGAATGGATAGGGATTGCTTCAACTGCTCTTCATGGGTATCGAACGCTCTAGCGTGGATATGATGCTGCGTCCACTGCTTCACCTTTTCCGCTTCCACCGCTTTGGCTTCAAGAATCATCGCGATGTTCCACTGGATAGTAGCGGTCGACTCCAGCATTTGCAGATAAGCCTTTTCTCTGCTCATCTTCCGCCTCCTGCTCTTTTAATCGCTACTCTTCTTCCTGACCGTTTAATTCCTTGATGACTCTGCCTACCCCTTCAGCCATCGCTTCTTCCAGATCGGCTATCGCGTTCAAGTAAGCAATAATATTCTTGTTAACCTGACCGTGGCTTTCTACCAGCCCGCTGAATCCGCCAAAATCAGGCTCCGCATCCGGCAGATCATGGACTATTTGCGACATACGGACGGCAACGTGGCGTTCGGCGTCAAGAATCCGCGCCATCTGTTCGTGCGTATGGGCCATGTGCTGCAGCACTTTTGTTATTTTATTCTGCACCTTCATGTCTCCTTTGCTCAAACGCCCTGCTACAGCATATGCGGCAAGCGCCTTGACGGTGCGGAGAACTGGTGTAACTTTGGCGCGGCCCGAAGACTTTTGCTGAGAATAGGCGGAGATTGACAGCTGCGGAAAGTCAGATTATTCTGAGAATGAAATTGAATTTTTCACCATACATAGATTAGAAATCAGTTCCTGACCGGATTGGAGGTAATGTATGAAACTCGCAGGCAACCACCTGGATTTGCAGCCTTTAACCGCAGCGGAGCTCTCGCTCGCCACAGAGAATTATGCCGGGCTGAAGCAGGCTCTTGGCCTGAAAGCTGGCGGCGCCTCTTTGGACGAGGAAATGCAGTATGCTATGCGGATCAGGCATTCCAGAGTGCAGCAGGATGAGGAAAATTACCTCTGGCTGACTAACTGGGCCATTATTCAGCGCAGGCACCAGCAGATTATCGGGTATATCATCCTGAAAGGCTGTCCGAATGAACAAGGCGAGGTCATTATAGGCTACTGCATTGACGAAAGGCATTGGGGAAAAGGCTATGCTACAGAGGCAGTGCGGATTATCAGCGAATGGATCTTCAGCGATCCCAGGGCGCAATGGATTATTGCCGATACCGAAAAGGATAACTGGGCTTCCCACAAAGTCCTGGAGCATCTGGGCGCGCATATGTACCGTGACACGGGCGATTTGTTCTGGTGGAGAATTGCGCGGCCGGCTCATACTGTATCTTCCAATTAATAATCTGCAGCCAAACCTTCATTTCTTGTACAAGTGGAAACGGCTTTGCCGTCCTTTTTAAGGACGGTACTGTTTCAGCGAGAAATAGAAGGATAAGTTATCGTGTGAAATATATAAATTCTTATATTTCAATGAAAAACACGCCGCCCTTAAGGCAGCGTGTCTTTCAGCTTCTCGCCCGCTTCACGCAGCGACTGGAATGTTCCCGCATCACTCCACCATTCCTTAAGCACATCATAGCTGAGCATGCGGTCGGCAGCGTAAATGTTGTTCACATCGGTAATTTCCAGCTCCCCCCTTTGGGAAGGGGACACGCGGCGGATAATATCGAACACGGCCTCATCGTACATATAAATGCCGGTTACACAATAGTTGGTCTTTGGGATCTCCGGCTTCTCTTCGATGTACGCAATCAATGTTGAATCCTCGCCGTCAAACACCGGAACGCCGTATCTCCGCGCATCCTCCACCGGCTTCAGCAGCACTTTCGCCGTGCCTTCGGGCTGCTGAAGATAGCTCTGCACGTAAGGCGTCAGATCATCCATAAAAAGATTGTCACCCAGCAGCACGATAAACCTTTCGCCCGGAAGAATAAACCCCTCCGCCAGCTCCAGCGCTTCCGCGATGCCTCCTGCGGCTTCCTGAATTTTGTAAGTCAGAGATACGCCAAATTCCGCACCGCTGCCCAAAAAATCGGTATACTGCCCCGCAGACTGCTTGCTGATGACCAGGAGAATATCGGTTATACCCCCCCGGCGCAACCGGTCTATACCGTAACACACCATAGGATATTTGCCGACCGGAAGCAAATGTTTGTTCATAAGCCGGGTCAGCGGATAGAGTCTTGTTCCTTTTCCGCCCGCCAATATGACTCCTTTCACTTACTTTCCTCCTCTTTATCTGTGTCTTTAGTCTTCGGGTCAACATTTCAGAAGAACTGTGCCGGATCCATATGCCATTTATCTATAAAAATCCTGCGGTTTCGCTCCACAAGCTCCTTAAGTGCAGAGGAGTATACTTCTTTGAAGCTCGCGCTTCCTTCATGATGCACCAGGCAATCCCCGGCAATCAGCAGCCGGTAGCCACGCAGCCGGGCGCGGAAGCAATAATCATCATCCTCATAATGTCCAGGTGAATACCGTTCATCCAGCAGTCCAACAGTGTCCATCAGCTCTCGTTTGAACAAAAAGCATAAGCCCACCAACCGTCTCGTCTCTATCCATTTCGAGGGATCTTGGAGGTTGGCCTGCCGGGCCTCCGCATGAAAACCCGGTATATCACTGTATGCAGTCTTGACCTGCTGCTGGCCGCTGGCATAGTTGGTCACGGGACCGGCAATACCAACATCCGGTGCACTGTATAGTGCTGCCTTAAGGTTCCGTAGCCAGCCCTGCGAGACGACAACATCATTATTCAGCAGCAGCAGCTCATCGCCTGCAGCGAGTTGCATCCCCATATTGCAGGCAACGGGAAATCCGCGGTTCTCAGGCAGGGAGATAAAGGTTAGATTATTTGTCCGGCAGTACGTATCCGTACCATCCTTCGAAGCGTTGTCGATCACAATGATTTCATAGGGCGTTTCGGTATAGGCCCGGATGGCTTCCACACAGGTCCGCAGCAGTTCAAGTCTGTTATATGTCGGAATAATGATACTGGTCATTGTCATAACCGGTTCCTCCAGGCAGCCATTTGCCGGCGCTGCTCCTGCAGGCGCTCGCCGGAGAGCACTCCGCTAGCTTCCCTGTGCGCAATAACCGCCTGCAGCGCTTCCGCATGATCGCCGATAATCAGCTGTTCCACCGCGTTGCCGGCTCCCGTATTCCCTTTGCGCAGCCGATTATGCTTGATGACATTAACCGTTCCGGCCTTCTCCACCCGCAGCCGATTCAGAATGGAGAGGGCTTGCGCTTTCGGGGGAACCATCAGTTCACGGTAACCGATGGTTTCCAGTGCACGGCGGGACAAGGCATGGGGAACAGCAGTCATGGAGCTCACCCCAAGATCACTCCGGCCTAGAACCCCGTTTAAATACAGCTTGCAGCGGGTGACATCATCACTTGCGCCAAATGGCGGCAGCAGGCCATCCAGATCATTAAGCGCAACATCAATTCCGCTGTCTACAGCTGCTGCAAAAAGGGCCAGCTGCCGGGCCGGAATGCTCATGTCTCCATCCAGAAAGAGCAGAATATTTCCCCTGCTGAGCTTGGCGCCAAGCGCACGCCCCACATCATGACCGGCCGATTCGGGGCAATGCACGACCGTTGCCCGTGTGCACATTCTGGATTGCTGAAAGCTGTTGTCACTGCAGCCGTTCAGCACCACGATGATCTCCGCCGGCTCCAGAAGCTCCACCTGCTCCAGGAGTCCGGGCAAGGTACGCGCCTCATCTCTTGCCGAGATGATGACGGACAGCAAGCCGCGCAATTTCGGAAGCATCCGCTGCGGTTTCCCGGCAGCGGATGCTTCTGCGGCCGTGCGCCGGACAGCTGAGCCGCGGGCTACGGATAATCCCGCCCCCGTAAGCCGTTCAGAAGAGCTCCCAGCCCCGAATGAACCTGCCCCTCTTTTATTAGATGCAGACTTCCTGATGCCCGGAATACCTGCTCCGCTCCGGCGGGGAGAAGTGCCGGCGGAAAACGTTCTTCTCCGTTTCGAACGCAATACGGCCTTATAGCCAGTAGCCATTACCTCACCATCTCCCTTCGCCGGGTGCCGTCGCTGAATCCCGCCCTCTCCCCCTTGAGCTCGAGCAGCAGAGACACAGCATCGAGGTGATCCCTGAGAATAATCTCCTGCAAGGGGTCCCTTCCGCCGCGCTTGCGGCGGACAGCATTCAGTTTGCCAACAGGCACTTTATGCACTTCCCTTACACTCAAGCCTTCCAGCAATGCGCGGGCATAAGCCAGCGGCGGCCTTGACAATAGACCGCTCCCCAGCACATTAAGCGCCTTGCGGCTGAGCGCATGGGGAACCGCCGTCAGTGAATACCCCTTCAAGTCGGAACGTCCGAGCATAATGTTCAGTGCATACTTGGAGAGCACCACAGGATGCGGAACCCTGCTGCGGACCGGCCCGGAATAATCATTAAGCGCTACATCCGTCCCGCCGCGGATTGCACTTACGAATGGACGCAGCTGCGCGGCGGGAATGACAAGATCCCCATCTGTAAACAGCAGGACCTCCCCTTTGGCCGCATCCGCTCCGACACTTCGGCCAACATCGTGTCCAAGCGGCTGCTCGAAAGAGATGACATGGGCACCCATAGATTTCGCTATTTCTGCCGTTTTATCGGCAGAGCCATTAACAATCACAATAACCTCACAGCGCGGATGAACCCCCCTGGCTCCGGCAATCACACTGGCAATCGTCCTGGCCTCATTCATAGCCGGAATAATAACCGACACGTAAGGCTCGGGATGATTCTGTGCAGGACGTACAGCTACGGGCCGCACTGGCCGGGAGTTCCGCCGCGCTGGTCGAGCTGCCCGCCGCCCCGTGCGGCGGGCAGCTGTTCGTTTATGCTTCAAGCTCATCCACCTTCCTTGCAGGGCATACTGCCGGGCTTAGGGTTACATCACAGTCTATGTAATCCGCTTCTCCGGGTAACGGCGGGTGTCTCCCTTCACACACAAATTTGGACAGATGTCATCCATCCCGTATTCAACCGACTTTTCCGGGTGATAAACACAAGTGGAAACGGATACCGTCCTTAATAGGACGGTATCCGTTTCACCGGGAAATAGAAGGATAATTTATAGCGTGAAGCATATAAATTCTTATATTTGAACAAGAGCGCAGCCGGCGGCTGCGCTCTTATCCGCTTTTTCAGCGGCTCTGTATTTAATCGAATACCCGGTTCTCTGGCGGCTTTGCCGGAGGCGAGCCGAGTGCAATCCAGGATAACACTCCATAGAAATGCTGGGTTTCACGCAGGCGGTTCACCAGGATTACAGCCTCTCCGCCGGCTCTTGTTTTAAGCGAGGCGTGAAAGAACGGCTGGTTTGTCATGGCCACAAGCACATAGCCGGTATGGCCAAAGCTTTCGTCGAAAGAGACAGTGACCTCCACACTCTCTGCATCACCGTTGAACATGAACGCCGTCATTCCGAACTGCTGCAGCACCTCCCGGTTTCCGGAGCTCTGCACCGGACTGAAGGAGAGATGCTCCGCACCCACCGCGCCGCGGGCCAGATGGTCACCGGATACCGCGCCGGGAGCAATATGGTAGCCCTGCACACTTTCTTCCTCCAGATGGCGGGATTGAACGGCGAAGGAAGCAATTTTGGTTGCATCCACCGCTTCATCCTGGAGTCCGTCAGTTCCAACCGCACTCTCTGCAAGCTGCTCGGCACCAACACTGCCGGAAGCCAGTTTCGCTCCGGTAATGCTGCCGTCAGGGAGCAGGTCTGCGCTGCGGACCTCTGGAGCCAGATGCTCAAGCTTAATGGTCTCGGGAAGCAGGTGACGCTCCTCCAATACTCCGTCTGCGAGATGTTCGCCGTACACGCTCTCCTGCTGGAGATGCTGTGAACCTACCGCTCCAGCCGCCAGCTTCGCAGAGCTGACGCTGCCGTCAGGGAGCAGGTCAGTGCTGCGGACCTCTGCGGCCAGATGCTCCAGCTTGATAATCCCGGGATTCAGGTGGCGTTCCTCCACCACTTCGTCTGCAAGATGTTCGCCATACACGCTCTCCTGCTGGAGATGCTGCGAACCTACTGCTCCAGCCGCCAGCTTCGTGGAGCTGACGCTGCCATCCGGCAGCAGATCGGAGGTCAGGGTTTCCTTCGCCAGATGCTTCAGCGTAATGCTTCCAGACTGGATGTGCCGGCCGTCCACGGCTTCAACCGCAAGATGTCCGCCGTATACACTGCCCGGAGCCAGCTGGAAGGAGCCGACGGAACCTTGCGCCAGCTTTTTCCCGCCGATGCTGCCGTCAGGGAGCAGGTCAGTGCTGCGGACCTCTGCGGCCAGATGCTCCAGTTTGATAATCCCGGGATTCAAGTGGCGTTCCTCCACCACTCCGTCCGCGAGATGTTCTCCGTTCACACTCTCCTGCTGCAGATGCTGTGAACCTACCGTTCCGGCTGCCAGCTTCGCGGTGCCGATGCTGCCGTCAGGGAGCAGGTCAGCGCTGCGGACCTCTGCGGCCAAATGCTCCAGCTTGATAATCCCGGGATTCAGGTGGCGTTCCTCCACCACTTCGTCTGCAAGATGTTCGCCATACACGCTCTCCTGCTGGAGATGCTGTGAACCTACCGTTCCGGCTGCCAGCTTCGCGGAGCCGATGCTGCCGTCAGGGAGCAGCTCTGCGCTGCGGACCTCTGCGGACAGATGCTCCAGCTTGATAATCCCGGAATTCAAGTGGCGTTCCTCCACCACTCCGTCCGCGAGATGTTCTCCGTTCACACTCTCCTGCTGCAGATGCTGTGAACCTACCGTTCCGGTTGCCAGCTTCGCGGAGCCGATGCTGCCGTCAGGGAGCAGATCGGAGGTCAAGGACTCCTCCGCCAGATGCTTCAGTTTGATGCTGCCGGGGCGGATGTGACGGCCGTCCACGGCTTCGCTCGCAAGATGACCGCCGTATACACTGCCCGGTGCCAGCTGGAAGGACCCGATGGAGCCTTGCGCCAGCTTTTTCCCGCCAACGCTGCCGTCCGGCAGCAGATCTGCGCTGCGGACCTCTGCGGACAGATGATCAAGCTTGATGATCCCGGAATTCAAGTGGCGGTCCTCCACTATTCCGTTCGCGAGATGTTCTCCGTGCACGCTCTCCTGCTGGAGCTGCTGCGAACCTACCGCTCCTGCCGCCAGCTTCGCGGAGCCGATGCTGCCATTCTGCAGCAGATCGGAGGTCAGGGTGTCCTCCGCCAGATGCTTCAGCTTGATGCTGCCAGAGCGGATATGGCAGCTGTCCACGGCTTCCATGGCAAGATGACCGCCATATACGCTGTCTGAAGCCAGCTGGAAGGACCCGATGGAGCCTTGCGCCAGCTTTTTCCCGCTGATGCTGCCGTCCGGCAGCAGATCTGCACTGCGGACCTCTGCGGCCAGATGCTCAAGCTTGATGATCTCGGGATTCAGGTGGCGCTGCTCCACTACTCCGTCTACGAGATGTTCTCCGTGCACGCTCTTCTCCTGGAGATGCTGCGGACCTACAACTCCTGCCGCCAGCTTTTCTCCACCGATGCTGCCATCCGGAAGCAATTCTGCGCTGCGGACCTCTGCGGCCAGATGCTCCAGCTTGATGATCTCGGGATTCAAGTGACGATCCTCCACTATTCTATCCGTAAGATGTCTGCCATGAACACTCTCCTGCTGGAGATGCTGCGAACCCACCGCTCCCTTGGCCAGCTTCGCGGAGCTGACGCTGCCGCTCGGCAGCAGGTCGGAGGTCAGAGTCTCCTCCGCAAGATGCTTCAGCTTAATGCTGGCGGGGCGGATGTGCCGGCTGTCCACGGCATCAATCGCAAAATGTTCTCCATGTACGCTGCCCGGAGCCAGCTGGAAGGACCCGATGGAGTCTTCCGCCAGCTTCTCCCCGCCAATGCTGCCGTCCGGCAGCAGCTCTGCGCTGCGGACCTCTGCGGCCAGATGCCCGAGCTTGATGATCTCGGGGTTCAAGTGGCGCTCTTCCACCACTCCGTCCGCAAGATGTTCTCCATATACGCTGTCCGGAGCCAGCTGGAAGGAGCCGATCGAGCCTTCCGCCAGCTTTTCTCCGCCGATGCTGCCATCAGGCAGCAGCTCTGCGCTGCGGACCTCTGCGGCCAGATGCTCCAGCTTGATAATCTCAGGATTCAAATGGCGCTCTTCCACCACTCCGTCCGCAAGATGTTCTCCGAGTACACTCTCCTGCTGGAGATGCTTCGAACCTACAGCTCCGCCTTCCAGCTTCGCAGAACTGATGCTGCCGTCCGGCAGCAGCTCGGAGGTCAGGGTCTCCTCTGCAAGATGCTTCAGCTTGATGCTGTGAGGGCGGATGTGGCGGCTGTCTACGGCTTCGACCGCAAGATGTCCGCTATATACGCTGCTCGAAGCCAACTGGAAGGAGCCGATCGAGCCTTCCGCCAGCTTTTTCCCGCCGATGCTGCCGTCAGGGAGCAGATCAGCGCTGCGGACCTCTGCCGTCAGATGCTCCAGCTTGATGATCTCGGGATTCAAATGGCGCTCCTCCACCGCTCCGTCCGCGAGATGTTCTCCGTTCACACTTTCCGCCTGGAGATTCTCCGAACCTACCGCTCCGGCCGCCAGCTTCGCGGTGCTGACGCTGCCGTCCGGCAGCAGATCAGCGGTCAGGGTCTCCTCCGCCAGATGCTTCAGCTTGATGCTGTGAGGGCGGATGTGGCGGCTGTCCACGGCTTCGACCGCAAGATGTCCGCCATATACACTACTCGGAGCCAGCTGGAACGAACCGATCGAGCCTTCCGCCAGCTTTTCCCCGCCGATGCTGCCATCCGGGAGCAGCTCTGCGCTGCGGACCTCTGCGGCCAGGTGATTCAGGGTGATTTCTCCCTGCTTGATATGACGGCCTTCCAGTGAATCCTCCGCCACATGACTGGTGCCAATACTGCCTGGAGACAGATGGAGGGAAGAAACGGCTCCTTCGACCAGCTTAGAACTGCTAATGCTGCCATCCTGGATTTGAATCGATGAGATGGAGCTAGGAATAATATGCCCGTTGCCAATAGACATCGGACGAATATGTGCGCCGCCGACACTTCCCGGGGCAAGATGTCTGCCTTGCACAGCCGTGTCACTGATCGACGCGGGGCTAACCGACCCTGGTGTCAAATGCTCCGCAGCCACCGATAAGGCTGCCAGCTTGGCGGAAGTAACACTGCCATCAGCCAGCTTGGTGGAGGTGACCGCCAGATCACTGAGCTTATCCGTTGAGACACTCTCCGGCGATAGCTTCAATGAAGTAACCGCATGATCCGCCAGATGATGCGGCTGTACCGCACCTGCAGCGAGATGTACTTCCTTCACCGCGCCGGAGGCAAGCTTATCGCCCGTGACCGAGCCGGACTGCAGGGCCGAATTCGTCACGCTGTTCTCACCAAGATGTCTGCGTTCTATGGCACCCGGCGCCACATGTTCAGAATCCACTACGGCATTCTGCAGTACACGGGCGCTGACACTGGCATCGGCCAGATTTTTTTCCTCCACCGTACAGAAGGCGATATGTTCACCACTCACAGCTTCACGGGCAATAGCGTTTCCGGTGACCGCACCTGCAGCCAGCTTGCCGGCATGGATGCCCCCGTCAGCCAGCTTGGCGGCGGTAATGCTTTTCGCGCGCAAATGCTCTCCGGCCACAGCTTCGCTTGCCAGCTGTTCACCGGTAACCGCACCGGATGCGAGATGAGCCGTCAGCACCGACTGGCTCTGCAGCTGCTCCGATCCGACCGATTCCTTGGCCAAGTGGGACTGATCTACAGCTTCACGCTGCAGATGGAGCGAGGTCACAGCCTGCATGGCAAGCTGCGGTCCGCGTACTGCGGATTTGGCGATATGCCGTGTAGTGACCGCTTCATCCGCCAGTTTATTCGGCAGGATGCTCTGATCGGCGATTTTGGAGGAGGTGACCGCCTGCTCCACGAGCTGTACCGTCCCTACCGCACCTTCCGCCAGCTTCACAAAAGAAATGCTGCGGTCCGCCAAATGGCGGGCGGTGATTTCCCCCTCGCCGATATGGGTGCCATTTACGCTTTCCGGACTTAGATGCTGGCTGCGTACAGCCTTCTCTCCCAGCTGCCGCGTGCCTACTGCGGCATCCGCAAGATGTCCGCTGTCAATGCTGCCGGACTGGAGCTGCTCCTTGCCGATAAGCCGGCCGGCAAGCTGCTCGGGCCCGATGGCTCCCGGCGCCAGATGTTTCGCCGTGATGACGCCTTCGCTCAGATGGCGGCCCTCAATCACAGCATCGCCCAGTTTGACTCCGCTGATTTCGCCGTCGGCGATTTTATCGCCGGATACCGCCTCATCAGCCAGTTTGGAACGGTCGATACTTCCGTTCGCCAAATGTCGGCTGACAATGGTGCTGCTTAGAATTTTTTCGCCGGTTATGGCTCCATCTTCCAGCAAGTCGGCAGTAATCAGCAGCTCGCTCAAGTGACGGCTGGCAATGGACCGGTCGGCAATTTGTTCTCCTCCGATGATCCGGTCAGCCAATTTCTCCGGGCCGATGCTTCCGTTCTTAAGCTTCTCGCCGCTGATCGAATGATCCAGCAGCTTGCCGCCGTTCACACTTCCTTCCGCCAGATGCTCGCCAGTTATCGATTCGGGGGCAATCTTCGAGGACGTTATCGCCTTGTCCGCGATATTGATGCTCTGCACCGCATAATCCTGCAGCCAGGGAGTACCGATAATCCCGAATTTCAGCTTAGAGCCGTCAATGGTGCGCGGAGCAATCTTCTGGCCGGTAACGGCCGCATCGCACAGATCATCGGTATATACGGGCTGCAGGCGCTCTTTTTCCAGAACTGGCAGAACGGGCTCGGGCGCGTGGACAACCACCTCCTCAATCTGGAGTGTTTCTTCTGCTGCCGGCACCTCCAGCAATTCTTTATCCGGGGCGGCAGGTACGGCAGGTTGTGCCGGCTCTGCAACAACTTCTACCGTGCCCACACCACTAACCTGCAGGGCCCGGTCTGGCGGATCCACCGTCTCGCTGACGGGTGTTTCAAATCCCCCTTGCACCCTTGGACTGCTTCCCAGCATACTCAGTTCTTTTTTATTGGGATTATCCACGTAATAGAGTCGCTTCTTGGAACTGTGTTGTTGATTCCTTCTGGAGCTCTTCACAAGCAGTCTCCTCCTTCCATCTGTTGTTTCTTCTAGGCATCATATGCAGTCCAGTGGGCGGATGACACCATTTGCAGCAAGGCTGCCTATAATCAATCTGCAAGTAAATCGGCTTCGTCTATCTTTCGAAAAAGGGCTTCTGCCGCCGCGCATTCGTCCATCCTGATGGCCCCGTACAAACATACAATGAGAACATAAGGGCTACAGCCGTAACTACAGAAGATAACGGGAGGAACGAACATGGGGCAAAAGCTCGTGGGAATACTGCTAAATGCCGCTATGCACCGGGGCGTTCCCCGGTTAAAAACGGGACAGGAGTCGCTGGAGAGCTATGAGGAGGCGGCTGCCGCTTACGGATTGACCCCCTGCTTTTTGAAGCTGGCCGACATTGATACAGAATCCGGATTCAGCGTCGCTTATATCAAGGGGTCCCAGGGATATCGCAGAGCCGTAATCCCCACACCGGGTGTAATCCATAACCGGGCAATTTACAGCCAGGGCAGCAGCGGAATCGAGCGGCTGCTTCGGCAGGGCCTTTTGATATACAACACATGCAACCGTTACGGGAAAGAACAGATTCACGGGCTGCTGGAACAGAACGTAGACCTGCAGAGCTATCTGCCGGTTACAACAACAGGGCTCCCGGGTCTCAAGGAGATGATGGACCTCTACCCCGACCTCATCCTCAAACCGTGCCGCGGCAGTATCGGCAAAGGGGTCATGCGTCTTACTCACTTCAGCGGACGGAGCTGGACCTGGAGTTATCTGCCTTCACGTTCTAGCCGATGGGTAAGCAGCTTCGTGGATCAGGATGCTTTGCCACGGATGCTTCGGGCGCGTCTCGCCGCTGAATCCTATCTGGTGCAGGAACGTATCCCGCTGGCTGAAATCGGCGGACGCCCCTTCGATCTCCGGGTCACGGTGCAACGCGGGTGGGGAGGAACTTGGCAGGTGACCGGCATGTTTGCAAAGCTGGCCGCTCCTGGCGGGTTCGTATCCAATATCGCGCGGGGAGGCGAAGCGCTAAGCGCCTCCTATGTGCTGGATCAGGCCTTCCCGGGGGAAGCTGCAGCATACCTTCGAATGACAGTGCAGACTCTCAGCCTCGCCATCGCACGCGAGCTGGAGCACAGTCTTCCCGGGCTTGCCGACATCGGGCTGGACATCGGCATCACCCGCAACAGACGGATTTACTTCATTGAATGCAATGGCCGTGACCAGCGTTATGGATTCCTCAAGGCAGGACTCAGAGGAACCTGGAAAGAAAGCTACCGCAGGCCAATGGCTTACGCCCGGTTCCTGCTCGAAGACGCCTCCCGGTATAACTCTTATTGATTTGTCTCCTATTCTATGTCAATATAATTCAGAGCGGATAAGGCCCCGGGTATGGGGCCTTGTTGCTGCATGATGGAAGGGAGATGTTCATGGTTAAACAAATGCTGCGGCTGATGACGGAACTGTCCTCGCACAGATGGCTTTCCCGGTTGATGGGGGCTTTTTCCCATAGCAGACTCAGCCGTTTTTTGATCCCGGTATTTATTAAGTCCTATCATATTCCCGCTGCTGAAGCGGAGAAGCAGTCCCGGCAATATCATACGCTTAACGAATTTTTCAGCCGGCGGTTGAAGCCGGGGATGCGCCCTGTCGCAAGCGGGGACAATGCCGTAGCCAGTCCGGTGGATGCGATAATTACCGCCATGGGTGAGATTCATTCCGGAACAATTATGAATGTAAAAGGACAGGATTATGAGCTGGAAGAACTGCTTAACCACTCTCCGCACCTGGAGCTGTACAAGAAAGGCTTTTTCTTCGTGCTGTATCTGAGCCCTACGGATTATCACCGGATTCACGCGCCTCTCACCGGGCGCAAAGTCGAGAGTGATCATATCCGCGGCCGGGCTTATCCTGTCAATGAATTCGGCATGAGACATATGAAGGGTGTGCTGAGCCGCAACGAACGTCTTATTACTTATATCGCGGGAGCGAATGGGGAAGCAGCGGTTGTAAAGGTAGGCGCAATGAATGTCAGCAGCATCCGCTACACCGATGAACAGGCCATGGAATGGCAAATCGGCGATGATCTGGCTTATTTTGAATTCGGCTCAACCGTAGTACTGCTGCTGGAGAGCGGCACCTTTACTCCAAGGGCCGGGCTGACAAGCGAGACCAAGGTCAAGATGGGTGAACTGCTGGGAACCTTGCAGCGTCATCTTTAACATTTCATCCTAACCTGACAACGAACATATAAGGGTACTCCGCAAGCCTTGAACAGGCCGGAGTACCCTTTTTCATAGTTCTTATATTTATTACTAATTTCAAGCCTTTGGCTGATGTTTCCTCTTGATTATCAACATGATCCCTCCGATATACATGTAGGACCATACATACATCAGGGGGAACTTTTACATGAACAAATCGAAAGACCGGCTCGGCAAATTCACTAACTTATCTTTAAGGATCAAGCTTCCCGGGCTGATTACCCTGCTGGTAATCGCCAGTGTGCTGGCTATATCCGTGTCAGTGTACAGCTTGGGCTCGGAACTGCTGCTCAAAAAAAGTAAAGACGAGATTACCGCCAACTCTGACCGGATCGGGGAAGGCTTATGGACTGCCGTGCAGCTGCAGAAGGAGGCCTCTTACCTGATTTCATCGCAGGAATTGTTCCGCGCGCTGTTGAATCTGCGGGAGGAGGGAACGTTGTCCGAAACCGAGTTCTTTTCCGGGAAGAACCCTTATTACAGTGCCTCCAATGAGAAGCTTGCTACAATCCTGAAGAACACAAGGGGCAGCCAATCCATGGTCGTCCTTGATGCCAAAGGGACCATTGTTGCCGGAAGCAATAAAGAGACCGTCGGCGAATCACGCTCAGACAGGGAATATTTCCAGAAATCCATAAAAGGCGAGGCTTTTATCAGCGATGCCACGATATCCCAAAGCACAGGCCAGTTGATTATAGCTTTTTCCCGGCCGATTAAGGATTTAAACGGCAAGGTAATCGGCGTGTATTCATCCAACATGAGCTCCGAATTTTTTATAGATAAATTAGGAAAAATTCAAATTAACGGCCACGGCCAGATTGAAATTCTGAGCCGGAGCGGAATCGTGCTGTACAATTCGAAGGATGAGAAAAGAATAGGATTAAAACCTGAAGGTACCGAAGCTCTGCTTAACCTGCAGGCGAAAGACGATATCCTCACCGGAGAAAGTGATCTCGGAACAGAATATCTCCGGTACAACAAGATTCCAGATGCCGACTGGATAGTATCGGTCATTGATTCTTACGAGGATATCAAAATGCCGATTATGTCCATGCTTAAGCAGATTGTCGCCATTTCCATATTGGCCGTGCTGCTCGTTACTGCGATAGGCCTGATAGTATCCAGATCGATCACACGGCCGATTGTGCAGCTGAGCAAATTGTTCAGACAGCTGGCCTCAGGCGACCTGCAGGTTACTGCCACGGGAAAATATAATAGTGAATTCAAGGAGCTTGCCGACAGCTTTAATACGATGGCTCAGCAGAACAAATTGCTGATTACGAATATGAACACCTCCATTTCCGTGCTTAATTCAAGCACCAAGGATCTGGACGAGTCCTCCAAGCAGACAGCCAAATCGATCGGCGAGACAACGGTAACCACTGCAGAAATTGCCACAGCCATAGAGTCGCAGGCGCATGATACCGAGACGATTGTGGATAAATTCCTCAGCTTCGGCGAGAAATTCGTCTCCATGAATGAAAAAGCCCAATCCGTCAAAGAGCGGGCCGATGAAATTATTGAAGTCTTCCACAGCAGCAATCAGGTTGTAGAAGAGCTGTCCAATATCAGCGAGCAAAACGATGAGGAAGTACAGAAAATCTCTGCGATTACCCTGAAGCTGCAGGAAAGCTCGAGCAGTATCGGCCAGATCACCGGAGCGATCAGCAATATCGCCAAGCAGACAAATCTGCTTGCACTGAACGCCTCTATCGAGGCGGCAAGGGCCGGGGAATATGGACGGGGATTTGCCGTAGTTGCCACTGAAATCCGCAAGCTGGCTGAACAGAGCTCCATCCAGTCCAGTGAAATCAACGGGATCATCGGGCAGAACCTGGCTTTCGTACAGGAAAACCATCAGAGCGTGCAGCAGATTAAGGATATTTCTACACAGCAGGACGAGTATGTAGGCAGAACCCGGCAGGCCTTCCATGCCATTCACCAGAATATTACGGATATCACCGAACAGATTAAGAGCATGGCTGATGACATTGCCCTTATGCAGCATGACAAGGACGAAATGCTGGAATCCACGCAGAATCTGTCGGCATCGGGTGAGCAGGTTTCGGCTTCGGTTGAAGAGGTCACAGCAACAATGCATGAGCAATCTTCCATGGTTCACCGTTTAGCCGATATGGTAGAAACCATTGACGGGTTAACCAAAAGCCTGGCGGAGGCCGCCTCCAAATTCAAGTTGGAATAGCATTACATCTTCATCAGAAAGCAGCAAAAGCAGCAGGTCGCTGTTACAGGGACCTGCTGCTTTCGGGTTTCATGGATGATTTCGTTTAGACAACGCCCGGATACCGCTACTCCGTTACCTTGCTCTGGTTAGCCACCTCACGGGCTTTGGCCTGCACCTCTTCGGGCACGCCGAGATAGAAGCGGCTGATCGGCTTCACATCGTCATCCAGCTTATAGACCAGCGGAACACCGGTCGGAACATTAAGGTCGAGCAGCGCTGTCTCGTCAATGTCCTCCATAAATTTGATCAGCGCCCGCAGGGTGTTGCCATGTGCCGAGATCAGCACCCGCTCTTTCTTGCGGATCAGCGGCACAATCCGCTTGCCCCAGAAATCGCCGACGCGGTGAACGGTATCCTCCAGGCTCTCGCCGCGCGGGATATCCCCGGAGCGCACCTCCTTGTAGCGGATATCGTTTCTGGCATAACGCGGGTCATCCGGCTCCAGCAGCGGCGGACGGACCGACAGGCTGCGCCGCCAGATATGAAGCTGCTCTTCACCATACTTGACCGCAGTCTCACTCTTGCTCAGCCCCTGCAGCGCACCATAATGGCGCTCATTCAGCTTCCATGATTTCTGTACGGGAATCCACAGCAGATCCATTTCCTCCAGCACATAATTAAGTGTCTTGATCGAACGTTTCAGTACAGAAGCGAAGGCCAGATCGAACGTATAGCCTGCTTCCTTCAACAGCTTCCCGGCCGCTTTGGCCTCTTCTATTCCCTTTTCCGTCAGATCGGGATCGCTCCAGCCTGTGAATAAATTCTGACGGTTGTACTCGCTCTCCCCATGCCGTATCAATACGATTTCATACATATTCTTTCTCCTTCCTTAAGCCATTGGTTTGGTCATTTTTTCTGCTGCTCAGTATATGAATTCAGCGGCTCACCGATGCTTTCTCAGGGTTGGGCTGAACAATTGTACGCTCATACAAAAATCCCTTTATCCTTATGCCCCCTGCAGAGATAGAAGAATACACCCCAGTACCGCAAAACAGCGCCCTGTATCTTCTATTCAGAAAGAATCCGCTGGACCCTTTTCTTCTACATGCCAGTCTATGAACCATGAACCATTCAAAAAACCGGACGCCGCAAGGCCCCGGTTCTCCGCTTGTATTTGATACTGCCCTTGTTGTCAGAACCAACAGTCTGTAGCTGCCATGTTATTCTGCTTCAAGCGTCTCCAGGGTTTCAAAAAACCCCGGCGCCTCCACCTTTACATTCACTATTGCATATTCTGCGTCCTCTAAACATCAGTTATGTTCTCCCTTCCAAGCTGCTATGTAAATCCTCGCATACTAAGTTGCAACGTATTTACCCTTGCAGCAAAAAGCTGAAACAAAAGGAAGAATCAGCGGATTTCAGACGGACTTTTCCCCGTATGCTGCTTGAACTGGCGGCTGAAAAAGAAAATATCGCGATAGCCCAGTGCATCGGCTACCTCGGTGACATTCATCCCGGCATATAGCAGCAGGTGCTGGGCCCGCTCAATCCGGGCACGGATGACATAGGACTGGACCGAGGAACCTGTAATCTCTTTGAATTTGATCGAAAAATACCGTGGCGACAGCCCTGCCCGGGCTGCCAGATCCTCTACCCGGTGCGCCGCTCCGGGATGCTGGCTGACGTAGTTGGCCACCTCGTGGATGACCTCAGCCAGCTGATTGCTGACATGCCGCTCTACCGGCATCACCCGGTCCTCGCGCAGCAGATGAATCATCAGCTGCTTCAAGATCAGCCGCCCCTCCTCTTCTGCAGCGTAGGTCTTCACCAGGAACAGGCGGACATAACGGGCGAGCAGGTGCTCGAATTCCACTGTTTCGGTCAATTCACGATAAGGCTGGGGAATATCCGTGACCTCTTCGGTTACGTCAAAATGAATGTATGTAAGCACTAGCGGCTTTTGCGGATTATGGGTCGCATACGTAAAGTCGCCCGGACGGAACAGGAAGCAGCTTCCCTTTCCTACCTTGAAAGGCACTCCGCTGCGCACAACCGTACCTTCTCCGCTCCAGACATAGAACAGATCATAATTTTGCAGCGGCTTCTCTCTTTTTTGCCACTTCCAGCCCGGTTCGCAGACAATTTTCGCCAGAGCAGGCAGGATCACAAAAGAGGACGGCGATGCATGCAGCATAATATTTCCTCCTAAATTTTTTGTGAGCGTTACCTCACTGAATTAGCTTCGACAAAAAATCGCTTCGAAAGCATATGCTTAAGTTTTGAAAGCATACATTTTCCTTACTCTTATAATACCTTGTCACGTGTATTTTTGCACATCCTTCCAGGCCAGAAGCAGGCGGTTCACCCCTTCTTCCAGTGCCTCAGCATCGAGATGGGAAAAAGAAAAGCAAGCCGCCGGACTCCCCGGGCCTATCCGGTACAGTGCAACGTCGCGGAAGTCTGCGCCTCGCTGCAAAGCCGCTTCACGGAAGGCGGAATACTCCTGTTCCGAGCGCAGCCACCGGGCATAAATATGCAGGCCGGAATCGCCGGGCAACGGCTGAAAGAGCATTCCGAGCCGCTCATTCAGAAGCGCACGGAACATGCGGGCACGCTCCCCGTATATGCGCGTCATCCGCCGCAGATGGCGGCTGTATCCGCCAGTGCTCATGAACCGGGCCAACGCCCGCTGCTCAAGCTGTGCGCCTGGAAGCGGTTCATATAGCGCCTTGGCCGCTGTCACAGGACCCACCAGCGAAGGCGGCAGCACGGCGAACCCGAGCCGTAGCCCGGAGAACACGCTGTTAGAGAAGGAGCCGATATACACCACCCGGTCCTCCCGGTCGAGCGCCTTCAGCGGTTCAATCGGCCGGCCGCCCCAGCGGAACTCGCTGTCATAATCATCCTCGACAATGACCGCCTCCTGCCGCCGGGCCCATTCCAGTAAGCTGCGCCGCCGGTCGAGCGGCAGTACCGCTCCGGTGGGAAATTGGCGGCTCGGCGTCACAAACAGCAGCCGGGCTGCCCAATCCTCGGGCACAAGCCCGCTCTCGTCAACCCGTCCCGGCAGCAGCTTACCGCCGCCAATCTCCACTGCCCGGCGGATGCCATGAAATCCGGGATCTTCCACAACGGCAGTTTCCCCCGGTTCCAGCAGCAGCTGCACCAGAAGTACAATGCCCTGCATCGAGCCGCTGAACAGCACGATCTGCTCCGCATCGGCTCGGATTCCCCGGGTAATCCGCAAATGGGCAGCTATTGCCCGCCGCAGGCTCTCCTCCCCTTGCGGCGGACAATAGCCCTCCAGCATCCCGCCTCCCTTGCCTCCGGCATAATTCAGTGCGCTCCGCCACTCGCCGTAAGGAAAATGCTCGATCCGCATGCCACTGCTGCGAAAGCTGATGGCATCTTCACCAGCCTGCCCGTAGATGGAAACTTGGCGATCCATCAGGCGCTCACCCCAAGAGGAAAGCGGGACCGCTCCAGGTTCAAGGAATTCCCGATCAGGTGTGCGAATTTCCTCACCGGCCGGATTGAATCCAGCACCGGCCCTTGGTGAATCAACCACCTGATGATCGGTTGAATCCTCCCTGTATACCGGCTCTCCCCCGGCAGCAGGAAAAAAGCTGTCATCTGAAACAAAGGTACCCCGGCCCTTCTCAGTCTTGATGTAACCGTCAGCCAGCAGCATGTCATATACCTGTGATGCTGAACCGCGCGACACAAGATACAGCTCGGCAAGCCGTCTTGTTGACGGCAGCCTTGTCCCCCCGGGAAGTATCCCCTCCAGGATCGCTGCCCGGAGCGCATGATATAACGCCAGATATTTATAACGGTGGATGGCCAGGTACTGGTCATATGGCAGTGTGAAATTCATCTCCCCACCCTTTCCTCAAAAGTGGACTAATAAAATAACTCTAAACCGGTCCTTTTTCATTGTCAATTTATCAACTATTCTAAGTAAACAATTACTCAAGGTAAGTACTCCGCCACTATGATGAAAAGGACGTGTATTATGCGCAGAAAAGAATTTAAGATAGAGCAGGAAGAAGAAGTGGCCCAATTTTTGCAAGAAATGAGCTTTGGTTTTCTCGGTACAAGCGATGAACAGGGACAGCCGCGGGTCACTCCGCTGAATTTCGTCTATATGGAGGGCTGCTTCTATTTCCACGGCAGTCATGCCGGAGGCAAAATGGAGAGCATCCGCCAGCAGGCGCGGGTCTGCTTTACCGTTGCCGACGAATACGCGCTAATCCCCTCTTATTTCAGCGATCCCCATCTCGCTTGCCCTGCCACGGCCTATTTTAAAAGCGTAACTGCTTATGGAGTGGCAGAACTTGTGGAGGCGTCCGCCGAGAAGGCTGCTGTATTGTCCCGGTTTATGAACAAGCTGCAGCCCGAGGGCGGCTTTGATCCTATTGATGCCGAAGATCCGAAATACCGCTCGCGGCTGAAGGGTGTTGCGGTCGTACGAATTGTTCCGGATGAGCTGACAGCCAAATTTAAGTTTGGACAGAATCTGAAAGAAGAGGAACGGGCCGGCATCACCCGGGGTCTGGCGGAGAGAAACGGAGAACGCGATGCTGAAACGATAGAAATGATGAAAAAATACTGCCCCCACCATAGCTGACTTAAGTAATCGAAATTTCTTAAGAGCTATTTTTATATGAAAATACTCCTTCATCTTTGTCCACTCCCGTCAGCAATCTTTTGCATATAGTGGATTGTGGTACAGCCATTAAGAGGAGGAGGGAGAAAAATGAGTCTTTTTTTTCACAATAGCACCAATTCTGCTCTGCGTGTGGCGATTTATTTTCCCGATATGAATAGATGCGGGATACCCATAATAGGAGAGAGAGGTATATTGGCTGCCTGGTATCGTTTGGAGCCTGGTCAAACGAGACGAGTTGTTAGTGGTAGGGTAGGGGGGAGCACATTTTATTATTATGCTGAGAATGTGTCAAGAACTCTTGTATGGTCAGGTAGTTTTCCTATAGATGTTCCTAATAATGGCCACAATGGATGTTGGAGCCGGGATGTACCCGGAAGCTTATGCGCTAATTGCAGAAGACTCAGATTTAGAAGAATTAATATAGAAGAGGGCGTTGTTAACTTTACAATCAACCTTATTACAAGCAGCACCCTAAGAAAAGCTAAGCGAAAAAATGTCCTGACGGCATTACCGACCAAACTCGTAAAAAAAGCACCTAAACCGGTTAACCGCAAGAAACTTTAAAAGTTGAACTAGGACATGTCTTCGAACCGCTTTCCCGCCAAAACCTACTGCTGTATACCCAAGGAATCATGGGTACAATACCATTTTCTGATCACAGGCGGAGAAAGGCATTTCGCTAATAGGCAGTTTTTTCGGCGGAGGCATATGTCTCGGTGTTTCAGAGACTTCGCTCTTCTTCCGAAGACGTGTGTGCGTCCGGGAAGTGTATTCCTTGATCTGAGTACAAACGGACCGAGTTGCACCTATTTTGAGCTTTTAGCCTGTTAAAGCAGGAAAACGGACTCCAGCGCAGTTATTTTCCCCTGATGGCCGCCTTTAGATAGAATGCAGAGCAGATAAGGCCGTCTGGGTCCGCAAAAGAGAATAAACAGGGTTTCTACTCTCCATAGAGTCTCCTGAGTCCGTCCCTCGAGTAAACGAACCCGCTGCGGGCTTTTAGGGGCCCTACTTTACCCTACTTTCATTACTAAATCCGCTGCTTCCCCAGAGATCTTCCAGTTTGAAGAGAGGCTGGCTGGGAAGAACCGGATTCTGCTGTTTCCCCGGTGATTTCTGTTTCTTGCCCAGAAGGATGTCAGGCGTCAATTTCATCAGTGACGGCAGGGAATCACGGTGATATAATGTTAGGCAATGTTAACGTATATATCCCAGAAGAATACCGGAAGGATGAAACTGATGAATCCACTGGCTGGACAATTAAACGAAAGCATCAAGGCAGGCAATGAACATGTGTACGATATGCTCTCCGATCTTGGCAAGGCGATCTATTTTCCTAAAGAGGGCATCCTGAGCCAATCCGCAGAAGCAACAGCTCACGCCAAGAAATACAATGCAACCATCGGTATTGCTACCGAGAATGGCATGCCTATGCACCTTGGTGTCATTCAGGATAAGCTCTCTGCTTACAGTCCCAAAGACTTGTACGGCTATGCTCCTCCTGCAGGCAAACCAGAGCTGCGAACTGTATGGCGGGAAAAAATGCTCCGTGAAAATCCATCGCTCGAAGACAAATCCTTCGGCAACCCTATCGTTACCAATGCCCTGACGCACGGGCTCAGCATAGTTGCCGATCTGTTCGCAGAACAAGGCGATGCCATCATCTATCCGGACAAGAACTGGGAGAATTACGAGCTGACCTTCGGCATCCGCCGGCTCAGCGAAATCGTCAACTATCCGCTTTTCACTGAAGATATGAAATTCAATAGTGAAGGACTGCTGGAAGCGCTGCTCGCCCAGAAGGGACGCGGCAAAGCTATTGTCCTGCTCAACTTCCCTAATAACCCTACAGGCTATACTCCCGGCCTAAAAGAAGGAGAAGCCATCGTTGCCGCGATTCTGCGCGCTGCCGAGGAAGGCATCAATGTCGTAGTCGTCAGCGATGACGCGTATTTCGGACTTTTCTTCGAGGATTCTCTCAAGGAATCGTTGTTCGGCCGTCTGGCCAATCTCCATCCGCGCGTGCTGGCCGTCAAGATTGACGGGGCCACCAAAGAGGAATTTGTCTGGGGCTTCCGCGTCGGCTTCATCACTTACGCTTCCGAGAACAAGGAGCTGCTTGCAGCACTGGAACAGAAAACGCTCGGCATTATCCGCGCCACTATTTCCAGCGGTGCACACCCGTCTCAGACGTTTGTGCTGGATGCACTGAAGGCCCCGCAGTTCGCCGAACAGAAGGAAGAAAAGTTCCAGATCATGAAAGGCCGTGCCAACAAAGTGAAGGCGCTGCTGGACAGCGGGAAATACGGCGATGACGTATGGACGTATTATCCTTTCAACTCCGGCTACTTTATGTGTCTGAAGCTGCACACTGTATCAGCTGAAGACCTGCGGCTGCATCTGATCCACAATTATGGCCTGGGCACAATCGCCCTGGGCGAAACCGATCTGCGCATCGCCTTCTCCTGTATTGAAGAGGAGCAGCTTGAAGATTTGTTCGACCTGGTTTATGCGGGAATCCGCGATTTGGAAAAAGCCTGACCCCAAAACCATTGATCTCGAAATCAGCTCCGGGTACCCGGAGCTGATTTTTTTTGGCTTTCCCTGCGACATTGGCCTATACACGTTAATCTATCCGCACATACAATACGATGTACTCAAGTACAGCAAACACATTCGAAAGGGGAATGAACATGAGCGAAGAAGTAAGAGGCGGATACGGATACCCTGGATTTACCAGCACAGGTGCAATTTTAGTTCTTTTTATCCTGCTGGTTATCATCAGCCGTTCACTCTTTGTCTAACCGGGAATGACTCTCCCGGGAGGGAGCCTCGGGCTCTCTCCCGTTCCCGCGTGGCAGCATTCCCTATTCTGCTAATCACAAGTGGAAACGGCTTTGCCGTCCTCAAAAGGACGGTATCCGTTTCAGCGAGAAATAGAAGGATAATTTATAGCGTGAAACATATAAACAAAGACGCCTTGACGGGAGCATCCGCTCTTATCAAGGCGTCTTTGTGCTTGGAGCAGAATACAGGCCTGCCGGCATTCCACTCGGGTCTCACCAAAAGTTAGAAATCCTCGTCCACCGCGGCCTCTTTGCGCTTCAAGTATTCCTTGAACACGTAGGCCAATAGCACTCCGGCAAGGAAGGTGCCTAGAACAGGCAGCGGACGTTCACCCGCTGTGGCCAGAAATGGCAGGCCGGTCAGCAAGGCTAGCAGCAAAAGGGCGCGGAAGATGAACTGGTTCGTGCTTTCACCCTTGCTGCCCTCTGGCAGAGGATACACCGACAGCCAGAACGACTCGCTATGCAGCTTGCGCAAAGCCGACAGCTGAATGCCCATGATGAACAGGAAGAACAAGTAAATGCCGCTTCCCACATAGCTGCCGCGATTCCACCAGACCAGCAGCAACGCCAGGACAGCGATCCGCATCACAATGGCGAAGACATCGCCCCGGGCAAAGCTTTTGGTCAGCAGGAAGCGGTAAGCAGCGTTACTCCGCCATTCGATACCGCTCCCCCAGCGTGACAGGTAACGCCGGGCGTATACCCGCTGCTCACGTCCCGGCACATCCACGAACCAGCCGAGAATCATCAAGGCCCTCGACCCCTGGTTCTTCTCCATGGCAATCAGACGCTCCCAGGGAACGGAATGCCGTCCGGGAACAGAGCATGCAGCCAAATATGCCGCCGCCAGGATCAATATGAAGATCAGGGCCCGGAGAGACGGCTGCCACAGCCATGCCGCAATCATTAATCCGCCTACTGCCCAGCGCAGCAGGTTGTAGGCCGCTGCGGCCGGGCGGGATATCATTGCGGTTTCCCGCCATAGCCCGTAGCTGGACAGCAATTTCACCAGAATCAGAATGAGGACGGTAGCAAATAGACTCCTAGGCGATTCATCCGTACGTATGTACAAGGGCCAGACGGTGATCAGTACAAACAGCAGGCGCACAATTTTCCACACATTACCGCTTACCCAGCTACGGGCAAAATATTCCTTCATCCGGTGTCCCTGCGGAAGCAGAAATATAGTATCCGGACTCTGCAGATACGTCCGGAAGCTGCTGTGCACTGCCGCAGGCAGCAGCAGGACCAGCATAACCCAGCGGATCGGAATCCCTGACGGAGTATCCCGAAGCAGCGAAGTATACCAGGCCGAGAAGACAATCAGCAGCAGAAGCAAGAGCATCGCTACACCGCTCTTAATGACATACCCCACATAAGGCAGCATGCTTCCCATAAACCGGCTGCGCCGCTGCCGGCGCAGCTCCTTTAAATCCATATCATTTCCCTCCCTGAACCAATTCGTAGAACAGCTGCTCCAAGTTCAAGCCCTGCAGCCCTGCAGCTGCGGTCATCTCTGCAAGCGTGCCTTCGGCAATAACCTTGCCGCGGTGCAGCACGATAAAGCGGTCGCAGTAGTTCTCGATTGTGGAAAGGATATGGGAGCTCAGCAGGATCGACGCCCCCGTTTTTTTCAAATCCAGCATGAAGTCGAGCAGAGAGCGGATGCCCAGCGGATCCAGGCCAAGAAAGGGCTCATCAATGACATACAGTGCCGGACGTGCCACGAAAGCGCACATAATCATCACTTTCTGCTTCATGCCTTTGGATAAATGGGAGGACAATGTATCCATCTTGTCCTCCATATTAAAGAGTGCGGCCAGCTGCCCGCTGCGGGATTCATAGTCGCTGCGCTCCACGCTGTAGGCTCTGGCAGTGAATTCAACATGCTCGCGGACCGTCATTTCCTCGTAAAGCAGAGGAGATTCCGGCACAAATGACAATGCGCTGTGATACCCCTCCGGGTCAGCACTGCGGGTTTTGCCCTTCACGGTAATTTCACCTTTATGGGGCGACATCAGGCCGAGGATATGTTTCATTGTCGTACTTTTTCCGGCTCCGTTCAAACCGATCAGTCCAACCATTTCACCGGGCTGCACCTGAAGGCCGATATCATGAAGCACCGGCTTGTTCAGGCTATACCCACCACTTAAGCCCGTAATCTCGAGTACGGGGGCTGTATTCATTGACCGTCACCTCTCGGGGTTTTGTTCTTGAGCCATTTCGGGGCTCCCTTGTTCTTGCGGTTCTTCTCACGTTCCGCACTGCTGCTGCGCGGTTTACCCGCAGGAGCTGAACCGCCGCGCCCGCCTGCAGCCGGGCCCGTACCGTGGTGCCCTTCGCGCCGCATTTCTCCGCCTGCGGCAGTTCCCGCCTGGCCCTGCCGCGGCAAGGCCGGTTTGATGGCCGCATCGGCCTGCACAGCCGATGTCCGTACAGGCGGCTTGCCGCTGCGCGGTGCGGCGCCTTCCTTGCGCGGGGTGGCACTTTCCCCGCGCCCGCGTTCGCCGCCGCCCAGCGGGCTGCGGGCTTCATCAGCCGCCATAACCTTGCCGGCGACCATTTCCTTCTCCTCAAGCGTGATATTCAGCTCTCGGGCGAATTTGCGCATAATGAACGTCTGCTGCTCCGTTACAATGGAGACCGACAGTCCGCGGCGTCCCATACGTCCCGTACGCCCTGCCCGGTGCACATAATGCTCCGAGTCAAACGCCGGATCAAAGCTCACTACCAGCGTCAGATTCTCGATATCCAGGCCACGGGCCGCCACATCGCTCGCCACCAGCACACGGAACTTGCCGTCACGGAACCGGGTAAGCACATTGCTGCGTGTCACCTTATCCGCATCCCCATAGATCGCCGCCGCCGTAAGCCCAAGATGGTTCAGCTTTGCTTCCACCTCGGCAATGTCCTCGGTAGCATTCACGAACACTATCGCCCGCTGCGGGTTGTAATGGCGGATGACCCGGCGCAGCATATCAATCTTGTTCCGTTCCTCAGCCACCACATAGTGATGCTCAAGGCTCTGTGCCGTCATCACTCCGGGATCAATGCCGACCTCAGCCGGGTTCTTCATCTCCCGTGCAGCTAGCGCCTGGGTCTCCGGTCCGATGGTTGCAGACAGCATGACCAATTGGCGCGTGCGCAGCGCGCTGCTGACGATCTTCGCCACTTCACCGGCTCCGCTGAGCTGGAACATCTGGTCCGCCTCATCGATGATGATCGTGCTGACCTCATGCATTTTCAGCTTGCGGAGGCCGATCAGTTCCCGTACGCGTCCAGGAGTGCCCACTACGAGCTGGGGATGCTCGCGCAGCTTGTCAATCTGGCGTTTGATCGCCGCTCCGCCGATCAGGCCCATCGCCTTAATCCCCCGGTGGGACCCATAGCGCTCGGCCTCACGGAGGATTTGCATCGCCAGCTCCTGGGTTGGTGCCAGCACCAGCTTTTGGACTACCCGGTGCTCCGGGTTAATCCCTTGAATCAGCGGCAGCAGGTACGCCAAGGTTTTGCCGGTACCTGTCTGGGAAGCAGCCAGCACATCCCTCCCCTCCAGCAGAAGCGGGATCGTCTGCTCCTGTACCGGAGATGGATCAGTAATGCCGAATTCCGACAATCTGGCAACAAGGTCCTCCTGGATGCCGATGGCCGCAAAAGAAGCTTTATTCATAATTGTAATTCATCCTTTTCGCTTAAGTTAATATCTTCATTATATGCCAAAAAGGCCTCTCCACCAAATGGAAGGCCGTCTATGCAAGGATAAGCTGTAATTAGCGCAGGCTAGACCTGCAAAAATGACTGCCGCCCTGCAGAATGACGACAGACACCCGCTGATGAAACCTTTATTTTCTGTTCATAACGTTATAGGTCAGCTTATCCGCCAGCCGTGGAAACAAAGCATACAGCCGGATGCCGAAGCCCGCCAGACCGGGCAGGTCTACTTCCTCTTTGCCTTTCTCCATCAGCTTGACGATCTTGGAGGACACATGTTGTGGTGTCATCATCATCCGGGCTACACTTTTCTCGTATTTGCCTGATGGATCAGCCGTTTTGAAAAAGTCGGTGGCAATCGGCCCCGGGTTCACCGCCGAAACGATAATCCCGCTCTTCCGGAGTTCCTGGCGAAGCGCATTCGTGAAACCGAGAACCGCATGTTTGGTTGCTGTGTAAGCAACGGCACGGGCTGTACCAATCTTGCCGGCCATGGAAGCCACATTAACAATCTGCCCGCTTCCCCGCTGCAGCATATGCGGAACTACAGCCTTCGTACAACGTACAATGCCCATATAGTTTACATCCATCATATCATCGAATTCCTGGGGTTCCATCTCGGTAAAACCGGCGAATTTGCCGTATCCGGCGTTGTTGAGCAGGATATCGATCCTGCCGTACACCGCCAGAATTTCGCCAAAGGTCCGCTTCACTTCCGCCTCATCTCTGACATCGCAGGTGTACAGTCCAAAAACGCCCGGAATACCGGCCGCCGTTTCTTTCAGTTTATCTTCCGAACGGGCCAGAAGAATAGGGACAGCCCCACGCTTGCTGAGCATTTGCGCTGTCAGCGCCCCGATCCCGCTTGAAGCCCCTGTTATAACAACAATCTTGTCTTTAAGTTGCATGAAAATCTTCAGCTCCCAATTGTCCGCCTAAGAGATCATCACTTGGATATCAAGTTCCCCGATGCCTTCCATCAAGAGCGGGATGCTCAGTGCTCTGCGCGGCAGTACAGACATACCCTCACTCTTCATTAGCTTGGGCGGAGTAATATCCACAGTTACACCTTGGTTGGAAAGAATCGTACTGGCATTTCCGCTGATCATGTTGCCCAGTTCCGAAATCGCGCTCTGCCCCATCTCGTCCATCTCTGTAATCACGTAACCGCCCATCATGGCCGATACCATTTTCAGTGCAACCTGCTCTGCAATCCCAAAGATAATATTTCCGCTTAATTGACCCGTCATACCCACTTGAATCCATATATGATTATCGATAAGTTCAATATCCTTAATGCCCAGATTACCGGTGGATGGCGAGACTTGTATAACCTGCTCAATTACAATGCGTGCAGACTCTAAAAACGGATTAATTACTTCTGCTTTCATTAAGATGTGTCCCCCCTCTACCAGTCTTTAGTCATATACCGAAAGTCCTATTCAATAATTTATAATTATACTTCATATATCGGCATTATTCACCAAAAATTAATGGGGGTGTCTAAGGAAATCACAAGATAGTTTGCCTGGCAACATTGCTCTGCCGGAAGGAATCTCCTATAATTTAATCAAATGCCAACAACCGGCGTAAGATATAACTGCATATCCACATTCAATCCGGCTATGGACCGAAGTGAATTCCTGCATTATTGCGGAGACCCGAGCACCTATAAAAGTCTTATTGATCAGGCACCAATCAGCTATGCCGTCCCGGGAAAATCGTCCGTTGTTCCCATTACAGGGCGAAGCGGCAGCATTATCCGGTAGTCAAAAAGGGGGGCAAGTCCATGAACATCAGCCAGCTCGAAACGCTGATTACGATCTCCAAAACGATGAGCTTCCGCAAGGCAGGTGAGTTGCTTAACCTGACCCAGCCTGCAGTTTCGGCACAAATCAAAAGTCTGGAAGAAGAGTTCAAGACTCAGCTCGTTGACCGTAACCAGCCCGTTACCTTGACGGACAGAGGCAAAGTGTTCCTTACGCATGCAGAGCAGATCGTGAGTATTGTCGAAGAGCTTAAGCAGCGCCTTGCGGATCTTGATGAGAATCCCCAAGGGCATATTATTCTCGGAACGACCACCTCCATTGCCATTCAAATCCTGCCGCGTATCCTGTCCTATTTTCAAGACCAGTTTCCGCATATCAAAACTTCGATTTCCTCGATGTCTTCATCACAAATCTATCAGCATGTCGAAAACGGCCTGGTCGATGTCGGCATCGGTTATCTGATTGGACGGAGTCCTGCCATGACCACTTCTGTGCTGTATTATGATACTTTTGAACTGGTTGTTTCCCCAAGGCATCCTTTGGCCCAGGTCAAATCGGCCGGGATTGAAGCCCTGGGTAAAACACCGCTCATCCTCCTGTCTCCCGACACGGTCGGCCGCAAATTCGCCGATGAGGTGTTCGCAAAACACGGCATCCAGCCGCAGGTCATCATGGAGCTGACCAGCAGCGAGGAGGTTAAGCGGATGGTCGAGCTTGATCTCGGCGCAGCCATTATCTCCAAACAGTCAGTTACAGCAGAGGTCCGCAGCGGCACACTCAAAATCGTGCCGATTATCGAACTAGAGGTCACGCATCCCGTAGGTGTCATTACCAAGTCCGGCAAATATGTCAATTCGGCCATGAGGCAATTCTTAAGCGATCTAAAGGGCATGCCGGAAACCCAATTTATCGGCTCGGAGTAGAGCCTCGCAGAGCTTTGAATCCATCTGTCGGAGCTGTTCCCAAAGTCCGATACTTCATGAACTGTTTTCGTAAAATTTGGCCTAAAGGAGAAATATATCCATGAAATTTGACCTACACACCCACCATTTCCGCTGTGGCCATGCCGACGGAAGCATCAGGGACTATATTGAAGCCGGCATCAACGCCGGTCTGGGCGTCATCGGCATATCTGATCACACTCCTTATTTCGGCAGTCCGTCCGAGCAGGCCTTTCCCAAAATCGCCATGGCCAAATCGGAGCTTGTCCATTACGTAGAAGAAGTGCTCTCCCTGCAGAAAGAATACGAAGGCAAAATTGATGTGCTGCTCGGTATTGAATCCGATTATTTCCCGGAACATGCCGAACTCTACCGCCAAACCCTTTCCGCTTATCCCTTTGATTACATCATTGGCTCGGTACATAGTGTCAAGGGTGTAAGCATCTTTAATAAGGGGCGCTGGAAAGGACTTGACCGCCGGGAGAAAGCCGCGGCAAAAGCCGAATACTACCGGCTGATCTCCGAATCCGCGCGTACCGGCATGTTTCAGATCCTTGGCCATATTGATGCCATGAAAGGAAACTATCCGCAATTTGCGGAAATCTCTACGCCTGCAGAAACCGACGAATGCCTGCGCGTAATCGGCGAATGCGGCGTCGCCATCGAGATCAACACCTCCGGATGCACCAAGCTGTGCGGCGGCTGGTATCCCTCGGATGATATTCTGGCACGTGCACTGCATTACGGAGTGGAAGTCACCTTTGGCTCTGATGCACATCTGCCGTCCCGGGTTGCTGACCAGCGGGAGGCTGTGGTTGCACGCCTTAAAGAAATCGGGTTCACTCACTGGGTATACTACAAACGGCGCGGGAAGATTACAGTTCCGCTGCAGTGACACCCTGTGACTTTACAAAAAAATGCACCGCAGTGCTCAACGGTCGATGGACAGCATGACATCCATTACGTTAACGCTGCGGTGCATTTTGTTATTCTCCCGGTTTCTGCAGATTATCACAGGTAAACCCCTGCTTCTTCAGCGTATGCTGCGCATCTCCATACTGAGGATTAAGAGCGTAGAAATGGGCGATCGTAGCGCTCCAATCCCTCTCCGTCATTTCAAGAGCTTTTAGATACCCGCGGTACGCCTGATTGTACTCCTGTATAAATCCCTTCTGATCAAGGTTATAACGCTCCTCGTGAAAAACCGCCCCCAGCGGAAGACGCGGCTTCTTTGGCAGCTCCTCGGCAGGATATCCTACGCATAAGCCGACCACCGGGAATACATACTCCGGCAAGTCCAGCAATTCAATTACGCCTCCAGTATTGCGGCGGATTCCACCGATAGGAATGATGCCCAGCCCCATGGATTCCGCAGCGGCAACCGCACTCTCCAAAGCGATTCCCACATCCACCGCACCGACCAGCAGCGCATCCACATCGTGCACAGCCTCAAAGGGCTGCCCTTCCAGCTCGGCGGCCAGCTTGGCCCGGTAAAAATCCATGCAGAAGATCAAAAATACCGGGGCGTCGGCCACATGCTTCTGATTCCCGCTTAAGACCGAAAGCTGTGCCTTGCGCTGCTCATTCTGCACAGCAATAATGCTGACCTGCTGCCCGTTCACCCAGGATGGGGCCGATTGAGCGGCCTCAATAATCATCTGCAGCTTATCCGGCTCAACAGGCTGCAGCGCGTATTTCCGGAAAGACCGGTGATTGTTTAATGTCTTCAGCACTTCATTCAAGATTACATCCTCCTAAAATCTCTATAATTGTACAACCATCATATACTAACAGCTGCGGGAGCTTCCAGTCCCTCCCCGCTTCCGGTTCCCCAATGGATTGGCACCAGAACAAAAAAAATGGACCCGAATCATCGGGTCCCAACAGCAGTTATATTTTCAAAAGGGGGTCATGTACTTAGTTTAACCGGACACTGTTAGAGTTTGATAACGGCATTATTTCAATTGTGTAACAATGTGAATACTTTCATTACATCGCCCGAGCCATCGGCCATTGGCATGATCCGTTCCAGCGTCAGACCGTTTTTGAGCATAACCCGTTCGGACCTGAGGTTATCACCGCGGCAGCGTCCCTCCACATGGGTCAAGCGAAGCTCCCGCATGCCGTAGCCCAGCAACAATCCAATGGCCTCTGTAGCAAGGCCCTGCCCCCACCATACGGGATCGAGCATGTAGCCTAGTACGGCTTTGCCTTCATGACGGTTCCAGCTCTGAAGTGAGGCGGTGCCGATCAGCTCCGGCGCATCTTTGCAATAGATCCCGACATGCAGCGCGCAAGGATCGTAGGGATACAGCATACGGTTCACCAGTTGATCCAGATGGGCTGGCTGTGAACCCGCTGTACTGCGATGCAAAATGTGGCGCTGCACATCCGGGTGAGAGAGCAGCATCTTAAGCCTGTCACCTTCGGCAGGCAACATCGTCCGGAGTTCCACTGCGGCTCCTTGCTGAGCCATGAATCCTGCAGACTCGTAAGTGATCATTCGCACTCCTCTTCCCTTGCAGCTTAATTTGGGAATTTCAAATATATTGCTACTTACGCCCGGCGCAGCGTAATCACAGTAAGCTCCGGCCGGCATAACAGGCGAAACGGCATATAAGTCTCGCCGAAGCCTCTGTTAACATAGACCGGCATGGCTTTATTCTCTGTATGATACAGTCCGCTTATGTATTTAACTGCCCCGTATGGGGTGTAGGCTGCGCCAACAAAAGGAAGACGGATCTGCCCTCCATGGCTGTGCCCCGACAACTGAAGATCGAAGGGATAATTTTCCGCCGTGTCAGCATAATCCGGCTCATGCATCATCAGCACCGTACATGTCCCCTTTGGGATGCCTTTGAGTGCAGCTTCCGGATCGGGACGGCTGTGCAGCATGTCTTCCAGGCCAGCAACCGCCATCACTGCACCGCCTTGCTTGATAAGATATGACTGATTCCTCAGCAATGTGAACCCGGCAGACTGCAGCAGCTGCGCAAGCAATTCCGTGTTCTTATAATCATGGTTGCCGAATATCGCATATTTCCCCAGCGGGGCATGAAGTTCCGCGAGCAGCGCTACGGATTCTTTCAGGTCCTCTGCATAGCTGTCTACAATATCCCCGGTAAAGCAAATGATATCCGGCTCTGCGGCCTCAATGTGCTTAATCAGCCGGGCCAAATCATGAGCATCCTTGTTGAAGCCCAGATGCACATCACTGAAATGAACCAGCCGGGTACCGGCAAACGCGGAAGGGAGATTCTTCAGCGGAATTTCCAGCCTCGTGATATCAAGCCAGTTGGGTTCTCCCTGCCACACATATCCGCCGCCGAGCAGCGCGGCACCAAACATAGTAGCCGCTCCGCGGGTCAGGAACTGGCGGCGGGTAATTTTGCGGCCGCTGCCCTTCCCGGGTGGTAGTGGAGTGTTGTAACCGCCGCCGGCAACAAGAGGTGGACCATCATTGGGAGAACCCCCGGACGCTTTTTTATTCATAGGGAGACCCTCCTTCCTTGCAGGAGCTTGAAATACAATACAATCCGCTCCGCTAACTGTTAAATTCACTTGATCTCATCTTTTACATCTTCTACCGCTTTGTCCACTTCATCATCAATATTCACCTCGATGGACGCCTCAACCTCTGCTTCCGTACCGGGGCCGAGAATCTTGCGGAACAAGCCCAGCATGGACAGGGCATAGGCTACAGTAATGAAGCTGAAGCTGATCTGCATGATGACCACGAGCCGCGAAGTATTGTCTACCGGAGCCACATCTCCATAGCCGACAGTCGTAAAGGTGGCCACGCTGAAATATAGAAAGGTAATCAGCTGGCTGAGCAGATCATCCCCTATTCCTTTGCCCTGAAAAGAGGACTGTCCAAATAGCTTATATATGGATGTATATACGACTGTAAAAAAAATAATGCAGGTAAAAGCAGCAATACTGATACGGACCAGTGTCTGCTGCAGCCTGACTTCCTTGCTGTTCGATTCCTTGATTTCATGAAAAATGAACAGAATGTAGAAAAGCACCGAGGCCAGGGCAAAGAGTAAAATCAGTCCCCTTAATCCCCGGTTGCCCGGTACGATGGAGCCCAGGTCAATCCAGTTCAGCAAATCCTCAACCGAAATTAGCGCATAGATTAGAACGGGGGCCAATAGAACCCCTTTTCCCATCCAGCTCAGCTTCATCCGGAAAAACCAAAACGACAGCAGTATAATCACTGCTATATTGAGGGTCCATACCCACCAAGCCATAGCCATTACACTCCTGTTCTAAGGTACGGGCAATTGGTAGCGGTAAGATAAGCAGCCGCTGATTCATTCCTGAGTGGTCCGCTTTCCGTGCCGTTTGATTAATCCGCCCTAGGCCTGCTGGTGACGGTAATCCGGCATTCTTCTTCCGGTGCAGAGCTGTATGCAGCAGCAATTCCCTTGCTGGCGATTTCTTTCTTGCTGACCTTACGCAGTACCATTGCCACCTCGACATCCCTTGTAAACGGGAAAGGGTCGAGCATTAGTGTGGATGCATCCTGCCATTCCGCCGAAATCAGACGTCCTGACGTAAAGCTGAAATCCTCACTTCCGGAGAAGCCGTCCTTCCACCACGGATGTTCTTCCGATTTGGGGCTTCCCGGCTCATTCAGAGCCAGATACAATGAGAGATCGTCAGAAAACTGCAGTAGCCTGGCATCATAATACAGCTCACCTTCTCCGATCGGCTGGTTTTTCTCGAGATCGCGGTGGATGCGGGCCCTGCGCTCCTCCTCATCTTTAAGATAGGCGCTCAGCTCCGGACATTCCTCCCCGGATACCTCAATCAGCCGTTCAAAATGCAGACTGCACAGCAGCGCACCGTACGGTGTGTCCGCTTCAATCTCATTAAGTCCACGTTTGTAGAACGTAAGCTTCGGCACTACGGGAAAATCTATGAAGCTGTAAGGTGCTCCTGCCGCATCATTCCAGAAAGGCGTTTCATCGAGATCAATCCAGCCCCTGTCATGGTTGCTGACCGCACGCAGCACCTCTGCACGCCGGTTTCCCTCGGGTACATGTTCTTCCTTGAACCATTGCGCAAATTCTCCGGCCAGCCGCCCGTGCTCATGCTGCTTAACCATTACAAATACTCCGTCCTGTTCCCTACAAATCAACGTAATTCCTCCCCGATTCTCCACTGCCTGGTGTTGGCTCAACTAAGGAGATTATAACATATCCATCTATATTTGTTTGAGTTTGGCTATTCATACACCTTCTGCTCGTTAAGAAGGGACTGTCTAAAAATGTACCCATTTATACCGCCAAAAGAAACAGGCAACCCTTAAGTGCTTATGCCCCTGAATGCAGAAGTAATAACACTCACCCGTCCTCCCGATTCCTTCTGGAGCTTCATCAGGATATGCAGCCACTGAATGCGAAAAAGCCACTCCCTGCGGCAAAATAGCACCGCGAAAGTGGCTCAGGAAAGATAGATAGCAGTAAATCAAAAATGGAGGGGGAAAAGAGTAAATTTACAATTTACACTCCCAGCCAACGCTTGAACATATGCTTGGTTGTCTGTTTGTTGATCTCCGCGATGGAGGTTGTAAGCGGGATGCCTTTCGGGCAGGCCCGCACACAGTTCTGCGAGTTGCCGCAGCCGTCGATGCCGCCGTCTTCCATCAACGCATCCAGACGGTCATCGGCGTTCATCTCACCCGTAGGATGGGCGTTGAACAGGCGCACCTGGGAAATGGCCGCCGGCCCGATGAAATTGGTCTTCTCATTGACATTGGGGCAAGCCTCCAGGCAGACGCCGCAGGTCATGCATTTAGACAATTCGTAGGCCCACTGGCGTTTCTTCTCCGCCATCCGCGGCCCCGGACCCAAGTCATAGGTTCCGTCAATCGGAATCCATGCCTTGACGCGTTTGAGCGCATTAAACATCCGGCTGCGGTCGATCACCAGATCACGTACCACAGGGAACGTCTTCATCGGCTCGATGCGCACCGGCTGCTCCAGATTGTCAATCAGCGCCGCACAGGCCTGGCGCGGTTTGCCGTTTATCACCATGGAGCATGCACCGCACACTTCCTCCAGACAGTTGGAATCCCAGCATACCGGAACCGTACCGTCACCCTTGGCGTTAACCGGATTACGCTGGATTTCCATCAAAGCGCTGATCACGTTCATCCCCGGACGGTAGGCCAGCTCAAATTCCTCGACATACGGTGAGCTCTCCGGCTCGTCCTGGCGGGTAATTATAAACTTTACGTTTTTGGGAGCTGCAGCAGTTTCCGCCATATCAGTTACCTCCTAAAAGTTTGGTGAGCATTACTTCAACGTATTTCTTCGTGCATAACTGCTATATTTCTTATTACTTCTCCGGCTAGAATTGCTTATTCCCGTAGGCTTCAGCCAGCCTGAATCCAATTCCCATATTCCTCATAGGTTCAGGGCTCATTCAAGCGGCACCTTTAACCGGTTAGTCCTTCGAATAATCCCGTACCCGCGGAGGAATCAGTGAGACATCTACTGCTTCATAAGAGATCTGCGGGCCATCCGCGCTCCATGTCGCTTTAGTCGTCTTCAGGAACTCCTCGTCGTTGCGTGTCGGGAATTCCGGCTTGTAGTGCGCGCCGCGGCTTTCGTTCCGCAGCAGCGCCCCGAGTGTCATCGCCTCGGACAGCTCCAGCATGTTCCAGAGCTGGCGGGTGAAGGCCACACCCTGGTTGTTCCAGCGCGAAGTATCATTCATGTTGATGTTGCGGTAACGCTCCTTGAGCTCTTTAATTTTGCCGATGGTCGCTTCCAGCTTGACGTTGTCACGCACAACGGTCATATTTGCGGTCATCCATTCGCCCAGTTCCTTATGAATCACATAGGCGTTCTCCGTGCCGGACATCGCCAGCAGGGACTCGTATTTGTCCGTCTGCTTCTTGTGGAAGCTGTCGAACACGGTGGAAGAAATGTCCTGCACCGATTTCTTCAGGCCTTTAATATATTCAACGGCCTTCGGCCCCGAGACCATGCCGCCATAAATCGCCGAGACCAGCGAGTTCGCGCCGAGCCGGTTCGCACCGTGGTATTGGTATTCGCATTCCCCTGCCGCGAACAGGCCGGGAATGTTGGTCATCTGATTGTAATCGACCCACATGCCGCCCATGGAGTAATGCACGGCTGGGAAGATTTTCATCGGTATTTTACGGGGATCATCGCCCATGAATTTCTCATAAATCTCAATAATGCCGCCCAGCTTGACGTCAAGCTCCTTAGGATCCTTGTGGGAGAGATCCAGATACACCATGTTCTCGCCGTTGATCCCGAGCCCCTGGTCCACACAGACATTAAAGATTTCCCGGGTTGCGATATCACGCGGCACCAGATTTCCGTAAGACGGGTATTTCTCTTCCAGGAAGTACCACGGCTTACCGTCCTTATAGGTCCAGATACGTCCGCCTTCGCCGCGTGCCGATTCCGACATCAGCCGCAGCTTGTCGTCGCCGGGGATTGCGGTCGGGTGAATCTGGATGAATTCTCCGTTGGCATAATGCACACCCTGTTGATATACAGCACTGGCTGCCGTCCCTGTGTTGATCACGGAGTTGGTCGTTTTGCCGAAAATGATTCCCGGACCGCCGCTGGCCAGAATGACCGCGTCCGCAGGGAAGGTCTGGATCTCCATCGTCTTCAGGTTCTGGGCGCTGATGCCGCGGCAGACGCGCTCATCATCAAGGACGACGGAAAGGAATTCCCAGTTCTCGCTCTTGGTCACCAGGCCTTCCGCTTCCCAGCGGCGAACCTGTTCATCCAGCGCATACAGCAATTGCTGGCCGGTTGTAGCCCCGGCAAAAGCGGTACGGTGCCGTTTCGTTCCGCCAAACCGGCGGAAATCGAGCAGCCCCTCCGGGGTACGGTTGAACATTACGCCCATCCGGTCCATCAGATGGATGATGCCCGGTGCGGCTTCACACATCGCCTTAACCGGCGGCTGGTTCGCCAGGAAGTCACCGCCGTAGACGGTGTCATCAAAATGCTCCCAGGGCGAATCCCCCTCGCCCTTCGTATTTACAGCGCCGTTGATGCCGCCCTGCGCACAGACCGAGTGCGATCTTTTGACTGGAACCAGTGAGAACAAATGCACATGTGCGCCGGATTCCGCCGCCTTGATGGTAGCCATCAGGCCGGCCAGCCCGCCGCCCACGATAATGATATCGGCTGATGCCATGATTGTTCACTCCTAAAGTTTTGTGAGCATAGACTTCTGAGTATCCGCCTCGTACAAAACTGGCTTCGGAAGCATATGCTTTAGTTTTGTGAGCATACACTTCCTGAAAAGCTTCGTTCAAACCGGCCTCGGAAGCATAGGCTGTCAAACATGTAATGATGTCAGCTGTAAATCAGCCTTGTGGATATTTGCATAAATGGCAGTTCGCTCCACACTGGAGTATATGCCAACTATTCTTAAATAAAAGTCCGCAGGGATTGCAGCGCAGAGGCTGTAGCCTGGAATTCACTGTCACGGAAAGTGACCAGCGACAGCAGGAACATGAAACTGACAAGGACGAAAAGTCCGAGACAAAGAATAGAGGACACTCTTTGTGAACGCGGCCCCACGGTAATCCCCCAGCTGATCAGGAATGACCATAGGCCATTGGAAAAGTGGAAGCAGGCCGCCAGAATCCCAATTACATACACGGCTAGAAGAAGCGGCTGGGTAACGATATTATGCATTACACTGCCAAGTTCCTCATGCTCCACATTCCCGAGCGCCACCTGGAACCGGGTTTCGAACACATGCCAGACGATGAACACGAAAGTGATGACTCCACTTACACGCTGCAGCGTATACCGCCAGTTTCTTTCCAGATTGTACCGGTTCAAGTTTGGCTTGGACTGATAGGCGATGTATAGCCCATAAACCCCGTGGTACAGCAGCGGCAGCCATATGCCGAACAATTCCAGGAAGAAGACTAGCGGCAGGCTGTTGAGCCATAGCACACTGTCTGTGAAACCGGAAGCGCCACCCTCCACTGCCGCGAAATTCGTCAGCATGTGCTCAAGGAAAAAGCCCCCAAGCGGGATAATGCCGAGCAAGGAATGAATCTTTCTGGAATAAAATCCTCTCATGCAAAGTGTCCCCTTTCCGAATAAAAAACAGCGTTTTCATTAATGAGCATACACCGCCGGGAGTACAGTTGAAACAGGGGAACTAAGGTTTAAAACCATCACCTGAATCTCTATTTTCACCACTATCCATTGCTTTCCCGGACTTTGCTTTATTATTCACAATATGTGAATATCCTGTGTCACTTTTCATGTTACTCTTTTTTCTCTTATAAGGGAATTGCAATCTAATTATTAAACGTTATACAATAATTGCATAAGAATATTTTTTATATGATAATAATTCTCATTTAGAACAGTGATTCTAAAGATTTCGCCGGTCCTTCAGCCTTTTTTAAGAAGAGACATCCATCGCGGCTATGCCTTTTATCACTTTCACTACAGGGACACTGATATAAAGTTATCAGCATTACTACAAGTTGGATGAAAGGAGACCTCTGTTATGTTCGACGATTTGGATATTTTCGCTGCAGTTGTGGAGCATTCCAGCCTTAACCGGGCTTCACGCCAGCTTAATCTGTCCCAGCCCGCTCTCTCCCGCAAAATCTCCAAGCTGGAGGAACGGCTCGGCGTCGCCCTGTTCAACCGGTTCGGCAAACGGCTGGAGCTGACCGAGGTTGGCCGTCTCACCTATACTTATGCGCTGGAGCAGCGTCAGCAACGGTCCAAATTTCTGGAGGCATTGTCCAAGTTCAGGGAGGGTGAGCCGCAGTTCGTGACACTTGGCGCCAGTCTGACGACACTGCAGACCACACTGCCGCCGCTTGTGAACGCGTACACGGAGAAATACCCGGCAGCCGAGCTGAAGCTGATTACCGGAAAAACACATGAAATCGTCTCCTCGGTCAGCGAAGGCAAATGCGATGTCGGCATTATCGCCTCCTCCATACAGGAGCCGGGGCTGCGCTGCATCCCGCTGTTCGAGGACCAGCTGCGGCTGGTCGTCTCCAGTCATCATCCGCTGACTCTGCCGGCGAAGCTGACAATGGACCATCTCGCGCGGCTGCCGATGATTCTCTTCTCCAAGGGCACCTGGTACCGCCGCATGACCGATGAGCTGTTCCAGCGCTGCGCCGTTGAGCCGGATGTACGCATGGAGATCGACTCCTTCGAAGCCATCGTCCGGCTGCTGCCGACGATCAAGGCAGCAGCGCTGCTGCCGAAGTCGTACCTTCGTCCGGAGCTGCTGAACGGAGGCGGGCTGGTCTCTCTCCATATTAAGGAACTGGAGCAGACCCAGCGGACTACCTGTCTGATCTATCAGGGAAGCGGCAGCCTGAGCACTGCGGCACGCTGCCTCGTGCAGGTGACAGAGGAAGTATTCCTGCCCGTACACGAATAATACGCAAATCACCCGGCAAGCCCCCATATCGCTATGGATCGGCCTGCCGGGTGATTGCGTGTACACGGGCAGTTATTCTGTTATATTGAGCACCAGCTTGTCGAGACAGGCCCGCAGATGCTGGAATTAACGGAACTTGCCAGCGTCGATCGCCGCTTGCTTCTCATCGAGAATTTCCTGATACCCTGCTTCCAGGTAAGTCTTCTTGGCTGCTTCATAGGTCGCATCGAATTCAGCTTCCGGGGCAAGCGCACACTTCACATACAGATCCTGAAAGAGTGAGTTCAGATCGGCTTTATACTCATTTACCTTCTCAAGCACAACGGTGAACATGGCATCCGGTGTGCGGAATTCCGCAACCTCGTTGTAGTATTTCACCATATCATCAGCGAGATTCTCGTAGCCGGCCGGTGCCCAGTTGCGGAGATTCGCTTTGAGGGTCTTGTCAGCTTCCGGATATTGCGCGATTTCAGTCACGAGGCCCCAGTAGTCCTTGTTATTGTTCTGTGCCAGGACCGATTCGCCCTTATAATCTGCTTTTTTTACAGCGATACCTTCTGCATCAAGCGTATAGTTTTCGCCTTCAACACCGTTCTGGAACTTGAACAGATTTTCCGGCTGGCTGAGCCATTCCAGATACATCCAGACTGCAGCGCGCTCCTCAGGCGAGGTTTCATAGTTGATACCCATGATGAAGCCAAACGGCCAGTAAGCACGTCCTTGAGGCTTGAGCCCCTCAGGAACACCTGCAAAAGGCGGCACTACAGCAAATTCGGCATCCGGGTTGTTCGCCAGGGTAGCAGCAAAGACGTCTGTATTGTTCGTGAGGTAGAATCCGTAGTTTCCTGTTTTTCCGGCAACGAATTCGGATTTAATCTTATTATCATCGTTACGCAGATAGAATTCCTTATCGATAAGGCCATTATTGTACTGATAGTTCATATTACGCAAGAAACGCTCAGTGTCGGCGCTGGTTAAATCAGCAACGCTCAAATCTGAATAAAGCGCGCGGTATTTCGGATCGACGGGCCAATCGCGGAAGGCGTAGTTGTAATTGAAACTGTTTTGAAGCAAGCTGCCGCCAGTCACTCCCAGGCCGGCCTCTTTCCATTTCAACAGCATCTCATTGTACTTCTCAAGTGAAGTCAAATCTTCCACCTTCATGCCAACCTTCTCCACCCAGTCTTTGCGGATGACGGATGTGAAATTGTCAGCTTCGGGACGTGCGGCGAAGAAGAAGGTATTCTTATCGTCTACAACACCATATTGCTGGATCGTTTCGCCCATACTTTTCCAATATGTCGGTGCATAATTCTCGATTTCAGCATAGTCCAGCGGCTGCATAACATCCTCGCCGTAATACGTAAGTGCCTGTGGCATATCGTAGTGGAAGATAATATCAGGGGCCTTATGTGACGCCAGCAGCTGCTCATAATCGGTCACTTCGCTGGTACGGGTAATCGGCACGTAATTGACTTCGATATTGTATTTGTCGCCGAATTCCGCTTGAACCCAGCGGGTATAATAGTTGTCGGTTACATTCCAGCCCTCGAACGCCCGCTCATAAACCGGGATATCCAGACTAACCTTCTTCTCAAAACCCTTCGTATAATCAGGATAGCTTCCTTCACTCTGTTTATTGGCTGCTGCCGTCTCAGCAGAACTGCTAGGCTCAGCACTCTCATTATTGTTATTTCCCCCGGAGCACCCGGCCAGCATCCCCGCCGTCATGACAGATGCCATCATTAACGAAACAACTCTTTTTTTGTTCATCGCAATTCCCCCACATTTAAATTTTCGGACTGTAGAATTACTATTCTGGAAAACAAGATTACTCTTTGACTGCTCCGAGCATAACGCCCTGGACGAAGTATTTCTGAACAAAGGGATAGACGCAAAGAATGGGCAGGGTTGCAAATACTACGACTGATGCCTTTAATACTTCCGGATTACTAAGAGATACCTGAGTTGCTTCCAATTGGAAACTTTCACTGGCCTGAATGACCAGATAATACAGCTTGAGCTGCAGAGGCCGGAGTGAGATCTCATGCTTGATATAGAACAATGCATCCTGATAAATATTCCAGCGTCCAACCGCGTAGAAGAGAGAGAGTGTCGCGATAATCGGTTTGGACAACGGGATGACGATGCTGAGCAGGATCCGAAAATGTCCGGCACCGTCGATCCGTGCAGATTCTTCCAGACTTACGGGAATACCGCTCGTTAGAGAAGTCTTCATAATCAGCAGATTGAAGGCGCTGAACGACAACGGTAAAATCAGTGACCATATCGTATCCATCAGTCCCAGATTGTTAATGTTCATATAGTCCGGGATGATTCCTCCACTAAAGTACATCGTGAACAAAAAGATGAAGGTGATTACTCTACGGCCCTTCAGCTGAGATCTGGACAGCGGGTACGCGGCGCAGATGGTCAGAACCATCCCCAGAATGGTGAACAGCACCGTCACTATAACTGAGATGTACAGTGAACGGAGTATACTGGCATCCGCGAAGATTTTCTTGTACGCTTCTATGGTGAAGCCCTGCGGCCACAGAAAAACCTTATTTGCAATAACAAAAGAGTCAGAGCTCAGGGATTTCGACACAACATGAAGAAACGGCAACAAGCACGCTAGCGAAGCAATGATCAGAACGAGGCGGATCAGCAATTCCCAGATGTCCAAACGCCCTTTACGTGGTGCGGCAGGGTTGCCGGTTAATGCTCTCATGGTTTCTCTCCTTTCTATAATATTCCATCCTCGCCGAGCTTCTTAGCCACGCGGTCAGCCGTTATTACAAGAAGAATACCGATGACGGATTGGAAGAGTCCTATCGCTGTCGCCCGGCTGAAATTGCCGCTTTCGATCCCCCAACGGTACACCAGAACCGGTATGGTCGTTGTGTACTCTGTGGTGGCCTTGTTCTGCAGAACGAATATACGCTCGAACGAGCCCTCCATTATCTTCCCCAGGTTCATGATCAGCAAGGTTACAATGGTTGCACGGATGGAAGGAACTGTGATATTCCATACCTTTCTCCAGCGTCCTGCTCCATCAACGGTAGCTGCTTCATACATCTCAGGGTTAATCCCGCTAATGGCAGCTAAATAAATGATGGTCCCCCACCCCATGCTCGACCACACACCGATTGCCAGGTAGCTGATCAGCCAATGCGTATCTTCCTGGAGGAACGGAACACGATTACCGCCCATAAGCTCAATCAAATTATTGACGACACCGTTTCCTTGACTAAGCAGCTGGTAAGCGATCGCCCCGATAATGACCCAGGACAGGAAGTGCGGCAAGTACAGCATGGTTTGGTTTACGCGTTTGAACCTTACGCTTTTGACTTCATTCAGCAGCAGAGCCAGTACGATCGGCATCGTGAAGCTGAATACGAGATCAAGAATATTGAGCATCAGCGTATTGCGGACAGCACGGGTGAAGTCTGGTTTGGAGAAAATATCCCGAAATACTTCAAAACCCACCCATTCACTGCCCCAAACCCCTCTTGCAATTTTGTAGTCTTTAAAAGCGAGCACAAGTCCTGTCATCGGCAGGTATTTGAATACGATTACAAAAGATAATGGAATTAATAATAGTAAATAGAGCTGCCAGTCACGCTGTAAGAAGCCGAGTCCCTGTTTGTTTCTTAATAAGGCGGTTTCATTTGTTTTTGAAGCGCTTGCAATTTTCAAACTTTCACCTCCTTCACCAAATTATCTCCTTGCCAGTTGTGTTCACCAGCTCGAGTTCAATGCTATCCCCTTTGCCCGGTTTTGAAAATCATGAGTATTGATGATCCCCATCAAATTTGATCGGGCCGCGGTTTTAGCGGCATCTGCAGCATCCTGATGATCAATTATGATAGGTATTCCCAAAAATAAAACGCTTACATTAAAAAAAGCCACCGGCTGCCGGCCAGGAGCAGGCTCCTAGGAGCTCTTGCTCTTGGCCGACTTATAGCTGCTCGGCGGCATGCCTTCGTACTTGCGGAAAAACCGGTTGAAGCTCTGGACATTATGATAGCCAACCTCCGCTGCAATCTGCTTAATCGTCAGGTCGGTATCCAGCAGCAGTTCCTTGGCCTTCTCGATACGCAGCTGATTAAGATAATCGATCATGCTGTTTCCGGTTAGCTCATACACGATCTTGCGCATATAAGAGTAGCTAATGCCGATTTCTTTAGCCATATCCTCAAATACAATTTCTTCACGGTAATTTTCCTTCAAATATTGAATGATCCGTTCTCCATGATTGGTTTCACCCGTGCTACGGTCCAGACTCTGTACGATTTCACGGAAAATTTCATGTAAATACTCTTCAAGCTCATCAAGCGTATCCATCGCAGCCAGAATGGTGTATATGTTGCCTTTGCCCATAATCATTCTTCCGGTACCGATATGATTCTCGCGAAGATGCTTGATGGTCGCACCTATCAGCTGGTGATAAATGAACATGATATTATCATAGGAAATATTCTCTTCCGAGCTGATCTGACAGCGGATGCTCTGAAGCTCTTTGAAAATCCCGTCCAGGTTGCCGGCGTCCAGGAAATTGAGAATCCGTCGCTCACTGCAGTCGAAGTCGATATATTTACGGCTGTTCTCCCCCTCATCCTCCCAGTACATGATGCTGCCGGCACCATTTATCATCCGCTGCTTAATCAATTCCATCGCTTCAAACAACCGCCGGGCAACCATTTCGGGTGCATCAGCCAAATTACTTAATCCGATCGTGACCGAATGCTCCAGCAGCGCAAGCGACTGATCCCCGACCTTTTCCAGCGCCTGATGGATCAGGCTGCTGCTACGCTCATCCTCACCCGGAGCAAAGTTCATCACAATCACAATACAGCCGTCGTTATGATAGACAGAACGGGCCAGAATTCCCTCTGGAAAGAAGCTTTCAAACTTCGTGTTAAGCAGATACCGGTGGTAGCTGCGTGTCTCCACATTGGTATTGCCCACATATACTCTATACTGGTCGATGGAGACAACGGCGATTCTGTAACACGCCTCCGGAAAAACCTCCGTGATCCGGGGCGGAATCTCTCCGCGCAAAAGACGGTGAACGGCGAGACTGCGGGTATCCTGCTCACGCTCCTGCAGGAGCTGGAACAGACTATCCTCTTCCTCCTGCATTCGTTTGAACGCCATATCCAGGAAGGCAAGCTCATTCTTATTCACCACACCCAAATCACTTTTGGAGCGTATCGTCCGCACCAGCTGCCTCACCGGTCTGGACAGCCAAGTCGCGAGAACGACAGCCATAACTGTTCCCAGCAATATAATAGCACCCGTAAGCAAAATGATATTCCCCTGCATATCACGTGATTTGGCCATCAGCTCATCCATAGAGCTCCAGCTTACATTCCACCATCCGGACAATGAAGAGCGGCTCCAGGCGTAAACCATCCGTTTGCCATCAAGCTCACGGAATGTATAACCTTCACTCGGTTTCTGAGTCAGCATATCCCGGATAAATGGCAGCTCATAACCGTCAGTAAGCAGCTTCGACTTGTCCTTGTATGATATTATTGTGCCGTCCGATGCCAGAAGCAGGTGGTTGCTGTCTCCGACTTCTGTTTCATGCAAATATTTACCGATCTGGCTCTCGCTTATGTTAACGATGATTAATCCGTGCGTGGTGGAAGACAGACGATTGAGAGGATACACGTACGATACAACATTGACGCCCGAGTCCAGCTTGCGGGGAACCCATACGCCGCTGATCCCTCTCCGCCCCTCAAGGGCTTCTGTTGTCCAGCTGATCGACTCATACCGCTCCAGCTTCGTGATCCCGTTGTCGGTAGAAATAACATAATCTGAATCATTCAAGTAGAAGTAGGAGGATTCCGTCCCATCTACCCGGCGGTTCAAATTCATCAACTCCTTCATCACAGTCAGCGCGCTGCTCACGTTATTGTAATTGGAGTTGAGTTCTTCGAACGTCTCGAAATTACGAATGCGGTCAAAAACGTTAGTTGCAGCCGAACGTGCCGTATCCTGCGCCAGGTTAGCGAGCGCGCTCTCGTTCAGCTTGCGGTTGGCATTCAGCCCGGCGAGTGTGGATTCTCCGATGGCCTCCTCTGAGTTCTGTAAAAGCTGTGCCCCGCTGTACCACGTCAGGATGGCTGTCGGAATGGCCATAACGCAGAATAGAATCAATGCCAGCTGCAGCAGCATCGGTGTTTTTTTCATTTTTACTCCCCTTATGATTTCTGTAGATACTTAGATTGAACAATACTTCTGTGGACGTACTCCATGGCAAATCCGGTATTCACACCAGTACCAGCACCAGCAGCAGTATTTACTGTTACCGCTTACATTTTAATTCAAAACGGATAACCCAGCTATTGTTATTTTATCATTATAAAAAACATTTTAAATATATGTATAGGGAAAATTTTCAAACAAATCAGGAAAATTGAAGGTGCTATAGCCGGCCCCCCTTGACACTGGATCTAATTTCCCCTAAGTTAGTTACATGAGTAATTAACCAGTTAGGTGGTGAAGCATTGGGATTTCAAATGGATGACACCCGGCCAATATTCGTACAGATCGCAGAGCGTATAGAAAATGACATCATAGATGGAACCATACCGGAAGAATCTCAGGTGCCTTCCACGAATCAGTTCGCTTCGTTTTATGGCATCAATCCGGCGACAGCGGCCAAAGGCGTGAATCTGCTCGTGGAGCAAGGAATATTGTACAAGAAGAGGGGAATTGGGATGTTTGTGGCAGCAGGTGCGCGTGCGGACTTGACGGATAAGCGCAGGCAGCAGTTTTATGAGCAGTATGTGGTGGCCATGATCCGTGAAGCCGGCAAGCTCGGCATTACGGCTGGGCAACTGTCTGAAATGATCCGCAAGGGGGATGAGAACCGATGATGATCACCAGGAAGACGATTGAGGCGAAGGCAGCACTGCCCGAGGCAGAGCTTGAGCTGAATCATGTCAGAAAGATCTTCCACGGAGGCCAGGGGGTACAAGATGCTTCGCTTATATTGAAACCGGAGACGATTCACGGACTTATTGGTGCCAATGGAAGCGGCAAAACCACTTTACTTGCACTAATCGCCGGCCTGTTGTTTCCAGACAGCGGAACTATTACCTACGGCGGCATGCCGGTACATGAAAACCCTTCAGTTCTAAGCAGTATCTGTATGGTTAAGACCTATGAACGGTCCTGGAACGAGTACTCTCTTAAGCAAATCTATAGTTATGCCTCACTGTTCTATCCCTATTGGGATGCAACTCTGGCCGAAGACCTGATGAACAAATTCCAACTTGGCGGCAGCAAGAAGTACAAACAGCTTTCGCGCGGCGGTCAATCAATGGCCGGAATCATCAAAGGACTGGCAAGCCGTGCTCCAATGACCTTGCTGGATGAACCTGTCCTTGGGCTGGATGCCTCGATGCGGGAAATCTTTTACCGGATACTTCTTGAGGATTATGGCAAATATCCCCGCACCTTCGTGATTTCGACCCATCTCATTGATGAGGCCGAAAATTTATTTGAACAAATAGCTTATGTCAAAAAAGGCACCATCGCTTACAACGGTCCCGTGGAGGAATTTGCCGCCAAAGCTTCTTATGCTACCGGCCCCGCCGCAGTGCTTGAGAAGCTGTCCGGGGATGTTCGGAACCTGCACACTGAACGGCTGGGCGGCAAGCTTATGCTGGCATTGGAAGACCTCACAGATCCGACTGAACGCAGAACACTGCAGGAACAAGGTGTGGAGCTGTCTCCAATCCCCCTGCAAAAGCTGTTCGTGTATATGACACTTAGAGATACTGCCAACGGCCAAGGAGGAGGTAACCTATGAGCTTACGCAATTTGACGAAATTCCATTTGAAGGATTACCGCAGAGCCACAATCATCCTCTTCTGTGTACTATTGCTGGTCAACACTGCACAATTACTGTTGAAGCTCTTCCTGCCTTCACTGGTCACCATAACGGAGCACAATATCTTCGGGCTCAGCCGCAATGTGATTGTGATATTCACCTTAATCAATGTGGTAGTGAACGCCAATCTAACGTTTCCGCTGATGAGCGGATTTAGTGTAACCCGCAAGAACTTCTATTTCAGCACAATTCTGGCCTCCGCAATCTTTTGCGTTTCTGCCGCATTTGCGGAAACTGTGCTGTCGGAAATCGGCAAAGCTTTAATGCCCTCCCTTGGCATGGAAATCAGCAGCGGCAAGCCTTTTCTGCTTCATTGGTATTTATTTGCGGTGGGCCTAATTGCCGTTTCGCTTGCCCTCTTTGTGATTATCGCCTGCTTTCACCGGCTCGGAACCATAAAAGGCATCTTCTCTTTAATTCTCTATGTCGGACTCCTAAATTTGGCCGTAAACCTGATGCCTTCTCTTCCGATCACCGATGAGTCCGGACTGCTTCCGCTTTCCCCCGAAACCCTTCCCGCCGAGAGCTCGCTCATGCTTTGGGCAGCTATTCTGGCACTGGTGCTAATCGGCTGGCTGATTTACCGCCGCGCTCCCGTTCGTATGTAGATTAGATACAGGTTCGAGAAAAATATACTGCTACATCACATTCAAAGAGATACCTTAGATGAGTTAAAAAAAGGCGCGGATTTGTCACCAGACATGTACTACAGGCTATTCACAGATATTCACTACCATTTCCTCGCTTTCACATAGCAAAACGCCCGGATACGCATCCGGGCGTTTTTGCATTCCTCTTATAATTCTATGCAGGCGGGCATATAGCACTAATCCACATTTACAGCTCCGTCCTCGAACTCTTCAATACTCTGATTGGAGCCAATGACCACCATAATATCACCCTCATTCACATGGTCATGCGCGGTAGGAGCGACGATGATCCCGTCCTCGCGGTTCAGGGCAATGATGCTGCAGCCGTATCTGGCCCGGGTGTTCAGCTCCGAGAGGCTTTTGCCATTCATGCAGGAAGGCACGGTCAGCTCGACAATTTTATAATCCTTGGAGATTTCGATATAGTCCAGAAGATTGGGCGTCACCAGCTGATGTGCCACACGGACACCCATATCCCGCTCGGGGAAAATAACCCGGTCGACCCCCAGCTTGGACAACGCCCGCCCGTGAAGAATCGTTATCGCTTTGCCAACCACCTGCTTTACACCAAGCTCCTTGAGCAGGATCGCCGCCAGTATGCTGCGCTCCATGTTATCTCCAATTGCCACAATACCGCAGTCAAAATTACGCACCCCCAGCGAACGCATAATTCCTTCATCTGTAGCATCCGCCATTACGGCATGGGTCAGCCGGCCGCTCATCTCTTCAACCCGGTCCTCCTGATGGTCAATCCCAAGCACCTCATAGCCCATGGCCATCAGTTCAAGCGCAAGGCTTGAGCCAAAACGGCCGAGACCGATTACGACAAACTGCTGTGGTTTCATAATTCGTTTAGCCCCTTATCCAATTATCATTTTGCCTTCCGGATACTTATACAATGCTTTACCCTGTTTCGGGCCAAGCGCATACGCCAGGGTCAGCAGACCCAGCCTTCCGGCGAACATGGTCAGGCTGATCAGAATCTTGCCGGCTTCCGTTAATTCCGGTGTCAATCCCATGCTGAGGCCCACAGTGGCGAAGGCCGAGGTCGTTTCGAACAGAATCATCAGGAAGGGGCGTTCTTCCGTGGTCGACAACACCATCGATACGGAAACAATCAGCAGTAAAGCAAGCAGCGTAATTGTCAGCGCCTTGAACACACGCTCCTGCGCCAACCGGTAGCGGAACAGCACGATATCCTCGCGTCCGCGCAGCATCGAAACTACCGCCCCGATCATCAGGGTGAATGTTGTTGTCTTAATCCCGCCGCCAGTCGAGCCCGGGGAAGCCCCGATAAACATCAGAATTACGATGAAAAATTGCGAAGCCTGGCGCAACCCGGCGATATCCACCGTATTGGCACCGGCAGTACGCGGCGTTACCGACTGAAAGAAGGAGGCCCAAAGTTTGCCGCCAAGGTTCAGCGGACCCAGCGTGCGTGAGTTGGTGAACTCGAAAACAAAAATGACTACTGTTCCAATTAGAATCAGCGCCGCCGTCATCGACAGGACAACCTTGGTGTGCAGCAGCAGCCTGCGGCTCTTACGGTAATCCATCAGATCCGACATGACGATAAACCCGATACCGCCGGAAACAATAAGGAACATGACGACGATATTCACAGTGGGATCATTGACGTATCCGGTCAGGCTGCGGTAGCCGCCGAAGATATCAAACCCGGCATTGTTAAACATCGAGACAGCATGAAAGATGCCATAATACAACGCGCGGCCAAAAGGCATATCCACCGCCCAACGCAGCGCTAGCAGGGCCGCACAACTTGCCTCAATAGCCAGTGAATAGAGCAGCACCTTGCGGATCAGCCGGACAATGCCCTCCATCGAGCTCTGATTCATGGCTTCCTGAAGGATAAGCCGGTCGCGCAGCGATATTTTGCGTTTCAGCAAGAGTGCGAATAAGGTCGCCATCGTCATGAATCCGAGGCCGCCAATTTGAATCAGCACCAGTATGGTAATTTGACCAAAAACGCTGAAATAGGTCCCCGTGTCTACCACCACAAGTCCGGTCACGCAGGTAGCCGACGTTGCGGTGAACAACGCATCAATGAACCTTAGCGAGTGACCCGATGCACTTGAAATGGGCAGCATCAGAAGCAGGGTGCCGATCAGAATGACAGCTGCAAAGCCTAACACCAGTATCTGAGGCGGGGAAAGCTTCAAGAATCTAAATCTGGAAATTTTGGGAAACGGTGAAGCCAAACTCCTCATCCTCTCATATTCGCTTCTGCAAATGAAATTAAACACTAAATAAACATACAAATTATATACGTTATTGTCCAACTTCACAAAGGCGATTTACGGATGTGAGATTTTCCACTTGATATTGTATGGTGTGTAGTGGTACACTTCATCCATCAAGTGTATGGCATGTATCCATACACCAATAACACCACTATGAGGGGAGGACCCCATGGACCCATCTATTGAGCTTTTGCCGGAGCAATTCCAAATCAACCCCTCGCTTCCGATTTACGAGCAATTTGTCGAAGCCATACAGGGACGGATTGTCAGCGGCCTTATCCCCCCCGGCTCGCGCCTGCCCTCAGTCAGAGAGCTGGCCGCCGGACGGGGAGTTAATCCGACTACCGCCGCCAGAACCTACCAGGAGCTGGAGAGGGTGGGGCTGATTGTCACCTACCGGGGCCAAGGCACTTTTGTTACCCGTGAGGAAGAGGTCATCGGCGAGGCGCGCAAAGCCATTATGCGCAAGGCAATCCGGGAGTTCAAGGCTGTTGCCGGGACGCTCGGCATCTCTGCTGAACAAATGTTGAATTTCGATAAGGAGGATTCAAATGCCAGTGAATCATAATAAGGCTGCCGGATTGTCAGCGAAAACTCCGGCAGTAGAATGCAATAATTTAAAACTTAAGGTAAAGAAGAAAATAATTCTGGACGGAATCAGCTTTCAAATTCCCCAAGGCAGCTTAACGGGCCTTCTGGGGCCTAACGGAGCAGGCAAATCCTCTCTGCTTCGCATCATATCCGGACTTACGGCAGCAGATTCCGGCTCGGCTCACATATTCGGAAAACCGGCAGGCGTTCAGTGTCTTGGCGAACTGTCCATGCTGCCGGACCGCAGCAACCTGCCCGGCTGGCTGACCGTCCGGGAGTGGCTCGGCTTTGCCGGAGGCATCTACCCGGACTGGGATGAAGCCAAAGCACAGGAATTGCTCCGTGAGCTTTCGGTCTCACCGGAATCGCAGATATCCGCGATGTCCCGGGGCGAGGAAGCCAGGCTGCAGCTGCTGACCTGTCTGTCGCGCCAGGCACCGCTGGTTATACTCGATGAGCCATTCACCGGAGTGGATCTAATCTCCAGAGAACGGATCGCTTCGGCGGTCGTGGGTGAGCTGGCGGACGGCGCCCGTACCTTCTTGATCGCAACCCATGATATCCGCGAGATGGAGCTGCTGTTTGACCGGTTGATCCTGATCGGTGAAGGCCAAATCCAGAGCATCGAAGATGTCGAACTGCTCCGCCAGTCCGGCAAATCGGTAGAATCTCGTTACAGGGAAGTGTTCGCATGACAGCGCTGAAGACACTTGTTCAGTTGGAGTACAGCCGTTTCAGCCCTTCCAGACAGGGGAAATCTAAGAGCATTCTGATTGGCTTATCGCTGTTCTGTGTGATGGTGCTGGTCGGCATGTATCTTCCCGCCACCAGAGCAACGCAGCGTTCGCCGTTTATCTTTGCAGCACTGCTGCTATGGACCGTTACGCTGGGCCTGTCCACGCTTCACATCCTGGCATTCCAAGGTCAACAGCACAGAGAATGGTTTTTATTCTTTCCACATTCCCGGCTTACACTGCTCTATGCCAAAGTGGCCAGCCTGCTGAAGCACAGCCTGAACATCACCTTTTTGGTGATGGCATCTGCCATTGCCGTATATGCCCTTTCCGCTCTTGCCGGCCGGTATGCCCCGCTTCCGGCTGTGGAGCTAATCTACACGCTTGCCTCCTATACGTTGTTCATCATAGCCACACTGCCTTTAGCAGTAGTCTGGGGGCTAGCAATCACCCTGCTTATGCGTGCACGAAAAGCTGCTGTGCTGCTGGTTATTCCATATAATTTACTGTGGCTGCTGCCGCTTATTTATGCCGGCTTGCTAAGCTCATCCACTCTTGGTCTGGAAGGGGTGGAATATGCCTCTCCGAATGCAGTGTTGATGTATGCACTTGCTCTGATTCTAATCGGGTGGCCCTTCTGTTACTTCCTGATGCCGCTTATCGCCCGCAACGGACTGGGAGCAATGGGGGAACTCCGATCAACCGCTCTTCCCTCATCTGCAAATTCAAGATGGGGAAAGAACGCGAAAATAAACACATTTACCATCCGCAAAGCGCCATTCACCACTCTGTACCGGTTACATACCAGCCGCGTACAACGGATAGAAAAACATCCGGTCATAGTCACCCTGAAGCTGGCAGTGCCGCTGCTCATCATTGCGGCCGGTTATTACGGATCAACAGACGGATTAGCTATCCAGTCCGTCTCAAGAGCGCTGTTTATGATGCCCGTTCTGTTCGGTTTCCTGTGGATGATGAGCCGCAGCAGCCTCGAACGCAAACAGCTGCCCTGGTTGCTCGGCCTCCCGCAAAGCCGGTTGACTGTACTGCTGGCCGGAGTTGCTGCTGTATGGGTTACCGTTATGCGGATCATCATTGTTCTGGCGCTTTCCGCTATTGCAGGGAGTATTATAGGCTTAATTACAGGCAAGACCGATCCGCACAATCTGTCTTACGCCCTGACATGGCTGCTCTTTTCATTTCTTCTTTATACACTTACACTGACACTAACCTTGGGCCTGATGCAGGCCGAATACTATCTGATGAAATCATCGGCACTGTCCTTACTTCTGCTTCCGATCGTGCTGCTGGGCACCCTGCATAGCGTCCTGATCAATAGATTTATGATCCCTGAGGATATACACAGCGGCATGATGCCGGACTGGAGCCTGCTGGGCTGGATTGCGGCCATTGGCCTGCCCCTTGCGGCATGCTGTATTTTTGCGGGAGCCAAATATTATCATCTCATCTTAACTCCGCAGAAGAAGGCTGCAGCCCAAACAAAACAAGCATAAGCTTGGCAATCTTCACGTAAACGTAAAGGGACAACAGGAAATTTCCTGTAACTGCACGCCAAGTGATACTATAATAAGAAAAGCACGAAGCTTAAGGAAAAGAGCAGGATCAATCCATCACAAGGAGGCGTTTCATGAATTCCGTCGGCCAGCCCTTACAGCAGCGGCCTCTTTCCATCAAACTTATCGTATCGGGCATTCTGGGTCTTATCGTATTTATTATGTTCCAAGTAGCTCCCCAGCTCCTTTCGGGTACTAATGGAGAAGATACCACCGTCATCAGCAAGAACGAAGCCCGTTCACATGCCGCCGCATTCGCAGCCCAGCAGCTTGGCCATACGGAGACAGCAAAGGATCATTGGACCGTCACTTATCAGACTGATTCGGACTTCTACGGATATATGTCCCGGGAGAAGCTCCTGCAGGACTACTCCAAGAACAAGCTGGATCAGCGTTATCCCTTTGACGTCTATCATGCTGTGCTTCAGGCTTCCGGAGAAAAAGACGCCCAGCTCGCCGTTGATCTCAATATGTACACCGGAGAGGTTGTGGCCTTTGCCCGCGGTGCCAGCATCAAATCCGGGGACGGATCCAGTTATGGAAGCGCTCCGGCTGCTGCCCGTGCAAACAGTGATTCCTCGCTTTCTCTGGATAAAAAGGAGGAGCTCGCCCGCCCGTGGCTCAAGCAATGGGGAGTAAATCCCGCCAAGCTGCAGATCGAAGCCGGTACAAATGAATACGGGCTTGTCTATACAGACCATTCGGTCAAAGTCGGAGAAACTCTGCTGCGTTATAACTTTAATTTCCAGGATGGTGAGGTTTCTTACTTCCGGGCCGGATTTTCCGCTCCCTCCTGGCATACTTCGTATGTAGAGGACCAGACCTCGCTGGCCCAAACGCTGACGCGCTTTGGCTACGGCCTGCCGACACTGGCTCTTGGCATTCTCGCCTTGATCTACAGCATTCTGCGAAGAGGCCATACTTCCTTTGTGCGCGGCATCTTCTTAAGTTTGGCCCATTTTGTAATCATGATGGTCAGCACTTACAATATGCTGCCGGAATCCGGCGACAGTCCTGAGGCCCGGATAACCGCTGCCATCTTGTTCGTCATTTACGCCTTGTACAGCCTGCTGATGTCCTCCCTGCTCTACTTCTCGCTCGTTGGAGGCAACGGCTTATGGCGCAAGGAGGAAGGCCTGAATCCCTGGCCCCGCACCAAGGAGCCGGGATACGGCAAATATGTGCTCGACAGCATGCGTACCGGTTATATCTGGGCTTTTATCCTGCTTGGTGTGCAGACAATTATGTTCATCATCTTGTCGCTCACGCTGCATAACTGGTCCACCACGGACGCCAGCCAATCTCCCTACAATATGAGATATGCCTGGCTGCTGCCGATCGTCGCTTGGCTTGCCGGCCTGTCCGAGGAAGCCGTCTACCGCCTATTCGGCATCCGGATGCTCAAAAAAATCGTCCGCAACACCTTCATCGCCTCGCTGATCACGACGCTCATTTGGGCTTTCGGCCATACACTGTATCCGATTTACCCGATCAGCTCGCGTCCGATCGAGCTGACAGTGATCGGGCTGCTGTTCAGCTATATTTTCCTGCGCTACGGCTTTATCGCCGTCATGTTCAGCCATGTCGTGTTTGACAGCATTCTGATGGGAGCCACGCTGATCTTCATGAAGGAGAGCGTAAATGTAGGTGCCGGAATCGTGACGCTCATCCTGCCATTCGTGGTCGGTTACATCGTGTACCGGTTTAACCCCCCGAACAAGCCAGGTCAACCGAAACCACGGGAACCCGAAGAATCGCTTCAGCCTGCTGGCAACTTAAATTAAGCTTTCAATAATAAAATGAGGTGTTCCAACTGGCTGCCATCAGCCTGCGGAACACCTCGTTTTATCTCCTTTTAAAGAAGCGGTCATAGAGCACCAATGCAACCAATATGGTAAACACCTGAATTAGAAACTGCCCCTACTGATTATAATAACATTTAATAATATATAACATTTCTGCATGATTCCCGCATTCCCCTTATCTTCGCAAACCGGTAAATTTCACTATAATCTTCAATCGTTAGGCTCAGCAATCACAGTCCTGTTTCTCCCCCCTTTCTTGGCCAGATACAGCGCCCGATCCGCCATCTCCAGCAGCGCTTCTTGCTCTGACGCATGTAAAGGATAGTGCGCTACACCTTGAGAGACCGTAAGCCGTGTTGGAATGGGAGCCACGCTTTGTTCAAGGGCCAGCCGGACTCTTTCGGCTACATTAAAAGCTTCCTCTGGTCTTGTTTCAGCCAGCAGAATGACGAACTCTTCACCTCCGTAGCGGTAGCAGACATCACTTGGGCGAAGCGAGGATACTATAATTCCGGCAACGTGTTTCAGTACTTCGTCACCAGTAACATGGCCATAGGTATCATTTACGAGTTTGAATCTGTCTACATCCAGTACAATGAGCGAAAACGGCAGCCCGGAGTCAATCCAATGACCCATCTGATATTTAAGCGACCTCCGGTTCATTAAGCCCGTCAGCGCATCCGTCGCGGCCTCCTGAGTAAGCTGATCCGTCTGTTTCTGAATATCTGTTACAGCAAGCAATACAGCATCGGTCAGCAACTTTGCCTCCCGGCTCCATTGTGGCCTTACCTCCGGAATTACAATGTTCTCCTTGCCTATCCTGCTCACCAAATTTGCCAGATGCACAAACGGCCGGGCCAGCTTGTATGCTATGAAAATAACGCCCATCAGCAGCATAAGAAACGGGAAGATCGAATACGCGATAATTGTCCGGAGATGGCCCATCAGCTTTTGATGGATGATACTAATCGGCGATACGACCGCAATCCCCCATCCATTGGCTGGAACACTGGAGTACCCCGCAAGCACCTCAATGCCGATGGTATTAATTACTCGCTCTTTTCCGTGCTCTCCCTTCATGAGCTTCTGCACAACCTTGTTGGTGCTGATATCTCTCCCGATAAACTGCTTGTTTGGATGGTACAGCCGCCGCCCCTTGGAATCCACAATATAAAAATAAGAACCGTACTCGTCCACGTTGTTATTCCCATAAATCATAGACAGGATATTGTCCTCCTGCAGATAAAGCGTCCCGCTCAAAATACCGAGATATGTTCCGTTCCTGCTAAAAACCGGTTGACTCATAAATACGATTAACCGCTTAGTGTTTGGGGTTAGGTAAGGGGAGGAGAGATATGGTTTCTGTAGCGCCAGAGCCTCCTGACCGGCTTTGGAGGTAAGAAGCTTGCCGGCCGTTCCCACTTTTGCAGGAACTACGTTGCGGATCACCCCGTCGACATCAACTAAGGAGATGGAATTGAAGAAATTGCTGCTGTTGCGTATCAGTTCCAAATAATTATCCACTTGTTTCGGAGCCATGGCATCAAAATCAGAGAGTACACCAGCATTGTATTTCAGGCTATTGCGCATGGACAGGAATAAGGAATCCATCGTCTTAGACATTCGTTCAGCGCTGGAGTAATTCAGCTGGAGTGTCGTCTCTATCAAAGATTGTTTCTTGGACTCGTAAGAGCCAATCAGCAGAATGCTTGAGGTTAGCAGAACCACCAGCGTCACCAGGCCCGTAAGCAGCCATGTGAGACTGATTTTTTTACTAGGACACAGTTCGGCCCTTCTTACTGTAAACAAACGATAACCCTCCTCATTTCTATAAAAAACAACTAAATACATAATACATCAAGTCATGATGTTATTCGATAAAAAGATGGCGCGCAAATGCCCGCCGTTGCTCGGCTCTCCCCGAGACGCAACCCAAAAAAGGCCGACCCGTAGGGGTCAGCCTGGAGTCCGCTGTAATGGAAGCGGCACACCTACACGGACGTTTCCTCGTCCTTAAGCGCCTCAAGAATCTGCCCCGCCAGCTTTTCGCCAATGGAGAGCGGGCGGAAATCCTCAATCGAGGCCTCCTTAATTTTCTTGAGTGAGCCGAAATGCTTCAGCAGCAGCTTCCGCCGCTTATCACCGATGCCCGGAATGGAGTCCAGCTTCGAGGTGACCATCGACTTGCCGCGCTGCTCGCGGTGGAAGGTGATCGCGAAGCGGTGGACTTCATCCTGGATACGCTGCAGCAGATAGAATTCCTGGCTGTCCCGCGCCAGCGGCACCGGCTCGGCAGAGTCGCCGATCAGCAGCTGGGCGGTTTTGTGCTTGTCATCCTTGACCAGACCGCAGACGGGGATGTAAAGACCGAGCTCGTTCTGCAGGATGTCGATGGCCGAGGAGATCTGCCCCTTCCCGCCGTCGACCACAATCAGATCAGGCTGCGGCAAATCTTCCTTCAGCACCCGCTCATAACGCCGCCGGATCACCTCGCGCATCGTTTCATAGTCATCCGGTCCCTGGACCGTGCGGACCTTGTATTTGCGGTATTCCTTCCGGGCAGGCTTGCCGTCAATGAATACCACCATCGCCGACACCGGATTGGTTCCCTGAATATTCGAGTTATCGAAGGCTTCTATCCGGCTGAGCGATTCCAGACCCAGGCTCTGGCCGAGGCTGAGGGCCGCTCCAGAGGTCCGTTCCTCGTCCCGTTCAATGAGACGGAACTTCTCGTCAAGCGCCACACGGCTGTTCTGGCAGGCCATGCCGACCATCTGCTTCTTGAGCCCGCGCTGCGGCACAAGCACCTTGACGTTCAGCCATTCCTGCAAGGCCGCCGCTCCTCCGGCCGCATCCACGGTGCCGGCTGCAGCAGCTTCGGCCGCTGCGGCTTCACGCTCTTCTGCATCCTCTGCCATATCCTGCGCCGTTACCTGAGCAGTCTCCGCCGCAGCTTCATCAGCGGAGGCCGCCTCGGCAACAAGCGCTGTGAACGCACCCGCACCGGTCATCCCAATGTCACCGGAAGCCGTGGCCTGAGCCGGTTTATCCGTGTTTTCCTCCAGCTTATCCGGCAGCAGGATCTCCTGCGGCAACGCCGGATTGTCGCTGTAATACTGCGTCACATAAGACATAAAGTCACTGTATGCCTCTCCGTAGAACGGAAAAGCAGACGAATGGCGCTGAATCATTTTACCCTGCCGTATGTACAGAATCTGCACACACATCCAGCCTTTATCCACAGCATAGCCGAAGACGTCGCGGTCTTTGGTATCCGCAGTGTTGATCTTCTGCTTCTCCATCAGGGCATCAATGTGGATGATCTGGTCACGCAATTCCTTGGCCCGCTCGAAGTACAGCTCCTCTGCGGCTTCCTGCATCTTTTGCTGCAAATCCTTCTTAACCGCTTCATGGCCGCCCCCGAGAAAAGCGGCAATATTCTGCGTGATTTCCTCGTAGGCGGATTTGGGCACTTCCTTCTCGCAAGGTGCCAGGCACTGGCCCATATGATAATAGAGACAGACCTCTTTCGGCATTACTCCGCATTTGCGCAGCGGATACATCCGGTCCAGAAGCTTTTTTGTCTGATGGGCCGCATAAGCATTCGGATAGGGCCCGAAATATTTCGCTTTATCTTTAATCACCCGGCGCGTAACCTCAAGGCGCGGATGAGCTTCATTCGTTATTTTCAAATACGGGAACGTCTTGTCGTCCTTCAAAAGCACATTGTAACGCGGCATATGCTTCTTAATCAGATTGCACTCCAGAATGAGCGCTTCCATATTGCTGGAGGTCACAATGTATTCAAAATCAACAATATTGGCGACAAGCCGCTGGGTTTTACCATTATGGCTGCCTGTAAAATAAGAGCGGACGCGGTTCTTCAGCACTTTGGCCTTGCCCACATAAATGATGGTGCCTTCTTCATTCTTCATCAGATAGCACCCGGGCAGGTCGGGCAGCAGTGCCAGCTTATTGCGGATATTATCGTTATAGTCCATGATTTCTCCCCCACCTAGACTTGGCTGCAGCTTATAAGGTAAGTTTAGCACACAAAGCGCCTCCGGATAAACCGGAGGCGCTTTGGCGATTGGGCCGAAAACGGCCCAAGTACAGCAGCATCAAATGAAATTATTGATGTTTAGCTACGATATTCTTAAGGGAATCCTTGGAGTTCAGTCCTACAACTTTATCCACAGGTTGGCCGTCTTTGAAGAAAATCAGCGTAGGAATGCTCATTACTCCAAAACGGGAAGCCGTTTCCGGATTCTCATCTACATTCAATTTAGCAATTTTAACGCTGTCTCCCAGCTCGGTGGACAATTCCTCCAGAATAGGGGCAAGCATTTTGCAAGGGCCGCACCAAGGTGCCCAGAAATCTACTACAACAGTACCTTGACCTTCCACTTCGCCGACGAAGGATTGGTCAGACACGTTCACGATAGCCATGATATTGTTCCTCCTTTAAGTTTTGCGAAGCAATATCCGCTTCTATAGCGTACGCTAGTTCGAGCGAATTCACTCCGAAATGTTAGCGGGATAAAAATGTTTCATGTAATATGATAACCAAATTACCATTTACCGACACATCAACAGTATAACATATATACAATGCTTTTGGGAAATGTTTTAGACAATTACATTGTATAAAATCTATTTTTTGTAAGAGAAACTCATCTTTACATCTCACCGCTGAGTTCGTATACTTGAGGAAAGCGCATTAATTGTCAATGACTTCTCTCACATGTATAACTGTAACCTATTTAAGTGCAGGCATGCAACCGCAAGGAGGAGCAAGCTATGGATGTCAATGCTAAGGTCCGGGACCCGCGGGAGCACTTCAATGAGGAGCCCCGCAACGATTTAGGTGATTTATTGGCCGGTTTTTTTGGAATGACGGGATTTATGACGCTTGTTTTCTTCGGAATGGTAATCGTCAAATTCATTCTCTCCGAATAGACAGGCAGGTTTTATCACAGCGCAAACCTCCAGCCTTTCCCACAAGGAAACGCTGGAGGTTTGTTTGCGTCAATCCGGTTTAGGGCCCAAGCGGAAACGGCTTTGCCGTCCTTTTTAAGGACTGTACCGTTTCAGCGGGAAATAGAAGGATAAGTTACCGTGTGAAACATATTAATTCTTATATTTTCAAAAAAACAGCGGCGCCTTGGACTTAACGTCCCAGGTTGCCGCTGTTTGTATGTTTATTATAAAGCTGGCTCTTCGCCTTATCGGCCTGTTCCGCGCTGATTCTCCCCGTGCAGGGGAATAACCTCCACAAACGGAGCGATGCGGTCCATCAGCCGCTGGCCTTTGTAGAGCTCTTCGCCGTCCTTGCTGGTGAAGCTCAAATGCTTCTCCAGACCGTCCAGCGGATAATTTGAGGTATAGAAGGTAGGTTTACGGTTCATCCGGTAGTTGAGGATTGCCCCGAGCACATGGTCGCGTGCCCACGGATTCAGGTTCTCCGCACCGATGTCATCAAAAATAAGCAAATCGCAATTCTTCAGGGTATCGACGGTTTCCTTCAATTTCTGGCCGTCCAGCATAATCGACTTCAGATCCTCGATAAAATCGGGCATGTATACAATTACGCCGCTATACCCTGCAACCGCCAGCTCATGGAGCAGGTAACACATCAGGAACGTTTTGCCTGTTCCGAAAGTGCCGTGCAGGTAAATCCCCTGCGAAGTAAGTCCGTTTTCTTTGATTCTTTCAATATAATCAAATATTTTATTCACGGCTGAGGCCCTGCGCGGGTCCTTGCCCATAATATCCATCTCGTCATAACCGCCGTTCAGCACCCGTTCGTCTACATAGAAGCTGCGGATCCGTTTGCGGATGCTGTCCTGATTATCCTGTGCCACCTTAAGATTACAGGCTGTCTTGCGTTCATATAGATCCGACGAGCCGTTAACGGTCTCAACTGTAAGCTTGCTGTAGTGCCCGGGGAAATCGTTCGGGCATTTCTCCAGGCCGGGACAGTTTGCACAGTGGCGGCTCTCCTCGACATATTGATATAACCGGCTCAAGTGAACCTTGAGCCGCGACTCCTCCAGCTCCGGATGCTCAGCCTGCAGCTGCTTCACCAAAGGATGGTTCAGCAGATTCTGCTCAAGATCGCGCGAACGCTGGCGCAGAGCGGAATTGTTCATCGAACGCAGCACTTCGCCCATAGACTCCATTGCCATTTCCGCACCTCGCTTTCTTTACGGCGTCTTCGAAACGCCCTTTTTCTTACTGGCCTTAATCTCTGCAGCTTTCTTCATCATCGCCGCGAATTCCTCTTCCGATACGGTTCCGGCACTGCCGTCATCCAGCACCATCGGAATTTCCGGCTTGGCGGAGCGCCCGTTCTTCGCATAAGAACGCTGGCGTGTCCCGGACGCGCCGGTGGAGCCGGATGCCGCACCTTTGCCCTTGACCTTCGACTGGTCACGGATGTAGCGCACCGCCTTCTCATAAGTGTTCACCTGCTTCACCAGCATATTGGAGGCGATAGCCTCAACGAAATTGCGGTTCATCCGCTGATCGCCGCCCGAAGCCACCATCGTCATCAGATAGTGAATCAGCACATTGATGACTTCACCGCTGAGTTTGTAGTTCAGATCTATTTTCTCAAAAATATCCATCAGCTGGCCCGGCACCGCACCCGGAAAAAAGGTTTGCAGCAGTCGTGTATAAGGCTCGTTGCGCAGCATCATATTATATTGGTGAATATCGCATTTGGACATGAATTGCGGAGGAACCTCCACATAATATTCCATCTCAACCGACTGTTCCGGCGGAGCAATGGAATCATCGCCTTCCTCAGCCGCTGCTGAGCGCAGCGAGACTACCTTGGCCGCAGCGATCTCCCGTTTCTCCTGCCGCTTCATATCCTGGCGGAAATGCTGGCTCGCCTTGTATTGCAGCGTATCAAGAATGACCTCGCCGTCCGGCGTAAAGACCCCGTCCTCATCCAGCAGACGGCTTAAATCCTGGGGACTCAGCTCATACTTATGGGCCACATAATTAATGACACCCATCTGGGTATGATCAAAACGCAGCTTCTCAACATGAACCCGGTTGACCGATTCCCTGGGGAACCGCAAAATAATATCGCTGTAGCCGATGGCCGGCTCGCCGCTTTCGCGCGTCCCCGGCTGGCGGACTGTAGCTACCTCGGCCAGCGCCTGCTCCAGCTCATAATCTATCACATGGGTATTCAATTGAAAGATATCATAAAAGGGCAGGGAAATATTCTCTTTGCCAATCGACCGGCGGCTCCATTCCTCCGGCTCGCGGTTCCAGAACTGCTCGCGCAGCGACAGCACAGCGAATTTGCCGATCTTGTCCCGCAGGAGCAGCGTCAAATGCTGAGTTGCAAAAAAGTCAGCCGGCGACAGCGGCGGCAGCAGCTCGTATTCATACATATAATCCTCGGTTTCCCCTACATAGATCCGGCAGGTCTGAAGCAGCCCCACCGCTTCCAGCCGGGAAGCCTGATCCACTAAATATTTGCGGCCCTTCTCATTCGGTTCAACTCCAAGCGTCATAAACAGCCTGCGCTGCTGCTCCACTGTGGAGTAGCCGATTGCTTCAGCCGGAATATGTTCAAACAACAGCCTGTAAAGGCTGATTGCAAAGGCTCCGACCATCGGCTGATAGACCGAACCCAGCATACGTCCATCCACACTGCTTAGACCGAATTCGCGGGAAACGCAGTACCGATGATGTTCGGTGAAATGATGCAAGTTGCTCATACGCATCTGCGGATACCTCCCCCTTTTCTACACGAATTCATATAGATTTCTATTCTATCACAAAACACCCGGCCGGAAATGTAAAAAAAGAACCAAATAAGGCGCATTTCGCCGCATTATCGTCCCCTTATGAACACTTGCTGGCGATAGCGGGCAAAAAAGAAAAAACGGCCTGAGTGCAGCCGTTTCTGTGTGATGTAATCTTTATCAGAACATTTTATAGCCGCCAAGCCGCAGTTTCTGGATCGTCCAGCCGCTGAGCACCGCACCCGCAAGTCCGGCAATCCCCGTAAGATAATCCACAATATGAAAGGTGGACAAATGCTCCCAGAGCGTCATGGCGCTTCTATCCCAGATAGAATAAATTACGATCGGCAGAATGACAATCACGAACAGATATGCAGGAAACCAGGTGGTCTTCATTAACATATTGAGGATAAAGCCAATGCCGAACATCATGACAAAGAATAAAACGGCCAGAACCAACACAGGAATAAATCCCATCGTACCGCCATCCCCTCTCTCTATAAAGAACCGCACACTAAGCCTTAATTAATAGTAAGTTTACTAGAAAAAATGTAACGAAGCAATGAACATTATTGCAGCTCACGCTCCATTCAACTCAAATGCCGGTGTCAGGGTTTGCTCTGGGCCTCCCGCATGCGATACAATGCAAATAGATCAATCGGATCATACATAGAAGCGTATGCTTTCGAAGCTGGTTTTAAGCAAAGTTATTTCTACTTTTAAGGAGTGAGAACATGAACGAAGCCGCTTTGACACTGGAAGGCTGGTATGCACTGCATGACTTCCGCTCGCTGAACTGGACGGCCTGGACGGCTGCCGACGATGAAGAGCGTGCCGTTGCCCTGGAGGAGCTGCATGCTTTTATGCAGGAATGGGGCCCGGTTGAAGAAGCCAAGGAAGGAAGCTCCGCTGTATACGCCATTGTCGGCCAGAAGGCTGATTTCGTGATGATGTTTCTGCGCGAAAGCCTGGAAGCTTTGAATAGCCTTGAGACCGCCTTCAACAAAATCGCCTTTGCCCAATATACGACCAAGTCCTACTCTTACGTCAGTATTGTTGAACTTAGCAACTATGCTGCCGGCGGAAGCGCCGGGGATGGCAGTGATCCCATGCTGAATCCGCATGTGGCAGCCCGCCTGAAGCCGATTCTGCCGCAAGCCAAGCATATCTGCTTCTATCCGATGAACAAGAAACGCGAGCTTGCTGACAACTGGTACATGCTCGATATGGAGAAACGCCGTGAGCTTATGTATTCCCACGGCCTAATCGGACGCGGCTACGCCGGCAAGGTAAAACAGATTATTACCGGCTCCGTCGGTTTTGATGATTGGGAATGGGGCGTTACACTGTTCGCCGAGGATGCGCTTCAATTCAAGAAGCTGGTCTACGAAATGCGTTTCGACGAAGTCAGTGCCCGCTACGGTGAATTCGGCCCTTTCTATGTCGGCAATCTGCTGACTCCGGAGAGCTTCGAAGAGATGCTGAAGCTGTAATCCCGCGGACAGCCGCACACTGTATTTCATATCATGGCTTTTATGCCGGGTTCATAGAAACACACAAACAGACCGCAGCCTAACCGCTGCGGTCTGTTTGTGTGTTTGCTTTCTGTTACTACCTATTTCATATACTGGAGCAGATTCATAATCATTTGTGCACTTTCGGCACGTGTACCGTTCTGCTTCGGCTCGAAGCGTCCTGCGGCACGACCCTGCAAAAGACCTAGGTGCACGGCCTCTTCAATAGCCGTCTTGGCCCATTTCGGAGCGTCTGCTGTATCGGCAAAAACTGCCGCAGTCGAGGCTGTGGTCACCTGTGTCTCCGCTGCATACCCGTAAGCGCGAATGAGCATAACTGCCATTTCCTGACGGGTAATTTCAGCTTCCGGCCCAAAGACGGAACCCGACAAACCGTTCACAATTCCGGCCTGCTGCGCCGCAGAAATTGCCTCTGCGTACCACTTGTCCGGCTGCACATCGGCAAACCCTGTAGCCGTATGCCCGCTGAGTCCCAGTGAACGCACCAGCATTGCTGTGAACTCTGCGCGGGTAACCGCCCGGTTCGGATCGAACCGTTCTCTAGACACTCCCTGCACAAGCTGTTTGGCAGACAGCTGCTTCACTGCACCGGTTGCCCAGTGCTCTGCAGGCAAATCACTAAAGCTTCTGTCGTAATGCAGAACGGCATATTTACTGAAATGGCTCACGGCTGCGCTCAGCCTGCCTTCGGTCCATCTACCGCCGGCATACACAAGCGCCCCGTCTTCTCCAATATAGTAAATACCCAGCAGCTCTTTATTCCCCTGTGGAATTGCCTCATAAGCAATAGTAACCGGTTGTGCAAATTGCGATAAGACATATTCCTGACCCTGCTTCGTTGTAAGGCTAAGCTTCCATTCCCTCACTTCACTTGCCGCTTCCAGCCGTGCTCCCGACATTTGCGCTGCACGGGTGATCAAGGCCTGTGCGCTATCGCTGCCAACCGCTTCAGCAGCCAATGAGATGGTGCTGCCAGGGATTGCTCCTTCGGGTACCTTGCTGCTTAATTCGGCGAGCACTCCGGCGGGAATCACCACGGACAAGGCGGCCGATTGGACTCTAAGCGGAGCCTTGCCAAGCAACTCACCGGCATTCCCTGGCAGGATCAATTCCGTCCAGGCTGGATCAGCCGTAATTACAACTTCCCCTTGCGCATTCCGCTCTCCGGATAACCGGGCAGCTGCAATCTCCACGACTCCGGGTTCCAGCGTTGCCGCAGCTGTCGGAGAAGGAGTAGGGGAGATCACCGCGCCAGGTGCCGGGGGTGAGCTCGGCATTGGTGTTGGCGTCGGTATCGGCGTCGGTATCGGCGTTGGTACTGGCGTCGGCTCTTGTCCGGCAGCGGTCACCACCAGCCCGTACTCTGCACTCATCCCGTTATACTCCCCACGGACTTTTACTGTTCCTGCACTTAGCGCGTGTATTTCCCCAGACTCGCTAATTTCCGCCACTTTAGAATCAGAGGTTTCGAACAGAACCCCCTTGGCCAGCTTCACAAGGCTGCCGTCACTGTACACGGCTTGAACTACTGCAACGCCCTTGCTTCCCTGTTCCAGTGTTTCCGGGCCTTCAATCTTCAGACCGGTCAACACTGGCGCACCGTCCGTTGACACCGTAAGTTTGTACTGGGCGGCCAGTTCTCTGTACGTTACCGAGATCACAGTTGAACCAACAGCATGCGCCTGAACCTGTCCTCGATCGTCAACCGTGGCCACATCAGTATTCTGGCTGGAATAACTCAGCCCTTCAACTACGGCTATCCGCTTTCCGGAGGCATACACAGCTTCAGTTACCGTCTGATCGGTATCTCCCGCCTGTAATACTTGCTTGCCTTGCAGAGAGAGCGACTCTAGAGCATCCACGTCTATCTTGCTCTCCGCATATATAGCAGGGTAGCCTTCAACGGCTGCCCTTACGACTGCCGTCCCCGGCTTAAGGGCGGTCACTAATCCGTAAGTATTAACCGTTACCGTGTTCTCCGGCTGCCCGGAAACAACAGACCAATGGATTTTTACCTTGGAGGCATTGGCAGGAAGCACCTGCGCATGCAGCTGCATACTTTGTCCAGGCTCAAGCAATGCTTCCGTACGGTCCAGTGTAACGGATTCCGGAGCCACTTTAGCAATGACCAGTTGATCAATCTCCCGTCCGTCAACCGTTCGGGCAGTGACGGTAATCCCGTCATTTTTTATTTCAACCGCAGTAAAGATTTGCTCGTCCTCGTCATAAATTTTCTCCTGCCAGAACCTTTCGGTCAGCGCATAGAATTTGGGACCGGATGATCCGCCGATGACATACCGGGTGCCCTCGCCTTCGGGAGCCTGCTGGCCTCCGTTCATCGGATAGGAGCGCATATAGATGTGATCATGCCCGTTCATCACGAGATCTACTTTATGCTTGTCAAATATCGGCACCCAGACCTGCTGCACCCGTTCATTGGCATAGATGCTGCCGTAAGGTCCCTGATGGAAGAAAATGATCTTCCACTTCTTGTCCGTGGCTGACAGATCCTGATCGAGCCACTGGGCCTGCTCCTTATACTCCGCCTCGCCATGCTCCGTGTTCATCACCACAAAATGGGTGTCTTTGATATCAAATGAAAAATTTGTTCCCAGGGCACCCGCCGCACCGTTCTGCGGGTTATTGAACTGGGCCAGATAATCCCCGTCACCGTTCGTGCCCATCACTTCATGGTTCCCGATAATCGGCACAAGCGAAGTGTGCAGCAGCTGTTCCTGTGCAGCTCCGAACCACCAGTTCCACTGCTCCTGCTCGAAGCCCTTGTCGACCATATCTCCTGCATGCACAAGCATTTCCGCATCCGGCATGTACTGGAAAGCCTGCTGCGCAGTATTCTTCCATAGCTCGAAGCCTGCCTGCGAATCCGCCTGCGAATCTCCAATAAAGAGGAACTTGGTGGCTTCACGGTCTCCACCGCTCGTTACAAATGTACCCTGGGCACTTACATTCGCCGCTCCATCCCCCACCCGGTATACATAGGCCGTTCCCGGTTCAAGATTAGCCGCTTCCGCTTTATGCACACGCATCGTTCCGTCGTTATTGCTGTTGTAGATGGTGCTCGCGCCTTCAATTCTGAGCACGTTGCTGTCTTCAAAGCCGGTGAACTCAGCTTGCTTGACCAATTCAACTACACTGCCCTCCGTCTGCGGCTGAGTCTGCCAGGCAAAACGCCGGCTGGTATCGGCATCCTCACCCATGGTCACATTGATGTTGCGCGGGGCTGCTGTCCCGTCATAAGGCGCTACCTTAAACGTCATCACCGGACTATAGGCGTTGCCTTTTACCGCCTGCAGCTTGAACGTCCCTTCTGCTACAGTAGCGGACTTCGTGGTCAGCAGTCCATCCTCACCGGATACTTCCTCTGCTTCTACACCGTCGATCAGCAGTTCGGCTCCCTGGAAGGCCGCTCCCCCCTCCATTTCACTTACCGAGAAGGAAGCCGCCAGGCCTTTGGCGATCTCATAATGATTCCAGGTCAGCTTAAGCTGCGCCGTCACTGTACTTACAAGTGAAGCACCAATGAAGCTGATCGCCGTTCCGCTGCCCTCTGTCGAGGTGACAGAGCCGGAGGTATTCTCAATGGTCAGCGGTTTACTTAGCTGTCCTCCAAGCTGTTCCAATGTATAAGGCCCGATATAATCATTGCGGACCGTATATTGAATCTGGCCCAGAAGGTCGCTGTCTTCAAGCCCTGCTTCATGAATTCGGTTTAATTTCAGCAGCACTGTACCCTTGGCCGCGTCGATAACCGGTTCGAGCTGGCCTTCTGTCAGCTTGCTGCCTGCAATTACTTTCAGATCGCGGATAGCCGCAGGGTCAAAGGCAAAAGCAACTGAACCCTCCTTCAGCTTATCCGCCTTCTCCGCCGTTATATCCACAGTGTACGAATTCCCGGCGTATACAACCTCAGGCGTGACATATTTATAGAAGGGAGATCCCAGATTCACTGTGAAATACCATTCCTTAATCGTCTGATTGCCGCTGAGGTCGCGGATTGCAAGCTTCACCTTATGCCGGCCTTCCGCAAGCGGAAGCTTGGGCTTGTACGTAATTTGTCCCTTGGGAGGATAGAAGCCATGCTCTACGAGCTGGTCGTCAATAAATAACCGCACTTTTGAGGCATCGATTAAAGTAGTTCCCGGATGCGCAACCGGATCGTAGCCGGCATCCTCTCCGTTCACCGAAAGGGCCGGCGTTGCCGTCTTGACCATCTCATTAGCGCCAGGATACTCATTTTTAATGACCGGCGGTGTTTGGTCTTCTTCCAAGGGGCCATAGAGGGCACGGATATCATCCACATAAATGGCACCCTTTGTTTTTTTCAGATTGCTGGTCTCCATATAACGGACAGGCATATCCATCGACAACGGGGTTGTTTTACCTTTAGGCACTGCCACTTCGACATATTTCCAGCCTGTCCAATTCACACCGTTCACCTGATCAGTGTAATCTACCGGAACCGCGGCATTGTTGCCGTCGCGGATCTGGCCGCGCAGCCAGTGCTTCTGCCCGTCTCCATAGATCCACATACTGATTTTCTCCGGGTAACCCGGTATCTGAATCCTGTTCTCTACCGACGTTGCCGCGACATAAGCTCCTGAGGTTCCTGTTTTTCCAATAAAATCATATTCCAGCTTCAGCGCCCTGTCTCCGCTGCGGATAAAGTCCTGATCTGTCACTTCCTCCAGCGTTACGCTGTTGGCTGCCGCACTGGCTGCCTTATATTTGTCGCTCCCCGCTTCAAAATTCTCCAGCATAACTGGCGGCAAACCGACATTCACTTCAAAGGAGGTTTCCACACTGTCATATTTCACGTAAATCCTACCACTTTTTCCGTTCTCATGGCTTGCCTGAAACCACCCGTTCTCATCCACTGTGCCAATTTCACCTTCTACACGCCACTCAAAGCTATGGTTGTCAGCCTGGATGGTCTGTCCGCCCCGCAGCGCCTTTACCGACAACTGAGCGGACTGGCCGGATGTGTATGTCTTGATTTCATCGGGGAATTTCAGCTCCGTCAGCGTTTCGACGACTTCAATCTCGCCTTCTCCCTGCGCATTCCCGGCTCCTGCGCTAATTTTGCCTACTCCGGCTGTAGAGCCGGCAGTAAAGACACCCTGTTCATTAATAGTCCCCAGAACCGGATCAACCTGCCAATTCAACGCCCCCGTGTACGCAGCAGGGTGGCCATTTTCATCCATGCCTGCAGCAGTGAAGGTAAAGCTGGAACCTTTCAAAATCCTCTCAGCATTCGGCTGGATCGCCAGCTTCGAGGCCACGGCCAATTCAGGAGCGGTGTTGACGAGCAGCAATCCGTTGCCGGTCTGCCGTTCAAAGCCGTCCGACCCCTGATTCAGCATCTTGACTCCATTCGTCCCCGGCATTCTCGCCACAAAGGTCGAAGATCCTCCCCCATCCAGATTCATGGCGTATACGACACCGAGATCCTTGAGGATTCTTGCCAGTTCCTCTGTTTCCACCCCTTCGCTGAACCCGGGAGAACGGCCGTCAATTTCAAAAAGCACCACACTGCCGTCTGCTTTCGTACCAATGGCTGTCCGCGGATGCACTCCTGACGGCCCTACGCCCGTTTGTACAACCCCGTCTTTGATTAGCGGTCCCTGCCCGCCGATTGCCAGTGCGACATCCTTCCATTCGCCCTTCAGTGCAAATGCGGCGGTGACTTCATCGCCGGGTGCCAATCCTTGCAAAACGGCCCTGGAGGCGCCATGTGCGGACAGCACCACCTTGCCTTGGGCAAGCGGAGTATCGCCTTGGCTTGTCCGGACCTCCGATACCTTCAGCTTCAGGGTTTGTCCGCTTTTGACTTCGCCTTCAGCGATATCCAGTACGATTTCATCGCCATCAGCAGTTGATTTCGTTGAGCTGTTATAATCCTTCGTATAGAGTACAAGCTGATCCGTATTCCGGTAACGGTTGATACTGTTCAGCGGCGTTGTTTTCCCGTTCAGCGTCACGCTCATTGACAGCTCCGGCTGTCCATAAATGGAGGTGCCATCCGCTTTTAACCCAAAAGCATATGAGCCTCCGCTGTTCAGGATAACCCCCTCATCCATAAACAGGCCATTCGGAACACCGGTGGCATAGCCGGATATTTCATAGAAATCACCGTTAATGCCTGCAATTACACGGTTACCCGGTGCATCCGCATACGTTGCCATACCTGTTACACCCTGCATTCCGTATACCTTGCCGTTTTTCGTTCCGGCCCGCAGCTGCAGCCCTGTATTCTGCGGATTGAACTCCACAGTATGTACTTTTTGCCGTCCTCTTTCATCTTTAATATCCATCCAGGTATAGATCGCACCCGGTGCCAACTCCGTCTTGCGCATATCCATAACCGTGCCGTATTCGCTGGCTGGCAGTTCAGCAATTGCAGCATTCGCCATTGCACCTGGCTGAAACATAGATAAGAGCAACAGAAAAATGATTGCCGGATTGAACTTTCGCAGATGTCTTTGCACTTCGTTATACCCTCCCAGTGGTTGTCGCATTATGTCTAAATTCGGACAATCTCATAGGGTACATCTTATGTGCTGAACATCAGGAGAGAATAAAATACGGTAGGGTGTATTGTTAACACTGGCATGAATCTGTTAGTGCGCAGAAAAAAACGGAAAACTCCCCGTCACCGGAAGCTTTCCGTTTCATATTAGGCTTGTTGCTATTCGTCCGCGTCATCTTCCCGCAAGCTCTCCAGATATTCAGCCGTTGCCCGGTCGCGGGCCCGGCCCTTATCCTTCAGGCGTTCGATTGCCGGGAGAATGAGCACATCAATTTCCTTCTGGACATGATAAGCCAGATCATACCGGCTTTGATCCTCGAGATAGGAACCGGCCTCAATCAGGCCGTTATAGCGGTCCAGCTCTTCACGCGTCAACAGTCCGCGAACTTGCACGCTGCAGTGGCGCATCTTAAAGGAATCTTCCTTTTTTGAGCACCAGAGGGATGCCGCCGATAATGAACAGGTAACGCATATCCACAACCTTCTTCAGCTGCGCCGCGGTCCAGCCTTTGTACGTCTTATCGCCTACAACGGCAATGCCTTGTCCTTTTCCAAGGGAGGCTACGGTGCCTTTGTTGCTGAAGGAGAACTTCTTCGGCTGCTGGCTGCGGATCGCCGCCACCAGGTTAAATGCGCAACATTCGCCCTGCTGCATGGCAATTTGTGCAGTCGGCGGATACGGGCGTCCTTCCGGATTAATCATCAGGGAGCCGTCGCCAATAATAAAGATATTCTCATGTCCCGGTGCGCGCAGATATTCATCTATCTTCACACGTCCGCGCATCGCTTCAAAACCGGCTGCTTCGATCAGCCGGTTGCCGCGGATTCCGCCGGTCCAGACGATTGTGGAAGCCTTGATTTCCTCGCCGGTTGCGAGAATAACGCCATTCGGCAGACATTCCTTAATGGCTACTCCGATCTTGAAGGTTACCCCCTTCTTCGTAAGCACCGTCATCGCATGCTCAACCAGTTCAGGGGCAAAGCCCGGCAGCGCCGTCGGGGCCGCTTCCACGTTGTAGATATTCACCATACTAGGATCTACATCATATTCTTTGCACAGCGCAGGGATACGGTCAGCCAGCTCAGCTACAAATTCGATGCCGCTGAAACCCGCGCCGCCCACAACGAAATTAATATGCTCCTGTGCATTATTCTCATTCTTGTATTTGGCAAATTGATATTCGATATGCTCGCGGATCAGCCGTACCGAATTGATGCTGCGAATCGTCAGCGCATATTTATCAAGTCCCGGAATGCCGAACGTTTCAGGCTCGCCGCCTAGCGCAATCACAAGATAATCATACGAGAGCGTACCGTCCTCCAGAATGACTTTTTTCTGTTGGGTACGGATTTCCTGCACGGAAGATTTCACGAGATCAATCTTAAATTCATCAATCAGTTTGGAGATAGATACGCGTGTATGTTCAATGCTGTCCGTTCCCGCAGCAGGCATATGCAGGTGGGTAGTGAAATAGTGATACTCATGTCGGTTAACTAGCGTCACATCGGCTTCATTGTAATTCAAAGCCTTTTGCAGCCGCTGGGCAGTTAAAATACCTCCATATCCCGCGCCTAGGATAACGATTTTTGGAATACTGCTCATGTTCCGGCTCCTTCCAACAGGTAAATCTGTCTATGTGTTATTTTTTGTAAAAATATTTAGCGTTCTTTTGTGAATTTATACACTTAAATTCAGAAGAATTTCCAATTAAACTTAAAGGATTTCTAAAATAACCATATCCATTGTAAACCTTAGTATCGTTTTAATCAAATATAATCATGCAAAAAAACGTCACAATTTTCAGGTCATTTAAAGCCTTTGCAGGGTGGTCCCACAATGTTTATAATGAGTAAGTACCCTAGTATGGCAAATTGAATATATCAACTCGGAGGTGTAATATTACGTGACACTAGAGCAATCCGGCGTTCCTATGAGCGACCTTCTGATTATAGGCGGCGGTCCGGCCGGCATGTTTGCTGCCTTCTACGGCGGAATGCGTCAGGCATCAGTAACCCTTATTGAAAGTATGCCCCAATTGGGAGGGCAGCTCGCTGCTCTTTATCCCGAAAAATATATTTACGATGTGGCAGGATTCCCCAAAGTTACCGGACAGGAACTGGTTGACAACCTTTCACGGCAAATGGACCTGTTCCAGTCTAACATCTGTTTGGAAGAAAAGGTCGTATCTGTCGAGAAACGTGACGAACGCCATTTCGTCGTCACTACCGATAAAGCGGAATACCATAGCAAGGCTGTCATCATTACCGCCGGCGTAGGCGCGTTTGAACCGCGTCGTCTGGAGGTAGCAGATGCACAGCGTTTTGAGAAAGCCAATCTGCATTATTTTGTAAACGATTTGAATGCATTTAAAGGCAAAAAGGTGCTGATCAGCGGCGGCGGAGATTCTGCAGTGGACTGGGCACTTATGCTTGAACCGATCGCCGAGCAGGTAACCCTGATTCACCGCCGCGATAAATTCCGCGCCCACGAGCACAGTGTAGAGAATCTCATGGCCTCCAAGGTGAATGTAATTACCCCTTCGGAGATCACAGAGCTGCATGGTGAAGAATTTATTACCAAGGTCACCTTGTCCCATATTAAGACCAAAGAGACACAGGAAATTGAAGTCGACAGCGTAATCGTCAATTTCGGCTTCGTTTCTTCTCTTGGACCTATCGCCGAGTGGGGCATTAAGATTGAGAGCAACTCCATCGTTGTTGACTCGCGTATGGAAACAAGCATTCCGGGAATCTTCGCTGCCGGCGATATTACCACCTATCCGGGCAAGCTGAAGCTGATCGCTGTAGGATTCGGCGAGGCGCCTACCGCTGTGAACAATGCCAAGGTATATATCGACCCTGAAGCCAAGCTTTCACCGGGACATAGCAGCAATCTTAAGCTCTAAGCCAACTGCCAATACTTTCACAATAAAAGGGTATCCTTTCAGGTTGATTCCACTTCAACTTGAAAAGATACCCTATTTAGTGCCGCTTGCGGTTAAAGATAAGCAGCTGCTGCAGAAATATTCTATGATCTTTAATGTAAAACCGCGTGTACTGGAGAGTGTAAGTTCCGTTTGCGAATTTCAGCGAGTAAAAGAGCGATGAAATCATGCTCTAATTGGAGCTCTATAGCTCTCTGATAAGAGTCCAACAACATCTCATCCGACAATTCAACCATAACGTTCACCTACCTTTCCTTTATTTGGATCTGAATCTATCATAGCAAACTATCATTTTTCGAACAAGCGTTCTCATTATCCACAGCCAACTGTGGAAATCCTGTGCATAATATGTGAGTAAGGGTTGCGAAGGCCCATGCTCCGCAGTGGAATATGGGGATAATAGTTATGCACAGGAACAAATCACAGGATATTCAGCAAAAATATTTTTGTTATGTTCAAATATTTAACATTTATTACCTCATATTACCTCATGAGTGGCATAACTAAACGCTATTCTATCTTATTACTATTACTATCGTCAATTCTTAAAATAATGTTTATTTATTGTGGTCTTGTATTTACTTCCAGAATCCAAATTTTCCCGGAATTATCTATAGCATAATCAAAGCCCAACTCACCTATTCCCGGAAAATGACGTTCCATCAGCTCTGTACATACCAAGGTTAGTCGCCGCATCTCCGCTTTTTTGGTAGCCGTTCTGTTGCGTGGCAACGATTTTCTCAGCCCTTCACGGCAGCTCATCATCGTTCCGCCCTTGCACAAGTTGGTCACGAATAGCCCCGGACGGGCTAATCTTCCCACCATGGAACGAAACTCCCAACGAGCTCCGTTTTTTACTACCTTAACCCGATAATCAATCGGGCGCCCGGCAATCCGGGCCAGTGAGATACCCTGCTGCATCAAATATTTCCGTCTTACCTTCACACGCTCAAGCGCCTGCCTCATGGAAGAGAAATCCCGGTACACGCGTGTTTTGTCCATATACGTGAAGCCGTACCCACGCCCGTCCAGAAACACTTTAATTACCCCGTAACCCCCGCCGCCTACGACAGGTTTAATCACAACATTCCCATAACTTCTCAGCATTTTAAGCAGCCCGGCAGCACTGTATTCCCTTGTTCTCGGAATGTAACCGGCAACCCGCGCATCGCTAAGCAGCGCTTCGGTCTTCAGCCATTTGCTGGCCAGTTGTCTTCCCGCCATTTTAATCCCGCTCCTTTCGATTCCCAGCCTACCCTATACATTACTCAGGAGCGGCCCCGCCTTCCTGTATGATTGTCCGTGTAAGAAGGCGTTCACAGCAAAAAAGGGCATATGGCTCCGGGGCCGTATGTCCTGGGACTTTATCCGCACTGCGCTGTATTCATCCGCATCATCCGACAATCATTTTTTCGACGGCAACAGCGCGGTTATTTTGACGATTCAATAGAAATGATTCGATGTAGAGCTTCTGCAGACTGACTGGAATAATCTTAAAATTCATTGTATTATTGCGGTAAGAGGAGGGATCCTTAGTGGCACAATTGTTCGAGGTATTGTATTGGGTGGCTATGATTGGCATGTCTGTTGTCTTGGCGGGTACCACCATCCTTGTCTGCGCGCTCGGCTTCAAGTTTATAAAAGACCGCCGCAGAGTGCTTGGCGCCAGTTGTATCGCCTTCTCTATGGGAGCCGCCGCTTTAATTGTGTTTATGATTAACTTCAAGTTTATCCTTCCGGCCTGATTGCGGCGATCGTTTCACTCCTTCATTGCAGATACTATACTCTATGAAGGAGTGAGAGGATGGCTTGTGCAGATGGACAGCTTCATTCGCTGAGATCTATTAACCTACTTATATATATAAGTTGAACTTTAGACTTACCGAGCCGGCATAGAACGCAACTGCAGTGAATATTTGGACTTCCGGCCGCTGTTATCTTCGGATTTCTTGATTTTTACCACAAATAGCAGGGTTCATGCCTATTCCCGTACTTTACGACCCGATCAGCTTTCTCTTAAAGACAACAATAATATCTCTGGAAGCCCCCCTGGAATTCCGAATTATCAACTCTGCCGCCCCAAAATCCGCCGGTCTTAAATTTAATTGTTCTGTATTCCCATCGCTCCATGTGGCCGCTCCTGTTCTTATATGTAATTATTTGCTTGATACGTACTCTTCCTCCAGAATGGAATACTGGTAAGAATCATGCCAACTTCCCTTGTACCACTTATGTCCTCTCAAATGCCCCTCGTACCTCATTCCGGCCTTTTGCAGTACTTTGGCAGAGCCTGTATTCTCCGGACGGCAGGTCGCATATATTCTGTGAAGAGCAAGCTGCCGGAAGCCGAAAGATATTAGAGCACAAGCAGCTTCCGCCGCAAACCCCTGCCCCCAATACCGGGAATTAAAGCAATAACCTATCTCTCCCTGGCCCTGCTCAGGCGTATGAATTCCGCAGCCGCCAATCAGCTGATGGGTCTCTTTCAGAAACACTGCAAATTCAAAAGCTTTACGCGGCTCCTGATGCTGCTGGCTGATTGTTAAATGAAGATAGTTTATTGTTTCCTCTTCGGTGTTGGGCCCCCACATCATATGCTTTACTACCCTTGGGTCCGATGCGTAGCCGTGAACTGCTGCACAATCCTCACTTGTAAATTCCCGGATGATCAGCCGCTGCGTTTCAATGATCAATTCAAATCACTTCCTTAATAAGAATAGTAATGTGCCGTATGGTTCATTTATGCTCCAGTATATCAGGCACACCAAATATTGGAAATACAAAAAGACTCCAAGGCGATTAACCTTGAAGTCTTATTTTGTATGTCATGAAGGGTTGTATCTTTGACACTAAACGACTCTTCCCATTCAGCAAGGCTCAGCTGCAGGCTTGCCGGCATCGTCCTTCGTTCGGAAGGAGGAACCGCAGCCGCAGGTGGCGGTGGCATTCGGGTTATTAATGGTGAACCCGCCGGTCATGCCGGATTCTTCGAAGTCGATCTCCAGACCGTTGAGATAACGGATGTCGTCTTTACTTACAACTACCTTGAGATCAGCGACATCCAGGTAGACATCCTGCTCGCTCTCGTTATCGTCAAAGCCCATAGCGTAGGAGAACCCGCTGCAGCCCCCCGGGGTTACGCCAAGACGAAGGAACATGTTGGGAAGCTCCTGCTCAGCCAGCATTGTCTTGAGTTGTTCTGCCGCTGTTTCACTAATTGTAATCATGATCTCAACCTCCTGAAAGTTTGTTAGCCTATCTGCTTCTTATGCTATGACAGCCTTCCGGCCAAAAGTAATTTTCTATATTAAATTAAGTATACCCCACTCTTCCCATGCCCTCAAGTCATATCTGCTGCCTTGGATACGATTTATCCGCTCTATACTTCAAGTCTCAGCGGTTGCTCACCCTTGGAGAGAGGTTTATAATAGGGGAAGCAATATACGTAAAAATTCGGAAAATTGTCACGGAGGCCATCAAAGCCTCCATTTTTTACGCTGGACAACGTGTGTTTTAGTAATTTTCGGTTACGATTCTGCGGGTGTATTCACCTCGCCAAACCTTCAGGAGGAAATCATATGTCTACTCTTATCACCCCCCACACAGACGCCAGAATGGCGAACATTATCGAAAAGGTTCGCGGCGGAGAACGATTAAATTTGGAAGACGGCGTTTATTTATATGAGAGCAACGATTTGCTAACGATCGGCCAGCTGGCTAATGAGGTCAACCAGCGCAAGAATGGAAACAAGGTATATTTTATCGAAAACATGAGTCTTTATTTCACCAATGTTTGCGAATCCCACTGTGCATTCTGCAATTTCCGCAAGGATGACGGAGAAGAAGGCGCTTATACGCTTTCCGGTCAGGAAATGGTGCAATATGTCGAACAGCATATTCATCCCGGCGTACGCGAATTCCATATTGTCGGCGGCCATAATGATAAGGTGCCCTTCCAATATTACGTTGATTCGCTGAAAGCTCTGCATGAGCGGTTTCCTGAAGTTACCTTAAAAGCCTATACTGCGGCGGAAATTGATTTCTTCACCCGGATCAGCGGACTCAGCATCCGTGAAGTGCTGGAGCAGCTGCGCGCAGCCGGACTCCAATCACTTACCGGAGGCGGAGCTGAAATTCTCTCTGACCAATACCGTAAAAAAATGCGTGTTGATAAAGCAAACGTCGAAGAGTATCTGGAAGTGCACCGGGTTGCCCATCAGATGGGCATGAAGACGCACACCACTATGCTCTATGGCTCCATCGAATCGCATGAGGACCGCATCCGCCATATGCTGCAAATCCGCGAGCTGCAGGATGAGACGAATGGATTTATGGTATTTATCCCGCTGTCCATGCAGCCCAAGAACAAAAACGCCGGGATTATGCGCCGCAACTCCGCGTACGAGGATCTTAAGACGATTGCGATCAGCCGTTTGATGCTGGATAATATTGACCATATTAAAGCTTACTTCATTAATATTGGCGCGCAGCTCACTCAAGTTGCCTTAAGCTTTGGAGCTTCCGACGTGCATGGCACGATCTTAAAAGAACGGATCAGTCACGCCGCGGGTGCTTTAACGCCCGAAGGTCTGACACGCGAAGAATTGATCTGGCTCGTAAAAGGCGCCGGTCGGATTCCGGTTGAACGGGATACCTTCTACAATGAAATTAAGGTTTACGAATAAATAAACAACTGAGTTACCGGAATTGTCCTTCGCTGCTGGGAAAACCATATTTGAGCACTACTCGAAAGGAAGATCGGTCTGCATGAGAACACTACTCGTCCTGGGCGGCGGCTACGGCGGCCTTGCCCTTATCCAAGAACTGCTCAACAACCATCTCCCTCATGATATGGAGATCGTCCTAATCGACCGGATGCCTTATCAGGGAATCAAGACGGAGTATTATGCGCTTGCTGCAGGGACGGTGAACGATTACCATTTACGCATCCAATTTCCCGTGCATCCGCGTCTGACCGTCCGATATGGTGAGGTAGGCTCCATTGATCTGGAGAGCAGAATGATATTCATGGAGACCGGTGAGCCGGTTTCCTATGATATCCTGGCGATCGCTCTCGGCTGTACAGATAATTATCATGGCATTCAAGGAGCAGAGCAATATACCTGCAGTATCCAGAGCTTCTCGGGAACGCGGGAAACGTATCGGCGGCTGAATGATGTGAAGCCTTATGGAACAGTTAATATTGTAGGCGGGGGATTAAGCGGAGTGGAAATTGCTGCAGAGCTGCGTGAAAGCCGTCCTGACCTGAATATTTCTATACTGGATCGCGGGGAACGGGTGCTGTCGGCTTTTCCGGCGAAGCTGTCCAAGTATGTGGAAGAATGGTTCAGCGAACACCATGTCGAGACGCTAGGCAAAATTTCCGTATCTCATGTAGAAAAGGATGCCATCTACAATGGCACCCAGGCTATTCCTGCTGATGTTACTGTATGGACCGCCGGAATTCAGCCGGTCCGGGTAGTCCAGCAGCTCGAAGTAGCGAAAGACCGGAGTGGCCGGATCATGCTGGACCAATATTACAATATAGCGGATTATCCGGAAGTGTACGTGCTCGGCGACTGCGCCAGCCTTCCATTCGCTCCAAGTGCCCAGGCAGCCGGAGCGCAAGGGGAACAGGTAGCACATATCCTTCAGGCGCTGTGGCGCGGCGAAACGCCGAAGCTCCATGCGATCAAGCTGAAGGGAACGCTTGGTTCCCTGGGCAAACATGCCGGTTTCGGGCTGATGGGCCGCCGCTCCGTCATGGGACGTGTCCCCCGTCTGCTGAAAAGCGGCGTACTTTGGATGTCCAAACGGCCTTTGGGTTAAGTTAAGGGTAGGCCAAGGATAGGACTAGCCTTTGGCTAGTCCAGTTCCAGATTGTCCCATGCTTCCTGTTCCTTAATTGCGGCCTCGATAGCTGCTTCCAGTTCCTCCGGAGAAGCTGCTTCAATAATTTCGCCGTCAACCATGGCGAATGGCTGCAGGTAGCACTCGCCGCAGTTGTTCAGACAACCGTATTCAATTACATCGTATTCCGGATTTTGTTCCAGCTTTTGTTTCAGCGGTTCCGTGCCATGGCCAATATTACTGGCACAAAATTCAATAATTGGTCTCATGATGCTCTCCCTATTCTGCACTAACCATTTTATTTTTTAACTTTTTGTACTATAATGAACTTACGAAAGGAGTGATTGAGAAATGAGTGAGAATGTACAAAGCACCACCATGTATGATGAAGTACTGGAAGTGCTCGATAAACTTCGTCCGTTCCTGCAGCGCGATGGCGGTGACGTCGAACTGATCGATGTTGAAGACGGCATTGTTAAGTTGAAGCTTATGGGTGCCTGCGGCAGTTGCCCCAGCTCCACGATCACGTTGAAAGCCGGGATCGAACGCGCCCTCCTTGAAGAAGTAGAAGGCGTAGAAGAAGTTGTTCAAGTATTCTAATCCCGTTTGATACCGATCCCGGATCTTCTGAGAAGAAGACCCGGGATTTTTTTGAAGTATAAGAACTTATAGGCTTTACACTATAAATTATCGTTTCCACTTGTTATATATATTATAGAGGATTTCACATTTCGCAACAACCGGAGTGCTAAAAACCCCCGCATGCCTTTTTCTGGCATGCGGGGGTTTTCGTTGTAATCTGTTAAGTCGGCTAAGGCACTAGCTTAAAATGCAGGGATAATCGCACCTTCGTATTTCTCTTCGATAAATGCTTTAGCTTCCGCAGAGTTCAAAGCTGCAGCCAGTTTCTGGATAGCATCGGAATCCTTGTTATCAGGACGGGATACCAGCAGGTTGGCGTAAGGGGAATCTGCTCCTTCAATGAACAATGCATCTTTGGTTGGAACAAGGCCCGCTTCAAGTGCAAAGTTGGTGTTGATCAGAGCAATATCCACTTCATCAAGCTGGCGTGGCAGCATTGCTGCATCCAATTCAATGATCTCAAGTTTCTTTTTGTTTTCGGTAATATCCGCTTTGGTGGAAGTAATATTAGTGTCGTCTTTCAAGGTGATCAGACCGTTTTTGGCCAGCAGGATCAGTGCGCGTCCACCGTTGGTGGCATCGTTCGGAATGGCTACTTTCGCGCCGTCAGCCAGTTCATCAATCGATTTGATTTTTTTGGAATAAGCGCCGAAAGGTTCAACGTGAACAGCAGTTACCGATACCAGTTCCGAGCCGTTCTTTTTGTTCTGGTCATCAAGGTAAGGCTTGTGCTGGAAGAAGTTCGCATCCAGTGCCTTTTCGGCAAGCTGTGTGTTCGGCAGGATATAGTCTGTAAATTCTTTGATTTCCAGCTTGATGCCTTGTGCTTCAAGCAGCGGAGCGATAGCCTTGAGAATTTCAGCATGCGGCACAGGAGATGCGCCGACCACGAGGGTTACAGGTTCTGCAGCTGGTTCGGTCGTTGGCTCTGCAGAAGCATCTGTTACTGGTGCATTCGTTGCGGCGGAATTAGCCACGTTATTGGTATTGTTATTGTTGCCGCAAGCAGCCAGCACCAATACCAAGGTCAAACTGAAAAATGTGAGCAGTACTTTCTTCATCTGTAAATCCCCCTTTATTAAGTGTATGAATAAGGCTATATATGGACGTACCTTATTTCCGGGTAAAAAATTTGACCAGCCGGTCTCCGGCCATTTGCAGCAGCTGAACTAGTATAACCATCAGCACTACGGAGATAATCATAACTTCTTTCTCATACCGGTAATAACCGTAGCGGATTGCCAGGTCACCAAGACCGCCGCCGCCGATCATACCCGACATCGCGGTATAGGAAACGAGCGTAACGAGAGTGATGGTCACTCCGGCAAGCAAGCCTGGACGAGCCTCGGGCAAAAGTACACGCATAACGATCTGCCCTGTGGAAGCTCCCATTCCTTGTGCTGCTTCAATCACGCCCCGGTCAACCTCACGCAGTGCTGTCTCTACCAGCCTGGCAAAAAACGGAGCCGCACCGATGACCAGCGCCGGAATTGTACCGAGCACGCCTATCGAAGTCCCCATAATTGACTTGCTGAAAGGAATCAATGCTACCATTAGAATAAGAAATGGAACGGAACGCAGGATGTTTACAAGCAGCGATAATGCCGAGTAAATAACCCTGATAACAATGTTATTTGATCTTCCCCATAAATATAACACAATTCCGAGTGGTAAACCAAGAATAATTGTGAATATTCCGGAAAATGCCAACATTTTTAGTGTAGCCACTGATGCATCAAGCATTTCTTCCCAATTAATCGTATTAAAATTCAATCCGCCCACTATGAAATCACCTCCACATCAAGCCCCTGCGCCGTTAACTCGGCGATTGTGGCTTCAACCGCTTCAGGAGACCCTTCAAAACGGACAATCAGCTGGCCGTAAGGCACATCTTTAATTGTGGAGATTGTCCCCTGCAAAATCGCAAAGTTGACTCCGGTATCGCGGGCCACATGGGACAAGGTAGACTCGTACGTTTTTTGTCCCAAAAAGGTAATCTTGACGGCCTTGCCGAATTCACCGTTCACCGCATCAATGGCCGCCCGAAGAGGCCCGTCCTGCTGAGTTTCACTACGGATAAATTCCTTGGTTACTTCATGCTTGGGCTTTAGGAATACCTCTGCAACATTCCCCTGCTCGATAATACCGCCGCCATGAATGACTGCGACCCGGTCACAGATGCTCTGTATAACATGCATTTCATGCGTAATCAGCACAATGGTCAGATTAAATCGCTTGTTGATATCGAGCAGCAAACGCAGAATGGAATCTGTTGTCTGCGGATCCAGCGCTGAGGTCGCTTCGTCGCATAGCAGCACATCGGGATCACTAGCCAAGGCACGGGCCACGCCCACCCGCTGCTTCTGTCCACCGGACAGCTGGGCAGGATATTTGTTCAGATGTTGTTCGAGACCAACCAGTGTTATCAGTTCCTTCACTTTATGGTCAATTTCTTTTCCCGGAGTGCCCATCAGCCGCAGCGGAAAAGCGATATTATCGTATACTGTAGCCGAAGTGAGCAGATTGAAATGCTGAAAAATCATTCCGATTTTGCGCCGCTGCTCCTGCAATTGCCTCTGATTCAGCGCCGTCAGATCCACACCGTTCACCCATACCTCACCCTCTGTCGGACGCTCCAGCAGGTTAATGCATCGGATTAGGGTGCTTTTTCCCGCTCCGGAATGACCGATTACTCCAAAAACCTCACCTTTTTTGATGGACAGGTTCAGATCCCAGAGCGCTGTAGCGGCCTTGCTGCCTTTTCCGTAGACCTTGGTTAAACCTTTTAGCTCTATCAATTGATGTCCCCCTCTCTTTATTTCTTTCTATAACATCAAAAAGACCTCTTACGATCGATTGCAGATCGCAAGAGGCCCTGTGCGTTTATTAACAATGCCTTCTCATCTGCCAAAGACCGCAAACCACGCGGTATTGTAGGAATTAGCACCATGACATTCATCTAAAACGCGGGTTGACGCGTATTACACAAATCGGTTGCCGGGCTTCATCGGGCCTATCCCTCCGCCGCTCTCGATAAGATTATGATATGAAATTAGTTGCCGTTCTCTGTGAGAAACGAATGCATGCCTAAGTATAGTAAGTTTCAGGTTTTTTGTCAAAGGGAAAGTTTTACTTAGAGCCGTCTCTTGCTTTCAAGGCTGCCGCGTTTTTACGCCACTGCTCATTGCTGTAACGGAACGAAGCGCTTAAAGATTTGCACACCATCTCAAGGCACTGCTTTAAATCCTCCAGATGACTGTCCAAATCTTCAAGCTGAATTTTGTCATGCAGCCCTTGATGTCTTTGCCAGAGATCATCCTGCATTTCTGCATTCATATAATGAATTTCGGCGTTGCGGCGTTTACGCAGATTCTGCAGCGGCTCCCGGTAAGAGTTCTTGATATTCTCCAGTTCTTCCGCCAGCGGCGCATGCGCTTTGAGCAATTGAAATTGCCGCAGCACGGTGAAATACGAGAAATGGGCTTTGACCTTGGTCGTGTTGAGATTATACAGACTGTTCAATACAGTTCCAAGCTTGTCCAGCAGTGAGAAGACACGAATAAAGCCGTTTTTATAAAAATAAACGTACCGGGCATAATCGCCCTGCTCGATCACCGTCATATCATCCATATAACCGGCAACAACCAATTTCCTGTAAAAGGCTGCCGCGAACCAGCTTTGCTCCAACTCGTCCAGGGAGGAAATCAGCCCGCGCGTCCATATCTCCAGCTTGCGGTATTCATGGTCGTGGTCCTCATGCGCGTTCATCTCCTTGCGCAGCATCGCTGCAAGCTTCGCCATGTTGTCCATGGCTTCAGCCAGTACACCGCCGTTCTCGCGCGGCGGTTCTCCCAGTAATATCCGCAGCATGTTTTGTCCTCCTTAAAGTTTTGTAAGCATTACATCCTGAATCTACTTCGTACAAAACTCGCTTCGGAAGCATTCGCTTAGTTATGTGAGCAATTCTTCCTGATTCTTCTTCGTACAAAACTAACATCGGAAGCATTCGCTTAGTTATGTGAGCATCGGGAAATAGTTCCTCCAGTTTTGGTCGACCACCTTCACAATATCCCCGCATGGTTCCAGCTCATCCGGATAATCGGGCTTCATGCGGGCGTCGATAACAATCGGCAGCTTATAGCCAATGTGATGGCGGTTAACCTCGGATTCTGCGTAAATATCGCTCGCCGGATTAAACCGGGTGAACACAGTCCACAGAAAGGAGGTTTGCGTCTGAGCAGTTTCAGCGGCGTGATCCACCAGGATGACGAGCGGCCATTCCGTTTCGTTCTGGCGCAGTTCGGCGATCAGTCTCAGCGGAAGCTCAGGGTCGTCTATATAGGATGCACCCGATACCGTTAAACATCCTCCGCAATAAGGAACAACGCCGGTAATTCCGGGAAGCACTCCCTCATTATAGATACGGGGAAGGACCCGAACCGGGGAGCCGGTTCCCATCATTATGCCTTTACTGCCGCGATTCAGCTGCTGTCCAGTATAATCAGAGGTATCTTGAGCCGTATTATTCAGCACAACCAGATCAGTTTTCGGATCGAAACGCTCCAGTACCGTCTCCAGCAGCTTGGGGAAATCGCAAAGATCCACCGGCTCATTCGTCAGCAGCAGAAATTTGGTCAAAGACAGCTGGCCTTCTCCCAGAATGCGAAAAGCCGAGGCCAGCGCTTCGCGCGAATAGCTTTCACGCACAACGGCGGCTGCCAGCGAATGCGAGCCGGCTTCGGTATAAGACCACAGCGCCTTGACTGACGGCATCAGCAGCGGATAGGCCGGGGACAGGAGGCGCTGAAGAAAATCCTTCAAATAATAGTCCTCCTGGCGGGGTTTGCCGGCAATCGTTGCCGGATAAATCGCATCCTTGCGATGCCACATCCGCTGAACATGCAGGACAGGGAAATCATGCTGCCGGGAATAATATCCGTAGGGATCTCCGAAAGGTCCCTCCGGGCGACGCTCCAGCGGCGTTACAAGACCGCGGATGGCAAATTCGGATTCAGCGGGAATCCGGTGTCCGCCCATGGGATCCTTAACCATGGGCAGCCGGCGGCCAAGCATCAGCGAAGCCAGCAGCAGTTCAGGCAGCCGCTCCGGCAGGGGAGCAATGGCTGAGGCAATCAGCGCCGGCGGGCCGCCGAGAAATACGGAGACTGGCAGCGCCTCGCCGAGCAGTTCAGCCTCACGGTGATGAAAACCGCCGCCTTTATGGATTTGCCAATGGACACCTGTTGTATTATCATCATAAATTTGCACACGGTACATTCCAAGGTTACGGTTCAACGGATTGGTAATACTCTCGGTATATACTAACGGAAGGGTAATCAGCGGCCCGCCATCCTCGTGCCAGCTTGTCACTCTGGGCAACTCCTGCAGCGGGTCGGTACTGCGGCATATGCCCAGCACAGGCGCTTCACCCTGCGGCACATCTTTGACGCCGACCTTGAGCAGATCATACAGCAGCCCTTTTTCTTTCCATATCGCCGAGGGGGTGGGCGGCAGCAAAGTTTCCACCGCCCCCGTCAGCGACTTCATCAGCTGTTCGGGCCGGGTCCCAAATGCCTGGTTTACCCTGCGGACCGTCCCGAATAAATTTGTCGCGACCGGAAAAGGTGTTCCTTTTACATGGGTAAAGAGCAATGCCGGCCCTTCTTCCCGAACCACACGCCGATGAATCTCCGCCAGTTCAAGATAGGGGTCCACCGGAGTATCAATCACAGCGAGATCCTTATCCTTTCTCAACTGCTCGATCCATTGACGCAAATTATCGTATCCCACTTTATTGTTCCTCCTCAAACCTGGCTGAGTGCCCAAAGTCTGATTGGCAGTCTCTACTGAGAACTAACGATACAGGACAGACGAACATTTCCCCTGCATTTAGTTTGATTTATTCTTTCTGCTCAGCTGCCCTACACGCACACTCATGTAGCACAAGACTCCGAACAGTCCAGCAATCAGCAAAATATGGGCCAGCGCAGCAAATATGTACAATTGTTCGTTATACAGCGTATGCACCACAGCCGCACCGCTGAGTACCTGCAGCAGGCAGAGCACAACCGCGACAACGCCCAGAGCCCTCAGCTCAGGCCATGCTCTGTGTTTCCAATAGGCTAAATGTCCAAGCAGTGCAATCAGAACAAACAGCAGCGCCGCCGCAACCCGGTGTACAAACACAATGCCTACACCACCAGACAGCTCGGGAATCCATTCCCCATTGCAGAGCGGCCAGCCGGAGCAGCCTCCCTGTGAATCTGTGTGGCTAACATAAGCTCCGATATAAACGACAATATATGAATATAACGCCGTAAACCACGTTAAGTTGCGGAACCCCCGGCTTACCCCTTGACCGTAAGCTTCCTCTACGGCTCTAGATTCATGCCGCCTCTTCGTCCCCAGCGCGAGCATGAGTGAGCTGGCGAAAGCAATTAAAGAGAAGCCCATATGCAGGGCCATCACCGCAGCAGACTGCGCTTGCATGACCGCAAGCGCTCCCATTCCACCCTGTACCACTACAAAAAAAAGTGTCAGCCCAGCATAAACGAGCAGTTCCTTCTGTCTGCGGGCATAACGCCAAAAGGCAAACACCGATATTAACGACATCAAACCCGCCAACCCACTGAACAAGCGGTGGGTGTACTCGATCATTGATCCCACGGTATAGGCTGGAATCAGCTTTCCGTGGCAGAGCGGCCAATCATGTCCGCACTCCAGTCCCGATCCCGTCTTCGTGACCACAGCGCCTCCAAGCAAGGCGAAAAACATTGTGAGACAAGTGATATAGCTAAGCGTTTTCAATTGATTTGTCGTCAATAGGATCACCCGCTTTTTTCATAGGAATGAACTGGATAATATAAGGATAATTTATAGCATGAAGTATATAAATTCTTTTATTTTAAAAAAAACACCGCTTCTGCTCTATCAAGGCGAAAGCGGTGTGCAAACATCATTACTTGTGAATACTCAGATAAACCTCAAGCGCCGTATTCAGAAAACTCTCAATTTCCTCACGGGATTTGCGCAGCTTATTAACGAATCTTACAAGCTCACGCCCGTCGGTGTAAGCGACAAAGCTGGGAATTCCAAGAATGTTCTGTTCCTGGCTGACATCGCCTACCGCATCAACATCCACCTCTACAAGCGTAAGACGTCCATCGTATTTCTGCTCCACTTCAGGCATAAAAGGATCAATAAACTTGCAATCGGAGCACCAATCCGCCTTGAATATAGCTACGCTCAAGCGCGGTGATTGAATCGCTACCTGAAATTCCGCAGGGGAAGAAATTTTATCCATGGATTATCCAATCCTTTCTTCATCATTGAGTCGGTTACCCTTTAAGTGAAGCAAAATGTGCTCAGGAAGTCAAATAAAATAGACGAAATAAGATATTAATCATAGCATTATTCGTTAGTACGAACACGTTCAGGCTGAAGCTTCATCAGTGGTTTGAGCAGCTTCTGCAAAGCACGCGGATAACTGGCAACCTCCTGGCGGCTCAGCACACCCAGCACAATCAGGAGTACAAGATAAATTACAACAACAGCCGCTCCCACAACCAGACAGGTAATCAGGAAAGCAATCCGTGCAGGCATCAGATGGGTCAGCATAACTCCAGCTTCGTTCAGGCCGTAACCAATTCCGCCGGAAGCGAGGACCGCAATGGCAAATCCGCCCCACCGTTTACCCATAATCTCAAAAGGAACAATCGTTTTGAGCATGCGCAGATTTAGATAAGTAATAATGAAGAAGCAAAGCGCCGTTGCTGCGATAATGCCGTATATCCCGAAGGCGCGGCTCAGCAGGAAGTTTGAACCCAATTTCACGAGAAGACCTGCCATAACATAATACATGGAAATTCGTGATTTCCCCATTCCCAGCAGAATGGAGTTGGTCGTCATCATTGTAATCTGAAAAATCGTTCCAAGCGTCAGCATCGCAACAATCCCGCTGCCATCAAGACTGCTGAAGATCAGTCCGTTCACAGAATAGGCTGAGACAACGAGAGCAAGTACAATCGGTGTTCCCGTTAATATCGAAATGCGCATCGCGAGCGTCACCTGGCGTTTCAAATGCTCTTCATCGCGCCGGGCGTAGGCGGCTGAGATAATCGGAATCAGCGAGGTGCTTAGCGCAATGGACAACACAGGAGGTATTCCCGCGATACTCTGCGCCCGGCTGCCAAAGATCGCCAAAGCCTGGGTCGCTTCTGCCATGCCGATTTGTCCACTAAGCAGTGGCACAATGAAGGAAGTATCGATAAAGTTCACTACCGGAACTGTAATTGAAGATAACACAATGGGTATAGAAAGCTTAAAAATATCCTTGTAAATGCCCAGCAGCGGCAATTTGGCTTCATTGGTTTTATAGAGGGCCACTTGCTCCTCACTGCGGCGCAGCTTTACTGCATAATAAAGCATGACGCCAAATGCGCCGATACTGCCGAGCACGCTGCCGAATGAAGCGCCGGCTGCCATCCATGTATTGCTGTATCCCTGGCGGAGCAAAATAAAAGCGAGCAGCACGGCCGTGGATACCCGGGCAATCTGCTCGACAATTTGCGAGATTCCTCCAGCCATCATATTGTTACGTCCCTGGAAATAACCGCGCATCATCGCGATGCAGGGAAACAGCAGCAGCGCCGGGGCAATAGCACGGATGGCCAGGGTGCTCTCAGGAACCTTGGTATGTTCCGCATAATAAGGAGCAGCTATGTACAAGATTGTACTCATCAGCACACCTACAATAGCGGCAAATATAAGTGCGGCCCGGTACACCTGCTGCGCTTCATGCGGCCGGTTCAGGGCGTAACGCTCGGATACCATTTTGCTTAGTGTACTGGGGATTCCGGCTGTTGCCAGCGGCAGCAGCAGCAGGTAGACGTTGTTCGCCTGCGTGAACGAAGCGTTCCCCTTAACATCAAATAAATGCTCCAGCGGCACCCGCTGGACAAGCCCGAGCACCCGGGCCACGAGCGCAGCCGCAGCCAGAATAAGCGTGCCTTTGACAAAAGATTCTTTCTTGGACAAACTGTTTCGCCTTCTTCGCTGTTAATTTATTACGATCCAGATAAAGAAAAGGATCACCATGGCAATTTGCAGTATGATTTTGACTACCGTACTGCTGAATAGGCCAAGCAATGCACCGAAGCTAACCTTGACTGCTTTGCCGGGATTTGAGCCAGCCATCAGTTCACCTACAAACGCCCCAATGAAAGGACCGAGGATCAGTCCAAATGCCGGAATGACAAACGGACCTAGAATCAGACCGATGGTGCTGCCGATGACCGAAGAACGTGAGCCTCCGAACTTTTTGACCCCCCAGGCTCCCACGACATAATCGGCTACAAATAATACGACGACAATCAGTGTCTGAATAATCCAGAACCAGACTCCGAAGGGTCCGAAGCTGAAGAACCACCCGTATACAAAGAAGGCCAGATAAATCGCCAGCGCACCAGGGAGAATCGGGTATACAGCCCCGGCCAGTCCGACCGCGAATAAAGCAATAATCAGAATCCAACCCAGAATGGCCATTGGCTCATCTCCTTCAAAGTTTTGATAGCATTTACTACAGGATATACTTTTGAATCACTTCAGCAATCCCATCGTCATTATTAGACGCTACCACAGCATCCGCCTCCTGCTTGACGGTCTCCTGGGCGTTGCCCATAGCAACCCCAAATCCGGCCTGCTGGATGGCAGCCAGATCGTTCAGGCTATCGCCAACGGCCACAACCTGTGACATCTCGAGACCCAGCAGCTTGCAAACCTCGCGTATACCGGATGCCTTGTTGACACCAAGCGGATTGATCTCCAGATTATGCGGCGATGAATTGGTAATTTCGAGACCGCCCATATCCTGAAGCCGCATCAGCAGCTTATGGCGGATCTCATCATCCTCTGTGGAATAACCGAATTTGAGCCATTCCCTGCTTAGAATCTCCCCATCCCAGTTGTTCCGGTTGTACACTTCATCCACCGAATATGCCCAGAACCAGATATCGTATTCCTGGGCAATATCATACATCTGCTGCACCAGCACCGGGTCCATCAGCGAGCGGCGGTACAGCTCATACGGAGCCCGCCATACTTCACTACCATTCACCATAATCATCGGGGTCTTAAGTCCAAGCTGTTCAGCATAAGGCATGGCGCTTTTGGAAGCGCGGCCTGTGGAGAGACAGACGTGAACGCCTGCATCAACTGCCTTTTGAATCCATTCTACCGTTTTGGGGGTAATGATTTGTTCATCATTCAGTAAGGTTCCATCCATATCCAGTGCTAACAGGCGGTATTTGGCAGTCATTGCCACCCCTCCAATTTGTATGCTCATTTTAAGAGCTAATTATTTGGTCACTCGACCCGGCAGCATGGCCGCGTCAGTTGTTCGTCGTTCCGTCTGTTCCGCTTGCCGAGTCTGAGCCCTCTGCATTGTCGTCGGTTTTCAGACTTTTCTTCGGCACTCCATCCAGTCCGTATTCATAGTCATACGCGTCAAAAATTTTCCGTGCAACCGGAGCGGCACTACTGGAGCCGAACCCGCCCTCCGGTATAACAACCGCTACAGCAAGCTTGGGATTCTCGCGCGGAGCATAGGCAATAAATACCCCGTTATCGCGCAATTCCCCTTTACCCAGCTGCTGTGAGGTTCCCGTTTTGCGGGCAAAGTCATAAGGGAAATCGTTAAACGCAGTAACATCACTGTTCATACCCTTTTTGATTTCGTTCCAGAAAGACTTATCAAAGGTTGTTACTTCATCAAGTACCTCGCGGTTGAACTGTTTAACCACGTTGCCCTTGGCATCGGTGATTTTGCTCACCAGCTGAGGCTTGATCCGTACTCCTTCGTTCGCCAGTGTCGTTACGTATTGGGCGAGCTGCAGCACTGTATAGCGTCCTTGCTGTCCGAAGGAAGCATACACCAGCGCAGCCTGGGCACTGCCGGCAGCCTTGGTATCGGTATAGTTGATCTGTCCGAGATATTCATTGGGCAGTCCGCTTTTTGTAGATACACCGAGGCCGAATTCCTTCATATATTTATCCCAGATATTAATACCTTCACTATGATATTTCTCCCACAATTTCTTGCCGACCATGTCCACCATGAACGCATTGGAGGATTTCTCAATCGCTCTGGCCGGGTCCATAGAGCCATACACGTGGCCGGAAGAATTTCGCACGGAGGATTTGTCATTTTTCCCGAAGTGGGCAATCCCTCTGTCTGTATAGATAGTCGAAGTAGTAAAAAGGCCTTCATTCAGTCCTACAAGCACACTCAGAGGTTTGATGGTTGAACCGAGCAGTACCGTGGAGCCGAACTCATGACCCGACATCCCGGAGGAATACGGTGTAATGGTTCCGTTCTGGTAGTTGCCCATTATTTTCTTCCATACCTCGGTGTCCATTTTCTCGGCAGTCCACACATTGGTGTCATAATCAGGCATGCTGGCCATCGCAACAATATTGCCAGTATCGACTTCCATAGCTACGGCATAGCCGGTCAATGCATTCGGGTGTGTCTTGCCTTGTACCGAATTCGAGTGCAGCCATCTGATTTGCTCTGTAATAGCCTGCTCGGTCTTGAGCTGAATGTTCTTGTTGATCGTCATCCAGACATCGTTACCCTTGACGGGGGGCACGACCGCCTCCACCTTCTCAGCCATATTCTGCGGACTCACCGAGATCACCTGATATCCGTTCTTGCCGCGCAGCTCCCGCTGATACTGCAGTTCCAGGCCATCGAATCCGACAAATTCATCGTCTTTATAAGTGAGGCCGGGGTCCGCATCCAACTGTTTCATCGCATTCTGAATATTCTTATAAATATTCAAGCTGTTGGACGACTTAAAGGGTTTGATATATCCGACAGTCTGTGCGGCTACAGATTCCTTGTCATAATGCCTGTTACTTTCCTCCACAATCTCAAGTCCGGGATATTCGCTCTTGTGCTCCATAAAGTAGGCCACTTCCTGCGAAGTAAGGCCGGCCTTGATGCGCCGCGCCATAAAACCCGAATATTTCCGGAAGTACAAATCCAGGGAATCAATAATATCTTTTTCAGTCAGCTTCTCAGCATTCGGATCACCATAGGCGCTAAAGTCCTTAACCAGCTTGGCCGCAAGGGCATCTGATTGGGCCTGCGCCTCCGGCGTAAGCACGGTTTCTCCCGTCACCTTATCCGTAACCTTGGCCGTGTATTCTTTAGTAAGTGTAATATACAGCGACTGCACAGAAGTGGAGTAAGCAATGGGCTCCCCTCCCGCTGCACGAATGTTCCCTCTTATTGCGGCGAGCGGCACATTTTTGGTATCACGGCTTGTCTCCACCTCAGTCAGAGTTGGCCCTTCGACGAACTGTAAAACGGCAAGACGGACAATGATTACACAAAAGATCACAAATGTGCTAAAAAAGAATACATTGATCCGTAGGCCAAGCGAACTTTTGCTGTTGCTTTCCTCTGGGGGTGAGGCCTGCTTACGGAAAAAACTCACAGTTTTTCACTCCTCTACATCTAAAATAAACCTTTGTACCTGTGCTGACTCCATGTAACGCCGGAAGGTTCCTTACAGGCGCTTGAGTCCAGTCTCTATTCCAGTCACAGGCATCAAAAATTGCACGTGCGGCCAGTACTGCGCACGAGAGTGATCATATTATTCCTCAACATCGTTTCACATGCTGTATTGTATCATAGATTTAAGCCATTCTGCTTCCTTGCTCAGAGCATACTTTCTTTGACATGGGTTTTATCGAAATCCTTGGGATTAAACCACTCCCCGCTGACTGCCCAGGTGGAATCGAGTGGAATCCAGGCCTGCCGGTCCGTGATGTACACTTCATTCCAGGCATGAGGGCCGGATCCCCCTTGGCCGTCGTAGCCCTGACCGGTCACTACGCGCACTTGAAGCCCCTGGGAGCGGGCCATCACTGCATAAAGACGTGCATAATCAATACATACACCGATCCGGGTATCAAAGGTATCCTGCGGAGACTGCTCCTTCCAAATCCGGTTCTGCTCATAATTCTCGGCTTTGGCATAATCATAAGAGATCCTGGAGCCGACCCAATCATAGAGCAGTCTGGCCTTCTTCTCATCGTCCCCGGCTTGTCCCGCTATATCGGAGGCAGCACCCACAATGTCGGGTGAAATCTCATGGTCGAGCACTTCGTATTTCCGCCGGAGGATATCCGTCATCTCGGCGGCAACCGCCTTGGTCAGAACCGGTAACTTACTGCGTACATTCTCACCGGTAAGGGGTTCGAAGACCGCAGATGCGCTTTGCCGGTAGATCGGGGATGATTCCACATAACGGCTGAACGTGCTGTCCGGGTTCAAGCCCACACCGATGTACAAGACAAAAACAAGCAACAGGGAGCGCACAAGGCCGGTAGCCAGACCGATGACAGCTCCGCTGAGACGGCTCACCTGAGTAATCCTCCTGTTTCCGGACCTGCCCGAAAGGCGCGGAAGGGAAATCGGAAGCAGCATAAACAGCAGGCCCAGCAGCAGGCGGATGAGACTGTAGGACAAGAGCAGCAGCAGCAAAAAACGCACAAGCGGTGAACCCGCCAGAACAGACACCACCGTATAGTATAGCTGTTGCCACTGGCTTAATTGGATACCCGGAAGCTCAATTCCACCTGCCCAGGCCTGTACACGGGGCGAAAGGTAAAAGGCGGCCGGAATGGCCAGGGCCAATGCAGCTATGGCAAGCAGCCCGGTTCCGAGCAGCCCAAACAGCCTTCCCGCTGAGCGGCCAAACCCCCGGCTCCAGCCCTGCAGCAGCGAGAAGAGCACGATCAGCAGAAGGAGGATAGTGATGATATTGGCATCACTAATACTGTCCATCCAGCTGTTCAGCATAACCTCTCCTCCCTTTCCATCGCATCAACTTGTATTTTAATTCCCGGCCCCATTCTTCCGGGCTTCATCAATAAAGGTTTTGGTAGTATCGTTAACACTCCACTTTCCAAGACTGACTCCGCGGAAAGTCACTTCCACTTTATCCTCACCGGCTTCACCCTTCACTTCAAGATTGGGCGTTGTGATCGTAAACGTACCGTCACCGCCGGAAGTATATTTTGCTTCTTTCGCTTCTTTCAGCATAACTTCCTGCGCTTCGCTCTTCAGGGTGCTGACCGTTCCATCCGCCACCTTATTCACAGCGTCTCCAATCTGATCCATTGTAACCCCGCTGTAAATGAACAGACCCGCAACGATAACAATAACAATCGCCCATTTCAGAACCGTCTTGACCAGATTAACAACGGCAAACAGCAGCACAAGCGCAATAACGATAACTAGCCAATTCTCTCTAATAAACTGTGACCATACTTCTGGATCCATCAATTTCCCAACACCCCTATCAAAAATTTCGTCATACCAGGGAGCGAGTCCCCATTAATACTAATTATTATACATGAATGCCTCTTATAATTCATGATTACCCGCCCGTTCAGGTGGAATCCCCCAATAAAATGGTATAAGCCCCCCTCGACTCACGTAAAGTACAAGTAGGCTTAACCATTCCCCATTAAAAAGCGCCACCCTGCGCCTGCGCAGAAACGGCCCTTTCGGAGGTGTATTCCGTGAAAACCGCACTGTGGCTGTATTTATTTCTTTTCCTGGCATTCTTTGATCTGCACGCCCAGTATCCCATTCTTACCCCCTTTGCTATCTCACTGGGGGCGGGACCGGCCTTCATCGGCTGGATGATGGGCATGTATTCCCTGACCCATCTTCCCGGCAACCTTCTGGCCGGGGTACTGGTTGACCGCAACGGCAGCCGCCGCTATATCGTCTTCAGCCTGACGGTTGCAGGCGCCATCCTGCTGCTTCAGGCCCACGCTCAGCTTCCCTGGCATCTGCTGCTGCTTCGGGCGGCCAGCGGCTTCGCCCTGGCATTTCTGTCCCCGGCCTGCATGACCCTGCTGGCTTCCCTCTCGTCAGATCCCATTACTCAGGGCAAGTATATGTCCGGCCATGGCATTATCCATACGCTGGCTTCGGTCGTATCACCAGCTGCCGGAGCCTTTATCGTCCACCAGGCCGGATATTCCGGCACCTTTACCACCTTGGGCTGGCTGCTGATCGCCACTGGCGTGATGGCTTTCTTCAGTGTACCTAAATTCTCCGGCAGTATGGCAGCCGCCAAACCATCACAGCCGCTGCAGGAGCACCAGGTTGCATCCGAAAAACCCCATTCATCCGTTACCAAGCGATATTATCTGCTGCCCTTTTTCGTCTCCTGCTCACAGGGGGTACTGTTCTTTGAGCTTCCTTTATCACAGGGGAGCAACGGGATCGTATCCACCGGGATTCTGCTTTCGCTTCTCAGTCTGGGGGCACTCTTAACGCTCAGCCTGTTTTTCCTGAACCGGCTCTCTCCGGTTGCAAGAATTGCTGTGGCACTGCTGGGCATGGCGCTGTGTTTCTTCGCACTTGCAGCATTCACCAGCATTCCCGCAGGGGTTGTCCTCTTCCTGCTGGGAGCAGCGAAAGGTGTACTGTTTCCGGCGATGGCTTCGCTGTTCATCAGTCTCGGGGCAGGCGGCCATCTGGGCCGCACCTTCTCGCTGCAATCCATTGCGATGTCTCTCGGCGCTTTTGCCGGACCGGTGGCTGCAGGACAGCTAAGGGACTTCGTTTCTCCTTACTTCATTGCATTTGTCCTGCTCATGACCGCACTTCTGCTGTTACCTCCAAGAGATACCGGGAAAAGCGCGGCCTACCGTGCGGACTTGAACAGCCATGCCGCTTGATCCGGCAAAAAAAGAGCTACAGTTCCCCTCGTTTATCTGCTGAAGATAATGATTCAGCCCGCAGAATTAAATCTGCCAGTCAAAACCGCTATCACCCTGCCTCTCCTTGAGCCGGGTGATTGTTGCTTTTTACGACATTTCCCGGGGAATGAACGCTTTTTGTCCCTCAACTTGTTAAAAATGACGAAGCTTAGGTAATATACTTAATAAGCATATGACCGTGTTCATTAACATGCTTAAGATCACAAATCCCGTTATTACCACTTATTATCCGGGGGGCGGCAAATTATGTCCATTACCATCATTGTCGAAGGCAAAAACGACCGCAGCAGATTGCGGCGACTGCTGGCGCCGGAGGTCGACATCCTGTGCACCTTCGGTACGTTGAATACACTCAAGCTGGAATCGCTGCGGCGTAAAATCGGAGACGGAGAAGTTTATCTGTATATGGACAACGACAGCTCGGGTAAGAAAATCCGCGGAATTCTGCGCGACGCCTTTCCGGATGCAGTCCATATTTATACCCGGAAAGGCTATGCGGGAGTAGAAGGCACTCCCAATGAATACAATCTCACCCAGCTTGAAAAAGCGGGGTTGGAGGAATATATCATCTATCCGCAGCCGCAGCCATTCCCTTTTCTGGAACCATAGCGGCAGAAAAAAACGCCTTGTTCACCCTTCGCATGTAACCGGAGGATGAAGTAAGGCGTTTTTAAGTTCATTGCATTTAATTGGGTGCCAGCTTCTTCAAAGCATCGGCAAGGAATTCAGGTGTCACATTTTCTGTATCTCCCGCATCATATAGTCCGCGCAACCGGTTCTCCGGGTCTACAAGACCTATAAGATTAGCGTGGGCAAAGTTATCCTTGTCATTTCCATAAATAAGCACTTTAAACGAATCGGCAGCCAATTGCCGCACCTGCTCCTGATCTCCGCGCAGAAAATACCAACCGTTATAATCGGCGTGGAACCGGTCTGCGAACGTCTTGATGGCCTCGCGTGTATCATTCTTGGGATCAAATGAGATGGAGACAAATTCCACATCCTTGCCGAAGCTGCCGTCCTTAACCAGCAAATCCTGGGTCTGTGACAGCATATAGGTAGTGATGGGACATACATCCGGACATTCCGTAAAGAAGAAATAAACCAACCGTGCTTTCCCCTGCGTGTCCGCAAGTGTTACTTGCTTGCCATCCACATTTTCAAGAGAGAAGTCCTGTACCTCCCCGATGACCGGCAGCTGCTTTTCCCCTAAATCCAAGGATTGAATCACTAAGTAAAGGGCCATACCCAAAGCCAGAGCCAACAGCAGCCAGGTCCATTTGTAACGTTTCAAGGTATGCACAGGTGTACTCTCCCCCTCTTAAACGTGAGTCGTATTCAGCACAAGCACAATCAGACTGACGGTCAGGTAATTAATGGAGAAGAAGAAGTTCTTCTTCGCCCAGGCATCGTCATCCTTTGCTTTGAAGCCCGTCAATGTCAAGTACAGCCAGGCCACGGACAACGCGGCAGAAATAACAAGGTAGAATATCCCTGCATAATCATAAACGTACATCAGAACCGGAATCGGCAGCAGCAATGCCACATAGGGAATCATCTGGAACTTGGTGCGGCGTGTTCCCTTAACGACTGGAAGCAGCGGAAATCCCGCAGCTCTGTACTCTTCTTTCCGGCGGATGCCCAGAGCCCAGAAATGGGGCGGCTGCCAAAGAAACAGCATTGCGAACAGCAGCCAGGCACCGAGATCCACATTACCTGTAACTGCAACATATCCGATAACCGGAGGCATGGCTCCGGAGATTGCACCTACAGAAGTACTCCAAGTAGATGTTCTTTTCAGCCAAAGGGTGTAAACTACTACGTAAACGAACATGCCGAGTATGCCGAACAGCCCGCTGAGCACACCGGAGAATGCAAACAGCACAGCAAGACCGGCAATGCCAAGCCCGATGGCATAGAGCAGAACCGTATTCGGTTTAAGTCGGCCCGTAGGCAGTCCGCGTTCACGTGTTCGTTCCATCTTCATATCCAGGTCGCGGTCAAAATAATTATTAAATACACAGGCCGAAGCCATGACTAGCATAGTACCGAGCAAGGTCAGAATTAATCGGCCGTATTGCACGTCCCAGCCCGAAGCCACCCAGTATCCTGCAAAAGCAGCGATAAGATTGGAGCGGATAATACCGGGTTTCGTCACTGTAATAAAGTCACGCCAGCTTGCACCTTCCTTGGGTGATTTGGCAGACATGGCTGCGGAATCAGAAGAAGCTTGATATCTCAATTGATTGTCCACGTTTGGTGTTCCTCCTTCTAAGGGACTTCTAACGTTCCGCCGGAGTCAAGAACCATTTTTCCGTTCTTAATTAAGAATTTTTACCACTCCGCTGTTAACTTTATCATATCAAACAGGGAAAGACTTTGACAATCATTGACCAAGATGTTCATCAATTTGACAATTACGTGAAATTATTTATTTCCTCCTCCCTAAATAACTGGACGCAAAATTGGGTAGTTATTAATAGAGAACTTCCGTACAAAGGAGATCTGACCAATGGATACTGCTACACATTTTGTTATGGGCCTGGGACTGGCCGGCCTTTCCTTCGTTGATCCCGCCGTCGCCTCCCATGGAACACTGGCCGGGGCTGTCATGGTAGCCACTGTACTGGCCTCGCAAGCACCGGATGCCGATACTGCGTTGCGTCTCAAGGACAATGCGCTTTATATCCGCAATCACCGGGGAATCACCCATTCCCTGCCATTCCTGCTGCTGTGGCCGGCTTTGATCACACTGGTGATCGGACCGCTATTCGGATTTACCGATGTACATTCTCTTAGCCATATTGCTCTGTGGAGCTTCATCGGCGTAGCCGTTCATGTATTCTCCGATTTGTTCAACACGTATGGGACACAGGCCGCGCGTCCCTTCACAGAGAAATGGATTGCCTGGAACATTATCCACATCTTTGATCCGTTTATATTCGGCAGCCATGCCGCGGCAATTATTCTCTGGATCAGCGGGATGATTCCACCGGCACCTTTATTTATCACCCTGTATGCCAGTATCGTGATTTATTATATTTGGCGGACCCTCGTGCATGCCCGGATTACGCGCAATATCAAGAACAAAGATATGCATCATAATACTGGCGACCATTATTATGTCATCCCCACGATCTCGCCATCGCGCTGGAATGTGGTCAAAGCCAAACCGGACGGCAGCTATAACGTCGGATTGCTGAGCGGCGGGCGGCTGGAATGGTTCAAACATGCGGTGTGCTCCACCCACCCCGCTGTAGAACATTCCAAATCCCATCCGGACATTCAGGCATTTCTTTATTTCACCTCTTATGCTGTAGCCGAGGTCGAGGAATTGCCCTCCGGTTATATTGTACGCTGGGGCGATGTGCGTTATTTACACCGCAAGCAATTCCCTTTCGTAGCGGTGCTTGTAATGGATAACCAATATCATCCGCTCAACACTTATGTAGGCTGGCTCAGCAGCGAGAAACTGGATGAACGGTTCGCCATTGATCCGGGCTCCGTAAAGCTGTAGTCAATAGCAGAAGGCGTCCGGTTTCCGGACGCCTTCTTTGCTCTGCCATGAATTACCGCTCTTGACGCCTGCCGCAACATAAGGCACAATCACCATAAAGCGTTTTCAATGAATTTTAGATGTTTTTAAGCATCATTTATTACTGTATATTATATAGTTCCTTATATTATAAAAAAACTCCGCAGCACATAAGCGCTGCGGGATCATTCACTTACTACCATTAGAAAGGAAGGCTGGCAATTATGGGTAAAGGTCTGTCGCTTTGGTTCGCATGTTCTTCGATTCTAATGCTAACAGCTGCTTCTATCTCCATCAGCTTTAACATTTGGCTGGCGCTCCTGCTTGGCGTTCTCTGTGTCCTGAACATCGGCTGGGGGTTTATTCTCAAAGCCAGACTGAGACGCAAAGCGGAGACAAGGCAGGCCTCTTAACGTAGCGGGAGGAAGCCCATCCGTTCCTTAACACCGGCAAGGTTCTGCGCCGCCACGATGCGGGCGCGTTCTGCGCCTTCGGCAAGAATATCACCAAGCGTGCCGGAGCTGCGTATTTCATAATATTTCTGTTGAAGCGGCTCTAGCGTAGCCACCAGCACTTCACCAAGATCCTTTTTGAAACCTCCATACATTTGGCCTTCATAACGGTCGGCAATCTGCTGCAGGCTCATTCCCGAGCACTCGGCATAAATGCTCATCAAATTGCTTATCTCAGGCTTGTTAGCGGGATCATACACCACTTCACGGCCGGAGTCGGTCGTAGCACGGCTGATTTTTTTGCGGATTACATCCGGCGGATCAAGCAGTGCGATATAGCTGCCCGCGTTTGGATTGCTTTTGCTCATTTTTTTGCTGGCGTCGTCCAGCGACATAATGCGTGCGCCTACTTCAGGAATATACGGCTCCGGAACCGTGAAGAATTCCCCAAACCGGTGATTGAAACGTCCGGCCAGATCTCTAGTCAATTCCAGATGCTGCTTCTGATCCTCGCCAACCGGTACGAGATCGGCATTGTAAATGAGGATATCGGCAGCCATCAGCGATGGATAAACGAACAGGCCTGAGCCCACAGAATCCTTCCCGGAAGACTTGTCCTTGAACTGGGTCATCCGCTCCAGCTCACCCATTGCAGTCAGCGTAGTCATGATCCAGCCCAGCTCGGCATGCTGTGGTACATGGGACTGCATATAGACATTTGAGATTGCCGGATCAATGCCTGCAGCAAGATAAAGTGCCGCTACCGATTCTGAGTTTTCCCGCAGTGCGGCAGGCTCCTGAGTAACAGTAATGGCATGGAGATCCACTACCATGAAAAAGCATTCATACTCTTTTTGCAGTTTTACGAAATTTTTGATTGCTCCGATATAGTTCCCGAGTGTCAGTGAACCACTGGGCTGAATGCCCGACAATACTTTTTTAGCCATCGAATTACCCTCCATAAAATGTAATTTCCACTTTCGAAGAACACAAAAAGGCCCCACATCCGCAAGGGACGTGAGACCGTGGTACCACCCTTATTCGCTGCTTGAGGAGTCCATAGAGGACATCAGCAAACAGCCTTTGCTTCCGGTAACGGGGAAGTGCCGGCCGGTCTACTGAGGCTCTCCAGCCCGTTCAAGCGCGGCGCTCAAGGGTCCATTCATACGGAAGTGTCCCGCCGGTTCACATCAGCCACCGGCTTTCTGAAGGTGCAGTTCCCGCCTACTTGTCCCTGTCATCGCATTGTCATCGTTCATTAATGCATTCATCATAGAGCGATACTGAGAAGATGTCAAATCCGTTAACCACAAAAATATAAATCTGTTATGATAAGGTTATTCGCATTCTTTCAGATTAAGTTAAAGGAGCATATCTCTCATGAAACAGGTGACCAAAGGGCAGTGGGGCGGCTATGATACCTATATTTTGCATAGCTGCGAACTTGAACTCACGCTTTTGCCGCGACTGGGAAACAACATTATCTCCTTGTGGGACCGTAAGGAGAATCGGGAAATCCTGCGCCGGCCTGATGAAAGCGACATATCTTTTTATCTGCAGAAGCCTTACCATTTCGGTATTCCGCTCTTAGTTCCGCCCGGACGAATCCGCAAGGGTCAATTTCAGTTTGAGGGCACAAGCTACCAGTTTGATCAGAATACGGCCGGAGACAATCATATTCATGGACTGCACCGGACGCAGAGCTGGTGTGTCAGCGATATTGAAGAGGACGAAGAAGGCTGTGCGGTGACGACGGAATTCAATACCGGCGACGACGCTAACTGGATGAGACAATTTCCTGTTCCTCTGAGATTCGAAATGACGTTCCGGCTTCAGGATGCCCGCGTTCAGCAAACACTCAAGGTCACTCACTTAGGAGACACAGTCATTCCATTCGGGATTGGCTATCACACATGGTTCATGATTGACGGTGAGCCCGGCCGCTGGAAACTGAATTTGCCCGTAGAAAGCATTTATGAACTGAATAACGAGCTCCTGCCCAGCGGCAGCCTGCTGCCACTTGGTGATTTGGAAGCCTTGAACCAAGGTATGAATCTTCAAGGTACTAATTTGGATACTGTGCTAAGGATCGGAAAAGAGCAGCCCGCTGAAGCCTTGCTGATCCGCGATGACGGATATGGGCTTCGCTATACTGCAGACAAAGATTACTTCCGTCATTGGGTGGTATATACGAAAGGGCCTGCAGAGCAGTTTCTGTGCATCGAGCCCTACACATGGCTGCCGGATGCACCGAATATTCCAAAGTGCCCTTCCTTTACAGGACTCATTACCTTGCAGCCCGGCCAGACGCTTGCGCTTTCCAGCATGCTCGAAATACTCTATCCTTAACTTCTTAATTTCATATAATTACCATCCTTAAATCCTTTCGAAATCGTGCATGATTTCATCTCCTCGCGCTCATACTATCTTCACAACGGGCGAAGGAGGTGACACACATGGGTCAAGCAGGTCAACAAGGTCGTAGCAGCCGTAGTAATAACCTGGTCGTGCCTCAAGCGAATGCAGCGCTGCAGCAGTTGAAATATGAAGCAGCACAAGAGCTTGGAGTAACGATTCCTCAAGACGGTTATTATGGTAACTACACTTCCCGCGAAACCGGTTCTTTGGGAGGATACATCACCAAACGTCTGGTACAACTGGCAGAGCAACAACTGTCCGGTCGTTCGTAATCGCCTTATCATTAAGTGATTTATCCGGTAGGGCTTAACGCCTGAAACGGAGTAGCTTCTCAGCCCGTCTGCGCTTCTCGTCGAAGCGCAGGCGGGCTTTTAGCTTGTGTCGCTATGTATAATTTCAGCCGTAATTTTGATCAGAATTGTCAGCAGAATTACGGGGATAGCGGATCATCAGGTTGGCCATATTGTAATTGGACTCCAGGATCGCATCTACAACCACCATCCCCTGGCGGATGGCGAACTCATAGCTGATCTCACCATGCGTCCAGCGACGTTTGTATTTCAGACTCTCCAGAGCCATAAGCCGGAAGGAGGACAACTGGCCTGAGTTCAACCCCTCCTGCTCTTCCTTAAATACACCACTTCGTCCAGACAGCGGATTATGGCGGATCCCAAACTTACCGATGACATTATTTCTGATTTGCACAAAAACCGTGCCGGAAGACAGTCCAGACAATTCCTCTTGCAGTTCCTTGAATACCAAATCCATCTGTCTTGCCAGCGATAGCTCTTCTGTCCTGAGCATATTGTACCTCCTAAAAGTTTTGTGAGCATTGCTTCTTGAAGTTCTATTCTTCGTACAAAACTTGCTTCGTAAGCTTCCGCTTCGTTTTGTGAGAGCACTGCTTCTTGATTATTCTTCGTACAAACTGCCTTCGTATTTCTTTCCTAGCAGGCCTTATATAAGGCTTTAGGCTCATTATAGGGCAGTACTTTACAAGGTACAACATTATTCAACATAATTGGGTTAAAATCCCTATATGTGCGCAAAATTTATTAAAAATCCAATAAATTCCACTATAAACCGATCGCTTTCGACACTATACAGCGCAAAAAAAAGCCCCGATCAAGGGGCTTTTGCGTATTCACACCAATTCTGAGCGGATCGATTTCCATTCGACAAAAAATTCTCGTCTTAGTTCTGTCATATTCTCGGTCGATTAGTTTGTCATTGCAAGAAATTCGTTGATATCCGCTACAATCAGATCTACGGCTCCCTGCCAGAAATCCGGCTCTGCAAGATCTACCCCAAGATGTTTGGAGACCAGATCCTCCAGTGTCATTACTCCTGTATCCCGCAGCAAATTATCATATTTGTCAGCGAATGAAGCCCCTTGCTCCAGCGCAAGCCGGTACAATCCCGTGCTGAACATATATCCTACGGTGTAAGGGAAGTTGTAGAACGGCACATCCGTAATGTAGAAATGCAGCTTAGAGGCCCAGAAATGCGGGTGATACTCTGACAACACACCGCAGAAGGCTTCTTTCTGAGCTTCCTCCATCAGTGCCGACAGCTCTTCCGCATTCACAAGACCCTCCTTGCGTTTTTCGTAAAAGCGGGTTTCGAACAAGAATCGGGCGTGGATGTTCATAAAAAAGGCTACGCTGTTCTGTATTTTCGCCTCAAGCAACGCCAGCTTCTCCTCCGGATCAGCAGCTGCCTTCACCTGTGCATCAGATACAATGACTTCTGCGAAGGTAGAGGCGGTCTCTGCTACATTCATCGCGTAATTCTGGTTGAACAGCGGCTGGTCATCCAGCAGGAAAGAGTGATAGGCGTGTCCAAGCTCATGCGCCAATGTCGACACATTGGAAGGCGTGCCGCTGTATGTCATAAATATGCGGGATTCCTTGCTCTCCGGGAAGGAGACGCAGAATCCGCCGGGACGTTTGGCCGGACGGTCTTCGACCTCGATCCAGTTATTGTCGAAGGCATGCTCAGCAAAATCCGCCAGCTTCGGACTAAATTTGCGGAATTGCGTAACAATGTCTTTTGCTGCCTGATCATAAGGGATTTTGCCGGAGGATTTGCCGACAGGCGCTTCTACATCCACCCAAGCCAGTGCATCCATACCCAGCAGTTTGGCTTTGCGCTGGAGGTAGGAGACAAGCGCCGGTTTGCTCTTGGTAATGACGTCCCACATCACGTCCAATGTTGTGTGTGACATGCGGTTGATGCCAAGCGGCTCCTTCAGCACATCTTCCCAGCCCCGGCCTTTGTACAACTTCAGCCGGAATCCTGCCAGATGATTCAGGGTATCCGCGCAATAATCCGCGGCTCCGCCCCAGGCTTCCTCCCATTTGCGGAACATGGCCTTCCGTACTTTCGGATCTTCATCATCCAGCTTATTGAAGGCCTGCCCGGCAGACAACTGTTTGGTTCCTTCCTCATCCTCATACGGGATTTGAATGGAGCCGACAATCGTTTCGTAATGCTCGCTCCAGCCATGGTATCCGTCAACGGCGAGCTCAAGCGCCAGACTTTCCAGCTCCGGGCTCATCTTCTCGCGGGCTAAGTCACGGCTTTCGCTTAGTACGAAAGCAAGCGGAGCAATTTCCGGCCGGGCCATCCACTCCGTCCATACCGCATCCGACGTTTGACGCAGCACATTGTCAAATTGCGAACTGATGCCTTCGAATCCGGCGCGCAAACCGGTCACTTTGGAGGATAACCGGACAGCACCCTTGTCCTGCTGATTCTGGGCACCCAGACAGCCGGCAAATTCCGACGCCTGGATCAGACGTCCGGAACAGCTCTGCAGCAATTCGATCACAGCATCCAGGAATTTGGTGGATTCGGAATCAGCCGGGGAGACGGAAGCGGCAACCTGCTGCCGCAAGGTCTCAATATCCGCTTCAAGCTGCTTCAAGAATTCTTCAAACTTGGGAGAGGATGAACCGCCCGGAAAAATAGACTCCAGCTCCCATGTCAGTGATAATGGTTGTTTCATGTCTTCCCACCATTCCTTTGCTCTGAATTGGTTTTCTTTGTATTTGGCCTGAAGCCATGGTAAAGTGAATTACGATAACCCCAAGCCTCTGCTTTCGAGGCCAAATAGTCATATTTATTCTAATGGGTACCGCCATATGCTTCTGAGGCAGCTTTGTACGAAATGACTCTAAGCAGCTATGCTCATTAAACCTTTAGGAGGGCATCAACATGAAGCCACTGCAAATTTCACCGGAAACGGCTATAACTTTATCCAAACAGCTCGGCGTTCCCCTGGAACACTTGATGCATATGCCTCAACATATCCTGCTGCAAAAGATCGCTGAATTATCGAAGCAGCAAAGCGCTGAGACCGATGGTAAGGCTGCAGAGACGCCGCCAGCTGAGAAGGAAGAGCAATGATCCCTTTCAGCCATACCTGGCCTTATGACATTATTCTTGGAGATCTGTACGTGCAGTACTGCCCGTTCTGCAACTCGGAGAATGTGCTTCTCCCCATGAAACCGAAGGAACTGCAAATCGTGCGCGACGGCAAAAAGAAACTGCTTGTCTTTCCATGCTGCAGCACTAGCCCGACAGTCATCGACAACGATGGGGACTATCTGCTGTTTGACCGTGCGGTCCGCTGACCGCCTATGGTCTCCCATTCCCTCAATCAGGCACACCTGCATAGCGCAAAAAGCGAGTTTGTCGCTTTTGCGCTTTTTGCCGTTCATGGAGCTGCGGAAAAGCATCAGATTCCCGCAGACAATGTGTCCGGGTCAATATCTTCTCCACGCATTTGTTCGCGCAGCAGGGCCCACTGCTCGCGCGCAGCCCGGATCATCGCGGCATCGGTGATTCTCTGGTCGTTGATCAGACGTGAGAACCATTTCACCGCACTATGGAACTCCCCGATACGGCGGTTCAGCTCACCGATCAGATACATCAGCCGGGCGTCATTTCCACCCATCCCGTCATTCTCAAACACCTTTACATATTCATCCAGCGAATAACGCAAAAAGCGCTGCTCCTGTGCAGAATCCCCCTGGTAGCGGTACATCCAGGCAATATGATGCAGGAGGCTAGCGATAATCCGGTCTTTATCCTTGATGCTTTGAGCGCAAATCAGTGCAAGCTTGTACGATTCAAGTGCGAGCTCCCAGCTGCGTTTCTCCCCGAAATCCCGGGTCTTCCAACGGGTCCCCACCTGCTCATTAAAAGCTTTGCGCTGCCAGTCGACCAGCTTGTCGGCAGAGTTCTCCGTAGAGGCAAAACCGCATTTCGGACAGACACGCACAACATAATAATCCGGATTTTCCTCCTTGTAATAGGAGCAGAAATCCGCATCCCGGCGTATTGCTCTTTTGAGGCTCGGGCGTACCCGTGAGGTTGAGAACTCCTGTTCACAGTTGCAGCACATAACTTTAATCGAGTACAAAGGTATTAATTCTGGCAAATGCCCTCATCCTTTCGCGATCAACTGCTCCTTACTCCTGGGGCATGTTAACAAAATGGTGTGCAGGTCCTGCAAGCCGACTGAGCACAAATGAACGCAGCGGTTCCTGAACACCGGTATCCTCCAGTGCTTCCTTCATACACCCCAGCCACTGCTCGGCATGTGCCGGCGTGATAGGAATATGCATATGCCTTGCTCTCATCATCGGATGGCCATGGAGCTCGGAATAGAGCGCCGGTCCGCCGAAAAACTGACTGAGGAATTGATATTGCTTCTCCAGGACAGGAGTAATATCAGCAGGGAATAACGGGCTCAGCTGCGGATGAAGCTGCACCTTTGCATAGAATACTTCAACCAGACGGTGAAGCCCCTCTGCGCCCCCCAGATTGTCGAATAAGCTGTCATTTGGATTCATTGGAGGTTACCAGCTTTCTTTCATTTTAATTGAAGCGTCTTTTTTATTATACCAAAAAAAGCATTGCACCGTTAAACAATGACTTTAGGCTTATCTCATCCTGTAGAACGCAAAAAAAAGACGCTAAACCCGGTGTTTAGCGTCACATCATATTTAATAGGTCCGAAATTCCTCATCACCAGGAGGGACGAGAGAGATCCGGATAACATATACAAAAGCACAAACGAGAACTCCGGCAACTACGCTCATCACCATCACTCCATCCCTAATTATTACTCTAAAAAAGGTGTGCATTGATTAATTTAATAATATCATAATTCAAGCAAAAATGCATCGCGTCTTGTAACCGCTTTCTGCATTTTTTTTGTGCTGTTTGTCCTTCTTTTGGCATACATCTAACCATAGAGCTTGGAGGCGTTGACTATGATCTTGAAGAAGATTACCGGCCCCCTGCTAGGCCTCATCTTTGCCGGCTGCATGCTGCTGATGCTGGTTCATCCGGCAAGCGCTCTGGCTGCAGCGCTGCGCGGGCTGGCCATCTGGTGGGACGTGCTGTTCCCCTCGTTGTTTCCGTTCTTTGTCATTTCCGAAATCATGCTCGGCCTCGGCATAGTTCATCTCTTCGGGGCGCTGCTGGACCCTTTGATGCGGCCGCTGTTCAATATTCCCGGCAGCGGCGGATTTGTGGCGGCCATGGGATATGTATCAGGATATCCAGTTGGTGCCAAATTAACCGCAAAGCTGCGGGAACAGGGCCTGGTCAACCGGGTAGAAGGGGAGCGCCTCGTTGCGTTCACCACCTCCTCCGATCCTATTTTTCTGCTGGGTGCCGTATCGGTCGGTTTTTTTCATGATGCTTCTTTAGGACTAGTCCTGGCGCTTGCCCATTACGGAGGGGGCTTGATCGTAGGCCTGCTGATGTCCTTCCATGGACGGAAAGAGCATACATTATCCGCTAAAAATCAGACTCCCCCTAGTGGACAAAACTCCGGGCGGCTGCGCATGGCACTGAGCTCCATGGCCGAAGCCCGGCACAGGGACGGGCGGAGCTTCGGCGAGCTGCTTATGGGTGCTGTGCAATCCTCGCTGCTGCTTATTATTGTCGTAGGAGGGCTGGTTGTATTCTTCACCGTGCTGATGGAGCTGCTGGCCCGAGCCGGAATCATGTCGACACTGTTTGGACTGACCGACCGTATCCTCTCTCTGGCAGGATTCCCGCCTGAATTGTCGGCGGCTCTGGTCAGCGGCCTGTTCGAGGTTACCCTGGGTGCCCGTTCCGCCGGTGAGGCGACGGCTTCAATTCCGCTGCATTTCAAAGCAGCTGCAGCTGCTTTTATTCTCTCCTGGGGCGGATTATCCGTACATGCCCAGGTCGCAAGCATCCTGAATGGCACAGGACTGCGTTATCTCCCCTTCATGCTTGCCAGACTGGTCCACGCCTTTCTGTCAGCGGGCTTGCTGCTGCTGCTCTGGAAGCCTGTTATAAGCTCAGGGTTGTCAGAGCATTGGAATGCACTGCCTGCCGCTTCCGGGCTTGCTTCTCCCGCCTCTGCTTTCGTTTCCAGTCTAAGCCTGCTTGGCCTGCTGCTGGGTGGGGCTTTGCTGCTGTCGCTGCTTATAATGTTATCCGGCATAGCAGCACGCACATGGCGGCGGCATTAATCCTGAAAGGATACTGAACAATATACGCAAGAAGGACAGTCTTTTCATCGCTCTAATATTGTGTTCCGGGTCAAGATTGATTATGATCGGTGTATGACTGAATCATACAAAGGAGCCTGTACATCTTGAGATATTATGTTCTGGACCGCGGAGACGAATTGTCCATTAAACTTGCGGAGCAATTTCACAAGCTGGCGGCGGAGCGGAACCTGGAGCTGGATGCCGAATCTCCTGAAATCGTCATTTCCATTGGCGGTGACGGAACTATGCTGCACGCTTTTCATACCTTTATCGATCAGATTTCCAATTTGGCTTTTGTAGGTGTGCATACCGGACATTTGGGCTTCTATGCGGATTGGAAAGCGGAAGAGCTTCCGACACTGATCGACTATATGTGCGGAGTGGGTGACTCCATGCCACATAAACCGCGTATCGTGCAGTATCCGCTGCTAGAACTGGAAATTCATAAAAAATCAGGTTCCACCTCGCATATTGCCCTGAATGAGTTCACCCTTAAAGGTGTTGACGGAACGGTGGTCATCCAGGTTGACATTAATGACGTAACCTTCGAGATGTTCCGCGGCGATGGCTTATGCCTCTCCACGCCATCAGGCAGCACCGCCTACAACAAAAGTCTTGGAGGTGCTATGGTGCATCCGTCGATTGAAGCGCTGCAAATTGCCGAAATTGCATCGATCAACAATCGTGTGTTCCGTACGATGGGTTCGCCGTTGCTGCTGCCCAAGCACCATCACTGCGACATCTTTTCCCGCAAAGACCAGCGCCTGCTGCTGACGATTGACCATAACAATATTCCAGTGGATGACCTGGTCTCCGTCCGTTGCCAGGTATCCGACAAAAAAATCAGCTTTGCCAGATACCGCCCGTTTCCTTTCTGGAACCGTGTCCGTGAAGCCTTTCTGGTCTAGGGAGCTGGTCCTAATTTCAGAGGTGGGAAAGCCGGGAATGCAACGACATTCCCGGCTCTTTTATGCTTGGGGGTGTTTAACAAACTCTTCTATTACAGCTAACACAAGTTGATAGACAGGGAGAATTTCCATTGGTATAATGAACCTATTTTACATAGTTATGTTTATTTTAAAGGAGAGAACAACCGTTGAAAAAATTAATATCTTTATTAGGCACCAGCCTGCTGGCACTTGTGCTGGCAGTCCCCGCTTTTGCCGCAGAACAACCGATTAAGGTCTATATTAACGGCAGCAATGTTTCATTCACTGCGGGTAATCCTTACCTTAAGAATAATACTGTACTCGTTCCATTCCGTGTCATCTTCGAAAAGCTTGGACTTCAGGTGCTCTATAATGCCCAGACGGGAACCATCACCGGCACCAGCTCCTCGCTTAAGCTCAGCCTCAAAATCGGCAGCAACCGGGCTACCCTGAACGGAACCGTCAAAAAAATGAGTACAGCGCCCCTCTCCATCGGCGGCACTACTTATATTCCTTTGCGTTTCATTGCTGAAGCTACCGGCGGCACAGCCGTCTGGGACTCAGGCAGCAGAAGCGTCAAGATCAAAGCCGCTGTGTCCACTATCACCGACGAGAAGGATATTACGGCCTTAATTCATTTGGCCAATCAATATTATAATACTGAACAAGCCAGTCGCTTTTATTCGCTTGTGGAGGCAGGTGAGGACGTTAAGGGAATGGTAGCCGATATGGATTCATCCTTTGAGCTGTATGATGTCAAGAATACAATTGAAAGCCTTATGGTGCTGCAAATCCAGGGAAATGAAGCAACTGCCGTCACGGTTGAGAAAGCCGTTCGAACCGGCGGCGTTTATATTCCTGACGAGAACATTGAATATTTGTATGAGCTCGTCCGTAAGGACGGGAAATGGAAGATCGCCTCGATGGAGGTGCAAGACAGAACGGTGCTCCTTACCCGTGAACAGGGAATGACAGCAGCAGTTGTGCCGCAAGCTACAGCAGCAACCCTCAAAGATAACCTCAGCAAGTATTATCAATATATGAGTGCTGAGAATACGGATGCTATCTCCGCCCTGATGACCTCATACGGGGAGGAGTACGATGCGGCAACAAAGTCGGATATGCAGGACTATTTTGATACCTATGATCACCGCTATACCCTGGATAACTCGAATATCTTCTATTATTCTAACGAAGAAGCCGCTGTGTATGCGGAAACCACCATTAAGGATGCCGATAGCGGGGAGAGCTACAAGCAGTCACTCATCTTCCTCTTTGTGAAGTCAGAAGACGGTGCGTGGACGGTTGACGAAACCTATAATCTTAGTTTTGATGGTGATCAATTATAATCTTAAGACAGACAGCTGTAATGCATCATCAAATATAATAAAAAAGGGCGTATGCACTTATGAAATCCGGAAAAATCATGTCGGCCGTTCTTAGCGGCTGTCTTGTGTTCTCCCTCCTCTTAGCACCTGCTGCTTCAGCGGCAGAGAGCGCACAGACCGATTCAAACACAGAAATTATTAACGAAATTATGGACTATATTGAATCCTACAACGTGGAAGGGGTAGACAAGGATACCCTGATCCGTGGTGCAATTGACGGAATGATCTATACGCTCAATGATCCTTACAGCATGTACCTCGACAGTGACGAAGCCGCTGAATTTCAACATCAGCTTGAGCTTGAATATGTCGGTATCGGTTTTTCGCTGGCGAGAAATGGGAATGAGGTGTACATTGAAGAAATCACCCCCCGTTCTCCCGCCGAACAAGCGGGTCTGAAACGCGGTGACGTTCTTCTGAAGATCAACGGTACGGGCATCGCTGATCTTGAGGCCGATCCCTTTAGCGCAGCGCCAGGCAGCAAGCTGACCCTAACCGTTAACCGAAACGGGGCGGCCAAATCCGTTAACGTAACCCTGAAAAGTATGGTAACAACCTCTGTCACCGGCAAAATTATCAGCCAGAAAATCGCTTACATCGCATTAAGCGGCTTCACGCAGAATGCCGACAAGGAATTCTCCGCTATGCTGGATAAGATGCGGGCAGCCGGGATGAAATCGCTCGTGTTGGATCTGCGCAATAACGGAGGCGGCTATATCGATGTTGCCAAGAACATTACCGCCAAGTTTATGGAATCGGGCATTATGATGTACACCTCTGACCAAAGTGGCGCTCTAACTCCGGAAATTATAAAAGGTGGCAGTAAAATCGGCGTGCCTGTCGTCGTCCTGACGAATGAGAACTCCGCCAGTGCCTCCGAAGCCCTGACCGGTGCTCTGCGCGATAATAAGCTCGCGACTATCGTCGGTACCCGCACATACGGCAAAGCCAGAATTCAAAACCTTGTGCCCGTATCCAACGGCGGGGAACTGAAGCTCACGACTTTAAAGTACCTGACCCCGAACAAGGAGGACTTTAACCAGATCGGCCTGAAGCCGGATATTGAAGTCCAAAGCAAAACCGCGCAGCTGATTACCGCCCTGCAAATTGCTGGAATGACCAACATTACAGCGTCCGGAGATAACCATATTCTGAACATCAATGGAAGTCCTTTTGCCGGAAATGTCGGTCTCTTGAAGCAAGGGGACAAGGTTTATGCTTCGGCACGCGTGCTGGCAACCCTTGTCGAGAGCGATGTTGCCTGGGATGCAAAGAACAAAAAAGTGCTTGTCACGAACGGAGCCGGCAGCATCTCCAGCTTCGCCTTGGCCTCCAAAGAAGCCCTGTCCCAGAATGATGAGACCTACATTGAACTCAATGCATTCAAAAAGAAGTTCCCTGCGCTAACCTGGAGCTACGACGCCGCACTCAAACAATTGAAATTATCCGTTAAATAGCGGATTATATCGCACAGCAGAAACAAAGGATGCCCTGCAGCCATGTATGTATGGCGAGGGGCATCCTTGTTTTGTACCAATCCCAGAACAGAAGACAGTTGCCGCCTTTGCTTAGTTGGAAGAATTCTGGGGCGGGTTCTGCGGGTTCTGCGGGTTCTGCGGGCTTTGTTGGTTCTGCTGCTGTCTGCCCTGAAAATCTTTATTGCCTTTTTTGTCTTTATTCCGGTGGTTCCGGCTTTGATGTTCCCGCACAGGTCTATCCTTAGACGAATGATCCCTGCCGTTTCCGCCAGTACCCTTGTCGCGGGCCGGGTTAGGGTAGGAAGATTTCGATTCCCGCTGCTCTTTAATTACAGCATCCGGTTCGGCAGGCTCTTGTTCAAGGTCTTCCTCCAGCACCGGCTCCGGTATTTCTTTAATCAAGATATCCTTGAATGTACCTTCCTTCGGCTGCTCTTTCAATTTGTGCAGAACAAAATAGGCACAGCCGAAATTGCAGTATTCATTAATGTAATCCACCATGCCAGAAATAGCTGTATCCCGGTTCACCTTCGGATGGTTGTCCCGGTAAAAGCCTTTCAGACGTAATTGGCTGTATCCCCAGTCACCGATAATATAATCGTAACGGTCCAGCACCTCGCTGTATCTCCCGCGAAACGCCTCCGGATTCCAGCCGTCCTTATGATCCAACATGAGCTCGTAGCCTTTTCCACCTATAACGATCAAGCGTGTGTCGCCTGCCTTTCTTTTGCATAATGGGAGCGGGGGCGTTGATAAGCCGCCGTTCCGCGGAATTTCGAATTTCCGGCCGCTGTTGTTGTCCGATTTCTTCATTTTAAACCGCCATGCGGTTGAAATCGGACAACAAAGGCGAACGCTGGCGCTCCTCCAATTTCGAAATTCAGCTCCACGGCTCCATCAACGCGTGATGGGGTGGACCTACAACATTAACCCAAGGGCCTCTGATCACCTACGGCTCACAATCGGCCCTTTTCCCTCTAAAACCTTAAACCTAAACCTTAAAGACTAAAGACTAAAGACTAAAGACAAACCCTATGACTCCGTCACGAAGGCAATTTTATTTCCCTAAATTTTAATTATTACTGTGAAACTGAACGCTCCTCACGGGCTTTCGCAGCGGACTTGACCTGCTCATGCGCACGATAAGAGCTGCGGACGAGCGGGCCCGCTTCTACATGACTGAAGCCCCGGTTCAGTCCTTCTTCCTTGAGCAAAGCAAATTGCTCCGGCGGATAATATTTCTCCACATTTAAATGCTTAGGGGAAGGCTGCAGGTATTGCCCTAATGTCAATATATCACAATCTGCCGCCCGCAGATCATCCATCGCCTGAAGTATTTCGTCCCATTCTTCTCCTACGCCTAGCATGATGCTGGATTTGGTAGGAATATCTGGTTTGATCTCCTTCGCCCGGCTCAGCAGCTCCAGAGAGCGGCGGTATTTGGCTCTGGCCCGCACACGGTCCGACATCCGCTCTACCGTCTCTATATTATGGTTCAGGATGTCCGGGCGGCTGTTCATTACAATTTCCAGGCTGTCCCGGTCTCCGAGAAAATCCGGGATCAGTACTTCCACACTGCATAGCGGAAGACGTCTTCGAATAGCAGCAACAGTCTCGGCAAAAATCGCCGCACCGCCATCCTTCAAGTCATCGCGGGCCACGCTTGTCACCACACAATGGTTAAGCTTCATGCCTTCTGCAGCTTCAGCAACACGCTCCGGCTCCAGCAGGTCAAGCTCCGTGGGCAGACCTGTATTCACGGCACAGAAACGGCAGGCCCGTGTACAAATGTCTCCCAGGATCATAAATGTAGCCGTACGGTTCGCCCAGCATTCATAAATATTGGGACAACGTGCTTCTTCACATACGGTATGTAAAGTTTTGGATCGCATCATGCCTTTAATATCCTGATAATTATCACCGGTCGTTAACTTGATTTTAATCCATTCCGGCTTGGGTTGTTTGGCTGTTCTATTAGTCAAAGTGGTGAACCCCGCTTTCGCCTGAATATAAGTTCCATTGTTAAAAAGTTGCTGCCTCATATTATAGCATGTGCCATTGGCATTTGCCTGTTTTTGTGAAATACAGCTTGCAAGCTTGATTGCTCTGTACTTCAGACAGACGGCTGCTCTAGCTGCAGGGTATTTTGTTCAAACTTGGCAGCTTTAGACAAGTACGGATAAAAACATCCCTTTTGCTTCAAATTAAAAGAAAATAAGTGCATCTGTCAATACCTGTCCGATGTATTATACAATTCCACGGCGGAACTTAGGAGGTTATTATCATGCTGGCCCCATTCAGAAATTATAGAAAAGTGATCACCGTATCCTGTTTGTCGGCTGCCCTATTGCTGTCGGGCGGCGGGGAAGCGGCTGTTGCGGCTGCCACCCGGGGGCATAACCCCCCGCCCGTCAAATCCAGCGGCGTTCCTGCCGGCAGCAAGGTGAATGTTGAGACTGCACGCAAGGAGCTTTATGAGCAAATGAGTGCTGCTACCGGCATTCCCTGGTTCAGATTCGCTGCGATTGACCAGTATGAGCGGACGATTGCTAAGAAGAAGGGAAGCACGGAAGTGTCCGCTTCTTCCCGTCTTACCAGCATCACCATTCCTGCACCGGTATGGTCCGGTCCGCTGAATCCGGATCAGGCCGATAAATCGCCTGATTCCATCAGCTTCTTCGGCGGTTTCGGGCAGGACGGGTCCGGGGACGATCTCGCCGATCCCACAAATGATGCCGACGTGCTCTACAGCATGGCACGTCACCTTCTGAATTATGGAAACTCTGTGAATGACTTCAATATTGGAGTTTGGGAGTATTATCATAATGGCCGCGCGGCCCAGCGGGTGGCGCAATTCTCTAAGCTGTATGAGCATTTCGGACGGCTCGACCTGTCAGGCAGCGCTTTTCCGCTGCCCGTCGGAACGTTGTATGCCTACCGCAGTACATGGGGCACCGGCAGAAGCTGGGGAGGTGCGCGCATTCATGAGGGAACGGATCTGTTCACCCCGCATGGAATGACTGTGCGCAGCACCTGCTTTGGAGTAGTGGAGACGAAGGGATGGAACCGCTTTGGCGGCTGGAGAATAGGCATTCGCGATATCGAGAACCGGTATCATTATTACGCCCATTTGGCCGGGTATGAGAAATCCATCTCCCGCGGAGATATCGTCACACCCGGGCAAACTCTTGGCTGGGTCGGCAGCTCGGGGTACGGCAAACCCGGAACTCAGGGCAAATTCCCTCCCCATCTGCATTACGGCATCTACCGCGACCGGGGAATTACAGAGTGGGCCTTCGATCCTTATCCTTTGCTCAAGCAATGGGAGAATCAGGAGTACCGGACACTTAGGAAAAATAAGAAAAACAAATCATGAACCTGAGCCCGGCCTTGCAATTTCATCCGCACCGTTCGGCTAGTTCAACATCAGGCAGCCGAACGGTTCAATCTCCACAAGAATCTGTTTGGCATTCCGGATGGTCCTTCCACTCAACAAGTCGGTCAGTTCATTTGGGTCAGGGCGGAAACTGCTCAGCTCAAGCTGATAATGATTCGGGGAGTTGTTGAGAATCAGCCCTATTGGGTCCTGATCACCCTGCCGCACAAAGCCGAGAACATTACGCGCCTCATCAGTGAACCAGGGACGGAATGCGCCTTTTTGCAGGACGTTATGTGCTTTCCGCAGGGCAATCAGCTCCTTGTACCAATTGCGAAGTTCCTCATTCTGCTCCTGCCTGTGCCAAAGCATCGGTCTTCTGCAATGCGGATCGGTGGCCCCTTCCATTCCGACTTCATCTCCGTAATATATCATTGGCAGGCCAATATAGGTCATCTGAAAAAATATAGCCTGCTTCATCCGCTGGAGGGCCGTACCCGCCCGGTTCCAGCCGCGGCCGCCTTCCTTGCAGGCTGTCAGAAACCGCTGGGTATCATGGCTGCCAAGCAGCTGGAACATTGCCGAGTTAGCCTGATCATTGCAGAGTGCTTCGATATGGAGCAGCTGCTCCATGAACCGCTGCGGGCCCGTGGATTGTTCCGCAAAAAATTCCAGCACCGCATCACGCAGCACATAATTCATCCCGCCATCAAACTGGTCACCCCTTAACCACGGACCGGACGCATGCATGATTTCCCCAATCAGCAGCAGTTCGGGAAATTCATCCTTCAGTTCGCGGCGGAACCGGGACCAGAACAGCGGATGGACCTCATTGGCCACATCCAGACGCCAGCCGTCAATTCCCGCTTCACGAATCCAATGCTTGGCCACACCGAGCATATAATCAGCAACTTCAGGATGATTCATATTCAGCTTGGGCATCTGGGCTTCGGCCTTTGCAAAGGTCTCATAGGTTGGAACCGGAGACTGCTCAACCGGATAGGAATGGATAAAGAACCAATCCTTATACCGCGAATTCTCCCCATGTTCAAGCACATCTCTGAAAGCAAAAAAAGTATCGCCGGAATGGTTAAACACAGCATCAAGCAGCACCTTGATCCCGTGACGGTGTGCCTCAGCGACGAGCTCCTTGAGATCCTCTGCTGTACCAAAATCAGGATCAATCTTGTAATAGTCCGATGTATTATATTTATGCTCTGAAGGAGATTCAAAGATAGGTGTCATGTAGACGGCGGTCACGCCGAGTTCCTGCAGATAGGGTATTTTTTCTGTAATTCCCTGCAGTGTTCCACGGTTATAGCTGCTGGGATATATCTGATAAACAATGGCTCCGCTCGTCCATGAAGGCAGCTCCAGCGCCTGGTCGGCATGCAGATAAGCGTATTGAAAAGACCCGGCACGTTCGCGGTTTTGGGACTCTCCCCGTTCTCCGTACCATGTATAATCACCCGTAGGATTTTTTACATAGAACAAATATCTGCATTTGCCGGTTTCCGTCCGGATTACCGCCTCATGAATCTCATAGGCACCGGCTGAACCGATTTTCTCCATAGACTGTGGTTGTTCACTGCCCGGGGAATCATAGCGGTCGGAGTGAACCACAGTACAGCTTAAATGCTGTCCGGCAGGCACAAACAGCCGCAATTTCAGGGCTCCCGGTCCAGCGGGAAAGGCAAAAGGATCTTCTGACGTATGGTACAAAAACCAGTGGTTTGACATTTTTTCAGTCTCCTTTTTGTTATCATTCCCGGAATTTTCCGGACAAACTCAACCGTTAGGGAAACCGGTTTCCCTTTAAAAATTACCATGCACTATATACGTTGTCAATGCAAATCAACTCTGATAAATAAGAAAGAGCCTGCTTCACACTAATCGGTGAAAGAGGCTCTGCAAGCCGCGCTTGATATATTATTTCCACACACTATTCAGGAAACCCCTGAGCGCTCGATAAACTGGAGTACTTCGTTCATGATCCGCTCACTATCATCGCAATGGCAAACCATATGACCGCTGTTCTCCACCATCAGCACCTGTTTGCGGCCGGAAGGAATGGTCTGCTGCAGGTAACCGGCGCTTTTGGTCTTCACCAGATGATCTCTTCTGCCCTGCACGATCAAGGTCGGAATCTCGATGCGCGGATAGACCTCAAAGCTTTCGCGGACCAGCCGTTGAAACTCCCGGGTGGCCTTCGCCGGCGTCGAGCCGAATTTGCTGAAATAATTTCTGAGCATGGCTGGGCTGCCCAACGTTCTGAGAATCTCAAGCACGTTCAGCGGAAACACAGGCGCCGACAGCAGCGTAAGCGACTTAATCCGGGTTTGGTATTGTACCGAAAGATGGGAAGCGATCAACGCTCCGGTAGAAAAACCAATAAGATGAACGCTCTCCGTCTGGTTCAGCAAACTCTTTAATTCATCTTCGGCACTTTGCCGCCAATCATGCCTGTCCGAGTGAAGCAGATCTTTTCTGCTGCCGCCGTGCCCTTTAAGCGTGAAGGTCCTGGAATGGTAATTATGCTGCTCCATAAACCGTGACAACGGAGAGATTTCGTGTTCTCCCCCGGTGAAGCCATGAATAAACAAACAGCTATCCATAACCATCCCTCTTTTCGTTTAGATTTTTTTAAAGCTATATAGATTGAACTTATAATTCTTCTATTTTGGGATTGGCCGTGACTCCAGAGAATGTTTGGACTTTCGGCCGCTGTTAGGTTTCGATTTCCTGAATTTAACCGCGAATCGCGGTAGAAATCCAAACCTAAAGGCGGACGCTGTCGCTCCTACAGTTCCAAAATTCCCCTCCACCACTTTTCCCTACATGTAATTCTCAAGTTCAATCTATATAGGTTTATATGTATCTGCCTTATTTTAACCATTTTAAGAAAAATAAACCTTAACGTCCAATCGTTAAGGTTCACTTCATCATTATGTCATTAATAATATTCTCCTATTATGCCGTTTTAACCGGCTTGTTTGGGAATCTGCGTATTTTGCTATGTTAACCCAGTCATCCTCTTCAATCCACCATATTTTATCCGTACAGGCTGTGTTCTAGCTAGGATGGAAGCAAAAATGTTTAAGACCCAGACGACGGTTTGGGTCTTTTTACGGGTAAGCCTGCTGTTCCTATTCTATGAAGAAAGGATGAATAACTTTGCCTAACTTTAGTTCGTTTCAGTCCAATCCGGATAATTTGCGCACGCTTATTTTCGGCCGGGACCCCGTCTCACTTAATGATCTTCCCCTTACTACGGCTGTTTACGTGCCGCGCTTTTCTTTCCACTCTATTACACGGGGATTCTCATCCAGAATGGAACGGTATTGCTCCAGACTCCCCCATTTCCCCTCAGGATCAAGCTCCAGATAACGCTCGTATTTCTGCCGGAGCTCTTCCGGCGGCACAGCCCAGCCGTAATGCTTCACACGCAGTTCGGCTAGAAAACCCGGCAGGATGGCGTAGGAAAGCGGGAGCCGGGGAACATGATGATCCATCCGGGGCGAAAAATAATGAAAATGCGGCAGATAGCGGACCAGCGTGCGGGTATGCTTCATGTGAATATTCCAATGTTCATCCTCACGGTAATGGGTAGTTCCGCCCCAAAAATCATACAGGCGGAAGGCTACCCAGTCGTAAACATCCTGATCAATAAGGCGCCGCATCTCCCGCTTCGCCTCTTCCTCGTAGAATTCATCGGCATCGACAGATAATAGCCAGTCTGGTCCGGTGGACACCGCCAGATCCCAGAGCGTCTGCCGGAGCACCCATTCCCGGCTGAACAGCGAGCTTTCCAGCGTCACCAGCTTTGACACCTTGGCGAAAGAATTGCACAGCCGCGCCGTACCATCCGTACTTCCGTCATCGACAATGACGATATCGTCTACAAAATCGCTCAGTTCCTCAAGCACCCGCTCCAGATGTCGCCCGCTCTCATTGCGCACCTGCATCATCGCGGTCAGCCGGTTGCCGGAGGATTTGCGCAGAGGTTCACGGTTACTCATCTACTCTCCCCCTCAGTCGTCCGACTGCCTCTTCCAGATCGGCCATTTCGGCAAACAGTGGCCGGGCTTGATGGTCTGCTCCGGCCGCCCGCAGAAAGCTGCGGATGGCGGCATGCCGCCTGCCATGCAGCAGATGCAGCGTACCTTCGATCACCGGCAGCTGCTGGCTTGCCGCCGCCGCGCCTTTTGCTGGAGGTGACGTTGCCGCAGCATTACCTACCCCCGCATCGCTGCCGGCTTCCATTTCACGCTGGAGCTGCAGTGCTTTTTCCCATTGATAGGTTTCAATGTAGTTCAGCAGCAGCAGCAGTTTCGCCTCCGTATAGGATGAACCGGACAAAATTATGATCGCCGCCGCCGAATCCTCGTTCACACGGCAGATTTCCGCCTGAAGCAGCTCTTTTTGGCCATGGTCCAGCCAGTTCTGCATCTCCGCTGCCCTCGCCCTTTCTTCGTCTGTAAAGGCTGTAATGGCATACTGCGCGGCAGCAAGCTCCAGATGGCCCTGCTTGGCTTCAATAGCCGAGAAAAACCGGTAATGGGAATGCAGACAGTCCGTATAATCATGCAGCAGCATCAGCTCGAAGGATTGCGTCAAATACCGGGAGGCCGCCTCGTCCCCAAGCAAATATAAATAGGAGGCTGCCAGATAATGCACGGTCGGCTGATCGGGCAGCTTCTCGCACATGGACAGATAGAAATCCGCACGATGCCGCCGCTGGATATCAAGCCAAGACACAGGCGATCCTGCGGATGGCTGCCACAGTTCTCCCAGCGCTCTCGTCCATATCGCTTCATAGCCGGAGAGAAAGAACAGCCCGTCTCCCCGGCGGATGATTCCATACGATAAGGGACTGTCCCCGCTGAGATAGACGACCCCGTCTCTGCGCAGATTCTGCTCCAGATATAGCCGTTCTGAAGCGGTGGCCACCAGATCGGCTCTGGCAGCAAGCAGCGCGCTGTATTTGTCCCACAGTCCGCTGTCTTCGCCTTCGGGACAAGCTTCCAGTAGTGCCACGGTATAGGCTGGCTCCAGTGTCATTACATCCGGCAGCCAATACGGGGAGGAGACGAGCACCGTGTATTCCTTGGCATTCAGCTTGTAAATCTCCGCCAGGCTCAAGGAATGGATGTCATATTCCTCCTGCTGGCCCGGTGTCATTCCCCCCGCAAACAAAACTTCCCCGCGGTCTGACAGGAGGTCGAGCAGCCTCTTATATTTATAAGCCTCCCAGGGAACAGAACTGAGGATAAGATAGTTCATAGCCGTCCCCCTCCGTTACTCGGGGATGGCGATATTTCTCCGCCGCGAAGCCCGGCAGTATACCCTATAGTCAGCTTTTCTGCGGGAACGAGCTGCAGGCTGCGGCGGGTCGGCTCCTCCCGCCGCCCAATTCGGCCAGGCATAATTCCGCCCCGGTGGGCGGAATGCTCAAGCGGAAGAAACAGCGGAAGACCTCCGGTCAATGGCCCCTGCAGCTCATCTTCCTGGCTCACCACAATATCGGTTGAACCCTGCCGCACAGCCTGCACAATTCTCTCCACATAACGGTGGTCATATTCTGCAGAAGCGGACAAATACACTACTGCTTCGCTTTCGTAGAGTGCGGATACATTCTCCAGCGCATGCAGCCAAGGTTTTTCTCCCTGTACCGTAATCACTGCGTCCCTCTCCTGGACCGGAAATCCGGAAGCAACATCGTTTGCACTGTCTCTGATCCATACCCAGCGGATATTGTCATAACTCTGTTGTTCTTGCAGCAACTGACATCGCTTAAGCGATGTTTCCGTGTTCCACTTCTCTTCAAAATAAACAACCGCTGTCACCAGTGGAACGATCACGGAAGAATGGCCGAGCGGTATGGCGGGCTGCTGCGGATAGACGGAAAGCTCCGCAGGTACCTGGAGACTTCCTCCACTCCCAGAGACGCCGGGCAAATTCCATTTGGCGCAGTACGCCCGCCTGCCTTCCTCTTCAGCCCCTTGGTCTATGCCATTCAAAGAATAACTTCCGTCTTCAAGCGGATGAAGCGTGTGAACATACAGAGCATCACTGAGCGCGAGCCTTCTCCCCAGCTGCCGGGCCCGCAGGCACCAATCGGCCACCATTAGGCGCCGCTGGCGGAGCGATGCATCGAAACCGCCCACCCTGAGCAGCAGCTCCCGGGTGAAGAGCAGGCAGGCACCGCTCAGCACATCCACACTACGCCATTCGCCTTGCCGCCGAAGCCGGGTATGGCTTACGTATGCGGACAGTTTAGAAAAATCGTCAAACAGCTGCAATTCCCTGCCTTCCGCTTCTTCCGTAGAGGAACGCGGGGCAACTACCCCGACAACCGGATCATCAATGGCCGGCCAGAGCAGATCTGCGAGCCAGCCTGCAGTAACCATGACGGAATCCTGAAGCAATACGACAAATAAGGTCTCGGCATATGCCAAGGCCTCATTCACCCTATACTCCCCATTCCTGTAGGGGAGAAAAGACACGGCATGTTCTCCAGAGAACTGCTCCGAGAGGGGCAGCAAAGCAAAATCCTCTTCCAGCGGAACGCCAATCACACGGACGCCAGGGCCGGAATGCAGCAGCAGCAGCCGCAAGCATTCTTCCGCCCACGCGGCACAGCGCAGTTCAACCACAATTGTTATTCCGTCTATTACCGGAAGCGGCAGTAATCCTTCACGCTCCAGATAGCTGTATCTTCCGGCCAGACGCTCCAAGCGGACAGAATCCATAGAATCATACGGCATCAGGCTCACACTCCATTAGTTAAAACTTTGCTAACTATAGTGTATGAACGCTACGCGGTGATATCCCTGTTCCATTGGCGGATTTTTCCTGATTATCCCAAATTAAATCCAATTTTCCTAAGCTATTCGCCGCCGCCTTCCGTCTCCGCTCCGCCATTGCCTGCGTTTCCGGCATTGCCGGAAGTATTGCTGCCCGCGGGCGGATCATTCGTGCTGCCGCTTTGCGGATCTTTGCTCTCGCCGCTTTCATCAGTATCTGAACCGCCCTCGCCCTCGCCCTCGCCCTCGCCAGCTCCGCTCTTCTCCCCGCTTGCCTGCGGAGCCGGAATGGCAATGCCCGGTGCGTTATTTCCATTCTCACCGACTGGCTGGCCTTGATTGTCGTAATAGTACATCGGAACATCGCCGACAACCATCAGATAAGATACGGGAATTTCCGTATCCACCACCTGCGGCTCCATGTCGAACGGAATGACGACCGCAACCTCAGTGACAACATGAATGAAGACCTCAACCAGAATCATATTAATTCCGGCATTTTTTTGGCGGGTGTTCAGCTCTACTTTAACTGCACCCTGCGGTTCGATCTTGATCGGCACATCCGGCCCGAAGGAAGCGATGAGCGGACTGCCCAGCGCCTGGCCGAGCGGGATATGCTCCGTCTGATTATGCAGCTCCTGCAGCGTGGACTGAATGACCTCCGCAGCCTGCGAGGTAATCCGCATATGCTCTCTATAATTGAGCATAAAGCCCGATATTTTGCCTTCCTTATCCGTCTTCCAGTCAATCAGCGCTTCGGCATCTCCTGCATCGGCCACCTGTGAGGTAATCGCCTTGTTGATCGACTCCGTGGCAATTTGCTTCACCCGGATTTGCGCCAGATGAATAATCGGCGGCTTTAAATGCTGCTCGACATAACGCAGCCCTTGAAGCACCGCCAATATCAGCAGCAGGCTTAGGATGATCCAGAAGCGGCCCCGTCTGCGCGGCTTTTGCGGCTTCTGGACGGAAACGGAAACCGCCTTCTTCCGCTCTCCTCCTCCGGAGAAGCTGAACCTGCTCCCCCGTCTTTTTGGCGAGAACCGCGCTCCTTGTCCAGCGGCTCTGATTCCCGGCTTGGCCGGTTTCGCCTTAAACGCGGGGCTTCGCCCGGCCGGTCTTGGCATGCTGCCCAAGCTGAATTTCGGCAGCCGCACCCGCAGGCGCAGGCTTGGCATAACTGCCCTGCGGCTTCCCCATTTTTTTATTCTGCCCATGAGTCTAAGTCCCCCCTGCATTCCTGCGGTCAAGCCGCCGCCCCTTACTATAGCTATTCGGGAAGAGGACAAAAAAGAAGAACGCCTCTCACGGTGCGAAGTACCGTGAGAAACGTTCATGTCCATAATTCCTAAAGCTATCACTGCATCCGGCTCCGCTTATCCTCCTGCAGATGGCCCCAATGCCGCCGGATAAAGATACCCAGCAAAATAATAATAAAAACCGCATACCAGGCAAGAAATCCGTTCCATTCCTCTCTGGGGACAACCAGTGAAGAGCCGATCGTTCCGAACAGCCAGATGAAGGACAGATTGCCGAGCACCGTACCCCAAATATAAGACGAGGCTTTGATCGGCGAGACCGCCGCCATGAAATTGATTACGTTGCTGGGAACAATCGGAATGGTGCGAAGCAGCACCAGCGTCCAGATGCCGTAGCGGTCCAAATAACGCTGCCACTTGTCATAGCGCTTCAGCTTGGATCTCCATTTCTCGTCGAACCAGCCATAGAGGTACCGCCGGAAGAGAAAATACACGAGTATAGCGCCTAAATTACAAGCCAGCCAGCTGACCAGCATGCCGCCGATCACATGAAACTCGGAGACATGCAGAACAATCAATATCGCCAGCGGAAAAAATCCGAACAAACTCTGCAGAATCGTAAGCGGAATCGTCGCTAACAGAATATACGGCCCGTTCAGCCCAAGACTTTGCAGCAGCCAATCAATCCAGCCGTTTATGACCTCCGTCATGGAGCCGTCCCCTTTCGTGACTCCTTTCAGCATCAGCTCCGCTGAGTCCTTATAAATCACTAATTCTTCAAGAAAAACACCCCTTACGGGGTGTTTGTTGATGATCCTGCTAAAGAATGTGTTATGGCGGGAACAATGTCCGGCTACAGGTTACAAAATTGTAGCCTTATGTTGGCCTAATCATAGCACACATCTTAACCCGCTGCAAAATGACTCTGCAGTACCGGCACAGTTATTATTATTCTGCAGCAATCCAAGTATTCACTTTATCCTCATTCGCTTCTACCCAGCTCTTGGCAGCATCCTCAGGCGATTTCCCGGCTTGAATCTCCACCATAACCTGGGCCATTTCCTCAGGTGTCCAAGTGAACTTATCGAGGAAGTTGTACACCTCCGGCATATCTTCCTTCAATCCTTTTCGTATCATAGTGTGAATCTGCTCTGCTCCGCCATATACGTTTTTGGGATCTTCCAGATACTTCAGATCCATATTAGCGAACATCCAGTGCGGCGTCCAGCCCGTTACTACAATCGGCTCATTATTGGTATATGCCTTCTCCAGTTCTTGAACCATAGCGGCCGACGAGCTTTCCAGCAGCTTATAATCACTCAGTTTATAGTCAGTGAGCGCCTTTTCGGTGGCCATCATAATTCCTGCTCCGGGTTCAATCCCGATAACCCGGTTGTTCAGCGCTGCTGCCATTTCCGGATTGTTCAAATCCTCAATGGAGTTGATGTCCATATAAGTGGGAACAACCAGACCTGTCTTGGTTCCTTCCAGGTTGGCCCCGAGATCCTCTATATCTTTTCCATACTGCTCCAGGTAGGAAGCATGGGTGCTCGGCAGCCAGGCAGCTACCATTCCATCTGCACTTCCATCCGCAACCCCGGCCCACATCGGTCCAGCATCAACCTGAAGCATTTCCACCTTCGCATCCAGCTTGGACTCCAGAACCTCTTTGACTACATACGTGCTGGCAATTTCCGAATCCCAGGCCACATATGCCAGCTTCACAGATTTTCCTTCACTTGATGAACAGCCGGCAATTGCAAATACCAGCAACGCCGTCAACAGCAATCCGAATCCTTTTTTCTTCATCTAAATAAAACACTCCCGTCATTATTGTTTAGGTTTAACCAGCTTCTGCGTCAAACGGTCAAGCAGGATCGCTATAATTACAATGGCAATCCCTGCTTCGAAGCCTGCGCCAGTCTTAGCCTGTGATACCGCCCGGTATACATAGGCCCCTACCCCTTGTGCGCCGATCATCGACGAAATGACGACCATCGACAGCGACAGCATAATCGTCTGATTAATGCCGGCCATAATCGTAGGCATAGCAATCGGTAGCTGCAGCTTAAACAGCTTCTGGCCCGCCGTCGAACCGAACGCATCCGCAGCCTCTACGAGTTCCGGCGACACCTGGCGTATCCCCAGGTTCGTCAGACGAATCGTAGGTGGAATAGCAAATATAATAGAAGCAATGACTCCGGGAACTACGCCAAGCGAGAAAAAGGATACCGCCGGCAGCAGATACACAAATGCAGGCATCGTCTGCATGAAGTCCAGTATCGGAGTCACAATATTTTGAACAGTCTTACTTTGCGCGCAAAACACGCCAACCGGAACACCAATCAGCACAGCAAGCAGTGATGCAGTAAGCACAAGGGCCAGGGACTGCATAGAAGGATCCCATAGACCCAGATTGTCGATCAGCAGCAGCCCGATCACTGCGAATAAAGCCATCCGCCATTTGCCGATCCAGTAAGCCAAGGCGGCGATAATCACCGTGAGGACGATAGCCGGAAGGAAGGTTAAAGCCGCATCGATTCCGTCCACCATGCCTCCAATAACCGCATGAATGAGATCAAAGAACGGCCCGAAATACGTAGTCAGCCAGTCCTCCAGCCATTCAATCCCCTTGCCTATAGGTAATTTAGGTAAATTCATGAACCGATGCCTCCTTCCGGTACCGCATTGCCTGCAAGGGCGGAAAGTACTGCCCCTTTAATCACAATGCCCTTTAGCTTATCCTCTTCATCCACTACCGCAACCGGCAGATGTGTCTCAGACATCAGCTCGAACAGGTCGTTCAGCAGCGTGTCCGGACGTACACGGGGAATTTCACGGACCATCACTTCAAGAATGCTTTTATTCTCCTTGAGTGCCTCCAGCGCTTTCTCTGCCGTAAGTACACCTTGCAGCTTCATTTCATTGCTCGCCACATAGAGGCTGGATACGCCGCTGTCCCGCATCAGCTGAAGCGCAACACGCGGACCGCGCTCCGGCCGGATCATTTCCGGCTGGCGCATCACATGCGCAGCTGTCAGGACTTTTGACAAGTCTACATCCTCCACAAACCGCTCCACATATTTGTTTGCAGGCTGAATAAGGATCTCTTCCGGAGTGCCGATCTGGACGATCACACCATCCTTCATCAAAGCAATCCGGTCACCGATCCGCAGGGCCTCATCCAGGTCATGCGTAATGAATACGATCGTCTTCTTCACTCTTGCCTGCAGCTCCAGCAGCTCCTGCTGCATATCCTTGCGGATCAGCGGATCAAGCGCACTGAAGGCTTCATCCATCAGCAGGATATCCGGGTCATTGGCAAGACCGCGTGCAAGACCCACACGCTGCTGCATGCCTCCGCTCAATTGATCAGGGCGGTGGTCCTCCCAGCCTTTAAGTCCTACAAGCTCCAGTGCCTCCATGGCAAGCCGGGTTCTCTCTTTTTTCTCCACACCCTGTACTTCAAGACCATATTCGGCATTAGCCAGCACCGTGCGATGCGGAAACAATGCAAACTTCTGGAAGACCATGCCGATATTTTTACGCCGGAACCGGCGCAGCTCTTCAGGATTCATTTTGACCACATCATTGCCTTTAAAAAAGACCTGGCCCCCTGTGGGCTCAATCAGACGGTTCAATAAACGGACTAGCGTGGATTTGCCACTGCCTGACAAACCCATGATGACAAATATTTCTCCTTCTTTGATGCTGAATTCAGCCTTGTTGACACCAACCGTCAGCTTGGCCTCACGGGCAATCTTCTCTTTAGACCAACCTTGTGCTAGTAATGGAAGTGCCCGTCCCGCATCATGACCGAATACTTTGGTAAGTTCTTTTACCTCTATAATTGCCATGGTGACCTCCTTCTTCCCCTTATATTTCACGTTTGTGCTTCTCAACAAGTGTAACGGAGTTGTGAAAAGCGACGCAAAGTGCATATTCGCTAAAAAATTAGTGTACAGTTTTAACTTTACATACTTTACGTATAGAATACTCTGTTTTACGCCATATTCCGTTCTGCATGAATTCTTTACTTATTGCAGCAGATTTGATTACAATACATTGGAGAGGTTTGCAGTTTATTAGCCTAATCCTCAGGAGGGACATCATGAACGATTTAGAAGGGCTTCCGCCCGAGCAAATAGAGAAAATCAGCAAGGTCCGCGAGCGGGTCATTGATTCCATTGGCAAAAATATGGATTTGTACGGGATCACCCTATCCATTGGGCATTTATACGGTTACATGTACTTTAATCAAGGCCCCGTAACGCTGGACGAGCTAAGCCGTACAATGGGAATGAGCAAAACATCCATGAGTACAGGAGTGCGCACCTTACTTGACCTGAAGATGATCGACAAGGTGTGGGGAAAAGGAACCCGAAAGGATCTGTTCGAGGTCGTTCCCGACTGGCATCAGAATTTCAGTGATTATTTTTCAATTAAATGGAGAAAAGCCGTAGAGGGAAATATGTCCGCACTGGCTAAATCGCTTGCTGAAATCAAACAAATAAAAACCGAATATGCTGACAATCCGGATATTGAGAAGCTCCTGAATACAGATGAAGCAAAGATTGAAGAAGCCATTAAGTACTACCGCTGGCTGCTGAAGCTGATTGAAGCCCTGGAAACCGGCAAGATATTCGACTTCATTCCCAAAGAAAAGTAAACACGGAGCGTGAGCTCCCTGCTGCTCCGCATAATAAATACGGCCATGGCCCCGCAAAGGGGCCATGGCCGTTTATTATTTACTATTTGCTGCGGATTTATAAATGTAAATCCAGGCCGAAATCGGTTTCGGAAATAACAGCTGCGGATTGACTTGTACCAACAAGTTTAATAGACTAGGAATAACTGATTTTCGCAACGGATAAAGTGTTATCGATGGACCAAAACCGCAGTATATCAGTCGTTTTCCCAGAATTCATGATCAGTCGGAGGGTGGCTTTACCATGCAAATGAATATTAAGAAAATTGCCGAAATGGCAGGTGTCTCCGTCTCAACGGTCTCGAAAATCATGAATAATTACAGCGATGTTTCGGAAAAAACGAAACAGCGGGTGCTGGAGATTATCGAACAAACCGGATATTCCCCCTCGAATTCTGCGAAAACACTGGCCACCAAAAAGTCGAGTCTGATCGGGGTCATTTTTGCCGGTGAATTTAATGTCGAATTTACCCATCCCTTTTTCATCGAGGTGCTGAACTCCTTCAAGAAACAGATGGGTGTGCTGGGGTACGATCTGATTTTTTTCTCCAACGAGAAATTTATCAGCAGCGGTGATTATTTCGCGCGCTGCCAGCATTTTCATGTGGACGGCTGCGTGATTATCTCCGGGCAGAAGATGGAGTCCTCGATCCGCGACCTTGATATGAGCAGCATTCCCTGCATCGGTGTAGATTTGGAGCTTAAGGGTAAAAAATCGGGATATGTGATGTCGGACAACTATCAAATCTCCTCCAAGGTCGTGGAGCATTTCTATCTGCTTGGCTACAGGGAGCTTGGCTTTATCGGCAGTACGGCGGATTCAGATATTTCCAACCGGCGGGAAGCAGGGTATATCAAGGCAATCGAAGATTTTGGTCTGGTGATGAATCCCACGTGGTTCGTACATGGAGAGGATTTCTTTGAAGCCAGCGGTTATTCGGCCATGCAGACGCTCATCGGGAAAGGCCGCCTGCCGCAAGCGGTCTTTGCCGCTTCCGATTTGCTGGCACTTGGGGCCATCCGCGCCTTGAAGGAACACGGACTGCGCATCCCTGAAGATATCGCCATCATCGGCTGTGACGATATTGAGGCCTGCAAATACACCAGTCCTACGCTGACAACGATCCGCCAGAACAAAGAACGGCTTGGCGTACTTGCGGCTCATATGCTGTTCGATCTAATTAACAATCAATCAGAAGGCGGTTCGTTTGTCGTTGAACCGGCGCTAATCGTCCGCGAATCCTGCGGCAGCCGGTTGAATGCTTAACCTCACCAATCCTCTTTATAAGCCCCGTGTTCGAATTCGTCCTTAAACTTTTTGTCCCTCTCTGCCGCATGTTTCTGCACCGAAGGAGAATTGACAATTTTACGGACGATCCAATACAACACTATAAGAAATACGATACCAAACAAGATTTCGATCACTAGCAATAGTCGTGCCTCCTTTGTCTTATAGATTAAAAGCTTGAACAGCTTTTACCTATAAGAATAATCATACCGGCTGATCTCTTGCACCCGGCCTACGCTTCTGACCGGCTTCGTTTCAGGACCCGGTTCACCTGCTCTGAACTCAGCATCATCAATAGCAAAAACGCCAATACGATGGCCGGAAACAGGCTGATGCTAATTCCGGAAGCAATCAGACCAAACAATGGGGGCAGCAAGGTTGTTCCTGTATAGGCAACTGCCATCTGGTACCCCATTAATTGCGCGGAGTTCTCTTTGCCGAAACGGGCCGGTGTTTCATGAAGCAGCCCGGGATATATCGGCGCAAGCCCCAGCCCGATCAGGATGAGTCCAACGAGGGTCATAACGTCAGGCAGTGGAAGCAGCAGCAGCAATCCACCTAGGGCAGCTGTAAGCTGACCCGCCAGAATCAGCACCCGGTTGCTGATCTTTAGGGTCACAAATCCGGTAATCAATCTGCCGATGGTGATTCCGCCATAGTACATAGAAATCCAGCCTGCGGCTAATTCGGCTGACACCTCTCTTGCCCCTACTAAATAGCTGGCCCCCCATAACCCTACTGTGGATTCGACACCGCAATAAAACAAGAATGCGAGAAGCGAGAATTTAACGCCCTTGAGGCGAATGGGATGAACCTTCTCTTTGGCAGGCGGGGAAGATATGCCGGTTCTACTCCCCTCGAGCCCGTCAGACTGGGCTTCGTTCGAATTCACAACCTCTGCAGCATGATGCAGCTTCGCTACCCGCTTCCATAACGGAAGGGTGACAAGCAAAATGATTACCAGACCCAACTGGATGATCGAAACGGCCGAATAGCCTTCTCTCCACGAATTGTGGTTCGCCATATAATAGGACATGATCATCGGCCCCGCCGTCGCACCGACACCCCAAAAACAATGCAGCCAGCTCATGTGGTGGGCTTTGTAATTATCGGCTACATAATGGTTGAGCGCAGCATCTACCGCTCCGCCTCCAAGTCCCAGGGGAATGGCCAGAACCGCCAACCAAACCAGTGAAGGCGCAAAGGAAAAGCCCAGCAGCGCACCAGCGGTCATACAGCAGCTGATCAGGGTAATCGTCCCTGTGCCCAGTTTTTTAATGATGCTGCCGCTTACCAGACTTGAGACGATGGTCCCTCCGGCAATGATCATAGAGATGAGACCTGCCGATCCAAAGGGAGCGCCGATTTCCAGATGCAGCACCGGCCAGGCCGATCCCAGCAACGAATCAGGAATGCCCAAGCTGATAAATGAAAGATAGATAATGATTAGAAACCAAGTTGCCATAGTTATGTTTCTTCCTCTCTGTGATTTCCCGGATAACAGGGCATCAATTGCCCCAAATATCAGGCTCCAGCTGCTTTAAGGTTAGCCAGCGCATCCCTGCCTCAAAGTCTTCATGAAATGAATCAAGCAGAATGATGCTCGGCATGGAAGGCATTGCATGCTGAGTTCTGTACAATTCCCAAGCGCTGCCCCAGGTTTCCTCATCCATCAGGCTCTGGTAAATAACAATTTCATCCGGAGCAAGCACAACATTCACCGTATGAATAATCGTGCAGGCTGCCTCAATAAACACCTCAGGCTTGACCGGATTGTTCCAGTCCACCTCCACCGGAAGAAACTTAATTTCACCAGCCATGCCGTCCTTGCCCTTCACTACACTCCCGTTCAAATAAATCCCCATGCCAGGAGGATAGGATCTTGGAAAATATACACCAAGCACACATTGATTATCATCTTTCTCGGTTCGGGAACAGTACCCGCTGATCGCAGCATTCACATCGTTTTCCAACACAACCGGCAATCCAAATTGCTCCTGTATAACTTCGCTCAATCTTACGCCTTTCAGCTGGTCATGACTGCTTACTTTGATTTCCCCATTGACTGACTGGCCGGGAATACCGATCCCAATCACCTTGATGGTAGGGTGTTTCGACAAATATTGCTCAATCAATTTAAAAAACCGTTCAAGATTGAACAGCGGTATGCCGTATTCTTCCTGCTCTATAATCTCATCCCCTAAATTAATTACTGTCACAACAACTACATCCTCACCCTGCTTCTCATTCATATGAATGACCAGCGCCAGGCTAAATCCGTAATTGTAGCGGTAAGTAAGCGCAGGTCTGCCCCCATTGGATGGGACCGTTTCGTCTTCCGACAATTCACCGAGCTGAACCAATTCCTTGACCAGTGAATTAATAGTAACCACGCTTAGCTTGGTCAAAACTGCCAGCTGTGACTTAGATCCCGTTCCAATCTGCTTCATGGCCTGCCGCACAAGGTTGAGATTAATATCTTTGATTAAATAACCGTTAGCCTTCTCCATAAGTATCCTCCGACATATAATAAAGTCACTTAATAAACCCTGTTTAATTAGTATGCAGCGAGTAGTCTGTCCTTGTCAAGACTATAGGGGGCAAGTGGAGATCTGAACACAAATGCGGCAAATTCAAATGCACTTATGCCTCAAATTTCACCCAGCAGTCCAGTTGTACTGTGCAGAATACTAACAATGTTCCTGACACTTTTACTCAGCAGAAGTAACCGAGCCGGTGTATTATCCGTTTCAGCGAGAAATAGAAGGATAATTTATAGCTTGAAGCATTTAAATTCTAATATTTCAATAAAAACAGCCGCTTCCTGGGAAGACGGCTGGTACCTGTTAAAGCTGCGCCGGAAGCTCGACCTGCGGGTCCAGTGCCAGCTTTAGAAGTTGACCTGCATGGGCCAGACCCGCGCCGAATCCGTACAATAGAATCTGCTGGCCATTCAGCACTTTGCCCTCGCGGACACCCAGGTCCAGGGCGAGTGGTATGCTTGCGGCCGACGTATTGCCGAAATATTCAAGGCTGTACAGTGCCTGCTCAAGAGGATAATCCAAGCGCTCACAAATGGGCTCGATCATCCGCAGGTTGGCGCTGTGCGGAATCAGCCAGTCCACTTGCGCAAGCTCTGCCCCCGCATTTTTAAGCACCTGCTGGATGCCTTGGGGTACGGTTCTTACCGCCCAGCGGAAAACCTCCCGGCCATTTTGCACCAGCTTGCCTGAATTCATCAGTTCAATCCCGTTCACCTTATGCGACAGGCCCGTGCGGTACACATGATGTGCTCCGCCGCCGTCACTGCCCAGATGGAAGCCGAGGAAGCTGTCCTCGGGCTCATCGCTCTCCACAAGAACCGCCCCGGCCCCATCCCCAAAAAGGATACAGGTGCTGCGGTCGGTATAGTCTGTAATTTTGGACAGCGCATCTGCCCCAAGAACCAGAACCTTGCGGTGCAATCCTGATGCGACATAAGCGTGGGCCGTATGCAAGGCATAGACAAAACCTGCACAGGCGGCACTCATATCGACAGCTCCGGCTGTAAGCGGAATCCCAAGACGGTGCTGAATTATGGATGCTACAGAAGGAAAAGAAAAGTCAGGCGTGCTGGTAGCCACAATAACCATATCCACGTCCCCGGCAGACTTGCCATAACGCTTCAGCAGATCCTGCGCGGCAGAAACACATAAATCACTGGTATATTCATCTTCACGGCTGATTCTCCGCTCGCGGATTCCGGTTCGCTGGACAATCCACTCATCGTTCGTCTCTACCATCTGTTCCAAATCGCTATTGGTTAGCCTCCGGACTGGCACATAAGATCCAATCGCTGTAATTTTCGCACCCGCCAATGAAATCACCTCATTAATAGTATCTGGTATTAGTACTTGGTACTAATTATATGCGATACCTGCTTATATTGCAAAGGAAAAAGCCGTAAAGTAAATATTTCCCTGGACTCTCCGAAGATCAAAAAAAGAACTATGGCCCAAAAGGGCCACAGTTCCTAGTAAACCTATTGAACAAAAGGTAAAGGTAAGCAGCAGCATAGCTTAGGTACAGCACCGTGAACCTTCCGGTGTAAGAGATATTGTCGATCGTCACATTGCTGCAGCAGATCGGATTCACCATCCAGCTCGGTGAGTTCAGCAGCATTACATCCTTGATCGTAACCCGGGTGCAGTTGTTAGATCCGATCAGCGTTGGACGGGGATACTCCAGCGCCTCCGGGTGATTCCGGTGCTTGTTCCACCAGGGGGCGCCATTGCCCTCCAGAGTTCCGCTTCCGGTAATGGATACATTCACTAGATCCTCCCCGTAAATGCAGGACGCATGCACTTGCCGTTTCACGCCTTCCCATCTGGATTCCACAGCCGGAAAGTCCCGGCCGGGATAACTACCGTTCCGCCGCCGTCTCTGCTCGCAGCCGCAATGGCATCCGCAATAGCTCCCGTTGCCGGCACTGGACTATCCCGCAGCGCTCCGTAATCCGCAATGTTATACATGGGTCTCCCTTCCTCCCGAGCAGCGCTCCAACCGCTGCAGAGCTTCCCGCTTCATCCTCTTACATTCTGTACAAAGACTCCATCTCCACACAAGCCATGACGAGCGCCCCCACTCCATGCAGATCATTGCTGACCTTAGGCCGGGTGACATAATTCTCATAGTCGCCCGCCGAAGTGCCGATGCAGATATCCGGCAGGATCACGCGGCCCTGATCATCCTGCTGAAGCACCGAGATCAGGCCTTCATAGCCTTTTTGGGCTGCTGTCACCGCTGCTGCTTCTTCAGTAGCCAGACCCAACTTCACCGCTTTGGCGATGGTGTAGACGAACAGGCAGGACCCCGACGTTTCCAGCCAGTTATCCGGCTCATCGCCCTTATCCACGACCTGGTACCACAGTCCGCTGTCCTTATCCTGATAACGGATCAAGGCCTGCACGAATTCGCTCAGCGCAGCAGCCAGCTCCGCCCGGCCCGGTTCATCCGCCGGCAGCAGGTCCAGAAATTGCGACAATGCCAGACCGTACCAGCCCAGGGACCGGCTCCAGAACTCGGGAGAGCAGCCCGTTTCGGGATGGGCCCAAGGCATCCGCCGGCTCTCATCCCAGGCATGGTACAAGAGGCCGGTAGCTTCATCCTTCATATATTTGCGCATCAGCTTCTCTTGATGCAGCACGGTTTGCCGCAAGCCGGCTTCCCCGTAAGCATTAGCATATTTCAGCGAGAAGACTCCAGCCATATAGAGCCCGTCAAGCCACATTTGATAAGGATACTTATCCTTGTGCCAGTATCCGCCTTCGGCGGTTCTGTTTACTGTCAGCAGCAGATTTCTCAGCTTATCGGCAGCCGTCCGGTACTTGCCCTTGCCGGTCCGTTCATGCAGTGTGAACAGCAGCAGTCCTGCCTGAACCGCATCCAGCTCATCGCGGGCAAAATAGAAATTGCCCTGATCATCCACCAGATCATCCACATATTGACCGATGTACTCCAGATAGCGGTCCTCCCGGACAGCTTCCCAGAGCAGCTCCATCCCGCATAGAAACACGCCTTGATGGTAATGCCAGCGATGTGCAGGAGGAAGCTCTCCCGCTTGATAAGTATCCATTAAAGAGTCACAGGCTTTTTTTGCCCATTCCATGGGTGTTTTCGGCAGACTGCCAATCATCTTACTACCCCTTCCAACATAAGAATACCTGTCCTTTGGCGGTTAACCCTTCATTGATCCCAGCATAGCCCCTTTGGCAAAATGCTTCTGCAAGAACGGATAAACCATCAGAATCGGCAGGGTTGCCACCACGATAACGGCCATCTTGATCGTCTGATCCGGCGGCGGAACCGCAGCATCGAGCGAAGAGCTGTAATCCATCCCGCTGGCCAGCACGACAATTTGTCTCAGCAGCACCTGGATCGGCCATTTGGCGCTGTCATCCAGGTAGAGAATGGCACTCATATAGGTGTTCCAATACGTCACCGCATAGAACAGGGAAATTGTCGCAATCGAGGGCAAAGATAACGGCAATACAATCCGGAACAGGATGCCGAAGTCGTTGCAGCCGTCAATTTTGGCGGATTCCTCAAGACCCTCCGGGATATTCTGAAAGAAGTTCTTGAGAATAATCATGTTAAACGCACTGATTGCCGAAGGCAGAATTAGAGCCGCATAGGAATCAATCAGCCCCAGCTCCTTCACCACCAGGAACGTAGGAATCATCCCGCCGTGAAACAGCATCGTGAACACGACCAAAAAGTTAATAACATTGCGCCCGTCCAGATCCCTTCTGGAGAGGCCGTAGGCCATTAAAGCTGTTATAAACATACTGAATGCTGTACCGATGAGCGTAACCCCAATCGAAACTCCCAGCGCTCTAAAAATCGTATCCGTCGAGAAAATAAACTTGTACGCCTCAAAGCTCCATACTTTTGGAATCAGTACAAATTTGTTGGCCGCGAGCTCCGCACTGGTTGTGAAGGAGCCTGCTACCACGTGGATAAATGGAAGCACCGTCACAAGTGCAATGAGGGCCAACAGCGTAAAGTTAACAGCAGCAAAGATCCGGCCGCCGATCGTTCTGTCTTCTACCATTTGAATTCCTCCCGCATTTCTCTCAATAAACGCCTTCTTCTCCCATTTTCTTCGATAATTTGTTGACCGACATGACCATAATGAGTCCAATCACTGATTTAAAGAAGCCAATAGCCGTACTGTAACTGAATTGTCCTTGTCTCAAACCTGCGGTATACACGTACGTATCAATAATTTCCGCCACTTCCCGGTTCATGGAGTTGAGCAGCAGATAGGCGTGTTCAAATCCAAGATCCAGCACGGAACCGATTTTCAGAATCAGCAGTGTAATAATGACGCTTCGGATCGCCGGAAGGGTAATGTGCCAGACCTGTCTCAGCCGGCCGGCTCCGTCCATGCGCGCAGCTTCGTAAAGTCCGGGATCCACAGCCGCAATGGCTGCGAGATAAATGATGGTGCCCCAGCCTGCTTCTCTCCAAATGACCTGAATGATATACATTGGCCTGAACCAGTCGGGATTCAGCAGGAAATTCACCTTGGGAAGGCCGAAATAGACCAATAGCTCGTTAATAATTCCTCCGTCCATCGTGACCATAACGAAAGTAATGGAAACGACGATAACCCATGACATAAAGTGGGGCAGATAAACGAGTGTCTGGAACAATCTTTTGAAAAATGTGCCTCTCAGCTCATTCAGCATCAGCGCAAGGATAATCGGAATCGGAAAATAAAAGATGATATTCATTCCGAACAAAATCAGCGTATTCCCCAGGATATTGAGAAAATCCGGCTCCGAGAACAGCCGCTTGAAATGCTCAAGCCCTACCCAATTGCTGCCGAGGATCCCCTGATAAGGCTTGTAATCCTGAAAGGAAATGACCAAGCCGTACATTGGAAAGTATTTAAAAATAACAAAAAACAGCACTCCCGGTATCAGCATGACGTAAAGCAGTTTATTTCTCCACAGCCGCTTTTTGAGTTCACTGCTGCTTTTGTATTTTTTGGGCTCCAGCTCAGGAATTGCGCTGGGCTGAGCGGTGACTTCCTGCATAATACTCTTCCTTTCTGCTTCATAAATTGATCATCTGACTGCCGGTTTCGTATGAATCAGAAGGCTGCTGAAGCTGCTTCGGCAGCCTTCTTCACTGGGCCTTAGCCTAACCGTTCACGACTGTCATCCTATTTCTTGTATGCGGCGTTGTATTCTTCGATAATGGCTGCACCGCCCCGGCTCTTCCAGGATTCCACTTCTTTTTCAAATCCGGCCTTGTCCAGCTGTCCATAGATATAATTGTAGGTAGCATCCGTAATAATCTGTTGAAGCTCAACGCCCTTGGAGGTATAGGTCGCCGAATCCAGGGCAGCCGTAGGGTCAGCCACTCCGAATTTGACGTTCTCCAGCGCCAGTTCATCAGCATGAATCCGGCCTGGCAGCACGTTCAAAGGCTGGTACATCCCGTTGGTTTCGTATTCACCGATAACGCTGTCCTTATAGCCTTTAACCTCGCGTTCAATCAGCTCTTTGTCATCCGCCGGCTTCGCTTTGCCGTCTTCAACGGTGTAGTGTGTGCCTTCAATCCCCCAGTACATCAGGTTGGCAACCTCAGGAGTCATCATCTTGTCAAAGAACGCCAGAATCTTCTTCAGCTCGGCTTCATCCTTGACTGCGCCTTTCGGGAAGAGGACCACGTTGTTATAGCCCGGAATCATCCATTGGGTAATCTTGCCATCCGGTCCGGCGACCATACTGTGCGCATCCAAAACGGCATCCGGGACATTCTTGATCAGATCCTTATTGAGGTTATCAATATCAGGCATGGATCCGCCGATATACAGGCCCGCTTTACCGCTGGTGAACATATTTACAGCATCTGTTTTACTGGTAGCCGCGAAATCCTGGTTCATGTACTCGGAATCACGAAGCTTTTTGAAGTAGTCCATCGCATCGATATATTGCGGGAACATAAATTCCGGTGCAAGCTGGCCATCCTTCTCGCCCCAGTTGTTCGGGGTTCCGAACCAGGAGGAGACGGTTTTGAAAGCTCCGTATACCAGCTCATTCCGGTCCACAATCCCTGTGGTGTCTTTTTTGCCGTTGCCATCCGGGTCCTGTTCCGTAAAAGCCTTCGCCATGGCGAACAGCTCATCTAGATTCGCAGGTGCCTTCAGCCCCAATTTATCTGCCCAGTCCTTGCGGTAAATGATCCCTTGACGCGCCAGCGGCCGTCCGATATACACGGTGTACAGCTTGCCGTCCACTTTGGTGTTATTGAGGATTTCCGGCTTCAGCTTGTTCAGGTTCGGGAATTCCGTCAGATAAGGACCGATCTCCCAGAACTGTCCATCCTTGATCGCTTCCTTCATCTGCAGGAAGGTCGTCTGATTCTTCAAATAGGTCACCTGCGGCAATGAACCTGTGGCAAACGATGAATTCAGCTTCTCTTCATAGGTATCCGCCGGGAAAAATTGATAGGTCAGCTTCGTATTGGTCAATTTCTCCACTTCCGCTTTGATTGTGTCCGGTGGAGTCTCTGTCGTGTTCAGGGGAAGCATAATCTTAATTTCTGTCGGTTTCTCCGGCTCTGGTGCCGGTTCTGTTGTCGCGGTGTTGGTCCCCCCGCTTGTACCGGGATCTTTTGTCGCCGCTGCTTCCTTATTGTTGTTGTTGTTGCCTGAACACGCTGTCAACATGCTGAACGTTAACAATGCACTCAGGAGCAGGGTGAAGGATTTTTTATTCATACCATTTTGACCTCCGTTTGACTTGTATTGGTTACAAGCAACAGACTACAGCCTCGGCCAGGTTTCGAATACAATCATTTACTCATAATGGGGCGTTTGGGGGTGGGGTGTGAGCAAATGATTACTGGGTTATAAATGGAAACGAAAACCGGAGGTTGGGTGGAGGTAACTAGGATGGGGCTATGGGAGCGGTGGGGGTAACTGCGGGGAATGTTTGGACTTCCGGTCGCTGTTATGTTTGGATTTCCTGATTTGAACCGCTGGCGGCGGTAGAAATCCAAACATAAAGGCGAACGCTGCCGCTCCGTAAGGATCAAACTTCCCCTTCGTTACGTTCACCTCTCTAAGGGTTTTCCTTTCCATTCATATGGAAAGGGAGCAGAGTAAAAACCACCGCTGGTTTCTGCGGTGGGGGACAATCGGTGGGGATTAGTCGGGAAGAAAACCTGGAGCAGTGGGGAGAAGTTACTTGCGATGGATGGAATTTAGGATGTGTAGCAGTTGTTGTTAGTGGGAATGGGTTAGGTAGAGTGAACAATAGGGCGTGCAAGGAACAGTTAGTTGAAACGTCATGGCATGGGCGGGGAGATTATTGGGAACATGTACAGTTACTAATGAGAGAAATCTGCAGTCTGGCTGGGTCAATCCAAGAGACTGATTACAATCCCCCGCCCTTCTATCCTACTTGCCCGCCTCTGCCCGGGCCTCAGCGGCGGTGTATTCCTGGATGATCAGGTTGCCGCCGCTTGTTCTCCATTTTTCCACCTGCTCGTTGAATTCCTCAACAGTAATATTGCCGATGATGTAGTTGTAGGTCGCATCTACGATAATCGTCGACAGCTCCACATTTTTCTCATCATAGGTTGGAGAGCTTAAGCGCAGGGTCGGGTCATCCACGAGAAACTGTTCGTTGTCCTTGCTGAACTGGTCGGCCAGGGCGGTCAGCTGCTCTTTTTTCTCCACTTCCATAATGTTCTTGTTGCCGAAGTCGGCGATCATCAGGGAGTAGAGCGGATTCACTTCATTTACACGCAGCTGTGAAGTCTCCTCCGGAAGAATCACCTTCCCGCCTTCCAGCTTATAATGCCGGCCCTCGAACCCGTATTTCATCAGATTGGCGACATCCCGGTCCATAGTCCGGTCAAAAAAACCAAGCACCTGCTTCAGCTCCTGCTCCGTGGCTATGGCTTTTTTGGAGAACAGGTAAAGGCCGTTGTAGTTCGGGATGGACCATACTTTATATCCGTTTGGCCCCTTAATCCGGTTAATTAGTGTAAATTCAGCAGCCGGATTGATCGTCTGAGCCTCACTGGAGAGCCGCTGCACATCCGTCATGCTGCCAATAAAAACACCGGCCGTTCCCCGGATAAACTTATCCCGCTGGACCTCCTTGCTGGTTAAGGCGAAATCCTGATTTATCATTTTCTCATTATATAATTTCCGCATGAAATTCATGGTGTTCATATATTCAGGGGTCACGAACTCAGGGATAAACTGATGATTCTCCAGCTTCCAGTTATTCGGAGTACCGAAATAGGAGCTGAGTGTCTTAAACACGCCGTACACGAGATCGTTGCGGTCGACCAGGCCAATGGTGTCCTGTTTGCCGTTTCCGTCCGGATCATTATACGTAAACTGCTTCATGACCTCATACAGTTCATCCAGTGTTTGCGGCTTGCTTAACTGAAGATGGTCCAGCCAGTCTTGGCGGATGATGATTCCTTGCCTGGAGGAAGGGCGCTCGGTATACAATCCATAGATTTTGCCGTCTACAGCAGCCTGGTTAAGAATCGCAGGGTCCAGCTGTTTCAAATTCGGGAACTCCTGCAGATAAGGCCCGATCTCCCAGAAAGCTTCTGAGCGGATCGCACTTTTCAGCAGATTATAATCCGTGAACTTCACAAAGGTGACTTTGCCTAACGAATTGGTTGTCAATGCTGTATTCATTTTATCTGTGTAGACGCCTTCAGGAACCCAGGTAATGTCGAGCTTAGCCCCTGTCAGCTTCTCAAGTTCTGCCATAATATCCTTGGAGGGCTGCTGAGGGAAATGCAGAGGTGCCAGGATGGAAATGAACGGCGCGGTCTCTCCGGGACCGGTCCGGGGTGACTCGTTGTCACTGCAAGCGCTTAACAAAATGAACGAGAGCAGCAACACCCAACAGCAATATCGGCGCACCGTTCTCCCTGCAAAAACTCTGGACATCCCTTTATCCTCCTAAAAGTTTGGTCAGTACATACCTAGCATAATTACGCCCATTTGTGAAATATAACTGCTAATTATTGAATAATCTTCTATACAAAGTAATAATTAGAGATAATGATTATTGCGGCACCAGATGATTATTGTTATTATCCTAGCTGATGAATACACTTAAATGAGGCGGTTGCTACTACCCAAGTAAAGGTGCTGAAAATCAGTGAAACACTTAAGCTTCCTGAGTAAATTAACTTTATTCGCCTTTGTCATCAGTACGCTGCCTGTGGTGTTCATTGGCTCTTTCTCCTATCTCACATCCTCCAGCGAAATTCAAAAAAATGTTAACAAAAGCAAAATGGAACTTATTTTACAAATTAACTCAAATGTAGAGCATAAGCTGACTACTGTCAACCAAACCTTAAACCAGGTTGTGAATTCTTCGGTATTAAAAAAAGCACTAAATAACCCGTTAAATGTAACCGATTTCATTTTATATAATGACTTAAGAAACGAAATCCGTAATATGCAGTCCTTTGATACAAAGCTCGAAGATGTGATCCTGTTAAATCAACGGCAAAATTGGATGATCAAAAACTCCGGCCTCTACCGCCTGAACGAATATAAGAATTATGAGCAGCTCTCCAATCTGATGAATGTTCCCGACAACACCTCCTGGGTGCTGAACCCTTCCTCGCTGTTCTACAGTGAGGAGAGCATCAATGTGACGGGCTGCGACTACAGCATCAGTCTGATTAAAAAGCTGCCGACCAACAAACTGCAAAAATACGGACTTGCCCTGGCAAATATTCCAGCCTGCAGCCTGCAGGACTTCATCAACTCGGAAGTAGATCCGCTGGACAGCATTATTGTGCTGAATGAGTCCGGCACCATACTGCTTCACCCGGACCGTTCGATGATCGGAGAGCCTGTGCAAAAGGGCGGATTTGCGGATCTTTCGCTCGTCTCCGATCTCAATAAACCTTCGGGACAATTCAAAGCCGTCATGGACGAAAAGGACTATTCCGTCACTTATCTGCGTTCCCAATTGAACGGCTGGATCTATCTCTCGGTCACCTCCATTGAGAGTTTGACGAAGGAATCCAACAAAATCGGAACCTATACCCTGTATGTATGTGCCGTGATGCTGCTGCTGTCCATCCTGTTCGCATGGCTCGGCTCCCGCCGTATGTACAGCCCGATCGAAAGACTGCTCAACCAGATGGGGCTGCGCAGACCCGGAATCAAATCCCGGCATACGGATGAGTTCCAGTTTATCGGCGAACAGGTGCATCATTTATTTCAGTCCAAATCACAGCTGGAGAAGGAGGTCAGCCAGCATATCCGGCAGGTCCGCACCTTTTTCCTGACCAAAGCCTTTCAGGGCAATGTCAAAAAACGCGAGCTGCTCGAAGAGCTGGAGCAATATGGCTATCACACTCAGATGGAAGAATGGAAGACGATGGCTGTCATCACGTTGAGCATCGACTTCTCTGAGGATACCAGCTATGAGAAAAAGGATCTCCATCTGCTGTTATTTGCCGCGCATAATATGATCGAGGAACTGGTACCCCCGGACAGCAGGCTTGCGCCTGTCATTATGGATCATGCCGTGGTGACCTTGATTGGCAGCAAGGAGGGCAATGCAGAAGCTTTTCACCGGTCGCTCTATTCATTGACAGAGAATCTGCAGCAGGAGATCAATAACTACCTGAAGCTGCAGGTCAGTATTGGCCTGAGTCTGCCCTTCCATTCCTTTGATAAAATATCTATCGCCTACAGAGAAGGCCTGGAAGCTCTCAAATACCGGATTACGCTCGGCAAAGGCATCATTATCCAATACGAGAACATCAACTCCGGCAAACATTATCTGAACTTAAACTATCCTTCGCATACCGAAAATGATCTGATGGACGCCATCAAGCTGGCCGATACTGAAAAAGCGAAGGAGCTGCTGCATAAGCTGTTCAAGTGTATTTTTGCGCTGGGACTGTCCCCGCAGGAGTACCAGATTCCGCTGACCCGTCTGCTCAATAATATCCTGATTATGATGCAGGAATCGGGAATTAGCCTGAAGCAGATTTATCATGTGAACGGCTCCTTATTCGAAGAGCTGACCGACCTCCACATTGTAGCCGAAATCGAGGACTGGTTCTGGAGTATGGTTATTCTGCCGATGATCCGGATTTTTCACAGCCGGCAAAATGCCCAATATCACAACATTTCAGAGAAAATTATTGATATTGTCCAGCATGATTATGACAAGGATCTTACGCTAGAGGAGTGCGCTTCACGCCTTCATTACAACGCCAACTATCTCAGCAGCGTCTTCCGCAAGGAGACCCAATATTATTTCAGTGAGTACCTGGCGATGTACCGGTTCAAAATGGCCAAAAAATGGCTGGAAGAAACCGACATGCCAATTAAGGACATTGCCGCAAGGCTCAGATACAACAATTCGCAAAATTTCATCCGCTCCTTCCGGAAGCAGGAAGGGATGACCCCCGGCCAGTACCGTGACAACGTAAGCTCCAGAGCCCAAGGCGGGACCGGATAAGTATCGGGGAATCCTCTGCCGGTTGTGAATCCTAAACAGCCAGATTTAGACAAGTGGAAACGGCTTTGCCGTCCTTTTTAAGGACGGTACCGTTTCAGCGAGAAATAGAAGGATAAGTTATCGTGTGAAACATATAAATTCTTATATTTTGACAAAAACCGTCAACATTCCAGCAGGTGTACGCTGAGGCTGACGGCTCTTTTGGATGATAATAGGGATAGGGTGTTGGCCCCATTGGGGTTACTTTCAGGCACTCTTAGGCTTGCGCGCTTTTCTTGCTCTTATGAACCAAATGATGGCAACTGCCAGGATTAGCACTACGCCGCCACCGGCAATGACGATATTCCTGACGTTTGGCACGTAAACGACCATCTCGAGCGGCTGCGAATCAGCCATTGTAATATGCCAAGTCAACGTATTTCCGTCCTGTTCGGCGGCATTGTTGGCCCCATACAAATCATAAGGAAGCGTTAATTTAAAATCGACCGCAAGGTTCTGCAGCAGCATGCGGACCAGAGATTTCGGCACGCTCAGACTTCCGATCCCGTCAATAATTTCATCCGAATAGGCATTCAGCTTCGGCTGGGCTACCACATCGTATTTGGTGTACAGCCAATTATTAACCTGTTCAACCTGCGTGTCCACAATGTCCAGCTTGCCAGCGTTTGCCTGCAGGTCTTGCAGCGAAGCATAGGCTTTGAGGAATTGATATTCTGTAGATTTACCGTTCTGGCTTTTTTTCAATTCAATCCCGGCAGCCTCCAGCCTGGTGGTCAGCACCTCTTCCAGCTTTCCGCCAACCATCGCCTCCGCCCGGGAATCCAATAAAATGCTGAATGCAAGCTCCAAACTCCCATCCTTCTTCACCGTCATATGCGCCGTACCACTGGCACAGCCGGTAAGCAGAACAACCATTGTAATCATCAGAACCACAAAGTAACGTCTGCGCCGCCCTAACGAGGGCAGCATCGATTGCTGCTGTTGTCTTAAGTTCAATGCCGCACCTCCATTCTTCTTTTTCGTCTTTTTATGATGCTGTATATGCGATACGCGTTTATTCTAATCATTCCTCATATCCGCCCCACCAAAAGCTCTCCTTCAGTTGCACCTCTTTTTCCTTTATCCTGGCAAGTCAGCAAGTCAGCAAGTCATCCGGTATTCATCCGCCAGAGTAGTTCTTCTACCGGGCAAACTATATAGATTGAATTTGTGGTTTTAGAGTACAGGATCAGTCGCAACTGCGGTGAATATTTGGACTTCCGGCCGCTGTTGTCGTAAGGATTTCTTGATTTTAACCGCTATTTAGCGGTAGAAATCCGAAGACTGCTTATGCTTTCGATGCCAGCTTTCCTTCAGAAAGCTTTCAGACGGACACTACCGTTCCTCCAGTTCCAAAATCCCCTCCGTTGCTCCTTTCCTTTATCTCAAGTTTTTAGTTCAATCTATATAGTTGTATTTTGTACAGCTAAAACCGACCGTTTCGCTGCGTTGGGGAGGTTAGTTGCACTCCATACACTTATATGAACCAAATCTAGCTAAAAACACACAAAACTATTTTTTAATTGCACAAGCTGCAACTATCTCTCAAAAAAAGCAGATTCGGCCTGATATAGTTGCAGGAAATACATTTATATCGGTGCGAAGCTTTCATTCCATGGGCAGAGTGGCTTTCTATGGTCTTTCACAGTTCTAATGATAGCAGTCCGCTTCGTAGAAGTCTAAACCATTCGCGGCGTGGTTTCAAACCCAATCATTTTATCCTGTGTTCAGAAAGAGGCTTATATTTTAAACAAAGTGGTGCTGGCGTTGGCGTCGGCGTTGGGGCAGCACCAATTACAGTAACTGTTGCTTTGGCTGCCACACCCGTTCCCTCCACCGTGCCGTTCACAATAGGTAAAGACAATATGCGTCCACTCATTCAGCGGCAGAAACTCCTCCGGTGACTGCTTCACATAGAAGCCGTTAGCTCCGTCAACGAATACAATGCTGGAATTGCCGTTGTAGGTGACAAAAAATCCGTTGCCGGCAAAGCTGCCCTCCGGTTTGAACCATAACAGCACATTCTCCTTGTCATTCATGGCGCCGGTGCGCTTAATCCAGTAGGACAGCGTCAGGCTGCCCGGCTGCAGCTTTGGATCGTTGCCCGCATGGGCAAAGTTGCCGCTTGTTCCGCTGAAGGTGAGCGCCTGGTTCTTGTGTCCCTGTCCGCTCCAATCGGGCGAGCCGTGAAGTGTTCCGTCACGCCCGCTTCCCGAAACATCTTGAACCGTAATTCCCTGACCTTCATCAAAGGTATAGCGGAGTGCAAGCTCCGGGAAGGGAGCAATAACCCGTTTCGTCACTGTTACATGAGCCTGGACTTTCGTTTCCGTGCCCACAACGGTTCCATTCACTGTGAACAGGCTGCATTCCTTGTCATACAGACTAGGGTCTACCGGCTCCCATTGTACCGGAGCCTCGGACACACTGCCGTCCTCCAGTGTCGCCTTGACCGTTGCCGGAAGCTTCGGCGCATCCTGAGCCGGAGTAGTCAGCATGGCATCCTCGACCGAAACAATATTTCCGGCAGGCGCGATTAGAGCTGCAATTTCGGCAGCACTAAGGGCTCTGCTGTAAATGCGGAAGTCGTCAACCAGACCGTCAAAATACGGATCTGCGAATTGTGATTTGCCGATGTAATTATTTTTGGTCTTGCCAAGGTCGGAAGGCCGGAGCGTCATGTGGTCATTTCTCCCCGCCTCCACACCGTCGATATACAGGACACCCTGAGTACCCGTGAGCGTCACGGCCACATGTTTCCACTCGCCGGCAGGCAGTGCAGGCATTCCAGCAGGTTGCGGGCAGCATCGGCACCTCTGGTTCCGAGGTTGACGGCCATCATCACCTCGGCATTTAATTCTTTTGCCCAGCGGATAAATTCATTGGTTGCCACTTCATTGGTCTCCACCGTCCTCCCAATTGTAACCGGATACAAAAGCGACAAAAAAACCTTGAAAGGCATTTCGCCAATCAAGGTTTCCTGTAATTAAAGCATTTAAAGCATCGGTAAGATTCCTAATATCGTAAAAAGCGCACCCGCACATATGGCAATTGTTCCGGAAAATTTAACCGATTCCAGATAGTAATCGCTGGGATCGGCATCCCCTTTCACTTTCCATCCCACATTCATCCGCCATCCACTGGCTGGATTCTTGCGGATATATATCCCGAACGCTACAGTGGAGAGTCCGAGAATCATGATGACAATTCCGGTAAGCATATAATCAGCCCCTTTCGAGATTATACGGGCATACCCGGAAAGTGTTTCTTGCCATTCCTTTTTTCGGAATACTATTTTTTCAAATGATAAGGCACTGTAGTTATGATAACGTTCCTGCGGTAAAGCAGATGTGCACGGATCAGCAGGCTGGACTGGTTATGCAGGATGTTGTGCCAGCCCTTCTTCGGAATAAACTGCGGTACAATCACGGTCACCTGGTAATTCGATTCACTCGCCTTGCGCTGCACGGTGTCGATAAATTTGGTCAGCGGATGAATGATGCTGCGGTAAGGCGAATACAACGTCACCAGCCTCACTTCGGGATGGAATTTCTTCCACTTCTCTTCGAATATAGCATCATCCTCCCGCTCGAAAGGAACGTGGACGGCAATAATCTGTTCGGCGGACAGCGACTTGGCATAACGCAGCGAATTCTCCACCACATGCGTAATTCCGGCAACCGGAAGGATGATAATATTCCCCTCAATCGCCAGAGGCGGTTCGCAGGTCGTAATCCGCAGCTGATCAGCCACCGCTTCATAGTGCTTACGGATACGGTAAAAGAGCAGGATAATCAGCGGTAAAAAGATCAGCACTGGCCACACCTGCGTAAATTTAGTCATGAAAAACATCATCGTGACGACAAAGCTGATGACTGCCCCGGTTGTGTTGATAATCAGCTTAGGAACCCAGCCTTCCGGCTTCTGGCGGATCCATTTGATCATCATTCCGGTCTGTGAGAGGGTGAAGGGAATAAATACGCCCACCGCATACAGCGGAATCAAATGTTCAGTCCGGCCTTCAAAAGCAATGATCAGAATAATGGACAATACGCCAAGACTGACAATCCCGTTGGAATACCCCAGCCGGTCGCCGCGGACCGTGAACATTCTCGGAATAAATTTATCCTTGGCCAGATTGACCGCAAGCAGCGGAAAAGCCGAATATCCGGTATTAGCCGCCAGAACCAGAATCAAGGCCGTTGTGCCTTGCACAAAGAAATACATAAAGTTCCGGCCAAAGACCTGCTCGGCAATTTGTGAGACCACCGTAACCTCTTCATTAGGGATGATCCCGTAATAATAAGCCAAGAGCACAATTCCGGAAAACAGGACCGCAAGTAGGATCCCCATCGCCGCCAATGTTTTGGCCGCATTGTTCGGTGCCGGAGCCTTGAAGTTAGGAATGGCATTGGAAATGGCCTCCACTCCCGTCAGCGCCGAGCTCCCGGAGGAAAAAGCCTTCAGGAGCAGAAACAGGCTGATCCCGGCTACCGGTGTACCGATGGGGGTATGCAGTTCAGCAGGCACCCGGCCTGTTAGAACATTGAACAGACCAAGTCCGATCATAATAAACAATGCAAGAACAAATAAGTAGACCGGATAAGCAAGGAAGGAGGCCGATTCTGTAACCCCCCGCAAATTCAGCGTCGTAATCAGCAGGACAAATAGAACGGCAATAATTACATTATACGGATGCAAGCTTGGAAAAGCCGAAGTAATCGCGTCAGTACCGGCGGATACACTCACCGCAACCGTCAATATATAGTCGACCAATAGCGAGCCGCCCGCAATCAGGCCGGGATACTTCCCGAGGTTTTCCTTGGAAACGACGTAGGCTCCGCCGCCGTGAGGATAAGCATAAATAATTTGCCGGTAAGATAAAATCAGGGCCGTCAGCAGCACCAGAACACCGATGGCAATCGGGATGGAATACCAGAAGGCTGCTGCACTAATGGTGATCAGAACCAGCAGGATTTGTTCAGGACCATAAGCGACAGAGGATAAAGCATCCGAAGATAAAATAGCCAGCGCTTTGGTTTTATTCAGTTTTTGGTCGCCCAGTTGATCCGACTTAAGCGGACGTCCAATTAGCAATCTTTTTACCGAAGACATCATCAGCCTCACCCGCACTTTTTTAATGTTATATTACCCTTGGAAGTAAAAAATAATCTGAGTCCGACCGGAGTATAAATTACCTTATTGCTTAAAGTATCTTGATCGGTACAATCCATCCCATAAATATACATTTCGGCAACGGATTGCGCAATAGATTTAATTATGACTATCTCTGGACAGCCAAAAACAATCAGCCTAAACCGGCTGCTCGTTGTGAGCTGCGGTTCAGGCTGACTGGTGGATGACAACGGATTGCTTAAGAAATTACGGTCTTAACAGGAACAAATGCTGTACAATAACTGCCGCCTGCGCCCGGGAAGCCTGCGCTTTAGGCGCATAGCTGTTATTGCCTACGCCTTGAATAATCCCCGCTCCGCTCATGGCTTGAACTGCTGCCAGTGCGTATCCGGAAATGTTGGATGCATCCTTGTATGCAGCGGATTGGCCCGAACCCTGAAGCGGCAGATGGGCCTGCCGGGCTGCGCGGAATGCAAGCAGCGCCATTTCCTCACGGGTGATGGGTGTGTCCGCACCAAAGGTTCCGTCCGGTCTGCCCAGTGCGATGCCCAGCTGCTGGGCTGCCGCAACGGAACTGTAATACCAGTCATCCGGTGCCGCATCGGTGAAGGTGCTTGCCGCTTCGCTATCGTCCAAATCCAGCGCCAGCATCAGCATCTTCAGGAACTCCGCCCGGGTTACCTTCAAGCCGGGCCCGAAAGTATGTGTATCCGGCCCCTCAAGGATTCCCCTGACGGCAAGTGCTTCAATACTGCCCTTCGCCCATTCCAGTCCGGCAATATCGCCGAAGGTACTCTCTGCATAACCTGCAGCATATTTACTGAAATGCGCCGGACTGAAGTCCACTTTCCCGGTCAGCAGGTTGTATTTGGAATTTCTGATGACCTCCGCCTGACCCTTATCAAGGATATGATAAATGACTATTTTCTCGGCTGCAGCTGCAGCCGGACGGTCATAATTCAGCGACACCTTCAGGCCGCCGTCAAATTGCTTCACCGGCTGCCCGTCAACGGAGAAGCCCAGTTCATAGATATTGCCAAGGTTACCCAGAACCGCAATCTGTTCACTGCCTGATTTGGCAACAGCAAATGTCAGGCTTGAGGAAGCTGATCCGGCTGCCCGCCGAATAAGTTCCGCATCCAGCCGGAGGCTGGACAGTCCCAAGTCTATCTCCACCGTCCGGATTCTCCCGGAAACGGCTTGAACCATTGCCTGCGCCGGCAGCGTCAGCTGCACGGCCGTGGTATCCGCAGGGGAGCGCACTTCAATCCGGAGTGTGTCCGTCTGAACGGCTTCCACCGCCTGTGTGATCGTTATTGCGGATAGCTCTGCCGTGGCTTTTCCATTCACATTTGCTGCCAGGGAAACTGTAATTCCATTGGCACCTGCTGCAATTTGCGGTTGTTTGCCGGCTGTCACGGTAGACGGCAGATTTCCGCCCGGTTGCGGGGTCTGGCCATCCTTGATCTCCAGATTCATCGTCCCCGCAACGCCCGGACTCTCACTGGAGGCTGCCTTCACGGTGATCTTTCCGGCAGCTATTGCAGTGACCAGACCCGTTTCCGTAATGGTTGCCCTGACCGTAGAAGAACCGTCGGCATTATACACGGACCACGTAACCGTAGTACCGGTGGTACCTACGGGCAGGACAGCCGCATGCATTTGCAGCTTTTGCCCGGTCTGCAGTACACTCACGTTGCCTGCAGAAGTGACGTTTATTTGGGTAGCAACTTTAGGAATGACCCGGACAACAGCCTGCGTCTCATGCTTAATCGGGAAATTCAGGATCCCATTCGAACCGCTGAAAGCAGCGAATTTCAGCGGCACTGAAATTTCAGCTGCCGTCTCCTTGGCCCGGAAGCTGATTTCGATAAATTCCTTGGCGTCGGTCAGAGCAACTCCTTCCGCCGCTGCTGCACTGACGCTGAGTTGCCCCGGATGATCTGCGGAGATAGGAGTAAGCGTAATCCCCTCAACGAGACTCCGGGCGGAGATAAATTCTATCCCTGCCGCAGCATAATCCAGCGTAAAGTCTGCGGAGTATACCGACTTGTAGACGGAATCAGTAACATTGGCAATACCGACCCGGTAGGCAAATTCCTGCCCGGGCGACACGGTGACAGGCCCGTTCAGCGTCGCCGAAGGCAACCCGGCCGCAACTTCCGCCTGGCCGCTAATTACCACCTCCAGACTGCCGCTGATCCGGCTGCCGTCGAGCGCAGCCGCGGTCACTAGAACGGTCCCGTTTGCTTTTGCCGCAAGCAGCCCATTCTCATCAATGGAGGCCTTAGGGGTAGAAGTTATTCCGTCAGCCTCCGTCACAGTCCAGTGCACGTTGCGGTTGGCCGCATTCTCCGGAAGCACAACTGCCTGGAGCTGAAGAACACCTTTATCCGTTTCGATCGTCTTCCTCCCCTCTTCACTACTTACAGTAATGGAAGAGACCTTCTCTCCTGGCACTTGAGATTGGCTCAAGAGGCGCATCGGCGGCTGCGGATTCCAGCCGTCGCTGCCGGCCAGCACAGCCTGAACGGTAATGGCCTGCGCCTCTTCTGCCGTTAATTGCTTGGACCAGCTGTAGCGTGCGGCTGCGTTGGCCCCCTCCCCATAGCTCATATACTCGGAGAAACGTGCCGTCCGGGAACGGCCTTCATACCATTCATGCCAGCCGCTTGGCTTAATGTGGGCTCCCATATCCGTATTGATGAAGGTGGAGCTGCCATAGTCTCTCCACGGTCTGCCCAAGTCCACGCTCCCCGCGGCCACCCCTTCACCGGCAGTCAGGCGGTTATTCAGGAATACATATCCCGGTTTACCCGCTTCCGTGGAAGGAGCAGTTACATAGCCGGCGCCCGCGCTTTGAATGACATTGTCCACGAACACCGCAGCGGCGTTGCCGAAGATGAAATCCACAGTCCCTTCAATATGGCTATCTACGAAATAAGCTCTTCCTTTATCTGCGAACAGCGTATCCTGATAGCCGAGCAGCTTGACGTTGCGGTATACGCCCCGGTCCCCTTCGGCATATAGAGCTACAGCCTGCCCGGCAGTCCGGCCAGCACTGTTCTGAACCGTCATATTCTCCAGCGTGAAATCTGTTGCCGCCACTTTAAGCGTATAACTGCCGCTGGTGCCCATTTCTTTGCCGTCCGGCCCTATCGTCTTGGCCGAGTCTGCGTTGACGAGCAAGGTGCCTTCCCGGCTTTCGCCGATGATGCGCAGATTCTTCTTGCCTGCCGGCACCAGCACCTTCTCTGGATACGTTCCGTTCTTCACCTTGATGATCGTCATGAGCGTGCTGTTATCGGGTGAAGCCAGGATTGCTTCGTTGAGGGTCTTGTAATCTCCCGCCCCGCTCTGATCGACTACTATAACCGGGGCCGGAACCGCGCTGACTGCCATGGACGGAAGACTTGCCGCGCCTCCGCTGCCGTCAACGGCGATTACTGCATAATCATAAGCGGTTCCATTTGCCAGTCCGGTATCGGTATACGCTGCTTCACCGATTCCTTCAGCAACTACCTTATAGTCGCCGCCAGTCTCCGAACGGATAATCCGGTAGCTGCTGTTGCCTGCAGATGCAGCCCAGCTCAGCTTCACTTCCCCGTTGCCAGGTTCAGCCGCAACCCCTTGAGGAATTCCGGGCTGGCCGGCATTCTGGAACGGAACCGTTCCGGCTGCATCCGATGCCAGCCCGCTGCGGGTACCATCGGCGGCGGCCACCTTATAATAATATGGCGTACCATTCGCCAGTCCGGTATCGTCATAGCTGGTGCCGCTGATCTCGGCAGCGAGCAATTCATATGGGCCTTCCGGCGACAATGCCCGCGTTACTCTATAGCTTTGCGCGTCCCCGACGGCCGTCCAGTTTACCTTAACGGCACTATCACCGGCCTGGACGGTTACTTCAGGCGTTGCCAAGGCCGGGAGCGGCTTTGCTTCCACAGGCAGTGAGTCCTCACCCTCCCCGGCAACATTGACCGCTGAGATGATAAAACGGTAAGTTTGCCCGTTGGTTAACCCGCCGATGCGGTAAGCGGTATCCGTGAGGCCCTCCGCCACCGGTTCATAGCGGTCCGCTGCTGCATTCCATTGCTTGACGGTATAGCTCTCCGCATATTTCACCGCATTCCAGCTCAGCTCTAGCTGGGCATTCCGGCTTACCGCCGCAAGCTGCTCCGGCGCGGGCAATTTCACTGCCGAAGCGGAAGGAGTTATGCTGATTTCATTGGAGTTGCCCGATTCGCCGGATAGAGCCACGGCTGTAATAACGTAATAATACGTGGTTTCATTGGTGAGCTCCTTATCCACATAGGAAGTCTCCGTAATGGCACTGGCAACTGTATCATAGGGGCCGCCGGCCGTAAGTGCCCGTTTAACATTATAGGAGGCTGCCCCTTCAAGTGCAGGCCATTTCAGCTGCGCCGCTCCGTTGCCGGGAAGACCGTTTAAGCCGAGCGGCGTTGCGACTGGCTCCACGTAAACCTTCAGATTATCCAGATAATAATTGCCGGACCCGCCGCCCGGTGTTTTGGACAGGATCCGCCCGATACCATATCCCGCAAAATTTGTGGTGGTGAACGGAAAAGAGCCTGCAAGCTGGTTGTCGATATAGACATCGACTTCATCACCCTGCACGTCCACCTTCAGCTTCAGGTTATACCACTGGTTGAGTGCGTAGGCGTTCATCAGCTGATGGTATTGGCTGCTCCCCCTGCTCATCGTCAGTGTGTATTTGCCCGCTGCGGCCGGAAGCGTCGGTTTGCGGCTCTCAATGGAGAACGCGGTTTTGCTTCCATCCGCACTCTGGGCCTGCAGGAACACTGAAGTGCCCGATTCCGCAGCGAACATAAAATCGGTATCAATCACCAGCGCACCTGTCATTGGGGTGAACCTGCGGATAAACTGCACATTGCCGTTCGCGGAATCATACACATTCAGCACTTGTGCCGACGAGTTCCCCTTGCTTCCGGATGGTGTGGCAGACACAACCAATTTTTGCGCATCGGTCTGTGGATTCGGAGATACCTCATAATACTCCGGCGTGGTGCCCGCAGCCACCCGCTCGAAATCCTCATCCACATAATAGATATTGCCCGCTTCAGCCATAGGCTCGGCACTCGCCTCGTCCGAATCGAAGCTTTCACCGAATTCGTTCACGGCACTGACCGTGTAATAGTAGGTTTTTCCCGGACTTACATCAAGATCGGTATAGAGGTTGCCTGAGTTGTCTTTGCTTACCAGGGTATAAGGCCCGCCCGAAACCTCACTTCGTTTAATGCCGTAGGTCTTGGCATATGGGACCGGCTCCCATTTCAGCTCCACCTTCTTGCTGCCTCCCGCAGCTGTAAGTCCAAGGGGTGTTGCCGGGTACTTATCGTCAAGGATTTTCAGTTCCACACCGCTGAAGCGGGAGATATTATAGCGGTTGACTTCGTTATCCGCCTTTGCAGCATCGGCGGCAAGACCCATATAAACCGTCTCTTTCAGCCCAAGGTTCACTGTGCCCACCCTGCTCCATGCCACCTTATCCGGCGAGATCAGCCCTGTCACTTCATCGCCAAGCCGGACCAGCTTCACCCAATAAGGGGTGGTGATAAAACTATCAGGTTCCGTCCTAACTACCTTGTCCCCTGTAACGGAGCGGGTAATCAGAACTCCTTTTTTGCCATATTTTACATAAGGAATCGCCATCATCGCCATCTTGGCATCAGGCTGCAGGCTGTCGCGGATCATCACTCCCGCTTTCGCATCGTCATCTGTCGCCGTTACGGAATCAATCTTGGCAATCAGTTCTCCGTTGCCCTCCAGGGTCTGATAGGCAAAGTGGAAGTTATCCTCTGTTTTAACGCTCTCCGAGGTGGCACCAACCAGCCCCGCCGATTTAACCGTGACCTGCCCGGTCTCTGCATTAACCGAGGTCTGTCCGGCAATGCCCGGATTTCCGATATCCGCTGAGGTCCATGGACCGGTACTGCCTGAGGTATTGACGTGAACTGCAACATTGTCCGACTGCGTCTTAAGGCCTTTGTTGTCGGTGGCCTGAACAACGAGATAATAAGTTCCGTCCTGCACATTTTTCCATTCGAAACGGTAAGGCGCTGTGGCAGCTTCTCCCTGCTTCACACCATTTACGATAAATTCAACCTTGGCTATCCCGTCTTTGTCGCTGGCGGAAGCCGTTAAGGTGACATCACTGCCTGCCTCCAGAATCTGGTTGTTGGTTGGATAACTGATAGCGGTTACAGGATTGTCGGTATGTTCTCCGCTTGCTGTGGCCTGAACAATCAGATCATTCAGATAAACTTCAAGATTGGTGTAGCCTTCACTTGACAGCGACGTTCCGTTGCCGTCGGCAGGATCGGACGGCGACAGGCCTCTTGCTGTTTCCCAGGCGTCGGCCATTCCGTCATGATCCTGGTCAACCACCTTTGAAGCGGTCTCCGGGTAGTCGGGATACCCGCCAATTTCCAATGGAGAATTGATATGCTGCCCGGTACGGTTCTTTACATCATTCATCACACGCGCATCGTAGGCATCCCGTCTCGGCAAAGTGGCTCCTGCATCGGCCAGAACATTCGCATACGCATCGCTGGCCGGCTCTTCCGCATAAGGGTTCGGCATCACTGCCGGCTCCGCCAGCTTTGAACTGTCCGAGTAGCTCTGAACGCCTTTCCAGTTATCCGCTGTGACCTCCGGACTGCCGTCCATCACATTTCCTGCCAGATAAAGCTTCGTAACCGGCGCTACTTCCCCGAATAACTGCTTTTTCACGCTGCTGTAAGTATTGGGGCCATTTTTATAATAGTTGTTGCTGATATTGTACAAATAACCTTCAGCTCCGCCACCATAGGTCGATGCGAAACCCCAGTTGTAAATAACATTGTTCGTCATTTCCGTCAGATCAACCAGCCTCGTTATCGTGGGCAGTCGGGGATTGCGGCTGGTACTATGGGCAATAAGGTTATGATGATAGCTGGCATTTTTGCCGCCCCAGATGCCGCCGTAGCCGTGCCGCCCTTTATGATGGCTGGTCATCAGCATGCTTTCTGCGGAGATCGACCATTGCACCGTAGTATTCTCGTTGTCATACAGGCTGACCACTTCATCGACCGACCAGCTGAACGAGCTGTGGTCAATGATGATGTTCTTGTGATACCGCGAACCGAAGGCATCATCTTCACTGACAATCCGGTCTCCGAGTCTAAAACGCATATAACGCATAATGATATTGTCGGCTTCTATGGATGTCGTATAATCGGCTACGGTAATGCCATCACCCGGTGCGGTCTGGCCGGCAATCGTCAGATTGGAGCCGGTGATCTTCAGCGACTCCTTCAGACGGATCGTTCCTCCCACACGGAATACGATCGTCCGGTTGCTCCCGCTTACCGCATCGCGGAGAGAACCGGGAATCGGCGTTTCGTTGCGCCCGTAATCAGCCAACGTTGTAACCTCATACACAGCCTGTGCCCTGCCGCCGGTTACATATTTGCCGCCGCCCTCTGCACCAGGGAAAGCGGGAAGCGCTTCCAAAAGTGCGGCCTCAGCAGTGCCGAATGGAACACTTGTCGCAAGGAGACCGGCTATCAGCAGCTTCGCCAACCATTTTTTCTTCATACAAAACCTCCTAGGTTATATGAGAATGCGGAGAGCTCCGGCAGTTGCCGGAACTCTCCGAAAGTGAAGCCTTCTTTATGCTTTCCCTTGATAGCGGAAATACGAGAAATCGGCGCTGCTGCCTCCGAACTGCCCCATATCATGCGCAGCAATACCTACGAAGTTGCCTGTGAAGCCTCCAGAAAGGAAGCTTATATTATATTCTCCGCCCAGCGGCTTCCACGCCGCCGCTTGACCGGCGAGATACATAAACTGCGCGTTCACTTCGCTCACTTCCACTGCAATCTGCACAGTTTCACCTGCATTCAGGTCAATGATGACAGGCTCGGCAGTAAATTCATCGGCTGCGCAGCGCATCAGCCGCAGCACTTTACCGCGTCCTTCTTCATGGCTGATATAGGCGTACAGATAATTATCTTCATTGAGGTACAGCAGGAGACCGGCCATCTGCAGATAGCTGGCTGGCTCGGCTTCAAGCGCTGTCTCTGCGCGGAAGCTGCTGTCCGTCTGGCGGATGGCCAGAATATGGTGCCGGAACAGGCTTTGCACCGATTCTCCGGCCCTGATCCGCAGCCGTCCCGGTCTTTCTGCCAGAGAACACCAGCTTTCATCTGCCGTTATCCGCAGTGTATTCCAGTTCTTCTTCAGCACCGGGCCGCTGAAATCATCCTCGAAATCTAAGGCGCGGTTCTGCTTCCCGACCTTCGTTCCTTTCGGTGCCTGCACCTCCAGCAGAGGTGTGCTGCCCCCGGAGGTCAGCCGCAGCCAGCCGTCTTCGGTCCAATATACCTGCTGCAGGGCAGTTTCACGCCCGAGAATGGCATATTCACCCTCCAGTGGACGTGTGCATAAATGTGCCATATACCATTCCCCGTCCGGTGTCTCGACCAGACTGCCGTGACCGGCGCATTGCAGCGGCAGCTCAGGATTATTGCGGGAGGTCAGCATCGGATTGAGCGGATCTACTTCGTATGGTCCAAGCAGTGAAGTGGAACGCGCCACAGTTACAGCATGGCCGGAACCGGTGCCGCCCTCCGCGGTAATCAGGTAGTAATAGCCGCTGCACTTGTAAATATGCGGTGCTTCGGTCTTCTTGAGTTCGGTGCAGTCGAAGATTTTGACCGGTTCACCGATTAACCGGCGCTGCTCCGGAGCGTATTCCTGAATGACGATGCCGGAGGATTTATTGCCTTCGGTGATGCGGTAATCCCATAGTTCATTCAGCAGCCATTTCCGCCCGTCCTCATCATGATACAGCGACGGATCAAAGCCGCTGCTGTTCAGATACACCGGCTCACTCCAGGGTCCTTCGATGTCCGGGGCGGTGATCAGGTAGTTATGGCAGTCCTTGAACGGCCGTTTCGTGCTCTTCACATCTGTATAGATCAGGTAAAACAATCCATCCTGATAGCTGAGCTGCGGCGCCCAGATACTGCAGTTTTTCGGATTCCCCCTCAGATCCACCTGATGGGTCAGAATATCCGTACAATGCTCCCATTCGGCCAGATCTGCGGACTGGTACACCCGCACACCGGGCAGCCATTCAAACGAGGATACCGCGATATAATACATTTCTCCTGCCCGTACCAGGCAAGGATCCGGGTTAAAGCCCCTTAATATTGGATTCTGTATAATGCCGGTCTTCGTGTGCTCTGAAATCATTCCCTGGCTCCTTCCGTTTGTCATGTTCCAACATCATTCTTCCAGACTGCTGAGATCTTCCTGTGAAGGGGCTACTGTAACCCGCTGCACCAGTTCCTCCGCTTGGCGCGTATTTCGGGACTGGCAGCCGCTGATTTCCACCTCTTCCCCGTTCTCAATATAAAACGCCGGCCCTTCATGATTCTCTATCGTTACCTGCCGGAAGCGGATATCCCTGACATTACCGAGATAGAAGCCGCGGTTATTCATCTCCTGAATCCCGGACATCATCGCCGGACGCCCCGGTACGGCATTCTCCGCCATGGAAATATCGATATCGGAGAAGGTAATTTCCGAGATATATCGCTCTGCCAAACCGTAGAGAAAACCTGCTGCGGCATGAACCTGCCGCGCGGTAATATTGGCAAAATGAATCCGTCTGAAGTTTGGAGTTTCCTCCGTTACCGGATAGGGATTTTTGTCCCAGACATATTTGTCCTTGCCGCGTGGACCGCAGAAGTAATAGAGGTTCAGAATAAACGGACAGATTACGTCCTCCATCACAATGTTGCTGACACGGATGTCTTCGACCACACCCCCGCGCCCGCGTCTGGACTTTAGCCGGATGCCGCGGTCCGTCTGCTTGAACACGCAGTTGCTGATGACAACATTGCGGATATCACCGCTCATTTCACTGCCCAGCACCACACCGCCGTGACCGTGAATCATGGTGCAGTTCGTAATTGCAATATTCTCGCAAGCAATCCGTTCCTTCGTGTCCTCTGTCCCCGCCTTAATGGCGATGCAGTCATCACCCACGTCGATATGGCAGTTGCTGATCCGCACATTCACGCACGATTCCGGATCAATGCCATCTGTGTTGGGTGAATCGGCCGGGTTGTGGATCGAAAGATTATCAATGGTCACATCCTGGCAGCGGATGGGATTGACCGTCCAGCTCGGGGAGTTTACCAAGGTCAAATCTTTAAGCGTAACCCTGTTGCAGCCGTCGAAGCTGATCAGCTTCGGCCGGGGATACTGCAGCTCTTCGGGGGAATTGCGCTGCTTCTCCCACCACGGCCCGCCGTTACCATCCAGTTTGCCGCCGCCGGTCACTGACACATTAACCAAGTTCATGCCGAAGATGCAGGAAGCATGAACCCCCTGCTTCACTCCCTCCCAGCGGGACTCCACTACCGGATAATCCTCAGGGTCCGAGCTGAAGGAGAGGACAGCACCGGGGCTTAGACGCAGTTCGATATTGCTGCTAAGAATGACCGCGCCTGTACGATAGGTGCCGGAAGGAATATAAACAGTACCGCCCCCGGCTTCGCTCGCCGCTTGAATCGCCCCGGTAATAGCTGCCGTCGACAGCTCCGTGCTGTTCTTGTGTGCTCCAAAATCATCAATGCTGTAGAATGACATATGGCTTCACCTATTCCTTCCCGGCGGCCGGACGCTGCAGGAATTCGTACTCTCCGCAAGCGAGCAGGAATGCGCCAAGCCCTTTTTGATCATTGGTGATGATCGGCTCACTGATATAGTAGGCGTAGCTGCCGTCTCTCCGGTCATCCCCGCCGAGTCCGGCGACTTGGCAGTTTTTGTTCAGGTTAACCCAGCCGCTATTGGTCACAAGCACGAATTCCGCGATCAGCCCCTGATAGGCGCTGTCCAGCGTTTCGAGCCAGCTGTTATCCAGCACACCAAGCCGGATGCCCTTGGCGATCGCATAGGTAATCATGCTGGAAGCGGAGGCCTCCAAGTAATTGCCTTTGCGTCCACCCTCATTAACAACCTGATACCATACCCCGCTGTCTTGATCCTGATACTTGCGCAAAGTGGAGAGCGTATCTTGAAGAATACTCACCAGCGTGCCGTAATCGGCATGTCCGGCCGGAAGCATCTCAAGTACATCAGCCAGTGCCATCACATACCAGCCCAGGGAACGCCCCCAGAAATTCGGCGACAGTCCGGTTTCAGGATCGCACCACGGCTGAACACGCTGTTCATCCCAGGCATGATACAAGAGTCCCGTGTGTTCGTCCTTGGTATGGCGCGCGCAAAGGATGAACTGGCGGGTTACATCATCCAGACCTTTCCCTTCTTCGAAGGTGAGCAAATGCTCCAGATAGAAGGGTGATCCCATATACAAGCCATCAAGCCAGATTTGGTAGGGATAAATTTTTTTATGCCAAAATGCACCTTCCGAGGTCCGGGGATGCGCTGTGATTTGCTTCCTTAACAATGCGGCTGCCTTTTTGTATTTCTCCTGGCCTGTTTCCCGGTGAAGAACGAACAGCAGCTTTCCGTTATTGAGATGATCAATATTGTATTCTTCGAGCCGGTAGCCCTTCACTGAGCCGTCTTCCCCGATGAAATAGTCGATATTTTCCTGAATATAATGGTAATACTTCGCTTCACCGGTCTGTTTCCACAGCAGTTCGAAGCCTTTCAGAATAACACCGTAATCATAAGACCATTTGCCCTGATACCCTTTGTCCTCATATAATCTAGGCGTCCGTTCCATGATGGAATCCGCCATCTTTACAGCCCAGTTCAAGTTTGCTGAAGATTTAGTCGTGTTTGCCATGTGTTCCTCCTTGGTTGGATAAAATACGGTCCTATCCGCCATCATCGGCAGATAGGACCTCTTTGCTATGCTTAATTCACAGTACCGGCAGCTTTCGCTCTATTAAGGGTTAACTGCTTTGTAGGCAGCTTCATATTCGGTAATAATCTTGCTGCCGCCTGATTTTTTCCACTTTTCGATCTCAGATTTATAGCCGTTCAGGTCAATTTTTCCGAGGATATATTTATAAGTGGCATCCGTAACAATCTTTTGCAGCTCGGAGCCTTGGGTTGTGTGGGTCTCGGATTCCAGTGAAAAGGCAGGATTAAGCACTCCATACTTGGCATTTTCTTCAATCAGCCGTTCTGCTTCAACCTTGAGCGGATCGGAATCATGAATCTTATATCCGGTTTCTTTCACACGGGAGGACGCGAACGGCTGCACTTCCTGCTGCCACAGATCGGCATCCTTAATCGTAACAGCCATATCGGCATCCACCGTATAATGAACATCCTGAATGCCGTAAGTCATGAGGGCGTAGATTTCATCGCTCATGGTATCGTTCACAAATTTCAGAATACGCTTCAGCTCTTTCTCATCCTTGACTTCCGATTTCGGGAAGGACAGCAAGCCGCCAATGCCGTTGGCGCCCGCCCAAATCGCACGGTCCGCTTCATTGCCCGTTGAGGTGATGTCATTGACCATAACCAGCTCCATGTTATCCTGGATGCCCTTGGCCGATTTCATCAGGTTTTTGCTGTCAAACAGAGCACCTACATAAATTCCGGCTTTACCTTGTGCAAAGTTCTGCTGCTGGTCGGTTTTGGCCGTTACGGCAAAGTCTTGGTTGATGTAGCCGCCTTCATACAAGGCTTTCATGTAATCCATGGTTTTAATGTAAGATTCCGTATCGAACTCCGGTGTCAACTTGCCCGCTTCATCCGCCGCCCAGATGTTTGGGGTTCCGAAATAAGAGCTCAATGTTTTGAATGCTCCGTAGACGAGGTCGCTGCGGTCCATAAAGCCGGTTGTATCCTTTTTGCCGTTGCCGTCAGGATCCTTCTCCGTAAACGCTTTCGCAACTTCCATCAGCTCGTCTGTAGTCTTCGGCACCGCTAGACCCAGCTTATCCAGCCAGTCCTTGCGGATGATGACACCATTTCTGGCTACCGCTTTCTGGAATGGTATGCCATATAGCTTCCCTTCGATCGATGCCGAGGTGCGGGTATCCTGGGAAATCGCCGCCAGATTCGGGAATTCATCCAGATAAGGGCTTACTTCCCAGAACATGCCCGATTTCAAGGCATTGCGGACTGAGGAGTTATCCAGGATCGTCAACGTGACCATATCCGCCAGGGAATCGGAAGCAAGTGAAGTATTGATGCGCTCTTCTTTGGAAGCATCAGGAATCCAGGAGAATTCAATGTCCGTATTCGTCAATTCTTCAATTTTGTTCAGCACGGTGTCCGTTGGCGGTGATGCCGTATGCAGGATGTTCAGCCAGCTAATCTTGGCTTTGGCCGTCTCCGTTGTTGCCTCGGATGAGTTCCCCCCTGCATTCGTGGCTTCCGCCTGTCCGTTGTTCGCGTTATTAGAGTTTCCTCCGCAAGCTGAGAGCACAAGCCCGCTGCACAACATCAGAGCTGCCAGCTTCTTGTAATTGCGATTCATGTACACTACCCCTTTTTATACGTAATGGTGTTGCTGTATCTTCCACCCCCGCCAAAGGCAGGGGTTGAATTCAGTGTGTGCATGGCTTAATATACGCCGTCTTCTCCAACCTTCTTGGCCAGCTTGTTTGACAGCATGACCAGGACGAGGCCAACCACGCCCTTGAACAGGCCGACTGTGGTACTGAAGCTCAATTGGCCATTCTTGAGACCGGCGGTGTAAATATAAGTATCGAAGATTTCCCCGACTTCGCGGTTCAGGGAGTTGATCAAGAGATACATGTGCTCAAATCCAAGATCCAGCGTATGTCCGATTTTCAGAATCAGCAGGGTGATGATTACCGGGCGGATTGCCGGCAGGGTGACATGCCAGGTTTTGCGCAATCTTCCTGCACCGTCCATCTCTGCAGCTTCATACAATTGGGTATCTACTACAGTAATAGCTGCCAAATAGATAATAGTCGACCAGCCAAGCTCTTTCCAGATGATCTGTCCGATATACACGATACGCAGCCACTCTGGCGAAGTCAGGAAGCTGATCTTCTGTCCGCCAAACGAAGCAATGATTTCATTCAACACCCCGCCGTCCACATTCATGAATACATAAGTAATGGAGACAATGATAACCCATGACAGGAAATGCGGGATATAAATGATCGTCTGGATCGCACTCTTAAACATCTTGTTCCGGACCTCATTCAGCATCAGTGCCAGAATAATCGGCAGCGGAAAAAAGATTACAATATTCAGCGCAAATAAGATGAGTGTGTTGCGCAGCAGCATAAAGAAAGTAGGTTCCGTAAACAAACGGATGAAATGCTTAAGCCCCACCCAAGGACTTCCCGTGATGCCCAGATACGGCTGATAATCCTGAAAGGCAATAATCATTCCGCCCATAGGCAGGTACTTAAAAATAACAAAATACAAAAATCCCGGCAGTATCATCAGATACAATAGCTTGTGTCTTTTTAAACTCAGCAGGCTGTGTGCCGTTTGCTTTTTCCTCACCGGCGCAGCATTCAACTCCATGGTGACATTTGCCTCTTTCAATGTTCGGCCTCCTTGATCGCGTTTCTTTACGATTCCCAGATTACGGTCATTTGCCGATTACGTATATAATCATTAGTTACGGAGGCGCCACAAACCGCGCTGTTATGCTGTTTTTCCGGATTCTATCCCTTATTCGGATTACTATGATATCTAAAGATCATGGTCCCTTTCACCTCGTTTTTATAGCCTAAACAAAGCCATAGCTAATGATTATATACGGAATACAACACCCCTGATAAAGTTTCATTGAAACGATTACAAGGAGGAAAACCGCATGGCGCAATCATCATTCAAAAAAGAAACTTTAGGCTCCCGGCTGTTTACCATAGTAAACACCACCCTGCTGACTCTCATTGCCCTCGTCTGTCTTTTACCCTTTATCAATGTATTTGCCAGCTCCTTTGCCTCAACGCAGGAGGTAGTAGAGAAGAGGTTCATTCTATTTCCGACTACATTCTCCCTGGACGCTTACCGCTATATCCTTTCAACTCCTACGATCTTTAAAGGACTGGCCGTATCCATCGGAGTAACCCTGGTAGGTACGGTGGTAAGTATGATCCTTACTGCTCTGATGGCCTACGGATTATCCCGGAGATATTTATATGGTAGAAACTTCATCAATTTTGTCGTGGTGTTCTCCATGCTGTTCAGCGGCGGTATGATCCCTACCTTCCTCGTTGTTAAGTATTTCGGGCTGATTGATTCTTACTGGTCGCTGATCTTCCCTGTGGCCATCAATGCCTTCAACCTGATCATCATGCGCAACTTCTTCCAGGCGCTTCCGGACAGTCTGGAGGAGTCAGCCAAGATCGACGGCTCGAATGATTTTGGTGTATTCCTCAAAATCATGCTGCCGCTCGCACTGCCTTCGATTGCGACCCTCTCCCTGTTCTACGGGGTGTCTTACTGGAATACCTACACTACCGCCATTCTGTATATCACGGACTCTTTAAAATGGCCGATTCAGGTCCTGCTGCGCCAGATTGTTATTGTCTCCAGCGGGATGCAGGCGGAAGGCACTTCGGTCGATGTCGTTCCTCCTGCACAAACAATCAAGATGGCAGTTATCGTTGTTGCCACCGTCCCGATGCTGATTGCTTACCCGTTTGTGCAGAAGCACTTCACGAAAGGCGCACTGCTGGGCGCGGTAAAGGGCTGATACGCTATCCCCTTTACCTTCCCGCACTTACAGTAAACAAAACAGCCAGCCTCCGGTATCCCGGAGACTGGCTGTTTTGGTCTGCTCCACCGACTACTTGTCCTGCTTCATTGCGCGGTACGCACCGGGTGTCACATGCTCCTTCTTGCGGAAGGAGCGGATGAAGTTCTGCGGATTATGGTACTGCAACCGCTCGGCAATTTCCTTAATGGTCATCTCGCTCTCCACCAGCCATTTCTTGGCCATTTCCAGCCGGTAGCTCATGACATATTCACTGAAAGTCATACCAAACTCCTTCTTGAAGATGCTGCTCAAATAGTTCGGACTGTAATGCAGACGTTCGCCGATAATCTCCAGAGACAGCTCCTGATCAAATTCAGCGCGTACAATGGCCGCAATCTGGTCGGAGAGGCTGCGGAATTGGCGGGTCGTCTTCTCCTTCATGCTGGTTACCATCGGCTGGATGACTTCCTTCACCAGAATTCGTTCAATCTCCTCCGGATTGCGGATATCCAGCAGCCGGTGATACAAAGCATAATTGTCCTGGGTCAGCAGCACCTCTACGCCGATCAGTTGTTCCAGCTGAATCAGATTGTTCACGAACCGGATCAGCGTAACCTCGAAATTGAGCGGGTTCTTGCTATGCTTCATCATTTCGCCGAGAAGCGGGTACAAGGATCGCGATACCAGCTCCTCATCCCCGAGCCGGATGGCGTCAAACAGCTGTGATTCCAGTTCTACCGGATAATGCAGCAGGACAGGCCCTGAAATAACCGTTGCTATATCTTCATAAAAAATAATTGACTCTTTGCCCAGATTCAGACGATGATGCAGTGCCTGCTTGCTCATTTCGCAGGCTTCCTTGCTGGAAGCCAGATCCTGATAGAGATTACTAATGCCAACACTGACTGACAGCTTCAGGATATCCCTGACTGTTTTAATAATTTTCTTCGCATCCTCGAGCGCTTGCTTCCGGTGTTCCTGCTCGTTCATTCCCTCATAGATCAGAATGGTTGCCTGCGTCCGGTCATTCAGCAAGATTGGAATCATTCTCCGCGCTTTCGGAATCAATTCCTCCACCATCTTGTTGACTGCGACAAGCAGCAGATCCTTATCGCTGGCCTGGCGTTCCCCGTAATTATCAAGCTGGATCAGCATGGTGGAATACACTGAATCCTCCGTTGGGGAATAACCGAAGCGGGACATATTGAGCTCCAGCTCTTCGGCGGTAATCCGGCTGCGGAACAGGTTCAGCATAAACTGCGTTTCCAGCTGCGGCAATTCTGACTCTAAGAGTCCCTCCAGACTTTCCTTCTCCGACAGAATCGTATCAATCGAATTGATAATCCAGTCGATCTCATTCTTGTCCTCCGGCTGGGTGCTGACCGCCAGCCTGCGCTGAATCTGGCGGATCGGCTTGGTGAAATGCAAGGAGATTACATAGGCCACCACAACAATTAGCAAGGTGATCACCACTCCCAGGATGATTAAGCCGACACGGGTCGTGGCCAGGGCATTGGAGATTTCCTGCTGGTCCAGAAGCGTGACATAAATCCAATTATTATAAGAAGATTTGGCATAAATGGCTTCAACCTTTTGATAATTGGCCTTCTCCAGGGCTACTGTCCCAGTCTGGCTTTCATTCTCGGCAATATTGGTGATGCGTTGCATTTGCCCGCTGGTCAACAGGTTCTTTCCGGTTGCCGATTCATACAGCAGATCACCCTGCCGGTTCAGAATGAACACCGTGGTGTTGTCCTCCGTCTGCAGGATATTCCGCAGTGTCTGCAGCGAAATATCGGCTAGGCCAATCGCCTGCTTGTTCTGAGAGAATACAGGAAGCGTATTCACAAAACGGATTCCTTTATCTGTCTTGATCCAGAACAATCCCTTGTTCTGATTGTTGATATAACTTTCGTACAGATTCTTCCGGTTTTCCTCTGTTAGAAGAGAAAGGCTTCCATCAGAAATTTTCCAGTCTTGCACCAGACTGATCAGTGAATATTTTACGCCGACATCCATCCCCATCGTAGCGATATAGTTGAGCTGGGAATTGATATCCCGGTACGCCTGAAAGTCCTCCTCTGTCATCGGATTGTTGACGACCTCGCTGAAGGAACTGGTCGTACTGTAAGTATTGAAGGCATACTCTATGGTTTTAATTTTCTGCTCCAGCGTATTTTTGATTTGGGTGATCAGGCTTTGCTTGCCGCTGGCAACACTATCAATAACCGAATGAATCGTCGTCAAATAAATATAGCTGCCGAAGCTGATGACGAGGCCGACGCCCAATACCAGAATCGGAATAAAAATCTTATAAAACATCCTGCCTTTTTTCATACATAGGCTCCTTCAATAAGTAATCATTTTCAATTATAGCGTTTTCACGAATCGAAATCCAAGGATTTTTAACGTGTGCATAACGCCCGCTGAAACCTGCAAGCTTCTTCCCTGCCTAGACAGGAAAAGGAAACATCCCGCCCAAAACAAAAAGGCTCACCGTAAGCCACCGGGAACCTTGATTTATCGAACTCATCTAATCCGAAAAAAAATATTTATCGGATTCACACATCCGGCTTCGCGAGCAGCTGAGGATTGGATCGGAACACTCATATCCTTAATGCGCAGCGTTGTGCGTTTGAATCCGAAGTCTCCATAGGCTCCCGGGCAAGGTTTCTTTGAAAATCCTGCAGGCAGACGGACAGCTGCGCTCGCTCTGCTGGTGACCAAACTGCCCTCCCCGGCCACCATTCTCCTCGTAACGGACTCCAGAGATGCTATTTGCTGAAATCGGGCTAATGGCGGAGTCTTGCAGACCCCAGCGGCCTTATTTGCTTATTTCACAACGCGGCAGCTGCTTTTTTGCCTCTCAGGTCCGCTTGGATGAATAATTGGCGTTTTTCGGGACAATAGCGTCTCCTCAGTCCGTTATAACTTACGCCCGCCGCCTCCAAAGTAACGTTTCTTCTTGAACCCGCTTGTGCGCTTTAGAACCCAGAAACCTTAGTGCTTAGAACCTCAGAGTCTTTTAGAACCTCAGCACCTCAGTTCCTCAGCTGACCCGTACAGTCTCAGAGCCAATCCTCCGTAAGCAGCTTTCTCAACGTTTCCACCTGGTCCCGGCCAATTTTGGCGGTGATCTCCGCCTCAATGCTCTGCTTGATCTCCAGCATGCTCCGGCAGACCGCAATACCTTTGGGAGTGAGCACGATATGCTTGTCACGGGAGTTCCCTTCTACCACGGCGGTTTCCACATATCCTTCAGCCAGCAGAACGTTAATCGTTTTTTGCGCACCCTGGCGGGAAATGCTGATCTGCCTGCTGATTTCCGAAATCGTGAGCATGCCATGCAGCTCCAGCTTCGCCAGAATATGCGTTTCAGTCTTGTTCAGCTGCTCACCGCTGGTTTCATTTACTTTTTCCCGCAGAGCATTATGCTTCTCACTGACTAAATCTATCAAGTTCAAACTAAGGATATAGTCTTTCATAAAAAAGGCCCCCAATATAAAGATACAATTAGAATAAACAACCATATAGAATGAATTTAAGATTTCCCCATTTGGGCGAGGACGTAACTACGGTGAATATTTGGACTTCCGGCCGCTGTTGTCCCCAGATTTCTTGATCTAACCCGCTATTTGCGGTGGGAATCCGGTGACAAAGGCGGTCGCTATCGCTCCTACAGTTCCAAAATTCCCCTCCGTTACTTTTGCCCTTTTATGTAGTTATTAAGTTCATTCTATACAGATTGAATTATTGTCAACTAGGTTGACAATAATTCCACCCCCTGATACTATGAGTGAAGTTTGAAAAACTTATATGTTAAGGGAGTTTGAACAATGGGCAGAAACAAGAAAGAAGCTTTAGTATTCACCTGTATGATGTGTGTGTTGATGGTCGTAGGAATGAGCTTTTACAACGTGATGTTAAACACTGGCTTAACCCATACTTTATTCCGTGATGTTGCGGTCGGTTTACTTCCGGCACTCGTCGTCGCCTTATTCTGTGATGTTATCATCGTCAGTAAAGCGGCCAAAGGTCTGGCCTTTAGATTGGTTAAAACGGCCGATCCCATGATTAAAAAGGTGCTGTTCATTTCCTTCTTCATGGTCTGCGGTATGGTGCTCTGCATGTCCCTATATGGCACACTAGCACACTACGGATTCGGAGACAACTTCCTCCGTCACTATCTGTCCACTGCCGGACTGAACATCATTTGCGCCCTGCCGCTGCAGCTGATTGTTGTAGGGCCGCTGACCCGCTTCCTGTTCACCCGGATCTACCCGGTAAACAGTGCTGTGCAAAGCGCATAGGCTTTGCTTGATTGCCCGGCGCCATGGGTAATAGTGGGTATATATTCAGAGCATTTCAAGAAAGGATGTTCGCCATGCTTAACAAAAAGGACGGTGTCTCTCTTGTTATTCTAGTCGTGGCGCTTGTGCTCATTAATGTATTTGGCAATTCACTTGATGAAATGATGTGGACCAAATTCACTTTATTAGTGAATTGTATCCTCTCCCAGGGTGTGTTTATTACTCTCCTGAATTTGTTCAGGTCCAGCAGAAGCCGGACTCCGTCTGTAGGTTTGATCCTTCTGTCGCTGCTTACCGGCCTCATCGCCTTCGTCATCATCATCACTTCGGACATGGGACGGCTTAATCAAATCCTGATCCTTTTCCTTCAGGCCATGATTACTTATGCCGAATCCCTCCTGCTGCGCAAGGAGACAAAGGGCGAGAACGGCAAGCAAATTTAAATTCCCTGTTCCTGCTTTCCAGCAATAAAAACAGTCCCGATGCCTTTGATCTGCATCGGGACTGTTTAACGTATTACAAGTAATTTCTACTGTGCTGAAATTACATTCAGAATTTAATATGCCATTTTTGACGGGCTTCACCGGTTTGAGGAGCCTCTAACGTCAGTTTCGAGCCATCCTCAGATACAGCCAGCGCCAACTGATTATGGGCAGAGAGGATGGCCGCTGAACCATCCCCATTCTTATGGATGATCCAGCGCTGATTATTGTAACCCAGATAGTCATAAAGCTGAATTGAATTATGTTCTATGTTCAGATCAAGGGCTTGACCTGAGGCCGTACGGATCGAGTAGGAATCCACGTCATCTCCCGTCGGCACAAATACCCACTTCTGATCGGATATTTCATTTGCATCCTGAACCGTTACGGCTTCACCCTTCACCGGATTTGCTGTATAAATGGATTTCAGGAACGTTTCGTTTACCAGGCTTGATGTTATCAAGTTCTCCGCTGCTGCCCCGTTCACATTAACATTCTGGTAGGAGACAGATCCGCCGAAGACATGAAGTCCAAAATGGCCTGCTGCAAAAGTTCCGTCCTGCAGATCCATTATTTTTTGCCCGCCCAGATACACCACAATATGAGGTCCGTCCGCTTGTATCTTTAAACTATACGTCCGGTCCGGCAGAATGAAGGCTGGAACTTTCGCCAGAACCTGCCGTTCTTCAAAACGTCCATCGATTTTGTAGAACAAACGGATTGCCTTCATATTAGGATCCAGATTCAAGTAATAACCGTTGCGTCCGTCCGGACTTGCACGGAACAGAAGGGAACCTGCGCCGCCGGACTTGCCAAGTTTCATCTCGGCTTCATACGAGAAGTCTCCCGCCTTCTCCTCAGCAACATAATTTGCGTCGCTGGAGTGACTTCCGCGAATTCCGTCCCCGCTAACCAGCCAGGAAGCCATGGACACGTCTTGCATCCAGCCGCTGAGGTTGGTATGAAATGTTCCGCCGAACACTTTCACACGGAAACTTGCGGATGCCTTTCCATTCGGTGTAGATACCGTAATGATGGACTCGCCCGCTTTTTTTGCCTCAAGGGTTGCACGGGAATTGCCTGCCGCTTTTATGATTACGGCATCTTCATTGCTGGACTTCCAGTTCAAAGGCTGGGCGCCGTTGCCGGGTCCGTTTTCTACGATCGCCTGCACTGTTTCGCTTTGCCCAACCCCCAGTTCACGGTCACTGGTATCCAGAGCAATCCGTGTTGCCGAACCCGACTCAGGATTCCATACCGACCCAAGCTTATAGACTTTCAGAGAAACAACCTTCACGTTGCCGCCCTTGGTGTAGAAACTCATTGCCCTGCTGGCCGGGTCCGGAAAAATGACCTCGGAGAACACAGACTTCCCTTCATTTACAAAAACCTCAACCGAAGATTCATCCACCAGAATCCGCAGCTTGATTTGGCCGTTCTCTGTCGGCATTTTCGTTTCATGTCTCGTACTGAACAGGCTGGAAAAATCTGTTTCCCCGGAAAGAGAGCGGTCCACAAACATTGTGCTCCCGCCCGGCTTATAACCTACAACTGTCTTCTGATCCGCTCCCTCACGTACGTTGAAGCCGAACTCCGATACGCTGCTGCCGGCGGGAATCTCCAGGGTAGCTTCAATTTCATAGGCACCTGAGGTCATGCCTTTCAGCAGATTAGGAGAAGAAGGAATGACCACCTTGTTAGCTGCGGAATAGAGTTCACTGCGCAGGGATTCCAGCTCCTTCACCGGACTCTGGGCAAGACGAATTCCGTCTTGGGTGTTGATTAGGGTAACTTCTCTCGGGATCGTCAGTTCTCCCTTCCAGTTAGATGTCGGAAAGGCGAAGGGATAATCCCAGTTGGACATCCAGGCCAGCATCACTCTGCGCCCGTCTTGCATATCAGAGAAGGACATGGATGCATAAAACTCCTTGCCGGCGTCTGTCCTCAGCACGGTTCCAGCCGGGTTGTCGTTCACGAATTTACCTTCCTTAGTCAGGCTCCCTACAAAATATTCCGCATCTGAACCACCTGTTGCCGGGTTCGCTCCTGTACTAATCATTAGAACCCATTTCTTCTCTGTCGTTCCCTGTACAGTAAGCGGAAACAAGTCGGGGCATTCCCACACCCCGCCACGGACATAAGCCCCATAACCCCAATTATCGGTCAACGTCCAGTCAAGCAAATTAGTTGATGTGAAAAAGCGGATATGATCACCGCCCGATACCACCATGACCCAGCGATTATTCTCCTCATCACGGATCACCTTGGGATCACGGAAATCCCATCCCCCGGGTTCTTCTCCGTTCTTTCCGGGGTTCTCAATGACAATTGGACGATCCTTGGCAGTTTCCCATGTCCGCCCCTGATCCTTGCTGTAGGCCAGACCTATACGCTGGTTGCCGTTAGAGGCATCCGGATTAAAGGAGGTGTAGTAGGCAAGAAGGCCTTTGCCGCCTGAATCCGAGAACAAACCGGAGGCATTCTTCAAATCTGCCACAGCAGACCCGGACCAGACATGTCCGTACTCATTCCATGGAAGGGCAATCGGCAGGCGTTTCCAGTTCAGCATATCTTTGCTGACGGCATGAGCCCATGTGCCTCCATCCTGATGAAAGAGATGATATTCCCCTTCGAAATAGACAAGCCCGTTCGGATCACTAACGGCACCGCGGATCGGCGTATAATGATACTGAGGCCGGTATTTTTCATTATTATAACTGCCAGCGTCCGTAACATAGGTGTCTTGAAAGTAAGCGGTTCCATGATTTACGACAAGTCCGGCGTATCCGGTAGCATATGAACTGTCCTTAACATCTATTGCTGCCGGAGTATACCCGTCCACGAAAATCTGAATCCGGTTCCCCTTCGCCTGCACTTCCACCGCATGTTTTGCCCCCGCTGGACTCGAATAAGTCCGCTTGGAGCTGGCAATTACCGTGCCGTTTGCTTTTGTTAAAGTGACATGTACCTGATTTCCTTCTTTCGCAAGAGAGGCTATATATCCCTTCGCTCCGTCAGAAGAGGAACGGAAGGCCAGGCCTGCAACAGCAGCGGAACGAAATGAGATCACTCCTTCATACACCAGATCAGCAGCTTGCCTGCTATAGATCTGCTGTGCCTTGCTCTGATTTACAGAGATCCCTTTTTTACCGCTGATATCCGGCTGCCACTGTCCCTGACTTGCCAGCACCGTATCCAGATTCCCCTTCAGATCGCTTACGTTAATATTTTGGAACAAGGCCGCTCCACCCGAGACCTGGAGTCCAAGCCGTCCGGAGAGATGTGCATTGTCCTGGATATCAATCACGGGCTTGTATTGATTCCCCCAATACACTTTCAGTAGGGGCCCTTCCGCTTTCACTTTAAGATGGTAGATTTCACCTTGTACCAGGGAAACCTTACGTTCCTCATGCAATTTGCCTTTTTCACTGCTTCCGTCTTTTAAGCGGATTAGTCCGGCATCCGGTACGATTTGCAGCATATATGAACGCTGACCTTCCTCACTGGAACGGAAAAGCAGCGCAGCATCCGGCTGCCGGTCCTTGATCATTACATCCGCTTCATATATAAAATCATCTGCTGACGTTTCGGAAATCGCCAGCACTTTTTCTTCAGGATCAGATGTCAGCAAAAGCCCTTCGGGCGTATCCTCCAGCTTGCCTTTTCCGGCTGTTCGCCATCCCGTCAAATTTGTAGCTGCTTTGGTAACGGTTTCAGAAATAGAAACCCCCTCCTTTATCAGTCTGCCGGACTTCTGCTCCGCCGGTGCGGCCCAGCCTGTATCCTCATTAACGGCAACAATCCCTGTTGAAGTCATCATGACTCCCGCAGCCAACAGAATGGATAGTGCAAATTTTGATTTCCGGTTCATCCTTTACCCTCACTTCCTGTAAATGATATGTCGCCTTTACTAAGAGCAAGGCCGGCCAATTACACATCATAACTGGCCGGCCTTATCTATTGCTGTATTATATAGAAGAAACCCGATTATTCCATGCTGTGAGTCCTAATGCGAGAGCGCCACCTAATCCCGCCTGCTGGCCCAGGCCCGGAGAAACAATATACTCATCCATGTGGTCCAGAATGGCGCTTGAACTGACATAACCGTTCAGGTTCAGGAGCACTGCTTCCCGGATAAGCGGGTACAGCTGCGACTGCTGCATAACCCCGCCGCCCAAAATTATTTTTTGCGGAGAGAGCAGTAGAATAGCACCCGTTATGGACTGGGCGATGTAGAAGGCTTCCATCTTCCAAGCCCTATGATCCACCGGAAGCTCGTGCCCTTTCTTCCCCCATCTAGCTTCAATAGCAGGACCTGCCGCCATCCCTTCAAGGCAGTCCCCATGGTAAGGACAACTACCAACGAAATCATCTTCAGGATGGCGCCTCGTCAACAGATGCCCGCCCTCAGGATGTACAAGACCATGAACTAATTGGCCTTCCGAATACACACCGATGCCAACGCCCGTGCCTACAGTAATGTACAAGCAGCTTGACAGGCCCTGAGCAGCCCCCCATTTCACCTCGCCATATACCGCCGCATTCACATCAGTGTCAAAGCCGAACGGGACCGGAAAGGCTTGCTTTAAAGTCCCGAGCAGATCGTAATTTCCCCACCCCGGCTTAGGTGTTGTCGTAACGTAACCGTAGGTCGGGCTGTCTTGGCGAATGTCAATTGGACCAAATGATCCAATCCCCATCGCTTCTACCCCTTTGTCTTGAAAATACTCTATGACTCTGGGCAAGGTCTGATCCGGATGTTCGGTCGGAAAGCTGATCCGATGTTCAAATCTCCCGTTTTCATCCCCGACCCCGCATACGAATTTCGTCCCGCCTGCTTCAATTGCTCCTATACGCATGTCACTTAACCCTCCCGGTTACTGGTTGCTGCCGTTTGCGGTAGATGAAGCCAGATTGTAGATATCCAGCGAAAGGAACAAGTCCTCTTCATTGTCGGCAAACGCAGCAAGACCGGTAGATTCGGGTTCAGGGAAAATGAGATCTGTAATAACTGCCTGGCCTCCACCACTAAACACTTCAACGGAGGAACGGTCCACATAAATATGCAGATCATAGGCTGTGCCCGGTGCCGTAAGCTTCGCAGAGTGGCGTCCCGGGAACAATTTGTGGAAATCATGCTTCCCGGAAGCTGTCCGGTCTACATACAATTCTTCTGTCTGCGTATCAATCCCGACCACAGTTTGCTGCTTTGCACCTACCTTTACTTTAAAGCCGGCAGATGTCCCATGAGCGACCTCCGCCTCAATAACGTAAGCCTCAAGATGAAGCTTGGCACAGGCTGCATTAATTTCTTGAACAGAGACATTTTTCAGGGAAAGGACCGGGATACGCGCGGCTTCCAGTTCTTTTGCAGGCTTCTGAATGAGTATTGTTTGCCCGTTCCTTAATTCCAGATAAAGCTCCCGGGGAATCGTCATTGCTCCGCGGAACCCTTCCGCCGGCGTCTGGCGGGCATACATCCAGTTGCTCATCCAGCCGATAAACAGGCGTCTTCCGTCTTCCTCGGGCAGATCGGACCAGCTCACACCGGCATAATTATCTCTGCCGTAATCGAGCCAGCGGATGCTCCGGGACTCTTCGTCAGGAGTAAATACAGCTCCGTCAAAGTCACCCGTGAAATACTGCGTTCTTGAGCCTTCCTCAAAAGCGGGATCTGCACCAATACTGACAAGCATTACCCATTTGGTATCCGATTTGGTTCCGTCAACAGCCAGCTGGAACAAATCCGGGCACTCCCACACACCGTCATGAGATCCGATGCCCTCGCCGAATTCGCTGGCAAAGGTCCAGTTGATCAGATCAGGAGAATGATACAGACCTACCGTTTGACCACAGGCTACGATCATCACCCAACTGCTCTTCTCTTTGTTCCAGAACACCTTAGGATCACGGAAATCAATAAATTTATCCTGTTCAAGCACCGGATTCCCTTCATATTTGGTCCAGGTTCTGCCTTTGTCCTTGCTATAGGCCAGACTTTGACGCTGAACGGCAGGTTGTCCTTCCGGCATGTCCAAGTGATGGGTAAAAATGGCTACCAGCCCCGGCTGATCCTCAAAAAATCCTGTCGTGTTATTCCAGTCGACAACGGCGCTTCCCGAGAAAATCATGCCCAGTTCATCCGGCACCAGCGCGATCGGCAGCTCTTCCCAGGTCACCAGATCCTTACTGACCGCATGGCCCCAATGCATGTCCCCCATGGTCATTCCGCCGGGATGATGCTGAAAGAACAAATGATATTCTCCCTCGAAATATACCAAGCCGTTTGGATCGTTCATCCACTTTTGTTTGGGTGAAAAATGATAGGCACCCCGGTAACTTTGTTTTGTAATAGCTGACATTATGATTTCTCCTTTGCTCCTGGATAAGCTGAACTTTAGATTATCCAATTGGCGTAGTACGCGGACTGCGGGGAATGTTTGGACTTCCGGCCGCTGTTAGGTTTGGATTTCCTGATTTGAACCGCTCATCGCGGTAGAAATCCAAACCTAAAGGCGAACGCTTACGCTCCTACAGTTCCAAACTTCCCCTCCGCCGCTTTCGCCTCTAGGTGTACTTTAGTTCAGCTTATATATATTTTTTTATATATTTACTTTCCCGTCGCTCTGTCGTAGCCTGCCTGTTTAATTTCAAGCCATTCCTGCAGGCCAAGACGGTCCAGTTCCTTCAAATAATCATTCCACTGTGCATCGACTTTTCCGTTCTGGTACCATTCTGTACGCATTCTGAGTACATAGGCGAACAAGTCGGTTTCAATCGTCGTCAGGCGGTCAAGCTCATCAATCGAATGAAATACGCTCGGCATTACATTCTCTGCTTTCATCTTTGGAGCCATGATATTCTTGATGATGTCCATGCGGCCTTTGGCATCATCCGGCATGGTCGTATATTTACCATAGTAGGAATCAAGGATCGCCAGCGGCCCGCCGATACTTGTTTTCTCACGAAGCTCCACAGGAGCAGCACCTTCCAGCGGCAAATGCTTCAGCATTCCTTTTGCTTCATCAAATTCAAAGATGTTCTGCTGTGTCTCGTCCCCGTAGGTTCCCCAGTTGTTCTGCACAGATTGGATCGGATCATACAGCTGATCCACCCATTTCGCTGTCGTTTCCAGGTTTTTATTGGCGCTTGTCACAACCATCTTACCGCGGTGTAAGCCGAGACCGTTGGTTCTGGTTACGTTGACTTCGCCATCCGGACCTGCGAGCGGCGGCATCACTTCATAAGCAGCGTTTGCTCCGGAGATATTGGCTTTATCCCAAGAGAAGTAGAGGCCGTACTTCTGATCTTTGCCTTTGGCCAGGTAAGTACTCCAATCTTGGGTATAGGCTTCAATATCAATGAGTTTTTCTTTATAAAGGTCATTGATAAAGGACACCGCCTTTTTATAGCCTTCTTCCTTAGCCGTAAATATCACTTTGCCTTCATTGCTTACGACCGCATGGTCGGGATTCTCTCCCAATCCGAACGAACCGAAGAGGAATGCTATATCTTCCGCACCCGGCTTGTTGATAAAGGATAAGGGGATTTCATCTGCCTGACCGTTGCCGTTCGGATCTTGTGTCTTGAAGGCAATCAACACCTTTTTCAATTCTTCCGTGGTTGTCGGCATGTCGAGACCCAGCTTCTTAAGCCATTCCACGTTGATCCAAGGGATGCTGTCTACAGCCTGAATTCTTTCTTTTCCGTTCCCAAGCTCTTCAATCCAAGGAAATGCATAAATCTTACCGTCGGGTGCCGTAATCATACTTTTGTATTGAGGGGCTTCTTCGAGCACTTTTTTGAAATTGGGCATATTCTGCTCGATCAGATCATTCAGTGGCACGATAGCACCGTCTTTAGCAAGCTTCAGCAGCTCATAATCACTGTAGTCGGCATTGAAAATAGCATCGGGGAGATCACCGCTTGCAACAGCCAGGTTTCTTTTTTCCACAAACACGTCTTTGGTGAAGCTTTTCCAGTTAATATGCACATTCGTTTTTTCTTCGAGACGTTTATTAATCAGCTTTTCGTTCGGATCGGCCGGTGCCAGCGGGGAGCTTTGGGTAATGAAGTTCAAGGTGACTTTGCCGCTTGAATCCTGTTTTTCACCGGCAGCATTCCCTCCCCCGCCGCCGCATGCGGCAAGGAACATAAATGAAGCAAGTACAGACGCAGAAGCAGCTTTTGACAACACCTTTGATCTTTTTGATCTTTTCATAGGATATGACCTCCAAAGTGAATAGGATTGAAAGAACTTTATCTATGTGCAGCCGTGTCCTATTTGATGGAACCGACCATGACACCTTTTTCAAAGTACTTCTGGAAGAACGGATACATAATAATGAGCGGCAAGCTGGAGACAACGATCGCGGCATACTTGATGATTTCAGACAATCGTTTCATTTCCGCCATAGCCATCTGGTCAGCGATCATGCCGGGATCTACCTGATTCTGAATCAGGATGGAACGAAGCACGAGCTGCAGCGGGTGAAGGTTCGGATTATCCAGATAAATCATGGCATCAAAGTAAGAATTCCACTGGCCGACAAAGGCATACAGCGCAAGCACGAAGATGATCGGCTTAGAGAGCGGCAATACAATGCTGAAGAAAATCCTCATTTCTGAAGCTCCGTCCACATTGGACGCCTCCTTCAATTCATTCGGCACGCCTTTGAAGAATGTTCTGGACAAAATAATATTCCATACATTGACCGCCCCAGGAATGATTACAGCCCAGACCGTATCCAGCAGCCCCAGATTCTTAACCAGCAGATAAGTCGGGACCAGTCCTCCTCCAAAGAACATCGTAAAGAGGAACACTGTCATGAAGAAACCTCTACCCTTCATCCGGTCATCCGATAAGGCATACCCCGCACAGATCGAGACCAGAACGGTAAGAATGGCAAAGGAAGAGGCGTAAAAAACAGCGTTCCCGAATCCTCGGATCATCGCCGGATTGGTAAGAATCATCTTATAACCATCCAATGACCAATCCGAAATTTTGAACGACAGCCCTTGGCTAAGCAGGATTGACGGATCCATGAAGGATGCAATCACTACATAAATGAGCGGAAGCACCACAATCAATACAGCAAGGGTCAAAAAGGTGGCGTTCAGCACAAGAATAAAGCGGTCCAGCCGGGAATGTTTAATGAACATGACTTGTTGCTCCTTTCTATAAAAGACCTTCGCCCTCGTTTAGTTTCTTCACCGTGAAGTTCACCGTAATGAGCAGGACGATGTTGATAATAGAGTTGAATAGTCCTACTGCGGCTGAGTATGCATAGTCACCGGACTGTAAACCAATCTTGTAAACGTACGTCGGAATAATCTCAGAGGTTGGCATGTTCGTTGCCGTTTGCATGAGATAAGCCTTTTCAAACCCGATCGACATGATGCCGCCCGCGGCAAGGATAAATACAATGGCCATAATCGGACGAATGGTCGGAATATCAATATGACGTATTCTTTGAAGAAGATTAGCACCATCCAAATTGGCTGCGTTATGTAACTCAGGGTCCACATTGGCAAGAGCCGCAACATAGATAATGGAGGCCCATCCCGCACCCGTCCATATATCCGAAAGAATATAGATCCAGCGGAAGTATTCCGGACGGGACATGAACATCACCGGTTCACCGGTAGCCCAGCTAAAAAGCTGGTTGATAGGTCCTGTCGGGGACAGGAAGATAAACAACATACCGACCACGACAACGACGGATATGAAGTTAGGGGCATACAAGAATAACTGTATGTTCTTTTTGACTCCGGCCCGGCGAACCTGATTGAGCATCAAGGCCAGCAGGATAGGAACAGGGAAGCTCAGGATTAGGCCGAAAAAACTTAATTTAAGCGTATTCATAAAAATCACTTCGAAGTTCGGGGAAGACAGGAATTTCTCGAAGTTGTAAAAACCTACCCACTCGCTTCCCATAATTCCCTTGATTGGGCTGAAATCCTTAAAGGCAATAATCGCACCATACATAGGACCGTATTTAAAAATAAGGGTCAGGATCAGTGCCGGTGCAAGCATTAAATAAAGGAAGTAATGTTTCTTCAAATATTCAAACAGGGAAATCTTCCGCCCCGTCACCAGTTTTCTGTGATCCACTTCAATTGAGTTATGCAATGCCTTGACCTCCATTCTTATACAATGTTTTTCATCAGTGAAAGGCTTACATTTTGACGTTCGCGCCCTTCTTCATTTACAATTTATCAAAGACTTCTCCGTGAGTCAATACATTTTGTAAAAATATATTTGTTCATTTGACAATTATCTTGCCTCTAAAATCCTGAAAATATTGTCAAAATTGATAAACAGGAGGTTTTTCTTAGAAAGATAGCATTTATTCAACTTAATATATTCACTTCAAGTTACGAAGCAGAATTAATCACCAAACAATATTATTACATAATGTAAAATACATTGTGCATTTGTAAAATTAACGTTGCTATTTTGAGAAAACTATTATACATTTAAGGGAGTAAAGCGAAGCGTATCCGATCGCTATTTGCAGAGTGAAAGAAAACAATAATATAGAGGTGAAATTACATATATGGCACGGGGAAAAGTAACGATACAGGATATCGCTGATGCTCTGGGAATCTCCAGAAACACGGCCTCCAAAGCCTTGAACGGAACGGAGGGATTGCCTGAAGAAACCAGAAATAAAGTGATCAAAAAGGCAATTGAGTTGAAATACAAGCAGTTTTCTTTAATGGAAACCGAAAGTGTCCTGCCAAAGAGCTCGAGAAACATTGCTTTATTAACAGAGAATTTGCCGAACACTTCGCATTTTGGATCGACTTTGATCAGCGGCCTGGAAAAGCGGATCAGCGCGGAAGGATATAATTTATCCATTCACATCATCCGGGAGATTGAACAGAAATCTCTGTCCCTCCCTAACAATTTCGATGTATCCAATGTGGACGGAATCATATGTATTGAGCTGTTTAACTTGGAATACAGCAACCTGATTACAAGCCTTGAGATCCCGACCATTTTCATAGACTGTTCCGCACATGTCTGCTACCCTGAATTCCGGGCGGACGTGTTGTTAATGGAGAACGAACACAGTACCTATCAGCTTACCAAAAAGTTGATTGAGGGCGGTTACAAAACCTTGGGCTTTATCGGAGATTATAATCATTGCCGGAGCTTTAATGAAAGATGGGTAGGTTTTAATCGTGCTCTGACCGAGGCTGGAATCCCGCTCGATCTCGGCCAGTGCGTTCTCGATGAGGATAATCTCTTTTTCTCCAGCCCCGGCTGGGCGGATGAAAGATTGAATGACATTGCCGGGCTCCCGTCCGCTTTTGTATGTGCGAACGATTACATCGCCGTAAACTTTATGAAATCACTGAAGAATCTGAATCATTCCATTCCCGGTGATATTGTCGTCTGCGGTTTTGATAACGGCCCGGAATCAAAAATTATTGAGCCTCATCTTACCACCGTTCATATCTACAGTAATGAAATGGGCGTCAAAGCAGCCGAAATACTGCTGTCACGCATCACCCATCCAGAGCAGCCCTATCAGGTCTCTCATATCTACACGAAACCGATCATTAGAGATTCCACCCCGAATATTAGCTGATACTCGCAGGAAGAAATAATAGGACCTTTTATATTGTGGAACCTATAAACGCTTACATTCAACAAAAGCATCCCTTTCACGTAAGGGATGCTTTTGTTTCTTCATATATCTCCTACTGGCTTGCAAAACTGCCGGAGTGGATATAGCTAAAGATTTATATAAATGGTGAAGCTGTTCACAATTACTAAAATCGTGTTTAACACTAACAGAGAGGTCTTAGATTTCCTTTCTCCCCTAAAAATAGATGCAACAATTTGAATACCCGGTATCAAGAAAAGGAATACCCGCTTAGGAATATAATTTGTGAAATCATCAGCCTTGAACTGGAATGATTTCACCTGTATTCCCATCTGGTCCGGTAATGAACGATACGCAATAAAATTAGACAGCAGAGTAATTGCAATCATTCCTGCTACAATGTAAAACACGGCGCCCCTCTTCATTTTCTGCTTTTCATCCCCTTATTTATCTGATGCCAAATAATTATAAGTTTGCAAATAAAATCTGTAATTATCTTATGTCACACACTGAATGCTTATAGCTGCTCGTGAGCTGCGGGCACTGGTCCCGCCAATTCTCCGGTGAAAATAAAAGTAAGAGCAGCAAGATCAAACGCGGTGAACCGTATCACAAATAGTGTTAAAGCGGAGATCAGAACTACGAATAGAATCTTAAGTGTAAAATCTTAAGAGTGGAGTCTGCACTATTGATGGTTTAAAATGTAAAGATGAGATGTGACCATATTGCCTGTAGAATGTTTTCGGCGAGTCCTATGTAAGCTTGGGAGAAAGGAACTGCAAATTCATGAATGAGTTTTCAACATATAATCAATCAGTAATCTATTGGAAACAATATCAAAAGTTTTTTCCTGAAGAAATGCAGATAAATGAAAACCATTTACCAACAGAAGAATGTATGACTTGGAACAATATTCATATTCATCTGGATCGTATGCCTGTTCTGCATGCAAAATTAAAAATCATTTTCATTCATGGTGCTGGTGGCAATGGCAGATTGTTGGCTCCTTATGCACGAATACTGCAAAAATACGGTTATGAAGTAGTGTCTCCGGATCTGCCGCCTTACGGTTTAAGTTATACAAATTCGGTAAAATCATTGGATTATCAGCTTTGGATTGACATACTTATTGAATTGATTGATCGGGAGTTGAAACGGGACGGCAAGCCTATTATCTTACTAGGCACCAGTATTGGGGGCATGTTAGCTTATCACACCGCGGCACAAAGCAAGCGAGTCAAAGGGTTAATTGCAACAACATTTGTTGATACGAGTGATTCGAAAGTTCGTGATCAGTTAGCTCCTAACAAACTCATTAGTCGGTTAGGTAAATTTTTTATGGACAAATTCCCCTTTTTATTAGATTCCTTGCAAATCTCTGTCAATAACGTATCTCGGATGAAATTGATTACGAACAATGTCGAAATGACCAAGCTCATTATGAACGATGCTCATGCGGCAGGCACAAAAATCCCTTTACGCTTATTAAGAACGTTCTTAAATATGAAACCGGTAATAAAACCTGAGGATTTTGATGTTTGTCCGGTATTACTCGTTCATCCTCAATTAGACCCTATGACTCCATATAGCTTCAGTAAGCCGTTTTTTGACAATTTAAAATGTAGAAAAGAATATGCAATTTTAGAGGGTGCTGGTCATTTTCCGATTGAACAACGGGGGCTGGAACAGATGAATGCTGCTGTGCTTTCTTTTTTGAAAACAGTAGAAAATGAATTATAAGTAGCATAAACACCAACTAACTTGAGGGATGAGGAAGATTATTATGAGGATTATTTTCTGCCAGGATCCGCTGGATGCCAAGAGAGTTGACATGGATTATGAAACGGAGTGGCACGCAGCTCAAGCTGCCGGCTCCAAGACGGAGCTTGTTTCATTGGAGGCCTTAATGGAAGGCCAGGCTACCCGATCCATCCGGCAGATTACACCCGCACTCTCTATGGAATCTGCAATTTACCGGGGCTGGATGATGAAGCCGCAGCATTATGAGCAGCTCTACCATGCACTCCAATCAAAGAATATTGAACTCATCAATGACCCTACCGCCTATGCTCACTGTCACTACTTGCCCTACTCCTATTCGATGATCGCATCGTTGACACCGCGCACCATTTGGCGTACAAGTCCAAGCAAGCCCGCCGACTGGGAGGAGCTGTTCGAACAAATCACCGTATTCGGCGAATCTCCTTTAATCGTCAAGGACTATGTGAAGTCAAGAAAGCACGAATGGGTTGATGCCTGCTATATCCCGGATGCTTCAGACCACGGCAATGTACAGCGGGTGGTGTGGAACTTCATCGAAAGACAGGGGGCTGGACTGAGCGAAGGAATTGTTATCCGTGAATTCGTTCCTCTGGAGTACCTGCAATCACACGATAAGAGCGGCATGCCGCTTTCCAAGGAATACCGGATATTTTTTCTGGATCATCAAATCATAGCTTTTCTGAATTACTGGGATGATGTTACCTACGATGAGGATCAGCCGGATCTGACCCCTTTTATGGAAATTGCCCGCACGATTACAAGCCGCTTCTTCACCATGGACATCGCCAAAACTGCAGAGGGAAGCTGGATTATTGTAGAGCTGGGAGACGGCGGAGTTTCGGGGCTGCCCGAGCAGATGGATGTCAGAGCGTTTTATGAGGGGTTACTTCAAGGAATAATAATGACCGATCCGCCGCTGCTCTAGCTTTTTGCTGGACCCTTATATACAAGGCACTATCCAAACAGACTCCTTTAGCCTTTACCATTTTGAAACTACTTTGCCGAAAGGTTGGGATATACTAGCCACAGATGAACTAAAGGAGATTATATCTTATGAACAAATCAGGCCTAAGCGCCCTTCTCTTATTATCCATTATTGCTGCAGGCTGCGGTGCACCCAAGACTCCCAGTGATCTACTCCGGGCCCCTTCGCAGGGCAGTGCCGATGGCACCATTACAAGTATTGTGAAGTCTTTTCTTCCGGCGAATGCCCACCTGACGGTGCCCATCAATTCCGAATCCGGCAGTGCCATTCAATTGCAGGATCTCGACAAGGATGGTCAGGATGAAATTCTGGCCTTCTATAAGACGGACAAAACGGATTATGAAATCAATACCCTCGTATTGTCCAAACCCGGCGCCGACTGGAAAAAGCTGACTACGATTACGGGAGTCGGCAGTGAGCTGGATTACGTACAGTTTATAGATGTTACCGCAGACGGAGCAGCGGATATGCTGCTCGGGTTCAGCGGCGGCGAAGGCTTGAGCAAGGAACTGTCCGTCTACAGTCTGAGTGGTGGTGAGCTGACCGAAAAGCTCAAGCAGCCTTATGACCAGCTGGTTGTCGGCAATCTGACCAATGAAGGTCAGACTGATATCGCCCTGATCCAGGGAACGTTCACCACGGACACCCAGCCGCAATCCCACCTGCAGGTAATCCGGCTTCATGACGGCAAGCTGCAGACCTTGTCTGACCAGACCATCGACGGGTATGTGTTCCAAGCCTTGTTTACAAAAGCAGCGCCATCCAAAAACGCCCTGATCATTGATGCGGCGGTTGGTGCACATTCCTCCTACACTTCTTTGCTGACTTGGGAAAATGGCAAATTTATTGATATACTTGCAACAGAGGATTATCAGCGTGACGAATTGGCAGACAGCAGGGATATTGTGCTGAGGCCACTTGCTTCGGAAGCAACCGGTTTGCTGGGTGAGAACAATATGGCGATCAAGGATTACCCGCTGTATAGCTCAGATATTAACGGTGATGGCATTGTCGAGATCGGTTTCCTTGTTCCTCCTGCGGGTACAGAGAGCTTTTCCCCGCTGGCCACTCCCTTTATCACCAAATATTATCAGTGGGATGGGCAATCGGGACTGAAGTTTGTGGAGGAGCATTTCGACAGATGGGGCTACAATTTCCACATTCCGCAATCCTGGACCGGTAAATACAAGCTGGTGGCCCCGGAGGAATCCCCTACGGCTTGGGAGCATATCCAGTTTAACTACACCAATGCAGCGTCTGCTGAGCAGGCCCCGCTTCTGGAGCTGCGCCAGATCTCCAAAAAGGATTGGCAGACTGCCGAAGCGGCACTGCTGGCGAAGAACGCAACCTATAAACTGCTGTATGAGCTGCAAAATACGGAGGATAGTACTGCGCCAACCGTGCTTGTTGCTGTTCTTCCATCTGCAGATGCAGCCGGCAAGCTGACCGGCTCCTCCCTTCAGGAGTATGAACAGCTAAAGCTGACGCTTGACGAAGTGCAGCAGCTGGCCGGTACGCCGCAGAAGCCCCAGCAATAGGTATGACAAGGAGGGCACCCATGAAAGTGCTGGTACTGGAAGATGAGAAGCCCATACGCGATTTCCTGCTTATTAACCTTAAGCGTGCGGGCTTCGAAGTTGTCGAAGCCTCCACAGGCGAAGAGGCTCTGGCTGCCGCCCGGGATCAGAAGGATTTTGATATTGCTATTCTGGACCTGATGCTTCCCGGTGTCAGCGGCTTCGAGGTGTGTGAAGGCCTTCGGGGCATGTTCCCCCGGCTTGGTATTATTATGCTGACTGCCAAAAGCCAGGAAGTCGATAAGGTGATGGGGCTGGAATCCGGTGCAGACGACTATGTGGTTAAGCCCTTCAGTCCGGTTGAGCTGGTTGCCCGGGTCCGGTCGCTCTACCGGCGGATGTATCCGGGAGAAGTGTCCGCACAAGAGAACCATATCGAGCTTCCTCCATTTACACTGATGCTGGATGAACGCAAGTTACTGAAAGACAAGCTCGAGATTCCCCTGACGCCCACAGAATTCTCCATCGTCAAACTGCTTATGGAGCAGCCTAACAAGGCCATGAACCGTGATGATATTCTAACCTCCGTATGGGGGCAATATTTTATGGGAGAGCTTAAGATTGTAGATGTGAATATCAGCCGAATCCGCCAAAAAATCGGGCAGGGCTCTTCCGGACCACAATACCTCGAAACGGTCTGGGGATTCGGCTATCTATGGAGGGTCTAACATTGCTGAAGGGAATCAGGTCTAGGCTTATCGTCTATATCACCATTGTTCTGCTCCTGATCGTCCTGCTGCTGGAGGGGGTATTTATTGTAGCAGTCCATTACTACTACCTGGGTAGCGCGATGGAGACCCTGTCTTCCCGGGCCGTCACCTCCGCCACCTTTTTCAACAAGTATCTGGAGGGCTACTCGATCAATGAACGGGCCAGGTACATTCTGGAGAATCTTTCGACTGAAGAGAGCAGCAAGGTTGAAGTGCTCAGTCCGGCAGGTGATGTCATTATCAATTCATTCGGCTTCGCAAGCTCGGAGCATATTGAGACCCCTGATGTCAAAGATGCTTTGATCAGCGGCAAGGGGACCTATCAGAGTATTACCCCTCTCAACGGTGAACGGATAATGGCCGTTTCCATTCCTTTGAGGGAATCCGGGGAGAACATTGGTGTACTGCGCTACTCTGTTTCAGCAGAGCCCCTCTACGACGTTATTATCAACATTGTCCTGAATGCCGCCTGGGTCGGGCTGCTCGTCATTCTTTTTGGCTTCGTACTCAGCCTGATTATCGCTAAACGGATTGTGGGACCTATTCAGCAATTAACCTCTGTCGCCAAAGAGATGGCCACCGGAAACTTTGACGTAAGGGCGGAAAAGCGGTATGACGATGAGGTCGGCACCTTGGCGGTCACACTGAATTACATGTCAGAGGAAATGATCAAAAGCGAAAAAATTAAATATGATTTCATCTCCTCCGTCACGCATGAGCTGCGCACTCCCCTTACCTCGATCAAAGGCTGGGGCGAAACGCTGCTTGTGGGTGATTTGTCTGATAAAAAAGAGACCCTGCAGGGTCTTGAGGTAATGACCGGGGAAACAGATCGTCTGATCGGTCTGGTCGAGGATTTGCTGGATTTTTCCAAATTCCAGGCTGGGGAGATAAAGGTCTCGCTCCAGCCTTATGACCTAAGGGGTCTTCTTGAGGATCTGCTGCTGCAGTTCAGGTACCGGGGCCAGACCAAACAAATCCGGCTCTATGCCGATATTCCCGATCAGCCGCTGCCCGTGGACGGCGATTTCAACCGGTTGAAGCAGGTTTTTGTAAATCTGCTGGACAATGCTTTCAAATTCACTCCTGCCCAGGGGGAGGTCCGCCTCACGGCGGACTTAAATGAAACCCTAATTATCATCACAGTCACGGACAACGGGGAAGGCATCGAAGCTGACGACCTCACAAAGCTCGGGACCAAATTCTTCAAAGGCAGATCACGCCAGTCTGGAAGCGGACTGGGCCTTGCCATCTGCAAGGAAATTATCGAACTGCATGGCGGCCTCCTGCGCATCGAGAGCGAATTCACCAAGGGAACCTCAGTCATCGTAGAGCTGCCGCGCTACCCGGTGGAGTGAGGCGCCCCTTTTATCTATTACGCCTGGTCAGCATAACGCCACCAGGAGAGTGTGCCGATCAAGCCAATACCACCGGTCAGATACGGAAGGCTGAGACTCAGAGTCTGCAAATGGACATTCCCCTCCCCCGAAGCGCCGCTGAGGAGCCCGGGGATGGCCCATGGAATATATTCTGTAATTCCAAGGCCTCCGCCAAGCTGGGAAATCACGATGGTAAGCATAATGAACCCAAACGCAGACATATACCCGCGTCCAACGCTGGCCATCCAGGCTACCGGGATGCATAGGCAGATAACCATGAAACAGAGCAATACATATTCCCTGAAGCTTTGCGCGATGATCTCAAGGCTCCAGCCATCCAACTGTACAAACCAGGCGGTAAGGCCTCCAACCGCGAACATGAGGAGTGCCAGGACCTCACACCAAACTGTGGCAACCATTAATTTAGCGGCTGCCACACTGTAACGGGAAAGCGGCAATGCCAGTAAATCCTTAACCGTACGGTCGGAGTATTCCCGGCCGAATATCCAACTGTATATAAAACCGAAGCCGATTAATCCTCCAATCGAAACCACATAACCAAGCTCATCCATAAACCCCTGCACATCCAATATACTCTCTATGTTGTTCTGGGAACCCAGCGATCCGGAAAAAACGAGCCCCAGCATAACCGGAAGCAGGATGCTGGCACCAAGTGATATCCATAGCAGCCTGGACCGGCGAAGCTTCAAGATTTCTCCCCCTATGGCTGATAACCATTGATTCATTCTGTTGCTCCCCCTCCGGTTTCAATTTTTCTAAGAAAATAAGCTTCAAGATCTTCTTCTTCTACACTCAACTGAATGGGCGGCATATTTGCATGGACCAGCAGCTTCGCGATCTGCTCCGGACTAGCTATCGCATGATCGTCGGAGAGCCGCAGCCCTTCCTCGGACAATTCCACCTTATAGCCGTGCTGAACCAGCTTTATCCGGGCAGCTTCAGGATTACGGGTCTGCACAAGCAGATGTTTCCGGAGAATATGCTGCAGCTCCCTGACCTCCGTTTCCTGAAGCAGCTTGCCATGATGAACAATACCGATCCGTGTCGCCAGTCTGGCGACCTCGCCCAGGATATGGCTGGAGATAAATATTGTCACCCCGTGAGTCAGGGCAAGCTCGTTAAGCAGCTGCCGAACCTCAACAATTCCAGCGGGGTCCAATCCGTTCGTCGGCTCATCCAGAATCAGCACTTTTGGATTATGCAGCATTGCTTTGGCGAGGCCCAGCCGCTGTCCGTTGCCGAGTGACAATTTACCGGCCTTGCGGTCCCGGTAGGCGGTTAGCTGCAGCTTGTCCATTACAGAATCTATCGCATCATGTTCCGGTATGCCCCGCAGACGGCGGATGATCTCCAGATTCTCCCGGACCGTTAGCTCAGGATAAGAATAAGGGGTCTCCACCATGTATCCGACGTTCGCCCACAGCTTGTGACTGCCGGCATCCACACGTTGTCCGAACAAATAGGAAGCTCCGGAATCCGGCCGGATCATCCCCAGCAGCATTCGTATCGTCGTCGTTTTGCCCGCCCCATTCAATCCCAGAAATCCGTAGATTTCCCCTTGCTCAACATGCAGTGATATTCCGTCAACAGCATGATGGCTTCCGTAATGTTTCGTTAAGCCTTCAGTCTGAATAATAGCATTCACATTATCGCCTCCTCTATAAACTAACTAGTTAGTTATATTTGATGAAAATAAAAGCCATCTTCTACAGTAAAGATGGCTCCATGACACCATACATGACAAACTTCGCAATCTGATCCATGGTGTGCTCCTTCATCTCCGGGGAGTCCAGCTTGCTCATCACTTCCTTATAGCGTGAAAAGGACTGAAGCGTCGCTGTCGTCACATTTAGAATCAGAATCGGAAACATCGCCGGATCGAAATCCTGCCGGAGGATTCCATTCTGCTTCGCGGCTATGGCCAGCTCATGCAGCTGAGTCATATCATCCGGACGGTAGGTGATTTGATTCCAGGTCTTCCAATCCTCTGCGGCCTCCCAGAACAGAATTTTCAAATATCGCGGGTACTCCAGGAGAAACTCATACATATGCCGGGTAATCTTCTCCAGAAAACTCTTGAATACAACAGGGTCACTCATGAGACCTGGGTTCTTCAACAGTTCGGCGATTGCCGCCCCGGTTACCTGTTCACTAATCTGGTCGGCACGTTTGACTACTTCGGTATAAAGTCCCAGCTTATCGCCGAAATACTGATAGATCAGGCTTTTGTTATACCCCGAGGCCTTCGCAATCCCGTCGATTCGTGCTGCTGAATAACCAAGCTCTGCAAACGTCTCCTCCGCTGCGTCAAGAATCATCCCCTTAGTTCGGGCTGCATCATAAGTCCGTGAACTTCGCTTGCCGTCGCTCTTGCTCCCGCTCTCTGCTGGCGTCATGGTTTCCACCTCTTTTTATAACTAACTGGTTAGATTATATTTGAATGTACTACCGAAGTCAAGAGCACCTATATTCTATTGATCTGTTATTGTGAGCGGAGCAACGGTATTTGTCTGGCCAGATAAAAGGGGCCCCTCTTATTCATTATGAATTTGGGTGCCTTTCTTGCGACGTTGAATCAGACCGTGATGAGCGTCAAAATGATGTACGCTCTCGGTTAGAACGACCAGCAAGACTGGGTGATTTATACAATCAACTGAGCGTACAAACAAAAAAACCGATACCTAAAAAGGTACCGGTTTTAAGTCATTCCAGTTCTCTTCATCCCTTTTACTTCTTGCTGACAAGTGAACGGTACATCAGAAACAGGAAATATGGAGCTCCAATGAGCATAATAATCAGGCCTGATGGTATTTCTATCGGGGCCATTATGGTTCTTCCGATCGTATCGGCAATGACCAGCATTAATCCCCCCAGCAGTCCCGACAAAATAATGGAGCGTCTCGTGTGATGCCCGATCATCATCCGTACTGCATGCGGTGCCATAAGCCCGAGAAATCCGATTGTCCCAACGCTGGCAACGGCTCCCGCTGCAAGCAAAACGCCGATAATCATAGCCCACAACCGCGTTCCCCGAACCGGCAAGCCAAAACCTGTTGAACTCTCGTCGCCAAACGCCAGCAAATCAAATTTCCGGCCCAGATAATATGCAATCGGCACAAGGACAATCAGAAAGATAAACAGGCTGTAAAGCTGATTCCAGCCCCGGCCATAGGTCGAACCCGTCAGCCAAATAAAGGAACTGCTGCTCCACAGGCTTGCCTTAACGATCATAACCTGTATGCCCGCAGAGCCGACCGCCGATACAGCGATTCCGAGCAGGATGAGCACGGATGGATTCAAGGCTTTGCGCCAGGCCAGAAAGAATACAAAGGCTGCTGCGACAACCCCACCCGCAATTGCGGCTAAAGGTAAGACAACTACCGTCAATGCAGGCCATGCGAACAGTACGATCATCGCACCAAGCCCGGCGCCTGAGGTCACGCCAATAATCGAAGCGTCAGCCAGCGGATTGCGGACAGCGCTTTGAATTAAGACACCGCTGATGGCTAGCGCGATACCGCCGCAAGCTGCAACCAGAGTACGCGGAAGCCGCAGATTCAGCAGCACAGAAAACGATTGATCTCCCCCGGGGATAAGACTGCCCAGCAAATCAGCCAGCGGAATTCTCGTTCCCCCAAGCGATAAGCTCACAAGGATGACAACGAGGAGCAGTGCGGTCATGAATATCGCCGTAGGAACAAAACGCATACGCAGCGCGGCTCCCCCAACACTCATGGATGACTGTCCGGAGCCTGAACCGGATATATTCTTCATCTTGGTAAGCACCAGCCAAATGAGCCATGGCGCTCCAATAATCGCCATAACCGCACCGACTGGTATCTCACCTACATTGCTCCGCACCACACGCGCAAGCGTATCCGCTGCGGTAATGAGCAGTGCTCCCCATAAGGCGCTCGCGGGAATAAGCAGGCGATGCTTGCGGATACCGCTAAGCCGGACCAGATGTGGAGCGACCAGACCGACGAAACCTATCGGTCCGACCACGCTGACCACGATCGCAGCCATGAGCACGGATATGCCCAGGCCCACTGCCCGGGTTAACCCCACACGCTGTCCCAGCGAGCGGGCGGTTGACTCATCAAGCTCAAGCGCATCGAATTGCCGGCCGGCGAAGACTGCTGCCCCAATCAGCGCAAGGACGAAAGGCCAAGCGTACCGGACACCATCCCAGTCCAGTTGAATCAGGGAACCTGCGCCCCATAAGAACAAATTTTGTGTTTCCGTCTGTTTGAAGATATGTAAGGCAGATGTGAACGCACCTAATACCATGGATACGATCATACCCGATAATGCCAGCCGGACAGGCGTGGCTGCCTTGCCTCCACCCAGGAAATAGGCGGCCATTGCCGCCAGAAGTCCCCCTCCCGCTGCCAGCAAAAACGGGAACTGCTGCTGCATAGCCGGGAAAGCAACCATACCCAGGACAACCATAAAGTAAGCCCCGGCATTAATCCCCAGCGTATCCGAGGATGCGAGCGGGTTCTTCGTTATGGTTTGCAGTAATGCACCCGCCGCAGCTAAAGCAGCCCCGGCCAGAATCCCGATAACCGTTCGCGGCATCCGGATATCCCAGAGCAGATTATGCTCCATCACGTCCTGGCGGTTCAGCAATCCATCCAATAGGGTGGCTGCCGGAATTTTGGCCTCTCCGAAGCCGAGGCTCAGGAGGAATAGAACGAAGAGGACGGCAAGACCGCCCCCAAATATTCCAATTAGCCGCCAGGTTATTCCGATTGAGGATTCCTTGCTACTATTCTCGTTCATCAAAGTACTCATTTCGTTAAACTATTTACAACTTCATCCACGATAACCTTGGAGGAGACCGGACCGCCGAACACCCAAGTTGCGCTGCCTAATCCAAAGGTGCGTTTCTCCTTCACGAAGGTAAGGCCTTTCCAGACGGAATTATCCTTCAGTTCGTTCGAGAAAATATCATCATCCTTCTGGACGATATAGATCAGATTGGTATCCTGAACCGCAGGCAATGCTTCAACTGTCGATGTGCTGAATCCGTAAGCCTCAAAAGCTTCGGGTTTCCAGTCGTTCTTCAAGCCGATCCGGTCCAGCGTCTGCACCGCCAGAGAGTTATCCGTAAAGAGACGCATCGTCGCTGCATTCTGATAGCTGTAGGCTTGCGTCAGTACATAGTTCAAGCCTTCCTTGCCTGCAGCGGCTAGCTTCGTCTTAGCATCCGCATAATGCGCATCCAAATCTGCCAGGACCTTATCACCTTCCGCGGTCTTGCCGACAGCGGCTGCAATCGTTTTGAAAGTATCTTCCATCATCGTGTATTGATCACCTTGGCCTTCAGGCGGATACAGGCCGAAGATCAGCGTTGGCGCAATGCCCTTCAATTGCTCATAGATGGCTTCATGGCTGTCTGTATTCGCGATAATCAAATCCGGCTTCAGCGCCGCAATCGTCTCCAGATTCGGCTCACCGCGTGTACCGACATCAGTCACGCCTGCATCCAGGGGCGCTTCGCCAGTTACCCAAATCTTATAATTTTCGTTATCGGCATTCCCTACCGGCTGCATGCCGAGGGCAATAATATCTTCGGTAAATGTCCACTCCAGCACTACGACCTTCTGCGCAGGCTTGTCCAGCTTAACCTCACCTTTAGCATCTTTCAGTACAATCGGGCCACTCGCCGCTTCACTGCCAGCATTCGTTGCAGTTGCATTGCCAGTTGCGCTTTCGTTAGCTGCCGGGCTTTTCGTATTGTTGGATCCACAACCTGCCACAACCAGTATGACAGCAATAACCAGAACTAAACTCAACAACCTTTTGTGCATTTTGTAAATCCCCCTGATATTCAGATATAAGTTCTCTATGATAATCGTTATCGTTATATTGATAATGATTATCATTTCTATTCATATTAGCTATCTTATATGCGATTTCCCAGAATGTCAAAGTTAAAATTTGAATATATGAGAAAGTGACGCTTGAGGTCGGGTGGCTTTCTCTTGCGCCAAATTCACTCAAGCAAGCAGCCGCTGATCAAAAACACAGAGCAGCGACTCTCCAATAACGGGAGAAACGCTGCTCTGTTGTCTTTTTAAGGTGTTTTTTCTTGATTATTTATTCTTATCACTAATTTCTGAAACAATCTGCCTGCCGATCCCAACAATGGACCAGTTGTCATCAACTTCCGGCGATAACGTCTTACGATCCCTGATGTAGCTTACAAGCATATCACGGATGCTGCATGCCGATTCCCAATGTTTTGTCGCGCTAACCAATTTGGACGCCTTCAATAAGCTGCTGTAGCGATAATTGTTGACAGCAAGCTGCAGCTGTTCGGTATCGGCAAGCGGTTTGCCTTTGTAGATCACATTTATGATCCGGCTACCGGAGGGTTGCGACAGGTCGATCTGATAATCGATACCAGCGAACATATCATAGAGATAACTCGGCACCTCGGGGTTAATACTAATCGCAGAGTCACCTTGTTGCCACTGTTTGAAATGCGTTGCCGAGGCTTCCATGTAAGCCTTAAGCTCTTTGCCGGTTACATTGACAACGTACAGCAAATTATCGAATGGATAAATGCGGTACACATCAGCGTAAGTCAATGGGCCCTGCTTCAAATCGGCCTTGTCCGAAAAAAGGCTCGTGGCGGCAACATCCGCTCCACTGGCCTCAAGCATCGCCTTCTGAATCAATGTAATGACTGCTGTATCCCGCAATCTTCCCGCTGGCAGGCCACTGATTTCATCCTGTGGCTGGAAGTCGGCTGTCGCATAGCCCAGAATGCCACCGTCCATATCTGTTGAGGAGACTCCACCTCCCTGCTCGATGAAGCGAAGCGTCTCTTCATGCGCTTCTGAGACCAGACTCCGCAACTCCGGGTCCGGCTCCCAGCCGGCCATATCAACAATCGTGACTTCCCGGTTCACAACCCGGGGGCCTTCACCGCCAAGCTCGACCGCAAGGTCGAAGCGTACCACTTCCCGCCCCCGGTCGCGTGGCCCTCCAATGACGGTATCACCGATACGTTCTATAACCGTAATGTGCATATGACCGACCAGAAGCACATCAGCCTCAGGAACCAGCTCGGCAATGTGTTCAGCGGCATCCGAACCGCCTTCTTCGTCGAATTCCGCCACCATTCCCGCATGGGCGCTAATCATAATGATGTCAGCCTTACCTTCAGCCCTCAGTGAGGCTGCAATTCTCTGTGCCGTTTCAGCCATGGGGCCAAAGCGCAGAGCCTCCACCTTCCCGCCGTCCCAGCGCGGGACATTAGGGTTAGTCAGACCGATAACAGCAATCTTAATACCTTGTATCTCAACAAGCGTATAAGGTTCTGCAAACAGTTCCCCACTTTGATAACAGGCATTCGCAGCAAGCACTGGAAATTCAAGCTCCCGCCTGAATTTCTCAATCAGGGCAAGACCAAAGTTAAATTCATGATTGCCCAAGGTCATGGCCGCATATCCCATTGCATTCAGCGCCACAGAGACCGGATGTACACTATCCAGCCGCTTATTGAAGACATCATCAGTCAGCATATTCCCCTGGAACACATCACCATTGTCAATCAGAATGACCTCGGCTCCACTCTGTCTGATCTCCCGGACATAGGAGGCAACTCTGGCCATCCCGTCATTCGTTGTATCCACACCCTCTTCGTAACGATAGCCCCACAGATTTCCGTGAAGATCCGAGGTGGCAATAATTACGATATTCAATATATTACTGGTGTCCGCCCGTTCGATCATAATTCCATCCTTCTCTCGTCTCTTTACTTCAGAATTGCACCTGCGGTAAAACTCTTCTCCATCTGATCACTGAACAGCACGTAAGCCAGCAGAATGGGAAGGGTCGATATGACCATGGCTGCTGCGAGCGGTCCCCAGCTAATGCTGTATTGACCGCTGAAATTCATCAGGCCCAGCGGCAAAGTCCGCAGCTCTTGCTTTTGAATAAAGGTCGCAGCCATGAGGAGCTCATTCCATACGGCTAAAAACACGAAGATCGCTACCGAAGCGAGTGGTGGCTTCAGCAGGGGCAGCACAACTTTGAAGAAGGATTTAACGACTCCACAGCCGTCCATAAACGCAGCTTCCTCCAGTTCCTTCGGCATGGTCCGCAGAAAAGCCGACAGCATGTATACGGCAATAGGCAAATTCACAGCTATATACGGCAAAATAATAGATAATCTCGAACTGAGAATGCCAAGATTCTTGAGTATCATAAAGAGCGGGATTAGCGTAGCGTGAATTGGAACCATGACGCCCATCAATAGAACGAACAAAATCACACCGTTATATTTGAATTTCATGCGTGTCAAAGCATACGCCATCATAGAAGCAAACAGAAGCACAAAAAAGAGTGTAACCAGCGTGACAGTCACACTGTTGAAAAAGTATTGGCTGACTTTAGCGCTTACCCAAGCCTCTGTGAAATTGTCTAAACGCCATTTGGTGGGCAACGCCCAGACCGCTCCGCCAATAATCTCCGAGTTATCCTTAAACGCACTTACCACAAGCCAGTAGAGCGGGAACAACTGGAGGACGGCGATGATGATCATCAGTATGTAAATAGCTGTATTTCTCGTTTTATTGAGCATGACCTGTCCTCCTTAATATTCAATTTTCTCCTGAGTCAACAGCTTATTAATCACCCAGGCAATAATGAGACATTCCAGCACCATAAATACAGCAAGCGCGCTGCCGTAACCGAAATTCTGCTTCAGGAACGCTTCCTGGAACATTTTCAGCGCAATCACAGTCGTTGAATCAAGCGGTCCTCCGTTAGTCATCACATACACACTTTCGAATGTTTTCAGTGCATATATAACGTTCAGGACGATACAGATCCGTAACACATCGGATAATAAAGGAAAAGTAATATAACGAACCGCTTTCCAGCCTGTCGCTCCGTCCAGCTTCGCTGCTTCATAATACTGTTCCGGGATACCTTGCATTCCGGCGAACAGGATTAGCATATTGTAACCAACGTAATGCCAAGTGGTTACGATTAGTACGGACAGTAGTGCCGTCTTAGTATCCCCAAGCCACGCTTGTGTCCAGCTGCCCAGTCCCATGGCATCCATTAACGTGTTCAGCATGCCGATGTTCGGATCATAAATTTTGACCCATAGCAGGCTCACCATTGTTGTTGACATCACTACAGGGAAAAAGTAAATATTGCGGAACCATTTACGCCCCTTCATTTTTCGGGAGACCAGCATCGCCAAGGCAAACGAAATCGGCAACTGGATAAACACACCTACAAGCAAAAAGGCGAAGCTGTTCCATACCGCCTGCCAAAAACTTTTATCAACCGTAAACATCTTAGTGTAGTTGTCTAGTCCAATGAAGGTCATGGGATTGATGCCATCCCAATCTTGGAGACTGTAATAGGCTGTAATCAAAATAGGCACAAAATAAAAAATCAGAAAAACGGTTAATCCGGGCAATAAAAACAAAGCTAATATTTTTTTATTAGAGAGCGCTTTTTCCATCACTTACCCACCTGTCAAGTTGCAGAAAAGCGATGCGTCCAACTGACTGCATCGCTTTCCCCAGAATATTTTTGTGAAACGCTATAGCTTACTCTGCCTTGCGAAGCAAGGTTTCCAGTTCAGTTGTGAACTGCTCAGCTGTCAACACGCCACCATATAGCTGCTGTGTCAGATCACGATATTCCTGACCTGCATCTGCTGAAAGCAGACCGAACCACATCGCCTGCGTTTTAGTGGTTTTACCGATATCTGTAGCGTAAGCTGAAAGCTGCTCATTCTGTGATTCAGACTTAACATCGCTTTTGGCATATCCGGGCAGACCTTTTCTAACAAATTCGTCATTGAGCTTCAAAGACATGCGAATGGCAAATTCTTTGGCTGCATCCACATTTTTGGAGCTGTTGTTGACAAACAATGAGTAAGGCGCCTCAGCATTCTGGAAACCGATTGTTGCACTGTGGATCTCTTCTGCACCTGTTTTCGGAAATGCGATATATCCCAGATTGTCGCCCATTGCAGTCGACAGAGAAGTGAAGTTAAAGCTGCCGTCGATCCACATCAAGGCTTTATCATTCTTGAACAGTTCTTGTGCATCCAGGTAGGCGGAGCCGAGGAAACCCTTTTGGAAGGCATTTGAGTTCACCAATGTTACCACCTGATTCGCTGCATCAACAAATGGTGCGTCTGTGAACTTAGCTTGTCCTTTAATTGCCTCATCGAAGGCATTAACGTCCTCACGCGCTACAAGCATGTTGTAGAGCAGATCTGCCTGCCATCTTTCTTTTCCGCCGAGTGCGATTGGGATCACGCCTTCATCGTTTGCGGTTTTAATCAATGCCTGAAGTTCATCCCACGTTGTTGGAGCAGAAGCGCCAAGCTCGCCCATCAGCTTTTTGTTATAGTAAAGAACCAGTGTTGTACTGATGTTGGAAGGCACGGAATAGATGTTGCCATCTTCCTCTGTTACCAACTGATTGTCCAGAAATTGCGAGCCTAGACCCGTGGAATCCAGCGTATCGTTCAATGGAGCAACTGTCTTCGACTGCAGAACAGGGGTGCGGTATGACTTTCCGGCATGCTGTTGGAAAACATCCGGGAGTTCATTTGCGGCAAGCGCAACACTTAGTTTAGTTTTGTATGTCTCATCTTGTATGTATTCATAATTCAGTTCAGCGCCAATCTCCGCTGCGGTAGCTTCGGCAGTTGCTTGGTACATCGGATCTGCATCGAATATCCATAACGTGATAGATTTCTTACTATCCGCTGCTGCCGCTTCCTTGTTCTGAGTCCCTCCATTGTTTACTTCTGCACCTCCACAAGAAGTAAGCACTACACTAACAAGCGCGACGGATGCTGCAATAACCCCAAACTTTTTACCAAACATCTGATTTGGACCACCTTTCAAAATTTACGGATACGAGCTACAGGTACAATCTTAACAAGTGTGAAGCCAGGTTCGAATGGATATATATTGGTTTTGACAGTAAAATTTTTAGGTATGTCATATTACTTAACACTGAGTTTACAAACCACACCCGTGTTAACATCCCCTGAACATCACTTTTACTCTACACAAACAAAAAAGCCCGGCTGGAAAACCGGACTTCAACTAGCAACTGCTCAATCTCTCTCAACATTGGATCCCTCGTATACCTTATTTGGGGTAATTCCGTACTTCTTCTTGAAGCATTTACTAAAGTAGAACGGATCTCTATAGCCGACCTGATGGGCTATCGTCGCTACCTTTGGAGCCAAGGATTCCTCCGCAGCAGCCCCTTGGCGCAACAGCTCCATAGCTTTGCCAAGGCGGACATGGGTCACATATTCCACAAAAGACTCACTTGTCTCCTTCTTGAACATGTGACTTAAATAACTCGGATTCACGAAGAGGACACTCGCTGTACTCTGAAGCGACAAGCTGTCATCGGCATAATGTGCAGTCACATGATCAACCGCTTTGCGGACCAGCCGTTTACCGCTGCCCTGACGCCTTCCCTCATCAGTGGACTGCCCTGCTTCCGGCTCTTGTACATAACCCGCTTCTTTTTTCAAACGATTAATATAACGCTCTGCTTCCCATTTCTCAGTCAATTGCGTACGGATAGTTATAAGTGCTTGTTCAACCGCTTCCTCATCAATGGGCTTCAACAAATAATGATCCGCTCCGAGCGAAATGGCCTGCTGTGCATAAGTAAAGTTGTCGTAGCTTGTGATGAAAATCAGCTTTGCAGCTGAGTCTAAGGCGCGGACGGCCTTTACAAAGTCGAGCCCATTCATATTCGGCATTTCAATATCTGTAATGATGAGATCAATCGCCTGTTCCTCCATAATCTTCAAGGCTGCCGAACCCTCTTCAGCCTCTGCAACCACCTCGAAACCGGCAGAAGTCCAATCAATCAAATGGATCAAAAGCTGCCTGAAATAATATTCGTCATCCACAATCAGGACGCGGGCTACCGGCGCTGTATTCATAGTCTAGCTGTCCCCTCCTCCTGTCCGCTCGTTTTCAAGATCAGCGGCAAGCGTACCTGTACTTCCAATCCATGGCCTGGTTCAGATACCAGGACAATGCCATAGGATTCACCGAACCTCAGTTGAATCCGGTCCTGAATATTTTTGAGTCCGAAGCTGTATACCTCTTCTTCGCCATTGTCCGACCAGATAAGCCGCATTTCCTCTTCACTCATGCCTTTGCCGTTGTCACGTACAATAAAGCAGAGATTGCTCTGCTCGTCCGTCCTTTCCGTATAGCCTATGATTTCACACAGTCCTCCGTCAGGCATCCCTCTGATTCCATGGTGGATCGCATTCTCGACAAGAGGCTGCAGCAGCATTGTGGGCACTTGGCAGGCCTCTATTCCCGGTTCAAACGAAATCCGGTAATCCAGCTTTTTAAAGCGGATTTGCTGAATGTATAAATAGCTTTCCAGATGTTTTTTTTCCTGTGCAGCAGCAATTAGCTCCTGCCCATTGCTAAGTGAAATCCGGTAGAATTCGCCGAGCGCCTTCAGGATGCTGCTTATTTCTTTAGCATTCGTCATCACAGCCATCGCACGTATCGTGTCCAGCGTATTATACAAAAAATGTGGTTTGATCTGCGAATACAGCAGCCTTAGCTCCAGCAGCCGCTTCGTCTTCTCTTCATCTTCAATTCTTAGCATCAATCCCTGAATATGCTCCACCATTTCATTAAATGTCGCACCCAGCCTGCCAATTTCGTCTTGCGTTTCGGCGGATGCACGTACATCAAAGTTCCCGGCACCTACTTCAACAATCACCTCACTGAGCTGGCTGAGGGGCCGAGTTAGAAGCCGCGAGAACACAAAGGACAAAAACGCTGCCGAGAGCATGCTGATCAGTCCGAAGCCGACCATTAATAATGCGATTTTCCAATACCCATAGGTCAACTCTGAAGTGGTAACCAGGTGGACAACCTTCAAACCATAGGGATCAAGGCTTTGTAAGGACACTAAATAACGCATTCCATCGACTTGATCGGTCTTGCTCCCTTCAGAAGCTGACTTCGTCCATTTGGCAAGAGAGTCATCTTCAATCGCTTGGCTGACCAGTGAAGCTTCATTCGCGGATACAATAATTCCGTCCTGGTTAATGACCAGAGTAGGATTCTGATTAGAATGTTCATTATGGTACATCCGGGCGAGTGTCCGCTCGTCAATATTCACATAAATATAACCAAGCGGAGTCCCCTTCTCCATGCTCATAATAACTCTGCACACACTAATCATATTCTTCTTCTTCATACCGGACAGAAATGATGGCTGCAGTGTATCTCCCCAGACCGCTCCACCTTTTGCAGCATCAATCGCTTCTTTGGGATAAATGCTGAGACTCTGCAAAGTCACACCGGTCAAATTGGAGGTATAATAGAGTTCGCCGCTTAAGGATTCGATAATAACGGAATCAATATTCGGCTCAGTCTCCAGCATCGCAGCCAGCGTATTATGTATGGACTTCAGAGCAGAAACGTCATCGCTTGCTATAGTATCTCTACTGAGCACCTTCTGTGTATCCTGATTTATCAAGACGAATTTCGAGAAGTTCTGAACAGATTGAAACAAGGTCTCCATAGATTGTTTTATCAGTTTCACTTCTTGCTGCGAGCTTGCTGAAGTCCTTTCCAGGGTCTGATTAAAGACAATTCTATGAATGCTTATTATAAAGATTACCAGGGCCAGCGATACGATAAGAATGTTGCTGATTAGAATCTTTTGCCGCAGCGGCATGTTTCGTCTGACCGGAAAAGAAACGATGGCCCAAAATTCCTTCACGAGGGTATGGTATGATCTAAACCTCTTCATATTCCCCTCCGTTGTATGTTAAATATTTCAGCGAAATTGATAATCATATTTTTTTATATAACTATAACATTTTAAAGCAAGTCTGTTGATTATATAGATTGAACTCAAGGCTTTAGAATCCAAAAAGAGAAATTTTGTCATTACAAAGCTATTAATAAATCACTATCTCTGATCAAATTATTACTGGATTTTCCAAATCGAGGACAATGTTCTCCTATTACTTGAATCAATTGAAGGGGATCATGATGCTCGAAGGTTGCTAGAGGGATAAGACTGCAGTGAGGTAGCAGCCCCTGACGGAAAAGTGTACAATATGGATAAAACAAATATTTGTAAATCTGACATATATGTATCTATAAAACATTCATTATTGAGAGGTGTAGTAATGAAAGTGAAAATTATCATCACATTATTTACTTTTACATTATTCCTGGCTTTTGGTTCTGCGGCACACGCGGAAAATCTTCATGACTATTATGAAGATGTAACAGAATCCGACTTGAAAAACAGTATGATTCTTTCTCCTGAAAGCTCCATGGCATTTATTAATGGGCAGAAAGTATCAGCCGTTAAGCCGATTGTGAAAGATGGACGTACACTGGTACCCCTTCGTTTTATTTCTGAAGGATTTGGTGCAAAGGTAGATTTTAATACAAAAGAACAGTCCATTACCATGAAGTACGCTACGAATACCGTTTTCTTGAAAATAGGAAATAAAAATATTTCTATAAACGGTAAATCAAGCGTAATGGACGTGGCTGCAAGCATTTATAACAATACAACGTATATTCCTTTAAGATATATGGGTGAGGCATTTAATAAAAGAGTCTTGTATTTAAAAAATGCACAGATTCAACCCTATAGCTTGATTATAATTAGGGATGTTAACGCCACAGCAATCGAAAACCTTAATCTCATCCGTGTTTTAAAATTACTGTACCAAGGAAAGTCCATTGTCTATAGTGATCGTTTTATGGCAGTCATTAAAGAAAACGGTCAATTATTATTTAGCAATACTTTTAATCAATTCGAGCCTTTTGTTTATCAGGATTTGATTGAGGATAAAAACTTAGTTCGACTGGGGAATATATGGTTTAATACAGATATGGGCAATTTTTATTTGAATTATGCCTGGGACACAACGCAGGAGTTTATTTTATACCGTGTGGAAGGAGAAGAGATTACAAGGGTAGCGATTGAAAAAGCACCGATAGAGGCGGTAAAAACATATTTAAACGATGTCTATTATTTGATTAGATATGGGCGTGGTATTCCCAATCCTCAAGAAACAAGCAATTTAAAATCTGCAACATTTAACAATGGACAATGGTCTACTGATTATTTAGGTATGCCTGGATTTTATTATGGTTTTGACACATTAGCTAAGGTCTATGACTGGCCAATTACTGATAACGGTATTACTACATTTGGCTATCAACGCTTTGGCGGTCTAAGCTCTGATGAAAGAAAAAAAACGATTGGAATTTATAGAATCGAGCTGAATGGGCATCACCATGAGCTTGTAACGCCATAAAGTAATTGGCTAGTTGAAGTACTTATTGTTTAGAACTTTAACTAGCATCCGGAATTACGAGCAGCACATCGTTACAATGTAGAGGAAAAGAAACTGAAGAAGATGAAATCCATTATGAAATTAATCGGTAAAGTAGCGCGAATGCTAGTCGCATTGGCTAAAAGCAGTACCGCTTACGAACCGGTCAAGGTATAAATTCTCCCCCCTTCTTGCTTTGCCTTGTTCCTGTCGGACAGGATCTTATCTAAAACAAAAGCCCACAGTCAGCCAGTTAGGCCGAGTGCGGGCTTTTCAATATCTTTCGAAAACGTTATACAGCAAAATTTAAGTTCGGTACCCTAACATATTTGCTGCATTACTGTGCAGACTGCAGGGAGGCTTTATTGGCATTTTCAACATCACTTTTACTCAAAAGTAGATTGCAGACAATAAAACCTACCACAACCGCAATGAACATTCCCGAAATTGCATAGACAAAGTAGGGGCCGATGTATGCCGGAATACTGAAAATACTGGACAGTACATATCCGTACAAACGGACACCGAAGAAACTAATGTAAGCGGAAGCAACCGTACTGGCAATCGTGGCAGCCAAGAAGGCTTTTTTGTACTTTGCTAACACCCCGAACAAAGCGGGCTCTGTTATTCCCAGCAAGCCGGAGACGGCAGCGGAGACGATAATTGTTTTTTCTTTCGGGGTCTTCACTTTAAAATACACGGCAAAGGTTGCGCCTACAATCGAGAAGTTAGCCATACACATCATTGGCATTAACATATCGTAGCCTTGTGTTGCAAAGTTCTGCAGCGCAATTGGGGTCATGGCATGGTGCATGCCCGTAAAGACAGCTATTGGACGAATCGCACCAACAACCACACCAGCCAGAACAGGGGAGATGTCAAACAAGCCTTGAACCAGCCAAGCCAGCCCGTTTCCTAAATAGACACCGATTGGACCAATAACAGCTAAAGCCATAAATCCAGAGATAAATAGAGTCAACGTTGGTGTAACTACCGTTCTGAGTACTTCCGGAACAATCTTGTTAACCCAGCCATAAATATAACTCATCGCCCAAACGGCAAAAATAATCGGGATGACGGTTCCGCTATAGTTGAAAACAGGAATCGGGAGCAAATTAAGGAAATGGAAGGAGGATATTTCACCGGCTTTTGCTGCATCCACCATCGTTGGGAACATAATAGTTGCCGCTATGGCAATGGCCAAATACTGATTGGTCTTAAAAATCTTGGCCGCTGAGGCTGCCAGGAAGAATGGCAGGAAAGTGAACACACCGCTGGCCATCATGTTTATTATTTGAAAGGTTTCACTTTTATCCGAGATGTAATGAAGTGCAGTCAAACCGGCAATAAGTCCCTTGATTAATCCCGCACCAGCAATTGCCGGTACAATGGGCCCGAATACGCCAGATACTATGTTCATGAAGAGCGTAACGAAACCTACTTTTTGCTTGCTTCCCTTCTCCTCTTCAGGACTCTGCGCATCCTTCAGCTTGAGCTCATTAGCCAGAACGGTGTAATATTCTCCGACTTTAGGACCTAGTATGATTTGAAACTGGTCTTGATTGAACTGTGCACCAAGTACTGGGTCCAACTCTTTGATTTTCGCAATATCTACTTTATTTTTATCTTTCAGCTCAAATCTAAGTCGTGTCATACAATGCCAAGCGTTTTCAATATTCTCCTCACCGCCTATACCTGCAATCATGTCCTTAATCGCTTTCTCTTTGCTCATCAAGAATTCTCCTGTCCTAATGGATATTGGTTCCGTTTACACACTGAATAGTATCATAAAGAAACTTCTAATAAAAGCAGTCCAAAATGGTTCGACTTTATCAAAAAAACCTTTATAACAAAGGGTTTTTATTCAATTTCCATCATAATTGGACTGATATCTTTCGTTATTCAACCGGTTTACCAAACCAAATTGATTCTTCCTTTCAAACTATGGTTCAATACTCTTAGAAATTGTAGAAAAGAGGAGAAACATGAACCCTTCCATCATCACTAATGTGGAAAGCTTTATACTAAAACCTGACCGTCATAATCTGGTGGTTGTCAGGGTAACTACGGATAATGGAGTCATTGGATATGGCTGCGCCACTTTTCAGCAACGGCCCAAAGCCGTCCAGCTCGTCATAGAGGAATACCTCAGACCGATTTTACTTGGCCGTGACGCCAACCATATTGAAGACTTATGGCATATGATGATGGTCAATTCATACTGGCGCAACGGACCTATTCTGAATAATGCGGTTTCCGGTGTTGATATGGCTCTATGGGATATTAAAGGCAAGCTCGCCGGTATGCCATTGTATCAGCTGTTTGGCGGCAAATCACGGGATGCCATTCCGGCATATACTCATGCAGTTGCTGACAATATTGAAGATCTGTACAGCGAGATCGATGGACTCCTTGATCAAGGATACAAGCACATCCGTTGCCAGCTTGGCTTCTACGGAGGGAACCCTTCACAGCTGCACTCTCCGGCCACTTCCACAGCGGGCTCCTATTATGATCAGGACGAGTATATGGAGACTACGGTCAGAATGTTTGCTCTTTTGCGGGAAAAGTATAACAACCGGTTCCATATTCTTCATGATGTTCACGAGCGGTTATTCCCCAATCAGGCCGTACAGTTTGCCAAAGCGGTCGAACCGTATAAACCCTACTTTATCGAGGATATTTTGCCGCCGGATCAGAATGAATGGTTAGGGCAGATCCGCTCACAAACGTCAACGGCGATTGCCACAGGCGAACTGTTCAACAATCCGCTGGAATGGAGAAACCTGATTGCGGGTAGACAGATTGATTTCATCCGCTGCCATGTGTCCCAAATCGGGGGAATTACACCTGCGCTGAAGCTTGGAGCATTATGCGAGGCTTTCGGGGTTCGTATCGCCTGGCATACACCGTCCGACATTACGCCAATTGGAATTGCCGTCAATACACATCTCAACATTCATCTGCATAATGCAGCAATTCAGGAGAATATTCCGATTAAGGCAAACACCCGCAGCGTATTTTCGCCCATTATTGACGCCATTGATGGCTATATTTATCCGCTTGATCTGCCGGGCATCGGCGTGGAGTTCAATGAGGAACAGGCAGGTGCCTTCCCGGTGGAATACCGTATGCATGAATGGACACAGGCCAGATTACCCGACGGTACGCTAATGACACCTTAACTAAGGCGCAGCAAAAGACTCTCCGGCACAGGCGGTCAGCACGGAGAGTTTCAGGTCAATGATTAGCTGCGTATCAGAGGTTTCTTCTTTTGTGATGCTCGTTGTTGAAGGCCGTCAAATACGTGCACTTATAGTCGACAGCCACAATTTCACTGATTTCAAAAATGGTACCGTTATTCAGTATTCCACGGCTTGAAATTTTCATTGCTGGACTTTTCTTTTTTTGCTGCAAGAACATCGCTTGTTCTTTATCAAGCGAGATTGCCTCATAAGTATTCAGGTAATGTGAGATAGTGAACTTATGCTTTTTCACAAATGACTGAATGGAATTCTCGGCATCCTTCTGTGTTAATACAGGGAATAACGTCGCAGGCAATCTCGACTGCTCAATCTGCATTGTCTGATAGTTAACGATTCTCAAGCGCTGGTACATCCACACTTCATCCTCGGCAGTTATATTAAAGATTTGCTGGTCACTAGGGGTGGAGGGAAGCTTCTGCAGCTCGATGACCTTAGACTGAATATTGGAATATGGATTCTCCGTAAGTGAGTTGTAGATCAGCGGACTGGCTTGAATATTTTTGTTAATAAAAATACCCGAGCCCTGGACAACCTTAACCATACCCATATATTTCAGCTTCTTAATAGATTCTTGTATTGTAAATCTGGAAACCTTATATTGCGCCGCCAGTTCTCTTTCTGTAGGAAGCTTCCAGTCTGAATAATGTTTTTGATAGATTTTACTGAGCAGATCATGGATAACAAAGTCTCTTTTGTTCACAAGGCAGGCCCCCTATTCGTTGTTCCATTGCTATTCTAACACACAGTTACAGGAGGAAAACCTATGTTTGGATTTAAGAAAAAAAAGATGGAATCGCCTTCCATAGAAATCTCATCGCCTCTCTCCGGTCAATTCTTAGCTCTGGATGAAGTTCAGGACGAAGCGTTCTCAAGTAAAGCGATGGGCGAGGGATTCGCCATCCTGCCAGATTCCGGCAAGGTCATTGCTCCTTTTGACGGCATTATCGCCCATATCATGGAAAAGAGTAAGCATGCTATTCTCATCGAGCACAATTCCGGCGTTCAATTGCTCATTCATGTTGGCATGGATACCGTTTCTCTTAAAGGAAAGGGTTTTACAGCTCATGTAAGCAACGGCGACCGGGTGAAAAAAGGGCAGCTTCTACTGGAATTTGATATGGAAACTCTCCGGGAAAACGGCTGTTCTACTGTTACGCCCATCGTTGTTCCAGGAGGACAAGACACCATATCGCGGGTCGAGGTTGTAAGCGAGAGTAAACAACCTGCGAACGAGACGGTGTTACGTATATTTTGTTAAGTTGTTCAGGCTTGAAAACTAAATAGGTTTCCGCTAATAATTTGATTTCAGAAGTACAAATTAGTCCGGTATGACTTACCACCTGATATAAAAATTCAGTGTGGTATAAGCCCTGCCCACATACCAATAGCAGCAATCTCTTGTCACACAAGGGATTGCTGCTATTTCTTGATCTCATTTTGAAGCTATAGAAAAGGTCTCATGCATGCTTAAAAACAGTCTTACTTTATGTTATAACTCACAGTGAGATGGGTTTATTTGCGTGGATACCCCCGCTGCCGCATCCCCTCAAACAGCAGAATGGTCGCTGCCATCGCCGCATTGAGCGATTCGGCACGGCCAGCCATCGGGATGATAATGCTCTTATCGACAAGTACGGCTGTTTCCGGCGAGATGCCCTTACCTTCACTGCCGATCAGCAGCCACTGGCTGCCGCGAAAATCGTGGGTGTAGCAGGAGTCCTCACCGGTCAGCGAGGTGCTGACTAAGAGTGCGCCGCGTTCCCGTGCCTGCGGCAGAACAACACTTAAATCGCCCTCCACCACCGGGAGATGGAACATCGAGCCCATCGTGGAACGGATGGTCTTCGGGTTGTACAGATCGGCGCAGCCTTGGCCGAGGATCACGCCGTCTGCGCCTGCCGCATCCGCGCTGCGGATGATCGTCCCCACGTTGCCGGGGTCCTGAACTCCGTCCAGCACAACGACCAGACTATCCGGCTTCGCAAGGATCGTCTCCACGCCCTGCTGTTCCTTGCGCACCACCGCAAATACCGGCTGCGGCGTATTGGTGCTGCTGCACTTTGCAATCACCGGTGCTGATACGCCGATGACCTCCATACCCTGTACCGCCTGCAGCAGTTCCTTCAGCTCAGACGGCATGCCCTTATCGAGGTCATACGCCAATATTTCCACATCGGCTTCGGCCAGCAGAGCCTCTTGTACGAGATGAATACCTTCCACAATATATTTGCCGGACTTATCGCGGTGTTTCTTCTCCTGCAGTCCGGCCCATTCCTTCACCCGCGTATTTTGCGGAGACATAATTTCCATGAGGTCCTACCTTTCTGTTCACCTGCAGCTTAGTTATCGCATCTTTGCTGCCTTTTTCCTTGCAGTCACTACGATCTTCCCATGTATTTCTCTAATACGCTGCACACAGCTTCATTTTAAGTGTATTTCCTGCAACTAAAATAACGCTTTTTACCGCTAATTCCAATTTAGTTGTAGTCTGTACATTTATAATCATCATTATGGCTATGAACCGGGGGTTTGCTAAATTATAATTGCACGAAATACATCTATCCTTCTGAACAAGCGGTTAACGAAGCAAATAGCTGTACTGAGTGCAACTAAGCAAATCCGGCCACTATCGGCAGCGCATTTAACACTTCCTACAGCACCACGAGAGCCACGTTACACTTCGTATGCTCGTGCGTTATTGATATGCCATCTCCAGCTTGGTCAGGTTGTCCTTGTGGCCAACGATGACAAGAACATCGCCATCGGCCAGCCGGTCCTCGGCTCTTGGAGTAATATTCATTTCTTCGCCCCGGCGGATCGCCATCACATTGCAGCCATATTTGGCGCGGATATTCAGCTCCTGCAGGTTTTTGCCCAGCATCGGTCTGGGAACCTTCATATCAAGAATACTGTAATCCGGCGACAGCTCAATATAGTCAAGGATGTTCGGCGAGGCCAGATGATGCGCAACCCGCATGCCCATGTCCCGTTCGGGATAAATGACTTTGTCTGCACCGATCTTGCTTAGCACCTTGCCGTGCAGCTCACTTTTGGCCTTGACCAGAATCGCCGGCACCCCAAGGTCCTTCAGGATCAGCGTTGTAAGAATACTCGCCTGAATATCTTCTCCGATTGCCACAACGACAACATCGAAATTTCGAATGCCCAGTGCGCGCAGCGCTTCCTCATCGGTGGAATCCGCGGATACGGCATGGGTAACAATTCCCGAAATTTCCTGTGTGCGCTGCTCATCCGAATCGATGGCCAGCACATCAAATCCCATCCCGCTGAGCGCCTTGGCTACACTTGAGCCGAAACGTCCCATTCCGATGATGGCATATTGTTTTTTAGCCATGTCCGTGTACCTCCCGCTCACATTTTATATCTCACACAGTATAGCATAAGCACACACAAACTTGAATTTTCAGCATCGCCGCAGGGCACATTAGTACAGGGCGTTTCAGCATGAGCAGGCTTCCAAAGCCAGTTATGCGAACCATTGGCAGGAAGCCTTGCTCACAAAACTAAGCACATGCTTCCGAAGCAGTTTTGTACGAAGGAATGCAGGAAGCTTTGCTCACAAAACTAAGCATGTGCTTTCGAAGCAGTTTTGTACGAAGGAATGCAGGAAGCTTTGCTCACAAAACTTGTAAGGGGGTACATTATGCCGGTTACCATTGATTTGCGCCAGGCGATTCTCCATAAAGTGCACGGCCAGTCCGAAGAAGACCTGCGGCACATGATTGAAGGCTCCGTGGACGGGCCGGAAGCTGCGCTTCCCGGGCTTGGCGTCGTGTTTGAAATGGTCTGGAAGGACCTCGGAGAGGCCAAGCAGGATCATGTGATTAGTCTGCTCCACAGACATCTGGAGGAGGTTACTCCCGGATCCATCACATCCTAGAAAACCTCATGAGCCAAAAACCTCCGTCACCCAAGGTGCATCTGCACACTTGGGGGCGGAGGTTTTTTCTACCTATTTGAAACTGCCGCAGGTACAGCTATATCATCTGCAACTGCACCTGCAGCCTGAATTCGTCAACAGCCTACACTCAAGGAGCTGTTTCCAGGAACTTCGCGGTCGGGTTCTTCTCCATCGCTGTACGCATCGCATATTCGTTCTCGAACAGCACCACGTAGTTGCCCTTCTTATCGGTAACCAGCGTAGAGTTGATGCGGAATTTGCCCGGGTCCGGTTTATTCTCATCCACGATCCAGCGTGCGAACTGATATGACATCCGCTGCAGCTGAACATCCACGCCGTATTCCCCCTTCATCCGGTACTCAAACACCTCAAACTGCAGCTGTCCGACTACTCCCAGCAGAATATCGTCAAAGTTGACCGTGCGGAACACCTGAATCATGCCCTCTTCCGTCAGCTGATCAATACCCTTCTGGAACTGCTTCGATTTCAGTGCGTTTTTGATGCTTACTTTGGAGAAAATCTCCGGTGAGAACGTCGGCAGCTCATCGAACTCCATATCCCCGGCTTGACTGAGCGTATCCCCGATCCGGAAAATACCCGGGTCAAACAGCCCGATAATATCGCCCGGATACGCCTCTTCGACGATATCGCGGTCTTGGGCCAGGAACTGCTGCGGCTGGGACAGCTTGATGTCTTTGCCTGCACGGACATGCTTTACGCTCATGCCGCGCTCGAACTTGCCGGACACGATCCGCAGGAAAGCAATCCGGTCGCGGTGGGCCGGGTTCATGTTTGCCTGGATTTTGAATACATAGCCGGTAAATTTCTCATTGGTCGGCTCAATGGAGCCAACTGTGCTGCGGCGTGGCTCCGGCTTCGGTGCAAGATCCAGGAAGTTGTCCAGGAAGGTCTGCACCCCAAAATTGTTGATCGCACTGCCGAAGAATACCGGAGTAAGCTCTCCGCGAAGTACCTTCTCATAGTCAAAAGCATCGCCCGCAACGTCCAGCAGCTCCAGCTCCTGGCACAGCTGATCATGCAGGTACTCACCGGCCATCTCACGGATGATCGGGTCACGGTAGCTTTCCACCTTTTGCACTTTAATTACAGAATGGTCATCACCCTGGAACAGCTCCACCTGATTCTTCATCCGGTCGTACACTCCGCACAGTTCGCGTCCGCTGCCGATCGGCCAGTTCATCGGAACAGAACGGATGCCCAGCACATTCTCAAGCTCTTCCATCAGATCAAACGGACTTTGGCCTTCGCGGTCCAGCTTGTTGATGAACGTAAAGATCGGAATACCGCGTTTGGCGCAAACCTGGAACAGCTTGATGGTCTGTGTTTCTACGCCCTTCGCCACGTCGATCAGCATCACCGCGCTATCCGCAGCCGTTAACGTACGGTAGGTGTCCTCACTGAAATCCTGGTGACCCGGGGTATCCAGAATGTTCACCCGATGGTCTAAATAGTCGAACTGCATCACAGAGGAAGTAACGGAAATCCCGCGCTGTTTCTCTATTTCCATCCAGTCACTTGTTGCATGTTTGCTTGCCTTACGGGCTTTAACCGTTCCCGCTAACCGGATGGCTCCGCCGAACAGCAGCAGCTTCTCCGTAAGTGTTGTTTTACCCGCATCCGGGTGGGAAATGATCGCAAAGGTTCTGCGTTTGTCCACTTCCTGTTGCAGCTTCTGATCCGGTGCCTTATTCATTGCACATATCCCTTCATATATAAATTCATGCTTCTGCTTATATCACACGGGTTGTTCATCAAATCGGCGCTCTGCTCATGAGTACAAATCCCTTCATTGGTGAATTCATTGTTATCCCATAATAGTCTCCAGTTCCGCTTCTAGTGAAAGCATCCTTTAAAGTATATCAAAATCCGGCAAACTTTATCTACAAAAAAGCGGCTTATACCAAATATCTTGTAAGAAAAACAGCGATTGCAGCCTATTCTGTACAGCCCTCGGCCCATATGAGGCTATTTTGCGTGAATTTCACCAAGTGGAAACGGCTTTGCCGTCCTTTTTAAGGACAGTATCGTTTCAGCGAGAAATAGAAGGATAAGTTATCGTGTGAAACATATAAATTCTTATATTTGGACAAACCCGTCCCCACGCTAACGGGGGTATCGCAAAAAAGCTCTCCCTGCAGCCTCTGCAGGGGGAGCTTAAAATCTTGCAGCTTATTCAGGTCTTAGCTGTTAACCCGCCAGACCACATTGTCTTCTTCCTGTCCGTTCACTGGCCACCAATGGAAACCTTCCTGAGCCAGCAATTGATCGGCTTCCACCGGCCCCCACGAACCTGCAGGGTACGAAGCCAGATCAGCCGTTTCTTCCTTCCACGCTTTGGCAATACGGTCCACGAACGACCATGCCGATGAAACCTCATCCCAACGGGTGAAATAGGTCGAATCTCCACGCGCCGCATCATGCAGCAGACGCTCATAAGCTTCCGGCGAGTTGATCCCCACCATACAGCTTTGGCAGAAATCCATAGCCAGCGGCTGAATTTCTGATTCCGAGCCCGGTTTCTTGGCATTAATCTTCACATAGATGCCTTCCATCGGATTCACGCGGATAACGAGCAGGTTGGGCTCGAGGTTATGCTTTTGACCCAAATAAACATTGGTAGGCATACCCTTGAACTCTACAACCACCTCCGTCGTCTTCACCGGGAGACGTTTACCGGTACGGATGTAGAAAGGAACACCTGCCCAGCGGAAGTTGTCCACAAATACACGCGCCGCGAAATACGTCTCGGTATTGGATTCAGGGTCCACTTTGTCTTCCTGGCGGTAAGCCGGAAGGGTCTTGCCTTTATACAAGCCTTGGGTGTACTGACCGCGCACCACGTTCTCGCGCACTTCATCGGAGGAAGCATACGGACGCAACGAACGAAGTACCTTGACCTTCTCATCACGGATATCTTCAGCCAGCAAACGGCTTGGCGGTTCCATAGCGATCATCGTCAGCAGCTGCAAAATATGGTTCTGGCCCATGTCGCGCAGCGCTCCCGCATGATCGTAATATCCGCCGCGCTCTTCCACCCCAACGGTTTCACCGAGGGTAATCTGAATGTTGGCGATATGCTTGTTGTTCCAGAGCGGTTCAAAGAAGGCATTCGCAAAACGGATGACTTCGATGTTCTGCACCATTTCCTTGCCCAGGTAGTGGTCGATCCGGTAAATCTCTTCTTCCTTAAACACCTGGCGGATCTGTTCGTTCAGCTGCTCAGCAGACTCAAGATTGTAACCGAACGGTTTCTCGATCACCAGACGGTTCCAGCCTGAACTTTGCAGCATGCCACCGGCTTTGAGGTTGAACGATACGCTGCCGAACAGCTCAGGAGCAAGGGCGAGATAGAACAGACGGTTGCCAGGAATGCGGAATTTCTCTTCGATTGCCTCCGTTTGCGCGTTGAGCTCGCGGAAGCCGTCGATATTATTGATGTCCAAAGACTTGTATTCAAAATGCTGCACGAACTCATTCCATTCAGCAGCATCTCCCGCCTGGTAGCGGCAGAATTCGCGAATGGACTCTTTCACATCTTCCCGGAATTCCTCCTGGGTGCGGGGACGCCGAGCCACGCCAATTACCGCAAAATCATGTGTCAGCTTACCTTCACGGTATAAACTGTAAATCGCCGGAAAAAGCTTACGCCGGGCTAGATCTCCGGTTGCCCCAAAGATAAAAAATACAGCGCCGGGTGTATGCAGTGCATCAAGGGTTTGATTTTCAGCCATGGCTCCTCATCTCTCTGTATGTAATATAGTTGACAATCATTCTCAACGTCCGTCAAATTATAAAAAACGCATGACGGCGTGATGTCATTTTATCATATTCGCAGAAAGGATGCTATCACATTCCTGACAGTTTTTCTCGGGATTTCGTAATTTTCCATTAATCTTTCTTATTCGTTTACATAGTCCAGCTTATATAACAATTAATGTCTATTACCTTCGGATTTCATCGAATCTGCCCTAATATTCAATCGTGATCAGCGGCAACCCAATCGTTACCCGGTTGCTGTTGTTGTTGCCGTTCTTATGAACAGCTGTCTGCATAGCGACAGCATGCTTCCCGCTGCTCACATAACGCGCCAAACCCGGGACACTGTAAGAGCGGCTGTACGTGGTTTCGTCTTCATAATCTTCCACCGCCTGCAAACCGGAGATCGCGGCAGCGATGGCCTGTTCTGTATGAACAAGCGCTTCGCGCGGGGTTCCTTGTGTGGAAGCCACGCCCTGAAGGGAAACATTCCACTCCGGCTCGATGCCGGCAGCCTGCATCTGCACACCCGCTTCTTGCGCCGCTGCCTGAAATGCCGTTGCCTTGAGCAGATCAGCCGTTTCAAGGGTTACGATCACATAGCTGCGGCTCTGGTCAATCCCGCTCCAGAACAGGGAGGTTTTCCCTGATGGGTTAAAGGATGCGGCAGCACGGAAGGTTGTGTGTCCATCTTCTTCACTGTGCTCCGGCGTTCCAAGTCCGAGACGTTCAGCCAGGCCGGCAGCGGCTTTCGCAGATTCTGCAGCGTTACCGCTGTATTCCCCCTGCCATTTCAGCACAAGCCGCAGCGAAGATCCCGGTTCAGTGGATTTCCGTCCGGCTGTAACCAGCAGTTCCAGACCTTGTTCCAGTCCAGCCCCTTCGGAAATGATAACATCAGCTGCAGCCGATGCCGTCACAGCCTCTCCGCCTGCCCCACTGCGGAACCCCGCCAGTAATAGTGCCGCAATACACATGAATAGCAGCGCTAATGTGGCCTTCCCTCTTCCTCTGTTCCGCAGCTTCATCTCCACATCTCCCTCTCGAACCAATCTAGTAATCTACTAGAAAGGATGTCCAGGTTCAAGAGGATATATACTTCCTGAGGTTGTTATTCAGCCAGACCGTTCTTGTAAGCATATATAGCTGCCTGGGTCCGGTCTTCCACACCCAGTTTGGCGAGAATGTTCGTTACGTGAAATTTCACAGTTTTGATCCCGATAATCAGCTGGTCAGCAATATCCTGATTGGATTTGCCCTGGGCCAGCAGCTTCAGCACTTCCATTTCGCGCTCGGTAAGCTCCTTATAGGCAGGTGATTCTCCTTTGGCATTGTTACGGAAACGGTTCATCATTTTGGAAGCTACCTGCGACTCCAGCACCGATTGGCCTCTTGCCGCCGCACGGATGGCATCCGCCACTTCACTGGCCCGCGAGGTTTTCAGCAAATAGCTGAAGGCTCCGGCTTCAATGACCGGGTACATTTTTTCGTCATCCAAATAGCTGGTAAGCACGATTACCTTACAATCCGGATAAAGTTTCAGGAGTTGTCTCGTTGTTTCAATGCCGTCCATGCCGTCCATCACAAGATCCATCAGTACCACATCCGGATTATATTCCTGGGCCAGCCGGATGCCTTCTTCGCCGCTCCCTGCTTCGCCCACGACTTCGATTCCGTCCTCGGTACCAAGCACCGCAGCAAGTCCGATCCGGACCATTTCATGATCGTCCACGAGCAGTACTTTGATTGCTTCCGCTTCCTCTATCTCCATGGTTTGCCCTTGCCCCCTTATTCATTAACTAGTGGTACAGTAATTTCAATGCGCATCCCTTTGCCGGGTGCGGTGATAAATTGAATGGAGCCTCCGGTTTCATTGATCCGCTCCTGCATATTGGAGAGTCCGTAGGAAGTCTGCTTACTCTCATCCATTTCGAAGCCAATCCCGTCATCCCGCAGTGTGAGGCGCACGGTATCTCCCCGGCGGTGCAGCCGGATCTCCATCTTATCCGCTTTGGCATGGCGCAGTGTATTGGAAATGGCCTCCTGCACAATGCGGAACAAATGATTCTCGATCCCTTTAAGCAGATGTACATCCGGGTCCATCTCAAACACAATCTCCATAGGAACCTTGATCTCCAGTTCCTTAATCAACTCCTGCAGCCCCTGCTCCAGACCTTTGCCCTCCAGGTACACCGGACGCAGGTGCAGCAGCAGTGCCCGCATCTCCGACTGGGCTACGGCGGACATCTCCTCGATAAGCGCAATCTGCCGCTGTGCCTTGTCAAAGTCCTTCTCCAGCGTTCTGCCTACAGCCGTCGCCGTCATGGAGATCGCGAACAGCTGCTGCGATACAGCATCATGCAGCTCACGTGCCAGCCGCTGCCTTTCCTCCATAATCGCCGATACGCGCGCCTGTTCGGCAAGCTTGGCGTTATTGGTGGACAGCCGCTGCAGTGTGTTCACCTGGTTCTCCCACTTGCCGCTGATCCGGCCAAGCTGCAAGCCAAGCCTGCCCAGTTCATCCGTACCCAGTTCCGGCATAGCCGGGGTAAGATTTCCTTTCTCCCAGGCTACCAGTGTTGCCCGCAGCCGCTCCAGCTTGCGCTTGATGCGGAAGCTCTGGTAGAAACCGAAGCCAATTCCGAAAACCATCGGCAGCAGAATTAGCGTCACCGCCGTTCTTACCCCGATCTTCCAGTTTTCAAAGGGCTGCAAATATCCGTATGTATACATAATGTACAGGATAACCAGCAGCATGACAAAGGAGAACAGAGCCCCCTCGCCCATGCTGCGTGTTACCATGCTCCTATTCTTTTCCTCCACGCCGGGAGCCCTCCCTTCTTAGCTAACGCTCATCCCTTTTAGGACATGCTTATATCCAGGTCGCCCATTAAATAAGATACATTAATCTTCACCTTATTCTCGCTGATGTCATAATTGGCCGATTTCCAATTGAGCCGGTTCAGCATTCCGGTATCCCGATGGCTGCCGAATTCGATCGAGCCGAACAGCACAAAGGCTTCAATCTCCACACCGTAGTCTTCCGACAAATGAACATCCATATCGCCAAAAATGCCCTGAAACAGCATGATGGTCTCTTTATCCTCCGCCATAGCCAGCGAAAGATCCACATCGGCTTCACCCATCACATGCCATGCACTCAGACTGCGCATCACCCATGGAGAGAGGTCCCAGTCAAACCGGGAAGAGAAGCTTTGCTTCTGCATGAACCCGCCGCGTTTCTGCATTCTTTTGGACTTTACAAAAAACATCCCCAGTGAGATCAGACAAATCCCCAATACAAGCAGCAAATGATCCAGCAGCAGCAGTACGGCACCGACTCCAAGCAAAGTATAACCCTGCTTCACCCTGCCCGATGTCGTCCGGTAAATCCCCAGCAGCAGGAGCAGGAGCGCGACAATGGAGAAAAAGCCGAGCCATCTGCCAAATATCATCAAGCAGCCTATTCCAATCAGTCCGATGGCAATCAAACGGTTTCGTTTATCCATTTCGCACCTCCTAAAAGTTTTGCGCAGCAAAACTGACTTCGTAAGCATAAACTTAAGTTTTGCGCAGCAAAACTGATTAATGTTGAAGTTTCTCCAATCAATGATTGTATGCATCATGAATTGGAGAAACTTCCACCTATAGCCGCATCCCGCTACAAAAGCCATACCGGTATGGAGAATCCATACCGTATGGCTTTACCTTGTTCAGCATATCATATACGCCTATTGTTTAGGAACTGGCTTATTATTCTTTTTTGTCAAGTGACGGGGATGCAGAAGTTGTGTTCAGCTTGCTCTTAAGTGCAGCGAGCTGCTCATCCACTTTAAGCTGCTTCTCGGCATCTACAGGCTTGCTGTATACACCGGCCGAAGGGCTGTAAGGGGCACGCATAACATCTGCTTCCGCTTCAAGCTGCATGATCTTTTCTTCCATACGGTGGAATCCGAGCGATGCACTGCCGCTTTCGATGGCATGAACACTGCTGATTTGCGACATTTGCTTCTTGGCTTTCGCCATTTGTGCACGGGATACCAGCTCATTGCGTTTGTTGCGCAGTTTGTAGAACTCATCCTTCATGTCATGCAGCTGCTGTACCAGTTCCTTGGCTTGCACTTCAGCTTGAGCATGAAGATCGCTGTATTCAACCTGCTTTTGGTCGAAATAGATTTTTTCCTCCAGCAGCTTGCGGGTTACTTCTTCCTGGCCATTCTTCAGGGCAAGCTCAGCCTGTGCGGCACGTTGTCCGGACATTTTGGCTGCTTCATCGACACGCTGCTTCATCCGGCGCTCATTGGCCATTTGCTTCGCTACGGTAACCTCAGCTTCGTGAATTTCTGCCTCCATATCGCGCAGATATTGGTTCAGCATTACAATTGGGTCCTCTACCTTATCCAGCAAATCGTTTACCGACGCCTTTGTCATATCTTTAATCCGTTGAAATACTCCCATGTTTTACACTTCTCCCTTCTCGTATTTAGCAAGTTTTTGTTTAAGCTCTTCGACTTCTTTCTGCAGGGCCTTCTTCTCAATATCCTTCATCATGGCATCCAGACCGGAGTCCGGGGCCGAGTAAGCATTTGCTTTGTCATAACCGGGGTTATAGCCCGGCTGACCGTTATTCGGACCATATCCTCCCTGTCCATGAGGACCCTGCGGGCCTTGCGGGCCGCGTCCATATCCAGGTCCTCCGGAGTAAGGGCCGCCATAAGGGCCGTTCGGAGCTCCGGGTCCAGGGCCAAAAGGATTATACTGCGTTGGCTCCTTGGGAATGACAAGCGCTGCAACAAAGTACACCAGAATCGTTGCGCCCCCGGTAAAGGGGATGCTGACCAAGAGCAATATCCGGAACAGGGTGGAGTCAATACCGAGAGTCTCGGACACTCCTCCTGCAAGCCCTGTCATTACCTTGTCACGGGTTGAACGGTACAATCGGCTCATAGTACTACTCCTTTCCGTCATTGTTAAGCTTCTCCTTCAGACGGGCCATTTCTCTTTCCAGTACAGTTGCTACAGTTTCTCCAGCCTGCACTGCGTATTCCTGCCCCATCCGGCGCAAATCGCGCAGACTTTTTGCTTCCAGCTCCCAGTCGTTCATCCGGTCCTCGAGCCGTCCGAACATCTTGGGAACATCACCGCCGTTGCCGTAGGTTCCGGCTCTTTGGTTCATCCGCTGCTGAAGTCTCAGCGACTCCATCCGTGCTGCATAATACTGGCGTTTGTTATATACGGTCTGATATTCGACTTTCAGCTCATTAAGCTGGCTTTCCAGCTCATACAGCGATACTTGGCTCTGTTCCAGCAGCCCGCTGTACTGCTCCAGCTTTTCCTCGTGAATGATCTTTTCCTGCAAAGCCAGCTTGGCGAGATGATCCTCTCCTGCCTTAAGTGCCAGCAGCGCCTGTTCTTCACGCTTATTCTTCATAGCCGTTGCCTGGTTGACTTGCTGCTGCAATTGCTTCGTGTGGGAAGCATATTGCTGGTACAGTCTTTCAGCTTCACCGATTTCTTCACGGGTTGAATGGAGAAATTGGTCAATCAGCTTCACGGGGTCCTGGCTTTGTTCCAGACGTTCATTTAGATTAGCTACGGTGATATCCCTCATGCGGCGAAAAACACTCATGATTTCCTGCTCCCTCCCTGCTTCTTAGTAAGTAAACTTCTAAAAACTTAGTATGTTCTGTTTTGTTTGCCCTTCAGTACTGAGATTCCCCAAACCACAAGCGCGATACCGAGCAGGGGTCCGATGATCCAGGAAAGCTTGGCAATCAGCGACATAACACCGATGAACATTACGATCCAGCCGATAATTTTGCGTCCGCTTTTAATTCCGTAGTACCCGAGAACAACCAGCAATACCGGGAAGAGAAGTCTGAAGACTCCGTGAATCAGAGGAAGCGCAATACCCATCAGCATTATTGCTCCGAGCACGATCAGCACAACCGCAAGTCCATTACCTTTTCTATTTTGCATTTTCTCACCGCCTTTCGTTGACCTCAACCTTATAACCTTATTCTAGGGTAAACCGCAGACTTTCAAAACAGACCGTGGACGGTTTTATGAACTGGACCTTAGTCGGGGCAGGTGTAGGACTGCAGGCTGCCGGAGGCGGAAACAAGCCGAACTCTCTGCCGGGAGAGACTTTAAACATCGCTAGTGTGTATAATTGTTGCAGGTATCCCTTAATATAGCTTCTGCAGCATGCAGAGGAACAAAGGAGCACACACCTTGAAGACATTGTTAATCGTTGAAGATGACCGGAGTCTCAATAAAGGCATCGCCCTGACCCTTTCCCAGAATGATCTATCTATACAGCAGGCTTACGACATAGCCTCAGCGGAGCTGATTCTCTCTTCCCTTAAGATTGATCTTATTATTCTGGATATCAATCTTCCCGACGGAAGCGGGCTGGATTACTGTGAGAAGATCCGGAGAACCTCGCAGGTGCCGATTATCTTTTTAACCGCGAACGACATGGAGCCTGATATCGTTACGGGGTTTGAGCTGGGAGGCGATGATTATATTACGAAACCGTTCAGTCTGATGGTCTTAAGGGCAAGAGTCATGGCCGTCCTCAAAAGATCTTCCCCGCACAGCGAGGACAAAGTAACGATTGGACCCTTAAGCTTCGATTTCGGAAAGCTGGAGTTTTATAAGAACCAAGAGCAACTGATCCTTAGCAAAACCGAGCTGAAGCTGCTGAAAATATTTGTCACGAACTCCGGCATTATTTTAAATAGAGAACAGTTAATCGACAAGATCTGGTCGCAGGAGGCTGAGTTTGTGGATGAGAACGCGCTGACGGTAGCCGTCAAACGGCTGCGGGCCAAGATCGAAGACGAGCCTGCGGCTCCACAGTACATAAAAACAGTCTACGGCCTCGGATATTTGTGGGCGGAAAGGCCAAACCCATGACAAGCAGCAGACAGATCGATTACTCCAAACACATCAGCCTTATATTTTCGGTAATCTTCGTAGTTCTGGTATTTGGTTATTCGGGAGTAATCTTTTTTCTAATAGGGGATCATCCGGCTCTCCCGGGACTCACTGCCCTCTTCGTGTCTTTAATGCTCCTCATGGGAGCTGCCTGGAACTGGTCGTCGCGGCGGCAAATTACAGCCTTCAGAAATTCAGTGGATGAAATGGTGGACCGGGCGATTTACGGACGGGAGAAAATGACCGATTTTGACGAAACCCTCCTCTCTTCCCTGGAGCATAAATTGTTGCGTTACATTGAGATTTCCAAAGCGAATGAACAGAACCTGGAAACGGAAAAGAACAGAATTAAAGAGCTGATCTCGGATATTTCGCATCAAACCAAGACGCCCCTATCTAATATCATGCTCTTTAGCCAGCTGCTTGCCGAAGTCCCGGAGCTGGATGAAGAATCCCGGCAGCTGGTGGGCCATATTGGGCTGCAATCAGAAAAGCTCGAATGGCTGATTACCTCCCTGGTCAAGATGTCCCGGCTGGAAACGGGGATGATCACCCTGAACAGCACGGCCAATCCCGTTATTCAGACGATAACCCGGGCCGTATCCCATATCTATACCCGTGCGGAAAGTAAACAGATCGATATTCATATCGATTGCAATCACCTTGCAAAAGCCCGTCATGATCCGCAATGGACCAGTGAGGCCTTATTTAATCTATTGGAAAATTCGGTGAAGTACACAAAGGCAGGCGGTAAAATTTCGATCGTGACTGAAAGCAATGAAATGTTTACCCGGATAGATGTTTCGGACACTGGCATGGGGATTCCCCAGGATGAGCTTAAGCACATCTTCAAACGGTTCTACCGGGGACACAGTGCCAGGGAATATGAAGGCATTGGAATCGGGCTGTACTTGACGCGGAAGATTATCAGCATGCAGGGAGGTTTTATTACAGCGGTATCCGAGCCAGGCAGAGGAACAAAGCTGTCTATGTTTCTCCCCCAAATCTAAATGTGTCATTATCATCAGATTTCAGACACTGTCCAGTTAGAATTGTCTGATATCTTAAGAGCATCAAAGATTATGGAGGATGAATCACCATGCCTATATTAAAAATTGAACACCTCAAGAAATATTATGGCAAAGATCCGCAGACGACGGTTAAAGCGCTGGACGATGTCTCTCTGTCTGTTGAGAAAGGCGAGTTTCTGGCCATTGTCGGCACCAGCGGCAGCGGAAAAAGCACCCTGCTTCATATGCTCGGCGGCCTGGACCGGGCCACTGAAGGCAAGGTGATTGTGGATGGGAACGATATCTTTGCGATGAGTGATGAGAAATTGACGATTTTTAGACGCAGATCGGTTGGTTTCATCTTTCAGAGCTATAATCTGGTACCGATTCTGAATGTGCTCGAAAATATATTGCTTCCTATAGAACTGGACGGCGGCAGAATTGATCAGAAATATCTGGATGAAGTGATCCAGGCTCTGGGACTTCAGGGGAAAATCCACAATCTGCCGTCAAACCTTTCCGGCGGGCAACAGCAGCGTGTTGCGATTGCCAGAGCACTGGCAACTAAACCTTCCATTATTCTGGCTGACGAGCCTACAGGCAATCTGGACAGCAAAACGAGCCAGGAGGTTCTTATTCTGCTGAAGCAGCTGAGCGAGAAATTCAATCAGACCATTGTCATGATTACTCATAACGAGTCCATCGCCCAGACTGCCGACCGCATTATTAGAATTGAAGACGGACGTATTGTTTCCGGCAACGAGACGATATCCACCGGGGTTAAGACGTTATGATCACAACCAACAACCGTAAAATTGTAAACCGCCTCGCTCTAAAAAGCCTGAAAGCCAATCCAATGCGCAATCTGGCCGTAATCTGCGCGGTTATCCTGACTACACTGCTCATTACCTCCATCTTTACCATGGTCTTAAGCATCAACAAATCGATGGAATTAGCCCAGATGAAAACGGTTGGCTCTGACTTCCACGGAGGCTTCAAATATCTGGCCCCGGCACAGGTCGAAGCACTGAAGAAACATCCCTCTATTCGGGAATACGGTGTTACGCTTAAAGCTGGAGAGTTAACAAATGATGTGTTCAAGGATAGTCGGGTAGAGGTCTTACAGATGGATGAGAACAGCGCAAAGCATGGTTTTATAAAATTCATTGAAGGCGGGCTGCCTGCCGCAGAAAATGAGGTTGTGCTGAACACCTGGGTGATGGACAAGCTTGGCATCAAGCATGCACTGGGCCAGCGAGTTGCTCTGGATATAGATATCGGGGAACGCGTGATTCAACAGGAATTTATAGTTTCGGGGTATTATTATGCGGACAGAAATCTAGCCATGTCTGGGCTGGCTTTGGTATCGGAGGCTTTTGTAAACAAGAATCTGTCCTCTATCGATCGGGAGAAGTCCATAGCCGACGGTTCTTATGTGAATACTTACGAGCTAAGTGTGATGTTCAGCAATGCCGTCGATATCGAAAAAAAGCTCAATAAGGTACTCAAGGACACAGGTTTAGATGCCCCGATCGGGATAAACTGGGGGTACACAACTTCCTCCCTTTCGGATAACATCATCAAATTTGTTCCCTATATGGGAGTCATACTCATTATCATGCTTAGCGGATATTTGCTGATTTATAATATCTTCTACATATCGGTAGTGCGGGATGTCAAATTTTACGGCCTGCTGAAGGCAATCGGGACCACGCCGCGACAACTGAGGAGAATTATTATTAGTCAGGCGCAGCTTCTGTACCTTGTCGGACTGCCCTTTGGCCTGGCTTCCGGTTATGGTATTGGCCGGTGGTTGACCCCAATGCTTAGTAACATCTCTCCTGAAACTATGGAAGCTTCCAATTCAGCCAGCCCGTGGATTTTTATTGGGGCTGCCGTGTTCTCCTACCTGACGCTTTGGATCGCTGCCAGCAAGCCGGGCCGGATGGCCGCACGGATCTCCCCGGTGGAAGCAGTCAGATTCGCAGGCGTGAGCGTGAAACGGCGGATGAAGAAACGCTCAACACGCGGGGCAAAACTTTACAATATGGCCTTCTCCAATCTGTTCCGCAATAAAAAGAAGCTGTTTCTTATGCTGACCTCGCTTTCCTTAAGCATGGTCTTGTTCAGTGTTATCTTTACCGTGATCTCATCGCTGGATGTCAATAAGTACCTGGAGACTTATATCGCCGGTGACTTTGTAATCCGCAATAACGCTATTGTGTATACCGAAGGCGAACAGGCCGGAGATCCTTACAAACTTTCGGCAGCGTTCAAAAGTACTCTGGATAAGATTGACGGAGTGGAACAGGTGGACAGCGTATATTATAAATCCGAAAAATACACTTTGGATAACACGATACGCGCTGCACTAAAACCTCTGGCAGAGAAGCCTCAACCCGAACCTTTCCTTGTACAGACTCTTAAGAATAACTTCATTATGCTTGAACTGTACGGCATTGATGGTGGCTGGTATGACCTGGTGCAGAAGGATGTTATTGAAGGAACCTTCGATAAACAGAAGTTCGCTTCCGGTAACTATGTGCTGGTGACAGAGGCTATGATGCATGGGGAAGATAGTTATGAAACTTATTATCATCCCGGTGACTCTATCAAATATCAGGGTCTGGGAAAGAGTTATGAAGTCATGGCCGTTTTAAAACTCGATGCCCTTTATGCAGCAACTACTCAATCATATCCAATCTATGGGTACAATACCTTCCTTCCCGCCTCAGAATTAACAAAGGAGCTACCGGCGGAAAGCAATCCGCCTATGGGATTGTCAACAACCATTCACGCCGATCCGGCCAAATTGAGCAGTGTTGAACAGGAGGTTAAGGCAATTGTAGCTTCAAGTGATGAGCTGGGCTTCAAATCTAGAGAAGATTACAAGGAGGAGCTTGGCTCGTATATCCGCATTTTTCAGACGGTCGGCTACGGTCTCAGCTTTGTCATTGCGCTCATAGGCGTCCTCAATTATATCAATACCGTTATTACCGGGGTTATCACCCGCAGAAATGAATTCGCCTTACTGGAGAGCATCGGCATGACCAAGCGGCAGCTGAAAAAGGTTCTGGTCTATGAGGGAATGTACAATATCCTGTTGACCGTGGCGATCACCTCCACCTTAGGTCTATTTCTGACTTACATCATTTCTAAAAACATAGCGGATAATATAGCCTTTACAGTCTACCATTTCAGCTGGCTGCCCTTTGTTCTGGTCATTCCGGTCCTGGCCGCTATTGCGTACACTGTAACGCTAAGCTCCTACAGCCTGCTGACCAAGGCTACGGTTGTTGAAAGATTGCGGCAAGCGGAATAACCTCTAATCATAAAGCAGATCCGGGCAGCCGGGTCTGCTTTTTTAGGTCAGTCCCTTTATCCAATTGCAAAAGAGACTACATTCCTCCATATTCATTCTGCATTCCTCCATACGTTTGAATACGAAACAGACTTATAATGAGGCTGTCTCATTACTTCAGCGTCCACCTTAGGAGGTTATTTCCTTGTCCATTCATTATGATACGAAGCTGCAAATCTTCCATCTGCAAACTGAAAATACCAGTTATGTATTCGGCCTGGCCCGCGGTACATATCCCGTACATCTGCATTGGGGCAAAAAAATCCGCAGCTCTGCCATTTCCGATTTATTCGATCCCGGAGCTATGGGCTTCAGCAGCACCGTTGATCCGGCAGAGCCTTCGCTCTCCCTGGATACACTCCCCCATGAGTATCCGGGCTATGGTTCGGGCGATTTCAGGGAGCCCGCTTACGTAGCTGAGCTGGCCAACGGCACAACGGTCACGGAGCTGGCTTACGTGTCCCACAGCATCCTCAAGGGAAAACCGGCGCTTGAAGGCCTGCCTGCTGTATACGCCGAAACCGAAGAGGAAGCCGAAACGCTGCAGCTGGTGCTGGAGGATTCACTTGCCGGCCTTCGGACCGAGCTGTCTTATACGGTCATGAAGGGTTTCGATACCATCATCCGCTCGGCCCGGCTGATCAATACCGGAACCGCCCCGCTTAAGCTGAACCGGGCCTTGTCCCTGGCGCTCGATTTCCCGCATGATGAATTCGAGCTGATCCATCTTTCCGGCTCCTGGGCCCGGGAACGCCATTTGGTCCGTGCCCCGCTGCGCAGCGGACATCAGGGCATCGACAGCAAACGCGGCGCGAGCAGCCATCAGCAGAACCCCTTCCTGGCCCTGCTCTCCCCGAATGCCGGGGAAGACAGCGGAGAAGCCTATGGCTTCAGCCTTGTCTACAGCGGCAGCTTCAGCGCCGGGGCCGAAGTGGACCAATACGGGTCCACCCGGGTCACGATGGGCATCAATCCCTTCGGCTTCCGCTGGCTGCTTGAGCCGGGCGAAAGCTTCCAGACACCGGAAGCTGTACTCGCTTATTCCGATGCGGGGATCGGCGGCATGTCCCGTATTTACCACCGCTTGTACCGTACCCGTCTGGCAAGAGGGCTGTACCGCGATGAACCGCGTCCGGTGCTGATCAACAACTGGGAAGCCACCTATTTCGGCTTTGATGCGGACAAGATCGAAGATATCGCCCGTGCCGGACAAGCGCTTGGCATTGAGCTGTTCGTGCTCGACGACGGCTGGTTCGGCCGCCGGGACGATGATACCACTTCCCTGGGAGACTGGTTCGTGGATAAACGAAAGCTGCCGCAGGGCCTGTCCGATCTGGCGGAACGGGTGAACCGGCTTGGCATGCAGTTCGGCCTCTGGTTCGAGCCGGAGATGGTCTCCCCCGACAGTGAGCTGTACCGCGCCCATCCGGATTGGTGCCTGCATGTGCCTGACCGCAGACGCAGTCAAAGCCGCAATCAATTGATCCTCGACCTGTCCCGGCCGGAGGTCTGCGACTACATTATAGATGCCGTTAGCAGCGTATTGTCATCAGCTCCGATCACTTATGTCAAATGGGATATGAACCGCCATATGACGGAGATCGGCTCCGCGTCGCTGCCGCCCGGGCGCCAGGGGGAAACTGCCCACCGCTATATGCTGGGGCTGTACCGGGTAATGGAAGAAATCACATCCAGCTTCCCGCATGTGCTGTTCGAGAGCTGCTCCGGCGGCGGCGGCCGGTTCGATCCGGGCATCCTGCACTACATGCCGCAGACCTGGACCAGTGACAATACCGATGCCGTAGAGCGCCTCAAGATCCAGTACGGCACAAGTATTGTCTATCCGGCCAGCGCCATGGGCGCACATATCTCGGCTGTGCCGAACCATCAGGTTCACCGCAGCACCCCGCTCTCCATGCGCGGCGATGTGGCGATGTCCGGCAACTTCGGGTATGAGCTGGACCTGACCCGGTTCACCGAACAGGAGCAGGCGGAAGCCGCTGCCCAGGTTGCCTTCTACAAAGAAATCCGTTCGCTTGTTCAGCAAGGGGATATGTACCGCCTGCTTTCGCCGTTTGAAGGCAATGAAACGGCTTGGATGTTCGTCGCCGAGGACCAGTCCGAGGCATTGGCCGGCTACTTCCGTGTGCTGGCCGGACCGAACACCGCCCGCCCCCGTCTCCGTCTTCAGGGACTTGATCCGGACAAGGATTACATCCTTAAGGAAACCGGCGTTATATACGGCGGAGACCGGCTGATGTATGCCGGCCTGCTGCTTCCCGAGCTGCATGGCGATTTCCGCAGCAAGCTGCTGCATTTCGTTGCAGTAACAGCATAAGTTTATCGCCAAACAAACAGGCCCGCGTAGGATGCGAGGCCTGTTTGTTTGCAATCGAGATCAACTAACCTAATTTCATTCCTTGCAGCCTGCGGACCTGGCTTATTTGGCATACAAACGGGATGCGCATTCATCCAATACCTCTTGGTTTAGAAATGGAGCAAGTTGCAGCAGTGTCCCTGCGTCTTTTTCAGTAAATGCCTTACGGGCGCATTCACCCAGAACTTCTTCACTGAGGAAGGGGGCCAGCGCCACCAGGTCGCCGATTGGCCCGATCTCTATCACCTTCCTGGCGCATTCATCCAGTACTTCCTCACTCAGAAAAGGAGCCAGTGCCACCAGATTGCTGATTGGCCCGATCTCTATCACCTTCCTGGCGCATTCATCCAGCACTTCATCACTCAGAAAAGGAGCCAGCGCCACCAGGTCGCCCATCGGCACATTGGCCTTTACATGCTCAAACACCTCTTCGATTTGTTCCGTCTTAAGCAGAGGCGCAACTTCCAATATTTCTATTGCAGATACCTCATGCTGATGCAGGTAATCCTCAGTTGCATTTTCCAGCACACTTGTTAGGATCGCTGTCCCCCTACCCTCTTCCAGAATCTCCTCAATAGAGACATTAAAGATCTCTCCCAGTTCCGGGAGCTTGGAGATATCAGGCATGCTTGCGCCTCTCTCCCAATTGCTGACCGCCTGATAGCTGATTCCCAGCTTATCCGCGAGTCCCATTTGCGTGAGCCCTGCGGCCCCTCTTAATTTAACGATATTCCTGCCTACCTTTAGCATATCGAACATGTTACCACCCCTTCGGCTGTGATGTCCTCAGTGTATCGATTGCTGCTGATTTTGCATATCAAGCACTGCTTGAGTTCTTGCCTTCTGCGGCCTGCCGCGGAAAACGGTCACCAAAATTACAGCAGCGATAATGATAACGGCAGCGGTCAGGGTGTTCACGGTTATCTGTTCGCCCGCCAGCAGCCAGCCCAAGAATACGGCGACTATCGGGTTCACGAACGCATAGGTCGAAACCAGGGTAGCATCGGCGTTTTTGAGCAGCCAGATGTAGGCCGTGTAGCCTATAATCGAGCCGAAGACGATTAGATAACCCAGAGCTGCGTACGAACGGAGGGAAATGGCTGGAACGTCCATCTTGGACCAGTCGCCGGTAAAGAAGGAGAAAACCAGCAGCAGCGCGCCACCTGTCAGCATTTGCGCAGCCGTTGACATCAGCGGAGAATCCGGTATCCGGGCGCTGCGTGAGTACATGGAACCTGCCGCCCAACTAAGGGAAGCTGCCAGCAGGGTAATAATGCCGATCAGGTCGGTTGCAGTGCCATTGTCTCCCTGCCCCGGCTGGAAGACCAGCACGGCGATACCCAGCAGTCCAAGCACAATCCCGGCGATAACGCCGGGATTTGGACGTTTGCCGCCGCGGCCAAACCACCCGAAGAGCATCATCCAGACGGGAACAGCGGCAACGATTAGAGAAGCAATTGACGAGGATACCCGCTGCTCCGACCAGGCCACCATCCCATTGCCTCCAAGCAGCAGCAGCGCACCAACGATAGCGGAAGACCTCCACTCGCGTCCTGCCGGGCGCTTAGCACCGCTTAATCTGGAAATGACATAGAGTACAGCTCCGGCCACAAAAAAGCGGATTCCGGCCATCAGAAAGGGCGGCATGGTCTCTATCGCGACCTTCATGCCGACATAAGTTCCTCCCCAAAATAAATAAACGGACAACAACGCGATGCCAACCGCATACATCGCGTTAGCTCCATTCTTTTGCCGCATACTGCACGTTCCTCTCTTATAAAAATTTGTACAGCCTTATGACGAGGATTTGAAGGCCGATGATCTGACCTGCCGTTTCCTTGAAACTCTGGCTGACCACCTTCACTGAGATCATGACTTTGATTTTCTGATCCAGCTTGCCCCAGTCCACAATCCCCTTGTAGCCTTTGATGACTCCATTCTTCTCCAGCTTACCTACTCTTTGATATACCGAGGGCCGCGAGATATGCAGCAATATGTGCAGTCAGCACCGCTGTATACTACTCGCCGTCATAGGTCGGCTCACTCCGCACAACGGAGCCATAGATACGCTCGAATTATATCTGGTCCACAGTCAATCAACTCATACCGCCAGTATAAATGATTCGGCTCACCTTATGCAGCCCTGTGAAATAGGAGAGCAAAATTACGACAGTAACTGTTTTCCTTGCAGCAACCCAAGAATAAATCGACCAAAGCGGAATTCAAAAACGCCATTGTTCCCCTTGAAAATAGGCGAATTGCAGGCTGTTTTTGTACAGGCAAAAAACCCTCAAGACGGAAACCGTATGAGGGTGGCTTAAGCGCTGCTGGCCCGATAAATGTATTTGCTACAATAAAAACGCCGTGCAACCGTTTATTATTAGCTTTAGATGTATTCTATACAGTTAAAAAGGGCCGATATACTCCTTTTAGCAGGATGAGCTTTAGATAGGTGTACCAAGTGCAATTAGCTCCGTTTTAATGCCGATTTCTTCCCTTTTAGTTGCATAGAATGCAGTTACGGTTGGAAGATGGCACCTCTGAGCTGTACACAAACTAACTAAAGAGGTGAAGCTGTACTCAGAGTTCAGGAATTCATTCCTTGCCGGGCAGTCCGGCCCCGCCAAAGAATTCCCCTTCCTCCAGCCCCGACACAAACCGCTGCAGCCAGGCATAATATTCTCCCGCATGCTGGAGCTTGTCCAGATCCCGTTGGCAGGCCTGCCGTTCCTCTTCAGGAGTGTCCTTCGCCTGGATCAGCTCCTGGAGCTCTGGCATCACCGTACCCATCGCCTCCTGCATGACATCAATTTCCCGCTGAAGCTTCAGGGTGAAGAAGTTTTTGAATGCCTGAAAAAAATCAGTCTCGGCTACATACAGCTCCTTCCGCTCACGTTTCTCGTCCAGCTTGGTCACCATCCGGGAAGCGATCAGGGAGCGGACGCCGTAGCTCATATTGCTTTTGCTCATATTCATGACCTGCTTCATTTCCTCCAGCGTCATCGGCTTGTCCTCAAAGAACATAATCCCGTATAGCTGTCCGTAAGAAAAATTCGCTCCATATAAATCCATCGTCTGCGCTATCGCATCAATCATCGGTCGCAGCAGTTGCTCCCGTGGTGATAAATGCTGGTTGCCCTCGCCAAATGCGGCCTGCTTCATTCGCTGCACCTTCACTCTTTTTTTAGAATCGTTCCCTCTACATTACACAATACTGAAGCTTCGTTACAGGTTTTCTGCAAATTTTACACAATTTCCGAACGATGTTTACTTCCGCTTAACCACAGGCTCGTCTCATGAGTGTACAATTTTTTTTGAACAGAGGAGTTTTCCTCTGCATTATACCGCAAAATCAAGCTGATGGAATGGGGTATCGGAACGAAAATGACACGCTCAAAGGTTATTAACGGCTTGAAGCCCGTGCTGTTCACGCTGCCGGCGATGGTACCGTTCGTTCTGTTCTGGCTGGCGCCGCTGTTGTATGTGCTGTATCTCAGCTTCACAGAATGGGACTTTATGAGCCCGGAGAAAACTTTTGTCGGACTGCAAAATTATGCCGATCTTTTCAGCAACCCGGCCTTTTACAAAGCGCTGAGAGTGACCGCGCTCTTCTGTGCGGGCAGTGTGCTGCCGATCATTCTCCTGGGACTCGGACTCGCGCTGCTGATGAACCGCAAGCTGAAAGGCTCCGCACTTTATCAGGTGCTGCTGTTCTCGCCATGGGTCACGCCAACCGTCGCTGTATCCATTGTCTGGTCGTGGATCTATGAGCCTGAGGTCGGCCTTGCCAATACGGTGCTTGATTTCCTCGGACTCGGGAAAATCGGCTGGCTGCAGGACCCCAAATGGGCGCTTGTGGGAGTTCTCCTGGTGACCATCTGGAAATCCGTGGGCTGGGCGATGATCTTTTATCTGGTGGCGCTGCGGAATGTGCCTTCAGACCTGCTGGAAGCCGCGGAGCTTGATGGCGCAAGCGCTGCGCAGAAGTTCTTTCGCATCACTCTGCCGCTGATCTCGCCAACCACCTTGTTTCTGTTCGTGGTGCAGCTTATCCAGGCCCTTCAGGCCTACGATCAGATTAACGTGCTGACCCAAGGCGGCCCCTCCGGCTCCACCCGCACGCTGCTGTATCTGTATTATCAGTCCGCCTTCGAATCCTTCCAGATTGGAGAGGCTTCCAGTGTAGCTGTTGTCCTTGTCATCATCTGCATGCTGCTGTCCGTATTCTCATTCGGCATCAGCAAACGGACGACCCATTATCAATAATCCGTACATTTTCCAAGAGGAGGTCTCACCGCTTGCGTATATTCACACGGCTGGGCGGACCGGCCCGTCATCTTTTTTTTGCTACGATTGCCCTGCTGATGGCTTTCCCGTTCTACTGGATGGTCACCAGCGCACTGAAAACCAATGATGAAATCTGGCGTTCCCCGCCTACACTCTGGCCTGAAGTGCCGCTCTGGGGAAATTTCGCCGCTGCCTGGAATGAGGCCCCGTTTGCAAGATACATGGGCAACAGCATTTTCGTCGCCACTTCCATCGTCATTCTGCAGATCATCAATTCCGGCATGATGGCCTATGCGCTGACGCATATGAAATTCCGCCTGAAGGGGCTTTTTGCCGGAGTGATCCTGTTCGGTTATATGGTTCCGGCTACAGCGGTCTACCTGCCCGGCTATCTTGTGCTGTCCGAGCTGCACCTGCTGAATTCCTACGGCGGTCTGATTCTCTCCAACTCTGTAAGCATCTTCGCGATCTTTCTGATCCGGCAAGCGTTCCTGCAGGTATCGCATGAGCTGGTGGAGGCCGGTGAAGTGGACGGCGCCTCTCATATGCGGATTCTGTGGACGGTGCTGGTGCCGGTTACGAGGTCATCCTTTGCCGTGCTGGCGCTGATTACCTTCATTGATCAGTACAATAATTATTTCTGGCCGATGCTGATTACCAAAAACCCTGACCTGCAGTTAGTCTCGGCTGGCCTGCGCAGCTTTTTCGTGGAAGGGGGTGCATACGGATTACAATGGCCGCTGATCATGGCCGCCAGCGCCTTCACCATCGCCCCGCTGCTGCTTGTCTTCCTGCTGGCGCAGAAAACAATTATGCAAAGTGTCAATATGACGGCAGGCTCCAGTAAAGGCTGAATCTTACATTTTTGAACAAAGAGGAGAATGATGATGAACGTATTAAAAAGGTTGTCGGCGGTATCTATGATTGCCGGATTCACAGTGCTCACGGCTTGCGGCGGAAATTCCGCTTCGGACAACGTTACGGCGGGAGGCGGTGCCTCCGCAGCTCCAGCGGCAGACGCCCCTCCAGCCCAAAGCGAACCGGTAACCATTGAATTCTGGTATGGCCTTGGCGGCAAGCTTGGCGAGAATATGGAATCGCTCATCCAAAAGTTCAACGCCTCGCAGCAGGAGGTCATCGTCAAAGGCATCGTGCAGGCAGACTACAGCGAAACCGAGCAGAAGCTTCAGGCTGCCATTGCTACCGGACAGGTTCCTGCAGCCGTGCTCTCCTCCAATATGGACTGGGCGCGCAAGGGATATTTCTCTCCGATGGATGAGCTGATCGCCCAGCAGGCGGATTTTAATAAAGAGGATTTTGTCCAGACCTTTCTGAACCAGGGCCAGGTTGACGGCAAGCAGTATTTCCTTCCGATGTACGGAACGACACAGATTATGTATTACCGCAAGGATGCTTTTGAGAAAAGCGGCATCGATGCCAGCCAGCTGAAGACCTGGGAAGACCTGGCGGCAGCCGCTGGGAAAATGGCCGTTAAAGACGGCGGCAAAACAACCTTCTTCGGATGGGAGCCGATGTGGGGCTCCGGCAACATGATCGATGCCGTGCTCAGCAAGGGCGGCAGCGTTCTTAGCGAGGATGGCACCAAAGTAACGATCGACTCTCCGGAGTGGATTGAAACCTGGGATCTGTTCCGCAAATGGATTCACGAGGACAAGACCATGCGCATCCACTCCGGCGGACAAGGCTGGGAGTACTGGTACAAGACCATTGACGATGTGATGAAAGGCCAAGCGGCGGGCTATATTGGCTCCAGCGGAGATCAGGGTGATCTGGATTTCAGCATCGTCTCCGCAATGGAGCAGCCGGGCTGGGCCGGAGTTGGCGAAGGCAAGCCTGTGGCACAAGCGATCATGGCCGGTATTCCTGCCAAAGCCGGGGATGACGAGAAGCTGGCAGCGATGAAATGGCTGACCTACTTCACGAACTCCGAGAATACCGCCTTCTGGTCAATCAACACCGGATATATTTCCGTCCGCCAGTCTGCGCTTGAAGATCCGGCATTCGTCTCCTTCAGCGAGACCAATCCGCAGATCAAAATCCCGTTAATGCAGGCGTCCCACGCCTCCGCCCCCTTCCAGGACCCTACCGGAGGCAAAATCAATGATGCGCTGACCATTGCTGCGGACAAGGTGCAGATTGAAAATATCCCGGCGGCTGAGGCCCTGAAGGAAGCGCAGCAAACTGCCCAGACCGCACTTGATAAAGTAAAATAAGCGGTATATCGTATCAAGTGAAAACGGCTTCGCCGTCCTTAAATGGACGGTATCCGTTTCAGCGAGAAATAGGACGTGAATTATTAAATCTAAGGGGGCGGCAGCATGCCTGAGCTCATCACTCCGCAAGGGGAACATTCCATATCCGCGATTCTGTTCGACAAGGACGGCACACTGCTGCAGTTCGTTTCCCTCTGGGGAAGCTGGGGTGAGTGTTTCCTGGGACAGTTCACCCGGCAGCTGGAACAACGCGGCCTAGAATTCCCGGTTCAGTATCTGGCCTCCCTGCTGGGAACCGTTCACGATGCTGAGGGTAGAATTACAGACTATGACCGGAATGGTCCCTTGGCCATGGGGACGATGAGCGACCTTTACGCCATTCTGTCCTGGCAGGGTTACCTGCTAGGCTTATCCTGGGCCGAGTCCAAGGAACTGGTAGAGCTCTGCCGTCAGGAAGCGGATGTGATGCTGGAGCGCAGCCGCCCGGTGCTCCCGCTTCCCGGCCTGCTCCGGTTCCTTGACGACTGCACAGCCAAGGGCATTGCTCTGGCTGTAGTGACTGCCGATGAAACAGCGGCAGCCGAAAATCACCTCCGCTGGCTCGGTATCCAACATTATTTCTCTGCCGTGATCGGTACGGATCAGGTCGAGCGGGGCAAGCCGTTTCCCGATATGGCGCTGCTCGCCTGTGAGCGGCTTGGGGTACAACCTGGCGGGGCCGCCGTGATTGGCGACACGAACGGCGATATGCGGATGGCTAAGGCCGCCGGGGCAGCTGTAGCCGTCGGGATTGCCGGCGCAGCGGATATATCAATGCGCGGTCTTTTGCCGGATGCAGATTCTCTGGTGCAGTCCTATGCAGAACTAAGTATTGGAAGGAATACTAGGTGAGGGCCGAAGGGGTGTGGGCCTGGGTTTTTCTCGCGCTGGCGATTCTGTTCGAGCTCTCGGGAACCATCTCCATGAAAATATCCCACGGTTTCACCCGGCTCTGGCCCTCCGTGCTGATGTTCCTGTTCTATGGGATCAGCTTCACCTCGCTGAATGTGGCGCTCACCTCGATCAAGGTCGGGGTAGCTTATGCAGTATGGTCAGGTACAGGAATCATCCTGATCTCCGTCGTGGGGGCAGTGTATTTCGGGGAGCGGCTGACACTGTCCTCCCTATTATGGGTGACTGTGATTGTGGCCGGAATTGTGGGCTTGAACATTAGTGCCAAGGGGCATTAACAAAGTTATATTCCTATACTCTGCATTCAGTTTAATACCATGCAATCCAAGGAGGCTCTCTCGCAAATGAGTACAAATGAACCAGGCGGACCACAGCCGCTGTTTACCTTCCAAATTATCACCGACACCCATGTCACTGCCGATCCATCCCATGAGTATAATCTGAATTTCGAGCGGGCGCTGCATGATCTGGCTCACCATGCCCAGGGCAGCAGCGGGATTATGCATATTGGCGACATTACGGATCATGGCTTCCAGGAAGAATATGAGGAAGTCCACCGTATTCTGCAGCTGCATCAGGCAGCACTCCCGGAGATTCGTTACACCTTGGGGAACCATGATGTGGGCCTTGGCCACTGGGAATCCCGCCTGGCAATGTACACTTCCTGCATGGAAATGCCCGGCCCCTATCATGACCATTGGATCGGCGGATATCATTTTATTTTCCTGGGAACAGAGGAAGGTCTGCCAACGTTCTGTAAACTGTCGGAGGAGCAGCTTCGATGGCTGGACCGTAAGCTTGGGGAAAAGCTGGTGGACGGACACTCGAAGCCTGAGCAGCCTGTTTTTCTCTTCCTGCATCAGCCGCTGAAGGACACTGTAGCCGGATCTTTGGAGTCACAAGAGTGGTTTGGCGTCACTCAAGATAAGGAGCTGCGCTCCATCCTCTCCAAATATCCCCAAACACTTCTTTTTACAGGCCATACGCATTGGGAGCTTGAAGTCGACAACACGATGTACCCCGGCAACGGCGAGACGGCAACCATGTTCAATAGTGCTTCGGTTGCTTACCTCTGGACGAATGCGGATGAACACAAGACCGGCAGCCAAGGGTATTATGTGGAGGTCTATACCGACAAAGTCCTTGTAAAGGGACGGGATTTCACTACAGGAAGCTGGATTGAGTCGGCGCAGTACGAGGTGGTTACGTCCTTAAATGTACGCAGCTAATACCTTGTCGATGTCCGGAACATCCGGTTACATTAACAAAACAGCTATAACAAAAAGCAGCCTTCTCCCGTTAGTGGTGAAGGCTGCTTTTGCATGTCGGCATCATACCATTGATATCAATAGTCGCTGCGCCGGATTAAAACAAAGCAGAGCTTACTGCGGCTACCTTGCCTCAAAACGCAGGCAATGCGATCTCCGCATAGTTATCTTCAAGGAATTTCTTCACTTCAGGTCCGCTGATGCGCTTCGCCAGCTTTTGGATGGCATCCGAAGCCTGGTTGTCTTCGCGTGCTACCAGGGTGATGGTGAATTCGGAATCTTCGCGTTCTGTAATCAGCGCATCCTTCTTCGGCGTCAGGCCCAGCGGACTGGCATAAGCCGGAGTCATCGCTACCAGATCGCCATCATCCAGCATCCGGGCCAGCATCAGCAGGTCCACTTCCTCGAACTTATAGTTCTTGGCATTTTCGGTGATGTCGGCTTGTGTAGCCTTAATGCCTACGCCTTCCTTAAGCTTGATGAGTCCAGCGTCCGCGAACATTTGCAGGGAACGTCCAATGTTCGACGGGTCGTTGGCCATTACCAGTGTTGCCCCTTCCGGCAGTTCGCTGATCGCCTTGTAACGTTTGGAATACCCGCCGTAAATGGCATCATACACTGGCTGTACAGCAACCAGCTTGGAGCCTTTGCTGGCATTAAACTGTTCCATGTAGGGAACATGCTGGAAGAAGTTCGCATCCACTTCTTTATTCGCCAGCGCTTCATTCGGCTGCACATTGTCGGACAGCACCACAACCTCCATATCCACACCGTCTTCCAGCAGCAGCGGTTTCACAATATCAAGAATATCCGTCATCGGCGGAATCAGCGAAGCCACTTTAATCTTTACAGGCTCTTTGCTGCCTGCAGCGGGTGCCTCTGCATTCTCCTTGTTATTTCCACAACCGGCAACGATCAATACAAGCAGTATAAGCGCGAATAACATTGTTTTTTTCATGAGTACAACTAACCCCCAACTTTATATTTTTATTTCAAGGCCATAGATGCTTGCAAATTCCTCAGCGTTTATCCAGCAGCCTCGCCGCAGTGCTGCCCGTAAATTGAATCACCTGCACGAGCACAATCATCACGACAATCGCATAGATCATCACTTCTGTCTCGAAGCGCTGGTACCCGTAACGGATGGCGAAATCTCCGACTCCACCCCCGCCAACAACGCCCATTACCGTCGAGAACGAAATAAAACTTATTGTAGAAGCAGTCAGTCCGAGCACCAGACCGGAACGGGCCTCCACATAAAGAAACTTGAAAATCAGTGAAACCTTTGAAGCTCCCATAGACAAGGCCGCTTCAATCGTCCCCTTCGGAACCTCCAGCAGCGATTGTTCTACCAGCCGCGAGTAATAGGCAATAGCAACAATAGACAACGGCACAGTAGCCGCTACCGTACCAATCGCCGACCCCACGAGGAAGCGGGTGACGGGAATCAGAGCCACAACAAGCAGCAGGAACGGAAACGAACGGACAACGTTGACGATGCTGTTGAGGATAAGAGACAGCAGCTGATTCTCATACAGCTGGCCTTTGCGGCAAAAATAAAGCAGCGTTCCCAGCGGAAGCCCCAGCAGTACGGCTGAACCTACCGAAATGCCTACCATTACAAAGGTTTCCCCAATAGATTGCCACATTTGATCCTGGTATTTCAGCATAGCCTCAAACATAGGCTTCCCCCGCTTTGCCGGTAATTTGCTCACGGTAGGAACCGGTATAGCCGGCGGGCGCTGTAAAACCAATCTCCCCGCGGGAGAAGGAATCCACGATTCTGCCCTCTTCCATAACAGAGACATCACTGCAGATGCTGCGGACAACATCCAGCTCATGGGTGACGATGACAATCGTGACGCCGAGTGTGCTGTTAATCTCTTTCAGCACAGCAAGAATATCCGCCGTTGTTCCCGGATCAAGCGCCGAGGTCGGCTCATCGCAGAGCAGCAGCTTCGGGCTGTTCGCCAGTGCCCGGGCGATGGCTACCCGCTGCCGCTGCCCGCCGCTGAGCTGGGCGGGATACTGCTCCGCCTTGTCCGCAAGTCCGACGAATTGCAGGCATTCCTCCACCCGCTTCATCCGTCCGCTCCGCGGCATACCGGCCAGCTCCAGCGGAATGGCGACATTCCGGCTGACTGTAGCATTGCCGAGCAGATTAAACTGCTGGAAGATCATACCGATCTTCTGCCTCTCCTCACGCAAAGCCTTTTCCGCCATTCCGGTAAGCTTCTTGCCGTCAACTGTAACAATCCCCTCATCTGGCCGCTCCAGCAGATTGATCAGCCGCAGCAGTGTCGATTTGCCTGCCCCGCTTGCTCCGATAATGCCATGGACAGCTCCTGTCTTCACCTCAAGCGATACCTGCCGGACAGCATGATAGCTGCCTTCCTTCAACTTAAAGCTTTTACTCACCCCACTCAGCGATAGAATATGTAAGCCCCCCTCTCCAGAACGCCTATACTATTGCCTCTCATCGACTCAAACAGTGTACTATAATTATTTAAAATCTGTTTTATTAAAAATCTCTTTAAATAATAAGGTATTTTGTCGTCTGTGTCATCATTTTTCTCAAAATGATATATCAGCGGCATGGAAGAAAAACATGCCCGCAGAAGTAGAAATTAACAAACAAAAAATCCTCCCGGTCAGGAGGACGCAAACTTCAGACATGAAAGGCTCTTGAGATCCCGTTAATCAGCAAGAACACACCCAAGATTCTCAGTACAACTCTGGAGGTTTTGTCATCCTTTTTAAAGATGATTCTCCCAAACGCTCCAATCCATACATTGATGATGAGACCTGCGAGCAGCTCGATGATTCCTGCAAGCTCTGTAATGCCCAATATTATCACTTCCCACTCACCGTTATGATTATTATCATCCCTCTAATCCTCTAAGCTCTTTGCGCATAAATACATAAGCTCCGGCCAGTCCCAAGAATCCAATCCCGGCAAGGGCGATAACTGCTGAACCTATCGAACCGTCCCGGATGTTCATAACGGATGTTACTTGGATAACCCATGCCTCAGGTGTGAATTTACCGATAGTCCTCATAACCTTTGGAGCGAATTGCATGGAGAAGAAGGAGCCCCCCAGCATCCCGGTAACCGCGACAATAATGGAAGCTGCGGAGGTAAACTGCTTCTGGCTCTTCATAAATGGAAGGATTAGCATGGTTAATCCAATTAAGGCGAATAAATACATGGCAAGCAGCATAACGAGAACAGGCAGATTATGATTTATCATGTTTACTCTCAGCAGATATTTTCCTGAGAGCAGTATGACTGAAATATAAATAATGCCAAATAAAAACGCTGCGGCCATTTTTGAGAGCAGATATTTCATATAGCTGACGGGTGTGCTCAATAGCCGGTTTACGGTTTTGTTTTCCTTTTCGTCGACCAGCGATCTTAAGCCCTGAACGACTACAAACCAAATGAACATCGCCATAAAGCCTGTAAACCTTTCGGCAGTAGTTTTGTTCTCTCCCTCTTCACTGCTGTTCAGAGTCTGCACAATAATGCTCGGTTTCGAAGCACCTTTTAATGCTGTAAATAAATATCTGGACATTGAATCAGCATTCAGCTGTAAATGACCGGACATATACTCCGAGTCATTGACTACTTTACGAATTGTGCCAGCTTCACCGGCGATGACCTCTTTAAGCAGCGCCCCCTCGCCGTTCTCCTCATTTTGCACAAAGCTGAGGGGAAGCTCCTGTCCTGACAGCAACATGCTGCTGAAATCCTGCCCGATCACAAATCCAAAAGGAATATCCTGCGCGTCCACCTTATCCTTAATGCTTTTCACATCGGTATTAATCACCCGCAAGCCGCTGCGCTGACTAATCAGCTCTAATAATTGCTTGGAGTACATGCTGTGATCATCATCTGCAGCATATATAGTATCCGGCATGCTGCCTGTAGAGAACGAGAACAGATACGTTAGAATTAGTGGAAGGCCCATCATCGCCAAAACGGCTATTCGATTGCTAAATATCTGTTTCAGCTGATGTTTCAGCATGATGATAAATTGCACGAAAACTCCACCTTCTCCCACTGTATTGACTAATGCATACGATAATACAGATGACTCCCAGCCCTATCAGCTCCAGCAAATCTTTATACGATCCGGCAAGTCCGTTATTTTGGCTGATACTGAGGTACGCATTAATTGCTTTTCCGTTGGGGAGCAGCCCCTGAATGATCCGCAGACTTTCCGGCAATTCGCTTCTACTGACAAAACTTCCGCCCAAAAAGCTGAAAATATACAGCACAGGTGAAGCCAAGCTGGATACAGTCGTATGATCTTTGGCAATAAATCCCCAGAGCAGCACAAGACTTCCTATGGCAAAAGCATACACAACCGTTATCATCAAAAGCTCAAGGGGCTGGCCCCAGCTCATTGCGAACACCAGCCAGCTGATGAGAATTACGCAAGACATTTGCAATACAATCGCCAGTATAATTCCGCTCAATTTGCCTAAAACATACTGCACATCCCAAGCAGGCGTTGAACGTATTCTGAATAAAGTATGGTTTTGCCGCTCATCTACGATGCTGTGCACCAGCACAAAGGCCGTCATGATCGAAAACATAACTACCATGGCAATGGAGTAATACTGTATCGCATCTACCGGCACCGCATCCTTTTGCGTTGAAACCGTCGGGATATCCGGGGAACGGCCGCTGAAATTGAATATATGGCTTTGAAGCTCCGCGATTTGGGCTTGCGGAAGACCGTTACCGCCGTTTGAGAACTGGAGAACCGCAGACTTCTCTTCATTTAACAGGTTGAGCTGCTCACAGAACTGCTCCAGTATAGTCCTCACGATTGCCGTTTGGAGCGTTTTGGCAGATTCTCCGATCACAACAAGGTTCGCCGCCTCCTGCTTTATTGCAGCATTCGTAAAGTTATCCGGCACATATATAAAAACAGAGGCATGACCGTCTTCGACTCTTTGTTTGCCCTCGTCATAGCTGGCCGCTTCCTGCAAATGTATGACTTTCCGCAGATCTTCCCGCATAAAAACATTCTTTAAGGATTTCCCTAAGGCCAGCGGGCTCCCTTGAGCAGCAACGCTTTTATCCGCATTATAAAAAGCAACGTCAAACGCCTTCACACTGGAGTCTGATCCGCCGAATGCCGTGCCCAGAATGAGAATCAGTAGAGAAGGAAACAAAATCAGCTTCAGATAGAACCATTTATTTTTGGTCAGCAACCGGAAATCCAGTAAAAATAATGTGATCAGTTTTCGCATGGCATCACCTTCTACTCCTCTCTTAAGGCTTTGCCTGTAATTTGGAGAAAAAGGCTTTCAAGATTCATCTCTTCGTACTTGAATCCGGTTAGCCGGAAGCCCAGGTTCCTAATATCATCAACAATATCAATCACACTTCTCTCCCCGGTAGAGACAAGCATACTAATATGTTTGCCTTCCACAGTTGCCTTGGTGACACCGGAGATTTGCTCGAGCTGGCCCAATGCTGCTTCATTTCCTTCACTATAATCCACCGTCAGCGTATCGCAGGCCTTCAAGTTCAGCTTGAGCTCCTCTTTGCTCCCCAGCGCAATAAGGGAGCCATGGTCGATTATTGCAAGCCGCTTGCACAGATACTCCACTTCTTCCATGTAGTGGCTGGTATAAATAACCGTCATGCCTCTGTCCTGGTTTAATTTCTTTACCGTTTCCAGAATATGATGCCTGGACTGGGGGTCAATCCCTACCGTAGGTTCATCTAGTACGAGCAATTTAGGATCATTCATCAACGCGGCACCGATATTGACCCGGCGCTTCATTCCTCCCGACAGCTCGGACACGGCCTGGTTTCTTCGTTCTTTGAGTCCAATGATGTCCAGAACTTCCTCGGTTCTGCTCTTCAATCTGCTGCCGTAAAGTCCATATAGACTGCCAAAGAACTCCAGGTTGTCCTTGGTGCTTAACGCCTGGTACAACGCCAAATCCTGCGGTACAATCCCCATTATTTTCTTGATCTCTCCGGGCTTTCCGCTGAGCAGTTTGTGATCGACAGTAATCGTCCCTGCGGTTGGCCTTAGCACAGTGCTTATCATCGACACCATTGTTGATTTGCCTGCACCATTCGGTCCGAGCAAGCCGAACCTTTCACCGCTTTGCACATTTAACGAAATATCCTTTACAGCCGTAAAATCCTTATATTTCTTCGTCACATGGTTCAGTTCAAGCATCAGCGTGGTCCCCTTTACGATAACTCTTACTCTGTTATCATTTTATCGCCACGCTTCGAACAGGGATATTCACTTAAGTCCCCAATCAAGGGGTTGCTTTAGTAAGCAATTTCAGTATTACTTTAGTCATATAGGTTAGAGGAAGGAAGGTCAGGAGGAGACAAAACAGCCCCTCTCTCCTGAAGAACGGGTTATCCTGCGGAGTTATATATTAAGCTTCTGCAAATACAGGGTCAATTCGGTTCTGTTGTTTAATTCAAGTTTGTTAAGCATTCTGGAAACATAGTTTTTTACCGTGCCTTCTGTAATAAACAGCTCGTTGCTGATGGTTTTGTTGCTTTTCCCCTCCATAATCCCCTTGGCCACCTCAAGCTCTCTTGGCGTGAGCCAGGGGGAGACAGCGGGAGTTCCATTCTCCGTTGGCAAACTATGAATCGTCCCTGCCGAGTTAAGGGCGTCCACCAATTCCCGGGTAATCTGCGGATTCAGCATAATGTTACCCTCGCAGGCCGATCGAATGGCCGCCATGATATCCTCTGAAGCCGAATCCTTAAGGATGTATCCATCCGCTCCATGCTTAAGCCCGGCAAGGATAAACTCCCTGTCATTAAAAGTAGTAAGGATGATTACTTTAATCCCCGGATACCCCTCTTTCACAGCTTTGGTCGCCTCAATCCCATTCATCAGCGGCATTTTGATATCCATCAAAATCACGTCAGGAGAGTAATCGGCCAGCAGCCGGAGCAGTTCCTGTCCATTCGCTGCCTCTCCGATTACCTTTGCATCCGCTTGAAGGCTCAAAACCATTTTCAAGCCTTCCCTCACAATCAGTTGATCGTCTGCAATTATAATACTCACCATAACTGCTGCTCCTCCTTGCCTATGCTAGAAATCAACCATTTTAGGAATATTCGCCTGCACTTTAAAACCTGAATCCTGATTAGAATCGAATTGAACGGTACCGCCCAAAGCGTGAATCCGCTGTTCGATCCCCTGAATTCCGTTCGACTTGATAACCTCCCTGCATCCCGTTCCGTTGTTGGCAATAAGCAATGAAATCTGCCGGGGACTTTTATGGATAGCCAGGGAGAACAGTGTGGCTTTCCCATGTTTGATTCCATTAGTGATTGATTCCTGAACCGTTTTATAAATGCATTCTTTAATCTCGAAGTTCACAGCTTCTATATCCTCATCCATATTGAGTTCAAACCGGGTTTGCCCGGCCGCTTGGAAATGGGCGAAGAGGTTAAGGAGCTGACGCCGGAGTGAAAGCTCCTGTACGTGCTGCTCCTCATTCAGCAGCAGCACAGCCTGTCTGAGCTGCACCATACATTCTCTTGACAGCTGGTAGGATTGGCCAACAACACTCCTGATTTTGTCCGTTTCCAGGTCTACAGCTTTGTGGGCGAATTCTAGATGCATATTTAATGCAGTCAGATAATGCCCCAATGAATCATGCAGCTCCTGGGCAATCCTTGTCCTTTCTTTGCTCAGCGTCAGCTCTCTGACCGTTACTGAATACTGTTTCAGCGCCAAATTAGCCTTCTCCAGTTCCTGATTCAACACTTGTGTTCTGGTCTTATCAATCATAGCATTCCTGAATAGGTAGACAATGGTGAACATGATTGCATAGGAAGTTATTATGTATTTCATTGCGGTATGACCGGCTGCCAGAGAAGCGCTGAAAATCCCCATATGCAACAGCAAAAGAGGCACAGGCACCTTCCGCGTACCCACGATGAGCTCCACAAGCAAAATAATGATATAAAGCTGTGTTCCGGTACAATACACTTTCCACAGCAAAAAACCAGCGCATAAATTGCTCAACACAAAAGAAAAAGACCACAGCGTCCCCGCTACGGATAAGTATCTGCTTCTGGCATAATCATTGATTAGCAGCAGCAAAGCAAAACACGCCAAAAATACCGCTGATCCGGGATCAGCGGCATAATCTTTAAGCAGCACAGCGAATACGGATAATACGGCGAACACTCTGATTATTTTCTCCGCAAACACTCGGACACCTTTGCCCGTAAAGCTTTCCATGGCCGACCCACCTCTTTAGCCACAGTATAGCATACACAGTTTCGGGCTGACGGGACTTACCGCACTTGAAGAGTATTGCAAAATTGAATACAGCAGTGCAGCAGCCCTAAAACGTCCAAACGGGGGAAATGCCTTAGTTGAATTCTGCACCGAAACTCCCAGCCGTAATCATGGTTTCGTCTGCCTTCTCACGCGCTCCGTTCTCAGCTGTTCCGAACAGCAAGCCGGTTATAAGCAGGCTTCGGAGCATGCTGCTCGTCAAACAGAAACGGCCAATTCTTCCGCCCGCGGACCGGGAAATCATCCAGCCAGGTATAATCGTCCGCCGCTCCCCAGAAGGTCACCGAGGTAATTACCTCACCGTATTCCTTCAGCAGCCGGAACATCACCTCATAACGCTCTGCCTGCAGTTCAAGCAGCTCTGCGGGAGGCGATTTCAGGTCCGTCCGTTTGTCGTCAAAGCGGAAGAGTGACATATCCAGCTCCGTTAGTTGTAGCTGTAGCCCCAGCGAAGCGTATTTCTCGATCGCTGCGCGGACATCATCCAGCGCCGGATCATATAAATTCCAGTGCGCCTGCAGACCGACACCATGCACCGGCACATCCTGCTCCAGCAGCGACTTCAGCAGAGCATAGATTTTATCACGTTTATGCGGATGCGATTCATTGTAGTCGTTATAGAACAGCAGAGCCTTAGGGTCCGCTTCATGGGCAAACTGAAACGCCTTGGAAATAAACTCCGGCCCGGCAATATCGAGCCACTTGGACGGGCGGAGCAGCGCTTTCCCTTCATCGGCAATCACTTCGTTGACTACGTCCCAGGCGTAAATATCATTTCTGTAACGTCCGACAACCATATCCATATGTGACTTCATCCGGGCCAGCAGCGTCTCCTTGTTTACCGGACTCCCTGCCTTGTCCTGGAACAGCCAGTCGGTCGTCTGATTATGCCAGACCAGGGTATGGCCGCGCATCGCCAGCTGATGCTTCCGGGCAAAGGCAACCAGCTTGTCCGCCTCACTGAAATCATACACATCCTCTGCCGGATGCAAGCTCTCAAATTTCATTTCATTCTCAGCGGTAATGCTATTGAAATGATAGGCAAGCAAATGTTCCTGCGACACTATCGTCCGCGGATTCACCGCCGCTCCAATCTTGAAATCGTCCGCGAACACCGTCTTCAGCGCAGGCTCGGTAAAGCTGTTAATGCCCCTCATGAGTTGCCCTCCTAAAAGTTTTGTGAGCGTTACTTCACTGGATTCACATCGTACAAAACTTACTTCGGAAGCATACGCCTAAGTTTTGTTAGCATAGACTCAAGTTTTGTGAGCCTATAATGAGCGGTAATCAAACCAGTCGAAGTAAGCCGTCGCTTCCGCTGTTTTGCCATGGCCTGTAGCGTACAGGCCGATTACGACACCAGTAAAGCCGTTGCCTTCTACCGCTTGCGGCGACAAGGCATAGGCAGCTCCCGAAGCCAGCTTGATCCATTTCTCACCGTCCAAGGAATAGAGAAGATAATATCCGGCAGTATCGGCTGCAATTTTCAGGTAGGCTTTGCCGGTTGGGGCAGGAACCTCCGCCGCAAGCTGTGTATGTCCTTTCACCGTCAAATAGGCGGATATCACTCTTTGGCCGTCTTTTTGTGCCAGGCCAATTTCATAATGCGCCTGCTCATTCATACGGGCGCATAGACCGGCTTCTTCACCGTCCACCCCGCTATCCAGCTCCAGCAGGGTGCTCCATTCCGCAGCCACATGCTGCTGCCTTCTGCCGGCGAATGCCACCTGGCCGATCTCGTTCAGACTACACGGCTGTCCGCGAAGCGCCAGCCAGCCCGGACGTGCCTGCAAAGACCAGCTGCCCTCTGCCGGATTGCGCAGAAAGGTCAGTGCATACGGCAGTATGCTGTCTGCAAATTCATGCCGGCCATTATACTCGGCAGGCTGCGGCGAACCTTTTGACGGACGCGCCACGTTCATCTCCAGCTCAACTGTTCCTTCATTATTATCAATCATCGGCCAGCCGTCTTCATTCCAGTGCACCGGTGCAAGATACGTCTCCCGTCCGAGCACTCCATAGCCGTGTTCTCCAAGCCTCACACCCAGAAAGACAGCCCACCAGTTCCCGTCCGGCCCCTCAATCAGATCGGCATGGCCCAAATACTGAATCGGGTGATCAATCCCTCTGTGTGTCAGAATGGGCTGCGGCAGCCGCTCGAACGGCCCGTACGGGGAACTGCTGCGCCCGATAATCTCACGGTGTTCCTTGGCCGTCCCGCCTGAGGCAGCCATAATATAATACAATCCGTTTATCTTGTATAAATGCGGACCTTCCGTCCAAGGCCCGCCGTCGCCGGTCCAGATCACAACCGGTTCGGTCAACGCCTCTCCGGTAGTAATATTAATCTCATATTGGATGACATGGGAATCATAATTAGCTCCCTGCTGAGTGGTCACATAAACTTTGCCATCCTCGTCAAACATCAGGGAAGGGTCGATCCCCCCGAACGGGATACTGACCGGATCTGACCAGGGCCCCGCAGGATCGGTTGCTGAAACGTAAAAGTTGCCTCTTCCCCGCACATCCGTTGTAATCATGTAGAAGGTTCCTTCATGATAGCGGATCGTCGGTGCATAAATGCCGTCGGAGCTGCCGCAGCCGCGGATATCCAGCTGGCTGATCCGGTCCAGCACATGGCCGATCTGTTGCCAGTGAATCAGATCCCGGCTGTGAAAAATCGGCACTCCCGGAAAATATTCAAAGGAGCTGCACACCAGATAATAATCTTCTCCAGCCCGGGTTATGCTCGGATCGGGATAGAAACCCGGAAGAACCGGATTCGTGTATTGTGTTGAAGAAGGGTTCATATTCCTGCAGACAACCTTTCTGTATCGTTAATTACGGCTGCGTTATTCCTTCACACTGCCCACATTTAGACCAACCACGAAATATTTCTGCATGAACGGATAGACGAGCAAGATAGGTACCGAAGCCACTACGGTAATAGCTGCCCGGATCGACAGCGGGGTCACCAATGCTCTGGCCGATTCCTGATCCATCCCTACCCCGGCGGAAACGTTCGGATTGCTGTTGGAATTCATCGTTGAAGACAGCAGCTTCATCAGCTCATATTGCAGGGTACTAAGATTCTGTCTGGAGGAGGTATAGATAAAGGCATCAAACCAGGAGTTCCACGCGCCGACAGCCACAAACAGGGCAATGGTAGCAAGTACCGGTTTGCACAAAGGGAAAACAACCTTCATGAAAATTCTGAAATCCCCTGCACCATCGATTCTCGCCGACTCCAGCAGACTTTCCGGAATCGTGCCGATGTACGTACGGATGACGATCATATTAAATGCGCTGATCATAGACGGGAGAATATATACCCAAAAGCTGTTCAGCAGGTGCAGATCCTTGATCAGGAAATACCCTGGAATCAAACCGGCACTGAAATACATGGTGAGTACAAAGATCACAGTGATCGGTTTACGGAATACATATTCCTTCCGGCTTAATGTGTAGGCAAGCATGGTCGTCAGGAAAATGTTTAGAATCGTTGAAATTACTGTGCGCGCCACTGATATCAGAAATGCGTCATAAATCGTCCCCGAGGCAAAGATCGCCTTGTAGTTCTGAACAGTCCAGACTCTCGGCCATAAGTAAATGCCCCCGCGGATCGTATCATTGCCCGCGTTAAACGAAACAGCAATGGTATTGAGGAACGGATATAATGTCACAAGCACCAGGGAGATCATAAAGACCGTATTGAACGAAGTGAATAGAACCGGTTCAAGCCTGCCGGTGCCTAAGCTCTTTTTCATCGTGAAGCCTGCTTTTTGCTGAGGGCTAATTTGTCGGTTATCCATGGTTATAACAGCCTCTCTTCCCCAAGCCGCTTAGAAATTCCGTTAGCCATAAGCAGCAATGTTACGCTGACGACGGTTTTGAAAATCCCGCCAGCAGTCGCGAGTGAATAATTCCCTTGGGCAAGCCCGTATTTAAGCACGAATATATCTATCGTTTCCGCCCAGTCCACAACAAGCCCGTTGCCGAGCAGGTACTGAACCTCAAAGCCCGCTTCCAGGACATGCCCTATGGACATAATCATCAGAATTACGATCGTTGCTTTAATACCAGGCAAAGTTACAAACATCATTTTCTTGTAGCGGTTCGCGCCGTCAATTTCGGCGGCTTCATAAAGTGCTGGATCAATGGAAGCAATGGCCGCGAGATAAATAATCGTATTCCAGCCGACTTCCTTCCATACATGCGAGGCACCTACTATTCCCCAGAAATACTTGCCTTCACTGAGCCATAGAATCGGTTCTTTAATCAGATGCAGCTTCATCAGAACGATGTTGACAATCCCGTCATTGATGGACAGCGAGGTGGCCACAATCCCGGTAACAATAATCCAGGACAAAAAGTGCGGCAGATAGGAAATTGTCTGCACGGTTCTTTTCCAGAACACCTTCTTGATTTCATTCAGCAGCAGCGCGAGTACGATGGCCGTAACAAAACCAAGCACAAGATTGATAATCCCCATCGCCAATGTATTGCGCAGCACCCGGAGGAAGTTATCATCGGTAAACAGAAACTTGAATTGCTTCAATCCTACCCATTCCTGTTCGCTGAAGGACTTGGCCGGCTTGTAATTCTGGAAAGCCATTGTCCAGCCCCAAACGGGGACATAGGCAAAAAGAATAATATAGAGCATTAGAGGTACAGACATCCATATGAGCTGATTCTGGCTTTTGATCAACGACCAGGTGACGGGCCGCTTCTTCTTCTTTTTGTTGGGATGCCGGACGACGGTATCTATTTCTAGGGTCTCATCCATAGTTGTTGTCTCCCCACTCCATTATTTTAATTTAGCAGGTGGAAGGCCGGAGCCGGCCCCCCACCTTTGCTTCGTTATTTACTCCAGTTATCAATTCTCCATTTTATCTGCTCATTGATCTTGTCTTCATAAGCCTTTACATTGGCCTTCTTAACCTCTCCGACATAATCGCCCCAGACGGAATCAAATTCAGCCGGGCTGGCAAGGATGGCTTTAGGCAGGAACTTTGTCGACAATTCATTTAGCTTGGTGCTGGCAATTTTGGCATCTGAGCCTTCCACCAAATCGATGGACCAGGCCGGGTAATAGACAGGGTTAGCAGGGGGTTCGCTGAAGAAATCGACATAGCTGTTAAAGCCATAAGCATCCAGGAACTCCTTGTCAAAAGGTTTTAAGCCGGCTTGATATTCTTCAGGCTGCTCGGATACGCCGGTGGCATTGCCGTCGTTGAAGCTGCCCTCGATTTTAGGCATCCAGCTGTACAGCGATTTGGCCTTGTTGGCAAGCTGCCATGTCGCATCTGTAGCTTTATCGCGCTGCTCCTGCGTTCTCATGAAGCGGCCTTTCTCGTTCACGATGTAATCCTCGCCTTCAATCCCCCAGGCAAACGTCTTCTGCCAGTCTTCACTGATCAGTGTATCCAGCAGTTTGATAATCTTCACCGGATCTTTAGCGTTGATGCTGATCCCGAAGCCGTTGTTCAGGTTCAAAGCCGCTCTATCGCGATAGTAGTCTTTAGTAGCCGTGTCGTATACAAGCGGAAGACCTACGTAAGTACGCTCGATTTTATTCTGCGTGGTCAGCGATTCTTCGGCGGAGCCAAAGTTCCAGTGCTGGTCAAACATCCCCAGAACCGTACCGCTGGATAGCTTCGCCATATACTGGTCGTAGTTCTGAACAAAGGTCTCTTTGTCGATCAGGCCCTTCTGGTTGACTTCGTTCAGTTTCTGGTAGTATTGCTTGGCATAATCTTTGTCTGCAAAAATTTCGGCCACACCGTCATTTACAACTACACCGCCATCGTTCGGATGGCCGATCAGATGCTGCGGCGCATTGAACAGCCCCCAGTTTCTCCAGTCAGAGTTAAGAATTTCGAACCCGATGGTCGGGCTTCCGTCAATCTTTGGATATTTCTCCTTATATTTTTCAATCAGATCGAAATATTCATCAAGCGTCTTGACCTTTGGATAACCGAACTCCTTGAGAATTGCCTTTTGAATCCAGAAGGCAGGCCCCGAGTAATAGGCACTATTGACCTTACCGTTGTACACCCCGTAATTTGGCAGGATATAAATATGTCCGTCATTCGGGTCTTTCATCATGTTCCAGTAATCAGCGTAATGCGCTTTCAAATTCGGTGCGTATTGTTCAATCAAATCTTCAAGCGGAATGTAGGCGCCTGCAGCCGTCAGCTTCGTATTGCCCGTCATCATATCCGGGTAATCCTGGCCGGCAATCATAACACCCAGCTTCTGGTTGATGTCGCCCGCCAAAAATTCAAAATTAAAGCTGGCACCCGTTTCTTCTTTGATTTTCTTGTAAATCTTATTGTCCGGTGTCGGCTGCTGTCCGGCTTCGCCGAGGAAGATGCTGATGTTGAACGGCTCGGCTTTGTCGCCCGTAGTTGCAGCCGCCGTAGTTTGTGCTCCACCGGTCTCTTCCGCTTTAGCGTTGTTCTTGGTGTTGTTGTTCCCGCCGCATCCGGCGAGGGTAAAGCTCAGGGATAACAGCATAATCAGGGAAAACTTAAACGTTGTTTTAGACTTGCCCCCCATAAAGCACCTCCATAATTTTTTGACGCTGCATCTTGTAAGCACTTACATTCATAAATTATAGAGGTGATAATACCTGTAAAATACGACTGAATTAAAGGTGTATCCCCAAAAAGTTTAGAACTTTGCATTCCGGTATTCATTCGGACCCATATGCATTTTCTTCTCAAATTGCTTCAGAAACTGTCCATAATTGGCATAGCCCACCTGCTCGGCAATTTCTGAAAGCTTTAATTTATGCTCACGCAGCAGCAGCGAAGCCTCCGCAATCCGCAGGTTATGAAGCTGCTCATTGAAGTTAATTCCGTTCTTCTTCATTAGCAGCTGTCCCAGATAAACCGGGTGCAGGAAAAAGACTTCTGCCAGCTTCTGAATGCTCAGGCTTTCACGGTAATGCTGCTGCATATACTGATTGATCTCCCGCACAATCCCGTGCGAGCACTTGTCCTGCTCCTGCAGAAGCAGTTCAATACTGCTCTCGCCGAAGACCCGCAGGTGGTCCATTAGCCCGCTCAAACTCATCATGGAATGCTGAATTTCAGGAAGCTTATAGGCCTTGGCCGCATTCTCCCCGTGTTCTCCGCCCGCTTCAGGGGTCAGCTCCTGTATGCGGTACATAATATGAATTGCAAACTTCTTCACTACCTCCGGGGCGACCCGCTTCTCCCGAAAGCCGCGGGCTGCCGCTTCAACTGCCTGGCGGTAACCGGCAATATCCAAGGTATTGACCGGGCTGAGCAAGGCATCGATTAGCCGGATAGGATCATAGTGATAGCTGAATGTCTGTTCACGGATCTCCCGATAGGCCAACAATCCGGGATTCTCCGGCTGGTAGAAGTAATGCATAAGCGCTTCTTTGGCCGTCCGGTAGCAGTTCGCTATATAGCATAAGGATTCTTCACAGTATCCACCTGCAATAAATAAGGGCTGGCCGGGGTACGCCTCACGCAAGGCAAGCGTCAGCTCATGAATGCCGTCGCCCTCCACGGCATGCGGGGAACTCCCGTACACAATGCCGAAGCTTCCCGCCTCCAGATCAATCAAATACATGGCAGCTTTCCCGGTCAGTAGGGATGCCGCCTTTTCTCTTACCTCCGCGTACATTTCCGGCGTACTTTGAATCAGGCACAGGTTCCAGTAGCTGATACCCTCCGACAGCCTGGCATACAGCGCAGTATAGGTCTTGTCCACCGGATTTTCATTCAGCAGTTCCTTAATAAGAGTACTGCTCTCCTCCGACGCCGCGATCAGATTCATCATCCGGCTGCGGGTCTCCTGCTTCAGCTCCTGATGTATTTCCCGCAATTCCTCCGCCGCCTCTTCCGGAAATACCGGTTTGAGCAGATAATGGTTAATGCCATACCGGATAGCTGTCTGGGCATATTCGAACTCGCTGTAGCCGCTCAATATGGCAAATTTAATCTCTCTTTGGCCCTCCCGCTGCCAGGCGGCAATCATCTCCAGCCCGTTCAGCAGCGGCATATTCACATCCGTAATGACCAGATCCGGCTCTAGCTCTTTCATCTGCTGCAGCCCTTCCCTGCCATTGCTGCTGGTTCCGCACACCTCGAACCCCAGCTCCTGCCAATCAATCCACAGCAGCATACCCTCCAGGGCACTCGGCTCATCATCAATCAACAGCACTTTATACTTCATAAGTTCCCCTCATTTCCCGGCGGACTAATTTGTTCAAGCAGCTTAAGCGGGATACCGAAGGAAACTATAGTCCCCTGGTCCGGCGCACTGACAATCTCAAAGCGGACCTGATCCGCATAATTCAGCTCCAGTCTGCGGTACACGTTGCGGAGTCCGATGTTCGCTCCAGAGGAGTCCTCCGTGGAGATCGCGGACAGCAGCTCTTTCAGCTTCGCGGCTTCCATCCCTTTGCCGTTATCCGAAACCGTGATCTGCAGGCGGTTATCCTGAACTGCAGCTTTCACTTTAATAATGCCAAGCCCCTCTATGGTCTGCAGGCCGTGCTTGCAGGAATTCTCCACAAGCGGCTGCATGCTCAGCTTGGGAATCTTGTACCGCAGCGCCTGCTCATCAATGTCAAACTGATAGTCAAATTTATCCCTGAACCTGAACTTTTCAATCTTCAGATACATTTCAATAAACAACATCTCCTCCTGCACCGACACCACATCCTCCTTCCAGCTGAGCAGCCTGCGCAGCAGCTTCGACAGGCTCTTCACAATATCTGTCACATCGGAGTAGTTGTTTTTGGTGCAGACCACAAGAATTGCATTTAAGGTGTTGAACAGAAAATGCGGGTTCATCTGGCTTTGCAGGAAATTGAGCTCCGCCCTGACCCGCTCCATCTCCAGATTCTTGCTCTGAATCTCCAGCTTATACACATCATTAATCAACGAATTGATCCTGGAGGTCATCCGGTTGAAATTATGGATCAGGCCGCCGATCTCATCCCGGCCCTCGTCGATGCGGATCAGCTCAAACTTTTCGTTCGATACCTTCTGCATATGTCTGGACAGCCGTTTTACGCGGTAATTATAGGATCTTAACATCACGTAGATAAAGCAGGAGGTCAGTAAGGTGACTGTAGTGGCCAGAACTGCCGCATACAGCTGCATATCCAGAATGGCCTGGGTAAGCCGCTCTCCCTGGGTAATTCCAATGATTCTCCAGCCCTTGAGGTAATTGGCTGTACCCACAGCCACAACATGAAGGTCCTCCTGCTGGCCGTCATCCAGCTGTTTGAACAGCGGATACGGCTCATTTGTCACCCGCTGGTAACCGCCGTCCGCTGACATGACGATCTGATTCTGCTCATTGACCAGGTATAGGCTAAGATAGTCCTTTTCCCTGACAATGATGTCGTAAATTTCACTTAGATCCAGATCAATCCGCAGCAGCTTATCAAATTTATTCAGTGAGCTGTAATTGTCCATCTGCTCAACTACGCTAAGTGTGGGAATGGAGGAGGTACTGAGCTCATTCTCGCTAGTCCTGTAAGCGGTGACAATAACCCGGTTGCCCGATGCTTTCGCCTGCTTGTACCATTCGCTCTTCCAGACCTTCTGGTTCATGATCTGATAGTTGCCGCCGGACACAATCGATGTATTATTGGTGAACACACTGATCCGCTCGATCTGATTATTCACCGGCATATAGCTGTTGAGCCGGTCCCGCAGCTGCTCATCATAGGTACTGTAAAAGTCAATCGAGTCCTTATACGTCCGGTCCAGCATTTCATACAGACTCTTATCCGCAGACAGCGTGTAGCTGACAGCTACACCACCTTCGATAAAATCATGAACGTCCTTTCGCGCCCGCTCCAAAGAAATCTCCAGGTTCTGCTGCTCCCTTGATTTGATCAAATCCGAGATCCGGTCCAGAAAGACCAGATTGATCACCATAATCGGCAACAGCACACCCACGATGTAAATGAGGATGAACTTATAATTCAGCGGAATGTCGTTGACGATATTTCCGAATCTTTTTACTTTTTTGGTTTCCACGCCTCATGCACCCGGCTTTCTTAGAGCTGCTTATTCTTTTTGGCATTTTTATAGACCGAGGGCACAACACCCACGATCAGCTTGAATTTGTCGATAAAATAATCCGTATTGGAGAACCCCACTTGAAGGGCAATATCAGATATTTTCAGCTGCGTCCGCTTAAGAAGTCCTTTCGCGGCTTCAATCCGTTTCTCATTCAAATACTCGCTGAAGCTGCGGCCGGTCTCTTTACGGAACAGCTGTCCCAAATAAGCGGAATTCATGTGGAAATGCCTCGCCAGCTCCTGAAGCTGCAGCTTGTTGCGGAATTCAAGATCGACATACTGGATAACGTTAAAAATCGTATTCCCTTCATTGGCGCTGTGCAGCTCTGCCAGATAGACAGCTGTCTGCCTGCATAGTCCATCCGCATATTTGCCCAGCATAAAATAATCGCCGAGACTGCCGAGTTCTCCATATTCCTTCTGAAGCTCGTTCATAAGGATAGCCGGGTCCCCGTTCATCTCCGCCAGCAGCCGGCATAACGTCATCTCCAGGTGAGCCACCTGAGCCTGCACCGCTTCAACAGTCAGCAGCTGTTCTGCAAAAGAAGCGAACAGTTCCCTGATGCCGGGTTCAATTCCAGCCGTATCGTTAGCCTTTACCTTCTCCAGCAGCCTCTCCAGACTGTCATTCTGAAGCTCCGTCCCTGCACTCATTCTCTTGAGGTCACTATAAAAAAAGACTCCGCCCTTCTCCCGGTGGTACTTCAGCTTCCATACTTCAAGCGTCTGCGAATAAATTTCCCGCATGGACTCTATCCCGGTCATTCTGTCACTGATCATAATGGCTGCCGGCTCAAGCAGCTGTTCCGCAAGTGCTTTCTGGAGCCGTCTGGCATTCTCCGCCAGACTATCGCAGCTGATCGAAGCCGACTGAATCATCATGCCCGACCTGCCCGCCGCATCCTGAAAGAAACAAGTGGATTCCCAGGGGAAATAATCGTTTAGGCGCTGGTCGATATCGACGGCGGTATAAGGCGGGGCGATAAGAATGCATACCAGCTCCGTATCCGGCTGCAGGTTCAGCAGATTGACCGCCATCATCCGCAGCTCTTCACTATGCTCACCCTGAATCAGGCGAGTGATCAGATTATTTACGATAAATGCCCGCTTTTTCTGACGATCCACATTGGAAGCGATTTCATTTTGGATGATCGTTTGCATCTTGCCCAGCAAGGACTCGATTTCTTCGTCGTCAATCGGCTTCAGCAGGTATTGATCCACCCGTTGACGGAGCGCGGTCCGGGCATACTGGAAATCATCATAACCGCTTAGAATGACAAACTTTGGCGGCATGGCCATACTTACATTCAGCTTGGCAATCAATTCGAGACCATTGAATACAGGCATATTGATATCCGTTAATACTAAATCCGGTTTCTGCTCCTGGATAAGCCTGAGCGCATCCGGGCCGTTCAAGGCTTCCCCGCATATCTCAAAACCGAACTTCTTCCAATTCACCATCGTTCTCAGACCTTCAAGAACCCACGGTTCATCGTCAACAAGCATGACTTTCAGCATGAGTCTCGCTCCTTCATATCCTTTTTTTTATAGACAGATACGATAGCAAAATTACTATAGATCATGCTAACACAGATAGACCGAGTTATGGAATAGGCTCTGGGCATATATACTGTATCCAATAGAACTTCCCATTTCAGTAAATTTTGGGAATTTCCCAAGATGCTCCCCCGCAGGAGCCGCAAATCCTTCGGAACAAAAAGGGATGTTCCCGGCCTTCTTTTCAAGGCTGTGGAACATCCCTATGTTTCACTCAAACTTGCTGTTCTTGTGTCTCAAGCTCCTTGCGGATCTTCAGAAATACCTGATAACTCCGCTCGGCGCATTCCGAAATGGCTATCGGATGGAAGCCGGGCAGATCGGCGTATAGTGTGTCATTCAGCGGCGTTGTCCAGCTCGCCGGCAGCTCCTTCGCGCCAAGCTTCGCTCCCATAATCGAGCCTACTGTGGCGCCGTTGCAATCCGTATCCATCCCGCCGTACACAGAGGTGACTACGGCCTTCTCGAAATCATTGCCGCCATAGACAAGTGAGGCGGCGACCAGCGCAGCATTATTATTGGTGTGCACCGGATCATAATGACTGAATTGATCCCAGACTTTGCTCACCAGCTCACGTTCGCTTTTGGCCTTCCGGCCAATATCGATTCCGCGTTTCACATCGCTGGCCAGACGGCTTGTGCTTGGGATCTCGCTGAGCCCGATCTCCAGGATGCGCTCGTTATCCTGCTCGGCGAAGGCGGCGGATATCATCGCGGCATTCAGCATCTCGCCGTAGATTCCGTTCTTCACATGCGAGAACGAAGCGTCCCGCCAGCCCAGCTCCGCCGCGAGCTCCGGATACCCGGCCGCCCCGTAGGCCAAACCGTCCGCGCGTATTGCGGCGCCGATCCATTCGCGGTACGGATTGAGAAACATGCGCACACGTTCCTGCCGCTGGGGCCAATCCGCCGGCTTTTCTCCATGCATATGGGAAGTTTCCCGGGCAAAATTCATATAGGCCTGGGTCTCTGCTGTGCAGACCTGGCTATACGTCAGGTTTCCATGCCATAGCTTGCCGACATCCCATGAATCCCAGTCCAAGCCTTTCTGCTCCAGCAGCATCAGACCGAGGACCGTATAGCGGATATCGTCGTCACTCTCCATGTACCGGATAGTCTCCCGGGTGCTGGTAAAGGACCAGCCGCTTAAGCCCAGACCGTATTCCTTCTCCGCCCGTGAATGCTCCGGGGTATAGCCGGTAATCGGCCACGCGTCTGCACCCTGGAACCACAGCTCAATATTCTGCCAGCCCGGCCGGCCGTCTTTGCCATACAGGTAATCCCAATATTCCAGCGGCTTGCCCAGTGCACAGCCGACACTTCTGCCCAGCCAAGCCCCGTAGAACTTGTCCCTCCACTCCGCAGGACTCCACCGGGCGTCAAGCTTCCGCGGTCCATCCGGGCGCAGGCTGCGGATTTCCGCAAGACCCGACGGCTCCCGGTACGGGAAATCCTCAGCTACCTTGAGCTCCATCAGCTCGCGGTATACCTCCATAAGCTTCATTTCATCGCTTCCGGCGGCGGCAAGCTTCTCGGTCAGACTGCCGGCCTGGCAGCCTTCTTCCATCCGCTGCAGCAGTTCCAGCCGGACCGTCTCCTGAAGCTGTTCCCATCCAGCCATCCGCTAGTTCCCCCCGGACGCAAGCAGAAGCTCACGGTCAAGTCTGTCCAGCGAATCAAACAGCAGCTTCATGAATGCTTCCCGGTCGATCCCCAGCAGCACCTCCGTGTTCGCGGCGCGGTCCGGTTTCTTCCTTCTGTCGGCCACGGTCATCCCACGGGTCAGCTTACCTTCCGTCTCCACCGTGACATACAAATGTTGTGATTCGAACAGCTCCGGATGCAGCAGCCAGGCCACGGCACACGGATCATGCAGCGCGTTGCCGACATAGCCCATTTTTTTGCCATATATCGAATAGAAATCAAGCAGCTCCCCTACCATGACGGAGACCGGTCCCCGGCGTTTCAGTTCGAGAATTTCATCCTCAAATATAGCCGCCTGATCCGTCACATCCAGACCGCTCATCACAATCGGAATACCGGATTCATAGACGATCCGGGCTGCCTCCGGATCAACATAAATGTTGAACTCTGCGGTCACTGTTACATTTCCGTATGACAAGCCGCCGCCCATCAGTGAAATTTTCTCAATTCTTTCCTTCACCTCTGGGTAAGCAGTGATCAGCAGGGCTATATTCGTTAAAGGTGCCATCGGCACAAGTGTAATCTTCTCCTCCGAAGAGCGGATAATATCCAGCATAAATTCTACCGCCCCCTGATCTACAGGCTTGAATGTGCTGGCCGGAAGCGCCGGGCCATCCATCCCGGATTCCCCATGCGCTTCTGCGCCCGTAACCAGCTTGCCAAGCAGCGGTCCCACTGCTCCTTTGGCCACAGGAATGTCGGCATTTACAAAGCTGAGCACCTTCAACGCGTTGTCGGTAATTTTGTCCAGAATCTGGTTGCCGCCAACCGTCGTAATTCCCCGGATCTCCAGCTTCTCCGGATGAGCCAGCGCGAGCAGAATGGCAATCGCGTCATCATGCCCGGGATCGCAGTCAATAATTATAGGTGTTGGCATAACGTTCGCTCCCTTGTGTGTGTATCTGAATTCTGAATTATTTCGTGGTCGTAGTTTTTATTTTGCGGTTCTTCTTCCGGGTCTCGGAGACCGCGTAAATCACCAGGCCGATGACCGTTGCCACATAAGGAAGCGTCGCAATCAGCTCTGCCGGGATCTTCAGCACCTGGAGCGCATTGGATAGTGCATCAGCCGCCCCGAACAGGAGTGAGGTAAGCGCCGTTCCGACCGTTGTGCTCCGGCCCATTGATTCTGCCGCAATAGCAATCCAGCCCCGGCCTGCAATCATATCGCGGGTAAAGAGCGACAGATAACCCATCGACATATAAGCGCCGCCCAGGCTGGCAAAAAATCCGCTAAGCAGCAGAGCCGCATATTGAATCTTGATCACACTGACACCAACCGACTGGGCCGCATGCGGATTCTCCCCTACGGAACGGATGCGCAGGCCAAGCGGTGTACGGTTCAGCAGGTAATAGACGATCAGCACAGACAGTATAGAGAAGTAGGTCAGAATATGGTGACCCGAGAGGATCGGGCCAAGCACCGGAATATCCTTCAGCAGCGGAATCTGCACACTCGGCAGCACCTTGCTCGCCAGGGAGGTGGAAGAACCCTTGTCCCCGCTGAGCAGATACAGGATAAATACCGTCCCTCCGGATGCGAACATGTTGATCGCCACACCGCCGAGAATGATATGCGTCTTGAATCTCAGGGTGAAAAAAGCCAGAATTCCGGCGATGACCGTCCCCGACAGCACCGCACCGAGCAGCCCTATCCAGGCACTGTGGCTATAGGCACTTACAATAACACCGGCCAAGGCGGACACCAGCATGATCCCTTCCATCCCGATATTGATAATCCCCGCCCGGTTTGAGATCAGCGCACCCAGCGCGGCGAACAGAATTGGCGTCGTTACACGCAGCAGAGAGAACGCAAAGTCCGTGGTAAAAATAACATCCAGCAGGCTGTTCATGCGTTATTTTTCGCCTCCTTCAGCAGCATCCGGTTTTTCCAGAATTTCAGGAACTGTTCAGCGGAAATCAGCAGAATAATGACAGCCTGGATGATCGAGATCATCTCGGAAGGCACATCGGACAGGCGTGCCATCAGATCCGCTCCAATACGGATATACGCAAGGAAAAGCGCCGAGGCAATCACGGACAGCGGGTTATTTTTGGCCAGCATCGCAACAAGTGCACCGTCCATACCGTAACCCGGCAGTGAGGTCCACTGGAACCGGTTGTACATCCCCAGCACCTCCACCGATCCGCCCATGCCGGCGATAAATCCTGCAATCAGGTGGACGAGGATGATGACCTTGGCGGTCTTCATTCCCGAGTAGCGGGCAAACTCCCGGTTCACACCGGTCATCCGCAGCTCATAGCCCCACTTGGTTTTGTAAAGGAACAGATGGGCGAGCACAATAAGCACCAGCACGATAATAAGGCCGGTATGAATCCGGGTTCCCTGAAAGATTTTATCCAGCTGCGCCGTCTTCTCGAATTTAAAAGAAACGTTGGCGAATGCCTTGGCATCACGAAGATGATAGTTGAGCAGATACAGGCCAATCCCGAACAGGATATTGTTGAACATTAAAGAGGTAACGAGTTCGTTGGCATTCCACTTGGCCTTGAGAATTCCGGGAATCGCCGACAGCAAAGCACCTACAATCGAACCGGCTGCAATCGCCACAAGCGGATGAATCCAGCTGTTCAGGGTCAAATGGACCGCCAGCACCGAGGTCACTACCCCGGAGAAATAAAAGATTCCTTCAGCACCAAGGTTGAACATATTGGCCCGGAACAGCAGGGAGACGGCCAGACCCGTGAACATCAGCGGAATGGCCATCTCGATCACGTTGCCGATATGCCCTTTCGTGGAAATAGGCTCCCATAAGAAAATGCCAATCGTCTTGAGCGGCTGGTCACTGACCAGCGAGATGATCATAAAGGCGATGACCAGGGCAATCAATATGACCGCTGTAGTTCGGATTGCCTCAAAATATTTGACTTTAAACATGGTTTTCGGCCCTCCCGGTGTGCTGCTTATCCTGCCGGTTGATCCCCAGCATATATAGTCCGAGCTCCTCTTCGCTGACCTTAGAAGGCTCATCGAAGCAGGCAACAATCTGACCTTCATACATCACGAGCAACTGATCGCTCAGCTCCAGAATTTCATTCAAGTCCGCCGACACCAGCACAATGGCACAGCTGCCGGAACGCAGCTCCAGCAGCTTCTGGTGAATGAACTGGGCCGCGCCGATATCCACGCCCCGGGTCGGCTGCTCGGCAATCAGCAGCTCCGGTCCGGTCGAACATTCCCGCGCCACTACAACCTTCTGCATATTTCCTCCCGACAGCATGGCAATCGGCTGCTGCGGTCCTGAACAGCGCACTTTGAACTCCTCTACCAGTGACGCGGCCAGGCTGGCAATTCTGGAGCCATGCAGAAGAGGCCCTTTATTCATATCCTTGGAGCGGTAACGGGTAGAGATCAGGTTATCGGAAATGCTCGCCTCCCCGGCTGAGCCCTGCCGCATCCGGTCCTCCGGGATATAAGAAACGCCCAGGCTGCGGATGTCACGAATATCTGATTCCCGGACCTCCGTCCCTTTTACCTTGACTGATCCGGTACAAGACACTCCGCGAAGTCCGCCTGTCAGAGCCTCAATCAGCTGCGACTGCCCATTGCCTTCCACTCCGGCGATTCCGACAATCTGCCCTGCGCGGACAGAGAAATTAATGTCTGACAGTAGCGCCTTGCCCTGACTGTCATGGACACCCAGGCTCTCTACCGAAAGCACGGAGTTCCCAAGAGCCACGTTGTCCTTGTCATATTTCAGGACCACATCCCGGCCCACCATCAGCCGCGAAATTTCCTGCTCCGTTACATCCTTCGTCTGAAAGACGCCTTCGCTTCTGCCGCCGCGCATGATCGAAATCCGGTCGCAGATCGCTTTGACCTCCTTCAGCTTGTGCGAAATAAACACAATCGTATGACCCTGCTCCCTAAGCTGCTGCAGCTCATGGAACAGCTCTTCCGTTTCCTGCGGAGTCAGCACCGCTGTCGGCTCGTCCAGGATCAGGATTTTGGCACCGCGCACCAGTGCCTTCAGAATCTCCACCTTCTGCTTCATGCCGACGGTAAGATCCTCGACCTTGGCTTTGGCATTCACCGCGAGATTATATTTACGCGCCGTCTCTTCGGTCAACCGCACGGCCTCGTTGTAGTTAAAGCTCACGCCTTTGTGCGGCTCCATGCCAAGCACCATATTCTCGGCTACGGTAAAGGAAGGCACCAGCATGAAATGCTGATGAACCATGCCAATGCCCCGGTCAATCGCGTCTTGGGGGGATTGCAGCTTCACCTTTTCACCCCTGATGTAGATCTCGCCTTCACTCGGCTCTTCCATCCCGAACATGATCTTCATCAGGGTCGATTTGCCGGCCCCATTCTCTCCAGCAATCGCATGGATCTCTCCTTCACGCAGAGAAAAGTGAACGTCTTTGTTTGCAACGACGCCATTTGGATATACTTTGGTAATTCCCCGCATTTCCAGCAGAGCGTTCTGCATGGGTCATCAACGCCTTTCAACTTAGGTGTCTGCAAAAATAGGCAGCTGGAAATCTTCTTGCGGAAGAATTCCAACTGCATGAGTTAACATGTTAAATCTTAAATCCGATTAAGGTTTAACGGCATTACGGATAGCTTCAACTTCCGAGGTTTCCATGCCCATTGCATTGTCTACAGTAATCTCTTTGTTGATGAGCTTCTGCTTCACTTCTTCAACTTTGGCCTGCAGGTCAGCCGGGTAGACGCTTTTATAGATCTCGTTCTCTGCAATGCCCACGCCGTCTTCCACAAAGCCGAGCACATCACGTTTGCCCATTTCAAGCGTTCCGTCCTGCAGCTTCTTCACTGCTCCAAGGATGGCACTGTCGATCTTTTTTATCGCGGATGTAACGATCAGGTTGGCTTTGTCGTTGTCTGTATCTTTCAGCAGCATCGCTTGGTCGGAATCGACGCCGATGGCATATTTGGTCTTTTCTTTGGCAGCATCGAAGATTCCAAGCCCTGTTCCGCCCGCTACGTTGAAGATGATGTCCACGCCGGAGTTGTATTGAATGAGCGACAGCTCTTTCCCTTTTGCCGGGTTCACGAAATCGCCCGCATAGGATACAGCCACCTTCACTTCAGGATCAACATATTGCGCGCCCTGAATGTAACCTACCAGGAAAGCATTGATTCCGGGAATATCCATTCCGCCTACAAACCCGATGATGTTCTCCTTATTCGCATTCGGCATATCGGATTGCGTAGCCAATGCTGCTGCTGCACCAGCCAAGAAGGATACTTCATTGGTGGAATAGGACATGTTGTACATATTGGCAGGTGCTTCTTCGATGTCCGTGTCATAGTTGATGAATTTTTTATCCGGATTGGCTTCAGCCGTTGCATTGAACATCTCTGTAATTTCCGATCCGCCTGAAATGACAACATCCCAATCCTCGGCGGCGATATCGTTAAACGTAGGCTCCCATTTCGTCTTGTCGGTTCCCATTTCTACAACCTTGGTTTCCGCACCAAGCTCATCCTTCACCTTCTGCAGACCCTTATTGGCCGCGTCAAAAAATGATTTATCTCCAAGCGTTCCCGGAATCAGCAGCACGACCTTGAGCTTGTCCCCTGCAGCCGCTTCTCCGCCTTCTGCATCATTTGCGGGATTTGCTGTATTTCCTTTGCCGGACGTATTATTTCCGCAAGCCGTGACAAGTACCATTACCATGAGCAACAATAAAGCAAGAACGTTCTTTTTCATTTTTGTTCACACCCCTGTTTGTAGTTGGTTTACCTTAAAGAAATGGCTGAATGTCCCAATTGCACGTTTTGTGTTATAGCGATGACCCCGTTGAGTTTCGGCAAATTCATAAAAACTATGAAAATTAGTGAATTACTTTCAAAAGCAAACATTACATGGATACAAATCTTGAAAAACCGGGTAATTCCCGAACGAGATGGCCAGTCTGGTTGCGAATCTTCGGTTTAATTGATACGATCATAACAAATAAGGCAGCAAATATTTATATGGATTCGGTCAGGTTTTTGCACGATTCGGCTAAATGACAGAATAACGGAGGATCACAATGGATCGAGTCCTATATATTGTAAGTGCAGATCATGAAGCTAATACTTATATCCCTCCGCATCAGCATGAATGCTTCGAACTGATTTATTACATCCAGGGGCTTGGTTCCTCGAATGTGGGGACCCGCAACTATCATTTCCGGCCCTATTCATTCGCGCTGATCCCGCCCAACTTTAAGCATGATGAGAAACACACGCCGGAGGCGGATGTTCTGTTCGTAGGGTTTATCTGCGGCCATCCAAATCTCCGCGCTTTAGCCGGAGTCTATGACGACGACAAGGATCAGACCGTGCTGCAGATCATGCTGCGGATGAAAGAGGAGTTCTCCCGCAAACGGGATGGTTACACCGAGCTTATGAATCTGCAGATGAGTGAGATCATCGTTCATCTGCTGCGGCTGCTTGGCACGGGACATACGCCATCTCCTTCAGAGGATCAGATGCAGTATGTTCTGAACTATATGGACGAGCATTACCGCCATAAGCTTTCGGTTCAATCGCTCGCAGAAATGTCCGGCTACAGCTATGACAGGTTCCGGCATTTATTCAAGGAAAGATTCGGGCATTCTCCGCACCGTTATCTTCTGTCAAAGCGGATCAATTATGCGAAATCACTGCTGCTTCATACCCAAATGCAAATCGCTGAGGTTTCAGCTGCGGCAGGGTTTGTAAACGATGCCCAATTCTGCAATATGTTCAAAAGAGAGGTCGGCCTCTCCCCCCGGACCTTCCGGATGAAGAGTAAATGAAATAAAGACCAAAAGACAGGAAGCGATTTAGCTTCCTGTCTTTTGGTCTGATGGAACGCAAGCACCCTTACAGGGTGTAACGGTCACTCCCCGTAACCCAGCTCCTTTAGTTGGGCAACCGCCGTGTCGAGGTAATTTTTGTAGCTGAATGTTCCTTCCAGTGTGCTGAGGAATTTGTCATAGTCCTCTATTTTGGCCTTGCCATAGATGAATTTGATCATTTCCTCCTCAATGAACCGGTTGGCATCTGCGGGATTATAGCCCTGCGGACTGGACACAAAACCATCCAGCGTCTGAATCCGCGGCAGTCCGGCCTCGAAATCAATAAAGGTGGCCAAATTGCTGAATTTCGTCTTGAGATATTCGGTTTCTGGGCGGCCCGTGAACTGGTACAACCAGGTGAAAGAAGCATCCGAGCGTCCTTTGTCCGTAATGGCGACCTTGTCTCCATCCAGCGTGTAGTGGGTATCCTGCACTCCGTATTGGACCAGACGGTTGCCTTCAGGCGTGGATACGTAGTTCAACAATTCCAGCACCTTGTTCAGCTTATCCGGCTCATTTTCCAGCTTCTTCGGGATGACCCACAACCCGCTGGAAGCACCGATGTTGAGGGAGTTGGCATTTTGAATCCCCGTCGGCCCCTTGGGCGGCGCCAGCTGCAGCCATTCCGCTTTTGGATTTGCGCCTTTCCACACCTCAACCTTGTCATCCTTCATAATTTGCGCCCATTCTGTGTTAATAATGCCCACTTTGCCCTGAAAAGCTTTGTCGATCGCCATTGTGCCCTTGTTGCTGACAATCTCCGGGTCTACGACCCCGGCATCAAGAAACTGCTTGAGCTTCGCCAACACGTCTTTCATTTCCGGCTGGTAGAACGTGCTTACAACCTTGCCATCACGGACAAATAATTGCGAGGTGTCGAAAATATTCGTAATCCCGTAAGCGCCGAAAATCGGCTCAAAGGTCTGAAAGTTCGTGCCGGACAGTCCAAAGGTGTCATTTTTGCCATTCTTGTCGGGGTCCTCGGTTGTAAACGCTTTAGCAACTTCGAACAGTTCATCGACTGTAGTCGGCGGCTGCAATTTCAGATTATCCAGCCAATCCTTCCGAATCCAGTAAGTGTAGGAAATGGACTGTCCCGCTTTGGGCAGCGCATATTGCTTGCCGTCCACTATGCCCTTCTTCAGCACTTCCTCACCGACAAAGGCGGTGTATTCCGGCAGCTTCTCCATATAGGATGTCAGATCAAGCAGCGAACCGGATTGGGCCAGCTTCTGCAGGTGCGCCTTGCTCGTAGCCATCAGTAAATCAGGCAGGTTGTTGGAGGCAGCGCGCACATTCATCTGATTTTCATAATCGCTCTGGTCGCCTACCAGTGTCAGCTTCAGTTTTGTTCCCAATTGTTCATCCAGTGCTTTCTTAATAAAATCGTCTGCCGGCAGGCTCGTGCCCCAGCTGATCTCTGCCGCTTCAAGCTCCACCGGACCTGAGGGCGCAGCTGCATTCCCGCCCTCCGTTGCTGCGGGTGCTTTATCCGCGCCGCCGCATCCGCCAATCATCGCTGTTGCCGCTGCCACCGTGACCCAAGCCGTGAATCGTTTGTTTCTCTGCTTCATTTTGAACCCCTGCCTTCTGTAAGAAGTTTATCCTTGCACTAGCTTATGAATGAATTGGAACCCCTTGCGGGGCTCCGCCTTATCCCTTAATGGCTCCCAGCAGCATGCCTTTGGTGAAATGCTTCTGTATGAACGGGTACACCACGATAATCGGCAGACTGCCGGCAATAACGGCCGCCATTTGCATGGCCGCTGTAGGCACTGTCACTTCTGCCTGCAGCTCATTGGATTGGGTGAGCAGCAGCATGTTGCGGATCACTACCTGCAGCGGATGCAGATGGGTATCGGTAATGTACAGAACGGCTGAGAAAAAGGAGTTCCAATGGCCGACCATATAGAACAGTCCGACCGTCATCATTGACGGAATGGAGAGCGGGATCACAATTTGCCACAAGATCCGGAACTCCTTGGCCCCGTCCATCCGGGCCGATTCGAACAGTTCCTCCGGCAGGCTCTCGAAAAAGCTTTTCATAATCAAAACATTAAAGGTAGCAATCGCTCCCGGAACAATGAGTGACCAAATCGTATCCAGCATACCCAGCGAACGGACAACCAGATAGGTAGGAATCAGACCGCCGTTAAACAACATCGTAATGACGATGAAGAGCAGAAAGAACGTACGTCCCGGCAAATTCCTCCGGCTGAGCGGATAAGCGGCCAGCGTAGTCAGAATCATATTAATGGTGGTGCCTGCCGTAGTCACCAGCACCGTAATTAGCATGGATCGGCCAAGCGCGGGATCCGTCAAAATCCGGTGATACGCCTCAAAGGATATGTTTCGGGGAATGACCACGAACCCCCCGTTCTTAATAACCTCGCTGTACGGGGTCAGTGACATCGAAATCACGTAGAGCAGCGGAAAAATTGAAAGTGCCGCCACTGCCGCAAGCAGGATATAGACCAGCGTGTTGAAGATTCTATCCGATTTTCCGCTTACCATATTCCGCCCCCCCATCTTTTGGCCAGTTTATTGGCACCGACCACCAGCACGAAGCCGATGACGGATTTGAACAGTCCGACTGTTGTTGCCAGGCTGAAATTCATCTGCTCCAGTCCGGTACGGTACACCCAGGTGTCGATAATATCGCCAACCTCATATACACGCGGATGATAAAAGACATAAATCTGCTCGAAGCCGGCATCCATGATGCTGCCAATCTTGAGAATCAGGAGCAGCATGATTACCCCCCGGATCCCCGGCAGTGTAATATGCCAGATCATCCGCAGCCGGCTGGCTCCGTCCACCTTTGCCGCTTCAAACAGCGTCGGGTCGATACTGCTGATCGCCGCCAAGTAGATGATCGCGCCCCAGCCGAGGTCCTTCCAGATTTCTGTTGAGACGAGCATGCTGCGGAACCATTCCGTCGAGTTCAGAAAAGGGATGCTCGACCCTCCGCCTTCCGTGATCCAGCGGTTAACCAGCCCGGTCGTTTCCGAAAAGAAAGCTACCGAGATCCCGTAGATGATAATCCACGACAGGAAATGAGGCATATAGCTTAGCGTCTGAACCCAGCGTTTCAGCCAGGTTATCCGGCATTCATGGATCAGAATCGCCAGGATAATCGACGGCAGCATGCCAAACACCAGCTTGTAGAGGCTGATCAGCAGCGTATTGGTCATCAGCTGTGAGAAGTATGGGGAATCAAAAAACATTTTAAAATATTTATACCAGGGGTCAGCCCAAGGGCTGTTCAGAATACCGTCTGTAAAATTATAATCCTTGAACGAAATGACGACACCATACATGGGCAGATACTTAAAAATGAAATACCAGATGAGGCAAGGAAGCAGCATCAGGTAGAATGTCTTCATTCCCCAAATTCCTGCCCATGTGCGGCGCATGGACCACTTGCCCGCTTTTCTTCTTGTAGTGACAACAGATTGTTCCATATACTCAACCTCTCCGTCTATTTCTTTGGCCTGCTTATAGCATAGCGGATGGCTGCGGACTGGCGTAATCTTCATATCTCAGCGATTCAGTGCACGATTTTAAGATTGGGCCTGCAAGCGGGACACAAGTGGAAACGGCTTTGCCGTCCTCAAAAGGACGGTATCCGCTTCAGCGAGAAATAGAAGGATAATTTATAGCGTGAAACATATAAATTATCTTTGAACAAAAAAACGATCCCGTATTCCGTAATAAAGCGGAGGACGGGTTCGTTTTTTCGAGTTGGCATGAGTGAAGCAGCGGGAGCTGAGAAAGGTCTACCCGGATTTCGGGACACTCCGCCGGGATCTATGAATTGGCTTCCTGACCCTTTCGCTGCAGCCTGTGTTCATTGGGCGTCAGTCCGGTCCAGCGTTTAAAGATTTTGAAAAAGTAGCTGGGGTTGGCGAAACCGACACGCTCTCCGATTTCAGCCACCGTGAGCCCGGTCTGCTCCAGATAGAACTTTGCTTCATTCACCCGGATATGCTGCAAATAGTTAATAAAGGTCTGCCCGGTTTTTTTCTTGAACAGCCCGCTCAAATAATTCTCATCCATCTTGACGTAATGGGCCATTGCCTGCAGCGAGATGTCCTGGTCATAGTGCTGCAGCAGATAGCGGATCATTGCATTGATCTCGGGATGGTCTGTCTCCGGCAGACGCACCCTGCTGAGACCCTTGGCGTATGCACGCATCCGCCGGTCCATCTGCTCCAGCAGGCCGGAGTGGCGCTCAGCATCAAGCAGCGGTCCAGGCGGTTCCGCGTTCTTTCCGCTAATCCGTGCAAACAGTTTGTCCAGACGTTCCGCCGTCTCTTTCACAGACGCCATCGGCATGTTGGCTGTCTGCATGAAGGCCCAGAGCTGCTCAAGCTTGCCGGAGCATTCCTTCACCTCCAGGCGCTCAAAGCAGCTGATCACCTCGTGCTCCTGTTCCCACGGAACGGATAACGATTCAGGGGTAAGCCCGGGCACGGCTTCCGGGAAACGAGCAGGCTGGACACAGCCATAATAGTGGCGGTCCAGCATGGATAAATTCAGCAGCCAGCCGGCCGTCAACCCGGAGGCAGATGTTATGGATCGGCAGATGACGGGGAGCCCCTCATACGCCGTCTCACGAATGGGTCCACGGAGCTGCGCCGTTGCACCGCGAGCCGCTTCTCCGGGCCAGACAAAAAACGTCGTCTGCCCCATATGATTAAACCGGCAGCTGCGCACAGCTTCACCAGCCCCTGGAGGCAGCAGATGCTGAAGCTCCTCAACCTGCAGCGGACGGGAACCGTTCAATACAGAAACCAGCAGCAGTCCAGGCGAAGCCTCCAGCAGCCGGCGGAATCCCTCCAGTTTGCCCGCCTCGTAAGGGTACAGCTCTTTGCCGTACATTTCCCGCCACAGGCAATCGGCATATTCGTGGAAGGACTGCCATTGCAAGCGGTCCTGCTGCTCTGCCTGCTTCACCAGCCCGGCCTTGGCCTTATTAAGCGCCTGCAGCAGTTCCTCATCACTCATGGACAGCTTGAGGATATAGCCGGAAGCGCCGTGCTCCAGCGCCAGCCTGGCGTATTCAAATTCTCCTGCGCAGGTTAGCATGATGAATGAGCCTTCGAAACCCTTGGCGCGTGCGGCCTGCAGCAGCTCCAGGCCATCCATGTAGGGCATAAATATATCTGATACCACAATGTCTGGTTGATGCTCTGCCATCATCTCCAGCGCCTCCTGCCCGTGCGATGCTTCACCGGCAATGGTGAACCCATGCTCCTCCCATCGTATCGCCTGGCGGATCGAGCGGCGGACGAACGGCTCATCCTCAACCAGAAGTATTTTCCACATGGTGATCCCCCTCTTCATAAGGCGATGAATTCAGCAGCGGAATATCCAGTACAGCAACTGTTCCCTGCGGCAACGGCAGGAGATACAGCTCCCCCCGGCCTTTGTACAGCAGCAGAATCCGTTCTCTCAGGTTGCTGAGTCCGATGCCCTTGCGCCGTCTCTTGCCCGAGGCAGCCGCCCCCTGCTCCAGCCCCTGTCCGTTGTCCCCGATCTCCACCCGCAGCCTGTCACCCGTGCCGATGATCAGAATGGTGATCCTTCCACCATCCTTCATGTGCACCAGACCGTGATAAATTGCATTCTCCACCAGCGGCTGAAGGCTGAATTTGGGAATCAGCGCATAATCCAGCCCCTCGCCGATCCGGTAATCGGCAGTGAACCGGTGGTCATAGCGGAAGGACTGGATATAGACATAGGCCCGGATCAACTCTATTTCTTCTTTTAAGAAGACCAGATCGGCATCACTGTTTAGTCCTGACTCCAGCAGCTTTCCAAGATTCTGGCAGATCTCCGAGGTACCGGTATCACCGTGGCCCCGGGCATTCCACTTGATTGTATTCAGCGTGTTCAGCAAAAAGTGCGGATTCATTTGTGACATCAGCATCTGGAAGCGGATCGCCTCCTTTTGCCGTTCCTCCATGCGCAGCCGCTCTATAAGCTTCCGGATATCGCCAGTCATCAGATTGAAGGCGCGGGCCAGACTCAGCAGCTCACCTCTATATTTACGTTCGGGAATGCTGACATTTAAATTTTTGTCGACAAGTTCGCTCATTTTTTTCTGCAAATTGTGCAGCGGACGGACTGTGGAAGACACGATAGCATACATGATCAGGACAAAGATGGCTCCTGTGACCAAAAGCGACACCATCACCTGCCGCTTCATCGCCTCAATATTGCCGGAGAGCGCTTCTAGTGGAAAGCGGTTGATGAGATACCAATCCATATTGGGCAGATAAATGCCGTTATAGATGAACAGGCCGTTCGGATCGGTAAAATAACGGGCGGAATCCTGCTTGAACGCCGCCAGCATCCCATGCAGCTGCTGGGCGATGCGGTCATTGCGCTCCATCAGAATAGGCTGCCCTTTCCCATCCAGCAGGTAGTATGTCTGCTTCACCTGGAATCCGTTGGTGATGGAGTTCAGCCAGGTTTTCATGTCGAGACTAATACGCAGGTAAGCGAAGGTTCCGCCGCCCGTATCCTGCAGCTTGGCAAACAGGGAGAACAATTGTGTACCCGGCAGTGCGCTCGACAACAGATAATCCGGTTCGTGGACGTTCCATAGGTAAGACTCGGAAGAGCTTACCAGTGCAGAGAATCCAGGCTGCTGCAAGATCTCGCTCCCGCGGACCGGCAGGACCGTTAAGCCCTCCTCCAGCGTGTTGTATACCTGTCCCTGCTTGTCTAGCAGCGTAATATGAACGGGAACCACCGCATTCATCAGCCTTTGCTTCACCAGCAACAGTGTGTTCTCAATCTGCAGCTTGCGGTCTTCCCCGCTCTCCTGTCCGTTCCGGCCCAGGCGGTCCTTCAGATTAGGATCACGCTCAAGCTGCAGCATCGCACCGAGCACGCCGAATTTCAGGCTTTCGATGTTGTTCTTGAGGAAGGCAAGCTGAGCTGTATTTTGCTGGGAGATATTGTCCTTCATCATCGTCTCCAGCTTCGTAATGCTGCGGGTCTGCAGGAATGCAGAGGGAATGAGCACGAACAGCAGAATAGAGATAAACAAGCGGTTTTTTAAGCTTGCAGGCCACAACCAGCTTAATCTTCTGCCCATACCCTCTCTCCTTCCGGCTATCCGTTGGATATTTACTGCTTGATACCCCAAATTTTAGCACAGCTTGCCCAAATTCAATATGCTTCTGCCGGCGTTCGGCACTGGAGCATGTATGATCAGGCGTAGCAGCGGATCTCGGCAATCGCAGCGCTGGGATCACCGTTCGTGGACTGAACTGTTATGCGCAATCGATCTGTCTTGACCATTTCCGGCAGAACATGCTGGCGGCGGCATTGATAGTTGTCATAAACGGTGACCGCCGGCTGCCAGTTCCCTGCAATCCAAATCTCAATGCAGTAGTCTTTGGGACACTGCGGATCACGATAGAACGGCTCATACAAATGATACTCGCGGAATAGATGGCCGGGAAACGTAAGCTCTACTGTTTCGATCCACTGCGCATCCTCCCACTGCAGCTCCAGCCATTGCGGCAGCGGCTCTGACGGATCGGAACGCCACACATTCGTATAGTCATAGGGACGGGTTATCCCTGTGGTGACGTTGGCTGGACTGTAACACGGCTGCGGTGGATCAATGCGGAAGCTTAACGTCCCCCCATCCCGGTAGCGGCGCATTCTGGACGGCCCCATCTCATAAGCCGAGGTATGGCCCGGAATGACCATCCCGGCCATATGCCATTCCACCTGCGGATTCTCTGCCAGCTCCAGCCGGATGTATTGCCCGGCGGACAGCCCATCCTGCGGACCCAGCCCCACCTCCCAGGCTACCCACTGCATTTGCCCGGGCGGAACCTTGAGCGTTCCGCTCGCCAGCGGTTTACCGACACCGCAGTTGTAGTCCCAGATCGAATCCACCGGCAGCAGCGCTGCTTTAACCGTCTGCTCTATGCCGGAGTCATTGCTGAGGCAGACGGACAGCTTGCTGATCTCCGGTCTGCCGATGGCAATCCACTGCCCGCGCAGGCTGGACAACGGCTCTCCGCCCTGCGGCGGTGCGGGCCTGGCCGCGCTGAAACCGCCGGAGCCGTCCCTGCTCTCCGGTCCTGCCCCGAAGACCCGGGCCTCGCTGCTGGCCCGGATATCCGCCGCCCGGGCAAGGTCCCCGGGGTCTGCGCCACGGCAGTTCGGCAGAAAACAGCCTTGGCGCAGCAGCGACTGCTGCACCTCGCGGACGCCTTCCGCCTCCAGTCCGCACACCTCGGTTCCGCGCTTCAGGGCGACAGCCGCCGCCGTTCCGGCGGCCTGCCCCAGCAGCGCGGTCGTCCCCATCACACGCACTGTGCCAAGCGCCGCGTGCGTAGCGCTGATGTTGCGTCCCGCCATCAGCAGATTATCCATATCCTTCGCGATCAGCATCCGCAGCGGCAGGCCATACGGTCCGCAGTAGCTCTGAACCGCATAATCGCTTGTCTCCGTGTAGCCTTCTGCACTGGAGGGCTCAGCCGTCGCCGCAAGCAAACCTCCGGCACTGTGCAGGTCGATGAACCAGCCGCCGTAGGCGATCTCATCCGCGAATACCGTACGGCCTGCCGGGTTATGCTCGGTCAATAGATAACGCCCCATTACCCTGCGGCTTTCTCTTTTCCCCGGCACCTGCCCCACCCAGTCCAGCGCATAATTGGCCGCCTTCTCTCTCAGCAGCGGGTCCTTATTCTTGATCCAATCCCAGATGCCCAGCACATGGCGGGTTAATTCATGCCGGATCTGTTCATTGTCGTACACCGTATTCCAGGGCACCCCGATTTCAATCCACCAATAACCTGCATCCAAATCATAGAAATGTCTTCCCTGTTCATAGAAATAAGCCGGGTCGTCATACCGGACTGCCCAATCCGGTGCCCGAAAAGGAACCTCCCGGCCCATATCTTTGGCCTTAAAATGGATCGAGCTGCCCATCGTATCCGTACTGGCGGCAAGCGGTGCATGCGGCTCCCCGAACTCCTCCCGGCTCTCCGAGCCCCAGCGCCATTCGCAGCCTGCCTGGTCAGCAACCACGGCGTCGCCTGTGCAGTCGATGAATACCTTGCCCTGTATGGTCATCATCGTATCTGCATTCGCTACCCGCACCTTAACCGCCGAGAGCCGCCGCGTTTCATGCTTCTCCACCGCCGTAACCGTCGAATTCAGATGCACCGTCAGATTCGGAGTGCGGATAGCCATATCATAGAGGGCCATATCCCATACACTGTTCGTCCAGCCGTTTTCCCGTATAGGTTCATGATTGGCGGCACGCTCTTCGATCAGCAGTTCAGAGATAATACCTGTTTCCCGGGCATACGCGTGAAATTGCGCCGCACCATGTGGAGTCACCCGGATTTCCGAGGAGCTGTTGCCGCCCAGCACCGGCCGGTCTTGAATCAGGCAGGTGCTGGCCCCCTGCCTGGCTGCGGCGATGGCGGCACAGACTCCCGCCAGCCCGCCCCCGCAGACAACCACATCATAACTCTCCTGCTTGTGTGCACTCATGATCTTTATTTCCTCCATCCGTAGTCAGGCACTGCCTTGCCTTCAGGCAGTTTAATCCCTAAATTGTTGATTAACGGTATATACAACGTATTGTACTGCCAGCGGAATGAAAGAAATATCAACAAATCTGTCTGATCCCATGCACATAACTGGTGGAGTTCACTTTCAATAGATCATGCGTATATAGTAGCTTTTGTACACAGATATTGGATTTGTTCACTCCCTGGCAATTCATCCTGTTCACTATTGTAATCTTGCTCTACTGTTCTGTTCATAGGGTGAAGTTTATAATTATACTGTGAACAATATAGAGAGGGCTTATATCGCCAGTACAGACAATGAAGTCAGGGGGATGTCAATGAGACTGAATAAGATTGGCAACAAAAGAGCACTGTACAGCAAAATATTAGTCAGTATGACGTTATGTGTGTCCTTAACCTTCCTCGTCTCCACGATCATTTATTACAACTACTATATTGGCGTCGAAAAGACGCAGGCCTTCCGCTCCGACCTTAGCGACCTCACCAAAACAAGCAGAGAGGTTGTAAACATGAACGATGCTGCACAATCGCTTTCCTTTCAAATCTACCGTAACAGCACCGTCTCCAAAATTGTACTTTACGACAAGCCGGATATTTACGACGTCACGGCCGCAATGTCCGAGCTTGGTAATTACTTAAGTTCGATGCCATACATTGAATCCATTTATGTCTATAATCCGAAAAGCGAAAAACTCTATATTGCCTCCTCCAGCGGACAAAACGGTGTTTTTACCGAACAGGAACTGGTGGATAAGAACATTCTGGACATCCTGAACCACTATGAGGAATACAAGCCGTTTATGCCGATTCCGCGGGTCTATTCCAATGGTGCCGAGGAGGACGATCAGGTCCGGGCCTATACCTTTCTATGCTTTGATGCCATCGGTTGGGACCGGGCGATTAATTCAGCAGTGATTGTGAACATCTCCGCGCCCTGGATCAACAAAGAGATTACCAGTTCTATAGATTCCAAAAGCTCAACCTTTATCCTGGCAGACCATGGCGCCTTCCTGTCCAGCAACAGCCTGGAGCAGCAGGAGCTTTCCCCGGAGGAAACCCGCTGGATCGACCAGAAGGTCAAGGGCGACTCCGCAGGTTATTTTATCGGCAAATTTGCAGGAGTGAATTCACTGATTTCTTATACCGCCCCGGATGCTTTAAGCTGGCAGTATGTGCGGATCACACCGTATGACATCATCACCGAGCAGACCGACAACATCCGGAACGCTACCCTGCTCATTGCCGTCATTATTCTGGTGGGAGGCATCGGGCTGTCCTGGATCATGTCCAAAAGGCTGTACCTGCCCATTCACCGGATCGTCAGCGAGATGAATATTCTCGAAAGCGAAAAACGTGACAGCATGTTTATGATTAGACAAAATACGGTGCGCGATCTGGTGCTGGGGTTAAAGCCGCTGCAATCCATGCAGCAGGTGGAGAAGCTGAGGCAGCTTGGCATTCACTTTACGTTCAATGACGATTACCGCCTCATCCTGCTGCGGATTGACAACTATAATGAATTCAGGGAAGCCAGATCCTCTTATTTGCTGGCCTACAAATTTGCCATTATGAACATCGCTTCGGAAATCTGCGGCCAGACTTACCGTGTCGAGACCGTAGATATGAATGATGACGGCATACTGGTGCTGCTGAATATCATTGATCCGGTAGAATACACCGATACAGGACTGATCGAGACGCTGCTGCGGCAGATTCAGCAGGCCTGCTCGGATTATCTGAAAGTGAGCCTCACCCTTACCTACAGCCATATTGACCGGAATGCCCTGCAGCTGCATCAGCTGTATAAGCAGGTCCGGGAAGCTTCAAATCATCGTCTGTTCTACGGGCATGGCTGCATCATCAGCGCCCAGGCCGTTAGCAGTCTGCAGGCCAATACCTACCACTATCCTACCGAGAAGGAAAAGAAACTTATCGACGCTCTGATGAGCGGCAAAGTGGAGGACGCCCAGGAGCATTTCAGCGCCATCCTCCGTGAAGCGGAATCTTATCCGTTCCATACCGTGCAATTAGCATTGTCCAGGCTCAGTGTGACGATCAAAGAAATCATCAGTACCGTCCAAAAACGTAACCGTTTACAATGTGACGGGACATCAGGGCTGCCCGCTCTGGATTCCGTAGAAACCGTTGCTGAACTGGAAGAAGCCTTCTTCGTGCTGTTCAGTGAAATGCGGGAGCAGCTCGCTGAGAAAAAAAGCTCCAAGCAGCATGATCTGATCCTCATGATTAATCAGAAAATAAACGAGAATTATATGGAGCCGAACCTTAGCCTGAACCAGATCGCGTACGAACTTGATATGTCCCCGATCTATATCAGCCGGCTATACAAGCAGCAGACCATGTCCAGCATCGTGGACACCATTCTGGAGGTGCGCATGCGTGAAGTATGCAGCCTGCTGGAGAGTACCGATCTTCCGGTAACTATCATCGCCGAGCGCTGCGGCTTTACCAGCAGCTCCTACCTGCACCGGATGTTCAAGCGCAGCTTCGGCACCACCCCCACCGATTACCGGCGTTCCAAAAACGCGTGAAAACAGGGGCTGCCTCAAAAGCCATGAAATGGCTGCTGGGATGCCCCTGTTTCTTTTTGCGCAAAAAGAAAGCGTTCTGCAAGCCTCTTTATTGAAGTAAGGGCAGATCAGTTACAAAAAAAGGTAACGTGAGCCTTTTGGCGAAATAGACTTTAACAGGGAAAGTTCCAAGTTCAATTGCAAGGTGGGAGATCGGTGGAGAAGCAGAAGCTAATACGTATTTTTGATAAGCAGGCAAACCAATATGATAACAAAAGAGAAGATCCGCAACAAAAACGTTGGCGCCAACAGCTTTTAAGTCATGCGAAGGGCGAGGTGCTTGAGCTTGCCGTGGGGGCAGGTGCGAATTTCCCGTTTTATCCTCCAGACATAAAGGTTACCGCAACTGACTTTAGTGAGGCGATGCTAGAGAAAGCCAAACGGGCGGCACAACATCACCATATTGAGGGTACTTTTATTTGTTCGGATATTGAAGAAATGAGCTTCTCCGATCATTCATTCGACACCATTGTTTCTACGTTATCCTTCTGCAGTTATGATAATCCATTACTGGTGTTGAATAAGATCAACCGGTGGTGCAGACCGAATGGGCAAATTCTTCTCATGGAGCATGGGATCAGCTCTAACCCTGCGGTGTCTGTTGTCCAAAAAACACTTAATCCGCTATTATATCGTGCTTATGGCTGTCACTATACAAGAAACATTTTAGGACTGATCGAAGAGTCGGGTCTCAAAATCAATAAGGTGGAAAGCTACTGGCTTAACATGGTTCATCTGATTTGGGCGAGCCCGAGATAGTCCCGGTAGTGGCCGCCTCTTCTACTCTCCTCAAGGTGAAAGCAGCGGAGGGGAAGTTTGGAACTGTAGGAGCGCCAGCGGCCGAAAGTCCAAACATTCCACGCAGCTGCCCAGCACCAAAATGCCCTTCCCTCTCCAAGTACATTCAGCCTTCCCCCTGAGCAAAGCGCAGCAAAAAGCCCCGCCAGCCATAGGCTTTCGGGGCATCTCTGCACTACTTAATCCCTTTCTCCGCCACATAAGCGTTCCACTGTTTCGTCCATTCGGCCTGAATCTTCTCCAGCCCGGCTTGCTTAGCCTTCTGCATAAAGGTTTCCAGCCCTTTATCAATATCATCCACAAGGCCTGCCTCAAGCGGGAAGAGGTATTGCTTCTCCACTTGCTCCAGCGCCGCTTTTTCCGCCTGGTACGAGGAATAGTCTTCCGCAAAGCCCAGGAACAGGTCAGGCTTCTGAATTTTGTCCAGTTCTTCGAAGATAGCCTTCACACCATCAAAACCTTTGTCGAACAGCATGAATTCCGGATTTCTCCACGCCCAGCCATTCATCCCCTCACGGGAGAAGCCATTAGATTGGCTCGTGCCGACCAGTTTGTAGTAGCCGTCTTCCACGGTGTAATTCTTGCCTTCAATACCGTATTCCGTCAACTGGTTATACCGTTTGTCCAGGACCAGCTTCTGATAGAAAGCGAGTGCTCTTTCCGGATTTTTGCTGTTCTTGGGAATGGCAAAACCATTGTGTATCGGATGTACCGGTGTAGCATAACCTGTGGTTTTCCCGAACGGATAATAGCCCAGCTCCCAATCGGGATGCGTCGTACTGATCTTCATCTTCATGTCATTATAGCGTGTCGGGTTATCCCCGAACATGCTGGCCGCTTTGCCGGAGGTGACCGGGTCCTGCATCGTGTCTTTGATGTTCAGCACGTTTTTAGGAATGAAGCCTTTTTCTGCCCAGCGTTTCATCGTTTTCAGCTCTTCTTTTTGCTCATCGGAACCCCAGTAGGTGTATACGGTAGCAGGAGATTCATACTTCACACCCATACCATAAGGCAGCGCTCCAACCATTTTGTTCAGCTCAGTATAAATGTAGTGCAGATTATTGCCGATATCGCTGTTGAGGGACATAGGCATCATATCCGGCTCGTTTTTGGCAATACCGTCCATATAGGCCTCATAGCTGGCCATATCGGTAGGCTGTGGAAGATTGTATTTCTTGCGCAGATCCTCCCGCCATACGAAACCGTTGGTCACATACTCTTTATAAGTTGCAGGAACCGTATAGATTTTACCATCCACCTTCACATCTTCCCACATGGACTCAGGTACAAATTTCTGCAGCTCCGGGGCCGCCTTTGGCAGCAATTCATCAATGGCCAGGAACGCGCCGCGTTTCGCATAGGATTGGTACTGCGTCCAGTCCGCTGTAAAAATCAGATCAATCGCCTGGCCGGAAGACAGCAGCAGCTTATATTTCTGGTCCCAATCCGTCCAGCTCGTATAGTTGAATTTAACGGTAGCATTCAGTTCTTCCTGAGCCATCTTGTTAATTTCCTCTTGAATCACCGGCAGATCCTTAGGGGCATCCCCAAGCATATAGAACTGCAGCTCCACCTTCTTCGAAGTGTCGATTCCGGTATCTGCCGGGGCTGCCGTGCTGCTGTCTGTTTTCACGGCTGTGCCTGCATTACCGTCTGTTTCGCTGCTTGCACTATTGTTGCTGCTGTTATTGCCGCCGCATCCCGCGAGCAGCGAAAGAGCCAGCGCAGCTGTCGTAAGCGTTACCAGTGATCTTCTGCCTGCTTTCTTTTTCATGATGAACCCTCCTAAAGTTTGTTTGTCAGCACATCTATCAGAATATGACGCTATGTTAGCCGGATAGCAGGCACACCGTAATGGCATGCTCCACCATACGGTTCTAACCTTTTACAGCCCCGATCGTCAAGCCTTTTACAAAATAACGCTGGATGAACGGATACAGAAACAGAATAGGTCCGGTAACGACAATCGCCATCGCCATCTTGGTCGACTCGGTGGGCAGGTCGGCTCCCAGGCTGACACCCGTACCAGCGCCCATATTAGCAATGAATGCCGCTGAGTTGATTACATTGTACAGATGGAACTGCAGCTGATATTTATGCGGATCATTGATGAACAGCGAAGACGAGAACCAGTCATTCCAATAAGCCAGGGCAAGAAACAGGCCTACCGTGGCAATGCCGGGCATCGACAGCTGGAGCACGATCCGCCAGTAGATTTTGAAATCACCGGCCCCATCAATTTTGGCGGATTCGAACAGTTCCTCAGGAACGGCCGAGCGGATAAAGTTCTTCATCAGAATAATCAGGAACGGGGTCATCAGCCCCGGAAAAATCAGCGCACCATACGAATCGGTCAGATGCAGATATTTGGTCATCATGATGTACCAAGGCACCAGCCCCCCGCCGAACAAGGTTGTGAAATAGATGTAGAAGGAAAACGTATTGCGGTATTTGAAGTCTTTACGTGCCAGCACATACCCGGCCATCGTCATAAAAAACAGCCCCAGCACCGTACCCGTCACCGTCGTAAACAGCGTAACACCATAAGCCCGCAGCACCTCATCCGGGAACGTGAACACCGTCTTGTAGCCTTCCAGCGAGAATTGCGCCGGTATAAAATGATACCCATCCTTAATGATAGAATCATTGGCAGTCAAGGAAGCCGAAATAATCAGCAGGAATGGAATAAGGCAGGCCAGTGAACCTAATATGATTACGGTGTAAGCCAGCCCCTGCAGCATCCTTGTATAATGGTCATCTTTGATATGCATGCTCTTTTCCTCCTATTGCACCTTTTAGAACAACGCGTAGTCATCATTGATTCTGCGGATAATGTAGTTCACCGTCATGATCAGGATAAAGCCGAACAGGGATTGGTACAGCCCCGCAGAAGTCGCCATTCCGATATCAAAGGTAACCTTGAGTGACCGGAATACATACGTATCCAGAATGTCCGTGGTATTGTAGAGCACGCCATTGTTACCGATCAGCTGATAAAAGAGGTCAAACTGCCCTTTCATAATGCTGCCCAGCGAGAACAGCAGCAGCACAACAAAGGTCGATTTCAGCATGGGCACCGTGATATACCAGATCCGCTGGAAAATATGCGCTCCGTCAATTTTGGCCGCTTCATAGTACTCATCGCTGATCCCCGTAATGGCCGCGAGATAGATTACCATGCTATAGCCAAGGTTTTTCCAGAGATAGAACAAGATGATGAGGAAGATCCAGACGACCGGTTTATTGTAGACATCCACTGGACCGGCTCCGAACTGGGCAAGCAGGGTATTCAAGAAACCGTTATCATAATTGAATACATTGTAGACGATAACGCTCAGGATCACGAAGGAGACAAAGTACGGCAGGAACATGATCGACTGGGTAAGCTTCTTGAACCATTTGACGCGCAGCTCGCTGAGCAGAATGGCACAGACAATCGCCAGCATGTTGCCCAGCAGGATAAACGCCAGATTGTAACCGATCGTATTGAGCGTAAGCTTCACCAATGTCCCGGATTTCCAGAGAAACTCAAAGTTTTTGAGGCCCACGAACGGTGCATCGAACAGTCCGGAATTGAAATCAAATTGAGTGAACGCATAATAAACTCCGACCATCGGAAAATACGAATTCACCAGAAAAAACAGCAGTGTCGGAAGCAGCATCAGAAAAAGAACACGGTTATGGATTAGCTCATGCAGAAATCCTTTTTTCTTCTTTTTCATGCCGGCCCCCATCTGTGATGACAGCTGACCCGTTCCCTTTAAGGGAAGTTCAATGGCTAGCGGCATTCGATTCTTGCGTTTGCGCTGTCTCAAAGCCTTCACTCTCCTATACCTATATATAAGTTGCAGCGGCGCCCGATTTCCCGCCTCCGCTTGGACACTCCTGCTGCGCTCAGCGGCTCCGTCCAATGTATGACCCAAGTATAGGAGCCCCCCCTTCCGGCGAACAGTGCAGCTTGAGGGTATTCCTGCATTATGTTGCTAACCGTGCAGTGTACATTTCGGACTTTTGTGCAGAATCGTGAGAATTTGGACCTTTCCGGCAGCTTCGTGAGCACACAAATAACCCCCGGCTCTTCTTCGGATTGAAGATAGAACCGGGGGGAGCCGTGTCTTAAGCAGCTTGCAGCAGCTCTCCGCCTCCATGCACCGGGAGCAGACCGTCTCGTTGACCACCGCTTGCGCCGAGCAAGCCGCCTCTTATCTGCGTGCCCATTACCGCGAGGAGATCACGACGGGCATGCTGGGAGACAGCCTGAATTTTCATCCGGTCTATATTGCCCGCTGTATGAACAGGGAGTACGGCTGCTCTCCAATGGAATACCTGCTCCGCTACCGCATTGAACAGAGCAAGCTGCTGCTGATGCAGACCAGCTTCCCCATCGCACGGATTGCTGAAGAAGTCGGCTTCAACCAGGCTCCCTATTTCAGCTCTAGCTTCATGAAGCTGGAAGGGATCTCTCCCCGGCAATACCGCCAGCGCTTCTCCTGATGAAATGCACTGCTGCGGATGGGCGGGTATCCGTGTGGATAGCCGCAGCAAGCAAACAAGCCACTATCCGTAGCTAACGGATAGTGGCTATGGATCTCTCTATAGGTTGAACTTTAGATGCCGATCCCCCACCCGAATGGGTATATCTCCTCATCCCTTAATACGCAGCCATCGCTGACGCTGACTACCTCTGTAAGATTACTTGCAATCCGCCTTAGCCTCCTCCTCAAGCGAGGAAAAATAAGCAATTTTATGATCTATCTTTTGCGCAAAGGTCTGGAAAAACTTAATCTTCTCATCAATATGCAGCTTATGAGCCTGCAGCAATTTCCGCTGCTCGGATAGTGTGCTGATTCCTTCCTTGGATAACAAGATAAACTGTTTGATATCTGCTATCGGCATCCCGGTATCCTTCAGGCAGCAAATTAACGAAATCAGCTCCAGATCCTCATCGTGAAAACAACGGTTTCCGTTCTCATCCCTGGCAACCACGGGCAGTACGCCCTCTCTTTCGTAATAACGTAACGTATATTGGCTCAGACCGCTTTTTTGTGATATGGTTTTGATGCTGTATCCCATGATAACAGCTCCCTTCCGCCTTTGGCTTTGGTTCCATCTCTAAAGTAACACCATTCGCGTTCTATTAAAAGCGCTTTAAAAATCTATTGACTTACAGTTAACTCTAAGGTCTACACTTTACTAGGAACCTTACATTTGAGGAGTGAGCAAACAATGGTAAAAAAAATTAAAGCAGGCAACAGCCAGCTTGAGGTCGCCCAGATTTCTTTAGGCTGCATGCGTCTTGCCGATCTGTCTCCGCAAGACGCTGACATGCATATTCACAGTGCGCTGGAGGCCGGAATAGACTTTTTTGATCATGCGGATATTTATGCAGCCGGTAAAGCTGAAGAAGTATTCGGCGGCGTACTTGCCGCCAGCCCGGGCATGCGTGATCAGCTGATGATCCAGACGAAATGCGGAATCCGCCAAGGCTTTTTCGACTTCTCCAAGGAGCATATTGTCCAGTCGGTGGAGAACAGCCTGAAGCGTCTGAAAACCGATTATGTAGACGTGCTCCTGCTGCACCGCCCCGACACGCTGATGGAGCCGGAGGAAGTGGCTGAAGCCTTTGATCTCCTGGAGCAAAAGGGCATGGTTAAGCACTTCGGTGTCAGCAACCTGAACCCGCTGCAAATCGAGCTGCTCAAAAAAAATGTCAAACAGCCGCTGCTCTTCAATCAGCTGCAGCTTAGCATTATGGTCTCAGGCATGATTGATGCCGGCTTCAACGTCAACATGACCAACACCGGTTCGGTTGTACATGATGGAGGCATTCTGGAGTACAGCCGCCTGCATGATATGACCATCCAGCCTTGGTCACCGTTCCAATACGGCTTCTTTGAGGGCGTATTCCTGGGCAACGAGAAGTTCCCTGAATTAAATGAAGTCATTGGCCGCCTGGCCGCTGAAAAAGAGGTTGCCGACACCGCCATCGCGATTGCCTGGCTGCTCAGACATCCGGCCAACATGCAGCCCATCGTGGGCACGACTAATACCCAGCGTCTGCTTGATATTGCCAAAGCGTCGGATATCACGCTGACCCGTCAGGAATGGTACGAGATTTATCGTGCAGCGGGCAACAAGCTTCCTTAACTTGTCCCATTTCTGGACCAGCCATAGCTTAAGAACATCTGTAAATCAAACAAAGAGTACTTCAGAAGCCGCTTAAGGTTACCGGAGTACTTTTTGGTATTAACAACTAACATCCTTTCTGAAATTATCATGCGGATCAAGAGTGTACATAATCTGATTGACCTTTTTCATACACTGGGATATTTTATTTCTAAAGGATAAGTAGAACGGAGCTTGCAGATGGGGTTACACTATAAGGGGTTTCTGATATCGCTTCTGATTTTGTTGCCAAACCTTCTATTATTACGCTTTGCACCACGATCCATTCCCAAATTAACCTCTACCTCTATTCTCTTTACGGTATTCGAACGGATTGGCCAAATCACTTGTTTTGTTCTGCCTATCCTCTATGGGCGAAAGATTGCAGAGCAACCTATAGACTATATAACACTTCTAATGGGGATCTGCCTCATAATTTACTACCTATGCTGGATTCGCTTTTTTGGGGGCGGCCGGGAGTTTTCATTATTGTTTAAACCCTTAGGTCCTATCCCAATACCCATGGCCCTCTTCCCAATGTTGTATTTTGTCCTTCTGGCATATTGGCTGCACTCTTATCTCTTTGTTGTCCCTGCCCTTATATTCTCCATCGGCCACTTTGTAAATAGCTGGAGTGTATATACGCAGATCAGGTGATAGTATTATGAGGGCAATCAAAATAATGAGTACTATTGCTCATCGGCTATAAAATTCTGCGGATGTCATCCTTATGATGAAGAACGGTATGATTATTGAAAAAGGAACCCATGAAGAGTTCCTTTCCGACGACACCTTCTATGTTTCTGTTAAAATGAATTTAGAATACTTGTACAACTTCTTTAATATCATCGATTTCCTCAAGAATTGCGCGCTCAATAGCAGCCTTTAACGTAATCGTAGCACTTGGGCAACCGTTGCAAGCTCCCAAAAATCTTAATTTGGCTATACCGTTCTCAACCTCGACTAATTCAGCATCTCCACCGTCACGCAGTAAGAAAGGACGTAGTTTGAGAAGCACTTCCGATACTTCATCGAATAAAATTCCATTCCCCTCCATTATTCCAGCTCCTCTCATTGTTTTACCAACAGTCAATTCAAGCCTTTTTTCACCCTAGATAGTCTGACTGATCCTTTGCTTTTTGCCTAAGACTGGCCTCTTGATCCGAAAGTTCCCTTATAAGCGTATAAATAGAGTCTAAAGGTATCATCACACCACAACTTGCGCTCAATCCTGACAGCATATTGAAGTAGAACTGAAGTTTCCGTATCTCTCGGGTAATTTGAGCTAGTTCTGAATTGTCCGAATTATTTTTCTTCATTACCAACACCTCGTACTTCTCTTCAGGAATTAATAGTGAAAGACTCGCCAGCCGATAAATCCAATAAAAAGGATTTGAGGAACTGGAAATGGAAAAAAGATGGGTCGTTGAATTGAGCCAAGAAGAGCGTGAGCAATTAGAACAACTGATTAAAAAAGGTAAAGTTGTCGGATATAAAATCAAGCACGCTCATATGTACTGAAAGCCGATGAAGACGAGTTGGGACCAGCGTGGCCAGATACCCGAATTGCAGAAGCCTATCATACAAGTGAAAGCACCGTCCGAAATTTGCGAAAACGGCTGGTCGAAAAAGGCTTCGAAACGGCATTGGAGCTTGAAAAACAAGCCAATCGCAAGATCAAGTTTGATGGTGAGACCGAGGCGAAACTGGTCGCCATTGCCTGTAGTGAGCCATCCGAAGGGTACAGCAGATGGTCGGTTCGACTGCTCCCCGATCGCATGGTTAAACTGGAAATTGTAGATGAAATTTCGCCCATGACGATACAACGTATGATGAAAAAAACAAACTTAAACCGTGGCTGAAGAAACAGTGGTGTATCCCGGAAGCTTCCGGCGAGTTCGTGGCACGCATGGAGGATGTACTGGATGTTTACCAACGTCCCTATGACCCCAAGCGGCCCTTGATTTGTTTGGATGAACGAACCGCCAGCTCACAATTGAAACGAGGCCTTCCTTTCCGGCCAAGCCAGGCGAGCCGAAGCGTATCGATTACGAATACAAACGCAACGGTGTTGTCAACCTGTTTATGATGTTCGCGCCGCAGGAAGCAAAGCGTCATGTACGTGTTAGTGATCATCGGGCGCGTGTTGATTTTGCAGCTTGCATCAAGGAACTTGTAGACACCCACTATCCGGAAGCCGAGCAGATCGTCTTGGTTATGGACAACCTCAACACGCATAGCATCGGCTCGTTATACGAAGCGTTTGAGCCAGCCGAGGCAAAACGATTAGCGGACAAACTGGAAATCCATCATACGCCGAAGCATGGAAGCTGGCTGAACATGGCTGAAATTGAGATAGGCGTGTTGAGCCGACAGGCGCTTTCCGATTATGTGGCCACCAAAGAAGAAATGATCTCACGCGTAGCGGCTTGGCAATCCGACCGGAACACTGCACGTTCGACCGTTAATTGGCAATTCACAACAAAAGATGCTCGGATCAGGCTCAACAGATTATACCCTGAAATTTAGGCGATACGCAGTACTAGATTTTTAAGGATCATGGGGGCACCATTGATTTTGGAACCTCAATTTGGCAAATCAATGTTATCGGTGGCTTTGAAGGAAGTACGCCTCGGGGGATTCACATTGGAAGCACTACTGCGGAAATAAATGAGGCTTACCCTGACGCTGTTCCTTCTTCAAGTGATGAGTAGTTTATACGCTCAAAAGATGCATAGCTTCAACACTCAACAGATAATCAGTACTGGATTCAATTCAGTATAAAGAATGGGAAAGTTATCGGCATCGTCATTACCAAAAATCTGACTATGCAATAAACTTATATATCTATACCTAACCTAAAAAAACGGGTGGTCATGAGACAATCCGTTTTTTTAGGTTTCACATCATCTATGGGTTAACTGAACGAGATATTCTGAAATTTATAAAGACCAGGGTCGGTTGTCTGAACATAGTTAAGGCCATGTTCACACACGCAGCCGATACGTTAGCCATCCGCGGTATACTTGGGATTTTCACCCGTTAGCACGATGCGGTGTCAATCGCACAAAAGAACATCCCTTCTGCCAACCACCAGTTAGGGATGTTCTTCAATCTCATTACATAAGTATGGAATTAATACCCCATCATCGCATCATTTAGCTGTCCATTTTATAGAGCTTAGCGAGCCCGCCCTCTGAAGTTTCGCGGTAACTACTGTTCATATCCAGGCCTGTCTCATACATGGTCTGTACAACCAAATCAAAGGATATCTTACGGGTACCAGACAAGAATTTGGCCAGACTCAGCGCATTGATCGCCCGCATCGCACCGACAGCATTCCGCTCGATGCAAGGAATCTGAACCAGTCCGTTAATCGGATCACAGGTTAATCCCAAGTGGTGCTCCATGGAAACCTCCGCCGCATACTCAATCTGATCGATCTCCATACCAGACAGTTCAGCCAGTGCAGCTGATGCCATCGAGCAAGCCGTGCCAACCTCCGCCTGGCAGCCGCACTGAGCGCCGCTGATGGAGGCGTTCTGCTTGACCAGATTGCCCATGAGCCCTCCGACGGCCAGAGCCCTGAGAATCTGTTCGTCCGGGACCTGCATCTTCCCCTGCATATAACGAAGCGAGGCAGGGACAACACCGCTGGCTCCGCAGGTCGGAGCCGTTACGACTGTGCCGGCGGCGGCATTCTGTTCGTTGACGGCGAAAGCGTATGCGCTGACGATCCGGTTCTCCCGTGTCTCCGGGCTCTCATCCACATGCCCCTGATGATAGAGATATTTCGCCTTGCGTTCGACATTAAGACCGCCTTCCAGAATACCTGTGACGGACAGCCCTTCGTCGATCGAATACTTCATCGCTTCCCAGATTCCTTGGAGGAATTCCCAGATCTGTTTGCCTTCACGCTGCTCGACGTAATCGCTTAGCCGGATATGATTCGCTTTACAAAAGGTACTGATCTCTGCAAAGCTGTTCTCCGGGTAAACATCAGGCCCATGCGTCTCCTCCCGCCCCTCAATCACGATATCCCCGCCGCCGATACTGACAGCACGCATGGATGCGGTTTGCCGCCCGCCTTTGTAAGCGAACAAGTCCATGGTATTGGGATGGGGCAGAACAAAATCTGCCTGCGGAACAAATTGAACCTCCGCCCTAACGGGTGACAGTGCTCTAATAATAGCTTTGTCCGTCATATGGCCTTTACCTGTTTTGGCAAGGGAACCATAAATCAACGCCTTAAATTGGTCTGCATCTTCATTTTCTGACTTGAAGATTCTGGCCGCTTTCTCCGGCCCCATGGTATGGGAGCTGGACGGTCCACTGCCAATCTTATAGAGTTCAGTCAACGATCTCATAGCACCCATACATCCTTTCCGGCTATTGCCCACTCCTCTGAAAACGTTCCTTGATCTTCATCAGCCGCTCATGAATTCCCTCTTCATCAATGGCCATGTCATACAATTGGTGAGTAAGCTGGAAGCCTTGATCATTGGCAAGGGCTTCTTTCCACGGATGCGATACAATCGAATGAGCAAGATGTCTTGTAGAGCGGGGTGCCTGCATGATCATCTCTGCCAGCTCCCATGCCCGTGGAAGAAGCTGTTCATAAGGCAGCACCTCACTGACCAGACCGAGCTCTAATGCCGTTTGAGCATTAATGTTCATGCCCGTGTATGCATAAAATGCCGCTTTCTTGATTCCCAGTATCTTTTGAAGTGCCAGGACGATTCCATCTCCAGGCGGAACACCGCCCAGATAATGGGCATCGAAGAATGCTGTGTCTTCCGCACAAATGGTAATATCGCAGAGCGTCCCCAACTGCCAGTGTGCGCCTGTGCCATTGATCGCCCCAATCGTGGGGATGTCCATGCAATAGATCATATTTTCAATCATTCTGAGTGACTCATGTTACATTTCCAGCTTCCGGCGATTCGGCCAATCCATGAATTTGGTTGTCCAGACTTCAGGATTGCCTGTCTGCCACAGCTCTCCTGTCCCTGTAAGGATCATGACCTCATTCTCAGGATCACGGCCAATATCGGACCATACATGACCATATGCCGCTTGGACCGGCCAGTCGAATTGTATAGGTCCCCCGTCAGTGTGCATACGCACTTCGAGGATACCGCCGCGGCGGGTCATGAGGAATAAGTCCTTGTACTTCTCCGAGTATTCTTCGAGCCGAGTAGGTCCCGTCATCTTTCTATTGAACATCGTTGCCCATCAGGCGTCCTTGCATTTTCTTCAGCCGCTCCAGCGCTCCTTCTTCATCAATGGCCATGTCGTACATTTGGTGGGCAAGCTGGAATCCCTGATCGGCGACCAGAGCTTGCTTCCATGGCCGGGAGATAATGGAGTGAGACAGATGTCTCGTTGAACGCGGTGCCTGCATGATCATCTCCGCGAGCTCCCAAGCGCGTGGAAGAAGCTTTTCGCGGGGCAGCACTTCACTGACAATACCCAGATCCAAGGCGGTCTGACCATTGATATTCTTGCCGGTGTAGGCGTAATAGGCTGCTTTTTTGAAACCGATCATGCTCTGCAGTGTGAGCAGCATTCCATCTCCCGGAGGCGTGCCTCCCAGATAATGCGGATCGAAAAAGTCAGCGTCTTCTGTACAAATGGTAATATCACAGAGCGTTGCGAGTTCACAGTGCGTTCCCGGCCCGTTGACCGCCCCGATGGTCGGGATGTCAATGCAGAAGATCAGATTTTCAAGCAGTCTCAGTGATTCATGATACTGTTCGAGCTTCTTTTGCTTCGGCCAATCCATGAATTTCGTATTCCAGACCTCAGGGTCGCCAATCAACCATTTATCCCCAGTTCCCGAAATAATCATGACTTCGTTCTCAGGGTCACGGCCAATATCTGACCAGGCATGAGACCAGGCGGTATGAGCTTCCCAATTGTGCTTGTACGAACCTCCGTCGGTGTGCAGACGCACTTCAATGATTCCGTCACGGCGGGTCATTAACAGGAATTCCTTGTATTTCTCCGAGTACTCTTCAAATTTAGTGGGTCCAATCATACGTCTCTCTGTCATCTTAATTCCTCCTAAGTTTGGTTTAGAACTTATCTATTACTTTCAAGCCAATCTCTGGCAAAAGCAGCGTAAGCCGCAGCCCCTCTATGAAGCACCTCATCCGAGAACATCGTCTTTGGATGGTGTACAGGGTAACTATAGCCTTCCTCGATATTGCCTGCGTTAAGGAACACTGTCGTACTTGGCACCGCCTGTGAGACAAATGCGAAGTCTTCTGATCCCATTAATTTACCACCGGGTACCAGTTGGGTTATACCGATGAAGGAACTCGCGCCAAAAGTGTTGGCAATCGTCGTTCTCATTTGCCGGTTCAGCCCGCTGTCCGTTTTCACCTCAGGACATCCCCTCGTATAGATCACTTCCACCTTGGCCTGAAAAGTTTCTCCTATTCCTGCGGAAATTTCACAGATACGAGTCTCCATTTTATCCCGCAATGCGGCGCTAAAGGTACGTACACTTCCTTTCATTCTGGCCATATCGGGAATCACGTTGTTTGTACTTCCGCCTTCCATCACGCCAATGGTAAGCACTGCATTATCAATTGGCGAAACTTCCCGGCTAAGGATACCCTGCAACGCCAGATGAAGATGAGCAGCCACATTTAAGGGGTCCACTGCGGCCTCGGGCATTGCGCCATGTGAGCCCCTTCCGCGGATGATAATTTCGAACCAATCCGAAGAAGCAGATATCGCTCCACCTTCCTCAGGCACTACAAATTGTCCGGTAGGAAGCGGCATTCCAGTCAATACGTGAAGCATCATGGCTGCATCCACCTTGGGATTATCGAGAATCCCGCTCTCCAGCATCATTTTTGCCCCGTGCAGCGTCTCTTCACCCGGCTGAAACATAAGCTTAACCGTCCCGCGAAGCTGCTGTTCGTTAGCCTTCAGAATCTCCGCAGCTCCCAGCAGCATGGAAGTATGCATGTCATGACCGCAAGCATGCATGTTTCCATTCAACGATGCGTAAGACAGCTCCGTTTCTTCTTGAATCGGCAGCCCGTCCATATCCGCACGGATCAGAACCACCTTCCCTTCATGCTGTCCGCCAATGGTAACCATTAAGCCTGATTTTCCTACGGGAGCGGGCTTAAGGCCCATCGACTCCAAGGCCTCTTTTACATATGAGGTTGTCCTGGGCAAACTTAGATCAAGTTCCGGAACCGCATGAAGATGATGCCGATACTTGACCAATTTGTCCTGCAGCTGATGCGCCATAATCAAAAAGTCTTCAGCTTCTTCAAACACAATGAACATCTCCCAAAGCACAAATTAAATGAACGTTAGAACAGAGTTAACATTCCCCCCTTTGTATTTTAAGACTTTTTAAGAACGGATTTATCGTACTGGCATTTTTATTCCCTGTCAAGAGATATTAAGACATTTTAAGAACATTATTTCAGAGGCTGGCGGAACATTGTAATATCACATTTATTGTGATATAACTCTTTTGATTGAACTGTTTATGAAAGGAATCTATCATGAAAATCAAGCTGGGTATTATCACGCCTGAGACCCATATGGACTATTTCCGCGCCATTGAAGAAGAAATGCGGCCACTATGTCAGTTCCGGTTTCTTACAATCAGCAATTTCCGGGAAACAACAGACATCTATCTCAAAAACCTGGATTCGGTGGATGGATTTGTGATCAGCGGCAGGATGCTTTACGAGTCCATCGATAAGGAAAGCCTGGATGACAAGGTGCCTGTTCACATTTTGCAGGATGATGAGAACCTGTTGTACAGGGAGCTTTTCCGGCTGCTGGTTACAGAACATGGGCTGGATATCTCTCGGATCTATGTGGATTATGCGTATATCATCGAGTCTTTCAGCGAATTCCAGCAATACCTGACTCATGAGGGCAAACCCATTGACAGCGGAGATTTGCTCAAACGGGTGGAGACCATGCTGGAGAACCATATCACGCTGTGGGAAGATGAGAAAATAGATCTATCCATCACGGCGTTCGGCCATTTTGTGCCGGAACTGCAAAAGCACGGAGTCAGATATATCTTAATCCGCCCCACCTTGGAGAACGTCAAAGAGACCATAAGCGAGATCATCAACGAAATTACCATCCTCAAGCTTAAGAACCAGAGGGCAGTTGTTGCATGCTTATCGGCCATAACTGAGCAGCCACCCTCTGAAGAGCAGCTTCATGAGCTAAAAGTCCTTGTCGGCAGGTTTCTGCATAGCATGAATCTGGCAGACACGGCCCAAATTTCAGAAGGCTTTGTCAGACTGTACACTACCTACGGAAATTTCATGAGGATCACCTCTAACGCGCATAACTGCACCCTGCTGGAATATCTGGAAGAGCGCATAAGCGACAAGGTGAAGATTGGGTGGGGCTCGGGGCATGAATATTTTCAAGCGAACGTCAACGCTACCAAAGCTCACAGACAGGCGGAGGCCTTTACGGGCAGTTGCAGCTTTTTTATAGACGAGAATCAGAAGGTTGTCGGCCCCATGCGGAGCATGAATGTCATCCAGTTCTCCGAACAGGGTGACCCGGAAATCATTGCGTTAGCCAAAAGGATCGGAATCAACAACATCAATTTGCAAAAAATCATGTCCTATGCAGAAATCATGAGAACCAATAAATTATCCTCTGAGGATGTTGCCGAGTGCCTGTCCATGACCGTCAGAGGTGCAAACCGTATCCTTAACAAAATTGAAGAAAGTAAGTACGTACAAACGGTATTTGAAAAACGGGACAACAGTAAAGGGCGGCCAAAAAAATACTACGAGCTGTTGTTTCTTGACAACGAAGGACAAAAATTAAGCAAATGATGACCATTGGCAAAAAGGCATGTTTTCAGTTTCAAAAACATGCCTTTTGTGTGCATATTTACTGGGTCAAATCACTCCCTTGCCGGACGACCAGCTCTGCACATGTGCAGAAACCGCCGCGTTGCTGGTGAAGCATATTTCATCGAGTTGACCCGCGAAGCCAAGGGAACGGAAGCTGCTCTCTTCCAGCTCAAGCATGGCTACATGCTCATGCTGGAACCGGGTGACCAGCTCCGGGAGGATGATGCTGCCCAGGCCTTTTTCCACCATGGCAATAATGGCGTAACCGTCCCCGGCCGAGAACTGATGCCCGCCTTTTTCAGCCCCGTCGCACATCCTAGTCCGAATCGGCCTTGGGAATGATGAAGTCCTCGTAAGTCGAATTTAATCAATGGACTCAATTCCAAGAATATTGCATCTTCCTATACCCGACATCCCATACTTTTTCGTTCCTCAATAGTTATCGTGAGTTCACCACCTACTTGAATAGGAATTTTAAACATTGCCGGGAACAGCTCGGGATAGAGGCGTTGAACTTCTCCAGAACTATTTAAAACTTCTTGTCCATCAACGAAAACCCTAACGCTTCCCGTTTATGAACTTACCGCCACCAGCAACTATACCGCATTGAAACCGGCTTCACAGGCCTTTCGCCAAAAGGAGGTGTGGATATCCCGTCGCCGAAGTATTCATACCCCGGAGTCTGCATACCTACGCTATATTAAACATATGTAACAGCGTAGTACTCTCAAACCAATTCTCACCCGTCATATTCTCAAGCACCTTCGTATAACCGACAAACCGCTCTAAAGCTGCATGATGATATCGTATAGATTCAGGCCATGATCCATCTGGATCAACACCAGTTGGGCCTTCACTATTGCATTCGCTTTGTTCAGTCAAGTATGCCTATTAGGAGAATCCTCCAAAGCCATCATCAGCATGCCTGTACCAGCACATGTCAGTCTGCCAATTACTGCAGCCCAACTTATCTAAAGCGCTTCGCAAGCTTCAGTCTAATGCTCTATTTTCTTCATACACCAGTTTGCAAGCCAATAATCAATTGCAAATATATCCCGGATCATGTTATTCCAAGTAAATCTTGTAGGTAGTTATCAAGAATACGAAGGGGCTCGTGTAAAGCCTGGTTTGGAAACTTATGCGTTACTTTATAACACATTCTTGGAGGCACAGAAACAGATAGTTTCTGGAGAACAAAATCTCCCATCTGCATCATATAATTGCCAATCGAAGCAGGCACGATCGTCCATTGTTTGGTGTTATTCAAAAAAGTAGTGATGAGTCCCGCTGTATCCAGATGAACACGGGATGGGCAAAGAGGATCCCACCACTGATCATGTCTGAATTGAAACTCACTGTTCCAATTGATAAAGACTTCGTGCTGTGCCTCCAATTCTTTCATTTCAACCGCACCTCCAGCCTGACGCCCCGGCACAGCCAGACGCAGTAGTACCATTTCTTCCTTAAAAAACGGTTTAACCGTGACACTAGGCGACACGATTTCCCGCACCACAAATGCCACATCCATCTCGCGTCGTTCAATACTGTCAAAAGCTTCCTGAGTATGCTGCGTTCGAATTTGCAGACGAATTGACGGAGTATGCTGATTTAGCATTTTATACACAGGTGGCAAAACAAAATGACTTATACTTTCGGCAGCGCTTATGGCCAAACTTAACTGCGAACCGCTAGCCTGTAAGATTTGTGTTTCCCTCCAAAGAGCCTCCCATCGTTCCGCAATGCTAAAAAAGTTTTCCCCTTTTGGGGTCAGACTGATTTTGGATGCCCCTTTTCTCCGTTCAACCAAAAGGCCGCCCATTTGCTCCTCCAATGTCTTTAACCGGTAGCTTACCGTCGCTTGTGACAAGTGCAGCCATTCGGCCGCCTTGCTTATATTCTGGGTCCGTACAATTGCTAAAAATGCTTCAATCCCAGGAAAATACATAGAATATCCCCTCGATATATAGAAATACTTAATATAGTTCTCAAAATATTTGAGTTTTACACTATTATTCTTCATATTTAAAATTATCATTAATCAAGACAAACAGCAACGAAGGGTGGTTTAACATGAAAATTCTTATAGTTGGTTATTTTAACGAAACCTCAAAATCAAACATCGCAAGATATTTTCCGCAAGATTGGAACGTAGTTATTGCCCCTCCCGGAAAAGATATGCTGCATCATATCGAAGATTGTCAGGTCATAATCCCTGAACATATTAAAGTAGATCACAGCCTGCTTTCTACTGCAAAAGATTTAAAGTTAGTACAGACAGGTGCAGGATTTGATAATGTGGATATCCCTGCCTGCACACAACGTAACATTTGGGTGGCCAATGCTGCAGGCGTGAATGCACACGCAGTAGCTGAGCACGTTATGGCGCTGATCTTGTCTTATTATAAAAACATACCGTTTCTGGATGCGTTCATGAAAAACAGGATGGATGAACATCATTTGGACTATACCGGATATGAATTAGAAGGGAAAACCATTGGGATTATCGGTTTGGGCGCTATTGGGAAAAAAGTAGCTGAGTTTTGCCGAGTGTTTGATATGAGGGTGCTGGCTTATAAGAGAAATTACGTTGCACAATCGGACGGTTTTGTGAAAATGACGGATTTTGATACTCTTGTAAGCACATCGGACATCGTCAGTGTACACTTGCCTTTGAATTCGCAAACCAAGCAGTTGATCAACAAAACGATGTTTCAAAAAATGAAGAAAACCGCTTTGTTTATCAATACGGCCCGCGGCGGGATTGTCAACGAACGAGACTTGATTAATGCTCTAAAAAACGGGGATATTGCCGGCTCATGCTTAGATGTGTTTGAAACTGAGCCGCTTCCTTTGGACAGTGAGCTCCGGAATCTGGGGAATGTGATCCTTACGCCCCATACAGCAGGAATGCCTGATGGCCGGAAATTTCATAAGAAAAGATATGACTTTTTTGTCAATAATATAAAACGTGTAGAAAATGGTGAAGAGCCTGAAAGTAAGCTCAATGAGTTGTTACAATTTTGATGCAATAAAAAAATGAGCTATCGGACGCAGACCCTTGCAACTGCGTGCTTTCCGATAATTCGGGCAGGGACGGATAATGCTGCCGTCAGGCTAATAGACACACATTCCCGCACCTGGTTTCCCATAGATAATAAAAAGGGTAAACCTATGTCGTAGCCCTCCGTTTATGTCATAATTCACCTATCATTCACTTCTAGACGATAAAAAGAGGATGAACATGAATAGCATTTTAACTCTGCTCCATTTAGCACAAAAGGTGACAAAGAAGCTGAAGCCAAGTTGATTACCCATTATGAGCCAGTTATCAATAAATAAGCAAAATGAAATGAAATCATTCATGAAGATTGCAAACAACAGTTGACAATTACTTTTATACTGGCAGTTGTTTTTTATCTTTACAACTAATTATTTGCAAAGCCATATGGGGTACACTTCATAGGGCTTTGCATTTTTAAAAATATTTAATTTTAGCTAAACATTATCATTTTATTCTATATATAGTTGCCTTTCTCATTCCATATTCCCATTTATAAGAAGCCATAACTTTGACTGCTTCTTGATCTTTTATACCTTCATATTATTCACTTCAAGTGTGCTCCTTTCTCTATGGTGAGAACGAGCGAATGAGTGCTGACAGCTCTCTCAAGATGCCTCAGACACACAGTATGCATACATTTGAGGATACATTTAGTGTCTTTTACCTAAATAAATTCAGAATACTTGTACAACTTCTTTAATCTCTTCAATCTCTTCAAGAATTGCGCGCTCAATAGCAGCCTTTAACGTAATCGTAGCACTTGGGCAACCGTTGCAAGCTCCCAAAAATCTTAATTTGGCTATACCGTTCTCAACCTCGACTAATTCAGCATCTCCACCGTCACGCAGTAAGAAAGGACGTAGTTTGAGAAGCACTTCCGATACTTCATCGAATAAAATTCCATTCCCCTCCATTATTCCAGCTCCTCTCATTGTTTTACCAACAGTCAATTCAAGCCTTTTTTCACCCTAGATAGTCTGACTGATCCTTTGCTTTTTGCCTAAGACTGGCCTCTTGATCCGAAAGTTCCCTTATAAGCGTATAAATAGAGTCTAAAGGTATCATCACACCACAACTTGCGCTCAATCCTGACAGCATATTGAAGTAGAACTGAAGTTTCCGTATCTCTCGGGTAATTTGAGCTAGTTCTGAATTGTCCGAATTATTCTTCTTCATTACCAACACCTCGTACTTCTTTAAAGAGTGATAAAGGTTTGATCTATTAAATTATTGAATCAACCGATGCTGCCTTCCATTTCAAATTGAATCAGCCGATTCATTTCAACGGCATATTCCATCGGCAATTCTTTGGTAAACGGCTCAATAAAGCCCATTACAATCATTTGTGTGGCATCTTGTTCTGTAAGCCCGCGGCTCATTAAGTAAAACAATTGTTCCTCGGACACTTTGGATACTGTTGCCTCGTGCTCCAAAGTAATCTGATCGTTTTTAATTTCATTGTAAGGAATCGTATCTGATGATGACAGGTTGTCCAAAATCAACGTATCACACTTAATATTGGACTTGGATCCTGCGGAATCGCGGCTGAAGCTTGACAATCCCCGGTAGTTTACTTTGCCGCCCTGCTTGCTGATCGATTTGGATATAATCGTAGATGTTGTCTCGGGAGCAAGGTGAATTACCTTCGCACCGGCATCTTGATGCTGATCTTTACCGGCTACGGCAATAGACAGGATGGACCCCTTGGCTCCCCTTCCTTTCAATATTACAGCCGGATACTTCATGGTTACCTTGGAGCCGATGTTGCCGTCCACCCATTCCATTGTGGCATTTTCCTCTGCTACAGCCCTTTGGGTTACCAAGTTGTAGATATTAGGAGCCCAATTCTGGATTGTCGTGTAACGGACACGGGAATCTTTCCTGCAAATAATTTCAATAACTCCGCTATGCAGAGAACTGGTACTATAAATAGGCGCTGTACATCCTTCAACATAATGGATAAAACTACCCTCTTCGGCAATAATTAATGTCCGCTCGAATTGGCCCATATTTTCAGAATTAATACGGAAATACCCTTGTATAGGAACCTCACATTGAACGCCCCTCGGAATGTATACAAAGCTGCCGCCTGACCAAACCGCACTGTTAAGCGCTGCAAATTTATTGTCGGCGGGAGGGATGATCGTTCCAAAATGTTGCCTGAACACTTCAGGATATTGCTTTAAAGCAGTATCCGTATCAAGGAAAACAACGCCCTGCTCCTCCAGTTCCTTCCGCATACTGTGATAGACTACTTCCGACTCGTATTGAGCGGATACGCCTGCCAGAAACTTTTGCTCCGCTTCAGGAATCCCTAGCTTGTCAAAGGTTGCTTTAATCTCGGTGGGAACCTCCTCCCAGGTCTTTCCTTGTTTTTCGGAAGGGCGAACATAGTATTGAATGTTATCAAGATTTAATCCGGACAAATCCGCTCCCCACCCAGGCATCGGCATTTTGTAGAATTGCTTCAAAGCTTTCAGCCGAAAATCGAGCATCCACTCCGGCTCTTCCTTGATTCGGGAAATTTCACGGACAATCTCTTCAGTCAGACCTTTTCCAGATTGAAAAATAGACTGGTGCTCATCGCGAAACCCATATTTATATTCACCCATATCCGGCGCTTTTTTAGCCATTGTTATCGCTCCTTTTAACCTTCATAAGACTCACTTTGATTGGCTCAGATTCCCTATAATCTGCCAAGCTTTTTCTCCACTACATCCTGCAGGCGGCTACGCACTCCCTCCAGCGGGATCTCCGAAATGACAGGAGCGAGGAATCCGAAAATAACAAGATATTCGGCTTCGCTCCGTGAGATCCCACGAGACATCAGATAATAGATTTGTTCCGCATTTACTTGCCCCACGGATGCAGCATGACCGGCGGTTACATCATCCTCATCTATCAGCAGGATCGGATTGGCATCACCGCGCGCATTTGGACTTAACATCAGTACACGTTCTGTTTGCTGACCATCACAATGGGTTGCACCTTTTTCAATTTTTGTAATCCCGTTGATAATGGCCGTAGCTTCTTCACGCATTACTGCGCGTGTGATCATTTGGCTCACCGAGCTTCTGCCAAAATGCTGAGCTTGCGTAGTATAACTCAATTTCTGGTCCCCAGAGCCTATCGCAATCACCTTAGCGTCAGAGATGGACCCGTTGCCCTGGAGTAATGTCTTGGTATCACTGGCGGTATAGCCATTATTCATCTCGCCGACAATCCATTCTACACCGCCATCCGCAAGCACAATCGCACGCCGCTGGGTGAAGTCCGTTGTTGCTGCAGCAAGCTGATGAACAGAAGCGACCTGCACCTTGGAGCCTGCCCCTGCAAACACCTCTACCACACCATTATGCAAAACCTTGATATCATCTCTGCTCGATATACAATGATCCACATAGCTGATCTTGCTGTTGTTACCAGTCACAATCAAGATGTGAGGAGCAAAAAGCGCCCCGCTCGTATCGCTATAAAAGATCGCTTGAATGGGAACTTCAACCTCTATACCGTCCGGGACATATAGAAAAACGCCACCACTCCATAAGGCACTGTGCACAGCAGACAATCTGTGCTCTTCCGGCTTCACAGCCCGGTCGAGGTAACATTGAACCAATTCCTCATGTTCTCTCGCAGCAGTATGCAAATCAGTTAAAATCACTCCCTGTGCGGCTAAATCAGCCGACAATTCTGTGTACACTACATCCGAATTGATCTGAACGATGAGTCCGCCTTCCACCGGAGAGGCAAACAAACCTCGAACAACCTCCGGCGCATCTTCCAAACCTGACCACGCATTCTCAGCTTTGTAACCACCACTTTCGTAGATATCCCATTTTTCAAGTTTGATTTTCTCCACTTTAGGCAGCTCCAGCGTCTCTGCCAGCTCGAGTGCCCGAATCCGGCGTTCAAGCAACCAACGAGGTTCATCCTTAGCACTTGACCAAGCGCATAAAGCGTTCGCATTCATTGAAATTTTTGCTTGTATACCCACTTGCTTTTCCTCCTCTTCAGCTTTCAAACTTCCTCGCCTACCGTCTCATCCGTAATCCCAAGCTCTTCTTTTACCCAATCGTATCCTTCAGCCTCTAAACGGTGGGCAAGCTCCGGGCCGCCAGATTTAACTATCCGGCCTTGCATCATGACATGCACAAAATCCGGGGTAATATAGTTCAGCAGGCGCTGATAATGGGTGATGATTAAAAAGCCTCTACCCGGGCTGCGCATCTCATTTACGCCATTGGCCACAATACGCAGTGCATCAATATCAAGCCCGGAATCCACTTCATCCAGGATCACAAACTTGGGTTCAAGCAGCATCATTTGCAAAATCTCATTCCGCTTTTTTTCACCGCCGGAGAATCCCTCATTCAAATAACGATGCGCAAATTCCGGGTTCATCTCCAGCCCCTTCATTTTGCTCTCCATTTCACGGATAAAACGAATCAAGGATATCTCATCGCCTTCTTCACGCCGTGCATTGATGGCACTTCTGAGAAAGTCCGAGTTGGTCACCCCGGCAATTTCACTTGGGTATTGCATAGCGAGGAACAAGCCTGCCTGGGCACGCTCATCCACCTCCATCTCCAGAAGGTCTTCATTGTCTAATGTCACCTTGCCGCCAGTAACCTCATATTTTGGATGGCCCATTAAAGCTGAAGCCAACGTACTTTTCCCCGTCCCGTTAGGCCCCATAATCGCATGAATCTCTCCGCCATGAATCTCCAGTGTGAGCCCTTTTAAAATTTCTTTCCCTTCAATCTTGGATCTTAATTCCTCAATCTTTAATGTCGTCATTTATTGTAAACTTCCCTTCGGAGTAATCTTCGGCACGTGCCACCAAATCACTCATAAATTTTCCAATAATCTGCAGCTCAGCCTCTGAATAGGATTCAATGAATTGGTAAAACCTTTCTTCTTTTTCTTTGTGCAGCTCTTTATGCAAATGATAAACGTGTCTTCCCTTATCCGTTAAACTAAAGTAAATCTCCTTACGATTGTTGTTCAGTTGACTTCTCATAATGAAGCCCATTTCCAGCAGCTTTGCACTAATTTTAGTAATGCCAGCTTTGGACAACCCCATCTTCTCCACAATCCCGGTATGATTTATCGGTTCATAATCACCAATGCAATCAATAACGTGTACACTAGTAATATTGTTGGAGAGCATGTCAATCTGGTACTTTCTGGCCTGTTGCCGAAACGAGTTAAATTCTTGCTCAGTATACAGCTCATTCAGATGCAGCATTCTAATATATTGCTCGTAAAGATGACCTTTAAAATGATTTTGAAACTCCAATTTCGTAATCTCCCCTTTCTTGTAGTAGCTGCAGACCAAGTTCAGTGTCAGCAATAGATTATTTTTTGTTCACAAGAGAACAAAATCATATTAACACAATTGATATTGATTATCAATATCAATTGTGTTCAGTGTGACGCAATTGTGGAGTCGCTTTTCATTGGTTCGTGTCATTGTCATCGGCCTCATGCTTCGGAACGTCCCGGTACACCTGCCACAGAACCACTTTGTAGCAAACCCATGCCGAAGCTCAACCGGTATTTGAAAAAGGGAGAGGTCCATCCCTTGGAGTTGGTGGAAGACGAGAAAGCGCAACGGGACATCCGCCTGACTGTGAAAGCAGCTGAAGGAACTTTTCACTGTTCAGTTCAGTAATTCATCAAATATTTTTTTTTTTTGAGAAACTGAGGTGTGATTCACTCTTATGTTGTTCCTTCGGATGTTGTCAATTTCGAGATCGATATCAACTTTTTAGTTCGTCACCACAACAGAAGTAAAGGCTCGTTTTGCTTGTCGCAGTCTTCCCTCCTCCCGCTTTATCATACAGCGCTGATATTTTGCAATTGGATGATAAAAGGAGGATAAACATGAATAGTACTTCTACTCTGCTCCATTTAGCGCAAAATGGTGACAAGGAAGCAGAAGCCACGTTGATCACTCGTTATGAGCCAGTTATTCCTACCTTTCAATTGGATTCTATGAAAAAACTTGATGATAATCATTATCAATTTCATCTTTCCAAGTTAAAGTCAATCTGATATAATAACACCGAAATACCAAACATCCTACGTTTCGTAAAGGAGTAATGCTGTTGTTAACTCAAACTCAACGTTTAACCTTGGTGGAACAGGTGGCCTACCAGATCCAGGAGAAGATCGAAAACAGCGAATGGCAAGTAGGGATGCGTATTCCTCCAGAGCCCGAGCTAATGGAACAGCTTCAAGTCAGCCGTAATACCTTGAGGGAAGCCATTCGGGCTTTAACGTATGCGGGTCTGCTGAAGACCAGACAAGGGGATGGGACCTATGTCTGCTCCTCAAGTGTTTTGGGGTCAGTGATTAAAAAAGTGATTCAGCATACCGATAAGCTAGAGAGCCTGGAGGTCCGATATGCATTGGAAAGAGAGGCTGCTGTCCTGGCTACCCTCAGGAGAGGCGAAGAAGATTTGGAGGCGATTCGGACATGCTTGGACCAGTGCAGACAAGCAGCCAGCCAGCAGGATCTCAAAGCTTATGCTCACTGGGATGTCGAGTTTCACAAAATGGTGATTGCTGCTTCACATAACCAATTGATGGCGAATTTGTACAATCATATTTCCGAGGCGCTGCAAAACATGGTTTTGGAAACGAAGGACTTCAAAAATGCAGCTTTTTATCACGACTCTCATGACCTGCTTTATCAAGCCATTGCCAATCAGGATTGCCATCAAGCCGAGGAGGCTGTTCGTTTATACATTGAAAAGGCCCGTACAGAATATAGCGTATGACGAAATCTGGGAAGCCACACACCGGGCTTAACTAGAGACCTTTATCCATGCACAACCTGAAGGGATGGATACAGTGATCGGAGAACGTGGGGTAGATTGTCCGGGGGACAAAAACAGTGACTGGCTATTTACGGATGTTCCTCAAGAATTCGCCCATCCTGATCCTGGACCAGACCCCCACTGCACTGGATACCGAACTTCAATTCAGCATTCTCTTGCTGAGCTTTCAGCGAGAAGAACAACTTTGATGATTGCTCACCGTCTGGCAACCATAAAGAGAGCAGATCAAATTGTGGTCGTACCGCATATAGCATTGAAGAACAAGGAAAGCACGAAGCATTGCTTGCCGCTGTTGGACATTACAGTCGTTTTTCGCCCACAGTTTGGTGATGTACAATACATTCCCTCTTAAGGTTACTTCCTCCACATGGATGAAATTGACGATTAATTAACTTAAAACGCAGGAGGAACCCTTATGAGTTCGCCAGAACAATTGTTAAAAAAACAGGATAAAATATCCAGTACCGGCATTCGCAAGCAAGCTACATTATGGTTCATGATCGTAGGAATTATTTTTATCGCAGCGAATTTGCGTGCTCCCCTCACATCGGTGGGGCCATTAGTCAGTATTATTCGGGAGAACGTGCATATTTCAAATACCTTAGCAGGCCTGATTACCACAGTTCCACTGATTGCATTTGCATTATTATCACCTTTTGTACCAAAATTAGGACGTAAATATGGTGTAGAACGTATTATCCTGATTTCCCTTATTTTTTTGGTCATCGGTATTGTTGTTCGCTCGTTATCCGGAGCGGTGACCTTATATGTTGGAACCGCAGTTCTGGGGTTTGCTATCACCATATGTAATGTGTTACTACCGAGCCTGATTAAACGGGAATTTCCGCAGCAAATGGGTACTATGACAGGGGTTTATTCTGTTTCCATGAATCTATGCGGGGCAATTGCTTCCGGCATTAGTGTTCCCTTAGCTGTGGGGGCAGGCTTGAACTGGCAAGGTGCCTTGGGAGTATGGGGGATACTTAGCGTCATCTCCATTCTCTTTTGGGTACCGCAACTCAAGGCTCCAGCGAAACCAGCCGCTGTTGCCAGCAGCGCAGGGAACAACCATCAGATCAATATATGGCGCTCTCCGTTGGCTTGGCAGGTAACTCTTTTTATGGGAATACAATCGGCCATTTTTTATGTGCTGGTGGCATGGCTGCCTGAAATACTAAAAGATCAAGGCATCAGTTCAAGTCAATCCGGCTGGTTTCTCTCGATTCTGATTATGGCTTCACTCCCCTTTGCATTTGTCGTTCCTGTTATAGCTGGACGCATGCCTAACCAACGGTTGTTAGTGGTTATTACAACGATTCTGCTTTTGATCGGAACACTTGGACTTCTCTATAGCAGTATCCATCTGGTTCTGTTTTGGGTTATTATTCTTGGTATTGGGGCGGGCTTTGCCTTTGGCTTGTCCATGATGTTTTTCGGCTTGCGTACCCAAAGTGCCCATCAGGCGGCTGAATTATCGGGCATGGCCCAATCCATCGGATATCTACTAGCAGCAATTGGCCCAGCGCTGATTGGATACTTGCATGATGCCACTCATAGTTGGAGCGTTCCACTCCTGATATTGGTTGGCGCTTCTGCTCTACTCGGTATCTTTGGTCTGGGTGCGGCTAGGGATCAATTTGTTGGTTCTGCGAAGTGCCTGTTCTGATGGAGGTTATCAGCTTTAATTGCTCATTATGAGCCAGTTATTATTAAGTACGCAAAAACAAATGGAACCGGCGTGCAAACAGCAGATGACGATTGCCTAGATCATGGTAGTTCATCGCTTTGATCTTAGTCACTACGAATAAAAAAGGGACTGGCTCTGTGTATCTTACTACACGGGGCCAGTTCTTTTTTACACACTCTATTTCGAGAAAATTCCCAGGAAACAGTTTCCCTTTTCACTCCTAATCCCCATTTATATAACAGGAAGCAATCATCATATATTTACTTCCTTGATTACAATTTGATCCTTGAAAACTTCATAATGCTTGTTTCAAGTACGTTCCTCTCTCCTCTGTGAAATCCAGAAGCGACGAAGCGGAAGCGCTGTGACAGTCCCAAAACGGGGCTTGAGCAACCACTTCTCCGGCTAAAATCATCCTGTGGTGGGATGAATCGCCATGACTAGAGAAAGGGATTATGATACTTCTGCCCGGCCAACGTCACGGTATTGGGGGCAGCCCGCTCGGATGAGGGGGAGCTTCGTCATAAAGTTAATGCTATGATGCTGACTTACCATCAGCAGCTTGAACTAACACTTATCCTTCACCTTATGAAAGCATAGTGATGCCTTGTTAATATGCACACGGCCCACCGCGCGCATATACATATCCATTTGAAAAGGAAACTATGTTATATGTCAGGACATTGTATTCCATTACTCTCCGACACCACACATCTCCTTATGTCCAAGTTTGTACTTAATAATTACACAAAAAAGTCCATTGATATAATATCAATGGACTTCTAAAGGTTGTAGTTGGTACCGGCGAGAGGACTCGAACCTCCACGGTTTCCCACTCGATTTTGAGTCGAGCGCGTCTGCCATTCCGCCACGCCGGCGTATAGATAATGATAACAATCAGTTCAAAAAATAATGGAGGCGCCACCCAGACTCGAACTGGGGATAAAGCTTTTGCAGAGCTTTGCCTTACCACTTGGCTATGGCGCCACAAAAATGGAGCGGACGACGGGAATCGAACCCGCGACCCTCGCCTTGGCAAGGCGATGCTCTACCGCTGAGCCACGTCCGCAAAATGGCTGGGGATATAGGATTTGAACCTATGCATGACGGAGTCAAAGTCCGTTGCCTTACCGCTTGGCTAATCCCCAATAACATTTTAGATAAAAATGGGGCGACTGATGGGTCTCGAACCCACGAATGCCGGAACCACAATCCGGTGCGTTAACCCCTTCGCCACAGTCGCCATATGAAGCTGTTACTAACAATTTGCCAATCTTGTTTTAAAGAAATGGGGCGACCGATGGGTCTCGAACCCACGAATGCCGGAACCACAATCCGGTGCGTTAACCCCTTCGCCACGGTCGCCATATTAAGCTTTAAAATTTTCATTGGCAGGGGCAGCAGGAATTGAACCCACACCAACGGTTTTGGAGACCGTTGTTCTACCTTTAAACTATGCCCCTAAGGATGGTGGAGGCTGATGGATTCGAACCACCGAACACGTACGTGAGCAGATTTACAGTCTGATGCGTTTGGCCACTTCGCTAAGCCTCCACAGATGGTGCCGGCGAGAGGACTTGAACCCCCAACCTACTGATTACAAGTCAGTTGCTCTACCAATTGAGCTACACCGGCATATTCAGTTAAAGAAAATGGTGGCGCGGGAGGGAATCGAACCCCCGACACAAGGATTTTCAGTCCTTTGCTCTACCGACTGAGCTACCGAGCCATATAAGTTGTTAAGGTATTGATGGCGGAACCGACGGGATTCGAACCCGCGATCTCCTGCGTGACAGGCAGGCATGTTAGGCCAACTACACCACGGTTCCAAATTGGTTGCGGGGGCAGGATTTGAACCTGCGGCCTTCGGGTTATGAGCCCGACGAGCTACCGGGCTGCTCCACCCCGCGTCAGTAAGAAAAGTATTCATTTAAAAGTTACAATGGTGGAGGCTGAGGGGATCGAACCCCCGACCCTCTGCTTGTAAGGCAGATGCTCTCCCAGCTGAGCTAAGCCTCCATAAACGAACAATTGTTATTGTAGCAATTTCACTATATGAAATCAAGTGAAAAAATGGTGACCCGTATGGGATTCGAACCCATGTTACCTCCGTGAAAGGGAGGTGTCTTAACCCCTTGACCAACGGGCCATACCTGTAAAAATTTATGGCGGAGAGAGAGGGATTCGAACCCTCGAGACGCTTGTGGCGCCTACACGATTTCCAATCGTGCTCCTTCGGCCAAACTCGGACACCTCTCCATATGGCTCCCCGAACAGGACTCGAACCTGTGACAACTCGATTAACAGTCGAGTGCTCTACCAACTGAGCTATCAGGGAATATTACATATCAGGCTTGATCACCTGAAAACTGAATCCGAAACGAATCTGCGTCTTAATTTGTTGGATAAGCCCTCGACCGATTAGTATTGGTCAGCTCCATGCATTGCTGCACTTCCACCTCCAACCTATCTACCTCGTCGTCTTCAAGGGGTCTTACTGATTGGGAAATCTCATCTTGAGGGGGGCTTCACGCTTAGATGCTTTCAGCGCTTATCCCGTCCGTACGTAGCTACTCAGCCATGCTCCTGGCGGAACAACTGATGCACCAGCGGTACGTCCATCCCGGTCCTCTCGTACTAAGGACAGCTCCTCTCAAATTTCCTGCGCCCACGACAGATAGGGACCGAACTGTCTCACGACGTTCTGAACCCAGCTCGCGTACCGCTTTAATGGGCGAACAGCCCAACCCTTGGGACCTACTTCAGCCCCAGGATGCGATGAGCCGACATCGAGGTGCCAAACCTCCCCGTCGATGTGGACTCTTGGGGGAGATAAGCCTGTTATCCCCAGGGTAGCTTTTATCCGTTGAGCGATGGCCCTTCCATGCGGTACCACCGGATCACTAAGTCCGACTTTCGTCCCTGCTCGACTTGTAGGTCTCGCAGTCAAGCTCCCTTATGCCTTTGCACTCTTCGAATGATTTCCAACCATTCTGAGGGAACCTTTGAACGCCTCCGTTACTCTTTAGGAGGCGACCGCCCCAGTCAAACTGCCCGCCTGACACGGTCCCCGTACCCGTTTAGGGTACCAGGTTAGAACCTAGATACGATCAGGGTGGTATCCCAACGGCGCCTCCGCAGAAGCTTGCGCTCCTGCCTCTACGGCTCCCACCTATCCTGTACAGATCGTACCCAAATTCAATATCAAGCTGCAGTAAAGCTCCATGGGGTCTTTCCGTCTTGTCGCGGGTAACCTGCATCTTCACAGGTATTAAAATTTCACCGGATCTCTCGTTGAGACAGCGCCCAAGTCGTTACGCCATTCGTGCGGGTCAGAATTTACCTGACAAGGAATTTCGCTACCTTAGGACCGTTATAGTTACGGCCGCCGTTTACTGGGGCTTCGGTTCACAGCTTCGGATTGCTCCTAACCGCTCCCCTTAACCTTCCAGCACCGGGCAGGCGTCAGCCCGTATACTTCGCCTTGCGGCTTCGCACAGACCTGTGTTTTTGCTAAACAGTCGCTTGGGCCTTTTCACTGCGGCCCCCTCGGGCTATTCACCCTACCGAGGCACCCCTTCTCCCGAAGTTACGGGGTCATTTTGCCGAGTTCCTTAACGAGAGTTCTTCCGCGCGCCTTAGAATTCTCTTCTCGCCTACCTGTGTCGGTTTGCGGTACGGGCACCTTCTCCTGGCTAGAGGCTTTTCTTGGCAGTGTGAGATCATGACCTTCGCTACTATAATTTTCGCTCCCCATCACAGCCCAGCCTTAACGGTGTGCGGATTTGCCTACACACCAGCCTCACTGCTTAGACGGACATCCATCAGTCCGCGTCACTACCCTCCTGCGTCACCCCATCGCTCATAGCGGATTACGGTGGTACAGTAATTTCAAACTGTTGTCCTTCGACTACGCCTTTCGGCCTCGCCTTAGGTCCCGACTTACCCTGAGCGGACGAGCCTTCCTCAGGAAACCTTGGGCTTTCGGCGGATCAGATTCTCACTGATCTTTTCGTTACTCATACCGGCATTCTCACTTGTATGCTGTCCAGCGCTCCTTACGGTACACCTTCAACCCACATACAACGCTCCCCTACCCCAGATGCAAAGCATCTAGCCATAGCTTCGGTGGTGTGTTTAGCCCCGTTACATTTTCGGCGCAGAGTCACTCGACCAGTGAGCTATTACGCACTCTTTCAATGGTGGCTGCTTCTAAGCCAACATCCTGGTTGTCTGTGCAACTCCACATCCTTTCCCACTTAACACACACTTGGGGACCTTAGCTGATGGTCTGGGCTGTTTCCCTTTTGACAATGGATCTTAGCACTCACTGTCTGACTCCCGGCAAGAAGTTAATGGCATTCGGAGTTTGACTGAGCTTGGTAACCCTTGCGGGCCCCGCACCCAATCAGTGCTCTACCTCCACCACTCCATTCACCGAGGCTAGCCCTAAAGCTATTTCGGGGAGAACCAGCTATCTCCGAGTTCGATTGGAATTTCTCCGCTACCCCCACCTCATCCCCGCATTTTTCAACATACGTGGGTTCGGGCCTCCAGTGCGTGTTACCGCACCTTCACCCTGGACAGGGGTAGATCACACGGTTTCGGGTCTACGTCCACATACTAAATCGCCCTATTCAGACTCGCTTTCGCTGCGGCTCCGGCTTCTCACCTTAACCTTGCATGTTAAACGTAACTCGCCGGTTCATTCTACAAAAGGCACGCCATCACCCCTAGATCGGGCTCTGACTTTTTGTAAGCACACGGTTTCAGGTTCTATTTCACTCCCCTTCCGGGGTGCTTTTCACCTTTCCCTCACGGTACTGTTTCACTATCGGTCGCCAGGTAGTATTTAGCCTTAGCAGATGGTCCTGCTGGATTCATACGGGGTTTCACGTGCCCCGCACTACTCGGGATCCGTCTCGGAGAGAACACAGTTTAGGCTACAGGGCTTTTACCTCTATCGCGGGCCTTTCCAGACCTCTTCACCTACCATATTCCTTTGTAACTCCATGTGAGACGTCCCACAACCCCAAGGGGCAAGCCCCTTGGTTTAGGCTGTTCCGCGTTCGCTCGCCGCTACTGACGGAATCACTATTGTTTTCTCTTCCTCAGGGTACTTAGATGTTTCAGTTCCCCTGGTCTGCCTCTATCTCTCCTATGTATTCAGAGAGAAGTAACTGCGAATTACCACAGCTGGGTTTCCCCATTCGGACACCCCCGGATCAAAGCTTGCTTACAGCTCCCCGAGGCAGTTTCGTTGTTCGCCACGTCCTTCGTCGGCTCCTGGCGCCTAGGCATCCTCCGTGTGCTCTTATTAGCTTAACCAATGCGTTTTCCGTTAGGAAAATCGCTAGCATCGCTATAATTAAAACTTGTTTACACAAGTTTCAGCTAAAAGATGTTCTAAAACGCAAATTCGTTTCGGTATCCAGTTTTCAAGGATCAAGGTACTACTTGAGAGCTTAAACTCTCAAAACTGACCAACGAGTGAGTAACAGGCCTAAACCTGAGTTTTGGAAGCTAAGCTTCCGATTTGAATGTTTCCGTTGCAGGAAACGATTCTCCATAGAAAGGAGGTGATCCAGCCGCACCTTCCGATACGGCTACCTTGTTACGACTTCACCCCAATCATCTACCCCACCTTCGGCGGCTGGCTCCCTTGCGGGTTACCCCACCGACTTCGGGTGTTGTAAACTCTCGTGGTGTGACGGGCGGTGTGTACAAGACCCGGGAACGTATTCACCGCGGCATGCTGATCCGCGATTACTAGCAATTCCGACTTCATGCAGGCGAGTTGCAGCCTGCAATCCGAACTGAGACCGGCTTTGCTGGGATTGGCTCCACCTCGCGGCTTCGCTTCCCGTTGTACCGGCCATTGTAGTACGTGTGTAGCCCAGGTCATAAGGGGCATGATGATTTGACGTCATCCCCACCTTCCTCCGGTTTGTCACCGGCAGTCACTCTAGAGTGCCCAGCCTTACCTGCTGGCAACTAAAGTCAAGGGTTGCGCTCGTTGCGGGACTTAACCCAACATCTCACGACACGAGCTGACGACAACCATGCACCACCTGTCTCCTCTGTCCCGAAGGCCGCCACTATCTCTAGTGGATTCAGAGGGATGTCAAGACCTGGTAAGGTTCTTCGCGTTGCTTCGAATTAAACCACATACTCCACTGCTTGTGCGGGTCCCCGTCAATTCCTTTGAGTTTCAGTCTTGCGACCGTACTCCCCAGGCGGAGTGCTTACTGTGTTAACTTCGGCACCAAGGGTATCGAAACCCCTAACACCTAGCACTCATCGTTTACGGCGTGGACTACCAGGGTATCTAATCCTGTTTGCTCCCCACGCTTTCGCGCCTCAGCGTCAGTTACAGCCCAGAAAGTCGCCTTCGCCACTGGTGTTCCTCCACATATCTACGCATTTCACCGCTACACGTGGAATTCCACTTTCCTCTTCTGTACTCAAGCCACCCAGTTTCCAGTGCGACCTCAGGTTGAGCCCAAGGTTTAAACACCAGACTTAAATAGCCGCCTGCGCGCGCTTTACGCCCAATAATTCCGGACAACGCTTGCCCCCTACGTATTACCGCGGCTGCTGGCACGTAGTTAGCCGGGGCTTTCTTCTCAGGTACCGTCACTCCGGTAGCAGTTACTCTACCGGACGTTCTTCCCTGGCAACAGAGCTTTACGATCCGAAAACCTTCATCACTCACGCGGCGTTGCTCCGTCAGGCTTTCGCCCATTGCGGAAGATTCCCTACTGCTGCCTCCCGTAGGAGTCTGGGCCGTGTCTCAGTCCCAGTGTGGCCGTTCACCCTCTCAGGTCGGCTACGCATCGTCGCCTTGGTGAGCCGTTACCCCACCAACTAGCTAATGCGCCGCAGGCCCATCTCCTTGTAGCAGATTGCTCCGCCTTTCATCCTCCGTCCATGTGAACAAAGGAATTATCCGGTATTAGCTACCGTTTCCGGTAGTTATCCCAGTCAAAGAGGTAGGTTGCCTACGTGTTACTCACCCGTCCGCCGCTAAGTTATTCCAGAGCAAGCTCCTTCATAACTCCGCTCGACTTGCATGTATTAGGCACGCCGCCAGCGTTCGTCCTGAGCCAGGATCAAACTCTCCAAATTGGTATTTAGAAAGAGCGATTGCTCAATTTGAAACATCTGACGAGAATTTACATTCTCTTTTTTCGGATCTCACTTACGTGATTTCCATACTCACTCGTTGTTCAGTTTTCAAAGATCAAGTTCTTGTTTTTCGTCGTCGTCGCTTGTCAGCAGCGACCTTTATAATATATCACGGCAACCTCGTTTTAGTCAACCTTTTTTTTAATTTCTTTTTTCGGTTGATTTACGCTTGCTTTGCAGCTTGTCATTGTGTCTGAGGGCCGAGTTATAATTTAACACACCATTAACAAAAGAGTCAACTATAAATATTCCCTGCGTTTATCATCTCATTCAGAAACTGTACAAATAAAAAAAGAGAGCGCCCGGCCTCTCCCTATCCTACAGCATATGCTCTTTTGTCAGGTGGAACATCCCGTTATGGATAGCCACTCTATCCTGCTCTTTATCTTTACCGGGTGTAACGTACCGCATGACCGTCACCGGCATCATCCGCCCAGGAAGTAATCTCTCTTATTAGTGAACGGGAAACAAGCTTGCGCAATACAAGCGGCAGTTCAGCTTCCAATTGGCTGAGGCCCGAATGCTGCAGTAATTCTTTGATACTCCATGATTCCTTTCGGCTGCCCAGGATATTCAAAAGCAATCTGCAACAATCAGACATCTTCGACATTAGGGCAAATTCACAGGCAAGCAGAATCAGTTCGACTCGTTGATCTAGAGTTTCGGTACTCACCGTAAGCTCTTCATACAGCTTGTGAACAGGGGTGTTTAGACTCTTGACTTGTTCCCATACTGCAGGGTCGGGGAAAAATCCCGCTTCACTAACTTCAATCCGCGCCCAATGATACAAAGCAATCAAAACACAGTTGTAGGCATCCATGGTACAGTTTGCTTCCAGATACCGTTTGGATTTAACATACATATGCTGAAAGCGTGCAAATTCCATAAACAGCACCCGCTCTCTTAGCGGGCCCTGGAATTGCATGATCTCCCTGCGCATATCCCCTAATATTCCCTTAGGGTCCCAAATCACATCTCCAGCTATTAAGCTGGTAAGAAGTTCATTGTTATCACCCGCCATTACAGCCCGCTCCAGGGCAGATAAGCCTACATGCACAGACTGCGTGCGACGGTCACCGGCAATGCTATGGGTTATAGTCCGTTCTTTCTCTTCATCTTCATGCAGCATCAGCACTACCATATCGAAGTCATGAAGAAGCGCACTCTGAAACGGAGCATTACCCTTCTGCCTCAAAGTGACAGCTCCCAGAACATTCTCATCAAACGTTTCTCCACTCAACAGGGTCAAATTGGATAGTTCCATACTTCCCTCCATCAAATTTGGCGATTTTGCGTCCAGTCAGTTATAATCCTCTTAAATAATAATATTCTACATATTCATATCAGTTCCTCCTGGACGACCGAACTATATTTTAGTTAGGAGTAAATACTCATGAAGCTAAAATCGGCTAAAATCAATGCTTTTCGCACCTGGGGACTACTGCTTACCATGCTTGGAATGGGACTCATGATTCTGGGAACGGCAGGCATCGTATTCTGGGGATCAGCAGGCAAAGTATTCGCGGCTATCGGTCTGGTCATCGGCCTGATCTCCATGATGGCAAGTCTCGCCATTTATTTCTGGGCAGGCATGCTGTCCACCAGCGCAGTCCAGCTGGAATGTCCGGAATGCCACAAACTGACCAAGATGCTCGGGAAAACAGACCGCTGCATGTTCTGCCATACCCTTCTGACAAGGGACCCGGCGCAGGCTACGATAACTGCAGAGCAGCTCGAAACTCAGCAGCTCAAGCAATAACGACAGCCAATGAATGAATCATACAAACAAGGGGCTCCCAGACTGGGAGCCCCTTGTTATCTTACTGACAGATTATATTATTGATGAATTGTTTGCAGGGTCTCCCAGGCTTCCTGATTGCCCAGGCTGCGTGTCCAGGAGGCCACTCCGCCAAGTCCAAACGATTTGGCTAGTTTAACTCTCCCTTGTAGTGAGAGCTTATCCTCTATCCATATTTTACGGAGAATCCCGTCTTCCTTGTACTCAACGTAATTCTGGCCCGCATCCTTATCAAGCTTCGGTGTCAGCTTCTTCTCAGTAAGAATCTCCTGAACCGCATTCATGCTCACAGCCTTGGAGCTCACCTTGGTTTTACCCTTTTCTGTTGTTTCCGACCAGATGCGGGTATACAGCGGGACACCGAGAATCAATTTCTCGGCAGGCACCTCGTCTTCCTCGATAATGCGGCTGATGGAGCTCTCCACCCAAGGCAGCGAGGAAACAGAGCCCGACTTTGGACTGGATGCCCAGTGCTCATCGTACGCCATGACCATCATGAAATCAACAACTGTACCGAGTGCGCGCCGGTCCAGAAACAAAGACCACATTTCACTCTTCGATTTAGGCGTCACATCAATGGAGACAATGAGATTTTTGGCTTGGGCCATTGGCTTCAGCTCCCGCATAAACTGCGTAACATTCTCACCGTCTTTGGTGTATACATTCTCAAAGTCGATATTGATACCATCCAAATCATATAAATCAGCAAACTCCAGCATTTGTACGATCGTATTCATCCGCTTCTCATAGCTCGCTAAAGCCTCAGTCGTCAGATCGGCATCAAAGCTGTTGCTGAGCAGAGCCCAGACTTCCATGTCCTGCTTGTGCGCCCACTGCACGTAAGCCTTGTCCGCTTTACTGCGCACATTGCCCTGCACGTCTACAATCTCAAACCACGTAGGGCTAACCACATTGACTCCAGGCAAATCACCGAACTTAGCCGGATCCGGTTTACGCTCGTATACTGCTTCCCAGAACAGATTTACCGGCTTGCCCTTCCAGTTACGTTCCGCTCTCGACGGTGTGGAAGTTTTTTCTTCTACAGTTTTTTGCCCGTCTGACAGAATGTCACCGGCTTTGGCATATCCCGTATACCCACTGCTCAGCTGTACATACAGCCAGTCCGGGTTGTCAGCCTTCCAGATCCTCACCACGGCTCCCCGAGGCATATCCGCGATAATGGGGGCATGAATTGACGCCTCGCTGCGCAGTGCCTTCGTTCTGTCGTCTTCCTCCCCCTTCACTTTGCCCAGCGGAACTGTCTCCCCGGCAGTCATCAGCAGTACAGCTCCGGTATCACTATCCTCTTCTACCTCAAAACCATATAGATCTTCGAGGGTGTCGGCCGGAAGATAGGTCACTCCATCCTTTTCTTCAGGAGCAAGCCGAAGCTGAATCGGCTGGTTGTTCAGGCTGGCGGAGGTTGAATTCTCTTGCATATATAGAAGCTCGCTCTCAGTCGAAAGAATGGCTGATTTGCTCTCCTCTTCATAACGAATGGAAGAATCAACATACTTCTGCAAAAGCGGCAGAGGCAGCAGCAGACTCTCTCCTGTACCGTTAGCGTTAAAACCTGTAAACTCTCCTTTGACAAAAATAGGGTGTTCCATCTCTTTCCAGTCAGGATCAATATGCTGCCGATTCGGCAGTACATAAAATACAATCCAGTAAGCAGCGGCGGCTATTATGACAAGCCCTAATAAACGGCGAAAAAGACCTCCACGCTTCTTGGTGCGTCTTTGTCTCTGTCTTCTGTCCAAAATGTATCCTCCACATATTTAGTTAATTTTGCGTGCGCGTATAACCAATCCAATCTTAAGTATACGCTATGTGAGTCTCTTTGGTTGCGAAAATCTACTGGAAGTTATTCATAGATTAAGTAAGTCATAGCAGAATTATCAAAAAAACGTGCAGCCTCCGCTTACGGATTCCGCACGTTTTGGAAAAACCGGCAAATCTCCTGCAGTCCGAAACATCGCAGTCGATTATACCCATAATGTTATTCTAATCTGTTATCTCAATGCTTCTTGTCGCTGCAGCATTTACACACACCGTACAATTCCATCCGCAAACCATGGATCTTAAACTCTGTAGCCTGTTCGGCAGCCTGCTCCACTTCATGCAGCGAGGCGTAGCTGAAATCTTCGATCTTCCCGCACACCTGGCAGATGACATGATAATGATCGGATACATTTGCATCAAAACGGCTTGAATTGTCACCATAAGTCAACTCGCGAACCATACCGGCTTCCATGAACATCTTTAGATTGTTATATACAGTTGCCACACTCATGCTCGGAAACTGCGGCTCAAGCGCACGGTAAATATCGTCTGCCGTAGGATGATTCAACGCTTCCATCAGATACGTAAGAATCGCATGACGCTGAGGCGTAATACGGACACCGGTAGTCTTCAGTTGTTCCAATGCATGCTGTACGCCACTACCCATCAATTCCACCGCCTTTAAAATAAAAACATAATAAAGCTATAAAGTAATTGTAAGACCGGACTTTCGATGTTGTCAACGGAGTCGATACATTATATTCATTATTATATAATAAAAATTACTTATTTCAATATTTCCTCACATTTAGGTTGCTGTTTCCTTCTACTCGCAGTTTGAACTCGCCATTGCCGATTTTGCCGGAAATTGTCTTTTTGTCGATAGTCAGCTCTGGCAGGTCGGTGTCGATATCTCCATAACCGCTGGATCCATCCACCTTATAATCGCCAAATAAAGGCACGTAAAGATCAATGTCGCCAACTGCGCTGTAAATATCCCAGTCTCCTCCGACGGACTCTGATCGGGCATTAATTTTGCCATTTAGGGATTCAGCATGCAGTTTAGCCATTGCACCGTCAATTGCCAGATTGCCATTCTTGCTGGACAAATCCACTTCACCACCGTTGCCGGATGCCGTTATATTGCCTACAGCGGTCGACAGCTTCAATGCCCCTGTAACATCCCAAGCTGCCATATTCCCGCCGCTCGTTGACATCTCAACGTCCCCTTGAACTGTTCTGGCACGGGCTTCCCCGTTTAGTGTCTTTCCTTTTACATTTCCGTATATGCGGTATAGAACAATCGCGCCGTTGCCGGTCTCCAGAGAGATATCCTCAATGGCTTCCACGTTCTGCAGCGTAATTCCGCCATTCATCGTCCGCACCTCCAGATTAAAGCGGCGGTCCTCCGGAAGCGAAATGTCAAGATCCATACGCGGCTGGCGTTTGCCGGAGTCTCCATAAGTCTTGGTTTTTGGGGTTACTTTGATGTTAGAACCCTCAATGACCTCCACAAAGGACTGTTCCGATATCGCCTCTGCCACTGCACCATCAAGCTGATCCACCCATACTGTAGCCGTGATTTCAATATCCTCTACCGGGGCTCGGTGAATCATGATGTCGCCGTTGATGGCATCAACAGTTAGTTTAGAGGTGCCCAGCTCAACCGGTACGATTAATGGGGGCTTTTGAAAATGGCTACCCTTGGCTTCGCCGTAATCCACTGCGGCAGCGGTAAGGTTAAGGCTGACCCGGTTCCATAAATGCAAATAATGCTCCTGCTCTGCCACGATAAATACACTGGCGGCCAAAATAAGAGATGAGAACAGACCGCGCAAATCCATCCGGGCTTTTGAACCATAATCAGTCTGACCTCTGCGGCCCGAGAAAAAGTAAATGAGCAGGTATTCCGCACCCCACAGCACCGGTATAACAGGCCACCATTTTAGCAGCAGCAGCATATTATGTGTTCCATCTCTTGCATCCATCAGCAAAAGAACGCCGACACTGGCAAGCAGGACTGCGGCCGTATATCGGCCGACACGGCGGATGCGCCGCTCATTGCCTCTGCTCCTGGATAATCCCTTCGCAACCTCACGGACTCCCAGTAAAAAACCACCGACGATCAGCACCGCGGCAATTACCGTTCCCGCATAATCCTGAATGAACATTTGCAGCCAGGCCGGCTTCTGCCGGAACAGGAACAGCATCACTCCGCCAAAGAGCAGCATCAGGCCAAACGAGATTCCCGGCTCACTCACCAAGGTACGGCGTTTGGCATATTTTGAAGGGGCTGGCGTTTCAGTGTCCTGTTCCCCGGGAAAGCGCAAAATCCGGTCAGCAGACTGCAGGGCATCAAATACATTGTAGAAATACAGCACCGGAATCATCAGGGCCAGCAATATCAGCAGCGGAACGTTGATCTGCATACCGATGGACGAAAAATAAAGCAGCGCCGCAATATCAAGCAGGATAAGAAAGATGAAAGAAATCCCTTTGCGGAGAAGCCCGAAATATAGATGTCCCGTCCCCGGAATTAATGCGGATAGCAGTCCGGCAATAAATTTGCGTTTACGATGGGGACGGCGTTTTGGACGAGGCGGGATTGAGGGCTTCTTCTGCTCTATCCCGTCATCTTGCTCCTGTGCAGTTGTATCATATATCCCTTCCTCTGTCGGGAGCTTGGCGGAATCATCTTTCTTTTCAGAACTCATTTCGGGCTCCTCCTTCCATAAAGAATTGTATTACTTTCAAAGCATACCACTCCGGTAAAATTCAATCAGTTCCACACCCGGTGCTACTTCCTCTACTCCGGCTGGAATAAACCCATGTTTGGTATACAGTGTAACTGCAGGAATATTGAGCTTCCCTGTAGATACAATAAACTGCTCCATTCCCGGATAATGGGCAAAGATAAATTCCAGCAGGCTTCCTGCCACCCCTTGGCGGAAATACTCAGGACTCACCATCATTCGGGTCACAGTCAGCTTGCCCGGTGACTCTTCCAGCACGGCAACAGCCCCCATCAGATCGCCGCTGCTGTCGAAACGGCCGTAGAAATCCTCCTGAGACTGGCTCAGCATATCTCTGGTCTCCAGCAATGGCGGAATTTCATGGAATCCGATCATCTCCGCTTCCAGCCGGTAAGCTTTATGCTGAAGGCTCCATAGCTCACTAAGAATGATCTCATCCTGCAGATCAAGCTTGATAATTGTGTTCATCCGCACAGTCCCCTTATATGCCGCTCAGGGCCTGCCGTTGCCGACAAGCCCTGAGCTAATAATCCTATAGTCTACTATTACCCAAAAGCGGAATCTAGCTGTTCAAAACTTCAGCCAGCAATGTATTTACCAGACCCGGGTTAGCTTTGCCTTTGCTTTCTTTCATAACCTGACCTACCAGGAATCCGATTGCCTTTTGCTTGCCAGCCTTGTAATCCTCCACCGATTGCGGATTGGCAGCCACTACATCCTCAACGATTTTTTTGATTGCGCCCTCGTCGCTGATCTGAACAAGTCCCTTCTCTTCAACGATTGCACCCGGCAGCTTTCCGCTTTCCAGCATTTCCTTGAAGACAGTCTTGGCAATCTTGCTGCTGATCGTACCACCTGAAATCAGGCCGATCATTTCGCCCAGACCCTGCGGTGTAATCTTCACCTGGGACAATTCCAGATTGCTGCCGTTCAGATAACCCAGCAAATCGCCCATCATCCAGTTGGCCACAGCTTTGGCATCCTTTGTATAAGCAAGGCAGCCTTCAAAGAAATCGGCCAGCGGCTTGGAAGAGGTCAGCACACCCGCATCATAAGCGGTAAGGCCATACTCCTCACTGTACCGCAGCTGGAGGGCATCCGGCAGCTCCGGAATCGTAGCGCGGATGGACTCTTTCCAAGCATCATCAATATGCAGGACAATGAGATCCGGATCTGGAAAGTAGCGGTAATCGTGAGCTTCTTCCTTGCCGCGCATGGATAACGTCTTGCCCTGCGCTTCATCCCAGCGGCGGGTCTCCTGCACGACGATACCGCCATCATCAAGGATTTCCCCTTGGCGGAATTGCTCGTACTCCAGACCGCGCAGCACACCCCGGAAGGAGTTCATGTTCTTAAGCTCCGCCCGGATGCCGAACTCTTCCTGACCTGCCGGCCGCAGGCTTATGTTCGCATCGCAGCGCATGGAGCCTTCTTCCATCTTCACATCGGATACGTCGCAATATTGCATAATGGCCCGTATCTTCTCCAGATAAGCGCGCGCCTCTTCAGGAGAGCGCAGATCCGGTTCGGAGACAATTTCGATCAGCGGTGTGCCTACCCGGTTGAAATCGACGAGGGAAGCAAATCCGCCGTCTACATGAGTCAGCTTGCCCGCGTCTTCCTCCAGGTGCAGGCGGGTGATTCCGATCCGTTTGGTTTCACCGTTCACTTCGATATCAATCCAGCCGTTCAGGCCGATCGGCTGGTCATATTGCGAGATCTGATACGCTTTGGGCGAATCGGGGTAAAAATAGTTCTTGCGGTCGAACTTGCTGACATCGCCGATGGTGCAGTTCAGCGCCATGGCTGCTTTCATCGCGTATTCCACCGCCTGGCGGTTCAACACCGGCAGCACGCCGGGATGACCAAGACAGACGGGACAGGTGTGCGTATTGGGCGGAGCACCAAATTCTGTGGAGCAGCCGCAGAAGATTTTGGACTTGGTATGAAGCTCCACATGAACTTCCAGCCCGATGACCGTTTCGTATTTAGACATAAATGATCTCATCCCTTAAAAGTTTTGTGAGCCTAAGCTTCGAAGACTGCAATTATAGTTGTGGCTGTACTTTATGATGATCTGTATGTTGTTCAAAAGCGTGTGCAACACGCAGTACCGTGCTCTCATCAAATTCCTTGCCGATAATTTGCAGACCTACAGGCAGGCCTTCGGCAAAACCGCAAGGGATGCTGACGGCCGGAATACCGGCGAGACTAACCGGAATGGTCAAAATATCATTCAAATACATCGTGAGCGGATCTTCCGTCTGTGAGCCCAGCTTGAAAGCTGTAGTTGGCGCAGTCGGTCCGATGACGACATCATATTTTTTAAATACTTCGTCGAAATCCTGCTTGATCAAGGTGCGCACTTTCTGCGCCTTCAAGTAATAAGCATCATAATAACCGGAGCTGAGCGCATAAGTGCCGAGCATAATCCGGCGTTTAACTTCCGGCCCAAATCCGTGGCTGCGGGAATTATGGTACAAATCAAGCAGTCCGCCGCCGTTATCTATACGCGCACCGTAACGCACCCCGTCAAACCGGGCCAGGTTGGAAGACGCCTCCGAAGAGGAGAGCAAATAATACGCCGCCACAGCATATTCAGTATGCGGAAGAGAAACCTCTTCCCAGACCGCACCCAGATCTTCCAGCACCTTAAGTGCAGACAGCACACTCTCACGGACGGAGGCATCTACACCTTCTCCGATATACTCCTTCGGCACAGCGATGCGAAGCCCGGAAATATCACCGGTAAGCGCGCTTAAGTAATCAGGGATATTCACTTTGGCCGAGGTGGAATCCTGGGCGTCATATCCGGCAATCGCCTGCAGCACATAAGCGGAATCCTCCACTGTGCGGGTAAGCGGACCAATCTGATCGAGCGACGAAGCAAATGCCACCAGGCCGTAACGCGAAACCAGACCATAAGTCGGTTTAAGTCCTACCACACCGCAATACGAAGCGGGCTGGCGGATGGACCCGCCGGTATCGGAGCCAAGGGCAAAAAAGACTTCGCCGGCAGCTACTGCAGCTGCCGAGCCGCCGCTGGAGCCCCCGGGAACACGTTCCAGATCCCAAGGATTACGCACAGCCCCGTAGCTAGAATTCTCATTGGAGCCGCCCATGGCGAACTCGTCCATGTTCAGCTTGCCGATGGTTACAGCATCAGCCTGACGCAGTTTGGAAACAACTGTTGCATCATATATCGGCTGGAAATTGTCCAGAAACTGGCTGGCACAGGTCGTGCGCAGTCCTTTGGTCACAATGTTATCTTTAATTCCTGCAGGAAGACCAAACAGCAAACCGCGCGCTGCACCGGAAGCCAGCTTGTCATCCAGAGCACGTGCGGACAGCCGCGCGCCCTCCTCATTTAAAGTTAAAAATGCATGCACCTTCCCGTCACGCCCGGTAATGGCAGCCAGTGATTCTTCCGTCAGTTCGCTGACCGAAATCTCTTTGCTGTGCAGCATGTTATGTACTTCGGGTAGTCGATATTGAAACAGGCTCAACTTTCTTCCTCCTCTCTATTGTCGTTATTCCAGAACTGCCGGCACTTTGAAATGTCCGTCTTCATGTTCAGGTGCGTTAAGCAGAGCTTCTTCTTGGGAAAGGCTCTCCTTCACGACATCATCCCGCATCACATTGCTGACCTGCAGCACATGCGTTGTCGGCTTCACATGCTCCGTGTCGAGTTCGTTCAATTTCTCCGCATATTGTAAAATAGCATTCATTTGTTCAGTAAAAGTAGCCTCTTCTTCCGGGCTTAACTGCAGGCGGGCCAGCTTGGCCACATGCTGCACATCTTTGACGGTAATGCTCATAAGAAATATCCCTCCTGTTTAAAGGGCTAAAGCGCCCGGATAACGTTTTTAATTATATTGTAGAAGCCTGGACAATTCAATGAGCTTGTCATGTTCATAAAGCTGCAATTCGAACAACAGCTGGTGGCGCTACAGGTTGTGGGTACATGAAACAAGAAAAAACGGCTATGGCGTCCTAATAGGGACGGCAGCCGTTTCAGCAGAAATATAAGGATAAAGCATTGCGTGCACCCTATAGATTCCTACATTTTAAGAAGAAACAGACTTGCAGTCCTCTTAGGACTGGCAGCCGCTTCTGCGAAAAATAGAAGGATCATTTATGGCGTGGAACATATAAATTCTTCTATTTCAAAAAAGCCGGCTTGCGCCGGCCTTACCTAAATCCAAGCGCGAAGATTCACCTGTTTGATGAATTCCGCCTGGGACATACTTTCCGTAGACGTCGTTTCCGCCTCTTCTGCTTCCATGTCTTCGCCGTTCATCAAATGATGAAACAGCTTCTCATTGTATGTCGACAAAGCATAGTCGATCAATGCTTCATGCGTTGCTCTCTCAGCCTCTACCACCAGCAATTGTTCTTCCGCCTCAATATCCTCTGCCGTAACATAAAAATTCCTGTTAGCCTGAGGGACACGAATCACATAATCAAACGCATTGTCAGGATTGCGGTCGTAAGCAATCAGGTAGCCGTAGTCTCCAATAGGAAGACTCTGCTCAAAAGCGTCTGCAACAATGACAATTTTCTCTCCTAAACGCAGCATCGTCCTACCTCCTGAGCCAAAATCTATCATGGTTCTACTTGTTTCAACAGTCTACTAAAAAAAGATAGAGCTGTCCAGCTGCAGGAGGAGAGTTCAATGAAATTTCCTTTGAAATTTTCAGAAATGTCGAGAAAAAGCAACATTTTTCTTATTTTTCCGTCAAACTGGGAGTTTATTCCTGGACGTTAACAGAGCAGACCCGGCAATACACAGCACAATCAGCACGGCTGCTGAGAGAAAAGGGCCTACTCCAACCGTGCCGCTGTCTACAAGAACTCCAGCGGACAATCCCGGCAATGCAGCCAGCGTCCAGGCAAGCCGGGTTGGCAGCAGACCATAGGCAAGCGATACCCCCGCAACGAGCGCCAGTGCAAGAAACACGGCGGCAGGCCCACGAAGAAAGGAGCTGAACAGCAGTGTGAGTGAGACGCCGCAGAGCAGCCATAGCCCATAGATTCCGGTTGCAGCTGCAACCTCACCCCAGGCAAGCGGACCCATCAGCTCTTCCGTGTAATACCCGGCCCCTGCCGCGCCCAATCCAAGTGCAATCACAAGCAGGGTCAGCTGTGCAGCCCATTTGGCGATGATAATGACTATCGGAGTAACCGGCTTGGCCATCAGCAGCTCAGCCGTTCCGCTGCTCCGTTCTCCCGCCAGTGCATTCATGCTCCCAAGCGCCAGAACCAGTATGCCAATCGTCCCATATTGGCCAAGCGCTTGCGCCATTACCGCAGCTGCCTCCGGCATTTCAAAGCTCTCCAGCATCCCTGCCGGCACATTTGCGGAAGCTTCCAGAATATCGCGCATGTAATAGGTCACAAGCGGCTGCATAATGCCCAAGATGATAAATACAATCGGTATCCAGACCAGTTTGTAGCTTCGCAGCGTCTCGAGCATTTCTTTCGAGTATAAAGTCCAGAAACTTCTCATGAGCCCACCACTTTCATGAACAAGTCTTCCAGCGTGGAAGAGCCTGCTTCGAATTGTAGCAGCGGAATGTCCAATTTGCCAGCTTCCTGCAGAATCTCCCGCCGTGCCAGTTCTACATCGCTCACATTAAAGATGGCTTTACCTGCAATAATCTGCGACTGAACAATAAAAGGTTTATTCACAAGATCCTCCAGCCACCGGAATGCCTTATCCTCTTTCTCTGTATATAATCTGATAATAGGAAGACTGTACTGTGAACGGAGATAGGATAATGTCCCCTGCTCAGCTATCACACCGCGGTTCATTAATATGATGTCATCGCATATCTCTTCGGCATCATGCAGCACATGTGTAGAAAAGATGACCGTCGTCTCTTCACGGATCTCCCGCAGCAGTTCCATCACTTCCCGCCGTCCAATCGGATCAAGCGCTGAGACCGGCTCGTCAAGCAGCAGCAGCCGGGGGCGGTGCACCAGTGCCTGCGCCAGGCCGAGCCGCTGCTTCATTCCGCCTGAATACCCGGAAATCCGGCGGCGCGCCGACTCGCTGAGACCTACCCGCTCCAGTGCGGCGGCCGACCTCTCGGCTGCTTCTCTGGAGCGCATGCCGCTCAGCTTCGCAGCAAAGACAACATATTCCTGTCCGCTCATCCAGTTGTAAAAAGCCGGGGATTGCGGCAAATATCCCAGCGCTTTGCGGTAATCCGTTCCCGGACGATTGCCGGCAAAGGATATCTCCCCCGACGTAGGCGGCAGCAGACCCGCAAGCATGCGCAGCGTTGTGGTCTTGCCTGCTCCGTTTGGTCCCAGCAAGGCGACACAGCGCCCGGATTCGATCTCAAAGCTTATACCATCTACGGAGATATGTCTGCCATACCGTTTATGCAGATCGGCAACCTTAAGCAGCGGCATCAGTTCTCATTCCTTCCTGCCGTAAAATAAGCAATACTGCCGAGCAGATTGCCAAATACTATTATAATAATCCACATCCATTTCGGCCCCCGCACTTTCTCCGCTCTGGCCAAAGATATCAATCCGACAATGGCCAGCAGGATCTGAAGTGCAAGCAGCGGCCAAACCAAACCCCAATTCACTTTGTCCATCCCAGCATCCCCCGTTCTATTCTTCGCATACAGAAGAATCTTTCCTGACATCCTGTATTGATTAATCCCGCTTTCTTCTTCGTCTATCTGGCAGAATCACAAACAACAGATAACAAACTGCCGGCGTGGGTATTCCGGTAAGACCCCAGACTCCCCAGAACCATGCCATGCCACCTTTGCCTCTCTTCTGCGCATCCCGGAATATCCATGTCCCCTGCAGCATCAGCACGGCAGCTAAGCAAATCCACAACCATAAAGGCACATCCTTCAGTTCACTCACTCTTCCGTATCCTCCCGCCGCAGTCTGATCCGCGAAATCCCCAGACTGCCAAGTGCCGCGAGGGGGAACATCGCCTGTAGTACCCAATAAAATACAGGGGCTGATCCCAATGCAGTCAGAATGATACTGAGCACAATCAGAGCCAAGCACAAGAACAGCAGCAGCTCATTGCGGCTCTTACGGCGCCTGCGGAGGGTCTCGGCGGCAATGAGTTCTTTCATAACCACCATAGATGGCGGTGAAATGTCATCAAATTGCGCATCCAAAATATTCAATTCTGCGTTCAACTGGACCAGCAGTTCCTCATCATCAGGTTTCATCCTCATTCAGCTCCTTTCGCAGGTGGTTAAGGCCGGCAGACACACGTGATTTGACTGTGCCCGATGGGACTTGCAGAATCACACCGATTTCTTCATAGCTGTAACCGTAATAATGCTTCAGCAGTACGGCTATCCGCTGAGGTGAGGGAATCCGGGAGAGCGCATCAAGCAGATCGCTCCATTCTATATTCCGGCTCTCAAACCGCCAGCGGATGGTCAACACGCCCTGCTCCTGGCGCCGCCACTCCGCTTCACGTTTCCATCTCCGCTTCCGGTCGATATAAAGACGGGTAGCGATCGTGATCAGCCATGAGGAAAAAGAAGAGGAACCATCGTAGCTTCTAATCTTCTCCATGCATCTGACCATAGTATCCTGGGCAAGCTCCTCGGCGAGCAATGGGTCCATGGTGACCTTGATTAGGTATTTGTACAAAAAGCTGTAATGCTCCCGCAGCAGTAACGCAAGCGCCGAAGCATCGCCCTGCTGTGCCAGCTTGATTCTCTCCAGCGTCACGTCGCTCATTGATCCCTCCATGCTTCCTTCATTCACACCGTAATACGAATAGCTATATCAATTCGTTCATTCGTGATCCATATTATTTTGCAGCTCCCAAAGTCTCCGCCGCCAAGGCTGCACTGCACCTTTCCCTCCAGGGAAATGCCAGAATAACGTCCGCTCCAAACGGTCTGGAGCTCTGCCAAGAGCAGTATACTCCGTTTCTTTCCCTATACCGACTGCGAAGATTTCACTAGCTGTATCTGGCTTTCCATCATCCATCTGGTAATGTATATCGTTCTTCAAGCCGCTTCCTCCCATGCATTCGACCTATTATGTAGACAAAAAAAAGAACGCAAACCGGGATTATTCCACAGTCTGCGTGCTTCGCGAGGTAAATGTTACATTTAATTAACATTATTGTAGCAACTTTGTACCTTAATGTCCATCTCTATTTTCCCGGTTCATGTCGCATCCAGGGGAATAAGGTCACTGCATGGGAACGTAAGGATTGCGGAGACGTTCAAAGCCGATGGTTGTCCGCGGACCATGTCCCGGATATACCTTCACTTCTTCATCCAGCCGGTACAGCTTCCCGCGGATGGAGTCAATTAAATCCCGCTCTCTGCCGCCGGGCAGATCGGTACGTCCGACCCCCAGCTTAAACAGCACATCCCCGGAAAACAGATCATTTCCACACAGGAAGCTGACACTTCCCGGAGAATGCCCGGGGGTATGCATCACCCGGAAGGTGAGGCCCAGCAGCTGCAGAATCTGTCCTTCTGCCAGATCATACTCTGCAGGATCTGTGCTTACCGGAGGCGAGGCTTCCGGCCACATCAGTGAGCCATTCAGCTTGGGACTGCTCAGCCATTCACTCTCCAGAGGATGAACATAGACAGGACATTTCTTGGCTTTGCGTATTTCATCTACGCCGCCGATATGATCGAAATGGGCATGTGTCAGCAAAATCGCTTCAATCTCCATGCCTTCTATAGCCCGCACAAGACCGGCGGGGTTCATACCGGGGTCGATGATGATGCCACGCCCGGGGTCTGCCCCTGTCAACAAATACGCATTGGTCTGGAGCGGCCCTAGATTATAGGAACGTATATTAAGCATAATTTAAAAGCCGGAGATCAGGCTGCGCAGTTCTCCCGCGATAACTGCGTGCGATTCCGTTCCTTCCCCGTAGGCTTGTCCCATCGCCTTGCGTACTTCGGCAATCTTGCTCTCGTAATCCGCAGCTTCGCGGTCAGGATTCTCCTGTTTGAATGCAGCCATCAGAGACTGCACATGCTCCGGACGTGGACCCCAATGACCGAGCACATAACCTCCAGTATCGGCAAAGATGACAATCGGCACCGATCTGCCGCCCATCGTCAGGAAATCATCCATGACATCCTGATGCTCTTCCAGAATCAGCACTTCAGTCTTAATCCCCGCTGTCTCAAGAATGCGGAATACAACCGGCACATTACGCACTACGTCACCGCACCAATCGGCAGCCAGGATCAGCACCCGCAGATCATCGCGATGGTTCAGGCTCTCAAAGTATTCCCGGTCGCTTTCGTTATCCCAGGCAAACTTCTCATACCAGGACTCAAATGCCTGCTGATTCTTCGTCATCCCTTCCACGAACTGGCGCGGAGTAACACCTTGACCAAACTTATGGGCTACATTCTGCTTCATACTGCACTACCTTTCTTCTTGGATTTGTACCACTTGAACAGAAAATATATAACGATAATGGCTATTGCAACGAGAATCAGCTCATGGGTGTACTTGGCCGCAACCTCGTCAATCGTCTCCCATTTGTCACCCAGAGTGTAGCCCAGGTAAACAAATAGTGCGCTCCACGGAATAACCGCGAGTGTGGTTAACAGAGTGAATTTGCCTAACGGCATACGTGATATCCCTGCCGGCACGGAAATGGCATGGCGGACAATCGGAATGAAGCGGGCCGTAAAAATAACACCGGTACCGTACTTGTTGAACCATTCTTCGGAATGATCAATATGCTTCTTCTTGATAAAAATATACTTTCCGTATTTCTCCAGTACAGGTCTGCCGCCATAACGACCGATCCAATACACAAAGATCTGGGCAATGACCCCACCCACCGTTCCAAAAAGAACTGCGCCAAAAAAGTTAATCTGCCCTTGCGAAACCAAGTATCCGCCAAAAGCAAGCACAATCTCACTCGGTATTACTTCAATCATGAGTCCGATCATAATCCCGAAATACCCAAGACTCTGAATCCACTCAAACAACTGCGAGACCAGATCAGAAAAAAAATGCAATGCAGCTCCTCCTCCCGTATTTGCGGAATTAGGCTTAGCGCCCTTCAGGCTCAGACGAACAACGCTTCCGCTCTATGTATCCAGCTTCTTCTAGCCTATTCTAGCATATGCGGCCTTACGACTTCTACTTACGAAGATGGAATCTATGGCATTCAACAGATTGACAATTTATGAAGTCAGTGCAATTATACATTTAGATAATTATTTAAATATCGAAAGGTCGGATCGAAAATGAATGAATCCTTCAAAGCGCTGGCCGATCCTACCCGGCGGCAAATCATCCGGCTGTTGCGGGAAAAAGACCGTACTGCCGGAGAAATCGCCGATTATTTTCAGATGTCAAAACCAAGCATTTCGCATCATCTCAGCGCCCTGAAGCATGCCGGTCTGGTGCAGGATGAACGGAAGGGACAGTTCATTCTTTATTCACTGGATACCACTGTGCTTGAAGAGGTGCTTGGATGGTTCCTGGAATTGACCGGCACGGGAAAAGGAAGTGCACCAGATCATTTACCTGCAGAAGACGGCAAAAGGCAACACCACCATTCTAACTTGGAGGTTGAGTAAAGATGAAAAATTTCAAATGGAAGTGGCAGGACACACTAATAGTCATTTTGTGGCTTCTTTCTCTTGGTTATGCGCTTATTAATTATGGCAAACTGCCTGATCAGCTCCCTGTCCAGTTCAGCATTACTGGAGAGGTTAACCGGTACGGGAGCAAAGGGTCAGCGATTGCACTGCTGGCATTCATGGGCCTGGCATTTCCCATTGGAATGCAGTTCATACGGAATATCGATCCTAAGAAAGAGAATTACCGGAAATTCGAAGGTGCTTTTAAAATGACCCGCCTGGCTATCGCGGTGCTCGCCGATACTATACTTGTCCTAACCGTAGCCAGTAGTCTTGACCAAAATATTCCGGTCAGCAAATTAACTATGGTAGCAGTTGGCCTGCTGTTCATTGTTATTGGAAATTACATGCCGCAAGTTAAAGATAACTATTTCACCGGCATCCGCACCCCATGGACGCTGGCAAGTCCGGAGGTATGGCGGAAAACCCACCGTTTCTCAGGGTTCATGTGGATGCTGGGCGGGCTGCTGATTGCACTTGGCGCATTTATGCCAAAAACCATGTCCATCAGTATGATTATCGCGGCCTTGCTGATCGCGACCATCATCCCGTACATCTACTCCTGGTTCACCTCTCAGCGGATGAAGGCATGAGAGTAGGCCTGCCGGCTGCATTCCATATAGTGTAGCTGCTTGCAGTAATTTGGAGCGAGAGACGGACTTTTCTGATATATCTGCTGATCAATACGCCGCTGTTGGCGTCTGGACGCTGACGCGGCGTTCTTCTGCATCCGGGCTGTGTGCTGCAGCCAAAACCTTTCTGAGCCGAAGCTCCAATGCTTCGGCTTCGGCTGTGAATCCAAACCGCCGGTCATTGTGCTGTTGTCCTTTGCGGCACTCGCTGTCCGCCTGCAGGCGGAACTGATGCAGCAGATTAAGTCCCGCAGACGCACTGGCTGTCCCTCCCGCTCTATCCCCCGCCTTCAGCCTGCGCTGACTCATGTCCAGCATTCCATCAATCGCTTTTACCCTTTTAGCGGTATTATAGACATCCGCCTTCAAACTTCTTCGTATCCAGTGCAGTGACTCTCCCGGATTACTCCCGTTCATCGACCTCTCCGCTATCTCCCATTGCACCGTAGCATCTTCTGGCGCGTAGGCCAAGCTCCCGGTCAGCAGATCCTTTGCCTCCCGGTCCGGGAGCAGCCTTGATAGACTAACCACTGCCCGGGGCTCACGGGGGTTCCATTCCAGCGATTGCCGGAGCAGCGCAATTTTCCCTGCAGGGTCTGGTTCACGGGCAGCCACCCTATGTAGTTCCGCCCCCTTCATTAGCTGAAAGGATAGCAGGCTGAGCGCCAAGCAAAGGCACCCGGTGCAGACCGCAGCAGTAGCAGCCCTTACCCTTCGCTTCAAAACGAAGTGGCCGAGCCGCTGAGCTCTGCTCAACAAGCGGGGAAAACGCTTAGTACCGGGACTGTTGGCATGGGCGGCAGCAGGAAGAAGGTCTCGTGCCTGAATGGATGTATCCGGTCTGGTGGTGACCGCACAGAAAGATGCCTTTGTTCCAGATTCGGGTAACGTTAAACACTCATTGACTGCGGCATTTGACGGAATGCGGTCTGCCGAAGGGATAACAGCTATTCCTGGAGCGGCCTTGACTGCAGTAGTGCCGGACGAGTTATCCGCCTCCTCCCGGACCTCGGCAAACGCGAGCGCCGGCAGCAGAAACAGCAGCAGCCAAGTAAGCCCGTAACTCCAGTCGAAATCAACCGCCCCATGCAAGGCGATGACCAGCAGTGACGGGAGCAGCCTTGGAGCGGCTGCTCCTACCACCCATCCTGCCGCCAGCAGCAGAAGCAGGACTGCTGCCAGGCCGACAATTCCCAGATTCAGCAGGAAGTCGAGATAACCGCTATGCACCTGGCTGCCTACATAGGGGCGGGACTGGGCGGCGAGGTACGAGTACCGCCAAGTCTCGCCCCCGCGCCCCAGCCAGGGCGCTTCCGCCGCGAGCTTCCAGGCATCGCGGTAATAAAGTCCGCGAGCGGCGACCGTCATAGACGGTCCGGTGATCCGCTCGCTTACCTGGACAAGGACGGCGCTGCCCGCCGCCGTCCAGCCTGCCGCCGCCAGCACCAGCATGGCGGCGCGGACCCCACCCGCCGCGCTGGAGCTGCGGCGGTACAGCCACAGGCCGGCCAGCAGCGCGCCGGCCCAGAGTCCGGTCAGCAGCAGCAGGCCGGGTAAAGGCTCTACCGCCAGCCCGGCACGGGCCAGCTGGCGGTAGAGCAGCGCCGCGGCAGCCAGAGGCGCGGCGCCAGCGGCAAGCAGCGCCGCGAGGAGCCGCCGCTTCCAGAGCAGGACGGCGGCGCTGGCGCAAGCCGCAGCAAGCCAAGCGCCGCGCGACTCGCTGAGCAGCAGCGCGGCGGCGTACGGAAACAGCGGCAGCATCCGCAGCAGCAGCTTGATCGTGGTTCTGCTGGAGATTGCCTTGGATACGTGCCCGATTGATTCGTTGAGTTCGTTGCTTATTATTGCAGCGGGCTCACCGTGTTCTTGCTCTGCAAAAGCTACTGTACGCGCCAGTGTCTGCTCCTCTGCTTCACGCCACTTCTCCTGCTCCACTTCTCCGTAGGCTCTACCACGACTGGATCTGGTTCTCCCCCCCTCTGCTTCACCTCTCTCCTCCCGCTCCTCATCTCCGTAGGCCCTGCCGCCACTGAAACTGATTCTCCCAACCTCTGCTTCACGCCGCTTCTCCCGCCCCCCTTCCGTATTTCCCAAGCCCGAATAGGCTTCCTTAGGCAGGGCTGGCGCTCCCCTTACGGCACTGCCGTCATCCCGCCCTTGCACTTTCCCGCACCTCTTGTCCGATTCCCCTGCATCACGGCAGACAGCGAGTGCAAACAGACGCTCCAGCAAAAAAACAGCCATTACTGCACCGAAAGCATTAGGATACTCAAGTAATCCCCCTAGCCGGGCACCTGTAGCACTGACCTCCGGTGATGTGCTGTAAGCTATCGCAAAGGGAAGCTTCAGCCCTCCACAGACGGCTAACAAGGCACTTATACTAATAAGCATGCCCAGCAAGCTCCACACTGCGCTAAGAAAACGGGCTCCCCAACGATGGCCTGCACAATAATAAGCGCAATAAGCAAAGCTGGCGTACAGGCCCCAGCGCAGCAGCTCATTCAGATTCCCCTGGGCTGATAAAGGTCCGCGGTGCCAGTGAATACCGTAGAGCGCAAGGATGGCAAGCGGACAGATCAACAGCAGCGCCGCAGCCCTTCTATTGGCTCTGCGGTTCCCGTCAATGCTAAGCAGGCTGGCTGAAGGCCCGTGCAGACCCGCTGCAACCAGCCATAACCCGGGGAATACAGCACACAGGAGATACCATGCCGTCAGCAACAGATACATTTCCCCCGCAAAGAATAACCCGCGCAGCAATACACCTGCCGTAACAGCAGCAAGCACCAAACCTGTACCAACAAATACCATTGCCACCTGCAAACGCCGCTCAGCCAAGCCACTATGCATTTCAACTTCCTCCGTAGAATTCAAGTTCTCTTTAGTCTTTCCAGATTTGTCCTGAACCAAAAGGAAAACACAAAACAGGACGGCTGACTCCACACGGAGACTCACCGTCCTGCTTATTTATCGCGTTTGTATTGTTAATGCCGTTATGACGTTAATGGCGTTAATCCCATGATGATATTAATGCCGTTAATGACGTTCAGAACATATGCGATGTATGTTCAGCAAAAATTCACCAAATTCCTTGGTAATTGTATTTCGTCATTAGTATTTGTAATTGCGTGAACGGAATCAGATTCTATTGCAGTTTCTGCAGTCAAAAGAGCAGAATCTCACCCATTTCGGGGCAATTTCAGCTCATTCTATTGCAGATTCTGCAATGATAGCAATACGGTGATACCATTTGGCATCACCGCAGTGTATTGATTTCGGACATATGCCATTCGGTCAGAGCTCAGATTCTTCCGCTTTGCCTATTGGCAGGCTTTAGTTGAATACAGCTCATAATGCCCGGTTTATCCCTTCGTAAGAGTTTCCGCAGGCAGCAGGTCGGCGCAGACGCGTTCAAGGTACGGCTTAGCACCAAGGAAATCACGGAAAGCGCTGTATTCGCGCCATTTGACGGCATTGTCGCCGCTTGTGCTTTTGACGGCCCGGATCAGGATGTTCTTCGGCGTATGCTCCATGTCGATGAATTCCAGCAGTTGGCTGCGGTAACCCATCAAATCAAGCAGCTTCGCCCGGATGGCGTCAGTGGCGAGTGCAGAGAAACGTTCCTTCAGAATTCCGTGCGAGAGCAGCGGGCTGAGTACCTCGTTCTCCACCTGCCCAAATAGCTCATGCTGGCAGCAAGGCACCGAGAGAATAACCGATGCACCCCAGCGCACCGCTTTTTCCAATGCAGCATCCGTTGCCGTATCGCAGGCATGCAGTGTCACAACCATGTCCACCTGGTCCAGCTCGTTGTAATCGGCTATATCACCGACCAGGAAACGCAGTTTATCGTAACCCAGCCTCGACGCCAGCGCTCCACAATGTTCAATGACATCTGCTTTCAGGTCAAGTCCGACAATATTCAGCTCCCGCCGCTCGCGGACAGCCAAATAATGATACAGCGCAAACGTCAAATAGGATTTGCCGCAGCCAAAATCAACAATCGTCAGCGGCCGGCCGGTTGGTAGATCCCCCAGCACATCCTCAACCATCTCCAGGAAACGGTTGATCTGGCGGAACTTGTCGTATTTTTTGGCCAGCACCTTGCCTTCGCTGTTCATAATTCCAAGCTCCACCAGGAACGGGACTGGTTCTCCCTCGTCCAGCACATAACGTTTGCGGCGGTTGTGGGCCAAGTCTGGCGCCTCCTGCTTGCTGGCCGATTTGGTAAGAATAGAAACCTTGTATTTTTTACTGATCAGCACCTGGTAATCAGCTTCTACAGTGCAGATCAGCGCTTGCCGGAAGGTAGCTCTCAAGAGTGACATCATTTCTTCCGCAGCAGTGTCTGCCGGAATATTACGGTGTTCCACTTTGGGGCCGATGGTATAGGCAAACTGATAATGCAGCTTGCCTTTTAGCTCAACTGGTTTAATCTGCACCTTGCTGTAAGCAACTTCGCCTTTGCTGCGCAGTTGGCTTAAGGTTGCCGTAATCAGGGTACGGTCATTTACCACTTGATCAATCAGAGTTTTCAAAGATTCCACAGGGTACATCTCACTTTCGCAATCAAAATGGAGAGCAGGCTCTCCTGAATATCACTACATTATAGCATGTCCTGCTATACGATATCATAGTAGCTCGCCAACTGCTCCGGGAGGTACATGAAACTGTCCGCTAACCACGGTCACGGCCCGGCCCGATAAAGTAACGAGATCCTGACTCACTTCAAGCTGCAGCATCCCCCCACGAACTGAAGCCTGATATGCAGTCAATTGTGTGCGGTTTAACCGGCCGGCCCAATAGGGAGCCAGGGCAGTATGCAGCGAGCCGGTAACGGGATCTTCATTGACACCAATGCCCGGGGCAAAAAAACGCGATACAAAATCAATGCGATCCGCAGCGCATTCTGCCGTAACCGCGACAGCCCTTGGCTGGAGCTTGGCCACCTGGACAAAATCCGGGCAGAGCCCCCGCACCCTTGTCTCATGATCCAGACGCACCAGCACATTGTCGGCATACCGCACGGTTTCCAGCACATGTGCCTCCTCAAGCCCCAGCGCTGCCGCGAGCCCGGCTATCGGAGGTGAAGCTGTAATTTCATATGGAGGAAAATAGAGTGAAATCATCTCTTCTGATTTTGTTGCCCGCAGCAACCCGCTGCGTGTGTGGAATCTCGCTTCTTCGTGAGAACCCAGCCGCCCGGTTTCCCACAGGACATGCGCACTGGCCAAAGTGGCATGACCGCACAGATTCACCTCCACCGCAGGCGTAAACCAGCGCAGACGGTAGCCATCCTGCTCCGGCCACAGAAACGCCGTTTCGGACAGATTCATTTCCGCAGCCGTTTTGGCCATAAAGGCCTCATCTGCGGGATTTTCCAGCAGGCAGACGGCTGCAGGGTTTCCAGTGAACGCCTTGTCCGCAAAAGCGTCTACAATAAATAGAGGGGTATTCAAGAAGGTTTCATCTCCTTTGCCGCTTCAGCGGTAAGTTTATTCCACTCCTCCTGCCCTTGCCTAACCTCTGCCAGCGGAAGATCACCAAGCTCCAAAGCTTCAGGAGGCAGCAGCAGCAGCCGGCTGTACAGCTCCCTTCCCTCAGCTGCAACATCTATTCCCTGTTCCCACAATCTGTACAGACTGTCCTCAGCCTTGCCGTAGCGTTCGATTGATTCCATATAGGGCAGGAGCAGCCGTTCTGTCTTCACCGGAAGAAGATAACCTTCGGTTTCCTGTAAAAGTTCATCTATTTCCTTCGTCATCTGCAGCAGCTCCCGGTCAGCACCGTATTGATCAGCGTACAAAAACAGATGCAGCGACCGTATAAACCTGAACAATGCCGCATCCTTATTGCCGCCGGCACTGTAGATGCCGCCTTCTTCTTTTAATAGCCGCGCCACGCCTTGAAGCTTGTCGGACTCGATTACGCCGCCCAGGCGAAACATATCTATAATATCCTCTACGGACAATGAGTTTAAAAGGCGGGAGTTCAGGCGAAAATGCCGGTTCAGCAGCTCATCCACTTCCCATAATGCCTCTGTGGTCTTCTTCTCCTGCTTCAATGTAAGCACCTTGGCAACCATTGCCGACATATCCTCGATCATCCGGACGATATAATCTCTTCGGAACATCCTGCACACCCCTCTCCAATACTATCCTGCCACGATTCCTCAGCAAACTAAACCAATGATGATTACAGTTGTTTTAAAACAATCTTAAACCATTCCACCGCTCCGTGCCACCTCACCGTACCCACGCCTTGGAATTCCTTGACAAAAAAACAAAGGCTACCCTATAATAACCTCACTGGCCTTAACGATCTGAATTCCAGATCAATCTAAAGTACAGAATGAAGAACATTGAATGCAGCGAAATTGAGATAGCACGGGCAGGAGGAATAGACATGAATGAAGACAATACCTGGCATAGTCAGCCGGAAACGGAGAACTGCCTGGAACAACTGCCGGTTCGTCAAGACCGGAACAAAGATCAGGAACAGCAGCAGGAAGCAGACTCTATCCAACCTCTGCAGGTTACACCAGAGCAGAACAAGCTGCTGGAAAGTGCGCTGCGAATCAAGATTATGCATGCGCTGGCAGATAAACCGCTAACCTCCAAGCAGGTTGCCGAGAAGCTGCACAAGACACCCGGCAATATCCACTACCATATCATCAAGCTGTTCGATGGCGGTCTACTGGAGCTTGTCCGTACGGAAACAGCCGGAGGTATTATCCAGAAATTTTACCGCTCCAAAGCTACCTTCTTCCGCTCCGGGAACTTCAGCGGCTTCCAATTCCGCAAAGAGGATACAGTGGAGCATTTCGTTACAAGACTATCCTTATCACCCGCTGAGCTGAAGGCTTTCCAGCAGGAGATGATGAAGTTCATTTCCAGCTGGGAATCGAAAGTCACCCATGGAGAGGAATACGGTATCGATGTCATTATCGGCCGCCTGCATACAGATTCCCTTATAGAACCGGAGGATGGTCCCTAGATGATCCCTACTGCTGCACCCGAACATACCAAAAACAATCCGCTGCGCCGATTCGCCGAACCCTTTGCCAAATCACGGACTTTCCCCTTTTTATGGCTGGGAAATTTGGTTTCCGTCCTGGGCAGCTCGGTGACCATGATCATTCTCCCGGTTATGGTCTACTCCTTGACTGGATCAACAACAACCATGGGCTTCGTAATGGCGGTTTATATGCTGCCCAATGTGATTATGCTGCCGATTTCCGGGCATATTGTAGACCGCTACGACCGGGTCAGGATTATGATGATTGCCGATATCGCCCGTTTTGGCGTCATGATCATAACAGCCCTGCTGGCTTTGACCGGTCTATTGACCGTTCCGCTGCTCTGTATATTTGTAGGGGCTTACGGTCTGTTTGACGGTCTGTTCCGTCCCGCCTACGCTGCAGTCCAGGCCTCGGTGTTCACTCCGGAAATCAGGGTTGCCGCCAACTCACTGTCGCAAATGACTATACAGATGGTTCGTTTAATCGGCCCTTCACTCGGAGGACTGCTTATCACCTATCTCTCGGCTGGGGTTGGTTTTGGGCTCGACGCCTTTACTTACCTGTTCTCCCTGGTCTGTCTCGTCTATTTGCGCAAAGCGCTGATGCCTAGAACAAAGGCTGCAGTGTCCGCAGCCTCGTCACCTCAGGCACTTGAAACCGCCGCAGCTGCGGCAGCCTCTCCTCATAACGACTGGAAAGAGGATTTCAAAGAAGGGATTGCTGTATTGCGCAGCAATCCCTGGTTATGGATTACCATCCTCGCCTTCTGCTTCATCAATATTTGTTACGCCGGCGTCACCAGCATCCTTGTGCCGTGGCTTTTCAAAGTTCATCATGGCTGGGAGCCATATGTATACGGGCTTGCCGGTACATTCTCCGGTGTCGGAGCCATTCTGGGCGGACTGATCATCGGCATGAAGCAGAGATGGAACCACCGCGGCATTATCGCCTACGGAGGAGCATTTCTAGGCGGCCTCGCGTTGCTTATCCTGCCGTTTGTTACTAGCCCTGCGGCAGCTATTGCCTTGTTCGCCCTGGAGGGATTCGGCCTCATGGTCTTCATCCTCATCTGGGAGATCAGCCTGCAGGAACTCGTTCCGCAAGAAGCCTTCGGACGTGTAGCCAGTCTTGATCTATTCGGCTCCTTCGCCTTGCTGCCCGTCGGCTACATCCTTGTAGGCTGGCTCGCCGATCTTATAGGCGGTGTAGCTACGATTGCCATTTTCTCCGGACTTGGCATGGCCTGTATCGCTATTGTTCTATGTGTTCCTGCAATCCGCAAGTTCAATTAAACATTTCCAGCGTGAAAGAGAGTTTTATAAAAAGGCAGCACCGCGTCAATAGACGGATGCTGCCTTTTTTATACAAGTGAAGTGTTTTCTTCACCCGTTATTTATGAGATCTCAAGTATCGGTTATTTCTTAACTTGCGCAAGCACAAAGTCTTTAATAATTTCCGATAAACGTTCCGGCGCTTCATACATACTCATGTGGCCTGCTCCCGAAATCGTCGCCTTGGTTACATTGGGCTTATCGGACGTGAAGGTCCGCTCGGCAGGAATCAGACCATCTTCCGCGCCGGCAACGAGCAACACCGGCAGTGCCGTAGCCGAAATGACATCACGGCGGTCAGGTCGCTCGCGCATGGCCAATGCGGCACCGGCCGCGCCTTGCGGAGGTGTTCTATAGCCGATCTCCTTCGCCCGCTGCAACAGCTGCGGTGCTGCAGCAGGAGCGAAGAGTCCAGGCACCAGTCCGTCCACAAACGTAGTAATTCCATCATTCTGGATCGTACTGACACTTTTCAGGCGCTTCTCCCTGGCTTCTTCACTGTCAGGATAACCCGTGGAGTGAATCAGTCCGAAGCCCTTCAAACTAGAGGCATGCCGCTGGGCGAAGGACAGCGTTATGTAGCCGCCAAGCGAATGACCCAGCAAGTAACATTCAGGGATTTCCAGCGCATTCAACAGGGAAAGAACATCATCGGCCATCTGATCGATGCTGTAAGCTCCGAGCGGAGCATCCGAAACTCCGTGGCCGCGCAAATCCGGTGCGATCACCCGGTAGCTTCCGCTAAGATAAGGGATGACCTGCTCCCAATATCCGGAGCTTCCGCAAAAGCCGTGCAGAAGTACGATAACGTCTCCTTCGCCTTGATCACTGTAACAAATATTGGTTCCATCGCATCGAACATTTTCCATGGGCTGATTCCTTCTTTCTATGTAGTAGCTACACAAGGTATACCGATGAGTCTGCAATTAAATGGAATGCCATTTGCTTGTCTTAATTATTTAAGCAGAACTGCCCATCTTGAAACTTGTCTCCTCTATTTCAACCCAAAGCCTTCTGCCGCAGCTGCGGCAATCTCTCCGGCCATAACCATTACCCTGTGCAGCGGCGTCGTCTGCAGGGTCCGGTAAGGGCGGGGTCCGTTAATATCGACAATTGCCGCAAGACTATAATGCCCGACTGCCGGCAGAATCACACCGACCGACTGCGCTGGCCGCAGCGGCTCACTGGCTGCAAAATAACAGCCCAGAGCCGCCGGCGGTCCAAGACAAGCATCAATGGCAATAATTATCTGCCCCGCGGGAATCCCTGATATCCTGTTGACGAGAGTATCCGCATCGCAAGGCGATGGAAGCGTGCCTACAACATTCGGGAAGCCATGCTCCACCAGCCTGCTTCCGGTCAGCGGTCCAAGGGCATCCCCTGTGGAACGGTCGGTACCGATACACAAGAATGTGACCTGCTCTGCCGAGTGATAATCCGCAATGCTTTGGAAGAAGGTAATCAGCCCGGCCGCGTCTTTTTTAACCCGTTTTCTGCTGTCCTGCTCCCTGATCGCCAATTCCTGACTCCCTCCTGTCTATATAAGTTGAACTTTAGATTTACCGGGCCGGCATAGAACGCAACTGCGGTGAATGTTTGGACTTCCGGCCGCTGTTGTCCACAGATTTCTTGATTTATACCGCTATTTGCGGTTGAAATCTGTAGACAAAGGCGGTCGCTATCGCTCCTACAGTTCCAAACTTCCCCTCCGCTGCTTTTGCCTCTAGGTAGTTCTTTAGTTCATCTTATATAGAAACCTTCGTTTATTTCTTTTAATTTAACATGATTTAGATGAAGCCAACAAAAAAATGGTGTTTCCTTCCCCAATCATGATAGAATATTTGAATCCAAACACAGAGAGGACTGTTTAACCCCATGGATTTATCGCAGCCCAGCCAGGAAAATGTGGAATATATGATTGAGGGCATCAAGAGCAAGCTGAAGATGGCCAGCGCCGCAGCCATGCAGGCTTCTGCTTTCTCAGTGAACAACTATGATGATATTCTTGATATTTATGAAGTTGCCATGAGCAGTGACCGGCTCAGCATCTCGCAGGTGGAAGCGCTTGTCTCCGAGCTTGGACGCCTGCGTAAGAAATAGAAACAAGTGGAAACGGCTTCCCGTCCTCAAAAGGGCGGTATCCGTTTCAGCGAGAAATAGACCTGTCATGCACAGGAGCTCCTTGCCTACGATTCCATCCGTGCGGATGGCCGTCAGGCAAGGAGCTCCTTTAGGATTATTATGCTTACAAGTACAATGCAACGGGCACGATTTAACGCTTACGGCATATCAATCAGTATGAGTTCCGCTTCGCCCTCACTGCCAATGCTTTTGATCGTCAAGTCACAACCCTTGCGGATACGTGCGGCATCGCCTGGTTTCAGCTGAAAAGTGCCATCTGAGCAAGAGATTTCTACATCCCCGGAGATAAGGAAGATGTGCGTCCGCCTGTCTTCTTTTTGCGCATAATGAAGCTCCCTGTTCGTGTCCAGCACCGATAGATAGAAAGTTGCATCCTCGTTCACCTTCAATGTACCTTCCTCACCACTCCCCGAAACGACCGGCAACAGCGTGTTGCTCTTAAATTCACGCGGGAAAAACTTTGCATCCCATTTCGGTGCAAGCCCCGGTGTGCTAGGAAGCAACCAGATTTGTAGAAAACGCACATTGTCGCTCTCCGAAGGATTGGTCTCCGAATGATTAACCCCGGTCCCCGCACTCATGACCTGAACCGTGCCTGACTGAATATCCGCGTGATTGCCGAGGTTATCCTGATGCTTCAGTACTCCGGAAACAACATAAGTGATAATCTCCAGATCATGATGCGGATGCTCATGCATCCCTTGTCCCGGTTTCAGCTCATTGTCATTGTGTGCAAGCATCGCACCAAAGTGCGCATTGCTGGGATCATCATAATCGGCAAAGGAAAAACTGAACTCACTGTGAATCCATTCTCTATTCGAAGTATGTCTTTCTGCTGACGTAACTACTTTTATCATAACCATGCACCTCCAAAGATGTTGGAACCTTCTCCGTGCTTAACGGGTCGAAACCGCTCCTCGATTTAAATTGTTATAGGCGCTTTAATTAAGTATTTCTTACCCTGTTCCTTTCCCGGTCAATCATTTATGATTACACCGAAAGAATCAGGACTATAGGAAAGACCTCACAATTTACTATCACGTGTGAACTTTCGTATTTCCGCATGCGGATATTTGTAAAGCTTCATATTTCGTTGTTTTTTATAGGAAAATTCTCCTTTGTTTACGTATCCTGCTCTAGTCTCTCCCATTCTTCTCCATGCTTGTCTGCTGTTTCAGCCTATACGCCAACGTTTATATACGAAGTAAGATACTTCAGGCTATCCTGAATTCGAATGACGGCAGCCGCCTAATTTCGGAATACCATAATCTAATGAGGAGTGATTAATCATGAATAAAGCAGAAACGGAACATCCGGTAGAAAGCGGAAGCACTTTTTTCAAAGGAATCTTTATTGGTGGTTTGCTCGGTGCTGCCGCTGCTCTGTTGTTCGCCCCTAAGCCCGGCCGTGAAATGCGCAGTGACTTGTCTGATAAGCTTACGCTGGCTACAGACAAAACCAAAGAGGTTGCAGGTGTCGTAACGGACAAGACCAAAACAATTGCGACTACTGTTGGAGAAAAAGCGACCGATCTAGCAAGCACTGTATCGGCCAAAGCCTCCGACATCTTCACTACCGTAAGCGACAGCAAACAGCAAATTGCTGCCACCTTGGCGGAAACAGGTAAAAAACTGGGCCATTCCATCAGTGAAGTCTCCGAAAATGTTGCTTCTGACGTAAAAGATGCATCTAAAGAGGTAGCAGAGGAAGCTAAGAATGTAGCCGATGAGGCCAAAGCATCCTCTAAAGAGGTAGCTGATGAAGCCAAAGATGCCAAAGAGGAAGTAAAAGCGTCTTACAAGTCCTCTTATTAAACTACGGTGATTCACGGCTTGATCTAAATTTGAGAACAGCCAGCTCACCGCAGCTGGCTGTTGTTATGAGGAATGCAGCGCAGCTTCTTCTTCGAAAGAAGCTGCATTTTTATCAAAGCCCTTATACGGCTAAAGAAAGAGGGACGCCTTATGGGAGATGCAGGCAGCAAGACCAAAACCTACGAAGTCGAAGAGCATCCCTTTGAATTGCGGCATGAAGTCAAACGGCTGAACGCAAGGCTCGACAAAATTGCCGATTCACTGGAAAAATCCGAATTCAAGGATATCCTTGAGAATTATACGGATCCCAAAAAGCGGATTATTACGAATCTTATGGCCGGGATATCCCGGGGTCTCGGGCTTTCATTCGGTACATTCGTGATACTCGGCTTACTGGGTTACATTCTTAGCCTGTTTCTTGATGTACCCGTTATCGGTGAATATCTTGGAGAAATCAAAAAGTATATTGATGCCAACAGCTGATGCCAATAACTGATAGCATCGTTATCCACCCCGCTAAGCAGTCTGCTGAACAGACTGCTTAGCGGGGTGGATGTGTATGTCCGCTTCAGGCTGAATACAACAAACAAGCAGAAACAGCCTCGCCGTCCTCAAAAGGACGGTATTCGTTTCAGCGAGAAATAGAAGGATAATTTATGGCGTGAAGCCTATAAATTCTTATCATTTAAAAAAGACATACCCTTCCCCGGCGGGGATAAGGTATGTCCTAATCTTGGGGACTAGCGATAAAAATCAATAGGAAGAGTTCGCCATGATCTGTTTGAGCTTCTCTGTGGCCCGCTTCTGGATCCGTGAGACGCTCATTTGTGATACGCCGAGCTTCTGCGCGATGGCACGCTGCGACTGGCCGTCCTGGAACGCCAGCAGCAGCACCTGCTGCTCTTGCTCCTTAAGCTGGCCCAGCGCCTGCTGGAGATCCATACGTTTCTCCACAGTCTCGTAATCGTTGGCTTCGGAGCTGATCAGCTCGCCGAGCGTAGCGCCCGTCTCCTCTTGTGAGAGGGGTGAATCCAGTGATACGTAATGATAACATTCCCTGCCGGCCAGTACTTCCACAGTTTCTTCCACAGTAAGATCAAGATAATGGGCAATCTCTTCCACAGCAGGAGAACGTTCCAGCCTGATGGTAAGTTCATCAATGGCCTGCTGCACAAGGGCGCCTTTCTCTTTAATCCGTCTTGGGACCTGTATGTACCAGGATTTATCCCGCAGGAAATTTTTCATATGCCCGATCATGCTCTTCATCGCATACGGCTCAAACGGGATGCCCAAGCTGATATCGTACTGCTGCAGCAACCGGATAAGCGCCATCTGCCCAACCTGATACAGATCTTCGTAAAGATCCGGACGGTTGCGGGCAATTTTCCCGGCAGCCATCTTCACCATCGGCTCATATTTCTTGATCAGCACGGTGGCAATTTCATTATCCTTGGTCTGCTGATATTCCCAGATCAAACTTACTGCTTCGTTCATGGACTCTGGGGGAGTCACTTTATCACTCATACTTTCTCCTCGCTGAAATTAAGCCGCTTAGTCAGGGTAACGACTGTCCCTCTCCCTGCTTCACTCACGACGCTTACGTCATCCATGAGCGCTTGCATTAAATAAAATCCCAGTCCGCCAACCTGAACATCATTCAGCTCTTTATCATGCAGCGTAATGCGTCCGTCGGGCGAATCCAATCCGTCAAAGCTCTCCCCTTCATCTTTGACGGTGATGGACAAGGCACTTGTTCCTACTTCAAAGATTACATCGACCAAACCATCCTCTTGGCCGTACGCATATAATACAGAGTTATTACAGGCTTCCGAAACCGCTACCTTCATATCCTCAATATCTTCATAGGTAAAACCCATTTTTGAGGCAATGCCATATAAATTCAGTCTAACGATATCGACATATTCTGCACTCGCAGGTAACTGAAGAACTACTTTTTGCACGTCATCACTCATCCTTAGTTCGGTCCTTTCCTAGTGGGAATTCTCTTGGGGGGCAAAAAACTTAGAAATACCGGTCATATCAAACAGCTTCTGGATTTGCGGCGGAACTTCTTCAACGGTAAACTTAACGTCCATCCCGTGTCTTGCTTTGAGGATCGAGAGCAGGATTCCAATACCGGTGCTGTCAATATATCTCAAGTCTTTCAGATTAATAACAAGGTCAAGCCCCGTATCTCCCACAAGCGGCTCCATGACCAAACGGAAATCGGGAGCAACAGACAAATCTAGTTCTCCAATCAGGGAAACGGTACAAACGCTGCCTTCAGTTTCGGTTTTTGCATGGAACTTTTCGCTTTTATGTGTATTCATAGACAACTCTCCTGATTAAATGTTTTCTTTACCAATAACCCTAAAGACCTAGGTTTGAAACAAAAAAACTAATTCTGCATCATTGACAAATACTGGTTCATGTTTTGAAAAGGGTCTTATTTCGTCCATTGACGTGACTATCCTGTCTTGAATAACGGGCAATAATTTGTTTAATACTGCTAAGCTTCAGCGGCTTGCTGATATAACCGTCCATGCCTGAAGCCATGCAACGGTTCTGGATACCCTCCATGACATTGGCCGTCATCGCGATGATGACCGCCTTCTCGGAGGATGGCCCATGGCTGATCCGGATTTTGGAGGTCGCCGTCAGACCGTCCATAACCGGCATCTGCAGATCCATAAAAATAAAATCATAAGCATATTTCATTGCCAGCTCCACCGCCTGGCTGCCGTCCTCGGCGATGTCGGCGTCATAACCCAGCTTATCCAGCATGCTGACCATAAGCCGCTGATTGATCGGGTGATCATCTACAACCAGGACTTTTCTCCGCCATCTCTGGTTATCCACGTCTTCATATGGCTCCACCTCTTGAAATCCCCTTGCCAGCTCGTCCTCAGGCAACGCTGCCTGAATGGTGAATACAAAGGTCGCCCCTTTCTCCTCCATCGATTCTACGCGTATGTCGCCGCCCATCATCCCGACAAGGGATTTACAGATTGCCAGCCCGAGACCGGTTCCACCGTACTTGCGTGTCATAGAAGAATCAAGCTGGGAAAAAGGTTTGAACAGACGGTCACATTTTTCCGGAGAAATCCCGATGCCCGTATCCTTCACGGTAAACTCAACTACCAGTTTATTATCTGCTGTTGGCACGCTGGATGCAACAAGGTAAACTCCGCCTTGATTGGTAAACTTCACCGCATTGGCGACTAAATTGATTAAGACTTGACGCAAACGGGCCATATCTCCGTAGATCAGCTTTGGAAGATTCTGATCAATGAAATAGGCTAATTCCAGGTTTTTCTTACCTGCTTCGGCAGAAAATAAGCTAAATACCTCCTGAACAGTGGTCTGTAGCTCAAATAACTGCTCCTCCATTTCCATCTTGCCGGATTCCATCTTCGTGAAATCAAGGATATCATTAATGACCGTAATCAGGTTATCGGCACTTTTGCGGATAATCTCTGTATACTCCTTCTGCTCCGGAGCCAGCTCAGTTTCCATCAGCAGGTCAATCATTCCCACCACACCGTTCATCGGCGTGCGAATCTCATGGCTCATCATAGCCAGGAACTCGGTTTTGGCATTAGCGGCAATCTCCGCCGCTTCCTTAGCTTTAACCAGCTCTCCGTTGATTTTCTCCAGCTCCTGCGTCTTTTGCTGCAGGAGCATAGACTGCATCTGATGTTTCTTGTTAGTTAAGTGCATGTTAACGAAGCCCTCAATCTTGGACTTCAAGATTTGCGGAATGAAGGGTTTGACCATATAATCAATAGCCCCGGCAGAATATCCCGCGAACAGATGCTCTGCCTCTTTGCTGTTGGCAGAGATAAAAATAATCGGAATATCCTTCGTCTTTTCTCTGGCTTTGATTAATTTGGCGGTTTCAATACCATCCATACCCGGCATTTGTACGTCCAGCACAATCACCGCAAACTCATATCTTAACAGACATCTCAGCGCTTCTTCGCCGGAATTGGCTTTGACAAGCTTATAGTGTTGACTCTCAAGCACAGCTTCAAGCGCCAGCAGATTTTCAGGACGGTCGTCAACCAGCAATATATGAATTGGTTCTTGAACCCCCATAGGCCCCTCCTATCCCGCTATTTGTTCTTACGATAGATTTTTTCTACTCTATCCAGTGGCTCGTAGCTGTCGCTATATCTGGTGAAGTGAATAGATTCTTTGGAACCGAGCACCAGTACTCCGAACCGGCTGAGGCTCTCATAGAACAAGCCGTGCACATGGTCGCGAAGTTCATCATTGAAATAGATCATGACATTCCGGCAAAAAATGACATTAAATTCGTTGAATGAGGTGTCTGTTGCCAGATTATGCTCTGCAAAGATAATATTTTTACGCAAGTACGGCTGTAGAATGACTGAATTGTATTTCGCTGTATAATATTCAGAGAATGCGCGGGTCCCGCCCGCCTCCATATAATTCTTGGTATACTGCTTCATCTTACCGATCTCATATACACCTTCCTTAGCCTGCTGCAGCGAGCGTTCGTTCATATCAGTGGCATAGATGCGCGCCTTGTCGTAGAGCCCTTCTTCGTGCAGCAGAATCGCCATGGAGTATACCTCTTCGCCAGTGGAGCAGCCTGCATGCCAGATCCTGATATAAGGATAAGTTCTCAGCAACGGGATCACCTTTTGGCGGAAAGTTAAAAAGAGGCCTGGATCCCGAAACATTTCCGTCACGGGGATGGAAAGGCTGTAGACGAACCGTTCAAAGCAGGCGCGGTCATGCAGCACCTTCTCCTGCAGCGCAGATATGCTCGGCACATTCTCGGCATGGACGTGATGCCAGATACGCCGTTTCAAAGAAGGCATGGCGTAATTTCTGAAATCATATCCATACAAGCGATGCACGCCGCTCAGAAGCAGCTCAATTTCAATCTGCTCTAGCTCCTGCTTGCTTCCCGATTGGGTGAGCTCCTCATCATATCCCCGTTCCATAGCTGTCATGTTATCAAGGCTCCCTTGCATTTGCCGTATTTCCGGTCTGTTGTTTGTTGGTGCTGTAATGCTATTACCCCAAATTTACGCTTACGAATACAACCAAACGCGCATTAAGGAAAGTAACTGATCGGTACCGATCGGTTTCTTCATATAATCCGAGGCTCCTGCTTCAATACACTTGGCCCGGTCTTCCTTCATTGCCTTGGCCGTAAGCGCGATTATTGGCAATTTATGATACTGCGGCATCTGGCGGATCCGGCGCATCGCCTCATATCCGTCCATTTCCGGCATCATCATATCCATGAGCACGAGATCAAAATCTTCCTGTTCGACCAGCATATCGAGTGCTTCACGGCCATTCTCTGCGAACTTCACTTCCATGTGGTATTCTTCCAGTACGCTGGAGAGGGCAAATACGTTGCGGATATCATCATCCACGAGTAAAATCTTTTTCCCCTCAAACAGCTCTTCTTTATTGTGCAGCTTTTGCAGAATTTTACGCTTATCCTCCGGAAGATTGGCTTCTACCCGGTGGAGGAACAGGGTAGTCTCATCCAGCAGTCTCTCCGGCGAGCGCACATCCTTGATAATGATCGACTCAGCATATTTCCGCAGCTGCGTCTCTTCCTTGCTGTCCAGATCCTTGCCTGTGTAGATAATGATCGGCAGATCATTCAGTTCCTCATCATCGCGGATCTGATCAAGCAGTTCGAAGCCGTTCATATCGTCAAGCATCAGGTCGAGAACCATGCAGTCGTATTTCTGCTTACGCAGTTCACCGAGAGCTTCTTGTCCGGTTGAAACCGCCGTAATGGCGACATCATCATGGCCGATAAGCTCCATAATGGAACGGCGCTGAATTTCGTCATCCTCGACAATCAGCAGATGCTTCAGGGTACTGGCTGTGTAGCTCTCAATTTGTGAGAATGCCCGCTCCAGCGCCTGCCGGGTCGAAGGTTTTCTCAAGTAAGCCATCGCACCCATCATTAGGCCCTGCTTCATCTCATCATTCACAGAGATGACATGAACAGGAATATGCCGCGTCTGTGATGCGCTTTTAAGCTCTCTGAGTATCGCCCAGCCATCCATAACCGGCAGCTGGATGTCCAGAATAATCGCATCCGGCAGGTGGGATTTGGCCATTTGCAGCCCGATATCCCCCTGCAGCGCCACCAATCCCTTAAAGCCGCGTCCGCGGGCCATATCGAGCAATATTTTAGCAAAACTTTCATCATCCTCAACAATGAGCAGAACCTTATCATTTGCCGTCAAATTCTCACGGTCATCCTCCACTATCACTGGATGAAGCGGGGCAGGTATGATATCTCCGGATTTAGCAGGTTGTAGTTCCTCCACGTATTCTGCCAGTGTCGCCGCCTCTTGGGCCGCTGCCGCCTCAACCGCCCCAGGAAGCAGTCTGTAATTCCCTTGGACCGGCAGATACAGCGTAAACGTGCTACCTTGTCCCTCACGCGACTCCAGCCCGATGGCACCGCCCATCAACCGTGCTAATTCACGGCTGATCGACAAGCCAAGACCGGTGCCGCCATATTTGCGGCTGGTCGTACCATCCACTTGCTGGAACGCCTCAAATACGATATCTGTCTTGTCTGCAGGAATCCCGATACCGCTGTCTTTCACGGCTATGGAAACATAGTCATACTCCGGCGGAAGGAAGGACGGCAATTGAGCAGGCACTGCACGGCTTACCTCAAATCCTACATAACCCTCGCTGGTAAATTTAAAGGCATTGGACAGCAGATTTCGCAGAATTTGCTTCAGGCGATGACTGTCTATAAATAAACTGTCCGGCAGCGGCTCATTAAAGGAAAGACGCAGAGACAGCCCTTTCTTAAGGGCTTGAGGAGCAAAATTCTGTTTCACAAAGGTTTTGAGCTCCGTCAGCGGAACTTCTTCATAATTCAGCTCCATCTTACCTGCATCGACCTTGGAAAGATCAAGGATTTCATCAATCATCTTCAGGAGATCCGCACCGGACATATAAATCGTGTGCGCGAATTCAACCTGCTTTTCCGACAGGTTGCCTTCTTTATTCTCGGTAAGCAGCTGCGAAAGGATGAGCAGACTGTTCAGCGGAGTCCGCAGCTCATGGGACATGTTGGCCAGGAACTCCGATTTGTATTTGCTCGTTACAGCAAGCTGCATCGCCTGCTTCTCCAACTGGACACGGGCGTGCTCAATCTCATCCTTTTTCTCTTCAACCTCCTGGACCTGATCCTCCAGCGCGCGGGTTTTGGATACCAGTTCACTATTGTAGTGCTCCAGTTCCCCCTGCTGCCGCTGCAGCAGCTCCTCCGAACGTTTAAGCGCATCGGTCTGCTCCTCCAAATTCTCGTTGGAGCGGCGAAGTTCTTCCTGCTGGGTCTGGAGCTCCTCCGACTGGCACTGCAGTTCTTCCGTGAGTGCCTGTGATTCGCGCAGCAGCTCCTCCACCACGAGTCTGCGGCTGATATTGTTCAGGATGACACCGAGATTATTCGTCAGTTGATGCAGCAATTCATTCTGCAGCGCTGTGAATGGCGTAAAGGAGGCAAATTCAACAACGCCAAGCAGTTCATCCTCAAACAACAACGGATAAATAGATATATGTTGAGGATGGGAATCGCCAAAACCTGAGGAAATGGAAATATAATCGTCCGGAGCCTCTGTGAGTTTGATCGGCTTCTTATCCAGCGCGCTTTGTCCGATAAGCCCTTGGCCGATTTCAAACCCTTCTTTCGGCTTGTCGCCCCCTTCACCGGCATAATAGCCGCTTGCAGTGAGCAGATTAGGATTGTTGCTATCCTTCAAATAAACCGCTCCGTATTGGGCTCCCAGCACAGGAGTGAACTCGTTGATAAAGGTCTGCGACACCTGATCAAGTGAACTGACGCCGCGCAGCAATTCTGTTACCTGTGCGATATTCGCATTCAGCCAGGCCTGATCGCTCTGAGCCTGCGCATAAGCTTTTTCCAGCTGCTGCTTTTGTTCGATGTCCTCTGCCATCTCCTGGAATACTCGGGCTACATCACCGATTTCATCCTTAGAGACTACCTTGAGCCTGCGGATCGCCCGCATCTTGCCGTTTCCGAAGCTAGTAATCATCATGGAAACGACATTAAGACCGCGCGTAATGCTTGGAATCACCCAAAGGACGACACCAAGTCCAAGCAGCAGCCCCACAATCATAATCAGCGTTACCATTTGAATGGATCTTTCATAAGCTTTCTGCGCGATGGCATTTTCTTCGGTCATCTGATAGGCATTGTAATCAGCGAGGGCATTCAGACTGTCCAGCACCTCGTTCTGAATGGCCTGTCCCTCTGTATTGCGGTAGGTGTTGGCATTCTGAAAATAACCGGCTGTAAGCATCTCCAACGCTTTATTCTGATAGTTCAGGTAAGCGGAATTAGCTTTCTTAATCCGGCTCAAAAACTCCATTTCCTCCGCAGCACTCATCGAAGCTTCTATGGTCTTCAAATATCCTTCCGCCCTAATGACTTTGCCGTCTATCTCAGTTTTCTGGGCTCCCACAGACAGCGTATCGGCATTCAGCATCGATGTGGTCAGGATTCGCGCCATATCATTGACTTCGCCCCGAAGTCCGGAAATAGCACGTCCCTTGCTGTACCTGTCCTGAAAGCCGTCTAGCTGGTTGCTCATATAATTAAGCCGATCGTATCCAATCAGCGTAAGTGCCAACATAATTGCCAGCATCGCGCTGAAGCCGATCAGCAGCTTGGCCTTTATCTTCATTCCTTATCCGTTCCTTTCTTCAGCGTGATCCACACCAGGCATTTGTCGTCATCTCGTTCCTGATCCGCTTCATCTGTGAAAAAAGCCTCCTGCATAACCTCTTCACGCCATTCGTGGTCCCCGTTCAGATTCCCGATCATAAAGTCCAGTTGCTCTTCCTGTTCACCTGGGGCCATTTCCAGTAGACCGTCAGTGTACATTACCAGATGCCCTTCCTCTTCGAAACTCAAACTCTGCGGTTGAATATCAATTCGGTCGAACAACCCGACCGGATGGCAGTTGCTCTCCAGCAGCACTGGTTTCTTGGCGTTGCCTTCAAAGAGCAGCGCCGGCGGATGTCCGGCATTTACATAGTCAATTCGCTTCATTCGCGTATCAATCACAAGGTAAATCGCGGTAAAGTAATACTGAACCAGCTGTTTCTCGATATAGAGCTGGTTAAACCGCCGGTTCAGCTCTTGAATTACCTTCTCCGGCTCCACATACGTAGTCACAGTATCCTTAAGCACAGAGGCCAGGAACATACAGAAAAGCGACGAAGAGATCCCGTGTCCCATCATATCCAGCAGGATCACGGCATACCTGCTGTCTCCCAGCGGATACCAGGCATACAGGTCCCCAGCCAGTTCAGCGGAAGGCTGATAGATGGCATGCGCCTCCAAAACCTCATCCGTAATTGGCAAACTGAGTACAGCATTCTGCACAAGTGCTGCAAGCTTCAATTCATCTTGCATCCGCTGATCCCGCTCTTTATGCCAATCCTTCTCCCGCTTGAGACGGAGCGCCAGCCGGATACGCGCCATAAGTTCAACCTTGTTAATCGGTTTCGTAACATAATCCACAGCTCCGGCATCCAGTGCCTCGGCCAATTTCTTGGAATCCCCCACAGCGGTAACCATAATAATCGGAATATCCTTTAGATGCTCATATTGTTGAACCACACGGCAAGCCTCGATTCCATCCATCTCTGGCATCATCATATCCAGCAGAATTAAATCGATATCCGACTGCAGCGGTCCTTTCTTTTCGCCTCCAATGCCAAGCAGTTTCAGCATTTCTTTGGCGGATGATGCTGTTATGAAATTTCGATAGTCTTCTTTTTTCAGGATTTCACGGATAATGATTACGTTAGTCGGATTGTCATCTACGATTAAAATTCTCAAGCATCTTCACCTCGCACGATTAGTATTAGAGCCGTACAAATCCCTTACATCTATAATTCTATCATACGATATTTGAACGCCGTCTTTCCAATTGCCAACAATCTACTAGTAGAGTAATATATTGTATCAGCATTCAACAAAGTAACCTCCAGCCCCACTAATTATAGTGGAGCTGGAGGTTACGCTATTGGGCTATAGGTTCTCATAAACAAACCGGCGTTTATTGCGGGTTTCTTTTGGCGATGACGAGAACCTTGCCTAAATCAAGCTCTTTCTCGTAGAAGCCTGCTTCTGCACTGCTAAAACCCAGTGAAGTAATTTTGAAACGGAGCGCATCCCCCCGCGAACGGAAAAGATTGGCAATCGCGCCAAATAACCCTTCTTCACTGAGACTGACCTCATTAGTATCTGCAGCATCAACGATACGGCCCTCACGGACCTGATCGTGGCTAATGACATAAATGTCATCTCTGGAATAGCCGCTGCTGCGCAGCCGATTCACTTCTTCGATCGCCTGAACACCATTTTCCAGTAGCTTGGCATACGCCTGTGTACCGATTGAATCCATGAAATCACGCTCCTATGGTTAGATTAATGAGGATAATGCCAAATGAGACAACTGTTCCTTCATTAACCTTATTTACGGACCGTGAAACAGATCAGGAGGAATTTCCATCAAATAAATCGATACCTTCCCATTCTCCTGTCTGCGGATTGCGGTAAATCTTCAGCGCAGCGCTTCCTCTTAAATAGACATCGCCGTCTTCAGCTACAAAATCCGGAGTTCCCAGCAGCTCTTGAAAATTGTTTCGCGCCGGATCCAGTTTTTCTTCATTCAACTGCAATCCGTATTGCCCGGCCTGTGCCGGCGTTACGTGAACATACAGCACGACCCCTCCACAAACTCCTGCCGACATATCGGCGTACTGATACTCCAGGCATTCCTGCCAGGGATCAGGAGCAATGCTAAGCGGCGAACCTTTAGCCAGCAGCAGTTCTTCCTCCGACATATATAGGGATGCCCCTGCCAAAGAATTAAAGCTGCTGATATAAGGGCTTACACCCATACTGCGTTCAATGGCCAACACCACTGGCGGCTGCATGGTAAAAAGGGCGGCAGGGACATGGTCCTTCTGCGGAGACGGTGTTAAATATGGAGAGAGAAGACTTAGCAAAAGAATGACAATGTTCATGGAATCATCCCGCCTTTCTCACTGCCGCCTACTTAGTTAATGCCGGAATTTTTGCCATATAGTAGCTGCAGCGTCAACGCCTTTAAGCGCCATTCCTATTTTCCCCGAACCTTTTTTGGCATATGCGGCATCATAGGATTTCACTGTCCGTTCTTCGGCAGGTGTCAGCGGAGCATCTTCAATGGAGACGGCTTTGGCTTTCTCCTTAAGCTCGCGTGATTTCCGGTACTTCTCAATCACAGTCACTGATACCTGCTTCACGGTAAGCGTCAATTCGTTCATTACATCGCCAAGATTTTTCACTGAATCCATAATAGGATCGATCTTTTGGATCTTGCCTTGGACGTCGGCCGTAATATCATTGGCATGTCTGACGGTTGTTTTTACTTCATAAGTAAGCTCATCCACCGTCTTTTGGACTTCCTGCAGAGTCTGGCTGACCTTGTCGAGGGATTCTTTCGCTGATTTTAAGGTTTTAATTAAAAAGAAAACGAGTACGGTGAATGCAATCGCAACAAGTGCAACGCTAAGTTCAATGATCATTACGAAAACCCCTTCCAAATCATAAATGTCGGCTTGCTCTGCCTTGATACTGCATAGTTACCCTTACTTACTTAGGCCGAAACAGCTTGTCAAGCGACTTAAAGACTACCTCTCCTATTTTGTTTCAAAGGGGAGCGGCCCGTTTAAATTGACTACATCACCACACAGAAAGGATGACATCACATGTTGAAATGGTCAGTAATTCTGCTGGTAATTGCATTGATTGCCGGTGTATTCGGTTTCTTTAATATCGTAGGGGCGGCAGTAGGAATCGCTAAAGTATTGTTCTTTATCTTCCTCGTGCTGTTCATAGTTTCGCTCTTTACAGGACGCAGAGGAAGATCATTGTAACTGTAAAAGAACATTAAAAACGACATCACATTACAGGTGCTAAGGACCCGGACTCCGAAAAGGAGTTCGGGTCTGATTTATGTATAGCAGCGATTGCCGCTGTCTGATTATGCCAGAGCTCCCTCCCCCCTTTTCCCTCCATACATCATATTCACCATGCAGAAAGTATAGGCCTTTCCATACGGATTGTCACCCGTAAGTCGCCTTCATTCCTCTGTTCACGATAGTTTTCATAAAAAACGAAGGGGTTGGTTCATTGTATCCACTTTTTGTTTACAAGCTTATTAACACATCGCAAACATGGTAAATATACGCAAAACCAACTCTGGGAGGAATCACAATGAAAAAATTAGCCAGCTTAACAGTAGCAATGGGTCTTATGGCTTCCATAGCCGCAACGGCTTCAGCTGCAGAAGTAACCAACACAACAACTGTAACGGAAACGACTTACAGCCCCCGGTTTGAGACAGTAATCACACAATCAGACCTTAGACCAGCAACTCCTCAGATTATTTTGACAAAAGCAACACCTTTCTACGCTTCCATGAACAGCCCCGTTGCTACGGGTTTTCTCGGCGCTCAAACCCTTGACACTACAGGAAATATCCTGGTTGATTCGAACGGCAATGAATGGAGAGAGATATACACCTGGTTGGGCATGCGCTGGATGAAGGTTCCCGCCTCCGCTTATGTAATCACTCCATAAATCAGTTTTACGGTCAGCGCCCCGCTCCCAAACTCATACATAGCCATGCGGGGACTTGCCTTTTTAGTATAGATACACCCTTATGAGGGTGTATAGTGAAACAGCCTGCGGACATCCAAAAGTCCTGACGGGCTTTTTTTCTTGCATGCCCTAAACACAGGAAAGGCTATCCCTCAGCAGAAAATTCTACTGATGGGATAGCCCTACAAAACATCCGCCCTAGTTCACCCGTCACAAACTTGCGATGCTGTCGCTTCCTGTATGCATTTATATTTAGCGGATGACCGAACCTCCGTAAAGGAAACGGTTCACCCAAGAAGCGCTTAATTTATCTACCCGTACCCCGCCTGAAGATACGGAATACGTTTGCAGCATTTGTCCGTCACCCAGATACATGGCTACATGTGAAATTCTTGCCGCAGATTTGTCGATGCCTGCATAAGCAGAAACTGAACTACCTTTGTAATCCATGAAGAACATCAGATCCCCGCGTTTCAGGGCGGAAATATCTGTGACAGTGTTGCTGTTCTGCTGTACCCAGGCTCCCTGTTGACGTGAATCAGCAGGCAGTTTCAAATTAGCTGCATCTATGAAGATCTGCCGGATAAAGTCGGAGCAATCGAAAGTGCTCGTGTCGCTTCTGCTTGATCCGAACTCATAGGGAGTTCCAAGATAACCCATGCCCGCAGCAATGACCCGTTCAATCACTGCTGATTGTGACGGAGCCGTTGGATCTGGCGCTGGTGTTGGATTCGGTGTTGGTGTTGGTGTTGGTGTCGGTATTGGCGTTGGAGCTGGAGTAGACGTTCCGCCACCTACCGAGATATATTGGTCTGCAGCACTTGTATAGCCTACCGTTCCGTCTGCAGTTTTTACTTTGTACCAGTAACTGTTCGTTTCTTCCAGAATAGCTACTTGATCGCCTCTATTTAAATACCCCAGTATTTTCCCGCTTGTAGAAGGCAGTTCCCGAAGACGGACCGAAGCTTGTATAACCCCTGTCTGTCCGGAAGTTATATTTCCAGATCCCGAAACCACTCGAATATACTGCTCTCCCGCGCTGGTATAACCAACCGTTCCATCCGAAGTTCTGACTTTGTACCAGTAGCTATTCGGTTGTTCCAAAATTGTTACCTGTTCACCTTCGTTTAAATAACGAAGCACACTACCGCTTGTGGAAGCGTTCGTGCGCAGACGAACTGAAGATTGTATAGTACCGGTTAATCCAGACGTTGCTGTCACTGCGAAATCTGAAGAAACCGAAGCTGCTTGCACTTTTTGCGGGCTGAAAACTCCCAATGATACTGCAAGTGATGCTGAGACCAGTAACGTTGCTGCAATCTGCTTATGTGATGTGATCATAGCGTTCCCCCGCTTAGCAAAATGAGAAAATCAACAACGGCGCGCGCTACGTTTGTTGCTTTCTGCCCTCATTATAGGCTTAGCCGGGAATTGGAACATGCTCCAAATTTCACAAAAAAGCTTGCCACTTTATGGTAAGTACCAGGTCTATAGTCTTGAATTCTCCTTGGATTTGGTGGAAATTACAGATAACTAGAAGAAATTAAGAATTTTTAACCTTTAGGTTCTACATGGACCTGCACATTCATTATATTATGCAATTTGCTCATTCTATCTTCAATGGAATCGCTGATCTCATGACCTTCCAATACGGTGATTCCGGCATCCACTTCCACGACAACATCCACCAGCACATGATTTCCATGAACACGGGCCTTGAGGTCCTTGATCCCTTCCACACCCGGCGTCCGGGCAATCGTGCTGCGCAAATCCAGCAGCTTATCTTCATCAAAGCCGTCAGTCAACCGGTATGTCGAATCACGAAAAATATCCCAAGCTGTCTTGGAAATCAGCAGACCGACAGCAACCGCAGCAGCGGAATCGATCCACGGCAGTCCGAACTGTGCGCCAACGATCCCTACAGCAGCACCGATACTTACCATTGCATCGGAAAAATTGTCCTTAGCCGCAGCCATGAGTGCGCTATTGTTAATCTGCTTCGCCAGCCGCTTGTTATAGATATATACTCCCATCATGGCAACCGCACACAATACCGCCACACCTGCTGACCAAAGCTGCGGCACCTCCTTGGCTCCTTCGAATAAAGACCGGACCGCTTCTACAATAACCTGAATTCCGACCATAGCCATAATAAAGGATGCCAGCAATGCAGCTACGGTCTCGGCGCGGAAATGCCCGTACGTATGATCCGAGTCAGGCGGCTTCCGCGAGATGCGCAGTCCGATTAGTACAGCTAGTGAAGCGACAATGTCCGTCAGATTATTGAATCCGTCTGCAAGCAGCGCGCTGGAAGCGAACAAGTATCCGCTGACCAGCTTTAAGGAGGAGAGAATAAGATAAGCAATAATGCTGATCAAGGCCCCCCGTTCACCTTTGCGTATATCTTCATAAATATCGGCCAATTCCTGTCCCCCCCTATACCCGGTTTCTTTACTACCCCTCCGGTAAATCATGCTTTGATTTATTCTTGCCCTTGTGACTGCATTTAAAAACAATTAGAATAAAGTAAAGGACTTGCTTTATAAGGGGGTTAACATAATGAGCGAAAGTAATGATAAACCAAAGATCAACTTGGCTGATGCCATCCGCCAGAAGCTGGAACAGAAGAAACAGCAGTCATCCGCTAAACCGGGTTCTTCCTTTCAAGCCGGTTCAGCGAAGCCTTTAAAGAGTCAAAATAACAAGAAGCCAAACAATCAGCGCCGCCGTACAGGTGGTTCTTAGGATTATGGCATGTGCAAGTCGCATTTCACACTGTATTTGAACATAAACGGCTGCGTTATCCCTCATAGGGGTAACGCAGCCGTTTTGCTATGAACGAATTACTGTTCATTCTTTCAGTTATCTCTTAAGCTTCCACAGGATACATGCGCTGGCGCATTTCCTTAATTTCCGGGTTCTCCAAATATTCATCATAGCTCATCGAGCGGTCGATAACTCCGGTAGGGGTAATCTCGATGATACGGTTGGCAATCGTCTGGATGAACTGATGGTCATGCGAAGTGAACAAAATGGTTCCGTCGAAATCAATCAGCCCGTTATTCAGCGCCGTGATAGACTCCAGATCCAAGTGGTTGGTAGGCTCATCAAACACTAGCACATTCGCACCGTTCAGCATCATTTTAGCCAGCATACAGCGGACCTTCTCGCCTCCGGACAGAACGCTTGCTTTCTTCAGCGCTTCTTCACCGGCAAACAGCATCCGGCCGAGGAATCCGCGGAGGAAGGTTTCATCCTGATCCTTGGAATATTGGCGCAGCCATTCTACCAGGTTCATGTTTACCCCGTCGAAATAGCTGGAGTTGTCTTTCGGGAAATAGGCCTGGGTTGTTGTTACTCCCCATGCATATTCACCTGCATCCGCTTCCTTCTCACCCATGATGACATCAAACAGCAATGATTTAGGCTGTGAATATGGACCTACAAAAGCGATCTTATCCCCTTTGTTCACCACAAAGCTGATTTCATCGAGCAGCTTCTCGCCTTCAACGGATTTGCTCAGCCCGCTGATGGTAAGCAGCTGCTTGCCTGCTTCACGTTCCGGCTTGAAGTTGAGGAACGGATATTTCCGGTTGGAGGGACGGATGTCGTCCAAAGTAATTTTCTCCAGCTGCTTCTTACGCGAAGTCGCTTGTTTGGACTTGGAGGCATTGGCCGAGAAACGCTGGATAAATGCCTGCAGCTCCTTCATCTTGTCTTCCTTCTTCTTGTTCGAGTCGCGCTGCAGGGCCTGGGCCAATTGGCTGGACTCATACCAGAAGTCGTAGTTGCCGACATACATTTGAATTTTGCCAAAGTCGATGTCCGCAATATGTGTACATACCTTGTTCAGGAAGTGACGGTCATGGGATACGACGATAACGGTGCCTTCGTAGTCCATCAGGAAGTTCTCCAGCCAGCCGATGGATTCAAGATCCAAATGGTTGGTAGGCTCATCGAGCAGCAGGTTGTTCGGACGTCCGAACAGGGCTTGCGCAAGCAGCACCCGTACCTTTTCGTTACCGCTGAGTTCGGCCATTTTCTTGTCATGCATTTCACGCATAATACCAAGTCCGATCAGCATGGCGGCAGCATCAGGCTCTGCATCCCAGCCGTTCAGTTCAGCGAATTCGCCTTCCAGCTCGCCGGCGCGCAGTCCGTCAGCCTCTGTGAAATCACTTTTGGCGTACAGCGCATCCTTCTCCTTCATGATCTCATAAAGACGGGTATGCCCCATAATTACCGTTTCCAGCACCAAAAATTCATCGTACTCGAAATGGTTCTGCTTCAGTATCGCCAGCCGTTCACCGGGGGTGATATGCACGTCCCCGACATTTGCTTCAATTTCACCGGACAAAATTTTCAGGAACGTCGATTTGCCGGCCCCGTTCGCTCCGATCAAGCCGTAGCAGTTGCCGGGTGTGAATTTTATGTTTACATCCTCAAATAGTGCGCGTTTTCCGTAGCGGAGTGTTACGCCGCTTGTGCTAATCATTAAGCATTACCATCCTTTTCACTTAGGGTTTCGGCTCATTATAGCATAAAATCAAGCAAAAGAGGCCCAAGAAGGAACTGCTTTGCCGTCTTTTTCAAGCAAACTGGCCGTTTCTTGGCAAAATACAGAGATCCGTAGCATCCAACATCAAATAGGCCGAATTGCGGAAAATCCGCGTTCGCCGCTTGCCCGGCCGGGCTATTGGCGGGAATCACGCTCTTCGGGATGCACCACCAATGTTTCACCGTAACCCAGTGTGCGGATACGTTCTGCACGGATTCCATGAGCCTCACGGGCCAGCTCCATCCGGTCCAGCGCTTCCCGCGCCGTATCGTCAGCCAGCCGGAAGGTGCCGAAATGCATCGGGATCATCAATTCTGCTCCTACATCTATAAAGGCCTGAACCGCCTCTTCGGGATTCACATGCTGCGAATTCATAAACCACTCCGGCTCGTAAGCCCCGATCGGCATCAGGGCGACATGGAGCTTAAACCGGCTGCCGATCTCCTTAAAGCCCGGAAAGAAGCCGCTGTCTCCGGCAAAATATAGATTCGGCGGAAGCTTCGGCTTTGCTCTGTCCCCCTCCCCTTTCGGGTGTTTGCCGGGGTCGGCAGGCTCCAGCACATAGCCGCCCCAATGAGACGAATTCGTATCGAACGGCGTCCGCCGGGTCCAGTGCTGGGTTGGCACAAATGTAAGCTTAACCGCCCCCAGCGTGAGCTCCTCCCACCACTGCATCTCCAGGCAGTTGGCGAACCCTTTGCGCAGCATCTTCCGCTTCAGGCCCACAGGTACAACGAGCGTTGTACCTGTCCGGTATAACTTGCGGATGGAGGCAATATGGAGGTGGTCGTAGTGAGAGTGGGAGATCAGAATCAGATCAACCGGCGGAACCTCACCCAGCGGGATGCCCGGCTGACCGATCCGTTTCTCAAAGCCGAGCCGCCGCGCCCATATCGGGTCGGTAATAATGTTCATCCCTTCATATTGCAGAAAAAAAGTCGAGTGCCCGATCCAGGTGATTGTGGTCTCCAGCCGGTTCCCGGCCAGATAAGATACCTGCGGCGGATGGTTTGGCACTTTATAGGTATAATCCTTCTTCTTGCGGCGGCGTTCCTCGCGCCACTGGCGGAATTCCTTGAGTGTTTTGTCTGTACTGACATTATCGACGTTATTGTATCGGATTTTAGCCATTCCAGCACCTCTCCTTAAAAGGCTTGCCGGAAGAACTACAGGGCAAGCTCAATAGCTTAACTATATGGTTCCGCATAGCCATTTGCAAAATTCCAAGGGCAAAGCAAGGCTCCAGTCAACCCGAAAGGAACGATGAAGCTCTGCGTCCCGGCCAGACGCACCCTACATTTAGTACAAATTTTACCCACTTCCGACTGGACTTAAGCGGCTGCCCCGGTAACCCTTTTGGATTTGAGGCATGAAATGATGTAAAATGCGGGTAAAGAACACGGCACGAATGCCGTTCAAGGGGGAAGCCTAACGTATGAAGATCACATTTATTGAACCGACTCCAAGTCCAAATACGATGAAGCTTCATCTGGATGAAAGCCTGGAGCCCGGAATACGCCGGACCTATACACCGGAAAGCCAGCGCACCGCGCCCTCCTGGGCACGGGATATGCTGAGCATTCCAGGCGTCACGAGCATTTATCATGCTGCCGATTTCGCCGCGCTTGAACGCAAGGGCAGCGCCGATTGGGCAGCGATCCTCCGCGAGGTGCAGAGCCGATTCGGCGCTGACGGCCTAAGCGCGGATTTCGACCTCGCCGATGAGAATGCAGGTGCCCACTTCGGAGAATCACAGGTATTCGTGCAGATGTTCCGCGGCATCCCGATTCAGATCCGCGTCAAGACGGGCGCGGGTGAGGAGCGCATCGCCCTTGCCGCCCGTTTCACGCAGGCGGTGACGGATGTGGCCAGCGCCGTGATGATCAAAGAGCGCAAGCTCACCGATTACGGCGTGCGTTACGGCGAGCCGGCCGATATTGCGCGGGAGGTGGAGCAGGAGCTGGAAGCGGCGTATCCGCAGGAACGCCTCGACTCGCTCGTGCAGCAGGCCATCGCGCACGGGACCGCCGGCGAGTTCATCGAGCAGCGGCAGAAGAAGGATCAGGCCGAGCTGCTGCGAGACCTGAAGCATGAGGATTGGCGCGTGCGCTACGCCGCGCTGGAGGACCTTCTGCCTACGGCAGAACTCCTGCCGGAGCTGCGCACGGCGCTGCATGACCCCAAGCTGCAGCTCCGCAGGCTTGCGGTCGTGTACCTGGGCGACCTTCGCACGCCCGAGGCGATGGAGCTGCTCTACGAGGCGATGAGAGACAGCGCCCCGGCGGTGCGGCGCACAGCCGGCGATACGCTCTCCGACATCGGCGATCCGGCAGCGACGCCGGTGATGACGGCGTCGCTGACAGACGCCAGCAAGCTTGTGCGCTGGCGGGCTGCACGTTTCCTCTATGAGGTCGGCACAGCTGAAGCCGAAGAGGCACTGAAGGCGGCAGCAGACGATCCGGAGTTCGAGGTGGGCCTCCAGGCCAGAATGGCGCTGGAACGCATCTCCTCCGGTGAAGAAGCTGCCGGAACCGTCTGGCAGCAGATGTCGGAGCGCCGCCGCAACTGACGCCAACATCCCTATATTTGTCATTGCTTGCTATGCCAAGTTGCATTATACTAATTCCTGTTGTGTTCATAGTATAAAGATAGCCTCATCATACCTAAGATGAGGTAGAGGTCGCGAATATTAAGAGTACGCGCGTGGAGACGTTAAAGAGCCGTCTGTGAAACGCCGCCGAAAGGAATATCCGCCGAAGTCTCTGCAGCCGCTCTTGTCAGCTGCAAGACTGGGGCCGTCGCCGAAAGGCACGGAACTGTCACAGTGCACCGCCGGTCAGAAACCGCGGGCTGCAACTGTGTTGCGCTATCTTAACAGGGAGTATGATGCGGAGCTGTAATACAGGAAACCGCAGAATCCGTCTGCGGTTTTTTTTGCGCTTTCAGGATGCCCTTTCCCTTATAAAGGGAAGGCGGCGACTCAGCACTCCCTATTCATGAACAGAAACATGATCTTCTGAAGGAGTGTCCTATTCATGCAAGCTAAGCGAGATAAGCAGCAGACTGCGGGTCACGGCAGCTCCCCTGCCCCCACGGCACTGCGCAAAACATTCAAGGCAAGACATTTAACAATGATCGCCTTAGGCGGCTCGATCGGTACAGGTCTGTTCCTGGCCAGCGGCGGTGCCATCGCCTCATCCGGCCCGGGCGGAGCACTTCTGGCCTATACAGCGGTTGGTATTATGGTTTATTTCCTGATGACCAGCCTTGGAGAGCTGGCCACCTATCTGCCGGATTCCGGTTCTTTCAGCACCTACGGCACCCGGTTCGTCAGCCCCGCCTTCGGCTTCGCCATTGGCTGGAACTTTTGGTATAACTGGGCGGTTACGATTGCCGCCGAGCTGTCTGCAGCAACCGTCATCATTAAATACTGGTTCCCCGAGAGTTCCTCGATGCTCTGGAGCCTCCTGTTCCTGCTGCTGATGTTCGGCCTGAACTTCCTGTCTTCGCGGGGCTACGGTGAATCGGAATATTGGTTCGCGATTATCAAAATCATCACGGTTATTGTCTTCCTGGGAGTCGGTGTACTCATGATCTTCGGCATCATGGGCGGTGAAGCTGTAGGCTTCAGCAACTTCCAGCTTGGAGGCAGCTCGTTCCACGGCGGCTTCTTCGCCTTTGTCGGTGTGTTTATGGCCGCTGGATTCTCCTTCCAGGGCACAGAGCTGGTCGGTGTTGCCGCGGGTGAGAGCGAGAATCCGCGCCGCAATGTTCCGCTCGCCATCCGTCAGGTATTCTGGCGCATTCTGATTTTCTACATCTTCGCCATTCTCGTGATCGGCCTGCTGATTCCTTACACGAATCCCGATCTGCTGCGTGGCGGCATTGATGATATCGGTGTCAGCCCCTTTACCATCGTCTTCAATAAAGCAGGTCTGGCCATTGCCGCTTCCGTCATGAACGCTGTCATCTTAAGCTCCGTGTTGTCTGCCGGAAATTCCGGGATGTACGCCTCCACCCGCGTCCTGTACGCGATGGCCAAGGACGGCATGGCTCCGCGCGCCCTCGGCAAGCTGAACCGCCGCGGCGTGCCTGTAGGTGCGCTTCTCGTAACCACCGCTGTCGGTATGCTGGCTTTCCTTGCCTCATTCTTCGGCGACGGCGCTGTGTACAACTGGCTGCTTAACGCCTCAGGGATGTGCGGATTTATCAACTGGCTGGGGATTGCCGTCTGCCATTACCGCTTCCGCCGCGCCTTTGTGAAGCAGGGACATTCACTCGATGAGCTGCCTTACCGGGCCAGATGGTTCCCGTTTGGCCCGCTGTTTGCTTTCGCGTTATGTCTGATTGCCGTATTCGGACAGAATATGGGCGCCTTCACAGGCGATTCGATCGACTGGTACGGTATTCTGGTCTCTTATATCAGCCTGCCGCTATTCCTCTTGATTTGGCTGGGCTATGGCTGGTTTAGAAAGAGCAGCCTCATCCCTCTCGACAAATGCGATCTCAGCACACACGCAGAGTAGAATCCTTCCTCGATTTATGCGGATTCTACCTGTTACCGCCTATTCACGTAACAAAGGGATGCTTTCGCCATTTTAGCGAAGCATCCCTTTTCTGTAATTATTATTCCCAAGTCACATATACCTTCAGATCGCCCGTGTTATCGAAGGGTGAGCTGTTGTAAGAAAGATGGTCCATTCCAAGCGCATACAGCTCCTGAAGATCAGTCTTCAGCGATTTCTCGCTGCCGTCATAGCGGAACAACAAGGATGCCTGGCCGGAGGCAACGGCCTGTTTGGCAAGCAGCATTAGCTCTGAGCCGGAGCTGACAATCAAATCCTCCTGATACAGACTGTAGTCAAGCTTCCGCTCAAGCTCCTGATATACAGCCACGCTTGGACCGCCGCGGCTGATCAGTTCAGACAACGTTTGAGCATAGCCGACAGATGAAGCAGGGTATGACTTGGTCCACTTGTGGTCAAGGCGCATCTGGGCATCGGTTCTCATATAGTAAGCCGTGCTGAGAGCATCTTCCTTATTTGGCGTCGGATCATCCCAGGTGGTATCCAGGTGGTACCAGCGCCCTTCCAGCTGCACCAGATTCCAGGCATGCGACTGGGCAGCTTTCCCTTCCGCCTTCGCCGTTCCTTCAACGATTTTATTGGGTATCCCCGCGCCCAGCAATAGTTTATACGTCAGGAGCGAATACCCTTGGCATACAGCACTGCCGCTCTGAAGTCCTTCATAGGCGGTGTATTTGCTGTAGGAGTTATCATACTTCAGATGCAGCACAACCCAATCATGAATAGCCTTTATCTTCTGGTGATTATTCATTCCCGGCAGTATGATCTGCTTCAAGATCTCTTTTACCTGTTTATTTACAAAAGCTGTCTGCTGCAGTGTCTCGCGGTATTCCACCTGTACCGTCACATTAGCCGAGCTGCTGCTCCCCCGGTAGGAAAATGCGTAACTGTCAATGGTGTAGTATAAATAAGGGTCGCTGCCCATCGCCTGATCTATCGCGCTTTGTACCTGGGCCTTCAGCTTGGACGTCTTCCCCTGATAAGCAAAGGTTATCGTCTCTCTGCGGTTATTCATTGCAGCGGTCAGCTTCTGCGTCATTTCAGTTACCGAGCGCAGCGATGCTGAATCAGCGGCAGCATAAGCCTGCCCCCAGCTCCAATAGAGACCAGGCGGCAACGCAGCAAAAACCAGCATTCCTCCAAGAACAGCCTTCATCAACGGCAGTTGTTTCTTCTTTCCCATTTCGCTTCTGTGCCCCCTGCTGTAAGTAATAGCCCACTTATTGGTTTGTACTTTTATAGTAGATGCTGAACATTTACTCCGCACAACCTTAAACCCCACGTTAGCTTAATTTATTCCACCCAAAAGCTTCATATTCACTATTATCGGCCCGGCACACCCGGAGGATAAGGCTTTTTTGAGTGAAAGCTCCTAGATGCACGCAAAAAACTGCCCCCGCAGATAATCTCTGCCAGGGGGCAGTTGTCTCTTCGATTCAATCTATTATTATGCATCATTGGATCATGGATCGTCAAACCGTTACCAGGTACACTTCTCCCGCATTCATATCCAGGGCATTCCCTGCCGGCAATAGGGTGCCGTCAGAGCGCTGTACCTGAAGTTCCTGCTGCTGATAATTCAAGCGGCAAATCCCATCCCGGCTGGCAGCAATGACTGCAGAAACCAGCTTATGGTTCCGCCATTCGATCTCCAGCTCATAGCCGCCCCGGGCCCTAAGCCCTTTGACGCTTCCGTTCTTCCAAGCGTCCGGCAGTGCGGGAAGCAAGTTGATTTCACCCAAATGACTCTGCAGCAGCATTTCTGCGATGCCGGCAGCCGCGCCGAAATTCCCGTCAATTTGAAAAGGCGGATGGGCATCAAACAGGTTAGGGTAAGCCGAGCGGGACAGAAGCGTACGGACAAAGCCGTAAGCGGCCTCCCCATCCTTCAACCGTGCATAAAGGTTAATTAGCCAAGCGCAGCTCCAGCCGGTATGTCCGCCTCCCGAGGCGATCCGTTTCTGCAGTGATAAGCGGCTTGCCTCCAACAGCTCTGGAGTCTCCCGCCCATTGATGAACTCTCCCGGATATAGTCCATACAAATGCGATACATGACGGTGTCCCGGTTCCGGTTCGGCGAAATCCTCGTTCCACTCCTGCAGGCGTCCGTCATTGCTGATCTTGAGCGGAGACAGCCGGGAGAGCGCCTCTTCCAGCTGCTGCTGAAACTCGGAATCCAGGCCCAGAATCCGCACAGCATGGAGGCAATGCTCAAACAGTTCGCGGATTAAGCTGATATCCATCGCGGAGCCCATCGAGACACTGCACAGCTGGCCATCTTTCGTCATAAACCGGTTTTCCGGCGAAGTGGACGGGTTCGTAACCAGAAGACCGTCCGGACCTTCCACCAGCCAGTCAAGGCAGAACAATGCTGCCCCTTTCATGAGCGGGTAAGCAGTCTCCTCCAGATAAGCAGTGTCAGGATTAAAGCTGTAATGCTCCCACAAATGGCGGCACAGCCACACGCCGCCCATCGGCCAGAATGCCCAGCTGGCATCTCCGCCTGAAGGAGAAGAACTGCGCCACAGATCAACATTATGGTGGGCTACCCAGCCGCGGGCTCCGTAATGAACTGCTGCCGTCCGGGCTCCCGTTTCACTGACCTCCCGGATCATATCGATCAGAGGTTCATGGAGTTCGCTTAGATTGCCAACCTCGGCCAGCCAATAATTCATTTGGGTATTGATATTGGTTGTATAATTGCTGTTCCATGGCGGTGTCAGATGATGGTTCCAAATCCCCTGTAAATTGGCAGCCTGCGTGCCGGTACGGGAGCTTCCCATCAGCAGATAGCGGCCATATTGAAACAGCAGCGCTTCAAGTGCAGGATCTTCCTGTCCCGCTTTATACTTCATGAGTCTCTCATCAGTCGGTAATCCGTCTCTCTCCCGCCCGCCGAGATCCATGTCGACCCGGCGGAAGATTCGTTTGTGATCCTCTGTATGACGATCCAGCAGCTCTTCATAGGACTTGGAAGCCGCTGCCGCCAGTCTTGCTTCGCAGCTCTCTGCCGGGCTGAGAATGTTTCCATACGTTGTGGTGCTGCGCTTCTTGAGATGCGATGCTCGGCTTCTCAGCGCTTCATAATCAGTGCCAGCGGCAAGCAGCAGCTGCACACTATCCGCCCCCGATATAACAAGTTTGCCGTCTGTGTACTCTACGCTTCCTCCTGTGAGAATTACCTGCAGGTGAAGCTCAAACGTTAGACCCAGCCCATCCTCATACAGAATGGCACCCGGATGATCCTTATGATAATTATCCGCAATATGTGTAGGACAGCTACCCTTGAGGACAAGCCCGTTTTCTCCCTTTGGTTCCACGGAGTGCTTCAGCAGGCTGTCCAAAGAGAGTGCAAGCCGAAGGCCCCCCTTAACACTGCTATTGGCCTGAATGACACATACACCGTCGGGTGCACTGATCCAGGCTTCGCGGGTAAATTCCCCCGTCTCCGTATGATAGGCCACCTTGGCAATCCCGCTGTCCAGGTCCAGCTCACGCTGATAATGGCTGAAATTCTCCGCACCGCCATGCTCCAGGTAAAGATCTCCCAGCGGCAGATAGGCCTGCGTATTTACGCCTAGCATGCGGGCGTTAATAGTTGCTTCAGCTTCCGCATAACGGCCTTCCGTTACCAGACCCCGCGCTTTTTTCAAATACCGGAGCGCTTCATAATTGTTGGTATCCCGGGGAAATCCGGACCATAACGTATCTTCATTTAACTGAATTCGTTCCCTGGCTGTGCCGCCGAATACCATGGCCCCCATGTGCCCGTTGCCAAGCGGCAGCGCTTCTTCCCAGATAGCCGCAGGCTGGTTGTATATTAATTTCCAAGGATGCTCCTTGATCTCTTCCTTCATATACTTGCCCTCCACATGAGTTCAAAATACAGCAAAAGACCCTGACAAATGTCGGGTCCTTGCTGTTGCATTAGTTTTGTTTAACAAGGAGAATTGCTGCTTACAAATCTTTTCCAGTCCACAGAGATACTCTCTTTTTCACGAGTTCTGTAAACTCTTTTTCCATATCCTGAGCGCCGGCTTTGTCCAGCTCAGCAATGAATGCGTCATACACTTTGTCGAAATCAGCAGGTTTGGACAGGATGGCTTCAGGAATACGTTTGCGGACAATATCCTGAGTCTTTTTGAAGATTACTTGATATTGACCATCAGTTGGAACTGGCATGTTGTACAGAGCGCCTGTTTCTTTGACAGGGAATTCATCTTCTTTAGGGAACAGATCTTTCCATGTTGTAGCTTTGTATCCTGCGAGTGATTCCTTCTCAGCTTTAGAGTAAGCAGCTACGATTTCATCCGGGAAGGTTGCAGTGTAATAGTTGTCAGTAGAATCCTTCACACCATCGCCATAACGTGCACCGAAGATCAGATATTGTCCGATACCTGTTTCTTTAGCAAAGTTAGCGGCATCATTGGCTTTTCTGTCTGAAATTTCAGCTGGAACTTCACGTTTGCCATCTGCATTTACAGTGTAGTGTTTGCCTTCAATACCCCAGCTTCTCAAAACCTGACCTTCATCGGAAGACATCCAGTCCAGCCATTTGATGATCCGGACAGGATCTTTAGCTGCAGTTGTAATCGCAAGACCATAGCCGTCGATACCTGTTGACATGAAAGAATGATCTTTATACTCTTCAGACAGGGTTACAGGGAAGTGAGCATAAGTGTACTCATCTTTACCGGCTGCTTTCAGAGCATTTTCACCATCGGAATATTCCCATTCCTGGGAAATCAGACCAAGCACACGGCCGCTGGCCACTTTGGCTTTATATTGGTCGTCTTTTTGTACGAAGGAATCTTTATCAAGCAGACCTTGAGCGTACATGCCGTTTAACCAACGGAAATATTCTTTTTCTTCAGGGCGTTTGTAGTGAAGTTTTGCTTCGTAAGTTTCCGGATCGACATAATATTCACCATCATCCGGTGCCCCTGTTGTAGTGAAGGCAGGGTTCGTAACCGTGATCATGATCTTCCAGTCATCGGCATTCAGCGTAAGCGGAATCGTAGGCTGTCCATCGGTTTCCGGATGCAGCGCCACATAATCCTTCAGCACTTTTTCATAGTCGGCTAGGGTCCTCACTTTAGGATAACCCAGTTCCTTCAGTACGCGGTGTTGAATTTCGAATCCGCCTGTTGCGTCGAAGGATTGCTGGCCGACCCCCATGTTCGTAGGAATTTGATAGATACTCTGGTCATCCAGGCTGTATTTCAGACGGTTCATGTTATCTCCATATACTTTTTTCAGGTTCGGAGCATATTTATCAATTAGTTCGGTCAGATCAATAACCAGACCAGCATCCACCAGGATACTAAGATTTCCTTTGGCGAAGATCAAATCAGGAACATCTTCGCTGGCAGCCATCATTGGGATTTTTTGATCGCCGCCGCCGCTGCCTACATCAAACTCTGCATCAATCGTTACACCAGTTTTCTCAGTAATTACTTTACCCACTTCATCCTGCATTTTGTTCCAGTTTGGACTGGCATCCCCACCAAAGAAAGAGATAGTAAAAGGGCTTGTATCCATAGCAGTATCGTCAGCAGCATTGTTGCCGGTGTTTTTCGCCCCATTGTCGGCAGGAGTGTCGATAACATTTTTGTTGTTGTTGTTGCCGCCGCCACAGCCTGCGATCAGCATAGAGCTCATGAGCATGAGCGTAAAAGCAGTCTTAATGCTCTTGCTTTTCATTTGTGTATCCCCCTTGATAATTTGTATTAGTTCATCTATGCATATCAGGTTAAACCTGTATATACTATTGTTAGCGCTTGCAAATACGATATAATAATAAATCCAATCCAGCGCTTTCATTTAACGGATAAGCCAGGACGTATTCTGCTTGGCAATTCCCCTGCCAGAAATACGTCCCTCTTATCCTAGCCCTGTCTAGCAGGGATTAGGCTTTTACAGCTCCCAGTGTCATACCATTTACGAAATACTTCTGCAGGAAAGGATACACTACAAGAATAGGTACCGTTACTACAATGGTGATAGCCATCTTGATGGACTCTGGTGAAATTTGCGCCATTTGCTGGGCCAAATCGTTGGCATTTGCCATGCCGCTGCCCTGGTTCGTACTCGACAGAACCTTCATCAGCTCATACTGGAGTGTCGTTAGATGTGGCTTGTTACCATTATACAGATAGGTTGTGAACCACTCATTCCATTGTCCTACCGACAGGAAAAGTGCGATTGTTGCAAGCACCGGCTTACAGAGCGGCAAGATGATTTTGTAGAAAATCAGGAAGTCATTGGCTCCGTCCAGCTTAGCGGACTCTTGCAGGGCGTATGGCAGACCATCCATAAAGGAACGGATGACGAATACGTTGAACGCGGAAACCGCACCCGGCAAAATGTAGATCCAGAACGTTCCGATCAGATTTAAATCTTTCATCAGAATGTACATAGGCACCATACCGCCGGAGAAGTACATGGTCAGTGCCAGGAATACCGAAACAAATTTTCTTGCCCGGAAATCCGGACGGCTGAGCGTAAACGCCAGCATGGCGGAGCTTGCAAGTCCGAGAATTGTACCGGAAACGGTCCGCAATATCGAGATTTTGAAACCCTGAATCAGACCTGTATAACTGAAGATCCGTTCGTAGTTCTCAAGCGTCCAGGCTCTCGGGAAAATATATATGCCGCCTCGAACGGTGTCTGTAGATTCATTGAAGGAAATCGCCAGCACATTCAGGAAGGGATATAGAGTCACAATCATGACCAACCCTAGTAAGATATACAAGAAGATGTCGAATACACGTTCAGACTTTGACATTTGAAAAGCTTTGCTGCTCACTTAAGATCCCCTCCTTACATGATGCTTTCTTTAGTAATTTTCTTCATTACACCGTTAGCGACAAGCAGCAAGATTACACTGACTACTGAGGTGAACATACTGATTGCGGTACCATAGGAGAAACGTCCTATTTGAATACCATATTTAAGCGCATACAAATCCAGCACTTCCGAATAATCGGTAACAAGGTTGTTCTGCAGCTGGAACTGTTTCTCGAAGCCGATACCGACCAAGTGGCCGATGGACATAATCAGGAGAACCGTGATTGTCGTGCGGATACCCGGCAATGTAATGTTGAACATTTGCTTGATTCTTCCGGCCCCGTCCACCTTTGCCGCTTCATACAGCTCTTTATCGATCCCTGTAATCGCTGCCAAATAGATGATCGCATTCCAGCCAGTTTCTTTCCATATATCAGCTGCAGTTAAAATCCCCCAGAAATATTTACCTTTAGCCATGAACTGGATCGGCTCATCAATGACATTAAGCCAGATCAGCAAATCGTTTACGATCCCTCCGTCGATTGCGAGTGTCTTGTAGACAATCCCGCCTACAACAACCCAAGATACAAAGTGAGGCAGGTAAGATACGGTCTGAACCGTTCTTTTGAAGACATTGCCCCGCAGCTCATTCAATAGTACAGCGAACAAGATCGGAACAACGAAGCCAAATATCAATCCCAGACCGCTCATTGCAAGCGTGTTTCTTAGCACAAGGTAGAAGCGTTCATCGTGGAAAAGCTCTTTGAAGTTATCCAATCCAACCCACTTCTGATCCCCAAACGACTTGGCTGGTTTATATTTCTGAAATGCCATCAACCATCCCCATAAGGGCACATAGCTGAAAATGAATACCCAGATCACGAAAGGAAGAGACATCAGATACAAGTACTTTTGCTGCAGTACGCTACTCCAAAATCCGTTTTTCCGCTTCGCAGGTGGGTGGGGGGTTACGCTTTCATTTGCTGTAACACCGTTTTCAGTGAGCGCTTTCACGTCCATTATTCCCCCTTTGTTTTTATATTCATATCATACCGCACCCAAATGTAAGCGAATACCCGACAGATTTCACGTAAAATCCTGTGTAAATTAGACATTCAACAGCCTACTGTCTGAAATCGCTATCATGCGGGATGGAAAAGGAAATTTTTGTGCCCTTCCCTTCTTCGCTTTCGATATTCAGTCCATGCTTCTCCCCATAATACAAGACGAGTCTCTGGTGCACATTTCGCAGACCGATCCGGCTTCGCTGCTCTTCCTCGGCTTGGTCAATTACCGCCAAGATTTCGGATAGCCGCTTTTCTGTCATCCCGGCACCGTCGTCTGCCACAACCACTTGTATCTCATCGTCAGACAAAACGACACTTGCCCGCACGTTAACCGTTCCTTCTTTATTCTCCAGTCCGTGTACAACAGAATTCTCCACCAGCGGCTGGATGATCAGCGGCGGAATCAGGATATCGGAGGCTTTGGCATCGAAATCTATTTCAAACATCAGCCTGTCCTCATACCGGAATTTCTGAATCTCCAGATAGGAGCGGATCATTTCAATCTCTTCCTTCATCGGCGCCCGTTCTCTGCCTACCTCCAGATTTTTGCGCATAAGCTTTCCGAGAAGTCTGACGATATTGGCGATCTCTTTCTCTCCTTTAAGATGCGCATTCATCCGTATGGATTCCAGGGCATTAAACAGGAAATGCGGGTGAATCTGGCTGGCCATCATTTTCAACTTAATTTCTCTCTGAGCGATTTCCAGTTTATTATTCTTCTCATTGCTCTCTATCACTTGGGCGATCAGCTGGTTTATGCTTCCCACCATATAGTTAAACTGCCGCGACAGCTGTCCGATTTCGTCCGTCCCGTCTACATGGGAGACTACGTTCAGATTGCCTAAGGCTACCTGATTCAGTTGGCGGCTGAGCCGGAGCAGGCGGTTGGTCGTCAATAAAGAGATGGTATAGACAAGCACCAGCGCAACAAGCAGCACCCCGACGATGATCAGCAGCCCCAGAACGCTCACTTTATTCGCACTGCTAAGAATGCTGCTTCGCTCAAATACGGTAATGACCTTCAACTGGCTGATGCTAAATGAAGGAGTCATCTCATCGACAATAACATAGGAATCTTCGCCCTTCACCATGGTTCTAAACACGCCTTTAGTTTTCGTACTCAAGTCTATACCGATATCAAAGGCATCCAGCGTAGTCCCTACGAGCTCCCGGTTCTTGGCGGCAGTAATGTACCCCTGCTCATCTGTGATAATCGTTTCAAAGGGCTCCTGGTACAGCATTCCGTTCAGCTCATCGGGATTTACCTGCACCATTAATACACCGGGTTTCTTATACTCTGAATAAGGGACCTGGCGGATAAGGCTTAACTTATTAATGGTCCCTTTCTCACTGGTTTTGTATTCCTCTTTGTCGGGGATGTACAGCCAGTGTATTCCTTTGGTCCCCACAACCTTCTGATACCATGATCTGGATTCAATCTCCGGCGTCAGGGGAGCGATAGACATATTATCAACCAGCGTCTGGTTATCAATGAAGAAACGGATGTTGGAGAGTTCGCGGTACTGCAATATATAATCCTTGAAATCTGTAAAATTTATATAAGCCTTCGTCAGCTCCAGGATGCTGGGATACTTCGTAGTGACAAGGGTCTTGAAATCGCTGTCGAAATAGAGCAGATTCGAAATATCCATGGGAACCCGCAGCTTGCTTGCCATTTGACTTTTGATTTTCTCCAAATTATTGGTTGCCTGGTCAATGGCTCTGTCCAAGGCAGCCCCGCGAAAATACCCGGTTAGGGCAATGCCTATAATCAGTACAGGAATCATAACAACTACAATGTAGAACAGAATGAACTTATATTTCAGCTTCATATTATTGATCATCCGCACCAGATTTTTCACAACGTTCCCTCCTCTCCTAATCTGTTCACCCGAATCATGGCAAACAGGCCGCTCCCTCATCTGCCGCAGATAGGGAACAGCCTGTCTATCATAATGCCCACGTTGATCGTTCGGCAAGTGCGTCGCCCAGGATTAATTTTCCTTACGGTAGGCGGTTGGGGATACCCCGACGTATTTGCGGAACTTGGCGTTGAAATAATCGGAATTCATATACCCGACTCTTTCAGCCACTTCATACACCTTCATGCCCTGTGTCAGAAACTGCTTCGCTTTCTCAATTCTCACCTTGTCCAGATAGGTATTAAAATGTTCGCCCATCTGGTTCTTGAACATTTTGCCCAGATAGGCGCTGTTATAATTGAAAATTTGCGCAAGCATCCCCAGCTTTAAGTTCTCATTGTAACGGCGCTGGATCAAATCTGTGATCCGTTTAATCTCATCGCCCTTTCCGCCGCTGTTCATCTGCTTCGAAATTTGCTCCAGGTAGTTCCCGGCCATATTCTCAATATCGCTCAGATAATAACTGCTGTATACTTCCCCAGTGGGAGAAGGATTGCCCGCAATAAAGGAACGGATGTCTGGGGTAGCTGCCTCCAGGCGGGCAATCGTACTGCTCATGATCCGGATCAGATTATCTTTGATATACGTCTCATTGCGTTTTATAGCAACAAGTTTGCGGATGATCTGCCCGACCAGCGCCTGAATGGCTTCATTACTCCCGGTTTCAATCGCAAGCAGCAGTTCCATCTCTTCATCGCGTTCCAATTCCTCAATGTCTTCAGTCTCTTCGATCCGAACCAGCCATTCATCTGGCTGTCCGCTCAGGAGAATTTCCCTCCGTCCGAAAAAAGCTGCCTCCAGCAGCTCGCGGGCTGCAGAAAAAGACTGGCTTGCCAGCTGAGGATCGGCAACTCCGCCTCCGGAAGCGGCATAAAAATCCAATCCCTCTTTGGAAATAACTCTATTGAGGTCATTCCACAATGCTGTGCGGGCAACCCCGTCCTTGAGCGGTTCCTTTAACAGGATCCCCATATATGGAGGCAAGGTGAAGAACAATGCTTCCTCTGCCGGCCAATGCTGCTCCAGCAAGCTGCGGACACGATCTTCACTTCCGTCTTCTCCTTTCTGCGCCCGCTTCAGCTCCAGCAGTACAATTTCACAGCTCCACCCCGTTAGCCCAAGCCCGGCTGCTGCTTCTGCCGTGTCAAAACCATTCTCGCGCTGCTGAAGCAGTTCGCGCAGCAGCGCTTCATTGCTGCGTACCGGGAAATCCGTCTGAAGCTGGCTCAATTGCTCCTCCTGGCTTATCGTGACACGCAGGTCATGAAGATAGGAGATCAATTCCTCTTCGTCGACCGGCTTCAGCAAATATCCGTCGATATGATAGGAGATTGCCCGTTTGGCATATTCAAAGTCCGCATGACCGCTAAGAATCAGTACATGGCAGTTAGCGTTTTCTTTGCGCAGCTCATTAATCAGCTCCAGGCCGTCCATTCCCGGCATGCGAATATCTGCGACAATCAGCTTGGGAGCAAAGCTATGGAACTTATCAAGCGCCTCGAATCCGTTTGCCGCCGTCGCCACTACGGTGTAACCCAGCTCTTCCCAAGAGATCAGTGTACGCATCCCTTCCCTCAGCTTGGGCTCGTCATCTACAATCAGCACTTTTATCATTAGTCTTCAGCCCCTAAGAAGCGTAGTTCCGCAAGGAGAGCACAAGCGCTGCCCTTGCGGGTATCGCGGGCAGATCGTCAGCCCCATTCTTGCAAGCCCAGTTATTTCCGGTATGCAGCCAGCTTATCATTCAATTCGCGGGTCTGGCCGTATACGTCCTGGTAAATACTGAATAATCCATCATAAACTGCTACTTGCCCGGCATTCGGCTTAAATACTTCTGCAGGACGGATGAATGCTTCTGCACATGCACCAAGGGAAGGGAACCAGCCGCTTCCGTAGGCAGCCAGCATTGCAGCACCCATAGCCGGGCCCTGCTCACTCTCCAGCTTGATAATCGACGCATTGAAAATATCAGCCTGCATTTGCAGCCAAGCCTCATTCTTAGCACCGCCGCCGATCGCCACAATCTCTGTAATTTCCTTACCCGATTCACGCACAATCTCAATCGACTCGCGCAGGGAGAACGTAATTCCTTCCAAGACCGAACGGGTGAAGTGGGACAAGGTATGGCCGGAATCCATGCCGATGAAGCTGCCGCGGATATTTGCGTCCGGATGCGGCGTACGTTCACCAACAATGTACGGTGTGAACAACAGCCCGCCGCTTCCGGCCGGCACATCGTTTACACCTTGCAGCAATTCGTCAAAGCTCTTCTCCGCTGCAAAGGTTTCTTTGAACCAGGTAAGACTATGGCCTGCAGCAAGAGTAACGCCCATAATATAATAGGCATCCTTCTCCCCGTGATTAAAGAAATGGACCTTACCTTCAAGATTAAGATCCTTGTTGCTCTCATAGGAGAGGACCACACCGGAGGTGCCGATGCTGCACATCGTCCGGCCTTCACCCAGAATACCGGCGCCGAGCGCGCCGCAGGCGTTGTCCGCACCGCCGGCAAATACCTTTGTGGATGTCAGAAGGCCGGAAGCTTCAGCAATCTCAGGCAGCAGCGTTCCTGTCAGATCGAAGGACTCTACCAGTCTAGGGCACAGCGAGACCGGCAGTGAGAAAGCTTCGGCAATTTCCGCACTCCACTGCTTTGCACCTACGTCCAGCAGCAATGTACCCGCCGCGTCGGAATAATCCATCGCATAATCACCGGTTAGACGGAAACGCACGTAATCCTTCGGCAGAAGGAACTGGTGCGCCTGCGCCAGCACCTCTGGCTCATTCTCCTGAACCCACAGGATTTTGGGCAGTGTGAACCCTTCCAAGGCACGGTTTCTGGCAATGTTGATCAGCTTTGTTCCCAGTTTCTTCTCGATTGCACGGCACTGTGCCGTAGTGCGGGTGTCATTCCAGAGAATTGCCGGACGCAGCACATTGCCTTCGCTGTCCACCAGCACCAGACCATGCATTTGCCCCGAAAAGCTGATGCCGTCCACTTGCGAAGGATCTACACCAGACACCTCGATCAGACGGCGGAGGCTGACCAGCGTTCCTTTCACCCAGTCCTCGGGATTCTGTTCACTCCAGTTCGGCTGGGGTCTGCTAAGCGGGTAGGCTTCGGAATGCTCGAAGGCCACCTTTCCCTGCGGATCAACCAATACAGTCTTTACCGCACTGGTCCCCAGGTCTACACCGATTACATATTTCATATTGATCCTCCTAAAAGTTATATGAAGCATTACTACATTTGACTCCACTTCGCAATATAACTCACTTCGTAAGCATCCGCTAAAAGTTATATGAAGAAACACCATTTACAAGAAAAGGGGCTGCCGAAGAATGCTCTCTTCAGCAACCCCCGTTGCGTTAATATCGGCTGAACTAAAGTCTGAGCCGTATGCTCAAGCCCTAATCCTACTCAGCCAGGATGTATTGGTTCAAAGTAGCTCTGAGCAGTTCTTGACGTCCGGACTCATTGCGGCGCGGATTTTCGTTGTTCAGCGCGTATTCGGCAAGCGAAGCCAATGTTGCTTTGCCGGAAACGATGTCTGCCCCTACGCCTTCATTAAAGCTGCTGTAACGTTTCGCGATGAAGTCTTCAAACACGCGGTCTTCAAGCAATTTAGCGGCAACTTTAAGGCCTTTGGCATAAGTGTCCATACCGGCGATGTGCGCCAGGAACAGATCCTCAGCTTCGAAGGAAGGACGGCGTACTTTGGAGTCAAAGTTGATTCCGCCTTTGCCTAGTCCGTCATTCTTGAGTACTTCATAAAGCGTAAGAGTTGCATCATAAATGTTAACCGGGAATTCATCGGTATCCCAGCCCAGCAATGTATCGCCTTGGTTTGCGTCAAGCGATCCAAGCATGCCGTTAATGCGTGCTACACGCAGTTCATGCTCAAAAGTATGACCGGCAAGTGTTGCATGGTTAGCTTCAAGGTTCAGCTTGAAGTGCTTGTCGAGGTTGTACTTCTGCAGGAACGCAATTGTTGTTGCTGCATCGAAGTCATATTGATGTTTGGTAGGCTCTTTTGGTTTAGGCTCGATCAGGAATTGACCGTCGAAGCCGATTTCCCTTGCGTAATCTACAGCCAGGCTGAACAGACGTGCAATGTTATCCTGCTCAAGGCCCATATCTGTGTTAAGCAATTCTTCGTAGCCTTCACGGCCACCCCAGAATACATAGTTTTGTGCGCCCAGACGTTTACCAACTTCCAGCCCCTTCTTCACTTGTGCAGCTGCATGTGCAAAGACATCAGCATTAGGAGTGGAGCCTGCACCGTGCATATAACGCGGGTTAGTGAACATATTGGCTGTGTTCCACAGCAATTTCTTGCCTGAAGTCTTCATGCCTTGTTCAAGGATATCTACGATGGTATCAATGTTGCTGTAGAACTCACGCAAGGATGCGCCTTCAGGAGCGATGTCCACATCATGGAAGCAGTAGTAAGGCAGGTCCATCTTCTCCATGAATTCAAAAGCCGCTTCAGCGCGGGCTTTAGCCTTGTCCAGGCCACTCAGGTGATTCCAGCTGCGGATTGCAGTTTCTGCGCCGAACGGATCGGAACCGCCAGCAGTTAATGTATGCCAATATGCCATTGCAAACTTCAGGTGCTCTTCCATGGTTTTGCCGGCTACGATTTCTTTAGGATTGTAGAATTTGAATGCGAAAGGGTTGGTGGAACGGCTTCCCTCGTAAGAGATCTTGCTCACTGTTTCAAAATAAGCCATTTGTAAAATCCTCCTCGATATTTTGCTTCGCCCGCAAGCGTTTACAGCATCATCTTAACACATCTTCAGAACTTTGTATATTGGTTAAACAAAGTTTTGAACAACTTTTTATTTGTCTATTTCTTGTCATCCGCAAGCAGGGCCAAATACCCGTACCCTGCCCGTTCTATCGTTTAACATGACCATAAAGTACCCTTTGACAGCACCGCCTATGCGTTGCCATTCGTTTGAACACAATGCTGCTAAGCCTCAGAACAGCCTGTGAAAAAGTCTGAATTCCCTCTGATATATTGAAAGAGCAGTCCTCTTTCCCGCGCTTTCTTCCGTCGCTTCCTGTTGCATTTTTCCGCACATCACTCTAGACTAAGTGGCATACTACTCTAATGAGAACGTTGTCAAAAAAGGAAGTGTACTTCGTGAAAGTTACCGGTGACCAGGCGCTGGTCAAAAAAATCAATAAGTCGATTATTTTACATATGATCCGCACGCATTCTCCGGTCTCCCGGGCCAAAGTCTCCGAGATGACCGGCCTTAATAAAGCAACCGTGTCCAACCTTGTCGCCGAGCTTTGCGGACAGGAGCTTGTGACTGAAGCCGGCCCCGGGGAATCCAGCGGCGGACGCAAACCGCTCATGCTGCATTTTAACAAGATGGCGGGAAGCGTCATCGGCATTGAGCTGCGCGTAAAGCAGCTCACGGCGGTGCTCTGCGATCTGGACGGCGGCGTACTTCACGAGCGGGATTGCCGGTTGGATGCCCATGATTTCCCTTATGTTGTGAATCAGATGAAGGCTATCATTGCGGAACTGATTACCAAATCCCCCGCGTCGCCTTACGGTATCGTAGGAATCGGAGTAGGTGTCCCGGGGATGGTCGATGAGAACGGCGTGGTGCTGTTCGCCCCCAACCTTGGCTGGGAGATGGTGGATTTACGTTCCATTCTGGAGAGTACCTTCGCTGTTCCCGTCACGATAGACAATGAAGCCAATGCGGGTGCACAGGGAGAGCTTAATTTCGGAGCGGCCCGGGGCGTGCGCCACCTGCTGTATATCAGTGCAGGTTCAGGGATCGGATCGGGAATTATCATCGGGGGAGAACTGTACAAGGGCGCCCGCGGATATGCCGGAGAAACCGGGCATATGACCATTGAAGCGGAAGGCAAACCCTGCAGCTGCGGAAGCCGGGGCTGCTGGGAGCTATATGCCTCCGAGAAGACCTATGACAACTCAAACTTGTCATTACCTGCCCGCACTACTACAGAACTGGTCCGCCATGCGCTGGACGGGCAGGAGGATACGCTGCGCCACTTCTCAACCATGGGCGAATATCTGGGCATTGGCGTCACGAATCTGATCAACAGCTTCAATCCGGAGCTGATAGTTATCGGAGGAGCCCTCTCCGAGGCCGAGCCTTGGCTCGGCGAACCGCTGCGCAGCGTAGTGGCTAAGCGTACGCTGCCCTACCATAAGCAGCAGCTGGAGATCACTTTTTCCAAGCTGGGCAGCCGCGGGACCATGATCGGCGCGGGCTTTTCGGCCGTGATGCATTTTCTCGGCAATATCAGGGTAACCCTGTAGACAAATTGACGTAAATTTGCCGCATTTAAAGCAGCCCAAAGTGCAGCAATAAGCAGGGCAATCCTTTATAATTAGGTCATAACTGTGTGACATATGTCACCATCACCCCTTTTTCTGAAAGCGAGAGTGAGTCTATGACCTATGTTGATACGTCTGATCTTTCAGTGCAGATGTTCATCACTGTGCTGCTGCTGCTGCTCATCATTGCTCCTTTAGTCAGTCTCGGTGTACTGCGTCTGTTCCAATCGAGGAAGAAATCGGGATTCATGCTTATTATCAGCGGTGTTGTTGTATACGCTATTTTTCAAGTAATCATGTCCTTTACCCAAGCTTAAGCGAGAGCTTCCACTCCTTTGCTCCTGCCCGTACAAAAACTAGCCGGCATCACAAAAGCAGACTATTTTTTGTACGGAAACTTGCTCCCCGGACTGCCTTAGCTACGTTCTGCGTCATTTAGAGAAAGACTGCAGATGAAGCGCTCGACTCCGGGATATTTTTCCCCCAGACTCTTAACTGCAAATCCGCTATTCCTGTAGAACCCAACGGCATCATGGTCTGTCTCCGCGGTTATCGTGTCATATTCAGCAGTTCTGCCGAGTTCCTCTATCATCTTTCTGCCGATCCCTTTCCCGCGCCATTGCTCCTGAACTGCAAGATGCCTGATCTCCGCCGCTTTCCTGGAATGCCGCATGATTCCGATGATCCCTGCCAACCGTCCATTCTCTAAGCAGCCCAGCAATTCTGTACAATCATTTGTAATATATCCCGCAAGCACCTGCTCGATTTTCTCATCAAGCTCCTCATCGGCAGCCCACATGCACACGGCCAGCAAACGTTTTACTACCCCATAATCCTTGTATATAGATTGAACTTAAAGGTTTTAGAGTACAGGATCAGTCGCAACTACGGTGAATATTTGGACTTCCGGCCGCTGTTGTCTTCAGATTTCTTAATTTTAACCGCTCTTAGCGGTAGAAATCCGAAGACAAAGGCGGACGCTACCGCTCCTCCAGTTCCAAAATCCCCCTCCGTTCCTCCTTTTCCTTATCTCAAGTTTTTAAGTTCAATCTATATAGTCCTTTAAGTTCATTAACAGGGTCCGCGCAGCATCCTTTCGTTATTGGGAGATCCATATGTACATTGAACGATTCGGACGGAATTAAGCCCGGCAACGCAAAGACCGCCCCCATCTCGGAAGCGGCCGGTATCCTCTTATTCAAGAGCAAAGGCTGTATTATACAGTTGCCAAAGCCTTGTCGAATTGCGTTTTGTTCATGCCTACGATTTTGAAATCGCCGATGACGGTTACAGGTACAGCTCTCATACCCATATCCCAAACCTGCTGCGCGTAATCATCATTCTGCTCGATGTTGCGTTCCTCGTAGGATACACCTTTCTCGCTCAGGAAGCTCTTCACCTGACGGCAATGCGGGCAATTGGTAGAAGTGTATACAATTACATTTTCCATAGTTGATTTCCTCCTTAATTTTATATGAACAGTATAGATCAGGGTAGTATCTATTGTAGCACCGGAGTGCCTTTTATTCCAAATAGAGGGTTACAAAATAACCGCACTGTGCTCCAGGCTTTCAATGTATTTCTCAGCATCCATTGCTGCCATGCAACCACTGCCCGCTGCCGTAATGGCTTGTCTGTAACGGGTATCCTGAACGTCGCCGCAAGCAAATACGCCGGGAATATTGGTTTCGGAGGTGCCCGGATTGGTCACGATATACCCGCTCGCATCCGTTGTAATTTGACCACCCAGGAAGGAAGTATTCGGATGATGGCCGACAGCTACAAATACACCGCTGGCTTCAATGAATTCCTCTTCGCCGGTTTCATTATTAAGCACCTTCAGACCGTTCACGCCTTTGTCCCCGGAAGTCACTTCCAGTGGAGTACGGTTCAGCCCCCAGGTCACCTTGGCATTATCGCGGACACGTTCCTGCATAATTTTGGAAGCACGCAGTTCTTCACGGCGGTGCACAAGGGTAACTTTCGAAGCAAAACGGGTCAGGAAGCCAGCTTCCTCAAGGGCGGAATCACCGCCGCCGACAACGACGATCTCTTTGCCGCGGAAGAAGAATCCGTCACAAGTCGCACAAGTGCTGACACCGCGTCCGATATTGTCCTGCTCACCGGGAATGCCGAGATATTTTGCCGTAGCACCTGTCGATAGGATCAGTGTATCTGTAGTCAATGTGCCCATACCTTCAACGTTCAGCTTGAACGGACGATCTCCCAGCTCTACACTGTTCACCCAGCCTGTAATAAACTTTGCACCGAAACGCTCAGCCTGCTTACGCATATTGTCCATGAGTTCAGGACCCATAATACCTTCAGGGAATCCGGGGAAATTCTCAATTTCCGTTGTAGTGGTAAGCTGACCACCCGGTTGCGGGCCTTCAATCACCAGCGGATTCAGGTTGGCGCGGGCCAAATAGATAGCAGCAGTCAGTCCGGCCGGTCCGGTACCAACGATAATGGATTTGTACATGACTATATCCTCCTTGAGATGGACGGTTAAGCGTCAATCCTTAATTAAAATTATTATAATGTAGTACTTATTATGATCACCCAAGGAGGAGTTGTCAATATGCCAGACACGCTGTAATCGTACCCATTTTGTGAACAATTCAATTTTAAGCAATTAAATTTCCGGAATACCCTGTAGGTTTGTCAATTTCAGCTTTAATTAGCGTAAAAGTCTTAATCCGTTCAGGATCACGAGAATTGTGCTGCCTTCATGACCAACAACACCGAAGGGGAGTGCGATCCCCTGCAAAAAGTTGCCCAGCATCAGGCTGACGATCACGGTAACAGCAAAGATCATATTCTGCTTCACAATACGCTGCGACCGGCGGGCCAGCGCAATGGTCGAAGAAATCTCTTCAATATTATCGTTCATCAGGACCACATCGGCAATCTCAAGTGCCGCACCGCTGCCCTTCATGCCCATCCCCATGCCAACGGTGGCCGTTGCCAGAGCCGGAGCATCATTGACCCCATCACCAACCATAATCACATGGCCATATTGCTCACGAAGCGCTTTAATATGACTTACTTTATCTTCCGGCAAAAGATCGGCAAATACCATGTCCACTCCCGTTCTTGCTGCCATCGCCTGCGCCGCCTCTGCCCGGTCCCCGGTCAGCATAGCCACCTTAATTCCCAGCTTCTGCAGCTTGCGTACAGCAACTTCCGCCTGAGGACGCACCGTATCCTGCAGCGCAATCATCCCGGCGATTTTGTCACCGGCCAGAATCAGCGACACGGTCTTTCCATCCATCTCGAACTGCTGCCGCAAGGTTTTCCAGTGTTGTACTGGTTCGTCATCTCTCTGAACTGCCGGCTCATCCAAAAGATTCGATTTGCCGATTCTCCATTGTTGGCCTTGAACCGTGCCTTCAATCCCCCAGCCGGTTACAGATTTGCTCTCCTGGATATTGTACAGCTCCACCTGCTCCTCCTCAGCCATGCGGACAACCGCCTCCGCCAGCGGATGGCGTGACAATTTCTCAATGGATGCGCTGACCGCCAGCAGCTCCCTCCGGTCATACCCCTCTCCGGCGATAAAATCCGTTACCTGCGGGATTCCCTCAGTCAACGTTCCGGTCTTGTCAAAAGCAACCACGGACGTCCGCGCCATATTCTCCAGGTGCACGCCACCTTTGAACAGGATGCCTTTGCGCGCACTTTTGGAAATGGCCGACAGCATGGCAGGCATGATGGATGAGACCAGCGCACACGGTGAAGCCACCACCAGAAAGACCATCGCTTTATAAAAAGTATCGCTCCAGCTCCAGTCCAGCAGATATGGCGGCAATGCAATCAATGCAACCGTTGCAGCCACAACCACCCGGGCATAAATCGACTCCAGCCGTTTAATAAACCGCTGTGAATCCGGCACTTCGCTCTCCGCCTCTTCCACCATCTTAATAATCTTGGCAAAAAGGGTGTTCTCTGCAGCCTTGGTAACTTCGATATAAAGCGGGCCTTCCCCGTTCACCGTCCCGGCGAATACTTCACTTCCGGCTGTTTTCTCTACCGGCAATGATTCGCCTGTGATCGAAGCCTGATTGACGGCCGATTCGCCCCGGCACACTTTACCGTCAGCGGGAATCAGTTCACCGGGCCGCACCAGCAGCAAATCTCCGATGGCCAAAAGATCAATTGCAACCTCGTTCATTGCCCCCTGCTCAATGCGCACTGCCGTGGCTGGCTTTAGGGCCATCAGGGAGGAGATGTCCTTTTTGCTGCGCTCCATGGTATAACTCTCCAGAGCGCCGCTCAGTGCAAAGATGAAGATCAGCATCGCACCTTCGTTCCAGTAGCCGATTGAAGCGGCGCCCAAAGCGGCAGCAATCATCAGCAGGTTGACATCGAGGTCGCGTTCCTTGACCAGTGTCTCCACGCCTTCCTTCGCTTTAATCCAGCCGCCTACCGTGTAAGAGATCACATAGAGCAGCACTGAGAGGATTTCCGACCAGCCGCTGGTTGCCCAAGCAATCAGCATAAGTAATCCGCTGCCCAGGGCAGCCTGCATTTCAGAATTGCCCAGCATAGCCTTCGGATCGAAACGTCGCGGCTCCGGTGTACGGGGCTGCTGCGCGTTGCCTTGGCGCGCTATTGGTTTTGGCATTTGTTTGGATGTTGCATGCATGTAAAATCACCTTCCTGATTGGTTTAGGAGCATTGGCATTCTGTCCCTGACAAGATGAAGAGCAGCCAACTGAGAATGAGAGCCATTATTAAAGCCCTTAAAATGACACATGCTGCCCCGGCTCAGCCGGGACAGCATGGTAAATGAGAATGATAATCATTGTTGCAATAGCGCAAATATATTTCCTCGGTGCAACTTATAGTAATACTATACCACTTTCCGTTCGAATGTAAACCCGGAGACTAGCCTTTTTTTTGAGGGGGGTACGGGGATGACGATTGCAATATGGGAGAGAGAGTGAGTGTGAGTGAGTGAGTGAGTGAGTGAGTGAGTGTGTGTGTGTGTGTGTGAATGAATGAATGAATGAATGAATGAATGAATGACGAGTGTGGGTGCGTGCTTGGGGAAACTGGGTATTGTAAGCAACGGCTTAACTTGGACATTGGGTAACGTAAGAATCAAGAGAACAAAGGTAGGATCAGCAACGCGGGGATCATGCGCACAGTGTACATGGGTAACTGGAGGATCGTGGATATCAAGGCTTGACGGTAACCTTAACATCGCAAGCATTGGGAGCAACAGGGTACGTGGGCTGATGGGGTCACGGGGAAATCAAATCGTGGGATTGAAGTAACCTCAACATCGTGGGGATTGGGAGCAAAGGTGTACGTGGGCTAATCGGTCACGGGGATATCAATTCGTGGGATTGAGGTAACCTTAACATCGCAAGCATTGGGAGCAACAGTATACGTGGGCTAATCGGTCACGGGGATATCAATTCGTGGGATTGAGGTAACCTTAACATCGCAAGCATTGGGAGCAACAGTGTACGTGGGCTAATGCGGTCACGGGGATATCAATTCGTGGGATTGAGGTAACCTCAACATCGCGGGGATTGGGAGCAAAGGTGTACGTGGGCTAATCGGTCACGGGGATATCAATTCGTGGGATTGAAGTAACCTCAACATCGCGGGCATTGGGAGCAAAGGTGTACGTGGGCTAATCGGTCACGGGGATATCAATTCGTGGGATTGAGGTAACCTTAACATCGCAAGCATTGGGAGCAACAGTGTACGTGGGCTAATGCGGTCACGGGTTATCTAATCGTGGGATTGAGGTAACCTCAACATCGCGGGGATGGGAGCAACAACGTACACGGTTTGTCCTGCCGGTGCTGCCCCCCTCCCTTCGAACGCAAACATCCCCTTGTTTACCGCAGCAATGCGGAACAAGGGGATGCATCGGTTACCACGTTTTTAATTGCTTTAAGAATCAAGAAAAGGAACACTTGGCTGAACCGAATGGATCGAGTGCTTTGTCTGCTATCTGCCCGGCTAGGTGTATTTACTGCAACTATTCACCGCAAAAACAAACGTTTCAGTGAAATAGTTGTAGTTCATGCAGCTAAAAATAGCCGATTGCTCCTCTGCAGGCTGATTTTGCTTTTATAGCTGTATTGAATGCAACTATAGCTCAATAAAGCTTAAAAAGTAATGAAATAAATGTACAAAGTGCAACTATCCCCCGAGACCTCATCATTCAGTTAAATTGCAGCGACTTCGACCCCCAGCCAGTATCAAGCTAAATAGCTGCCGGGGAAGTTAGTCTTATGCCCGGATGCGGGCTAATCGTTGTACAGATGCCCGGAATACCAGAAATCATTTGAACAGGCACACCAATGATAACGGATATGCGAGCCGCCGCATGAAATGGCGGATATTCACTGGACAGGCGCCCGTTCGCCGGCTATTGCCAGAGCAGGAGGGCGCCAGGAAATCCTACAGCCAACCGCCGGCGGCTGGATCTTCGTGATGGTCCTGCCGGGCCATCCAGGTCAGGCAGGCTGCCCTGAGCAGCGCTTCGGTCCGCTGGCCAGCGCTGCAAAAGATCCCGCTCATGCCGATCGCATACAGATCGGCAAGCGCGGCCGCCGCCGGTGCCCCCGCGGCGAGCACCACCGCCGCCGGCTTCACGCGCCGCACGGCGGCCAGCATCTCTCCCGCCGCACGGGCAAAGCCCTCGGCGGAGCTGGCTTCCGGCGCGTCCCCGCAGGCCGCGCCGTCCAGCACAAGGAAATCGGCGATACGCGCGATTTCCCCGGCGGCGTGATGCGCACCGGGCGCGATCAGCGCCCCGGTGCGGCAAGCCGCCGCATAAGCGTGGCCGAGTGTCTGTTCGGCCACGCCCTCGATGAATTCGCGCATCACCGCGAATTCGGGCGCGCTGGCGGGGTATGGCGCCAGCAGATCCACGCGGCAGTCGCTGCCCAGCCGCTGGCTCTCCGCCACGGCGGAGAACAGCGCTTCGAGCTGCGCATCCTGAAGCACGGCCAGCCTTGCAGGCAACGCGGCAAGCTCCGGCGTATATAGCAGGGTGACTGCGGTCCAGGCCCCGTCTGCTGATTCCAGCAGCGCCAAGGATGCGGCCCGCAGCCGGTAATAGATCCGCTGCAAGGTCCGTTCCGTCTGGACTTCATCTTCACTCGTCAACCAGCTGTCATACAGCTCGGCTAGCTCGGGAGTATTGAGCCACTCTTCGCTCCGGATCAGACAAGGGCCCACTGGAGCCGTTCCGGCATCCTCCCGGAAGAGCGGGCGATCCTCACAGCCGTCACGCAGCACCAGAAAGGCCGGACGTTCTCCCGGACGCTTGAAATAAGCACGGTTTAATGGGCCCATTCCCTTTTGCCGCTCCCCTTCGTCGATAAATTCCGCAGCAGCGGAAGCCACAGATGCAGCCTGGCTCATCTCCACTCCTATAGCCCGATCACCGGCGTTATACTTGAACGGGCGCTCCTCATTACTCCGAACATGATCCTGCTGTTGTTCACCCTTCATCACCGCACCCACCTTTTTGGCATTGGATTGCTGCCGGCATCCGTTTTAGGGACGTGTTAACACCGGCATGTTACGCTGCTTCTTTTTATAAATACGGGAATGGGCCATGAAATATGCAAGCGTTGTCAAATGAGTAAGTTCTTAACGGAGTTTGCAGAAGCATGAAATCACCCGGCGCTCCCTTGTGTAAGGCATATGCTTTGAGGGGAAACGATATTCTGCATTCCTTCAGCTATGCAAAAAGGCCATCTGCCCCATGCGCCGTCCTGTCACAGTATGAACAGGATCATGCAGGTGAACAATCACCTAGAATTAATCTGATTCATAATTATGAAGGAAACGGCTCCGCATAATGGCAAAGGCCTTGATAGCCTGCAGCGAAGCGCTGCAGGCCGTAACTATTTAATTGCAGTTGCTGTGCTGTCTTTATTGCTGGCTGGCGGCAATCGCCTGCTCCAGATCATACAGAATATCGTCAATGGATTCCGTACCAATCGACAAACGCAGCAATTCAGGGGTTACACCTGCTGTTGTCTGCTCTTCGGCAGAAAGCTGCTGATGTGTAGTGCTCGCCGGATGAATAATCAGTGACTTGGAATCACCGACATTGGCCAAATGGGAGAACAGCTTCACATTCTCTATCAGCTTGACACCCGCTGCGGCTCCGCCTTTAATTCCGAAGGTAAGGATTGCGCCTTGCCCCTTTGGCAAATACTTCTGGGCAAGTGTATAGGAAGGATGGCTCGGCAATCCGGCATAGCTGACCCATTCCACATTCTCATGGGCTTCCAGATACTGTGCAACCTTCAGCGCATTCTGGCTGTGACGCTCAAGACGCAAATGTAAAGTCTCTAGCCCTTGCAGCAGCAGCCAGGAGTTAAACGGTGAAATCGCAGCACCCAAATCACGCAGCAACTGCACGCGGGCTTTAATAATATAGGCAATCGGTCCTACAGCTTCCGTGTAAACTACGCCATGATAACTAGGGTCCGGTTCGGTCAGCCCCGGGAATTTGCCGCTGGCTTTCCAGTCGAATTTGCCGCCGTCCACAATGATTCCGCCGATGGAGGTACCGTGCCCGCCGATGAATTTGGTAGCTGAGTGCACTACGATGTCGGCTCCATACTCAATCGGGCGAAGCAAATACGGGCTCGGGAAGGTATTATCCACAATCAGCGGAATGCCATGCTCATGGGCAATGGCCGCCACGGCTTCAATATCCAGTACATTTCCCTGCGGATTGCCGATCGTTTCGGCGTAGAGTGCCTTCGTCTTATCTGTAATCGCACTGCGGAAGTTCTCAGGATTATCCGAATCCACAAAATGAACCTTGATGCCCAGCTTGGGCAGTGTGGTAGAGAACAGGTTGTATGTTCCGCCATAGAGACTTGCGGAGGACACAATTTCATCCCCTGCACCGGCGATATTCAGAATAGAGAAGGAAATTGCCGCTGCCCCTGAAGCTGTGGCAAGCGCCCCTGCCCCGCCCTCAAGCGCAGCAATCCGCTGCTCGAACACATCGGTGGTCGGGTTCATCAAACGGGTATAGATATTGCCGAATTCCTTGAGCGCGAACAAATTGGCTGCATGTTCCGCATCACGGAACCCGTAGGAAGTGGTCTGATACAACGGTACGGCACGCGATAAAGTAGTTGGATCGATCTCTTGTCCTGCATGAACGGCTAAAGTTTCAAACGACAGCTTGCGGTCTTCTGACATTGGTATTTCCTCCCATTCATAATTGGCAACCGTTAACAATTTAATTTAGAATTGAAACTATTCTCTCACAAACCCTGTCATTTGAAAAGAAAAATATCTCATTATTCCACTGTGTTTTATTTTGTTTAGAGGAACTATTGATTTGATCGTACTTCCTCCCGTGGATAACGCTTTCATTTTTCACTATATATCAGGCTTCATCGCTATGTATCGGACTTTAATCGTAAACGGCAAGAGTGTCTAGCCGGCAAATTGATTTCGCCGCATATAGAAGTATACCAGATTGTTTACTAGCTCCTCATCTCTACAAAACCCCAACGCTGTCAGCAGGCGAAGGGATCTATCGTTCCCCGGATCAACTGTAGCTTCAATGACCTCAAGCCCCATCTCTTCATAACCAAAGGTGATCACCGGAAGGAGTGCTTCGGTCATCAGTCCCCTGCCCCAGAAGTCTCTGGACAGATCAAAGCCGATTTCTGCTTTACCCTCAGGTCCGGTTGTCCAGCAATGATAGCCGCAGGTCCCTGCCAATTGATCCTGCTGCTTATCGAATACTCCCCAGCGTCAGCCCGAATCGTCGATGTGAAACTGTATAATTTCATCCGCTTCGCTAATGTCTCTGCAAGGCGGAATATCCATGTAACGCGTTACTTCTTCCTCCGAGAAATGGCGGAATACCGCCTCACGATCTTCAAGCGTCAACAATCTTAAATTCAACCTGTCTGTTTCAATGACCGGGTAATTCATCTTCGTCAATGCTCTCTCTCCTTCCTTCGCACTTACTTGTTGCACCAAATCCGCTGGCACTTTGCCTATCATTCTATCATATTACTCAGCACTTACGGACCATCAGGTTTTTGTTATGAAGTATTTCCAGCATCGAAAAAAGGACTCCCGCTGCAAGCAACGAAAGTCCGGGAGGAACTAATCAAGTGTCATAACTGACCAGATAATGATGAAGCTCTGTGTTATAGCAGCCGACGCTGTGTTCGATCAGCCTGCCTTCCCCATCGTAGGAGTTGCGCAGGCGCTTGAGCACATGCGTCCCCGGTGGAAGCTTCAGCAGCAGACAGACCTCAGGAGGTGCCGGCTCCACAAAAAAACGGTCCTTGAAGTTCTCCAGCACAATGTCGTTCTCCTCCAAAGAGTCATACAGCGACTGGATATCCGCACCCATTTCTTTGGCACCTCCGCCGGGCAGCGCTTCTGTTGTCAGGAAGTGTATCAGATGAATATAAGGCTGTCCGTTCAGAATGTAGAGACGTTCGATCCGCTGGCAATAGGGACCGTGGCGATGGTATTCCTCCGTACCGGCATCATTCGTAATGAGTTCAGACACCAGCAGTCTTTTTTCCAGCTTATGTCCCTCTTCTACGAGCAGCTCTGTAAATTTTTTGCCCTTGGAGAGTTTCTGATAGGAGGTATTGCGCATCACAATGGTCCCGACGCCGCTTTTCTTTTGTACATAACCTTCCTGGGACAGCTCCTGGACCGCGCCGCGGACCGTCATTTTACTGACACCAAATTCCTTTTCCAGCTGCGGCTCGGAGGGAATGATGCTCCCCAGAGGATATACACCGTGCAGAATCCGGTCTCTGAGGATTTTTTGAATTTGCTGATATAAAGGACCTTGCTTGCGTTTCAGTGACACGCGCCGTTCACTACCTTTCAACATCTAAGGTATGGTCTGACAACGCCCGGAGCACCTCACCCTCGGTAAAAAGCGCGGTGTCGCCTTGGGTGGTGTGGGCCAGCATTGCCGCCGCTGCTGCCATATTAACTGTTTGCTGCCACGGGTACTGCTGCAATTCCCCATGGATGATGGCGCTGGCAAAAGCATCACCGGCGCCAATCCGGTCAAATACAGGGAAGGTCAGCTTACGGGAAAACTCGAATGTACCTTGATGATAGATATGTCCCGTTAAGGAATGCGTATTGTCAGCATTAATCTCACGGTGGGTTCCCGCTGCCGTTCCGATTCCGAAGCGCTTCGCCACCTCAGGAATTGCTTGCTTCAACTGTGTTATTCTATCATATTCTCCAGTTCCGATGCCAAGAATAAACTGCGCGTCCTTCTCATTCATCATCACCGTATCCGCCAGCTCCAGCAGATCTTCATAATGCGGGCGGGCCTTGGCACAGCCATCCATACCCATAGCCCGGGGCGGTAATTGCAGTCAAAGACAACCTTGCCTCCGGCGCTTTTCACCTCCGCAGCAAGCTGCTTCATCTGCTTGCGCACTCCTTCATTCATAGCCAGCGTAATGCCGCACAAATGAAGGACGTCTACACGGGAGGCAAGAGCTGCCATATCATAATTGCCCGCCTCGGCGGTATTGAAGCTGCTGCCCGGCCGGTCTGTGTAAGTGACTCTGCCGGGGCGGGCTCCAAAGCCATTTTCCAGAAAGTACATCCCCAGCTGCTTGCCGCCCCGGCTGATCAGTGACGTATCCACCCCAAGCTTGCGCAGATAAGCGATCGCCGCTTCACCCACCGGAGTTTCCGGCAAGGTGGTTATGATAGCACCGTTATGGCCATATCTGGCCAGCGCTGCCGTTACATTAACCCCGCTTCCTGAAAAAGAGTACTCCAGCCTGCTGCTCTGGACCAGCGTTTCATAGCCAGGAACCTGCAGCCGCATCATCACTTCGCCAAAAGCAGCAATCCTAGGCATACTGATCCACCAACGATTTCATAGTTTCGAGCAGTCTGCGGACATCCTCTACGTTCGTATTCCCGGTCTGCGGATCAATAATTGAGGAATAGATATGTGGTATGACCTGCGGAACGCCTGCCTGCAGCGCAATCTCCAGGATGGGGCCAAAGTTGCCCATGTCGATTCCACCCGTAGGCTCCAGAGCAAAGCCGGCTTCCCCGCAGGCCTTGGCAACCGCACGGTACTCCTCTTCCAGCTTCAACCCCTGCATCGGATAATATTTGAGCGCATTGCCGCCCATGTCACGAACCAGTGCAATGGCCGCATGAACCGGCACAATGGCTTGCGGCTCGTTCCCCGAGCTGATGATTTGAAGCTAAGGCCCCACTTTGTGCGGTTATTTTGCTACTGTGCTTCCTTCAGGATATGCTCTACCAGCTCATCCAGCGGAACAGTTGCGAGCGCAATCGCCGTGTCCGTTACCCCGTAGCAGCCCGTCTTTGACTACATTTCCAGTCGGGAAGATGACATTGGGGATCTGAAAACCGAATTTCTCATAATACATCTCCGGCTCCATAATGAAATTTTGTGTCCGGGCAATGATCTTCTCCGGCTGCTCCAAATCCAGCAGCATGGCTCCTACACGGTAGACAATGTCCTCATCGACGCCGTGATAGAGCACCAGCCAGCCCTTGTCCGTACGTACCGGAGGTGTAGAGCCTCCGGTCTTCCGCGATTCCCAGGATAGATTCCCGGCTGTGGCAAGCAGCTTGGGTTCTTCCCAATGGATAAGATCCTCGGAGTAGGTAATCCACATGGCCGCCTTCTCGGTTCCGTAGGCTTCACCCACGTATTCCTCGGGACGGCGCAGCAGCACGAATTTGCCGCCTATTTTCTCAGGGAACAGAATATTATCCCGGTCATTGATATCCAGTGGTGTCGTGTCCGCAACAAACTCCCAGTCCAGCAGATTATCCAATTTCAGAATGGATGACCGGGTCAGCCAATGTCCCTCCTCTTCCCCCCAGCCATCCGGGTATTCCGGAATGGAGCTTATACGGACCGATGCGGATACCGGATATATGCACGAGGGCTTCCACCCTGACAATCCCGCCGATTTCTCACGCGAGTGGTTCGCCTGGTCTAACAGCCTGTTCGCCACCCTGATCAGCAAAGCGATGGACAAAGGACTGGTCTAATCTGAGCTGCACCAGTTGTACTCTTCAATGGACATTGCAGCGGAAAACACTACTCTAGTTAATGATGTGAATTATAGAATCAAGCCCTGCCTATAGAAAAAAACCGGCTGCGCCGTCCTTTATACAAGGATGGCGCAGCCGGTTTTTTGTAGCTGGAGTAGCTGGACTGCATGAACTTTAATAGCTGCTTTGGCTCTGTTCGCCTTTGGCAATAGCCACGCCGCCACTGGTGCCGATTCTTGTCGCTCCGGCTCCAACCATAACAAGGGCATCCTCTGCGCTGCGCACACCGCCGGATGCTTTGACGCCGATGTCCGGACCGACTGCCGCACGCATCAGTGCGATATCTTCCTTGGTGGCTCCTCCGGTGGAAAATCCGGTTGAAGTCTTCACATAATCCGCTCCCGCTTCAACAGCAAGCTTGCAGGCACGAACTTTCTCCTCATCGCTCAGCAGGCAAGCCTCGATAATGACTTTGGTTAATGCTTTGCCGCGGGCTGCATCAACAACAGCAGAGATATCACGCTTCACCAATTCATCATTGCCATCCTTCAAAGCGCCGATGTTGATCACCATATCGACTTCACCTGCACCTTTTGCTATTGCATCGGTTGTTTCAAAGGCCTTTGTTTCCGGTGTTGAAGAGCCTAACGGGAAGCCGATAACCGTGCATACTTTTACCTCCGGTGTATCTTTCAAGACTTCATGGGCAACAGATACCCATGCTGGATTTACGCAGACTGAGGCGAACTTATAGGCTTTGGCCTCTTCCGCCAACTTGATGATATCTTCTTTCCGTGCATCCGCCTTCAGCAGCGTATGATCAATGATCCCGGATAATGTAATCTCACTCATTGTTAATTCCTCCATAGCAGTAGATATTCTCATACCCTGTAATCATACCAATAGAAGAACGCTTTGGAAAGGCGAGGGAGAACGATCCACACCTTTCAATATGCTTTATGTACCTCTTCACGGAATGGAATTAAACCCTATTTTATAAATACAAAAAAATAAAAAGTTTAATTATGCTAAATAAACCTTTTCAAAACAACGATAATAATTATATGGAATTATTGGTTTCCATATTTTCCTGGATTGATTTCACAACTATTTTGTAGAAGGAGATGTTTGGACAGATGGGTAGTTTTAAATTCGCAACAAACACCAAAGAGCACAAACTGGATGTACAAGTCGAAGGAACCATGTCAGAGGAGGACGCAGGACGGTTTATTCAGGAATACAATCAAACCGTAAGCAAGTTTGACCCGACTGAATATGAGATTGTCCTGGACTGCACTACGCTGAATGTTTCTTCTCCGGATGTGCTGCCTATGCTGGAGCAATGCTATATTCTGTACCAACAATCCGGGTTCAAAAAAGTAGTCTTCACAATCGCTAAAAGTCCGGTGCTGAAAATGCAGCTTAGCCGGGTGGCTCGCTCCACAAAACTGGCAAACTATGAAATTATCGAAGTGTAGGTGAACCTGATGAAACATACCGGAGAAAACATTAGAATCCGCAATGCCGCGTACTACCATCCACAGCACATTGTTGGCAATGATTATTACCTTGATCATTTCGCGCAGATGGGGAAGGACATCAAGCGGTTCCTCGAAGTGATGGGCCGAAAGAATAGATACATTATCAAGGACGAAAATGAAAATTCGCTGACGATGGGATTAAAGGCGGCACAGAAGGTGCTTGAGGATGCCGGTCTGCAAAGTGAAGATCTCGATATGATTGTGTTCGCTTCACAGACACCGGAGTATACTTATCCTACCAATGCCCTGCTGCTGCACAACAAACTGCAATGCAAGCATCGCACCATCACTCTGGATTCCAATGCCAATTGCGCCGGTATGGTAGCGGCTGTTGAACAGGCGAGCCGTTACATGCAGTCGAACCCAAGCATCCGTTATGCACTGATCACAGGGAGTGACTACAGCTCGGTCAACTGCAATACGGATGATGAAATTACCTATCCTAACTTTGGAGATGCGGCGGCCGCCGTTATTCTGGAGCGGAGCAGTGAAGCTGGGGGATTTACAGATTCCTTGTACTACACAGATTCCGAAGGCTGCGAGAACATCATGTTTCCAGCATGCGGATTGTCCAATATCTATCGCGAAGATATAACAGCAGAGCAGATTCGAATCCGCTGGACGCCGTTTGACGGTACAGTATGCGTGGATGCGGCCATAGCTGATATTAAAGAGCTGCTGAGCCGCAACGGCCTGACTACCGATGATATCTCCGCCTTCTGCCTGTCCCAATTCTCACTCAAAAATATTGAGCTGATTCAAGAGGGGCTCGGCCTTAGTGAAGAGAAATTCATCTATGTTGGCGACGAATTTGGCTATACCGCCACAAGCAGTCCATTTATCGCCTTTCAGCGTGGAGTCGAGGATGGACGGATCAAACGCGGCGACTATGTCTTCTTCTGGTCCGTAGGCGCCGGCTGGCAAATTCCGACGATGCTCTTCCAATACTGATAACGGGAAACCGGACAAGCTATCTTCTTAAAATCATGCAAAAAGCCTTGCTCTCATTCAGGAGCAAGGCTCTTCTTTATGCCGTAGCCAATGGTTACTTTTGCGTCAGCGAATCAATGTCCACAAATGGCGTGGCCCCGCCCGTTACCGACGGCAGTACACCGTTCCATTTCTCCAGCGCTTTCTCCTGGACTTCAATTTGCTTCAGCTGCACCAGCTCAGGTGTAACCTCCTGCTTCTTCAGTCTTAAGGATTCGGCCTCCGCCTGTGCCTGGGCAATCTTCTGTTTGGCTTCTATCTCGACCCGCCGGAGATCATTCTCCGCCTTCAGCGCCTGCTGCTGGGCAACCTGCTTGGCTTCAATCGATTGGTTGAAGGCATCGGAGAATTTGAAATTGACAATGTTGATGTCATTAACGACTAGATCATATTTGGCCAGCCGTGCAGTGAGCAGGCCACTGATTTCTCCCGCCACGGCATCACGCCGAGTAATCAAATCTTCTGCGGGGTATTTAGCCGTTACCTCCTTCACAATCTCCTGAATCGCCGGGTTGATGATCACGGCATCAAAATTGCCTCCAATATTATTCATCAGATTATAGGCAGAATCTTTACTGACGGAATAGTTAACAGCTACATGGGTAGATACGGGCTGAAGGTCTTTAGACGATGCCGTAGTGTCCGTCTCCGCTTTGGTTACCTGCGTGTTGACCTGAATTACACTCTGGAAGAAGGGGATTTTCAAATGAATGCCCGGCGTCAGCATATTGTTGTTCAGTTTGCCGAAGGTTTTGTACAAACCTACATGCCCGTACTCTACGGTAGCAAATGAGTTGGCGGCGATTAGCCCCAGAACCAATACCGCCGCCGCGATGCCTATGAGTTTGCCTGGCCTAGTCTGCTTCAATTTCGGATTAATCTCCATGATTGTTGAAACCTCCCTAATTATGCTCTGCTTGGTATTGTTAACCTTCTATACGGTGGTGCAGCACCAGCGGTCGCAAGGAATTTTTTTGCGGGGAAGTATTCTATATATTATTAGGGAGAAGAGGCTAACAGAATCATTCCTTCAGGAGAAATGCGGTATTCCCTTGGTTTCTCCCCACCGACATCGGAGGCTTCGTAGACCAAATCGTCTCTAAGCACAACGGAATTGGCCTGCAAGGCATCATTAAGGTATATAAATTCAGCATACCCGCTGTGATAGCGGTATACATATGCAGTCATCGGTGTTCCATGTGCTGCCACTGCTTCCCGGTATCCATCGGCGTCAACATCCAATTCCCGGGTATGGCCTGTGTCTATTCGCAGCATTTCCGCCGGTGTCCCCTTATTATCTATACCGTAGTAATTGCTGAGCGAGTTGTTTGCCCCCAGTCCGCCAGTGATTTTGAGCACCCGGTCTTTAAAAAGATTAGTCACCTCTACCTGTATATCCTCCACCTTACGGTAATTGTATGTTCCTACGAAGCCAAGGCTGAAATGCCCCTTACTTGTGTCTAAATCAGCATATACATAGTCATCATCTTTTGCCTGTGTATAGACAGTTACCTGTATCCCGCCGAAGTCATCCAGCCTTGTCTGTAAAATCACTTTGCTGCCTGACGGGAGCCCTTTGGAGGTCTTAACTACAGGAGCCTCTTCCACTCGCTGCCAATCCAGTGGAATCAGCCCCGCTCTGTTTTCCGGATGGAAGCTTCTCTCAGGCGGTGGGGTTGCCATACCATCTACACCGCCGGAGACGTCAGCAGCCGTTGCCGTTGACCGGGGAGCGGCTGTAGCGTGGAGGTCCGCAGTTTCTTTGCCGGACGGCATGCAGCCGGATGGCAATGTCAGCAGCGGCACAAGCAGCACTGCGGTTATTTTTTTCAGGATGAGATTCATTTCTCCACTCCTCTTCTGTTGGGAATATTGCCATTCTTCTATTAGAAATAGTATACGGGTTCATCCGAATCAGGAGATGACTTTATCGACGCCGGATGGTTAATATCTTGTTGCATTTTACAGAAATGAGCAGACAAAAATAGCAGCCTTCTCCATAGAGAAAGCTGCTCAAAAGATGAATTATTAATCATATGAATTACGAATGTCCACCGGATAAGGACAAGCCAACCCGTTTTACCAGCTGTGTGCTTTCCTCGTTTAATCCGGTAATCGTAACCGATTTGCCATACGCCGCATACTTGCTGATCGTCTTGGCAATGGCGCCAGCCGCTGACTGGTCCCATACATGCGAATGTGTGAAGTCGATCCTGATGTTCTCCGGATCGCCCTCATAGTTAAACTCATGAATAAAGTGGCTTGTCGTACCGAAAAACAACTGGCCGGAAACCACATACGTAACCATATCGGCGGATGTCTGGACGCTCAGGGAAATCGAGGCTATTTTCCAGGCAAATGTCAGGGCACTGAGCAGAACACCGAACAACACCCCGATGGACAGATTATCCGTTAGCACGACCGTAACAACCGTTACAATCATTACCAGTGCATCACTTAGCGGTACGCGGGCCAGCGTCTTCAGCGAACCCCATTCAAAGGTGCTGATGCACACCATGATCATGACGCCTACCAGCGCTCCCATTGGAATTTGCTTAACGATATCACCGAGAACGAGGATGAGGAACAAGAGGAATATCCCCGACACAAAGGTTGAGAGCCGGGTGCGTCCCCCCGATTTCATGTTGACCATCGATTGGCCGATCATCGCACAGCCTGCCATGCCTCCGAAAAAGCCCGTAACGATGTTCGCCAATCCCTGACCCTTCGCTTCACGGTTCTTGTCGCTTCCGGTTCCGGTTATATCGTCAATTAAAGTTGCCGTCATCAGCGATTCCAGCAGCCCCACCACAGCGAGTGACAGTGAATATGGCAATATAATGAGCAGCGTATCCATTGTAAATGGCAGCTGCGGCAGATGGAACAGCGGCAAAGCCGATGTTATCTCTCCCATATCCCCCACGGTCTTCACATCCAGATCAAGCACGATGCTGAGCACTGAAACGATAATAATTGCCACAAGCGCCGAAGGCACCGCCTTGGTGAACAGCGGAACCGTATAGATGATGAGCAGAGTCAAGGCTACAAGGGCGTACATCACCCAGCTTTGGCCTTTGAAATGCGTAAGCTGTGCCATAAAGATCAGAATAGCCAGCGCATTGACAAAGCCGGTCATGACGGGCTGCGGAAGAAAGGTAATAAATCTCCCCAGCTTGAGCATCCCCATCACGATTTGGAAAACTCCGGCTAATACGGTAGCTGCGAACAGATACTCAATTCCGTGCTGGATTACCAGACTGCCGACCAGCAGTGCCATTGCGCCGGTGGCTGCCGAGATCATGCCCGGTCTGCCTCCGGCAAACGATGTTACAATTGCGATGCAAAAGGAGGCATACAGACCGACCATCGGGCTTACTCCGGCAAGAATCGAGAATGCAATCGCTTCGGGAATGAGTGCAATTGCCACCGTCATTCCGGAAAGAACATCGCTCCGTGTATTGGAAAACCACCCGTTATTTAATTTTAGCTGCTTCAAGCTTCTGTTTCCTCCTGTTTCTGTTATGGTTGATTGGACTGTTCCAAACAGTCCGGTCCGGTGCAACGCCAATGTTTCCTATTGTACCTGACCCGCCATAACCTCCACAAAAGTGCAGCCTGTACTTGTAAGCGTTTATTTCGGTCTTTTTCTCGCATATGCTGCGAAAATCAAGTCCATTCAATAGTTTTAAATTACCGGTACAGTCCTGAAGCCTTAACCTCATTGAAGAAGGTATTGAATTCCTCGATATTAAGCTGCTGCGCAGCATCCGACAATGCAGTCGCCGGATCGGGATGAACCTCCACCATGATGCCGTCGGCTCCGGCGGCGAGTGCCGCTTTGGCGCAAGGGATCAGGATATCCTTACGTCCGGTGGAGTGAGTCACATCCACCAGCACCGGTAAATGGCTCTCCTGCTTCAGAATTGGCACGGCCGAGATGTCCAGTGTATTACGCGTCCATTTCTCGTAAGTGCGGATACCGCGTTCGATCAGCATGACCTGGGTATTTCCGCGTGACATGATGTACTCAGCCGCATGGAGGAATTCTTCCATCGTTGCAGCAAGCCCGCGTTTCAGCAGAACCGGTTTGTTCAGTTCTCCAGCTGCCTTGAGAAGTTCAAAGTTCTGCATATTGCGTGCGCCGATCTGTATAATATCCACATAATCCAGCGCCGGCTCCAGATGTGCCGGATCGACGATTTCACTGATCGTCAGCAGGCCGTATTCATCAGCCGCCTCACGGAGAATCCGCAGCCCATCCATGCCAAGGCCCTGGAAATCATACGGCGAAGTCCGGGGCTTGAACGCTCCACCGCGCATTACGCGGATTCCGGCCTTTTGCAGCGCCGCGGCCACCGTACGGGTCTGCAGTTCGCTTTCTACGGAGCAAGGGCCTGCTACCATCAGCGACGACAGGCCGCCGACGGTCACATCGCCCGGCAGGACAATAACGGTGTCCTCTTTGTGGCTCTTACGGCTGACAAGCATGCTTTTCTTATGCTCGGCAGACTGCAAATCCAGAGAAGCGGAGAAGATTTGCTTGAAGAGGCTGCGGATCGTTCCGCTTGTGAAAGGTCCTTTGTTGCCCGCTACCAGCTTCTCCAGCATCTGTTTTTCCCGTTCCGGATCGAACTTCGGCACGCCTTGCTTTTCTTTAACTACACCAATTTCCTGAACTACCTGGGCACGCTCGGAGATCAGCTCCAGCAGCTGCTCATTAATTTCATCCAGGCGGGCTCTCAGCCCATCCAATTCCACGTTGCTCATTACCTTCCACTCCCTCTTCTCGATTAATTCAACCTATGAACGCAAAAAGGCCCCCCGTCGCAAGGGACGAGGAGCCGTGGTACCACCCTTATTTAGGATTAATCAAAAACAACCGCCGGCACAAAAAATGAAAGCTCATTTCCTGCCCGGGATTAACCCTGTCTTACACCCGATAACGCGGGGCGCGGGCCTCCCTACCCATAGTTGCTGCAGCAAATACTTCAGGGGCCGACTCGGAAGTGAACTTCGGCGCTAATCGTCTCATGAGGGTGCTCTCAGTCTCCGGCACACCTTCCCTGTTAAGATCCGCTTCTAGCGCTTACTCTCTTCGTCATTGTCATTTGTGTTATATGCCGGTGCTTCTTCTGCGCCAGTTGATGCTATCTTAATCAATAAGATCCTCTGATGCAAGACATCAATGTACCGCTTCGCAGCTTTAAGCAACTAAAATAACCTTTGATAAGATTAAGCGCCCAAGCCTGTTTTTTCGCCTCAGAAAAATTTTCCGATGATATTCGAAATAGCTTCGCTTCTGAGCGGCTTACTGATATATTCATCCATCCCGGCCTCGAGACAAAGCTCACGGTCGCCCTTCAGCGCATTTGCCGTAACCGCAATAATTACCGGAAGCTTCTCCTGAGGAAGCGTCTGTTTAATAACCCTGGTAGCTTCCAGCCCATTCATCCCGGGCATCTGCACATCCATGAAAATAATGTCATAGTCCTTGCTGCCGGCCATCTCCACTACCTGCAGCCCGTCTACCGCAACATCGACAGCGTAGCCCCGCTTCTCCAATATTTTGCGCAGCACGATTCGGTTAATTTCATTGTCTTCGGCCACTAATATACGCAGCTCCCGGCCAACCGGACCCAGGCTCGGCAACTCGGTACCCGGTACCCCGTCTGAACCTTTGTCCTCCTCGCGAAGCACCACAGTGAATACAAAGGCCGCACCAATCTTCGTGCCCGTATCCAGTGCGATGCTACCGCCCATCAGTTCAACAAGCTGTTTGGTAATGGCCAGGCCCAGGCCTGTTCCTTCATGACGCCGGCCCATAAATTGCTCAAGCTGATAAAACGGCTCAAATAGCCGTTCCCGGGAGTCTTCCGGGATACCAATCCCGGTATCAGCAACAGTGAATTGCAGCGTAATGCCATCTGCGGCTTTCGCCGCAGTCCGGACCTGTATTGTGACACCTCCGGTATAGGTGAACTTCACTGCATTGCCGACTAAATTGAGCAGAATCTGCTTCAGCCGGTCTGCGTCGCCTATCAAATGCTCCGGCACTTCTGCGCCCATCATAACCTCAATGTATAACCCCTTCGCCTCCGCCTTAAGGAGCAGCAGTTCGAGCGCGGAGTCCATGCAGTTCCTCAGTACAAACGGCTCTTCGTGCAGGGCTGTTTTGCCCGCTTCATTCTTGGAGAAATCCAGAATATCGTTGATGATATTCAACAGCGTATTACCGCTCTGCCGGATAATATCAAGATACTCTCGCTGTACTGAGTCCGGTTCACTCATATCCAACAGCAGATCGGTCATCCCCAGAACCCCATTCATCGGTGTGCGGATCTCATGGCTCATCATTGCCAGAAACTCGCTTTTGGCCTTGTTCGTATTCTCAGCAATCTCCTTGGCAATGAGCAGCTTCTTCTGCTCGGTAATATCCTTCACGATAATATAGAATCCGACCCGCTCCTCGTTGATGATGATGGGGGCGATTGTTGTCAGCACTTCGACGGTATGGCCGTCTTTATGCCAGATCAGATTGATGTTCCGCTCCATGCTGTTGTTCCCATTGCAATAATCGATTACATCATGCAGATGATGGGCGCCGATAATCAGACTGACACTCATTCCGACCATTTCAGGGATGGTGTAGCCTGTCAACTGGCAGGCTTGTTCATTTCCGTTTATGATATTGCCCTGCAGATCCAGGGAAATAATCGCATCATGATTATATTTTTTCAGGGAGGTATACCGCTCGATGGATTCCTGCAGCATCGTCTCTACGGCTTTGCGCTCTGTTACATCACGGCCTACCGCAAGCACGCTCATGCTATCCCCGTCCTCAATTAAACGCAGGGTGAATTCAATCCAGAGGTATCGCCCGCCGGCATGGCGGATTCGCAGCTGAATGCTCTGAAACTCCATAGGCTCAGAGAGCTCCAAAGCGGAAAGATCCTCATGGTGAATCAGCCCGCGGATATCGCGTCCAATCAGCTTCTCCGGCTCATACCCAAGCACCTCCCGAATCGAAGGTGAACAATACAGGCATATGTTGTCCAGAGTGGAATAATACACAATATCCCTTATGTTCGCGGCGATCAGCCGGTAGAGTTCATCACTCGGAGGAGGGATGATTTCGGCGGGATTCCCCTCCGGAATCTCAGCCAAATGAATTAAATAATGCAGTTTCTCCCCCGTACAAGGATCGCTGACAAGCACAGCATGCAGAAGCAGCTGGACCGGTGTGCCGGCGGCACGGGTCAGCTTAATTTCACATTCAAAAAAGGGGGCCTCTCCTGCTTGCAGAGCCCCCATCATCTTTTTATATACCGCCAAAGAATCATTATGCAAAAACTCACCGAATTCATGCTCCAGGAGCTGTTCCTCCGAATACCCCAGCATCAAAACTACCGCGGGATTTATACGGGTCCATTTCTCATCCATAGAAAGAAAAGCTACTCCAACCTTTCCCGTTTTGTACGCCTGTCCAAAGCGGGAATATACCTCCGCATGCTGTCTTAACATCTGATCCACCGCCCGTTTGTGGAGTATTGAGTGAAATTCACTTATTTTAAAACTTCAATATAAATATCTTGTATAATCGGGCGAAAGTCAAATGTTATTCCCGCTTTTTCAGCTATAATATTCAAGGCATTAAATATTCACTTTCTGCAGGTCTTAGAATGAATAGTAAACTTCTTTTCCGGCAAGAAAATCCCTGCACAGGGTGTCGCATACTTTTGCTGCGTCCTCTTTAATCCAGCCATTCCGGTCAGGGTCATGAATAAAAAACAGATAGCTGATAAATATATCCATAAAAATCAATCCTTCAATATACCGTACCTGATCAAAAGTGAAAGTGGACCTTGAAGCATAACCCAGCAATAGGGTTTGCCTTAATTCGCTTGGAAGGATGGAAGATGCGCTGCCCAGGTCAAATAGGTAATAGCCATAACCGAATAATCCAAAGTCTATATAACAGGGACCCTCATTCGTAATAATAACATTCCCAAGTTGAACATCGGCATGTATGAGCCCCCACTCTTGTTGAGTATCCAAATCCCTCAGTTGGCCCTTTACATATTCCAGAACCTCCTTAATGATCTCATAGTGCTCTTGACTGTACAGGCTGGCTTCAATTCCATATCTAAGTTCCTCAATCGCACGGTCTATTCTTGCTGCGTCATATACAGGTCTGGTTAGCGCCGGCAGTGCGGATTCCCGTGAAAAATGATGTAGATCCGCCAGCTTCTCCCCTAATGCAAAAACAATCTGCCCTATGTTGTCTTCCTGCAAAGTAAGCGTTGACCCCTCTATCCACTCCAGTAAGGTTGCATAACAAGAACCAAATTCATTGGCTGTGTATTCTGAAACAAACTGGCCCGCACGGTTAACAGAGGGTTTCTGCACCCGCAGGCTGTTCTTTTGGGATAATCCCTGAAGTAAGTACATTTCTGACTGTAAGCCTTCAAGTGTATGCTGTATACCAAACAGACCTGCTGTTGCAGGTTTATGTATGCGCAGCAAATATTGTTTGCCGTCGCTTGTATCTGTTACCTTAAACGTCATATTTTCATTATGTCTAATATATTCAATCGCTGGTTCCGAGATAGAATAAAGCGCAAGCGCTTCTTCTGCATGATGTATCAAGTCGTCCACAAATTCAGATTCCATTATATAATCCCCGTTCCTGCATTTTCCTTTTAGTTTATCATAGGTTTAATCCCGGATACGCGGGCAAGAACAGTTAAATACAAAGAAGCCCTTAACAAAGCGGCTTCGTAATAATCCTTATAGAACGGCTTTTTGCCGGCAAACCGGCCTTCCGGCGGAGTTCTCCCCAGTGCCCCACCTTTGATTGCACACCCTTGCTCTAATCCCGGTCCGGTGTCAGAAACCCCCTGTTAACAGAGCCTCTACAGTTTCCGTAACTTCTTTGACCTGAAAGGGCTTTGTAATATACCCGGCAAAACCTGCACCTTTGGCCCGCTCGATATCCAAGCTCTGGGCAAAGGCGCTGATCGCCAAAACCGGAATATGCCGGGTCTCCTCTTTCGACTTCAAAGACTCCAATGCCTCATAACCGCTCAGGTCGGGCAAGCCGATATCCAAAATAATCAGATCCGGCAGCTTCTGCCTGGCAATCTGCAGACCAAGCTTCGCCGTATCAGCTTTCAGCAGTAATACGGAGGGCAGATTTCTTTTGAAGATATGATGCATTAAATCCATGTTGAGCTCATTATCTTCTACATAGAGCACCGTCTGCTTGTATTCCCCCATTCATCAAATCCCCCTAAATGTTTGATGCGCAATATACCTAGTCAGGGAAAAATAAAAAAGCCGAAGAAAGGGTCATCTCCCCCTTCTCCGGCTCATGTTCGGCTCATTTGCATGTCCGACCCATTTCCACCTCATTTATGATGTTTAATGAAAAGTATATGCTATCACACTGGTATCCTTGTCGAAATCCCAATCCACATAAATGTCAGACAGCTCCTTGCCGAGCATCGGCGCAATTGTGGTGGTATCCTCCAAATAACGTTTTTCCATTTTGCGTTTCGTTGTTTTGAGTGTATTCTCATAGCCGAGGCCAATCAGTTCCTTCTCCAGAGGAATCAGAATTCCCTCACGCTTGATGATCAGAGTGCGTGGGCCAAGCCACCAGGAGTCAGTAAATTCCGGTTCCTTCTGCACTTTCCTGCTTACTTCATTAATCTGGGCATGGACTTCTTCCCGCCCGGCATAATCGTCAACAGCCACTCCGCTGTGCTTGATGAGTGCAACGATCATTCCTGACGCGTTATGTATGCCCCAATCATAAAAAATCTCGCTGATCTCAATAGCCATCTGATCCTTCAGGTAAGCCGAAAGCTCGGGAAGCAGTGATTTCATCAGGAGCTCCCGCGTGTAGCGGAACGCTTGCTCCTCTTCCTTGTTTAACAAAAATTTCTCCACAGGCCCGATAAAATTGCGGATATGCATGGCGATGCATTGCTCTCCGATAGATGCATGTATGGATTCGGGCCCTTTCCCGAAGCGCTCTCTCAGCAGTCTTCCTGTGTAGCTGGAAAGTTGGCTAGTAAGTTCTGTAGTACTCATCAAATTTCCTCCAGCATTATATTCTTTTGTCAGTGTCTAACTGTATGGGGAGACTCTCCGCCTGCTGAAGAACGGTTCGTACACCTTAGTATAATCTCAACTGCCAGCTTCGTACACACAAAAAAATACATTGCACAATTTGACACACAAAATTATATTGTGTACAATTTAATTAATATGAATATTTCATTACATATTGCGGAAGGATGATTCAGCAATGAGCATATATCAATATACCGCACGCAACATTCGGGGCAAGGAAACCAGTCTTGAACAATACAAGGATAAAGTCCTGCTGATTGTAAATACCGCCAGCAAATGCGGGTTCACTCCGCAATATTCCGACCTTCAGAAGCTCTATGAGAAATATCAGGATGACGGATTTCAAATTCTGGGATTTCCCAGCAATCAGTTCGGGGAGGAACCCGGAACCAACGAAGAAGTAGACGTCTTCTGTCAAATTAACTACGGAGTTAGCTTCCCCCTATTTGAGAAGGTTGATGTGAAAGGCGAAAATAAACATCCCCTGTTTCACTATCTGACCGGTCAGGCGGGCTTTGAAGGCTTCGATGAAAGTAATGCCAGCGGGAAGCTGCTGCATGCCATGCTTCAGGAGCGTGAGCCTGCAACACTGGCTGACGACGAAGTGAAATGGAATTTCACCAAGTTCCTTATTGACCGCGATGGCCAAGTTGTGAAGCGTTTTGAATCCTACAGTGATCCGCTGGACATTGAGCCGGCTATTCAGGAACTGCTGTAAAACAGTCCAGCTGCATAGTGCCTGCTAATACATGGATACGACAAGAGGGTGTCCCGGAAGCCTTATTCATTCACGGCTTCTGGAACACCTTCTTTATGCTTACAAAAGAACCGAATGGCTTGTTTCATCACATTTCATTTATAGCGAAAAAACGCTGTTTACTTAAGTACATTCATTCAAGCGGATGCATTGAATAGGCTTCTTCTGAAGATACTCGACTGAAAGACCTCCGCGGTTCACAGACCTTTATCATTTGTTCACATACTTACATTTTGTAAGCTATTATGTTATAATCATCAATATTCCTCACACACCGGACCGGCTACCATTTACTATATTTAACATTCTATTGAACAAGGGGTCAGCATTTATGAATAACAGCGTTCCACAAGAAAACGTGCCGGAGTTTGAATTCGGTATTTACACACTCGGTGACATCGTAGCCGATTGTCATACAGGTCAGACCATCAGCCCCCGGCAGCGTCTCCATGAAGTCATCGCAGCGGCCAAGCTGGCCGATGAGGCGGGGCTGGACGTCTTCGGCGTCGGTGAGCATCACCGGCTTGATTTTGTCATCTCCTCGGTGCCGGTTGTACTCGCGGCAATTTCGCAGGCCACGAAACGGATCAAGCTGACAAGCGCCACAACGGTGCTGAGCACCATAGATCCGGTACGGGTCTTCGAAGACTTCGCCACACTTGATCTTCTGTCGGACGGCCGGGCGGAGATCATCTCCGGACGAGGTGCTTTTCTGGAATCCTTCCCCCTGTTCGGATATGAGCTGGAAGATTACAAGAAGCTGTTCACGGAGAACCTTGATCTGCTGCTGGAGCTCAATCAGCATGAAGTCATGAACTGGAAGGGAACCTTCCGCTCCCCGCTGAAGAATGCCGAGATCGCCCCGCGGCCTTTGCAGCGGAAGCTCCCGCTCTGGGTCGGCATTGGCGGTTCGGCCGAAAGTGCCGAAAGAGCCGGCACGCTTGGTATTGGGATGGCTATCGCCATTCTCAGCGGCAGTCCTGAACCCTTTCAGAATCTTGCCGAAACCTACCGCAGAAGCGGAGCCAAAGCCGGTCATGCTCCAGAGGACTTAAAGATCGCCATCACCAGCCACGGATATATTGCGAAGACGTCACAGCAGGCGTTGGACGAGTACTACCCTTACTATTACAGCTACCGCAATGCCATCAGCCCGCATCCGGGCCAGGAGTACGGAGTATCCCGCAGCGATTTCGGACGGTTCGTCTCTCCTGTTAACACGCTTGCCGTTGGCAGTCCGCAACAGATTATAGAGAAAATCCTGTACCAGCATGAGCTGTTCGGCCATAACCGCTTTATGGCCCAGCTGGACATTGGCGGACTCCCCTTCAACAAGGTAGCGACGGCTATTGAGCTGCTCGCAACGGAGGTGGCACCGGTCGTGCGGCGGGAAATTGCCAAGAAGCGTAGCAGCCGGTCTTCGCACCATGAGATCTAAGAAGCGAAAAGCAAATAAATTCTTATAATTACAAAAAGAGGTCTCCGGCTGATGCCGGGGACCCCTTAACTATTTAGGCGAATGAAGGCTTGCTGTTGTCGACCTTCCCGCTGATAAGCTTCTTGTATTCCTCATCTCCGCCATCCAGCGATGGCGCAATATATACGTGGCCTGCCGAGGAAGCCGGCTTTGCTGCCCGGCCTGCACTTGCCTTGCCCTTAGAGCGCCGTGTCCCTCCGGAACTGCTGCCGTTGCCGCCTGCGGATCGGCGGACCGCACTGGACAAACTGACTACACCCTTCATATTCTTCATACTCCTAGTCCCCTCCCACTAAATAATTGACGGTACGGAACAAATCGCGGTTGTAAGCAACCACTGTGGTAAGATCCTCCGCAGATAGCCCGTCGTCTCCCGAAAAATGGACAGAAAGGACATGCTGCTCACCTAAAGGATAGCATAGGATATATACCTCGGCAACTTCAGTACGCTGAAAAAAGGTCCATTCCTTGCTCAGATAAGCATCGAGAACACCGGGCCGTTTCCCTTTGTCTTCACTTAATGAGAAAGGGTAACAATGCCCACGGCCCACATTTCCCCCTACCTGGATCAGACCTTCCTTCTCACTTTCCCGCCAGAGCGCGGCGCCAATTACCCGGCATTGTCCGGGCAGCAGAAAGGAGTTGCGGATAGCCTCGCTGAGCGCCTGGTATTTCTCTCCACCCTGAGCTCCGGCCACATTACTATTATATTGCCAGAAGAAATGAAGGATACTTTCCTTGCGCCTAAGCTCCAAGCCCAAATGTTCCAATTCCTTCAGGGGATCGCGGTAGCTCCCCTGCTCCTGAATACTGTCCAGGATCTTCCCGCAGCTGACATCAACGGCTGCCACCGGATTATCATGCTGCCATTCATACTCCAGCGGGGTGAGTCCGGACAGATCGGATAAGAGATGATACTCATCGATATTCTTGCCGGGAATCAAATCCGTACGCGGGGCTACCCGGTCCGGAAGCAGGCAAAAGACACGTTTGCGCCGCAGCCTGGCCCAGAACAGCCCCATTTCGAACTGTGTATTATCACGGGTGACATAATAATATTTGCCGCGGATTTGAGCCACATCATCAGGTGAAAAGATGAATACGGCAAAATCGCTCTCATCCAGATGTCTCTCCAGCGCCTCCATCGTATATTCATTCGCACGGAAGGCATTGGCATACCAAGGATTAACCTCGGCTTCTCGCTTTAGCTGTTCGTGGATCGCCCGGGCGTAACGGATGGATTCCCTGGATGATCCGATGAATAGTTTGGGTCTGGTCACGACGGCACTCCTTTACAAACTTTTCCAATATGAAACAATTATACAGTGCTTTACCGCTTTGGAACAGAGGTTTAATTTCTATTAAATTTTAACCAAATCCTTTTCTTTGACCGATGAAACGGGTAATAGACATTTATCCATCCGGGAAGAGAGGAAATTTATGAACAAATATATACATACCGCAGTGCTGGCAGCCTGCTTGCTCACAGGAAGCATGCTGCAGCCTGCAACCAGCTCTGCTGCAGGAGCCTATACAGCAAAAGTGAGTGCAAGCTCCCTCAATGTACGCAGCGAGCCGGCAGCCAATGCGGCAGTTACAGGATCCTTAAAGAGCGGCGCACAGGTGACCGTTACCGATGAGCAGCATGGCTGGGCAAAAGTGCGGTCCGGTTCAATCTCCGGCTGGGTTGCGGGGTATTATCTTATAAAAGTAAACGGGACAGGCGGTGAATCCCGTGCAGCAGTTGCTGTATCTACACCCGCCAAGGCCTCTGGAAGCGGCGGCAGCACAGCAATGGTTACAGCCGATTCCCTGCGCATCCGGGGAGGTCCGGGAACCGGTTATAAGATACTCGGAGCGTTAAAGGCAGAGGACTCCGTGACTGTTCTGCTGCGGCAGAACGGTTGGGTGCGGATCCGCACCGCCAGCGGGGAGACCGGCTGGGTCGCAGCACAGTATATTACCAGCGGAAGCTCCGCGAGTACAGGAAGCGGGAGCCGAACGACTGGCAGCCTTAGGCAGACTGGCGGGATCAATGGCAAGCGGATCGTCATTGATCCGGGTCATGGCGGCAGCGACCCCGGCATGCTCGGCACATCCTTTGACACGTTGGAGAAGGATCTGAATCTGCAGACGGCATTGTATGTCCGCGACTACCTGACAGCCAAGGGAGCCCGTGTGGAGCTGACACGCGCTCAAGACCAGCGCCCTTCCCTCGCCAGAAGGGTGCAGATCGGGGAGTCTGTAGGGGCGGACGCTTTTGTCAGCATCCATTACAACTCCTCCCCGAAGAATGTAAGCGGCACGCTGACTTTTTATTACTCGGAATCGGATGATCTGCGCCTGGCACGCTCCATTGAGAACCGGCTCGGGCAGGGCATCGGCTTGAAGAGCAATGGAGTATCCTTCGGCAACTACCATATTCTGCGGGAGAACAACCTTCCGGCAGCACTGGTGGAGCTCGGGTTCCTAAGCAACCGGAACGATGAAGCGGTCGTCCGCACATCTGCCTATCAGAAAAAAGCCGCCAAGGCAATTGCCGAGGGGCTCGCGGACTATTTTAAAGGTTAATGGCGAAACGGCTATATACTGATTTCTTTGATCTTGAGATCCCTCATTTTACCAAGGTCGATATATTCACCATCTATCTTGATTAAGGGCGTTTCGATGTTATGGGGATTCAAGTAGACAATTTCACCGACACGGCCGTCGGTTAAGATCACATCGCGCCCGACGGTCCGTTTCACAATATTCTCCAGGAATACGGAGACCACATGCGGGTCAAGCGCCCCAAAGCTGCCTCTCCTCATCTGCTCCACAATGAGATGGAACGGCATAGCTTCATGATAGGGCCGCTTGGAGGACATCGCATGAAAGATGTCGGCAACGGCAACGATTTTGCTGTAGGAATCAATCTGTTCTTCCTTCAGCCCCAGCGGATACCCCTTACCGTCATTCCTTTCATGATGCTGGAGCGCGGTCAAGGTGATATGTGAATTAGCCCCCGTCGTCTCCTTCAACATCTCATAGCCGAAAATCGTGTGCTTTCTGACGAGGGCGAATTCTTCGGTAGTCAGCTTGCCCGGTTTATTCAGCAACTCAGGAGGAATTTTGAGCTTGCCGATATCATGCAAGGTTGCAGCTAGGGAAAGCACCGACAGCTCCGCCTGCCCCATATTCATCCATCTGCCAATCAATGTGGATAACACACCTACGCCAATATTGTGCTGGTATGTATAATCGTCCTTCCCCTGAATCGCTTCGAACAGCGCAAAAATATCGGGAAGGAGTGAAATCTCCTGAACAACCGGTACGACATCCTTTCTTATATCCGCCAATGGAACTTTGCGGGTTAATCTGAAAGAATTAAACAAATCCTTCGACACTTCCACCACACCGTTAACCATCTCGCGGCAGGCCGGCGTCTGTGGTTGTTCATCGGTGAATACGATATCCAATGTATTGATTCTTTGCTTGCGGATGAGTTCCAAGTGCTCTGCGTTCAATACGCTTCTTGCCGGTATTACAGTTACACCGTACGCATTGATCAGATCATTTTTGAGGATTCTGCCTAAATAACTATCCATACCATACCAACCCTCCCATTTAACCGATAAAATGATGTGCGATATCCGTATGACTATTATCGGTAAAAGATGGGGAATTCTGAAATTTATAGGACGGCTCCATTTTTTGTCCATAGTGGAGTGGTTATTTCGCTACAGAGAGTTCTCCTGCTTGCGGTATTCACGCGGAGTCTGCCCGGTCGATTTCTTAAAAACCCGGCTGAAATACTTCTCATCCTCATAGCCGACCAGCTCCGAAATCTGCGATAGCCGCAGGTTTGTATTTTGCAGCAGCGTCTTGGCCTTGTCTATTCTCAGTGCAGTTAAATAATCGGACAGGTTCTCCCCGCTGATCTGTTTGAACTTGCGTGACACATTCTCCCTGCTGATAAAAAAGCGCTCGGCGATATGCTGAAGCGTCATGTCCTTGGCGTAGTTCTGATTGAGGTAATCCCGGATTTCCTGAACAAGCCGGCTGTCCGGTGTCTGAGAATTCCCTTTCCACAATTGCTGCAGCATGGTCTTTAACTGATTCCGCCAGTGCTCAACGGAGAAAAGCCCCTCTTCGTCATAACACAGCTCAAAGGTAATCTCCTCATTCTGCCGCCAGCGCATCAGAACGGCGCGGATCTCTTCCTGCTGGTGCAGAAAGTTATTCTCGGTGAGCAGCGACAGCCCTGAAAGCTGATCCGCCCATTCATCAACCACCCGTTCCATTCTCTGCAGATCCCCCGATAATACAGCCACCCTGAGCTTGTCCAGCAGCGATTCCAGCACGTGGTCTTCCACAGACCCACTCTCCTCCGTCAGCTCCCTGTAATGATAAATGCGCCCTTCCCGCTGCAGGAGATTGCGCTCACTAAGGCCTTGACGCGCCTGACGGAAGGCGTTTTGCAGCCCTTCGGGAAAAGCCACGGGCCGGCTGAGTCCTATATCCACCTGTACCCCATAGGTCTGTTTGATCGATTCATTGATAAGCCGCACCCACACTTCCGCATCCAGAGCCGCCGTCCAGAAAAGAATGACAATATCGGTGCCGGCCTGCCAGCTGCGAAAGGCAAAGCCGCTTCTCCCGGGGGAGATCACCTCATTGCAGACGTTCGCCAGCACGAAGGAGGTCAGCGGCACATCGCCATGAAACCGCTCCAGCAGGCGGCAGTTTGCACGCTGGAGCGAGATTACGGCAACTCTGCAGGTTGCCGCATCCCCGGGCAACCCCAGCTCTTCGCACAAGGAAGGCTTCAGCTCCTGAAATGAGGCATGACCGGAGACCAGATCCGAGAGCATCTTGTCCCAGTACAGCGGCCGCAGCACATTAAGCTGCATATTCTGCCGGTGACTCTGCTGCCGCTCCTCCTCTTCCTCCAACCACAGCTTGAAGGCATGCTCGGCTGCGGCAATCAGTTGTTTGCTGTTCAGGGGCTTCAGCAAATAATCTGTCCCGCCGTAGACGATTGCCGGCTTTACATAATTGAAGTCCTGATACCCGCTAATGACGATTGTCTTCGTATTCGGGAAATGATGATGCAGCCATTCCAGCAGCTCCGCACCGTCCATCAGCGGCATCCGCATATCCGTGAAGACAATCGCCGGCTGCTGCTCCTGCATAATCAGCGTAGCTTCCTGCCCGTTGGTCGCCTCAAAAATCTCTGAAATCCGATATTTCTCCCACGGTACAAAATAGCGGATCGCCTCACGCACATGCTTCTCATCGTCTACAATCAGCACCTTCATCTCACTTGCCGCTCCTTTGGGTCCATTGCACTCCCTTAATTTGTTGGGTCCATCTTATCCAGCGGAATAATAAGTGTCACCTTAACCCCGCCGCCTTCAACACTCTGCAGCAATAGCTCTGCCCCGCTGCTCATCTGCAGCCGCACACGCGCCAGTACGTTGTGCAGCCCAATCTCTTCGTGCTCTGTCCGGCCGCTCTGCTGAAGTCCGGCTGTAATTTCCTCCAGCCGTTCCGCAGTGATTCCTTTGCCGTTGTCCTTGACGGCAAGCCGCAGGCTGCCGTTGGCATCCAGAGCACAGGTGATGGAGATTACAGCCTCGCGGATCCCGTCCGTAAACCCGTGCTTGAATATATTCTCAACAATGGGCTGCAGAATCATCTTGGGCACGGCAATCTCCAGAGCAGCTTCCTCTGCATCAATATCCAGCCTTAAGTTCTCTTCCCCGAAACGTTCCGTCTGCAGGATCACGTAATTCTGCACATGCTCCAGTTCATCACGAAGCGGGACCTGCGTCCGCTCCGTGTTCATGGAATAGCGCATCATACTGCCAAGCGAATAGATGAGATCATACACCTTGGGTGCATTGTAGCGCAAGGACAGACTGGCAATGGACTGCAGGGCATTATACAGGAAATGAGGATTGACCTGGGCCTGCAGCGCCTTCAGCTGATTGGTCTTGTTGGCCAGCTCAAGTTTATATTCCTTTAAGATAAGATCGTTGATCGTCCGGGTCATGCCGGTGATTTTGCGTGTCAGGAGGCCGAATTCATCTTCCCGTTCGGCATCCATATGCGCATCAAGCTGACCAATCTGCACTTTCTGGGTGAAGGAGATCAGCTTCTTGATTGGCCTTGTGAATCCGACGGAGATTAATACCGCGCTGAGTCCGCCAAGGATCAGGAACAGCACACCGATTCCGGTGTTGAACCGGGTGATCGTTCTGGCATCGCCATACAGATCTTCATAGGGAACCAGCTTGATGATGCTGCCCTTGAACAACGTATTCTCAATGTGGCGATACATCACAATACCCTCGAAACCATCCTTCTTCCAGGTGAAATGGCCATTGTCATCCTTCCCCGGCAGCTGGCTCCAGCCCGCGGTGACCGGTTTGCCGATCCAATCGGAATCAGATGCAAACAAGGCCTCCCCCTGTTCATTCAAGATATAAAGCCGTTCTGTATCCGAATTGTACATGGATTTGACGATTCCCTCCAGCTCCCCCAAGCGGAAATCAATCGACAGATCGGCCAGAACAGCATCGCTCGGCGTTCGGTAAATGGGGAAATGAGCAGTAAAAACCGGCACAGTACCCGATTTCAAATTGGGGAATCCGGACTTCATCCCGTATTGATGATCCATATGCGTAACCTCAATATAAGGCCGGTACGTTTCCTCAGGATGGATCAACGGGACGTAATCATCTTTGTTCTCCCGGCGGAACAGCCCGCCGAGCACCAGATTCGACTGCTTGGCCGCCCGGACATACAGGTGAATCTGAAAGGTGTTGCGGTCGGAGAGGAAAAGGTTGTACAGCTGGGTTGAGATGATCGCCCGGTTATCCGGCAACACAGCGTTTTCCGGAGCATTATCCGGATGTTTGGCCGTAAGCAGGCTAGTATAGAAGGAGCTGGGGACATTGATTCCGCTGTACAGGGACATCGCCTGCTGATTCATGCCGCTGAAATAACTGCTGAGATTGGCCTCCCCAAGCGTCAGCAGCTTCGTATTCTGCTTCACCGACTGTTCGGTTACCGATTGCTTGGTATAGAGATATGAGAACGTTACGGATATCCCCGACGGGATCACCGAGGCCAACAGCACAAGCGCCATCAGCCGGGTCCGGATACTGTTTCTGAACATGCTCATTTCCTCCTGCAATATAATCCACTTTTATAATCACCAAATTGAGTGTTGATGACTCCTGCCTCTTCCTATAATGAGGGTATGAACCCGTTGAAAAACTATACAAAGGAGATTCCATATGAGAAAAGCTCTGCGTTTGCAAAGAGGCTGGGGACAGCAAATCGTTTTCCTCGGACCCTGCCTGCTCTTCTTCCTGACCATTGTGGTCACACCCTTCTTTCTCGGCTTTTATTATTCTTCCACCGACTGGAACGGGCTGGATCTGGACAAAGCAGTCTGGACAGGCGCCGCCAACTGGAAACGGATTTTTCTGAATGATGATAAGTTCTGGGAATCCCTGCTCTTTACCCTTCGCTTCACTATAGTGTCCGTAGTTGCCGCGAATGTGCTGGCACTGCTGCTGGCCTTCCTGCTGATGACAACACTGAAGACCAAGAAATTGCTGCGTACCATCTTCTTTATGCCCAATGTAATCGGCGGTATTCTGCTAGGATACATCTGGCAGTTTATCTTCACCAAGGGCTTCGGGACAATCGGCGAAATCACCGGAATCTCCTTCTTCCAGCTGCCTTGGCTCGGTACGCCCAGCACTGGCTTCTGGGGCCTTGTCATCGTATTTGTGTGGCAGACTGCCGGGTATATGATGGTTATCTATATTGCCTCGCTCGCCGGGATTCCAAAGGATCTGATTGAAGCGGCCAAGATCGATGGCGCCCGAGCCCCACAGCTGTTCAAAAGCGTCTATGTGCCTTTGATCATGCCGGCCATCACGATCTGCCTGTTCCTTACCACATCCAATGCCTTTAAAATGTTCGATCTCAACCTGTCGCTGACTAAGGGCGGACCGGGAACCTCCACCCAGTCGCTCGCCTATAACATTTATGCGGAAGCGCTGATCAACAACCGGTACGGTCTCGGCACAGCCAAAGCGCTGCTCTTCTTCGCTGCTGTATCACTGATCACCGTTACTCAGGTATGGATCACTAAGAGAAAAGAGGTGTCGGCATAATGAATAGCAGCAGATACCGTCCCGGAAATTTCATTCTGGAAATTGCCGCCATACTCCTGGCCCTTGTCTTCCTGTCTCCGTTCTACCTGGTGCTTAGCAACTCTGTTAAAGGGCTTAAGGAAATTCTGACTGATGCTGCATCGTTTCCGCAGGTTTTTGTGTGGAGCAATTATTCTAAAGTCTGGGACGCCATAGAATTCCCGCAGGCTTTCTGGAACTCTCTGCAGATTACCATCCTGAGCGTTATCTTTATTGTTCTGTTCAGCTCCATGGCCGCTTATCAGATCGTTAGAAAGCCGTCGCGCTTCAATTCCTTTGTTTTCCTGCTGCTCATCTCGGCGATGATTATTCCCTTCCAGTCGCTGATGCTGCAATTGGTCCGGGTAACCAGTATCCTGGAACTGCGCGGAGAACTTTACGGTATTGTCGCTTGCTATCTGGGGTTCGGGATGCCTCTATCAGTCTTCCTGTTCCACGGCTTTATCAAAACTGTGCCCTTTGAGCTGGAGGAAGCGGCCCGGGTCGACGGCTCCAATCCTTACGGTGTTTTCTTCAAAATTGTCTTCCCGCTGCTGATGCCAATTATTGTTACTGTAATTATTCTGAACACCCTTTGGATCTGGAATGACTACCTGCTGCCTGTGCTGGTCATCGGCGGGAATAAGGATCTGACTACACTGCCGGTAGCTGTAACCAAATTCTTCGGGCAGTACACTAAGAAGTGGGATCTTGCGCTCGCGGGACTGGTCATGGCCATTACACCGATCCTCCTGTTCTTCCTGACGCTGCAGCGTTATATTGTTGAAGGAGTTACTTCAGGATCCGTCAAGGGATAAAAGGGTTGCAACAATATCCACTTTTTCGAGCAAAATATTAAGTGTAAGTGTAAGGTCATATGCATTACGATCAAGTTGTAGGAACCACAGACCAGGGAGGTTATTCTATGAAAAGAAAGTTCACGTTTGTTATCGCAACCGTTTGCACACTCATTATCGCAGGTTGCGGCAATGGCGGCAATACTAATTCCGGGAACAATGGAACCGCTACCAACGCCCCGAAAGAGTCAGCAGCAACTGAGTCGACCAAAGCTCCTGCCAAAGATGTGACGATCAAAATGTTCCAGTTCAAGGTCGAAATTGCCGAACAGCTGAACACATTGGCTGAACTGTATGAGAAAGAAACCGGGGTCAAGGTTGAAGTCGAAACGCATGGCGGCGGCGAAGATTATGGCGCATTGCTCAAAGCGGAAATCGCTTCAGGCTCGGAACCGGAAATTTTCAATAACGGCGGCTACACCGCTCTGGTTCCTTATTTGGACCGCGCTACCGACTTGTCAGACCAGCCTTGGGCAGCAAAACTGATCCCTACCTCCAAAACTCCTGCTACTGTAGACGGCAAGCTGTACGGCATGCCGATGAATGTCGAGGGCTATGGCCTTATTTATAACAAGGATCTGTTTACCAAAGCTGGTATTACTGAAGAACCAAAAACACTGTCCCAGCTTAAGGACGCTGCCGCGAAGCTGAAAGCTGCCGGCATCACTCCATTTGAAGCAACCAACGAATGGTGGTCCATGGGGATGCACCTTGTGAATGTTGGTCTTGCCCACCAGCCTGATCCGAAGAAATTTGTCGATGATGTCAAAGCAGGTACGCAAACCTTTAAAGGCAATGCCGTGTTCGAGCAATGGCTTGATCTGGTGGATGTAATCTTCGACAACGCCCAAGATAACAAAATGACTACCGACTATGCGACTCAGGTTGCTGATTTCGCCTCCGGCAAAGCGGCAATGATGATGCAGGGCAACTGGACTCAGGGTGACATCGACAAGATTGACCCTGCACTGAACCTTGGCCTGCTCCCGCTCCCGATCAGTGATGAAGAAGGCACCATTCTGGTAGGAGTACCTAATAACTATGTTGTAAACAGCAAATCCGCACATCCGGAAGAAGCCAAAGCGTTCCTGAACTGGCTCGTATCCTCGGAGACCGGCAAACAATATTTGACGAAGGAATTCAAGTTCATTCCGGCTGAGACTGATATTGAAACAGCTGCAGAAGATATCGGCCAGGTTGCCGTTGCTGTCCAAGAAAAATCCGCAACTGCACTCGGCTGGAACTGGGATATGTTCCCTGACGGTGTAACTCAGGGCTTCGGCGCTGCGATGCAGGAATATCTCGGCGGACAAATTGACCACGATCAGCTCCTGGAAAAGCTGGATAAATCCGTACAGGATATCGTGAAGCAATAATCAGCGTATAGCTTATACATCCTTATGTACAAAAAGCCCCGCCTTCCGGTGTGCTGTCAGGTTATACCTGACAGTCGCCGGGGGAGCGGGGTTTTGTCTGATTCTGCATTTTAGATGAACATTTCAACAATCAGGAACAGGTTGAGCGATACGACCAGCGCAGAGATGATCCAGCCCAAAACCGTAGTAATCCGGTGGTTGACCAGCCCCTTCATAATCTGGCGGTTGCTGGTGAAAATAACAAGCGGGATCAAAGCAAAGGCTATCCCGAAGGACAGTACCACCTGGCTCATTACCAGTGCGCGGGTCGGATTGATGCCAAAGGCGATAATCGCCAGCGGAGGAATAATCGTAATCGCCCGCCGCAGATACAGGTTGATTCTCTTATTAATGAATCCCTGCATAACCACATCACCGGCCATCGTCCCAACCGAAGAACTCGACAGCCCTGCGATCAAGAGTCCAAGGCCGAACGAAACTGCCGTTACAGGACCGGCCAAATGACTGAACTGCTGGAAGGCCACATCCAAGTCTTCAACTACAAGCCCGTTCTTAAAGAAAAGGGCAGCGGCAACGATTACCATCGCCATATTCACAGCACCGGCAATAACCATCGCAATAACGATATCGATCATTTCCAGCTTGAAAATCTGTTTTTTCTCTTTTTCGTCAATCCCGACCACACGGCTCTGTGTCAGTGAAGAATGAAGATAAATCGCATGCGGCATGACTGTTGCCCCGAGAATCCCTGCTGCCAGCAGGATGCTGTCCACACCCTCAAATGCAGGGGTGAATATTCCGGCGATTACTGCTCCGGCATCCGGCTTAGCCATAATGACCTGGAAAGCAAAGGCTAAGACGACGATCAGCACCATCGAAGCAATCCCGGCCTCAAGCGTCCGGTAACCACGCCGCTGCAGCTCAAGAATAGCGAATGAACCGACAGCGGTAATGATTGCGGCAGGCAGCATGGGTATCCCGAATAGCAGATATAGTCCAAGGGCTGCCCCGATAAACTCCGCCAGGTCTGTGGCAATAATGACCAGTTCGCTTTGTATCCATAAAAAAATTGAAGCGCCCTTCGGGAAGCGTTCGCGCGCCACTTCCGGCAGATTCTTTCCGGTAGCTATGCCAAGCTTGGCGGATAAGGACTGTATCAGCACGGCCATTAAATTCGATGCGGCAATGACCCATAACAACAGGTAACCGTATTTCGATCCGGCCGTAATGTTCGTGGCGAAATTCCCGGGGTCCAGATACGCTACTGAGGCAATAAAGGCCGGGCCCAGAAACGGAAGGAGTCTCTTCAATCCTTTGACGTCCCCGTTAAGTACTGCTTGTGCTGAAATTGTATTCTTGTGCTTAGGATTATTTATCATTTTGGGTGTTTCCACCACGTTTTGCTCGATCATTTCAAACCCTCCTCTTGCCCGGAAAAAGTTGTCTTCACACATGAAAGTTTCCCTGGTGCAACATTTAACTTATTTTTATTATAATCTGCTTATTGAAAAATGTAAATGTAATTTTCATGGAATTTTCCAATAAAACTATCACCTATTCTTAACTCAAATTACTGTCCGGCAATCATAATTAATCATATGTACCATAAGCCCAGTAAGTGAGCCTCCACTGCAAAGCGGATTTTGGGTATTTTGCGGAGCTTCCACAACATAAGATTCCACAAGTGGAAACGGATAATTTATAGCGTGAAGCATATAAATTCTTGAATTTTAAAAAAACGGGCAAGATTCAGGATGAAATCCCCTGTTCTTGCCCGCTTCCTCAAAGAGCTATTTCTTCCCCTTCCAGCTATCCTTCAGTGGAACAATTCTGTTGAATACCAGCCGGTCTTCGCCGCTGCGCTTGCTGTCGGCACAGAAATATCCATGGCGCATAAATTGGAATTTTGCCTCCGGCAATGCCCCTTCCACAAATGGCTCCAGCAGGCAATTCTTCAGAAGCTTCACCGAATCCGGGTTAATGACATCTCCCCATGTCCCGGTATCGCCCTTAGGACCTTCGTTGTCTTTGAGCAGCTTCTCGTACAGATATACATCTGCCCGAATGCCGTGACCAGCAGATACCCAGTGGAGCGTTCCTTTCACTTTCCGCCCGTTAAAGCCGCTTCCGCTCTTCGTTTCAAGGTCATAGGTACAGCGCAGCTCAGTGATCTCCCCCGTTGCCGCGTCCTTGACCACTTCATTGCATTTGATAATGTAAGCCCCCTTCAGCCGCACCTCTCCACCCGTCGTCAGACGGCGAAAGCCCGGAGACGGTTCTTCCATGAAATCCTCCCGCTCGATATATACGACTCCCGAGAAAGGGACCTTTCTTGTGCCTAGCTCTGGATTCTCACTGTTGTTATCTATCTCCAGCAGCTCAAAATTCTCTCCGGCTTGCCCGGAATAATTGGTGATCACGACCTTTAAAGGATCAAGCACCGCCATTACACTAGGCGCTTTGGCTTTCAAGTCCTGTCTCAGGCTATGCTCCAGCATCGAGAAGTCAACCATTGTCTGATTTCTGACCATGCCAATCCCCAGCACAAAGCTCTTGATGCTCTCCGGCGTAAACCCTCTTCTCCGCAGTCCGCGAAGTGTGGGCAGTCTTGGATCATCCCAGCCTTCCACATAATTGCCGGCAACCAGCTGCCGGAGGTAACGTTTGCTGGTAACAACACCGGTCAGGTTAACCCTGCCGAATTCCCTTTGCTTGGGCGCCTCGGCGGTCTCCAGCTCATTCAGCACCCATTCGTATAATGGCCGGTGATCCTTGAATTCCAGAGAGCACAAGGAATGTGTTACGCCTTCAATGGCGTCTTGAATGGGATGGGCAAAATCATACAGCGGATAAATGCACCACGCCTCCCCTGTCCGGTAATGTTCGGCATGAAGGATTCTGTACAGTATGGGGTCCCTCAGATTGATGTTGGGCGATCCCATATCTATTTTGGCCCGCAGCACCCTGGACCCGGAAGGATACTCCCCGTTTCTCATTCCGCTGAACAGGCTCAGATTCTCTTCCACCGTGCGCTCCCGGTAAGGGCTGTTCGTTCCCGGTTCGGTTAAAGTCCCCCTGAAGGCGGTGACCTCCTCAGGAGACAAATCACAAACATAGGCTTTGCCCTTGCGGATCAAGGCCACCGCACTGCTGTAGATTTGCTCCGAATAGTCGGAGCCGTAATAAATATGCTCTCCCGGGCTGCAGCCCAGCCACTCGATATCTTCTATGATGGCCTTCACATATTCCATATCTTCTTTCAGCGGGTTGGTATCATCAAAGCGCAGATTAAATACTCCATTGAATCTGCGGGCCATGTCATAGTTGGTATGAATCGCAAACGCGCTGCCGATATGAAGATACCCGTTCGGCTCCGGCGGAAACCTTGTGCAGACCGCTCTGCTGTAGACGCCGCCTTCCACATCTTCCCTGATCAGTTTTCTCCATATAGTTCTCTTCATTCTTCTCTTCTGGCGTCTCATTTACATTACTCATAGCTAAACCCTCCTGTGTGTGTGCAATAACCGCTCCTAAACAGTAATTCTGCGCAACAAAAAAGAACCTCACCTCCAAGACTTTGCGTCTTGGGGACGAGATTCTCGCGGTACCACCCCAGGTTTATTAATATGTCGCCATATTAAACTCATCAAGTACGGCATTGCTGAAAAGGCAAGGCTTATACTCTAGCTCTGTAACAGGAGCACCTGTCGTACCATCCCCGGCTGCCGGTTCCGATACGCCGCTCAGAGGCTTGTTTCAACAAAACATTCCCTGCCCCTTTTCAGCATCCGGGGCTCTCTGTGAAGGAATGAATTTATCTACTCTTCTCATCATCGCGTGTCATTATTTTGTATAGAATACCAAACAATCCCTGTTCCTGTAAAGGGGCGGTTTACCCCTCACTGAGTGCGGCCAGCAGGTCCAAGGCTTCCTCATGTTCCGGCTCCAGGACCAGTGCTTTGCGTGTATATTCCAGTGCCGCCTCCAGATCCTCCAGCTCATAGCTGCAAATCGCCAGGCAATAGAGCACTGTAATTACCGGCTCTTCCTCACTCTCATGAAGCGAGCGTTCCAGGAACATGCGGGCATCGCGGTACATATCCATTTCAAATAGCAGCAGTCCGCTATCCAGCGCCAGATCATACCTCTGGGGCATCGGGTAATATCCTGCCCACATCTGCTGTATACCATGCTGGAGATCCAGCAGTTCTTCGTCATTCGCATCCTCCAGCAGGCTGGAAATACGCTCAGCGCTCTGGATGAACAGCTCAGCATCATATCCGCCGAGACGCCAGAAAGCGAGAATTTGCTGCAGCCCGATGCTATCGAAGTTCTGATCCACCCATACCTTCAGGCTGAAGAAGTCATCCGGTCCGAACCGGTCGACAAACCGCCGGTAAGCCAGCCGGGTATGCACATGGCTCGCCGGATCTTTAAGCTTCAGAATACAGCCAACGTTCAGGTTCTTATAATGATGCGGGGTGAACAGCGAAAGTGCACCCTTTTGCTCAAAAAAGTACTGCATCGCGTGATAATTGGCCGTTAAGGAGATACTTCCGTGATGCATGAGCTTAGGGGGCTCTGCAAACTCCCAGTTCTCCAGCCGGTGATCGCCCTTGTCGGCGGTCAACAGCAGAAAGCCCGCTTGGGACAGGCTGTCCAGCCGTTCCATACAAGCCAGCGCCGTAGCCGGGAACAGAATATGGGTATCCTCCAGCTTCTCCCGGTAGTAGTCCGCCACCACGTGATACGGATACGACTTCTCTTCATACCCGGCCGCACGGCTGTAATGATATTCCGGAATGATCCCCTTCAGCACCTCTGAAGTTCCCAGCGACTCGGCTTCCTCCGGATACTTTAGGGAAACCTCGCATTCATAAATTTTGCCTTCGTCGATATAGAGCAGTTCTTGCTGAATGCTGTCAAAGAAATAGTTGGCGATTACCAGCAGCGGCTGCTTCAGTCCGCCCACATGGATCACGTTGCCGCTGTGCGTCAGGTGCAGCTCGGTATCATGGACCGCGTCAAAGCGCGCGAAATCAAGGATTCCCTGCTGAACAAAAGGGATCAGGCCGGGATGCTGCTGCCAGCCGGCAATATTTTTGACAGGCAGATCGCTCATTACATATTGGAATGGAGGCAGCTTAATCCCCGCATAGTCGATCAATTCGCTTAGCTTCTGCAGTACCTGGAAGGCTAGTCTGCCTGCCCCCGCACCCATTTCCAGAATAATAACCGGCTCATCAGTCTGGCCAAGTGCATAGCGGTCTTGAAGGAAGCCGAAGATCATCTCAGCATAGGCTGTCCCGATCATCGGGTTGCTCGTAATATATTGCGGAACCTGGTCATTTTTCCAGGCCTGCAAGCCCAATTCTTCGTAATATGACCGCTGCAATTCCCAAATCGGCGCTTCGCTAAAGCGGTAGCGTTGTTGTTCGCTATTCGTCATGTTCTCTAACCCTGCTCTCTATAATTCTTGTTGAATATTAATAATTATATCCAATATCATGTCCAGTGTCCCACATTCCGCTGCCATTCATAAAAATCGGCTTCCGGCATATATATTCCCATTGATGTATTTTCGGATATGGAAAGGAGCTTAACCTATGGATTCCACTGAACAGGATTCAGCCGGAACAATGAAAATCCCCCAGCCGATAAGAAGCGACGGCGCAGGCAATATCGACCGCGGGCCGCGCGATATTATGCGGGACCGCGAGAATCCGGATATGTTCGTTCCTCCCCCCACGGACAACGGACTGATTCCGAATCTGAAGTTTTCCTTCTCCGATGCCCATATGCAGCTGAACTGCGGCGGCTGGTCACGGGAAGTTACGGTAAGGGAACTGCCTGTCGCCACGACTCTCGCAGCGGTCAATATGAGCCTGACGCCCGGCGGAGTGCGGGAGCTGCACTGGCATCAGCAGGCGGAATGGTCTTATATGCTGATCGGGAGCGCGCGGATCACCTCCGTGGATCAGAACGGCCGCAACTTCATTGCCGACATCGGCCCCGGAGATCTATGGTATTTCCCTCCGGGTATTCCGCATTCCATTCAAGGACTTGCCGAAGGCTGCGAATTCCTGCTCGTCTTTGATGATGGCAGCTTCTCCGATTTGAATACACTGTCGATCTCCGACTGGTTCGCCCATACGCCCAAGGAAGTCCTGGCGGCGAATTTCGGCGTACCCGCTGCCGCCTTTGACTGCATACCGAACGATCAGGTCTACATCTATCAGGATGAAGTGCCTGGTACGATACAGAGTCAAAAGGTGCAATCACCTTATGGGGATATTCCGCTGAGCTTTAAACATCAATTATTGGCCCAGCCTCCGCTGAAGACCCCGGGAGGAAGTGTAAGAATCGTCGACTCCTCCAATTTCCCGGTCTCCCGGACCATTGCCGCGGCACTGGTGGAGATTGAACCCGGGGCCATGCGGGAACTGCACTGGCACCCGAATAATGATGAATGGCAATATTATCTTGCCGGGCATGGACGGATGACCGTCTTCGGGGGAAGCGGCGCAGCCCGTACCTTCAATTATAGAGCCGGAGACGTCGGTTATGTCCCTTTTGCTTATGGACATTATATCCAGAATACCGGCACAGACACGCTCTGGTTTCTGGAAATGTTCAAAAGCGACCGCTTCGCCGACGTCTCCCTGAACCAGTGGATGGCCCTGACTCCCCATCAGCTGGTGGGCAGTAATCTGAATGCCGGGCCGGAGCTGCTAAATGCATTGCGTAAGGTGAAATGGCCTGTGGTGGAATATCCGGGCTACGGATTCCCGAAACGCGAGGAGTAACAACAAATAAGGAACGGCTAGGACAATGCTGTCCAGGCCGTTCCTTATTATGCAGATTGATGATTTTATTGGGCCAATCCGCGTTTGGTCAGAATATATCCTGTTCCTTGAGCAGTCATCCCCACAGCATAGCCGCCACTGAACGATGAGGATTCTCCCGTATAGATAAGCTTGGTCAGCAGTTCGCCCTTGGTGTTGATGTAACCATATTTGTCTTTGGAATTGTCGGCCGGGTTGCTGATGCCAACTAAAGCTATGCCTTCTTTGAACGATAAGGCTCTATTGTATTTCTGGTAGCCGATGACCAGCTTGCCTTGTTTATTAATGAAGCCAACTTTACCTGCAGAATTGTATACGCTGGCCAGGCCTTCACTGAAATCACCGGTATTCTCATATTGAAAAGGAAGGCTGAGCTTGCCCTGCTTGTTAATAAATCCCCATTTGCCCTTCGCATTCTTCACGGAGGCCAGTCCTTCTGAGAAGCCGCTTCCCTCTTTGTACTTAAACGGAATCACTGTTTTTCCCGCCGTATTGATATATCCGTACAACCCCGCACTGTTCTTCACAAGAGCCAAACCTTGGGAGTATCCTCTCGCTTCGGTGTATTGATAGGGAATAACCAGCTTGCCGGAAGTATTGATAAATCCGATCTTCCCCCCCTCTGGCGCGTAAGCTAATGCCAGTCCGTCCGAAAAATAAAATTCCGAGCTATATTTCTCCGTTAGTGTAGTAACCACCTTACCTGCCCGGTCAATAAGGGCTTCGCCCGCACCCTCAGCCAGCACCACATGGGCTACACCACCCGACAGATTTCCGGCCGATGCATATTGGCAGGGAATGGCTACAATTCCCTTCGTGTTGATATAGCCATACCGTCCGGTTGCTGAATCCTTCACAACAGCCCGCTGCTCAGCAAAGTCTGTTACAGGCACTATACCCTCCGGGAGGACAAAAGCCTGTTTGCCGGTCCGGTCATAATAAACAAGATCTCCATCGGCCTGCACTGCAAGCAGCAGGCCATGATGAAACTCTGCGTCACTGTTTGGCTTGGCGGTATCAAAGTCAAACGACGTTTGGGAGACATCAATCTGTGCCGGTGAAGGAGCTGCCCATCCGGTTCCCGCAATTGCGGTGGTAAGACTCAAAGTCAATAATGCCATTCCGATTCTTTTGAACATGTCTGAAAGCCTCCACTTCCTTATTTTACCTAATATGTAGACGTGTTGAGTATAGAAAAAGTTTCGTTGACCGTTATGCAGCTTCTGCTGCGTTTAATGTTTGTTGGCCAAAAGTTGCTGTATGAATTATTTATCTTGTGAAGTACTAACAGCGTGTAGGATCTCATATTCTGATAATGGGGAGCGAAGCAGCATCTTGGAGAGGAGATGCCGGTCCGAAGAGCCATTCTTTCACAGGAATGGAGGTCGGACTCATGAGTACAGATCAGCTCATTGCACTGCTCGTTCTTGTCATTATGATCGTAAAGCTCGCCGTTAAGAAGGGGTAATTCTAAAGAAATGCACTCCTGAATCCGCTTGCTGCCCGGGGTATTACTGGGCAGCAGGCTTTTTTTCTGATAAAATGCCTGCCGGACACCGGACAAGCTTCTCGAACAGCGGTTAGCTCAAGCTCGCATTCGCTTAATCTGCACTTCCACAAAAATCCGCATCTTTTCTTTGCACTTACTAAAGTTGAGAAACATTAAAAAGTATAGTAATATAAAGAGACGAAGGAGGCGGAGTGAAATGGCCCAAATGGAAAATAGTATGGAGATAGGAATCAGCACTTTTTTGGAAACTACGCCCGACCCGGTGACCGGCAAGGTGATGAGCCATGCGGAAAGACTGCGCGAAGCGGTCGAAGAAATTGTTCTCGCCGATCAGGTCGGCCTTGATGTATATGGAATAGGCGAGCATCACCGTGCAGACTACGCGGGCAGCTCTCCCGCAGTTGTACTGGCGGCAGCTGCGGCTATGACGAAGCAGATCAGATTGACCAGTGCTGTTACCGTTCTGTCCTCAGATGATCCGGTTCGCGTCTATCAAGCCTTTTCTACCCTGGACGGCATTTCGAACGGAAGAGCGGAGATTATGGCAGGCCGGGGGTCGTTTATTGAATCCTTCCCCTTGTTCGGCTACAGCCTGGAGGATTATGACGAATTATTTGAAGAGAATCTGGAGCTGCTGCTGGCAATTCGGGCATCAGAGAAGGTAACCTGGCGCGGCGGCCATCGTCCGGCCATCGATAACCTTGCAGTATACCCCCGCTCCGTTCAGGATCCGCTGCCGGTCTGGATCGCCACCGGGGGAAATCCGGAGTCGGCGATCCGCGCAGGGACGCTGGGGCTTCCGGTCGCTTTCGCCATCATTGGCGGAATGCCGGAGCGGTTTGCTCCGCTAGTGAAGCTTTACAAAGATGCCGCCGCACGCGCCGGACATGATCCTAGCAAGCTGCAGATTGCCACGCATTCACACGGCTTTGTCGGGGAAACCACCGAGCAGGCCGCAGCCTTGTTCTATCCTTCCACCCAGGCCCAAATGAACGTCATTGGCCGTGAACGGGGCTGGAGCCAGCCATACAACCGCGCAGCGTATGATGATGCCCGCAGCCTGCGTGGAGCTCTATATGTCGGTGACTCCGAATATGTCGCCGAGAAGATTATTTTGCTGCATAAGAACCTGGGCGTTACACGTTTCTTCCTTCACGTCAATGTCGGCACCATGCCGCACCGTGAGGTCATGCGCGCCATCGAGCTGCTCGGCACCAAGGTTGCGCCAATCGTGCGCAAGGAGCTTGCCCGCGGCTAAGTCAATCCTAATAAGTTCCCATACAAAAGGGACGTCCGGCAAGCCAGGAAATACGTGGCCGCCCAGACATCCCTTTTTTTTGGGGTATAAGAACCCATCCTTATCAGCAGCCTACGGAATCAAACTACAATCTGCAAACAGTGATTCGTACAGGGGTATCACTAAATTCTTTCATTATAATCTCTTTTACTTTTTTCCATTGCAATTTATCCAGGCCGCAGCCAATTTCAGGCATAGCTATTTGATTGACGGCTTCCTGCAGACATATTTCCTTCATTGCTCTTAAGGACAACGTTAACGTATCATAAGTTGGCTTCTGCCAGTACTTTGACTTCGTTATCAAGTTAAACACTCGCTCCACTTTGTAACATTCACCTACGAGTAATTCATTCCTGTTGGCCTTCTCTTGAAGGGAGGACAGCTTGAATCTTTTCCGAAACTGCACAGCAATTCCAGCCCCCATCTTAGCATCCGCTGAAATACAATGGGCCAGACAGTAATCTTCCGGCATTGAAAACAAGTCTTTCTTTATCTCCTGAAATTCCATCGTCATTCACTCCGTGCAAGGATATAGTCAAATCTATCAATTTTCAAAATCCGTGTTATTTACTTTATTGTACTCTTCCAATAGCTCCTTGTACTTCCCTTCCTGCTCGCTTAACATCCACTCGAACAATGTTCGGACCGCTTCAAAAATATACGGCTTAATCTTATATGGAATAGCTTGCAGAGTTATCTCATCCCGAACTAAATGCTCATAGAAGCCGACACAAATTGCGTTATTCAAATACGGACTTCTCCGGTATTGGTTAAAACACCACTCCGCATAATTATAAATCTTATCTTGTTCTTTCCAATCCTTATTCCTATGTGCTTCAACAAGTCTATCTCCTAAGAACACTAGTAAAGAATAAATCGAGTCCTCTTTTTCATTAAACTGAAACCTAAGATCATAAAATAACTCAAGCCCTATTCTTCTCCAGGCACTCATGTATCACCTCTATTATTTGTACTCAGGTTCTGCTACCTTATCTTTAGGATTGTTCCCCGGGAATTTCCGAGATAAAATTCTTAGCTCCAGCCGGAAAAGATTTGGAAGCACTAAAAATCACATTACCCGCTTCGTCAAACGTACCGTATTTCACTTCCTCCATTTTCCACAGATCCATGAAATAATTGACCTTCCCGCTGTAATCAGGACGGGTTCCCCACTCTTCCCCATTGGGTTTCATCATATTAATCTTAAATCCGTTTCCGATCTGAAGTACCTCTTTCCCTTGCCATACCCCCCAGGCCGCTCCATTGATGACTTTATAGTAGGTGGAGATACCTCTGTATTCATAGATAAAGCTATTGCTTTTCCCATATTGAAAATAATAGGTTCCGCCCGCTCCGCCTTCTTGATCCGGGATTAGGTCATCCTGCAGCGTAATACGCGGCAAATCAAGCGCTGTATTTCTGGACTTGACCAGATCAGCACTGACCGAATCCTTCAACAACTCTGGACTCGTCTTATAGATAACTACAGTTTTTGTTGGCGCATCCCATACCACATTTGCCTTAATCCCTTCCCCAATCCAACGAAAAGGAACATACACCGCTCCATCTCTGATTACAGGAGGCGTCTTAAGCGTTACCCGTTCCCCGCCTACAATGGCTTCCTTGCTGCCCACTGTTAATTTCAGACTTTCCTTTGTTACAGAGTCAGTTACCGTGATAGTTTTGGTCTTGCTGTTCCAATCTACATTTACATTTGGAATAATGGATACCGTACGAATCGGCACTAATGTTACATTGTTCACTACGATGGGTTTCTGATCCCCCGCCTGCACCCCATTTATGTTTAAGTGAAGTTCATTTTGAAGCGCAGCCGCCCGGGCAGAGTGCATTGTAAACATAGTACACCCTATAAGAGTACAAATGAGGAGCAGCATTTTTTTCTTCATTTTATCTTCCTCCGCGATTAGTTTTCATTATTTATAGACGCTGCTAAAAGGAAATTGTTTCTATAAATTCAAATAGTCCCGTTGCAAGTGATTAGTTGGACTATATAAATTGAATTTAAGGATTTTCCATTTTGGCGAGGACGTAACTACGGTGAATATTTGGACTTCCGTCCGCTGTTGTCCCCAGATTTCTTGATTTAACTCGCTATATGCGGTGGAAATCCGGTGACAAAGGCGGTCGCTATCGCTCCTACAGTTCCAAAATCCCCCTCCGCTACTTTTGCCTTTTTGGATAGTTATTAAGTTCATTCTATATAATTTGAGAAACGGCAGCAGCAATATCGCCTGCTGCCCTTCGCGCTTATGTATGATTAAGCACAGACCCAATACCTTTCCATTCATAAACTAATAGGTTCAATTCAGAACCTGCAATCTTCACCTTCCTATCCCCAATCCCTGATATTGTTCAAGGATATAAATCGAGGTTAAGTCCGCTGAGTTTTCTACTGTATTCGTTTCTCTTTTTCCGCCATCGGCAAATCCAATAACTTCTCCAAGGTTATTTTCTGCTACAAAGACATAATTATCATCTTTAAATAAATTCTTAATCCATAATGCAGTCCTCTGTTCATAAGACAACTTCTCCAAAAATTCGTCAGGTATTATATTTCTATAAGTGGTTCTCCAACAATCCACATGTACTTTTGCTATCCCTTTAGCATCTGAAATCTTGGATTCTCTAATAATCATTGCTAACCCCCTCTGGATATTACCAATCCATCCAATTTTATTTAACGCATATTTTACCATGTTCAGTTAGGGCGTGTCTTCAAACCACTTCACTCGCCAAAACCTGCTGATGTATGCATTCTAAGGAATCACGGGTACAGTACCATTTTCTGATCACACGCGATGAAAGGTGTTTCGCCACTAGGTAGTTTTTTCGGTGGAGGCTTACGTCTCGGGGTTTTAGAGACTTCACTCTTCTTCCGAAGACGTGTGTGTGTCTGGAAAGTGTATTCCTGGCAGTACAAACGGACCGAGCTGCACTTATTCGGGACTTTTAGCCTGTTACAGTAGGGAAACGGACTCCAGTGCAGTTATTTCTCCCCGATGGCCATTTTTAGATAGAATGTAGCGCAGATAAGGTCCGCTGGGTCTGCAAAAGAGAATAAACAGAGGTTTTACTCTTCATAGCGTCTCCTGAGTCCGAGTAAACGAACCCGCTGCGGGCTTGAGTGACCCTACCTTCAATACTAAATCCCTGCTTCCCCAGAGCTCTTCCAGTTTAAAGACACTCTCTAGTGCCCCCATTTAGTCAGCTACACTTAAGAACTACAAAAAACCAGCCTCAACGGGCTGGTTCGCTGTAAGGTTAGCTAATGGAACGACAGCCGCCCGCCAATTTGGCGGATATGGTTTACGTCGGCCCACAGAATAAAATAATTGTAGAACATTCCCCCGATTTGGACTGGGCGGGGATATCTCACGATGAGGGCCGCCTGTTTGTTCATCTCCGCGGGTTGATCCGCTGACGGAAAAATGAAGCAGGCCTCCTGCTTTTGTATCGTCGTCATGACAATCTGAGGAGAAGATCCGTAAGGCCTCAACGGATGAAAGGCTTCGGAGCTGCATACCTCGGCAATCCGGTTGTCTGCTGAAATTGCGGATACCTGAAAAAAACCGCCGGGCCCTTCGTACCTCACTTCGCTGACCGGGCGCCAGTCCGAGGGATACGGAAAGGATACCCGGTACACGGAGTTTGTGTAGATGCTTTTCGGCACCCTGACTCGAGGAGACCATTGCAGGGCGGTAATTTGACCACCGCTGAGGACATTCACCGGCATCGGCGCTCTGATATCGGCAATCCAGAGTTGAGTTGCTCTTCCTGCATCAGTGCATCCCGATAAATACGCAATTCTGCTGCCTTCCGGCGACCAGCTGACGGGAGTCGCGAAACAGTCCGAAGCCGCTAAAGTCTTCTGCTGCTGACCGGTACGGCTGTCCACTTGGATGAGAGAATAATAATTCGGTGCCTTATAATCGGTTGCGCTATAAGCGATGGTTCGGGAGTCCGGGGACCATGCTGGAAAATAGTTTTTGGCGAGCGGTCCCCCTTCCAGTGTGTAGATGGTGCCGGTGGCCAGATCCACCGTGGAAATGATTGAGATGCTGCTGCCGGGAAACGTATAAAGCGCGAAGGCTCCATCCGGGGAAAGCCGAGCATCATGCAGCGGCCCTTCCGTATTCTGCGTGATTTGTCTCCTGTCTGTACCATCTGTCCGGATGCGGTAGAGCTGAGTGTTGCCGGTTGAATCCGGAGCAGCAAACAAAAGCTCCGTGCCCGAAGGGAACCATTGGACATCATTGGCACCCGGCTCCGGGAGGCTATTGCTGTTATGTGAGAATGTATCATAGATGACGATTCGCCCGTTTTTGACATACGCCAGAAATTTGCTGTCGGGGGACCAATCCAGCAGCGTGTAGGGTTCGATTTGGTCGATCCGGGCAGCCCTAAACGTGACGGTATCTATTAGATAGACCGCGTTGCCAATGCCAATAAAAGCGACTCTCCTGCTGTCAGGAGACCAATAAGGAACGGAAAACTCTGCACCCAGTCCCTTAGTAAGTTGAAAAGTAAAACCGTCCTGCGGTCGGTACAGCCAAATGTCGAACGTTCCGGCACGGTCCGATGTGTAGGCGATCCATTCTTGAACAAAATCATGAGGAACAGCTTGCACGGCCAACATCCTCTCCTGAATCATCTTATCTTTCAAATGTATTCAGTGGAGGGCGATTAGGCTACAGTCCCGGACCGGCGGTTTATTTATAGATCAGACCAAAACACAACCGGCCTTGGTCCCATGAACTTCAGGACCAAGGCCGGTTTACAGCTTTAATTAGCCTAACAAGCTATTTCTCTTCCGTTCCCACGCTTGAAATGAAAAACTCATATTCAAGACTTTGCTCTGCAGGGATGGTGTATTCCTTATATACTGGCGCGCCCCAGCTATCGTCTCCGCCTACGCCCATTTGTCTTCCTGCTACTGTCACTACGGTGTAATGAACCGCCGGAAGCTCGAACGCATGGCTGGCATGCTCCAGCTCGAACGCGGTATACGGTGACAAATTACATTCCACAGGCGCGGTTGCAGGGGCCGAGATTTGCAGGCCCACTCCCGATTTATCGGTAATCTTCACGCGGCGTACACCGGTGCGGTTACCGGATTCCTGCGGAACAAGGTAGCGGGACGGCAGCTCCTGCACGCTCCGGCTGAACACGCCAAGTCTGGCACCGTACGCACGGTCGATATAATTCTCCTCTGGTCCCATCGCATACCATTCCGTCTGGTCGTAGTCGGCCGGCATTTTGAAGGACAATGCCAGGATCGGCAGATCCGGAAGCCCGGCAGCGCCGTTGTAGCGGGTACGCACCCGCACCTTTCCGTCACCGTAGACCGTATAGGCGGTTTGAACCGACAGCCCGGGATGGATGCTGAACCGGTAATCAAAGCTCACCGTAACTGCACCTTCCTCCTGTGAAAGGCTCACCTCTACACATTTACGCGACAGGCTTGCAGCATACCAGCATCCGGCAATGTAGCCGAGATTGGTTCCTTTGTCGTTGTCGGTCGCCGCCCGCCAGAACAGCGGGGCCGGAGGAGCCGCAATCATTTCGCGGCCGTGGATGTTCAAGGACACCAGAGAACCAGCCTGTTTAGAGAACAGCACGGTGAAGTCCTCGCCGAGGACGCCGATCTGCACATCCCCTTCCACAACCTTCAGTTGGCCGGCTGGCTGCTCCGCTTCAGCTTCCTCTTGCACTACGAAGATGGACTCTCCAAAGGCAATTTCATATCCGGCCTCAGCCCAGAGCTCCGCATCCTTCAGCAGCAATGAGGCCTGAATGCTGTATTCGCCCGGTTTCCCGTCTGCTTGCGGCAGCTCAACCGGCACCAGCACCTCGCTTTGCGGCGAGGCATTGACATCAGTTGTCCAAGTGCCGAGCAGCTCGCCTTCACGATACAGCCGGTATTCCAATGCCAAATGTCCGGTTCCTGCGAACAAGCTTTCATTAATGAGCCGAATGCCTGTTTTACCAGGCTCCAGCTTGTAGTTCTGGTACAGGAATTTAACCTCCTGCATCTTCGGCGTCCACTGCCGGTCGGCGTAGACAATGCCATTGCCGCAGAAGCTGTAGTCCGTCGGACGGTCCCCGAAATCGCCGCCGTAAGCAAAATACTCATGGCCGTAACGATCCTTAGTAATAATCGACTGATCGATATAATCCCAAATGAAACCGCCCTGGTACATCGGGTACTTATTCTCCAGCTCCGTGTACTTATGCATGCCGCCCACCGAATTGCCCATCGCATGCATGTATTCGCAGCTGAGATAAGGCTTGTCCGGATTGCTGTTCAAATATTCTTCAATATCCGCCGGCTTGGCATACATTCGGCTTTCCATATCGCTTGTCGCATCGTAGTCGCGGTTATGGAACACACCCTCATAATGGACAAGACGGCTACTATCACGGCTGCGGAACCAATTCGCCACATCCAGAATGACCTGACCCGCATACGACTCGTTGCCGCAGGACCAGATTAGTATGGATGGATGGTTCTTATCCCGTTCCAGCATAGACTCTGCCCGGTCCAGCACGATATCGCGCCAATTCGGATCGTTGCCGGGAATGTTCCACGAAGGCTCAACAGCCCCCATCTTTTGCCACGAGCCATGGGTTTCCAGATTCATTTCGTCGATGACGTAAATGCCGTATTCATCGCACAGCTCATACCATAGCGTTTGGTTGGGATAATGCGACGTACGTACGGCGTTAATATTGCTGCGCTTCAGCGTACGGATGTCCCACAGCATGTCCTCACGGGTAATCGTCCGGCCGGTGCGGCAGTTGAATTCATGCCGGTTGACGCCTTTGAATACAATCCGCTTGCCGTTGATGCACATCAGCTTGTTCTTCAGCTCGAACCGGCGGAACCCCGCCTTCTGGACAATCGCTTCAATGAGCTTCCCCTGTGCATCGAGCAGCGAGATACACAGTGAATACAGATACGGATTCTCTGCACTCCACGTCAGAACATCCGCAATCTCTCCAGACAAGGTCAGTTCACGTCCGCTGAATGCGCCCTCCGTAACCAGCTGGACCTGTCCTGCTTTATCCTTGAGCTCAATTCTTGCGCTAACGTTCTCCTGCGGAGTATCCAGCAGCTGCATTTGAACATTCAGGCTTCCTTGCGTATAAGTATCGTCAAGCTCCGCCCGCACCGCGAGATCCCGGATATGCTGCTTCGGAACAGTATACAAATAGACGTCGCGGAAAATACCCGAGAACCGCCAGAAATCCTGATCCTCCAGCCAGCCTCCGGTACTGCGCTGGTATACCTCGACGGCCAGCTTGTTTTTGCCTGTACGCACATACGGGGTCAGATCAAATTCCGACGGCGTAAAGCTATCCTCGGCATAGCCGACAAATTCCCCGTTAAGCCAGACATAAAAAGCCGATTCCACCCCTTGGAAGGAGATATAGAGCGGTCCGTCCTCAAGGTTCGCCGGGAGACGGAATTCCTTCACATAGCTGCCGACCGGGTTATGCTCCTGCGGGTTGTGCGGCGGGCGGACATCACTTAGTCCATCCCACGGATACATCGTATTGACATATTGCGGCCGGCCGAAGCCCTGCAGCTGGATATGTCCGGGAACCTGAATGCTGTCCCATGCGGAGCAATTATAGGCTTCCGCAAAAAACGACTCTACACGGCTGGCCGGATTCGGCGCATAGCTGAATTTCCAGCTGCCGTTCAGGCTATAGCGCATATCCATCGGCGCACCCGCCTCTGCCTTAGCCATGTCTGCATAATAACGATGGTCCGAATGGGCCTCCAGCCGGTTCACCTTGAACACACCCGGGTCCTCCAGCCAGCTCAAACTTGGGGTAACTGCCAATTTCATTTCCTCCTTCAGAACGTGAACATAAGAATGTTAGCTGCTTCATTCTTATGTTCAGCTTATTAGTCATTGTTATTTCACGGAACCCACCATGCCGGCAACGAACTGCTTCTGCATCAGGAAGAAGACAAGTGCAGTCGGAAGCGTAGAAATGACAACCGCGGCCATAATCACGCCGAAATCCGGCGAATAACTGGAGCCCAGATTGGAGATCAGCAGCGGAATTGTCCGTTTCTCCGGGGTCTGCAGCACAATCAGCGGCCAGAGGTAATTATTCCAGCTGGACATGAACGTAATAATGGCGGCAGCCGAGTAAGTTGTCTTCATGGTCGGAACATAAATTCGGAAGAACAATCCCAGCTCCGACAATCCGTCCATCCGGCCGGCTTCCAGAAGTTCCCGCGGGAACATCTTGGAGCTCTGACGGAAGAAGAAGATCAGAAACGCCGTTGTGAAGGTTGGAAGAACGACCGCGGCCATCGTGTTGACCCCAATGAGCGGAGCTGTAGCGGACAGCTTTGAGAACATTTGATAGAGCGGTACCATCAACGCGGCGAAAGGAATCATCATGGATAGCAATAACAAATTGAAGACGATATCCTTTGCTTTGCTGCGATAAATTTCGAATCCGTATCCGGCCAGTGATGAGATCAGCAAGGCCAGAATCGTTGTCGTCACAGAGATTTTGAGCGTATTCCACAGAGCAGGCACAAGATTGATTGAATCCGTCAGTTTCTTGATATTCTCGATCAAATGACTTCCGGGAAGCATTCTTCCCTGAGTTACATCTACCGAAAGGTTTGTCGCACTAATAATCATCCACAAAAACGGGAAAATCGAAACGAGCGCTACAATGGACAGAAACACATAAATAGGTGCGCGGCGTAAGGTTCTCATTACTTATCATCACCTGCCAATTTGATTTGAAGGAAGGCCAGTACAACAATCATGACAACGATGGAGTAAGACACAGTAGCTGCGTATCCAAAGTCAGGGGTGTACTTGAACGAAAGGTTATATATATATTGGGAAATGGAGAGTGTCGCGTTGCCGGGACCTCCCTTAGTAATATTCATGATTTCATCGAACAATTGCAGCGTCCCGATAGTTGAGGTGATCGACGTAAAGAGAATAATCGGCTTAAGCAACGGTGCGGTGATCGAGAAAAATTGTCTGACCCCCGAGGCGCCGTCAATCCGCGCGGCTTCATAAATGGAGTTGTCGATGTTCTGCAGCGACGAGAGGAAGAAGATCATGTTGTATCCCGTCCACCGCCATGTAATTGCGATAATAATTGTGACCTTTGCCCAGAAGGGATCGGAGATCCACTGAATCGGTTCGGATAACAAATGCATGTTCATTAAAGCCAGATTCACCAGTCCGTCATTACCAAACAGATATTTGAATACGACGGAGTAGGCCACAAGCGAGGTTACACAAGGCAGGAAAATAGCGGTACGGAAAAACCCTTTGAAGCGCAGCTTGCTGTCATTAAGGAGCACCGAAATAATCATCGCAAAAGTGATCATGAGCGGCACTTGCACAATCAGGAACAGAAAGGTATTCTTTACGGCGGTAAAGAAGGTTTTGTCGCTGAGCAGCCGCTTATAGTTGCTTAATCCGTCAAAATGAAGATTGGCTCCTGCGCCCGTTTTGAAGGAGAGCAGCAAAGCCTGAATCATCGGATAAAAGTAGAACAAACAAATCATGAGGACGGCTACAGCAATAAATAACCAGCCGGTAAGCTTAGCGCGGTTGCGCATGGTATGGTTCACAGCTCTCAATCCTTTCTCTATACAGGCGTGAATCGGAAAACGGGTAAGCCGCCGTCCCCCCGCCAAGGCTTAAATCGGCCGGTACGGGAGGACAGCGGAGTAATCAGGTCCTACAAGGGGTTATTGGATTTGAGACTCCGCTTGGGACTGAGCATCGCCGAGCGCTTTATCTATATCCGTACCGTTCAGATAATTCTGCATTTCAACCTTGAGGATGTCCTCGATAGCATAGGTGTGCATGCCGTAGTTAACATTCGGAATTTCCGCAGTCCATTTTGCGAAGTCGGAAATGACCTTTTGTCCGCCAAAGTAGTTGTCTGCAGCAGTGTAAGCTTCCCCTTCAGCGGCCGGTTTATAGGTACCGATAACGCCAACGTCGGTCACAAGCTTTTGATACAGGTCAGTGTTGGAGCCAAGTGTTGCGCCCAGGAATTCAATTGCGGCTTCTTTGCCGTCGTTGTTAAGTACATACCAGGAGCTGCCGCCCAGGTTGGAGGCATGCACTGAGCCTGCCGCATTTTTCAATTTAGGGAACGGTACAACCGCCCATTTGCCGGACTGGTCAGCTGCCGATTTCACCGATGGTGTAATCCAGTTGCCTGTTGGAACGGATGCAACGGCACCGCTGTTAAAGCCGGCGAGGAACGAGCTCCAGTCGGAGTTAACCTTAACGATATCCGCAGACATTAGCTCTTTATAGCTTTCGAATGCTTCCTTCAGTACAGCATTGTCCTTCAGGTCAGGTGTTGTACCATCGCTCTTCAGATACCAGGAGCCGGCGGATTGAATCATCATCCGGATCAGCCCCAGATCGTTCGGGTCCTGGGTCAGCATATCTTTGCCGGTTTTGGCTTTGACTGCTTTGCCGATCTCAATGTACTTCTGCCAGTCGATATCCTGCAGATCGTCAACTGTGTAGCCCGCTTCCTGCAAATAGTCTGTGCGGACATACAGGCCTACAACCCCGGAGTCGAAAGGAACGCCATATTGCTTGCCGTTAAAGCTGGTTGGTCCGATCTTATAATCGGCGAAATCAGCGGGTTTAATGGCATCACCAAGCTCCTGGAAGGAGTCTGGATACGTTTGCAAAAAGCTTTGAGCACGGTAGTCTTCGATTAGAACGATATTCGGCAGCCCCGATGCGCTTCCCGAGTTGAGACCGGTGTTCAGCTTCTGGATAATATCATCCTGGGCATATTCGATAACGTTGATTTTAGCATCCGCATGGTCTTTCACATAGGCATCCTTCGCCAGATTCATCGCAGCGATATTAAAGTTTTTGTCCCATGCCCAGACCGTGATTTCCTTGGAGGTGCCTGTAGCTCCCCCGTTGTTGGTTTTTGCCTGGTTATTGGCGTTACTGGAGCAGGCTGTCAGCAGCATAAAGCCGGCGAGCAGAAGAGCAGTAGCTTTTTTCTTCATGATGTATATCCCCCTAACGTATATTTGAAAGTGCTTTCTTTATCAAGAATATCATCCTGGTCCTTCATTTCGTTAGAAATTAATTTAGTTAAAATAGTGATAATATTGTCTTTGTATCCGCTTCCATGGAGAGTGAGTTAGCATTTATTTTCTCCTTTCGCACTTTTTTTAGGTAAATTCCCGTCCAAGAAACATCGTTACATACAAAAAACCGGCGCCGTATATAGGGCTCCGGTTCATGGCGTGGCTTGGATAGTATGCTGCAAAAACACCGGTTCAATCCGTAGTTAGCAGGGGATTTTGATAGAAACCTTCGTCCCCTGCCCCGGTGTGCTGGAGATGGATACGCCGTAAGGCTCACCGTACAGCAATGTCAGGCGGTCATGAACGTTGCGGATGCCGATGCCGCTGAACAGCTGCCTGCTGACGGACGAGGCAGGAATCGAATCCTTGTTGTCCAGATCCATCCCATCTCCCGTATCAACCACCTCGCAGTGCAGCGTATCCCTGTCCTTCATAATGGTGACATAGATATAGCCGGAGGTTTTGATATTGAACGCGTGAAAGAAGGCATTTTCGATAAAAGGCTGAAGAACCAGCTTGGGTACTTTAGCAGACATGCAGTCCGGTGAAACGAAATAATCCACCTTAATGCGGTTGCCGTTGCGGACCTGATTAATATATACATAATGCTTCAGGTTAATAAGCTCCTCTTCCACTGTAATCGTCTCGTTCACATTGCTGATGGTGTTCTGGAGCAGGGAAATCAGCGCATGAATGGTCTCCGTCGCCTGTTCCTTGCTTCCTCTCTGCACCAGAATATTGACTGACGCCAGCGTGTTGTATAGAAAATGGGGATTGATCTGCTGTTGAAGCGCGGCCAATTCCGCCTTCCGCTGCTCCTTTTGGGTCTCCACGAGCTGACCGACATAGTCGTTCAGCTCTTTGAGCATATAGTTGTATGCGGTGCTTAGCTGTCTTGTCTCATAGGTACCGGTAACTGACATGTAGTTATGGAAACTTTTTTTGGTGACATTAGACATTTTTTTGACCAATGTGCGCAAAGACTGCGTCAGCCTCTTCGTCAGAAAATAGATGACAAGTACGGCTACGGCGGCGATTGCTGCAACGATCAGAAAAATCGCCTTTTTGTCCAGCAGCGTACCGATTGTCTGTTTCTTATCAATCAGATTCACAATATACAGGTTGTACGAAGGCAAATAGTCCGCCAGCACGATGACCTCCCGCCCGCCGATGGTGAGCTCCTGGCTGGATAGGCCCACCTCGGCGATCTGCTGCGCACTCTTCAGCAGGTCGGGAGACATGCTGCCGATTTGCTCCGTCCGGTTACTGGACACGATCAGGCCCGATGTATCCAGAAACATTACATCGTTTCCCTGGCTCGTAAAGCTGGCGTAGTTCTTGCGAAAGTCACTTTCACGGGTGAACATATACAAAGTGCCGTACGGCTTGGATAGACCCGGGGCGGTCAACGCCTTGGCGGCGACCAGATAACGGCTTTGTGAATTGAACGGGCTGGCGTCCATAAAGCTGTAGAAGAGCTGCCCATTGCGTTCCTGAGCGGCCTTTGTAATGGGATTGTTCTTCAACTCTTCTGATGAGCCCGACCAATAAGTAACATCGCTGGTGTAGCTTCTTCCGTTCACACCCAGAATGGAGAGGCCGATATTGGTCCCTCCGATGCCGGATTGAATGCGGTCCATCTGATCCCGCATACTGTAATACCGCTTGAAGTTCGCCAGTGAATTGATATCCTTCTCCGTCATGAAGCTTCTGATCACGCCGCTCTGCCCGACTTCAATAGCGCTGTTGACGGTTGCATAATGGGAGTTCTCCAAGGCACTTTTGATCTGGTCGATAATCTTGGAATTGGTGATGCTGAAGGTTTGCACGAATAGCTTTTGGGACATTTGTACGGTCACTCCGGTAATCAGGACGGTAACCAGAATGATGCTGATGACCATGACGGCGAATATTTTACTGAACAGGCTTTGATCCTTGAGCTTTGTGAGCCATTTCTCCGTTAGTCCCATTTCGGACTCCTTCCCGCTGCATTAGCCTTTCCGGTATTGACTGGGCGAGATTCCCATCAGCTTGCGGAATACTCTGGTGAAATAGCTGTGGTCTGAGTAGCCCACAAGACTGCTGATTTCGGAAATGGATAGACCGGCATTTTCTTTCAGCAGCAGGCACGCCTTTTCGATCCGCACCCGGTTTAAATATTCGTTGAAGCCCTCTTTGTTATGTAGCGCAAAATAATTAGACAGATAGGACGGGTTGAAATGAAATTGCCTTGCTACTTCGGTCAGCGTAAGCTGACGTGAATAATGCTCGTCGATATACAGTAAAATTTTTTGAATGGCTGGTACTCCGCCGCGGTTCTTGGTTACGCATTCCGTCGCAGCTTGCAAAAACTGCTCAAGCCGTATCTCCGTTTCACCGATATGCCGTGCCTCATGAATGGAGCGGAAGAATTCGTATTTGCTTTCGTCCAGGGCGCGGGCCTCGTAATGGAAATGCAGCAGCATTCCGATGATCTGAAACATACTGTGGCATAAAAACGATTTGAACTCGGACATCCCTGTATCTCTCCGGCCGGACATGGACGCGACATATGCGCTCAAGCGGCCGAAAGCCAAATCGAACTCCTGCCGGTTCAGCTCTGCGCCGAAGGCATCCTGATCGAAAGCGGGACCCTGCCGTCCCTCCTCGCCGTCATCTACCAGTAAACAATGATCCGGGAGAAAGAAGCGGCGGTCCAGCAGCTTCATCAGATCATCCTTATAGATCGTATGCAGTTCACTCAGCTCAGTGAAAACCCGGCTGACCGCGAGATTCAGGAACATATTTGCACGGATGCCCGCCGTGAATACCTGATCTGCAAGACGGATGAGCGCCTCATACCCAGCCTCCTCCAGATTAAACAGCAGACGGACATGCCCCTCCAGCGGAGACAGCCGGCGGAAGGTCACCCTGCTGACGCTGCTGTGCAGCAGAGAATGAATACTGTTCTCCAGCCATTCCTCTTTGCGGCTATTCGCAGCGGGTTCGTCGCCAGTATCAGCAATTAGCAGCACGAAGCCCGGTAAGGGGAACATCCCCCGCAGCGCTTCCTCGTCGTACTCCACTGGAAAGCCTGAAACCAGTTTGTCCAGAATATAGTCCGCGGATTGCCGCTTGTCGCTTCTCCAGTCCACATGCTGAAGCAGCGGAATCCGCTGCGCGGTTTTTTTCAGCACGGCAAGCAGGGAAGCGGCCTCCAGTCTGGGCTTCAGGATATAGTCGGCAACCCCGCTTTGGAAGGTTGAACGCACATATTCGAACTCACTGAAGCTGCTAAGCACGATCACCTCAATTTCCGGATACATCCCCTTGACGAGCCGGATCAGCTCTTCCCCGTCCATCACAGGCATAACGATATCGGTCAGGATGATATGCGGACGCTGTAATTCAATTAATTCAAAAGCCTCTCTTCCGTTGGAGGCCTCGCCTGCAATCTGAAACCCTTCCCCTTCCCAATCCAGCAGATGGATTATCCCCTGCCGTACCAGCATTTCATCGTCCACCACCAATATTTTGCAGAACGTTGTGTCCATGGCTTCTCCTTTTTGCGAACAAAAATACACTGAAAAAACAAAATGAAACCCGCTTGATTAAGGGGTTCCATCTCACCGAAACAAACTTATCCACCAGAAATGAAACAGCTTTCATAATCTGATTTACATTATAGGTATACGCCCGGAGACTGTCAATTGAGAGGGGGAGGGCGATTAGCGGCAGTCCCGGACCGACGGTTTATTTATAGATCAGACCTCCGCCTTCCTTAAACTCTTCTGCTTTATCCCGCATCCCTGCGGTAATCATCGCTTGCTCCGGTTCTTCTTGTCCCTCCTGCACCCTCGCCGTATCGCGGATACCATGAGAAATGCGCATACTGCAGAACTTGGGTCCACACATGGAGCAGAAATGAGCCGTTTTGGCCCCTTCCGCCGGAAGGGTCTCATCATGATATTCCAGCGCCCGTTCCGGGTCGAGCGACAAATGGAACTGGTCCCGCCAACGGAACTCGAAGCGCGCTTTGGAGAGTGCGTTATCCCGATCCTGCGCGCCCTTGTGTCCTTTGGCCAAGTCGGCTGCATGGGCGGCAATTTTATAGGTGATGACGCCTTCCCGCACATCATTTTTATTAGGCAATCCTAGATGCTCCTTCGGGGTAACATAACACAACATCGCCGTGCCGAACCAGCCGATCATCGCCGCTCCAATAGCCGAGGTGATATGGTCATAGCCGGGTGCAATATCCGTAGTCAGTGGTCCCAGTGTGTAAAAAGGAGCGCCATGGCAAAGCTCAAGCTGTTTATCCATATTCTCTTTGATCAGATGCATCGGTACATGGCCCGGGCCTTCCACCATCACCTGAACATCATGCTTCCAGGCAAGCGAGGTTAATTCACCCAACGTCTCCAGCTCGGCAAACTGGGCTTCATCATTAGCATCGGCAATGGAGCCTGGACGCAGCCCGTCACCCAAAGAGAACGCCACATCATAAGCCTTCATGATTTCACAAATATCCTCGAAATGTGTATAAAGAAAGTTCTCCTGATGATGGGCCAGGCACCAGGCCGCCATAATCGAACCCCCTCTGGAGACGATGCCCGTCATTCTTTTGGCCGTTAATGGGATGTAACGCAGCAGTACCCCGGCGTGAATGGTGAAATAATCCACTCCCTGCTCCGCCTGCTCGATCAGGGTGTCCCGGTATACCTCCCAAGTTAAATCCTCGGCCTTGCCGTTTACCTTTTCCAAAGCCTGATAGATTGGCACTGTCCCGATAGGCACCGGAGAATTGCGGATAATCCATTCACGGGTGGTGTGAATATTTTTACCCGTCGACAAATCCATGATGTTATCCGCTCCCCAGCGGGTAGCCCATCTCATCTTCTCTACTTCTTCATCAATGGAAGAGGACACCGCCGAATTCCCGATATTAGCATTGATCTTTACCAGAAAATTCCGCCCGATAATCATCGGCTCACTCTCCGGATGGTTAATATTCGCTGGAATGATCGCACGGCCGCAGGCTACTTCCTCTCTAACAAACTCAGGAGTTACATTTTCCCGGACTGCGATAAATTCCATCTCCGACGTAATCAGGCCTCTGCGGGCATAATGCAGCTGGCTGACATTGCGGCCCTCTCTGGCTCTCAAGGGACGACGTTGCAAGCCCGGAAACACCTCTGCCGCCGGCTTCTCTGTGAGATTCCCGTTATCCTCCGGCTTAACCGCTCTTCCCTCATAAGATTCGGCATCTCCCCGCTCCGTGATCCACTGAAGCCTGTGAGGCGTTAACCCCTTGCGGATATCGCTATAGGCTTCATCGTTAGTATAAGGCCCGCTTGTATCATAGACACGGACAGGAGCATTCTCCGCTTCTCCGGCCGTACCCGAGGTTCGGCTTAATGTAATCTCGCGCATCGGAACTTGAATATCAGGCCGTGAGCCCTCCACATACACCTTGTGACTTCCCGGAAAAGCACACAGATCAACCTCATGTTTCTTCTCTTGATTCAGCATCTTATTTCCTCCTTAAGGTTTGAGTAAATAAGAAAACGCGCAAAAAAGCCGCTCCACATGGAGCGGCTCAAAAATCCATATAAGGCTAACGCCAACAATGAAATAAAAGTCCGGCTCCACTTTCCTACGCTGGTATAATCCAGATCAGGTTCAAGGGTCCAGGAATGCATTTTTCCCGTCTCAGCCTATTCAGGCTCCCCTAGTGGTTTCTTATTTAGTTATGTTAAAGTTACAGAGAAATCCAGCAATTGTCAACCGGTGTTCTTATAAAGGAATTGGCAAATCATAAATATCGATTGCATCAGATGAGCACTGTTAGCTTAGCTGACTTTTTATGCACACGATAATTTTCCCTTTCGCACGGCCTTCTCCAAGATCACGAAGGGCATGGGCCGCGCCGCTTAACGGATATTGCCGATCAATAACTGGCACTACGTAGCCTGCTTCGACAAGCTCCTTCCAAACCATTTGATCCTCGTGGTTCGGCTTATGGATTAGAAGTGCTATTTTCTTTTTTTCAAACCAGGCAGACAGCGGTGCAACCAACAGAGCCAGGAGGATATAAGAAAAGGAACCGCCGACCATGACATACGTACCGCCTGACGTTAGTGCGCGCTTCATCGCGACAACCGGACGGTTTCCAACGACATCGAGGATTAAATCGTATCGTTGTCCGCTTGTGGTGAAGTCATCTTTGGTATAATCCAATACATGATCCGCCCCGAGGGTACGCAGCATATCCAGCTTCTCGGCGCTGTCAACGCAGGTCACTTCCGCTCCGGCCCATTTGGCATATTGAACCGCAAACGTACCCACTCCGCCACCGCCCCCATTGATCAGAACCCGATGGCCCTTTCGCAGCTTTCCTTTGTCACGCATGCCCTGCAAGGCTAGAACGGCTGCCTGAGGAATAGCCGCTGCCTGCCCGAAGCTCAGGTCTGCCGGCTTTGGTGACAAGGCTTTCTCGCTGGCACATACATACTCCGCAAATCCGCCCCAGCCGCAACCGGAAAGGTCCCCGAAAACCTCGTCCCCCGGCCGGAATCTTTTGGCATTGGCACCCACGGCGATGACCCGTCCTGCGATATCTGCGCCAAGAATACGGTAACGGGGTTTACGGAGCCCGCCAAGGCGGTTCATGAACGGTTTGCCGCGGAGGAGATCCCAATCCCAGGAATTAACAGAGGCAGCGTGGACCTCGATCAACACTTCATGGTCTTGCGGTGCAGGGATATCCACTTCTTCAATACGTAAGACTTCTGGCGATCCGTAGGTATCATAGACCATCGCCGTCATCGTGCGTGCTACTCGTTCGCTGGGTAAGCCTGTATCCATCATCTCTTCTCTCATGGTCATTCTCCATTCGATAGGCATTTTATTCTCCAAGGAAAATGTAATTCCCTTTATTAGAATAACCGTCTTCCTCTTTTATGAAAAATGCTGAGCTATATTACTTAGATACTCTTCCTCAACCGTATTTTTCTTCATACTTATGAGCATTTTCGCATCTTCTCCCACTACATAACGGAATTTGCTTGTACCGTCTGTGGCCGCTTGATAAATAGTGTCAGCTACAAGTGCTGGTGCCGAGGCATAGTCTGGAGCTTTTTCCATTTCCCCTAATTTACCCAGAAAGGCAGTAGTGAATGATTTATAATCCGTTAAGTCATCATTAAAAAAGAACTCCATCGATCTTCCGCCAAAGTCCGTGCTAATGGCTCCTGGTTCAATCAGCTTTACTTTGATGTTTTGTGATGCTAATTCAAAAGATACGGATTCAGAAAAACCTTCTACCGCGAATTTAGTGGAGTGATACAGAGACATCGTAGGAAAGGTCACGATCCCTCCCATTGAAGAGATATTGATTAGCAACCCTTCCTGATTAGATCTAAAATGTGGCAACATGGCTTTAGTCATACTAATAAGACCAAAAACATTCACTTCAAATTGTCTTCGGATCTGCTCATCCGTAGCTACTTCTATAAGCCCCATTGTCCCGTATCCGGCATTGTTCAGGAGAACGTCAATTTTACCAAACCGCTGGACAGCTTCAGCTAATGCAGATTGGATGGTATCTGTTTTCTCAACATCTAACCGCAACACCAACACATTGTCCAATGTGATGAATTCAGTTTCTTTTTCAGGTGCACGCATCGTGGCTACTACGTTCCATCCTCTTTCAGCAAAATGTTTTACTGTAGCTCTCCCAATGCCGGATGAAGCACCCGTGACAAAAATTGTTTTCAATAAAATCCCTCCTAAATGTATCAGAATTCGTTAAATACTGCTATTCCCTTCCACTAACTGCTCCATGCTTAACAATCCCTCGGCAATGGTTGCAAGTTTAGCTTTATATTCTGCTATCCCAATCTGGATGCAAATGATCTGGGCCGGGTGCATTTCAGCTTTATAATGTGAATACTGCTCTAATAACTGATCTAACTTTTTTTGTGATTCCTCTTGTACTTGCTTCAACCAAAAAATCACCTTGTCATACCCCACAAATCGGCCAAAATAAAGCCTCATCATAAAATCGGATTTCTTACTACTGTCTCCCTCTAGTGGCGCTAGTAAATAGTCGTTAAAACAATCTCGCCCTTTAGCCGTTATGTTATAAACATTCTTATTTGGCTTACCTTTCTGGGGCACAATTTCCTTGGTTATTAATTCTTCCTTCTCCATGCGGGCAAGCGTAGGATAAATCGTGCCATAACTAGAGCTATAGAAATTAGATAACACATTCTCCAATAACTGCTTTATTTCGTAGCCAGTCAACGCTTCTTTCATGAGCAAGCCTAAAATAACATCCTGAGTGTTCAAGAATAGCTCCTCCTTATTTAAAGATATCTACACATCACACTTAGCAATATAACAGACCAATATATATCAAGTCAATATATAAGACTTAAGTAAAAAAAAGCCGAGTGAAATCAGCAGTGAATGCCTGAAATCAACTCAGCTTGTCATATGTGCTTAATTTACTGAACTAAAGTATTCTGATAAAATCCCCACCAAAACTTGCTTATAATCATTTAATTCATAAGAAGAGTTATTTACTTTTTTCTTGGTTAAGTTTATGCCGTTAAATATCTCTTCTTCCAATTCTTTTCTTGCCTTCAGTACCTCCAAGGTTCCTTCTAACCCTGTATAACCCTGCTTTTTTCCATACCCTTGGTTAGTATAATATTCAATAAATCCCTCCGACCATTCTTTAGGTCTTTCCCTAACGGCCTTTCTGAAAGAGTGATCAAGATTGTTCTGCTCTACGTAAAGCAGCAATGGATTCAGCCGCTCCACAATCGCTGCCAGTTCCAGCACATAACTTATAACGTCTTCCTTCTGTGCACCATATTTAATCATCCCAATGGTTACAGGGTTTTGTATAAAACAACAATCAAAAACAAAGGTGTCTGAGCCATTTAAAACACTTGCTGCAAATCCCTTCCAACGCTCTGTTATCAGTTTCCTGTTTTGATCAAGCGACAATTCATAAACATCATTTTTGGTAACTGCCTGCAATAACTCATCTGGAAAATCAGGCCCATATTCATTTGCGATTTTTCGATATTCCAGGAAATAATGGTTCCCTTGTTTAATCACTCGATTATTCAACAAATCCCGAAACTTCCCATGGGTACTCAATAATTCATTGAATTCATTTTTCTCCAAATAGGCGACTCCCTCATAATCCGCTGGATGCTCCAAATCCCCTTCTAAAAACAGCTGAGATTTAAGGTTCATTTCCGTAAGAATTTCATGGACTAATTGAGCCGTTGTTGTTTTCCCGAATCCTGGTAATCCCTCAATCAAGACTAACTTCGGTTTCATAATAAAATCCCTCCAATCATTATTAGGAGGATATGTAGGTTAGGAGTGATAGAGATACGGTTTCCCACAACATTAAAAGCGGATACCCTAAGGTATCCGCAGAATGGGTTTACATTACACCTTTCCCTGCATACCCTGTAAGCTCAAAGAAAAGCATGCTGAATAAAATAGTGTAATCACTATTACAGGCATCCTTTCGCATTGTTAATCTTTACAGAGTAATCCACATGATCAGGTTAACGCTCCTTTGTATGCATCTCTATTAGTTAGATTAACATTGAGCAGAGTTGAATTCAATCCGGGAGCCTTCTTCAAACCACCCCGCTAGTTTAGCTGATACAGATTCCACTTTTGCGCGTTTGAGCCATTGTCATCCCAAATTTGAACATTGGTTCCATTTTCAGTACCAGCAGCAGCGACATCCAGAGCTTTCCCGCTGTTGCTGGCAATCAATTTATAAGCACTTCCAACTTTAACAATGCTCCACTTCTGATTGGAGCCGCCGCCATAACTCCATAATTGCACATTCGATCCATTGGCAGTCCCCATCTCGGCTACATCCAAACCTGTGTTGCTATTGACGTTAATAACCTTATACAAGCCTCCGCCAACATCTGTGATTATCCATTGCTGAGCGCCCGTTCCGTTATCGTCCCAGATCTGTACATTTGTGCCGTTTGCAGTGCCTGCAGCAGCTGCGTCCAAGGCTTTACCGCTGCCTACATTAACCATTTTATAGGTTTTACCAGAAACGATACCGTCACTTGGAGGTGTCGCTGACTTTATCTGATCTCTGACAAATTTACCAGATGCCGTTAACTGCGCGTCAGACCATCCTCCATAAGGGCTTGCGCCAGGCACCAATGCAGCCGAGGCTTCCGTTTTATCACATAACGACCAGTTGGTCCAACTCAGTTTTCTGTCTTTCATAAAATCCGTCCATACTTTAGATTCAGCAAGGAAAGGACCACCGTCTCCAGAAGCGTCACTCGTTCCCCACTCTGTGACGAATACGGCCACACCTTTGCTCCTTGCATAATCAATACGATCTCTCAGCCATGAACCGTGAGTTCCAGCATAGAAATGTGTTGTATACATAATGTTGCTTTGGGCGATGGGGTTATTGGCGGCATCATGCACATCCTGGCTCCATGTTCCGGTTCCTACGATAATGATTCCATTCGTATCAATGGATCGGATGACCGGAATCATTTCCTCTGCATATGGCTTAATGTGGCCGTTCCACGTAGCATATCCATTAGGCTCATTGGCGATTTCATAGATCACATTCGGATAATCCTTATACAAATTGGCCATTTCTGCAAAAAAACCTTTTGCCTGTTCTTTATAAATATTCGGATCTTTTTCACCCAGCACATGCCAATCGATAATCACATAGATTCCCAGATCAATTGCGGCCTGTACAGCTTCTTTCACCTTATTTTTTTGCGAAGGATCATTGATATAGCCGCCATCTTGCGTATACATAGCTGGCCGGAATACAGTTATTCCCCAATTGTCTCTCATCCATTTCATGCTATCATAATTCACGTACTGCCCAAACCACTGCAACCCATGGGAACTCATCCCCTTTAATTGGATCGCTTCTCCTGCCTGATTCACTAATTGGTTCCCAGAAACTCGCAGTTGGCCATTTTGGGCTACGACTGAATTAGCCTCGGCCTTCACTTTTTGCGGTAGGACAAAAGATACGGTCATGAAGGTGATAATTAATGCACAAAAAACCGCAATCATTTTTTTGACCATATAAAGCTACCTCCTTAAATGGTTTGCTGCACTTTCCCGTGCTCTATTTTCCGAATAGATTCATCCCCCCCTTCACCAAACTTGCAAATCTATGGGGTGCCTTATGAAATCCCTATACTCAGTAAACGCTTACATATTCTGTTATATTATACAATCAGCAAACGGTTTTTAATACCAAACAATCTCAAGTTTCCAGAAAAAAAAGTGAAGCGCTGTTCCATTCAGCACTTCACCTTTAATATGTTGAAATCCAAGCAGCTTGCTCGCTTCTTGACGACTTTATTTCCGCCAAAAAGTTGAACAATCTGCCTTATCCAGAATGTTAAACTCAATCATTTTCTCAAGCAATGAGAAATTAACCGGACTATCCCAACGGATACGTACCAACTGCTTGGTATGATCATAGCCAGCCTGCACAATTTCAGCAGAAAAATGATGAATCCCTGCGATTTCAGGGGCAACAGCCATATGATGTTTGGCTACGCTAAAGCCAATAATGTATGTGCCATGATCGGTGAACATAGGCTGATTCCAGCCAATTTTCGGCATTAGGTTTGGAAATTTCTTGATTACCCAAGCGAGAACCACTTCCACACGGTCCCGATGTACCGGGTTATCAATTTGCGCCAAATATTCTGCAAAAACTTCCATGTCATCCCCCTAAAATAAAATTTATTAATGTATTTAATATACCCTAGTTTGCTTAATAAAAAGCACTTCACTCCACAACATTAGTAATTATCCGTTTTTGATTTTCTGTAGGCTAAGGGTGTCATATTCATCTCCTTTCTGAATCTTTCTATAAAATAGCTGGTGCTGTTGAATCCAACCTTATAGGCAACTTCTGTAACATTAGATTCTGCTTGTTGCAGTAAGGCTAAGCTTTTTTGTATTCGATAATCCATAACATAATTCAACGGAGTTATCTTTAACATTCGTTTGAAATATCGGCAGCATTCAGAACGGCTCAGTTGGCCTGCTCTTGCAATATCATCTAAAGTGATTTTTTCAGCATAATGCAAATATATCCAACTCAACATTTGCTTCATCCGATGGCTCTTTACCATTTCCATCTGGTCGTACTCTAATTGAAAGCCATTAATGATTAAGTTTTTCCAAATTAGGGTCAGGTGCATGGTAATATCGATTTCAAAGTAGGGGGATTTTTGTTGAATCCATTGATTTATTTTCATAATGGCATCTAATATATTTTTCCCCCAAGGCTTATTAGCATCTATAAATAAATAGGGTAAATTAGTCGCTTGAATATAAGGAGTTACATAGGTTGTATACAGCTCTTGTGATAAAACGAAATGAGGAGAAACATTTAAACAGATATAGACACAACCCGATTCTTTCTTTTCTTCGGCCATGTGTAGGCAGCCACTATTTATAAATACCCCATTACCTTGTGGTACTACTAATTTATCTTCATTTATTTGAAAGATTGCTTCCCCTTTTATAACCAGAACAAACTGAACTTCATCATGCCAATGAAGCGGTATATATCCATTTATATTTTGACTAATCGTTGTTTCGTAACATGCAACCGGTAGTACGACCGTTCGATGCTCAGTGAGCTCTTTTAAGTTTTGATCAATCATGAAATTTTTAATTTGCAAATGACCACAACCTCAATATATTTATACTTTAACATCCAATATAGATATAATTAAAAAGATTTTTCACCTATTATAACACTATTATTATATTTTAAGGTGGGGAATCATCATGGATAGATCAGCTAGAAGAACAGGATTGTTTCTTGTTATAACAGGGGCTATATTGTGGGGGATTAGTGGTACCGTTTCAAAAAAACTCTTTCAACAATTCACAATTGATGTAAATTGGCTTGTAGCAACACGTTTGCTCATAGCTGGTGCTTTACTCTTAACCGTTCAGTTTTTCATTAAAGACCGTTCACAACTATTCAGTGTATGGAAAAATAGAAAGACAGCTTTCCAACTCCTTGTCTTCGGTTTGGTTGGTATGCTCTCCGTTCAATACACGTACATGGCATCAATCAAATCCGGTAATGCTGCTGTTGCAACACTACTACAGTGTTTAGCCCCTATAATGATTATCATCTATTTAATTCTTCGCAAACACATTGTCTTAACACGAAATGATTGGGTAACTATTTGCTTTGCTTTAGTTGGTTGTTTCTTCTTACTAACAAACGGCTCGATCTCTCAGCTATCCGTGCCAAAAATCTCAATAGTTTGGGGTCTTTTATCAGGAATAGCCCTAGCTTTTTATACCCTATACGCAATTCCTCTCTTGAAGGAGTACGATTCCCTCGTCATTGTTGGTTGGGCTATGATAATCGGTGGTTTCGGATTAAGCCTTATCCATCCACCTTGGCAGTCAGACTTTAAAAACTGGACGCTAGAAACCTATTTATACTTAATCTTCGTTATTCTATTCGGCACAATGATAGCATTCTGGTTCTATATAGAAAGTTTAAAGAGTCTTTCAGCAAAAGAAACAAGCCTTCTAGGTAGTTTGGAACCACTAGCCGCTATATTAACAACTGTATTTTGGTTAAAAGAGCCATTCGGATTTTTCCAATGGATTGGCACAGCATGTATCATCGGACTGATTTTGTTAATGACATTGAATAAGAAGTCTACTGCAAATAATCAATGACTTTAGATATGAGGTATTCACGATCAGGTCTCCCAGAACAGACGGTTGCCCGAGGCGAGCTGTGAGGTGACCGGCCACACTGAATCGTTGAAAATTCGGGAAGGTTCTGCAATACTATCTATAAAATTATGAATTACGGGGGATTCGATTATGGAAACCGTTGCGCCTAAAAGATATGACACACTGGTCGGCGCGCCGGCCGCCATCGCGGCGGGTTATCGCCATACCGTCGGGCTTAAATCAGGCGGCACGGTGACGGCTGTGGGTGATAATAAATATGGCCAATGTGAGGTAAGCGGCTGGCACGATATTGTGGCGGTTGCGGCGGGTAATGCTCATACCATCGGTCTTAAATCGGACGGCACGGTGGTGGCCGCGGGTTGGAATAAACATGACCAATGCGAGGTAAGCGACTGGCGCGATATTGTGGCGGTTGCGGCGGGTTGGCGCCGTACCGTCGGGCTTAAATCGGATGGCACGGTGGTGGCCGTGGGTCGAAATAATGAAGGCCAATGCAATGTAAGCGGCTGGCGTGATATGGCGGCGGTTGCGGCAGGTGACTGGCATACCGTCGGGATTAAATCGGACAGCACGGTGACTACTGTGGGTAATAATCGGTATGGCCAATGCAATGTAAGTGACTGGCGTGATATGATGACGGTTGCGGCGGGTTACCTTCATACCGTCGGGCTAAAGTCAGACGGTACGGTGGCGGCTGTGGGTTGGAATAAGCGTAACCAATGTGATGTAAGCGGCTGGCGCGGTATTGTGGTGATATCGGCGGGTAGTAATCATACCATCGGCCTTAAATCAGACGGTACGGTGACGGCTGTGGGTTGGAATGAGTATGGCCAATGTAATATAAGCGGCTGGCGCGATATTGTGGCAGTTGCCGCGGGTTGCGCTCATACCATCGGGCTTAAATCGGACGGCACGGTGGTTGCTGTAGGTGATAATCAATATGGCCAATGCGATGTAAGCGGCTAGCGCGGCATCCAAGTACCCGCAATCGGATTTATTTAATGGATTATCGTTAGGTACTCAGTCTACAACTTTATTTTCCTAGTCTACTGTATTTTCTCCGAACACCTTTTTCTCTTTGTAAGCATAAAAAAGTCGCTCAAATGAGTAATTACAATCTATTTTTTTAAGACACAAACCATATTGTTAAGTTACTCACATTAATGCCAATTGCTAACTTTAATGTCATACTACAACTGAATAATGAAAATAAAGTTGTAGACTGGTCGTGGGATCGAACAGTGTTATAATGCCAAAGTTTTATAAATAGAAAAGCCACATTAAGTATTTAACTCTAATGTGGCTTTCAAACACGATCACGAACCCTCACTGGCTTAAGGGGCGTAGCCCGAGGTCCGACGGACTTAGCCAGTGCAGTGTTGTCTGCTGAGTTCACTTCCCCGAAAAGCCTCTTACAGACCAAGGGACGTGTGGATGCAGTCTGAATACGTTGTTATATGATGTATCTGCCTTCTTGAACTAGTGGCATAAGGTCTATATGTTGTTATAATAAATGTTCTTTATGTATTTTTGATCTCCATAACGAATCTCTTTTGGATACTCTTCGCTGTTGATCTCTAACTTCAGTAAATCATCATTACTCTCTTTTATTTTACTTTTAATCTCTGCCCTTGAGTGTATATTATTAAGTATATTCCTTATCCGCTTATCGTTATCATGTTTAATTTCACAGCGGACTCCTAATTTCACCATGTTATGCTGATCGGTAAAGTCATTAAACAAATCTATTAATATAAAACTATCCCTATCGTCTTTTGTAAAGAATACAAAAACATCTCCCTTTCCTGCTCTGCTAGGTCCTTCGCCATATGATAAATACTGGTCACATAATTCCATGAAATTAAATCTTATATTTAATTGTCTCATTAATTCTTCTAAACTAAATACCTCAAACATGTCATCTATCAAATCAAAAAACGGTAGATAAAAAGAAAATTCAATATATCTTTTCATTCTTAATTCCTTTCATTATTTAGTAATGCTGCGGATGTGTCCGGCTGATTCCGCTTCCCTGCAGCTGAATGACTCCAGTCGAATCTGCTTCCTTACTCCTGCCGGCCGAGGGGTGAATGCCCGAAGCGTGAACATGGTGTTATGCGATGGTGCCGGCTTCTTCGAGATACATTCAAGCGATCCATAGAAAAGCGTTAAACATGGTTCTTTCACTTAATTTTGACGGACGTCCTGTTTTGTAGGGTGGAAACATGCCCTTAATTTGTTCCCACTGTTCATCGCTTATTTCGTACCGTCTTTGAATCATGCTTGACGCCCCATTCGTTTTATCAAATCTTACCATGTTATTTAGTTTTCAGACGTTCCTTTGTAAAGCTCCTTCCAGCCTCGGCTTTAACGATGCGGTAACGCAGTGCCGGAGATGCGTTTGACTGTTGATTTTGACCACCATTACATAATTGGAGGACGAGCGGCCATGCCTAAAGGACAATCCACTTGACCTGTCGCATGCGGACAACGGAATTTCAAATGTACCTTTTCGTGTCCCCAATACGTCATGGGAAAACCCATCGAACAACGGGGCGTGCCTTTTCGTGTGATCCCTGCTGGCGGTTCCTTTTCATTTCGGGGATTCAGCGGAATAATGGCTTGTGCCTTGACGCTCCGGGCTGCCTGTAGTTTTTCATTTGGTCATAGCCCGCATCCAGCATGAAGAATTTCGTTTTGGATTTCGAGGCGATAGGCGCCATAAGCGCAGGCCCTTCGTCTCCGTCGTTCACATGGGCAGGGGTCACCTTGAGCGCCATGGGAAGTTCACTCTTGGCATCGACGGCCAGATGCAATTTATAGCCAAACCACTTGACCTTGTTGCCAAAGGTGTCAAACTTTGCACCCCAGTTGGCATTGCCGGTGAGTTCGCTTTTTCGCTTGGTTTTTTTTCTCGTAGGCTTCAATGGCTGCGCTGTCGATGGCTACATGAGTGCCGTCGATGATTCCAGCCTCTTGACACTGAGCCACAAGATCCTCAAACAACCGCTGGGCAAGGCCTTTGTGAGTCAACCCGGCGAAGACTCGGCTTAATGTAGAAATGGAAGGGGCAGGACGATCCAACCGAAGCCCACATTGGTAACGGAAACGAATGTCAAACTCCAGTCTGCGTTGTAGGCCGCTAAACGTATCGATGTTCTCTAAGGGAGCCGCGAGTAACGCGCGAAGAATGCCTTGACGACAGTGCCCATCTGCTCCTCGGGGTGAGCGATTTCTCAATTTTCTCGCATAAGGTCGCAGGTCGAGTGCGCTGAAAAAGATAGGCAGTCGTTCTTTGGATTCGATTTTTTGAAGAAAAAAGACTTTCTTGGAGAATATACAAAGGGGACTTCCTCCCCTTGAGTTTTTTGGTTTCGTCACCAAAAAACTTCTCCAAGTTGAAGCACCATCCATTAAAAAAGAACAGAGCCTGCAGACATTGTCCGCAGGTTCTACTCTTTTTATTTTCCCGCTTGCATCAGCCGGATTACCTCTGGTACCGTAGCAGGAGTAATCGCCAGATCCACCTGCAGCTTTCTGTTATCAAGGAGAAGTAGCCGATCGCAGGCACCGCATACCAGCTCATAATCATGAGTGATTACGAGCACAGTTACTCCGGATTCAGCCATCTCCCAGATTAGTTTTACTACACGGCGCATATTTCTTCCATCCAATCCGGAGGTGGGCTCGTCCAAAATGATCATGTCCGGCCTGTTCATCAGTCCAACCGCAAAGGTTAGGCGCTGCTTCTGTCCGCCTGACAGCGAAGCCGGGTGATGTTCACGATATTCCCACAAATCCAGTTCCTTTAATAACCGTTCCGCCCGTCCGGCTGCACCCGGCTCATCCTCATGGGTCATCAGCAACTCGTTTAGCACACTGTCTGAGAACAGCTGGTAATCGCTGTCCTGCATCACAAACCACATTTTGCGCAGACGCTGATTGGGCTTGCACGGCTGCCCGTTAATCCGGATCAACCCTTCCCGTTCCTTGAGCAGGCCGCAAAGCGTTCTGGCTAATGTGGTTTTGCCTGCACCGTTGGGTCCGGCGAGTGCCGCAATTTCCCCTCTGTTCAGTGCGAAGCTCAGGTCCTCCAGAACCGCTGGCTTAAATCTTCCAGGGGCAATATTCGCATGCTGTACCGTGATATGCTCTTGGTGCTCCTGCCGGCTTCCCCTCCCCTGATCCTCCGCCTGCCGTACTGTGAAGTTAGCCACGCCTTCAGGAATTACAGGTGAACGCAGACCATACGCGTCCAATTGTCCGGAAGTCAGGGCAAGCAGTCCGGCCCGGGTCCATTCTGCGGTAATCTGTCCACCGGCCATGTAGATAATCCGGTCCGCCAGCGGCAGGAGGTAATACAGCCGGTGCTCGGCAATAAGGATGGTTTTGCCCCTGGCCTTCAGGGCTGACAGCATTCCGGCCAGTTCCCTGGTCGCTGCCATATCCAGGTTGGCCGAGGGCTCATCCATTACGAATAGCTCCGGATCGGTGAGGCGGGCGGAAGCGAAGGCCGTCTTTTGCTTCTCTCCGCTGGATAGCCTGTGGAGCCCGCGGGACAGCAGCCCTGTGATACGGAATTCCTCTGCCAGCTCTGTTACCCGTTCAAGAATCAGCGCCGGATCCAGACCGTAATTCTCACCGCTGAAGGCAATCTCGTCAGCCACAACCGAAGTGAAGAATTGGCTTCTGGAATCCTGAAATACGCTGCCTGACGTCCTCCCGAAGCTCCAAGGCTCGATCTCATGGATATCCCTGCCTTTGAGTTTGACGCTGCCTGTAAGATTACCTTCATAGAAATTAGGAATCAGTCCGTTCAGCATCCGGGTTAATGTGGTTTTCCCGCTTCCAGACGGTCCGGTGATGACAACACATTCACCTTCCGCTACTGTCAGATCCACCCCGCTTAATTGTTCATAGGAATCATTGTATTGAAAAGATACGTTATTCAGCTCAATTATCGTTTGTATCCCCATTCTTTTCCCCCGTCCTAGAATACAGCAGCCAATAAGCAGGCATAAGCCGCCAGCACGAGGTAATCCTGCAGCCCGAATGCAATGCGGTGAATACTTGTTTTTGGGCCTGGATCATCTATTCCCTTTACCGCTGCCGAGGCTGCCAGCTCATCCGATATCTTCAAGCTCCTCATGAGCAGCGGCATTATTGTATATTCGTAGGTACGCAAGGGACGCAGCCAGTTCACAGGTGAGGTAAAGGAAACTCCCCTTAACTTGGCAGATACCTGGATCGCTTCATATTCCAGTCTGATCACCGGCATGAACCGGAAGCAGACAGCTAACGAAATAAGCAGTCCTCTGGGCAGACGAAGTGATGCCAGCGCCGATATCAGCTTGCCGGAGGGGACCCTGCCCAGCGACCCTGTCCCCATCATTACTGGCATAAACCGCAGTCCCAGATAAGTCAGGAACCGCAGCGAGCTCCACGCCCCGCTTCCGCCCCGGTTCAACAGTTCCTGCAGCCCGATCAGCAGGGCAGCAAGAAACAGATATTTCACCACCGGTGCATACATGCCTTGTACCAGCAGGTAGGCGGCCATGAAGATGGTAACCATCCAGACCTTATCCATACCGGCCCAAAAGACAGCCACGCTCGTGACCAGCACTACAAGCAATTGTGTGCGCGGGTCAAAAATTGCACGCATTGGCTATTTCACTCTCCATCCTTCAGCTCCCTGCTGGGTATCCCACAGCTTCTCATACAATCCGTGATGCTCCAGCAGCTCTTCATGTGTCCCTTCTTCCGCCAGTTCCCCCTGATCGAGAACAATAATTTTGTCTGCATTGCGTATCGTCTTCAGCCGGTGGGCAATCAGAATGACGGTCTTATCCGCCACCAGTTCATTGATCGCCTGCTGCACAGCCGTCTCATTCTCCGGGTCCAGCGAAGCCGTAGCTTCATCCAGCAGTACAATCGATGCATCCTTCAGCAGTGCACGGGCAATGGATACACGCTGCTTCTCACCTCCCGATAAAGTGGAGCCGCCCTCACCTACAGGAGTGTCATAGCCCTGGGGCAGTGCGGTGATGAACTCATGGCAGCAGGCCCGCATGGCCGCAGCTTCGATCTCTGCCTGGGTAGCCTTCATATTACCGATCCGGATATTGTTGCCGATCGTGTCCTGGAACAGGTACACATCCTGGAACACCATTGATATTTCGGACAGCAGCTGCTCCGGATCAGCGCCGCTAAGCGGCTGACTCCCGATAGAGATTGTGCCTTTCTGAATCTCCCAGAACCTGGCAATCAGGCGGGTAACCGTGCTTTTCCCGCTGCCTGACGGTCCTACCAGTGCCGTAATCGTATGCGGCTGAATCGTGAAAGAAAGGTCCTTCAGCACAGGTTTCCCTGCATCATATCCGAAGGTCACATGATCAAATACAATCGGCGCACCCGAAGGAATACTTCCGCTTCCCTGCAGAGGCTGCTCCTGCCGGACGTCCATAATCCGCCGCGCACTGTAGGCCGAATAACGTATCTCGCCGTAATTCATCAGCACAACCGTAAGCGGCTCGAAGACTTTGGTCCCGACCAGCAGAAACAGCAGAAAGACAGGCAGCGTCAGCTTGCCCCCGGCCAGCGAATAGCTCCCGGTCACGATCATCAGTGTGAGGCCGGAGCGGGTGAGCAGCATCGCCCCCATAATCATCGGGCCCATGATGCCTTCCAGCCGGATAGACGCCCGTTTCAGTTCATCAAAGGACAGGCGCAGCCGCTCAAAACGCTTGCCGCCCATATTGTGGGCTTTGATCTCGCGTATTCCCGACAGGTATTCCTGCAGACGGCTGGCCGCTTCATTCTTGGCCCGTACATGATTTTCGCTTAAGCGAGCCTGCAGTGAATCGGTCAGCCAGAGCAGCAGAACACCGAACGGCATGGCTGCGAACATCGCCAGCGCCATCCGCCAATCCACGAAGAGCAGGCCGGCCAGCGCGAGCACCGGCAGCATGACCGCACTAATCAGCTGCGGCACATTGTGCGAAATGGTCTGCTCCACCTGTCCATAATCGCTTAAGAGCAGGTTCGTAATATCTCCCGGGTCCCGCCGCCCGAAGAAGCCCAGGGATAGATGGCGGATGTGTTCCGCCAGGCTGAGCCGGCCGGAAGCAGCCAGGCCGTAGGCTGCTGTATAGGTTTTGTCGTACAGATAGGAATAGGCCGCATACTCCACAACCAGCCAGATCAGCAGAATCACGCTTACGGTCCACATCCGGCCAAGGTTCAGGCCGGTTTCCGGCTCAGCGAAGGAGAGATAGATCGTGTTGAAGATATCTGCCAGCAGAGCGGCAGGTACAACCTTGGCGATGCCGTCCAGAATGGCAGCAAAAGCGGAAGGCAGCAGGCTGCGCGTATTACCGCCCGAAATATTATGGAAATATTGGTTCATCCCTTTGTCTCCTCCCCCAGTCTCCACTTGGCGGCAGCGATATGCGACTGCCACATCTGTTCGTACAGGCCTTTGTCCGCCCTCAGCTCCTCATGGGTTCCCCGTTCTGTGATTTGACCTTGTTTCACTACAAGGATCTGTTCAGCCCCCTGGATCGTAGACAGGTGGTGGGCGATAATCAGCACCGTCTTGCCTTTGACCAGCTCTGCCAGCCCCTGCTGAATCTTCCGTTCATTCTCGGCATCGGCATAGGCCGTTGCTTCATCCAGCACAAGAATCGGGGCATTCTTGAGCAGCGCGCGGGCGATGGCCACCCGCTGGGCTTCTCCGCCCGACAGATAGGTGCCGCCTTCCCCGATTCTGGTATCGTAGCCGGACTCCAGCCGCCCGATAAATTCATGGCAGCAGGCTGTCTTGGCTGCAGCGATAACCTCTTCTTTCGTTGCCCTGGTATTGCCCATGCGGATATTCTCCTCAATCGTATCGTAGAACAGGTGCACATCCTGGAATACGAAGGAGACTGTATCCATCAGCTTCTCGGTGCCCATCTCCTGAACAGGCACGCCGCCGATCATTATCCGGCCCTGCTGCACATCCCAGAAACGCAGTAGCAGACTAGCAATCGTCGACTTGCCTCCCCCTGACGGCCCCACCAGCGCTGTCATTTCGCTGGCTCTGGCCGTGAAGCTGATCCCCGACAGGATTTGCTTGTAATTCATACTATCCTCGGGTTCATAGGCGAAGGACACGTCATCGAAAGTGATATCATATCCGGAGGGAAGCCGCGGCGACTCCGGTTCACTTACCGGCTTCTCGGCAAACACCGCCTCAATTCGCTTGTTGCCTTCAACGATTTCTCTCATGCCCCCACCCAGAAAGAGCAGCTTCAGCAGCGGAGCTGACAGACTCGGACTGATGAGCAGGAACAAGATCATCGTAACAGCGAACGACTGGCTGCCAGCCTCTCCGCTTGCCAGCAGAATGCCTGCAGGTACTGCGAAGACAAACAACGAGCCGATAATAACAAAAAACAGGCTGTACGAGGTTTTGCACAGGTTCGTAATCCGCAGGGAAATATCGCGGTAGCGGGTCACCGCGTCCCGGAAGGTCAAGAAGGAATCTGCGGTAATACCAAACACCTTGACAGCAGGCATGCCTCTCACATACTCCACACCCGTTGCATTCATCTCTTCTACAGCATATTGGAACTCCCGGTACACCTTTTGTCCGCCTTCACTCCCGAACACTCTGGCCTGCAGCCAGAAGCCTGCCCCGATCGGCAGCAGCAGCACCAGTGCCATAACCCAATCCAACCAGAACAAATACCCCAGAAGCAGCAGCGGGACAATCACCGCTGCTACAAGATCAGGCAGCTGGTGGGCGATAAACTTCTCTATTTTTTCTACACTGGTCTCAATAATCTTCTTCAGCTCTCCGGTAGCAGTCCGGGTATGATAACCCATCGGCACTTTGGCTACATGGTCGGACAGCCGTACCCGCAGCTCATAAAGAATGTTGAATGCGGCGATGTGCGAACACATCCCTCCGATATAGAGGGTAATTAAGGAGCCCAGCAGCGACAGTAAGGCGATAATCCCGCACTGCACAACCAGGTTCTTGTTAATTCCGCCAATATCCTGGGCATGAAGCAGCAGCTCCTCGATGATGCGGTATACCGCTGCAAAGGGAACGACCTGCAGTAGACTGGAGAGTATGGTGAAGATGCTGGCTGTAACCAGAAGCCCTTTTTTGCCGGATACAGTCTTCAGCAGTCCCAGCGCCTCGGAATTACCTTTCATCGGATGACACCCGCTTTGATGAAATGCTTGTTCAGCAGCCTGGAGGCGAAGCCGCTGCCGAGCAGCGTCATTCCGAAGGCAAACATAATGCTTGCAGAAATCCATGCCGGAGAGTAAGCAAAGTACAACATTCTATCCAGCGTATCTGCATCAAACATGCCGGAGAGATAAGCGCTGCCGTAGACATAAATGGTTACCGTGGTGCCCATGCCATAGAAGCAGCCGTAGACCGCGTACGCAAGTGATTGTCTGGTCAGTCTTCTGTACTGGGTTCCGTCTCCCCAGAACAGAACAGCTTCACCGAACAGCCCGGCCAGTGCGAAGAATACCAGCATCAGCGGAACTCCCATCAGGGTATACACCAGTCCGTTAACAATGCTTTGCACTAGCAGAGCCCCTCTTTTAGCAACCTTCATCGCCATGACCAGGTACACAACCGCTGAGAAAAAGAGACAAAAACCAGCAATGAGCGGCATAGCCGCCGCTCCTATTACAGGGGTCAATATGGAGCCAACAATGGCATTGACCGCATAAATTAGAATGCTGAAGATACCGATCAATATGTAATCCTTGGTTTGAAGTCTTTTTGCTTTGATCATTTCGAATCTCTCCCTGCGGTTAATTGATAATCATTATCAATTGTAACTATCGCATAAAACAACTTTATCCGACACCCGAATCGGGAGGATTGGCATACAGAAACGGATTATTCTGATACAGCTAGGCTCTGCCGAAGTAGCGTGAGGGGACGGAGCCATACTTCTGGCGGAACTTCTCGGCAAAAAAGCTGGGATTGCTGAAGCCCGTCATAACCGCTGCAGCAGTTACTGTGGATGAGCCGTTTTCGAGTAGACGATACGCAGCCTTCAGTCTGCTATCAATAATATAAGCATGAACCGGCATGCCAAAAAGCTGCTTGAAGCCCTTTTTCAGTTTGTTTTCGTTAAGACATACCCGCTTAGAGAGCTCCTGGATGCCGGGAGCAGCAAGCAGGTCATGATCCAGAATCTCTTTGGCCCTAAGGAGCGAATCGATATCGGTTCTGGACAGAGCTGAACGCACCACAGGTCTGCCCAGCGCTTCATGCATATATACAGCGGTCAGCTCCATAACCTTCCCTTCAAGATAGATCCGCTTGAGGCTGTCTTCAAAGCTGCAGCGGAGCATCTCCTGGAAGATCCGCTGCATCAGCGGAGTAGCGGTATGCGTCTGAAAAGGCTCCTGCCGGCCAGCCTCACTACTGAGTTGGCGCACTGGTTCGAATAAATACGGATCTGCCTTGACGGTAATTCCGTAATACGGCATTCCGGCCTGATACATCCCCACACAATCCGCCGGCTGATGCCCGAATACAGAAAGTTCCCCGTGGTTAAGGCGATAATCACGGTTCGATGTCCGGACCTGCCACTCAATCGGCGCACCCAGGCAGTAGCTCCATTTGAAGGTGCCCTTCTGTTCGCTGCTGCGCATCTCGACGTTCTCAAGGAAGCACAACTCACACACAGTAATCTCAATAGCGGAACTGACCCTGAACCGCTCCCAGTAACCTTCACCGAACTGCTCCGGAATCTGTAGACTGCTCTTTGTCGAATGCGGACGATATAAGCCGTTCAGTCCTTCCGCGAGTGCATTATGCCTGAGCTGCAGGCTTTCAATATCATACCAATCTGCTTCCCCCACCTTCATGTCGCTTTCACCTCTTTCATATATACAACGCATCATTTTTTAATTGAGAACTATTCTCATTATAGCCCAAAATCGGGCTGCTTTGTACTGCCGGCCTGAATCCTAATCATGAATTGAAGCTGCTGTTTATGAAGATTCTACAACCACCTCGATATTTAATAGTAATTATTACGAATAATAACCTGTATCTTATCTTTTGCCTCCTATAATGTCAATGGTACAAGCTGAAACGGCTGCGCCGTCCGCCCAAAAAAAAGAAGAGCCTGCAGATATTGTGCACAGGCCCTTCTTTTTTTGGACTTTATTTGATACCCCATTTGAGCACAAAATGATCGCGGCAAACTTTAAGTGCTCAGTGGGAACTTTGTGGGACATAGGTAAACTAATTTTGTTGATTTTATTAGAATTTTCGGGACATTTGATAAACGCGTAAAAAAGAAAGTGTGGAACCACTAGAATTCACTATGTATTCTTCTGCTTTGCAGCTTGCATACCACCGATGATAAGCATGATAATCCCAATTATTGCAAGAATAATCCGAACTAAGAATGGACTCAATGAAAACACAGTTTCACCTTGCCAGTACAATCCTAACAACTTTTCATTCAGCCCCACCATCGCCAATAATGGCTTAAAAAACAAACTCAGCGCTAATAATACTATCCCCCAAATAATATTGTTATTCATTGATTCAAAACCTCTTTTCCGATTATAATATGCATCAACTCTCCCCGTTTACGCACAATTCTGACAGCATCAGCACTTTATTGATCTATCAAAATTGTTTCTCTATGTTCATATCACGTCCTTACCTTTTCATTTTTTACGATAAAGGAAACAAATATAAGTAGAGCTGCAAAGCTAAGCATATATATCAGTTGCTGTGAGGCAGCAGCAATACCTTTCCCGGCTATAACATCTCTACCTGCCTGCAAAAACCATGCCGTCGGAAAAAAATCTCCGATCTGCTGCGCAAATTTAGGCATAATCTCCCGCGGCCAAAAACAACCCCCAAGCATTAGCATAGGAAAGTAAATTAAAGTCGAAAGCGAACCAGCCATTAGGCGGGTGTTCGAGAATCTGCTGATTGCTACACCTAGGGCGACACAAACAAGAGAGAAAGCCAAGCACACGAGCAACACTTCTTGTTTCTCCTCAGAGGTCTGCCCAAATGAAAAATCTACTATGCTAGATATAATGCTCAGTAACAGTACTGATTGAATAGCAGCGATCACAAAACATGCCAGCATGTTTTGTAGGAGATAGCTTAATCTTGAAACGGGCGTAACTGCAATACGATCATACACACCTGATAATTTATCCTGCAGGATTATACTGGAGGAGAATGTCATGAGAAATACCATACCAAAAGCAATAAACCCTAATGATTCTACCGCATTGCTGACGTCTCGTTCTGAGCCTGCATAATTAAGTGCACTTTCATATGTAACGTTGAACGCACTGTTTTTGTAAAGGTCCATGCCTTGGTAAAAAATTTCCTGATCACCTCCAGACGCTCTTGCAATTTGTTTTGCAGAAGATACATAGCTTGACACATACACTTTTACAGGACCAAAGATGTCAGTACCTGCTAAGTCATAGATTAATACAGAGACGTCCTCACCATTCAACAGGCTTTCGGTGAAGCCCTGCTGAAAAAGCAACCCGCCGTCTAGTTCTGAATTAATAACCATTCCTTTGACATCATCATTACTCGTCAGATTGATAATCTCGTACTGCCCCTTCAATTGTTCTATAAAACCTTGAGTAAACAAGGTATTGTCTTCATCTATTATCCCAACTTCATATTGAACTTCCTGAGATGTCACCACAATCAAAAAGACAATCAGTAAAATCGGTATAACAAAAATAAACAACAAACTCCAACCCTTCTGGAAAACACGTCTAATACAATTAAGAAATATTGTCATTCTGCCGTCCTCCTCGAAGCAACCAGGCTTACAAGCACAAATCCGACACAAATCAATATCATTACGCCTATATTAATAAGTGCCTGTTCCACTTGATTCCCATATACAACATTGAAAAGAGCAGTCTTAGCGTAATAGCTTGGTGATAGATAGGCAAGTGATCCAAAGTCCACGATTACAAAACCGCCAACGATGAAAGTCCCCCCAAGCGTTATAAAATTGGATAATGATTGTGCTTTTTGAATGCTACGTGTAATAATAACCAGCATCATCCCAAGTAGTGTAACGAGTATGGATAATATAAACAAAGTAAGAAGTACAACTATAATATGGTTTCCCCAATCCACGCCATATACGTACTTTGTAAGCAAGAGTAAGATGACCCCTTGGAAAAATGTCACCAATGATAAACCAAGTCCTTTGCCAATATATTGTACATACGGTTTCACAGCAGACAAGCGCATTCGTTTACCTAAAGTGCCCAAGTAGTCTTCAGCCGCCATAAAAATCCCGTATTCTTGCCCGTATAATAACAGCATCAGTATCATCGCTATGCTGTAATACCCCATCGCAGTCGTCGCCTGCGAACTTGAATTTGAACTTGAGCTTGTTAAGGATTGTTCTTTTACATTCTCTTCATTATTCTTCTGCGGCTCGGAACCCATCGCATCAACTTCTGTTTGTCCTGTTATGTTGTAAATAACGCTAGACGTATTCATCAAATTGGTTAGACTACTTACAATGTTCTTAACAACCAGCGTAGGTACACCATAATCTGTTGATAAGTAGACATTGACGACATGGGGGAGATCTCTATCGTCAGAGAAATTATCAGGAATATAAATAATGGCATCTGCTTTATCCTTTTTAATAAGAACTTTTCCATCATCTAATGACTTAACCGGCTTTAGTTCCGCAAGCTGAGTAACATCATTTGAATGTAAAACAGCATCAAAAATAGCGCCATACCTGCCTGAATCAAGGTTTGCATAAGCTATTGTGACCTTCCCCAATGACCTTTGTATATCATATGTACTACCGAATACCGAACCCAAAATGAGAATAATGATGGCATAGGTAAGCAGATTAATCAAAATTGCTTTTGGATTCATGATCATCCGTTTAACCGTATAGAACATCTGGAACAAAATACTCATTGCATATCCTCTTTTCCGAATTAATCACGCAACTTTTTACCTGTTAATTGGAGGAAAACAGTTTCCAAATCCGGTTTTTCTACTGCCATATATTTTATATTAAAGTGTTGCTTGATTAATTGTTCCAATATAAGAGGAATACAACTGTCATCTTTGTCTAGTTTAATTTCTAATATCTCTTTGTTAACACTAAAGGACAATACTCCATCAAAGGACTCGATTAATTTGACAGCTTCCGCTGTATTAGCAGTGAGTTCCAATCTTAGGCACTGTTCGTGGATATGGTCTGCGATTAATTCGTCAATTGTCCCAAGTGCAATTAACTGACCAAAATCCATGATAGCAACACGGTCACAAATTGCTTCAATCTCTTCCATATAGTGAGTCGTATAAATGACCGTCGTGCCTTCTTTGTTCATTAAACGGATAGATTCCAAGATATGATTGCGTGTTTGCGGATCAACCCCAACCGTCGGTTCGTCCATAAATAGAACACGCGGTTTATGCACAATCGCACAAGTAATATTGAGCCTTCGCTTCATGCCGCCTGAAAAGGTGCTCACTTTCGATTTCCTTCTGTCCCACAGACCAGTAAACTCCAGTGCCTTCTTAACCAGTTGTGCTAACTCATTTCCTCGCAGACCATACAATCCGCCCCAATAAGTGACATTATCTATCGCATTTAACGTTTCAAATACAGCAATTTCCTGAGGAACGTAACCAATTTCACGTTTAATTTCTGTTGCATGTGTTGAAAAGTCTTTGCCGAATATCTTCACTGAGCCACTGTTAAAACGTAAAAGTCCTAATATAGTATTCATCAACGTAGACTTCCCAGCCCCATTAGGTCCTAGCAACCCAAATATCTCACCTTCACGTATGCTCAGATTAACCCCTTTCATCACATCGAGATTATTGTATTTTTTGACCACGTCTGAAACTTCGATTATCGTACGCACATCCTCCATAATACAGGTCGTCATGTTCTACCCCCACTTAATAGTAAATGAAAATCAATTTCATAAATCCCGAATAGGATTTTCAACTCTAGATATTCTAATGAACTCATCATAAAAAACTGCGAAAAGGGTGTATATAGAAAAACGATAAGCTGTATCCACGAACCAATAAGATGCAAAAAAGCAGTAAGCATAGAGCTTACCGCCTTCTTTTAAAGAGCCTTAAATGCTGCTTTATGATTGTATAGACTACTCGTAAGTTCCTTTCTTAACTGCCTTTAGTCTTTCGTTGATCCTGTTTGCTTCCTTTTTATCATTCTCATAGGACAATAGACGAACTATGGCATAAACCACTGCAATTTCGATTGCAAGAGTGAGTGCGCCGGATACACTACTTACAGCACCAATTAAGCTGCCAAGAGAAATCAAAAGGAACTCTAAGGTGAAGAAATGGACGACAATTCGGACACGCATTCTCTTCTCACTTATCCCATGAGGAGCATACAAAATAATTCCCGTTAATGCACTCAAAAATGAAAAGGCCATAAGGATATATATCGACTTCAGATCAAAGGCTATATCGGGAGCAAAAATTTGCCGTAAAATTGTAATTATAATGACTACGGATGCGAAGATCATCAAGAACTCCCTAATGGTCTCTTTTACAAATTCAGAAAACCTCATGTCGATCCCCCTTATAATCCAAGTCTGTTTTTGAGCACAGGTACATACTGTCTTGAGATAACTACACGTTCCCCATTATCAAGCAATGCTACGAACCGGCCGCTTATAGACGGATGAATACTTGCAATCCTGGCAATATTCAAAATCGTAGATTTGGATGCACGAAAACAGTTCTTTTCACTGCATAATTCCTCTAGCTCATACAGCTTTTGTTTGACTTCATACACCTTGTTCTTGCTGTACACAAACACCTTTCCGTCAACGGCCTCGAAATAATAGATATCACTGAGATTAATACGGCTCACACTGTCATCCTGATATCCCAGTATAACGAGAGCTTCTGTTGTCAGCTTATTTACAATCTCGTTTATTTCGTCATCCACTTCATGACACCTGATGCGGATCTCCTCTTCTTGATCTCTGCTGATTTCTTCGATGGAAATTTTAATAGGATCACCCTCGGGATTTCAAATTATTATCTCGAACATAGCGATGAAGATTTAGCCGAATTTTTATATGACGCCATAATACATCATATCGATCAATGGAAGGAGTAATTATGAAACCACTCCCGATCGGGCAAAGGAACAGGGCTGTACAAAATTAGCTTGTGACCGCATAAACAAACAAGCTCAGTTTAATGCAACCCCTCTTTATAATTTAGTGATCTTTCATTGATTAAGAACAAATTGGATGATATATCCACTGCAATTAGTATATCTTCGGATTATTCGTAATGTAAATGTATATTAGAATTATAGCTGCCTCTTAGCTAAATCCTTCTCAGTCTACAACAAATCAGCGTTTTCTGAGGCACATTTCCAAAGTCCCTCCACCAGGTTCAATTCGGACTATACGGGGGTAAGAAACCAATACAAGGCGCGCTTTGTGATCCTCTAGAAAGGGCCCAGGTAATTTCGCATGATGACCGGTGATTTTGCGGAATGAACGCCCAAAAACCCCCGGCATTTACATTTGCCAGGGGCTTGTATTTTATCCCATTGGAGGAGTCCCGATGAGTGAAAGGGATATCCCTTATAGCTTCTTTTTAAGCAATTCCAAAGCTCGGTTCATCACCGGGTCCTTGCCGGCATCAATATCGGCTTGCTTGATCATGATCTTTTCGTCCGGCGGCAGGCCGCGCTGCTCGTAATTAGTGCCGTCAGGCGATGTATAGCGTTCGTTGCTCAGGGAGAATAACTGTTTGTTCGGCAACAGTCTAAGCAGCATGTCCGAAAAGTATCCGCACGTCTTTTCCCCGATAACCGTTACTTTGTCCAATGCTTTTAAGGCCATCGTCCCTGTCTCGCCGGCGCTTACCGTTAGCGGACTGGTCAGCACCACAATATTGTCAGCTGAAAACTGCTTTGCTCCCGGTTCGATATATACCTGCGTAGGCTTGGAGAATTGCTCGTATCCGCCTGTTCGGGCCTGTTTGGCATACGCCAGCTTGCGTTTCTCGGCAAACAAGCCGGCTATTTTTAACCCGAAGAAGTCCTCGCCCCCCTCATTAAAGCGCATATCGATCATAAAGTTGCGGCAGTTCGCCAGATCCTGCACCATTTCCGCCAGCGCTTGGTCAACTTTCTGCGGATCGGACTCGTCAAAACCAATCAGCTTGATGTAAGCGTCGCCGCTTTTCGTTTGGCCATAAACAATGCGCCCGTCGAGCTTGCTCTTTACCGCCCCTTTTATATATCCGTCTTCGACGTTTCGTTGCATCGACTTCGAATTGGCTTCGAAAAATTCCTCTCGCTCAACTTTGGACTTGGAGAAGATCATACCCTTTTTACCGAATATGACGCTGTGTCCGTCGTTCAGCTTTTGAAACATTTGCGTCAAAATGTCCTCCAGTTCCTTCTCGGAGGTAGCGGCGCCAACTTTGGGCCGATACTCTTTGTACACCTCTTTCCAATTCACTTTGACGAGCGGAAAGAAACTGAAATTCTCTTCAAAGGATTGCCAGAATACTTCAAAATTTTGTACGGGATCATTGCTGAATCCGTTATACTTCACCTTGGGAAGATTATCGATCCGTGTGAGATGCTGCACGTACCCCAAGCCATCGGTCAAGCTGCCGTTAACGAAGCGGCCCATCGGAAATCGTGGGGCATTAAATTGCTCCAGGGATTTGGTGTTGTCGTAAATTTCATTAATATAAATGTCGCCGTTGTTATCGATATTCCCTTTCCCGAACGGTACCAAGCTGTCCTTGGTGTAGCTGTAGACCTTAACGGATTGGCCTTCTATTTCGATTATATGGCCATACCCTTTCGATTGCCAAAGCTGGCGTTCGGCGGCTGCGGTTGCGGGGGGCGGCTGCTTCCGGTTCTCCTTCGCCTGGACATAGGTTCCCGACATGCTGAATGTCAGGAGGGTCAAGATGGCAATCAATACTTTCATTTTTGGTCCTCCTTCTGATCAAAATATATAAAATTGGCTTTCGAGGATAGTATAAAGCCCGAATTTGTCCTCAGTTTGAACGGAGGATTACAATTCGGGCTTTGTATCTTCGAGGGGAAGTGTGATCGAGAAGGAGGTTCCGCCCCCCAATCTGCTGGACACTTCAATTTTTCCATGATGAAGATCGACAATTCGCTTGACGATGGAAAGACCGATTCCGTTGCCGCTAACATTGCGGTTTCTCGCTTTATCCACTTTGTAGAACGGTTTGAAAATTTGGCTGATTTCCTCCTCAGGTATGCCGATTCCATTGTCCGTCATTCGGACGACTGCGCTTTCGCCTTTCTTGAAGGACTCCACCATTATCTTTCCATGATCGGCGGTAAATTTGATGCAATTGCCAAGCAAGTTGTTCCACACCTGATTCATCTTGTCTTCATCCGCCACAATGGTTATCGGTTCCAGCATTAGCTGCATATCCAGATTGCGGGCAGACCATTGCGGTTCCAGGCGAATGACAGCTTTACGCAGTTGCTCGTCGAGACAAAACTTTTGCGGGGCGGGCTTTGCATGCTCGTGCTCCAGGCTGGTCAATTCCAGCAGATCGTCGCACAGCCGGGACAGCCTGTCGCTCTCCTCGTCGATAATATTCAACATCCGCATACGGGTTTTCTCGTCCATGGACTTGATCTTCAGCACACGGGTATATCCTTTGATCGACGTTAGAGGAGATTGGATTTCGTGGGATACATCGGAAACAAACCGCCGACGGAGCATATCCAGCCTTCCCAATTCAGCCGCCATCGCGTTAAAGCTTAGGGTAAGCTGTCCAATTTCGTCACGACGTTTGGTAGACAGGCCAACGTTAAAATCACCCCTGGCCATTCTTTGCGTTGCATGCGTCAGCTTCCGAAGGGGCCTGACCATATACCGCGCAGCGATCAACACCAGAATACTTCCCAAACCGAGAGTAAACAGCTGCTGATACCGGATCAAGGAATCGATTTCGTCGAGGACAAAACTGGTCTGAGTCGTAACCAACAAGACGTGCGGCGAACCGTTCAGCGCAAAAGGCAGGCCAACCGTAATCTCGTCATCATCGCTGGACCCGTTGTGATAAATTTTGTTTTGCTTAAGCACTTGCTGCAGATAAGTTTGATCCTTCTGCCGGTCTGGAGCAGCGCTCCCCGGGTTCAGCAGCGTTCCAGCGCTGTCATAAAATCGTATCTTATAAAAGGGCATAGAATTGCTTACTTCCACGAAAGCCTTCGCATCCTTCGGAGCCAATTTCTTATATAATTGAATGATCATTTGGGCATTGCCAATCATCTTCTCTTCCACTGTCGCTTCGATATGGCCTTTGTAGAAATAGCTTTGAACGAATAAAACCGAGAGCAGGCTGACTATGACGACTCCCAGAAACGTGAACACGACGCGGGCATAGAGCGAGTTAATCATGATACGCCTCCAGACGGTAGCCCATGCCGCGCATCGTTACGATGCGGAAATCTTCGGCATACTGCTCAAACTTGTCGCGCAGACGTTTGACATGCGTGTCCACGGTGCGTTCATCCCCGTTGTACGCGTAACCCCAGATGTCGCGGATCAGCATGTCGCGCGTAAAAATTTGCCCGGGATAACTGGCCAGTTTGTAAAGCAGCTCAAATTCTTTTAAAGGAAGAGCCCATTCTTCGCCCGTATCGGAAAAGTGAACCTGGTAGCTCGTTTTATCGAGAATGACTCGACCGAGCTTCACGATATGGGAGGTAGCGATCCGATACCTTTTAAGCAGTGCCTTGACCCGCATAACCATCTCCATCGGATCAAAAGGTTTGGTCAAATAATCGTCCGTCCCCAATCGAAAGCCTTTGACTTTGTCCAGCGACTCCTTTTTGGCCGTGACCATCAGCATCGGCTTGTCCCCGGCCTCCCGCAGCTTTCTGCACAGCTCCCAACCGTCCATGCCGGGCATCATAATATCCAAAATGATTAAATCGACGGAATGATGCAAGTAATAATCCCAGGCTTCGAGACCATCCGTTTTCTCTACGACGTCCATACCTTCGTCTCTTAATAACAGCCCTGCCAGTTCGCGGACAAGGGCGTCGTCATCCACTACCATAATCGTCGGCAATATTCATTCACCTCTATTCGAAGCCCGCTCCGTGAGGAATGACCCTGCGCAAGCTGAAGCTTTTCTTGCCAAATTCGCTTTAACGTTTCACCGAACTTTTTATCATTAAAGAAAGGTTTCCGTTGAACGGAGCCCTACCGTCATAATGACAAGCCCCCTCCATATTATCTTACACGGAACAGGGGGGCCGTTGCAAAACGATTCAATACTCCGTAATCGCGCCATGATATCTGAGAGGAAGCAAAAAGAAGGCTGCGAAGCATCCAACTTTTTTATCACCAAACAATAATAATTGTTCAACAATTTGCTCTTAGTCTCCATTAAAAAAATAAAGCTGTCCTGAGATTTCAGGACGGCTTATGATGTCTGGGTTGTTGTGCCAACTTTTATTATCAGACAACTTCATAACCTTAATGTCTGTTTCATAACTATGTTGTTTCTATACCCCAGACAAGTGTATGGAGAAAATAAAGTATTAGACCGGAGTATAATAAACTATTTGACACACTCCCCCTAATATTCGCTTTTTAAGTAAGAATCTTTGGAGTTATATTAGGGAGTTGTATTAACAAAGTGGCCGTCTTAGAAATGAAGTGACGGGAGGAATTCTCCCGCCAAATCATTGCATTAATCAGGCAATATCTAAGGTGCATAAATTTCTCTAAGGCAAATAACAAGGCCCATGAATTCCGTTAGGGCAATAGGCTGGAGGAGGAGGAGGATTGCCACCAGGAAGGTCTTTGCCACCTCCTCTACCATCGGCTAGAGCAGTACTAGATACTGATGCACACATAACGAATGCAAAAACGATAGCTAGAAATTTTTTCTTCATTTTCTCACCTCCTAAATAGAATAAAACAATATAATATTCTTTAGTGGGAATATTATACAAATAGGTTACTATACTAATTTTGATTTTACAATATTTTGAAAGTTAAGCCGTGTTTTTCTCTATTAAGAAGAATCAACTCGCCTATTTCTCTATAGCAGCGGACTTTCATAATTATCGTCCTCTTCTTATGCAATTCAAATATATCCGGTGTCTTCGACAAACGAATGTCTAATCATGTTCTTGTCCATTTTCGGCATAAAACAGAAAAACCGCGCTGGGCGCGGGTTCTTATGGGACTACGTTCTTGTCCTGCGACGATCGTTTGGAAAATCATAGAATAATGCGCTTGGAACAACGGTCCATTTGCGAAGTGCCCACCTAAGCACACACATCAATCCGTGTAAAAAATAGAGCTGTCCCAAGCAGCCCATTCATGCTTTATGGACAACTCCCTATCGAATTAGGTATCGCCTTATGCCGGCACATTTTCCGTATGAATACATTAGTCAGTTACATTTTGCCAGGGCAAGACTTCTCTATAGTCTACATCATAGCATTACTGCTGATCGGCCAACCATTTAGTGCCTTCCTCCTGAGCCTTCTTCATTCCTTCGGCCGCACCTAGTTCACCTAACAGAACACGTTCTACATTCTCTGACAGAATATAGCGCGGTTGACCGGAGCGGTATGGATAACGTGGTGTCCACAGCTGGCCCATTTGCTTCAGAATAATGTCCATTTGTCCAATCTCCTGAACAGAAGGCCATTTCTCAGCTGCCTTGATGACTGGCATACTCTGCGAACGCTGTTCATCCCACATATATTGCTGGAAGAACTCGCTGCCGCTGAATTTCAACCATTCCCAAGCCAGGTCTTTTTTGCTGCTGGATGCTCCAATTGCGAACGGGCTTCCGGCGAACATGCCGCCCATACCTGTATCCTGATTTTTGAACAGCAAGGCCGCCTCGTAGCGGTCTTCAAGCCCAAAGTTGGCCAGACCATTGATAAATCCCGGACTTTCACGCAGGTTGATCGCAATGTTGTTATTTTCCGTCAGGAAGTTTTCAGAGCCTTGTCCGGCCATTACGCCCTCCGGTGCATACTTAATCGCTTCTTTCAACCAATCGATTGATTTCACCATGGTCTCGCTTTCGAAGTTCAGCTTCATATCCTTCCACAAGAATCCTGTGCCCCATTGTCCACCCAGCGATTCATTAATATTCATTACAGTATCGGCAGCATCGGCGCCCTTGAAGGTCAGACCATAGTTCTGTTCGCCCGTTTTGGGGTTCTTGCCTGTCATCTTGGAGGCTTTCTCCATGACCTCCTCGATAGTCGGAGACTCGGACAAATATTCCACCCCCCATTCATCGAACAACTGCCGGTCATATACAATTACCCGCGCATCGCCGATAAAAGGCAAGCCATAAATCTGTAGCTCCTGATCATCCGGTCCCATGGCCTTCCAGCCATCCACCTGTCCATTCAGATAACTCCCCAGATCATAGCTGTCTTTATCAATGTAGGACTGCAACGGCTCCAGCAGACCTTGTTCGGCAAAAGCGGCAATCCCAGGCACTTGATATACATCGGCTGCTCCTGATTGAAGCATAGTTTGAGTCTTCTCGTTGTAGTTATCCCAGCCCATAAGTACAAACTCGACAGCTGCGTTAGGATACTGCTTCTCGAACTCCTCTTTCAGCACCTTTACACCCTTGGAGGTTTTGCCTGAGATTGCATCGGTCTTGTCCTCCAGCGAGAAATCGCCCACAAGTTGTACTTTCAGTGTTCCTGTCAGAGCTTCATTCGCCGCCACTGCACTTTTGGTGCCTTCAGTTTCTGCCGGCTCATTATTGGCCTTCACTGCCCCGTTCGAATTACCGTTTGTCCCACATGCACTTAGAATCATAGTAGACGCCAGCAGCAGCGTTCCTGTCAACTTCAGGGTCGATTTACTAAACATTGTTAGCTCCCCTAACTCCATTATATTTTTTATAAATTGCCACTTGCCTGCTTACCAGTCCTGTCGCTTGAAGTGACCTCGCATTCTCCAGTTATCACTCTCCCTTCAAGCCGCTAAGGGCAATACTGCGAATAATGTATTTTTGTAAAAAGAGAAACACAAGCAGGATCGGCAGAATACTCATTGCCGCTGTAGCCATCGTAACCCCCACCAACCGGTTGCCATTCTCTGAAGAGAAGCTGGAAAGAAATAGCGGTACCGTCTTCATATCCTGATCGTTGATGACAACGAGCGGCCACAGGAAGGAATTCCAGCTGTCCTGGAAGGCCAGAATCGCCAGTGTTGCTGTAATCGGTCCGGTCAGGGGAGCGAAAATACGGATAAAGATTGTGAACTCATTGGCCCCATCAATCTTGGCTGATTCACGTAACCCTTCAGGGAGACGGTCAAAATACTGCTTCACCAACACAATACCTAGCGCATTAATGATCGCCGGAAATATCAGGGGATATTTGGTATTAATCATACCGAGATCATTGAACATACTGAACATCGGAATCAGTCTGGCCTCGAACGGAATCATCATGGTGGCCAGGACTGCGAAGAATAGGAATTTCTTGCCTCTGAATTCCCCCCTGGAGAAGGCGTAGCCGGCCAGCAGGGCAGAAGACACACTGAGAATGACACTGAACAATGAAATGATAGCTGAATTGGCATAGGTCTTGAACAGAACCCCATTCTCGAATACCAGTTTATAGTTGAATATGGAGAACTGTTCAGGAATGATCCGCGGTGGAAACGGAACGGCTATGTTGCTGCTTCTTTCCAAGCTGACGCTTAACATCCAGAGAAAGGGATACAACATCAGCACACCCATACCAAGCAGGAGCAGGAACAGCAATCCGCCCGACAGTTTCCCTTTTCCTGTTACGCTCAACATGTTACGAGTCTCCTCCTTATATTTTCATCTTCGTGACCTTGGTATTGATATAAGTGAAAGCAAGTATAAAGAGGAATAGAATATATGACGCCGCAGAGGCCAGACCATATTCATGCCCACCGAACCCTCTTTCGAATATAAACCCTACAACAGTATGCAAGGACCGCGCCGGACTTCCCTGCAAGCCACCGAGCATATAAGCGTCGGAGAACCGCTGCAAGCCGCCGATCCAGCCAATGATAAACAGGACAGTCAGACTTCCAAGCATATTTGGCAGGGTGATGTACAGCCACTGTTTGAAACGTGAAGCCCCATCTATAGAAGCCGCTTCATAGTAGTCGCTTGATATCGCCTGCAAATTGGCCAGATTAATAATGATGACGAAGCCCAGCCAATGCCAAACAGAGAGAATGATCGCCCCCCACTTGGCAGAGAGGGGTTGTGACAGCCAGACTACCTTCTCGAAACCGAGCAATTGCAGCACATAGTTGAGTGGCCCATCGGGATGTAGAAGCGCCAGAAAGACAGTGGCAGCTGCAACAATAGAAGTGACATTGGGCAGATAGAACAGCACCTTGAAGAAGTTTGAGCCACGACGTAAATTGTTGATTAGACAAGCAATGATGAAACCTAGTGGAATGGCAATCAGAAGCTGGAAGACGGTAATGTAGAGCGTGTTGTACACCGAATACCAGAAGGTGCCTGATTCCAGCACACTCACGTAATTCTCCAGTCCAACGAACCGCTCATCAGCCCCCTTGGTGAAGCTGAGCCGCAGCGACTCAGCCAGCGGGTAGATCATGAACACCGAAATGCCAAGCAAGGTGGGCAGAAGAAACAGATACCAGGCAAACGGAGGCTGCCTCCGGATCATTTTGTTGCGTTTATGCAGCATACGTTGGTTTAAGACGCCCAGCGGTGTAGCCTTTGACATGTGGTCGGACAAGGGGACTATCCCTCCCTACTATTCATTTTGGAGAATAAAAATATTGTGTAAAGTTAACGTTAGACAGCTCCGGAATCGGGCTGCAATTCTGTGCTTCTGTATTTGGTATCGATAGCAGACAAGCGAATTTGCCGCCACTTCTCTGATTTCCAGCGTCGGAGCATGAAGTAGGCTCTAATCCATTCATCTATAATAAAAGCCAGCCAAATGCCGTATATCCCGTAACCCCATACGATACCGAACAGATAAGCCGCAGGGACGCTTACTCCCCACATCAGAATAAGTCCCATAATGACAGGATATTTCACTTCACCGCTGGCATTCAGCGAAGCAATCATAATAACATTGCAGGCACGGGCAGCTTCCAGCAGGACGGACAGCAGGATCAGGTTGGCAGACATGATAATGACATTGCTGTCCTCCGTAAACAAACCCATCAGTGGCTTGGATACCAGATACAGCAACAGGCTGACGGAGCAGCTCAGGAAGAGACCGATTTTCAGATGCCTAAGCCCGGTGGTACTCGCCTTCTCCGATTTTCCAGCTCCAATCAGATGACCAATCATAATCGAAGTCGCCTGACCGATAGAGACAGATAACAGGAAAATATATCCGGTAAGCGTTTGTGTGTATATCTTAGTGGTGATGGCTGTAGTCCCGAGAAGCGTTACCATCATCATAATGACTACCTGAGAAGCAGAATAGGAGAGATTCTCACCTGCTGAAGGAATACCCAGCTTGAAGATTTCCCGTAAATCAGCAAGTCGGAGTAAGATGCCTTTAACGCTGAACAGAGTTTGGCCCATCGCACGGATCAACAGGAACACAGCCAACGCCACACCAACCAGCTTACTTCCGAAAGTCACCCATGCTACACCTTCAACCCCATAGGAAGGCAGGCCGAACGGTTCATACAGCATTATATAATTGCCAAACGTATTGAGAGCGACCATCGCGAAGGACAGCAGAAGCATCCGCTTGACCATACCGTTCATGCGCAAGGTCATTTCCGCAGTCATAATGAAGGCCGTGGCAAAGGAGGCAAGTCCTGTCACCGATAGAAATACTGTCCCGTACTGCATCAATTCTTCAGGCAAGGAGATGGCGCGCAGGACCGGTTCAGGGAATAAGAACAGTCCTATGCTAGCTATACCACCGAGCAGCAGATTCGCTATTATTGCGGTCCGGGCGACATCGGCCGCCTCGGCCCGCTTCCCCGAGCCGTTCAATTGACTCATAATGATTCCGGCCCCTATGGTGGCGAATCCGAACAGCAGATTGATTGTAGAGAGCAATTGCGAGACCGTACCTATGGCTGCAACGGCAAGATCAGAATAATTGCTAAGCATCAAGGTATCGATTGTGAAGATAACCGTCTGCACCAGTTGGCTCAGAAACAGCGGTCCGGCCAATTCCAGCAGGGTGAGGGCGGGAGCGCTGCTCTTCATGCCCCGCCGTCCTCAGGCATAACAGCTCTCAGCGCTGCAAACTTCTTCACCTCATAGACAGTAACTGCATCTACGCCCATGTCCATATATTTAAAGAACAAGTCCTGATCATAGGGTAATGTATAGATCCAAACCTGCAACCCGTGAAGATGGGCCTGCTGAACCAAATAAGGCCGGCAGCATTCATATTGGATATTCACACCGCCGAACTTCGCTTCAGCCGCTCGATGGCACAGCTCTGCCGTTTGCTGCCGATAGCTTACTTCGTCCAACTCACTGAGTTCCTTCGGTAAATTCCACATTACATGTCTGGAATATCCGGAATTCGCTATCAGCCCTGTGGCCCCTGTGAACCATACCTGACTCCAGGTAGATGTGGCTGTTACATCAGCTATGGCCGCCAACCCCGCCTCTTCTGTTTTGAGATCCAGATTGAAGGCGACGGGCAACTGACTGAACCGTGTTAATACCCGGTTCAGCGTCTCCGGCTTTTGCCCTGTCTCCAGCAGCTGCCCATAATTCAACTGGTGGACGGAAGGCTCATCATCATGCTGGAGAACAGCCACATTATCCTTGGTTACTCTGACATCCACTTCTAGAATAGGAGCCCCCGCCTTCACTCCGGCTTCACAGGATTCAAGCGAATTGTAGCTCGTTCCCTCGCAGCCTGCATGGGCGATCAGCTTCGGATATTGCATTGCTATCCCTCCTTTGCAATTATTCTTCATCCCGCTGCCCGCTTGCGAAATAAATCGCATTGGTGCAGGCAATGGTTGTCAGGATTCCGTCGATGATGCCAAACAGCCGTACACGCAGCCATCGCAATCCTGCGGTTGTCAGCATAATAGGCAATCCGTTATACCCGAAGGCCGGTACTTTTGCCAGCTCCCCCAAATTAGAATCTACGATGATCAGGCTGCCCTCCTCCGGTCCCCAAGGACGCTCAGGCTGGTTTGAACGTGTGATCTGTACAGTCATCCCTGCAACAGGATGGTCCTCCCTGATGGCTAAGGGAACCTCGTCCCCAAGTCCATATTGGTCAGCTCCAAGAGAAAGACTGACTTCCAGAAGCGGCCCCATGCTTAGGCAGATCTGTCCCTGCCTGATTGCGTTAATGATATCAGTTAATGAATGCGGCAATGGTGCATCGGGAAGGCCAATATACGTGTAAGCCGCCAGCTTGTCCGCCGAATCGGATCTATGCCAATCCCTACCGGCTGTAGCGGATATCCTGTACCCTTCGTTCAGCAGCTCGGTCCATTGTCTGAAAGCAGGCACATTATGATTCTTCATGGAAGGGTTCGTTTCATGCCATACCTCCATATAATCAATCTGATTCCAGTCGCTTACGGTGTAATCCCAGTGGCAGCCTGTACAGATCGGACTGCCGAAGCTGTAAGGATGGGCAATGCCCACGATGCCTCCCTGCTCATGAACACGAGCGATGCCCTTATGAATATCGTAGGGACCGAGATCCCTCCATTCGCAATAAGGAGCGCCAAGGGTCAGCATATGGCCGTAAAACGTCGTCCATTCCATGCCGGGAATGATAGTAATGCCTGTCTCCCTGCTGACAGCTTCAGCATCTGCCAGTCCCGATACGGTGTTATGATCTGTAAGCGCGATGCCTGTAAGCCCAAGCTCTGCTGCTGCCCGGCACATCTCCAGTAGAGAATGTGTCCCATCACTATGGGGAGTATGGGTATGAAGCTCAAATGGAAGCCATCTCATCTGCCGGTCCCCCTCACAAATAATTCATAGCGGCAATCGGGTGTAACAACACAATGCACGCTGATCGTTATCTTCCATACTCCGGAGGGAATGTCCCCTGAGATGAACCCGGGAGAAGTCTTGCTCCCATCCGGGCAGATCATGTGCTTCTGCTCTGGAGCATGCCGGTGTGCTGAGCCGCGGAAGCCCAAGGGGCTATCCAGAGATAATGTCAACAAATTCTGCAAGGGATAGAAATTGTCCCATTGCTTCTTATGCAATGCCACCCAAGCCGGATCGGAGTATATCTCGATAGCTTCTAATATAAGCGGCTGTGATGCTTCTCTGTCTAAAAACTGTTTGGGTGCATACCTGAAATCGATCTCCAGTGAAGACAAGGGGTAATCCAAGTGGAATTGGTAAGTAATATGAGTTTTAGAACTAAGCGGAGTGAGCTTACCCTCAACCGTGATGATATCTTTATGCATGGCCTGTACCTCTTTCTCACCGTAATCACTCATATGGTATCGATACCGGAAAACTTTTCTTCACTAGCATAATCATTTCTTGTTAAAAGAACTCCTGCTTTTCAGTCGATTTATATTAAAGTTAGTCGATTGTTTTGTTCGTAATTGATATAAAAAAAAGCAGGTCCGTCAACCTAGACGGACCTGCATGTACAGTGTTTCATATTATATTCTTCGACAGCTTGCCCGCTCCATGATCCGGTGCGGCAGATAAATGTCTTTACAGTCCGGCTGCTCCCCTTCTTGAATTAAGTTGTGCAGATATTCAAGCGAAGTCCGTCCGAGCTCCCGGACAGGCTGCTGCATAGAAGTAAGCATTGGCCTGACGGCCTCTGCAATCAGACTGTCGTCAAATCCCATGACAGATATATCCTCAGGAACACTAAGTCCATAATCAAGCGCACAGTTCATGGCACCTACTGCCATATCGTCACTGGCAGCAAAAACAACAGTAGGCCGCTCTCCTTGCTCCAGAATCTCCTGCATCATTAATCGTCCGCTTTCGAGTTTATAGTTGCCAAACCTGATGAAATTAGGATTGAGCGGAATACCGGATTTGTTTAAGGCATCCAAATAACCTTGATAGCGACTACGGCCTGCCGTTACATCCTCCAGATCCCCACCCAGGAAGGCAATCTGGCGATGACCGAGGCCGATCAGATATTCGGTGGCATCCAGTGCCGCCTGATAGTCATTAATCAGCACAGAGAACCTGTCCGGCAGCGGGGAGCGGACACAAGAGAACAGGATAGGCATAGAAGCACTTTCTATAAAAGAAAGGATACGTTCGTTCACCTTTTGGTGCATGATGATGATTCCGTCTACCCGCATCTCCTGAACAGCATACAGATATTTTAATTCCTTATCCAGATTTTCTGCAATATTGCAGACGATTAGATTGTAGCCATATTCGCTGGCACTTTCCTCAATACTGCTTAATATAGTTGAGCAGAAATAATTCGTGAGATCGGGAACGATGACACCAATTGTATCGGTTTTCTGCTTTTTTAAACTGCGGGCAATCTGGCTTGGGGTGTAGTTCAATTCCTTGATCGCCTGGTTCACCTTCTCAAGAATATGTTGGCTAATATATTTCTCACTATTCAGAACTCGGGACACACTGGTGACAGAAACACCCGCTCGTTTAGCTACATCTTTTATTCTTGCGCTCATGTGTACTCACTCCTTAGCAAGGTCAATGCGGATGAATCATACAACTGCTGCTGTTTTTGTGAAATATTTGGCGGCAGCTATAGAATTTACATCATCCATTATACAGACTGTTGCGTTTCGAAGTGTAAGGCCTGTGTAATTTTCTGATACGGATGACGACTACTTGATGTTCTGTGAAAATAAAGTATTAGACTAGAGTCGTTGATTTAACAACGTATTTGAATTGAAGAATCGTCAGCTTTTGGAAAATAAGTATCCTCTCCAACCAATCCATCGTTCTCCCTTCGAGTTAAATACTATCGTAAATAAAAGTGACTTGCCGTGCATTTCTTGCACAAAATTGTCAGCATCGTTCGCATCCTCTGGAGACCGATCCAAACAAATCCGATGTATAATAACATTGAGCTTGACTGCCAGTTAGGTTAAACAAAAGCAGCCGATTTAGCAGTCTGCTCTTTACGCTTTCGTTCCCCCGTTAGTTGAGCAGCTTACCGCATTCACATTTGGCAAGGGGGACTTCAGCAGATGTCTCTCCGATACTGTTCGGCACATCTTTGACCAGCTTCCAAACTCTCCTTATATTTTGGAATCAATATATTGTAAAATACTTCTAAATAAATTCAAAACAAGTTTCGCCTCTTCTTCACCAATTATTTCTTCATTGGGATGGGTATAAGACTTGTTATTTCTTATCTCATTTAAATTCTCAAGCAGCTTGCTAATTGCATTAACGATTTGATTGATTTGTAAATGACTTTGTGAATGATCAATAAGTATACTAGGATGTTCCTGTTTCAGCTTACTCCAGTAATCTTGTTGTCGTGTATTCGCTTTTTTTGTTCAAATTCATATTGAGTCAAAATTTCTTCATTGAACCGATCTTCAAAAAACTCCAAGGTATATTTATCTATTACTCCATGTAATATCTTCGACTGAATAAATGGTTCTGCCTCGGATAATATTCTTGTAAATCTTTGCCTTGTCGTACCTTGGAATTCATTGGGATCAATGTCTACACCACAATACATAGGATAAAATTGAGCATGAGAAGCATATGTAAAGTTACCAAGATAACCACCTTCGCCACCGATGTACCCCAAAACACTGTTTACTTCCTTACCTCCTAGTCTTTCCATCAATGATTCACTCCAAGTAGTTTTTTAATTTGTTTTAGTTTTTGCCGAATCTCAGCTAACGTTTCCGTGTTCACGATGTCCCACCACCTTAAGCGAACGAATGTGAGCGGCTGCGATGCGGTTAGGTGGTGCGGATGTGTCGCCTGAATCCTCTTCTTCGAAATACCTCTGGCGACCGAGGCGGCTTGTCCGCCGATGCGTGGAAGGCATTGTTATCTGAAGTTACTATCTCCTTGGGATACCCTTTCAATTTCTTGTAAAATTCTATTTCTTGTTTCTAATAATCTAGTTCCTGCTTTATGATCTATGATCGGATCGGACCATGTAAAACCATCATCCTTAAATCTAGGTATTACGTGCATGTGATAGTGTGTCAAGTCATTAAACATTCCACCATTCTGACAAATGGTGATTCCATCCGGTTTATAGACTTCTTTAAGTACTTTAGATATGTAGACTGAGGCATTCATAATTGCATATAAAGTATCCCTGTCCATCTCATCCGAATCATAAAAATGCTTTTTAGGAAGTATTAATATATGACCTTCATTAAAAGGTGCGATATCTAATACGCATATTACTAATTCGTCTTCATAGATAACGTTAACATGTGGTTCTAAAAGATTTACGATTCTACATCCAAGACAGTTCATAACGAATATCACCTGTTTTCTTGTTTTTTTACTTTACAGTAATTTCAGATAACGTCTTATTTACGAACTTTAGCTCCATATGTAGAGTATTCGGGGAAATCATCAAGCTATCCTGCCCGTTAGCGTAATGAAAAGATTAGCCGATCGTTTGGCCGGCTGCAGTCATGTCTGAATTGAGCTATCGTTCCTCGTTAGTTTTGCCCACACCTTTCTCATTCTTAATAATGTGGTTCCAATTGGGGGGCAGCTCAAAATCCTTAAGATGCTCAAACCCGATTACTTCTACCGTTCCCATATTGTCAATCATGAAGGAAATAAAGTCAGTTCCAACATCAAGATGTGGACCGATATAAGGTGATACTGTTACATTAACGATGATATGGGAATCTTGATATCCAACCAATACGTTCAATGGATCAAGAAATGGAGCAAACGTAGGTTTTTCATTCAGTTTATCCTTGTAATAAATATCTAATTGTTCTTGTATCTTGGGCGTTAACAAGGTAAGTATGACCCTATATGGGTCTGGATTCGTTTTAGCGTAAGCTGTTTGAATTGATGCCAAAAAACAAATTATGATCAGAGTACATGTCATTACACCGCGTCGCATGGAGATCGCCCCTCAGTTTTTTTAATAATCTTCCCATACGACTTCTAAACTATCCTGACCCATCCCTCGGTTTAAGGGTTTATCTCACATATACTCACTCATTCGTAGGATTTCGTCGCCTCGGAATACAGTTAACGTTCAGAAAGTAAGCTCATTAGACACCGTTGTCTCGATCTTGGGTATGCGGGAACAGAAGAAGCGTGTGGAACAGCTCTCCAAGTGTTATTCTTCTGCACGCATACTCCACAATTTCCTTGGGGGTTCACCATCCCATGACTCTACGGGTCTATGCCCTTACATTCCTTCGTTTCACCTGACCAAGGCGTGGAGACCGATAACGTTTCGTAACTTCTGAAAGACGATAGCCTGTCGCGAGTATTCATAGTAGTAGCCTCGACTGATCACATCAGCAATGACAAGCGCATCCTTCGGATCACTTTTGGAGGGAGAATTATCGCGGTTCTCCTTGTTTCGTTTGGTGGTTGCCGGATTCACCATTACAACGCCTATGCCTTTGTCGGTAAGCCAATTGGCCAGGTTATACCCGTAGTGTCCGGTCGGCTCCATCCCGATTATGAGATCCTTTAAGCCGTGTTTCCGCCCTATTCCCTCGATCCACCGATCTAATTTTTCGAATCCTTCAATTGTATTTGAGAATGTAAGATGTCGCTTACTAAGTACGATACCACGAAAATTAGTCGCTTGTGCAACATGAGTTTCCTTCGCGATATCTATACCCACAACAAGGTGAGATGTGGTCAATGCGTTGATTTTGATCGTCTGATTGTTTAAACTTCATAATAAGAGCGCCTCCTTGATGGTGTTGGGTTATAAACCCGTCGACAAACCCATCATACCGAGGCGCTCCTTTTTTGACAAAGACCAAATCTTAAGCCTTACAGGAATGTTTGTGAGTTCAGAACTAGGTTAAAGTTTTATTGCTCAGCCAATCATAAAAAAAGTCCCGATGATTTAAGGCATCATCGGGACTTTTTGTCGGTATTAAAGGGCCTCTTCAACTTCATGGACCAACTATTTGTAAAGGTACTAACTTTATTGTCCGAGCACTTACATTAATGTCTGTACACCAACTTTAATGTCACCAGACACAAGAATTCTTATCAAAACCCCTACTACTCCACCGTAACGCTCTTCGCCAGGTTACGTGGTTTATCCACATCGTGGCCCAGGGCCAGCGAAGCATAGTAAGCCAGCAATTGTAGCGTTACTACGGACAAAGCAGACGTCAGCAGCGGCAGGGTCTTAGGAATCACGAATGCCTGATCTACCGATCTCAGCAGGTCGGTTACATGCTCTTCATGAGTGATTGCCAGCACGTCTGCGCCGCGGGCTTTCACTTCTTTGATGTTGCTGACGGTTTTCTCCAGAACGGACTCCTGGGTAGCCAAGGCAATGACTGGAACGCCTTCTTCAATCAGCGCCAGGGTACCATGCTTCAGTTCACCCGCAGCATAAGCTTCGGAGTGAATGTAGGAGATTTCTTTCAGCTTCAGTGAGCCTTCCTGAGCTACCGCATAGTCTACGCCGCGGCCGATGAAGAACAGGTGTTTGTGCTCTGAAATTTGCTCGGCATAGGTTTTGATCGCTTCTTTCTGTGCCAGAATTTCTTCCACTTGCTCAGGCAGTGACTGCATAGCGGCGAGAATCTCGGCAACCTGTGCTTCGCTTTGCGTTTCGCGTACTTCAGCCAGGTACAGACCAAGCAAAGTAAATGCGATAATCTGCGAAGTATAAGCCTTAGTGGACGCTACAGCGATTTCCGGTCCAGCCAGTGTCACAAGTACATCATTGGCTTCACGGGCGATGGAGCTGCCCACAACGTTGGTGATTGCCAGTACATGCGCACCGTTTGCTTGACCTTCACGCAAAGCAGCCAGTGTATCAGCAGTCTCGCCAGATTGGCTGACAACGATGACCAGTGTTTCCGGTGTTACGATTGGTGAACGGTAACGGTATTCCGAAGCGATATCGTTCTCTACCGGGATACGAACCAGGGATTCAATCAGGCTGCGTCCAACCAGACCCGCATTGTAGGCTGTACCGCAAGCAACGATCTGGATGTTGCGGATATTCTTGATTTGCTCAACGGTCAGGTTCAGCTCCGGCAGAATAACCTTGTTGCCTTCAGCATTCATACGGCCGCGCATAGTGTCGCGGTAAGCCTTAGGCTGTTCGTGAATTTCTTTCAGCATGAAATGCTCATAACCGCCTTTTTCTGCGGTAACTGCATCCCAATCGACAGTAATCATTTCCCGAGAAATAAAGTTGCCTTCAATCGTCATCAGTTCGACAGCATCCCGTGTCAATACAGCCATTTCGCCGTCGTTCAAAATATATACATTGCGGGTGTATTCCAGCAGTGCCGGAATATCGGACCCGATAAAGTTTTCGCCTTCCCCAAGGCCGATAATCAGCGGGCTGGCTTGACGCACAGCTACCAATTTATCCGGCTCATATTCAGTCAGAACACCCAGTGCAAACGCACCGCGCATGAAAGTGATCGCTTTTTGAACAGCTTTTACGATATCTCCTTCATATTCACGGGCGATCAGGTGGGAAATAACCTCTGTATCTGTTTCGGAAGTGAAGTGGCATCCGCCGGCAATCAGCTCTTCTTTAAGGTCCAGGTAGTTTTCGACAATCCCGTTGTGAACTACCGAGAACTTCTGGCTTTCATCGGTGTGAGGATGGGAGTTCTCATCAGAAGGTTTACCATGAGTCGCCCAGCGGGTGTGCCCGATTCCGGCACTTCCTGTCAGCGGAGTGGTTTCAAGTCTCGACTCCAGGTTTGCCATACGGCCCTGAGCCTTCACGACCTGCAGTCCTTCCTTGGTAAATACGGCAATACCTGCCGAATCATATCCACGGTACTCCAGCTTCTTCAATCCTTCAACCAAGATCCCCTGCGAATTCTGATTACCAATATATCCTACAATACCACACATTATATTTTCCCCCGTCCATTTTATCGTAATGTGGGCGGCATAAGGAAAGAAACGTGCCGTGCGGCATGTTACTTGAGAAAAAGCAAATATTCTGTTGTAGTCATAAGTCCAACAAAATAAACCTGTCACCTGCTAGGTGTTCATGAAATGCACAGTCTTCTCCTCTGCCGCAGCAGACCTCTGTTTACTTTCCAGATCGCACATACCCATGAAATAACATTTCTAATTTGCACCCATAGTCGCGTTGTAAGAGTGGTCGCCCGCTCATTTTCCGCTTCCATTTACGGCTCTGGTGCATCACCGGGAGGTCCCCGCCGAACATTTCGAACGCCTCCACCTCGTCAGCTTACATCTGCCGTGATCCGTTCAAGCCTTGCCCTGATTGGCATCTTGCAGGCTTTCCCTTCTCCCCCGCGCAAGATCAAGCTCTGGCGCTTGCTATTGCTGTAACCTTACTATCCCCGCTTTCCTTCTGGAATGACACTTAATCATTATATGCACCTTACATCACTTTGGCAATGCTATAACTCGTGAAACCTTTTGGAACACTTCAACAAACTGGGTATATTGATCAGGCAGCCAGTGAATAAATCTGTCGATTCCATCCACTGGCTGCCAGTAGAAATAACAAATTAGACCAATTCGCGCTGTACTACATCAACAATCTGACCGACAAAAAGATCCAGTTCAGCCTTATCCGGTCCTTCCGCCATTACACGGATCAGCGGTTCGGTTCCGGAAGGACGTACCAGTACACGGCCATTATCGCCAAGCTTGCCTTCTACCTCATTAATCGCCGCTTCAATTGCCGGATTGTTAGGGTAGTTGGTCTTATCCTGCACACGTACATTCACAAGCACCTGCGGATATTTGATCATCATCGATTTCAGCGCACTTAGCTTCTTCCCTGAGGCCTTCATCGTGTCCACCAGCTGAATTGCCGTGAGAATGCCGTCTCCGGTTGTATTATAATCGAGGAAAATGACATGCCCGGACTGCTCTCCGCCCAGGTTGTATCCTCCGCGGCGCATTTCTTCCATCACATAACGGTCGCCGACAGCCGTCTTGGCTGTATTCAGCGATAATTTCTCAGTCGCTTTGTAGAAACCGATGTTGCTCATTACTGTAGAGACAATAGTTCCATCCTTCAGCTTGCCTGCACGGTTCATGGCATCTCCGCAGATGCAAAGGATAAAGTCTCCGTCAACCTCGTCGCCCTTCTCGTCGATAGCAATTAGGCGGTCGGCATCGCCGTCAAAGGCAAGTCCTAAATCCGCGCCTTGGCGCAGTACTTCCTCACGCAAGGTTTCAGGGTGGGTGGAACCGAAGCCGTCATTAATGTTCAGCCCGTCAGGCTCTGCTCCAATGGCAATGACCTCGGCGCCAAGCTCTCTGAATAGCCGCGGGGCCAGCTCATACGCTGCACCATGAGCGCAATCAAGCACCACTTTGATTCCTTTGAAGCTTTGGGAAATAGTTGTCTTTAAATATTCCAGATAAAGATATTTAGCATCGTTGTCTACCGTAACTGTACCTAGGCCAGATCCAATAGGGCGGGGCAGCTCATCCTTCTCCGCATCCATCAGTTCCTCAATCCGCAGTTCAGTCTCGTCAGTCAGCTTGAAGCCGTCTCCGCCAAAAAATTTAATGCCGTTATCCTCCACCGGATTATGTGAGGCAGAGATCATGACACCCGCATCGGCCTTAAGCAATCTTGTAATATATGCAACAGCAGGTGTACTCACTACACCCAGACGTATAACATGGGCCCCAATGGACAACAGGCCGGCTACAAGCGCCGATTCCAGCAACGGACCGGAAATCCGTGTATCCATCCCTATGACTACCTTAGGCTTCTCTACGTTACTCGTAAGCACATACCCTCCGCAGCGGCCAATACTGTAGGCCATTTCTGCTGTTAATTCCCGGTTTGCAACTCCGCGTACACCATCTGTTCCGAAATACTTACCCATCTTTATTTCTCCTTTGATTACGCTGCTTCAGCTTAATGAATTATTGTATGAAAGTTTAATTATTCCGTGTACCAAAATACATCTAAATAGACGTATTCCAGTTTAAAAAGTTACGTTCCGCCTGTGCTTCCGGCATTATTGCTATTCCCGTTGCCAGCGGGTATACTGCTGCTCTCTGCCGTGCTTTCAGTCGGGGACGGTGTGGGCGAGGCTGCACTATCGCCGTTGTGAGAGGGGGAGGGCTCGGCAGTAATTTCTTCACCGGCAGCAGGCTCAGAACTTGGCTCCGGGGTGACTGCTGTCTCGGTAGCTGGTGCCTCCGAACTTTCTGGCGTTGAAGGTACTTGCAGATCCACTGTTGCTGTAAGCGGCTGAGCGGAATTCACCAGCACGATGAACCTTGGCAGCGAGACCTGAAGAGATATCTGATGAACACCGGCGGCATAACCGCCGACATCCGCGACCACACTGATATTGTCCTGATCCAGTTGATCCAGCAGGGTAGGTGCCCCGGATACAGTCAGTGACACAGTTTTGCTGGACGGATCCGTCATCAGGGCTGTGAGTCCGTTGGCCAACCCTTCCAGCTTAATGGGAACCGCCTCAATCGTCCGCTGGGCAATTTCTGCGGTCGTCACCGACACCTTCACCGTTCCCGGCTCGACCTTCGTGGCTCCCTCAGGAGGCTTAAGCTCCAGTGGCAGCTGCTGTGTACCCGCAGATGTGATAGAACTTAAATCCAGGGTCGCCTCATAGGAGGACAGCCCTGCCAGCACCTCCTTGTTCCCAAACACATTCACCGCATCGACCTCAGGAGTTACCCTGGATACTACGAGGGAGCCGGGAAGCTGACCGCTGAAGCTAATATCCAGCGGCAAGCTTTTGAAAGGCAGGGTGATCGGCAGTTCCACAGATACGGAAGCAGGCTCGATCACTGCATCTTCTATTTCTTTGCCGCTGCTGTCATAGGCATACAACTTCAGCTTCTTCTCTTTGAAGGTTTCACTTTCGCCATCCAGCTCGATGATCCCCTGCACTTTAGCCACCCTGCTCAGCTCGCTGTCAGCCAGCGTAACCTCAGCAGTCTCCGGCTGAATCACCGGGGTGCCGACCTGATAACCCGCCGCCGGCTCGCCCTTCGTACTTATTGTGACCGGAAATGACTTTGTAGTCCGCAGTTCCACATGCACGTTCACTTGTTTAGGCTCCATGGATTCATACATCACCCCGCTGGGCAGCGAATAGTTTAGCGGCAGCGTTGTATCCCCCGGCTGTAATCCGCTTAAATCCACCGATACCTTATAGGCATCCGACAACTTAAAGTTAAGGTCGGATCTTTTGCCCCGAACCTCCAGCCTTACGCTGTCAACGTCCATGGTGTAGATATACTTGTCGTCATCAAATCCGCTTCTTGCTATCTTAACATTCTCAATGATTTTCGATTCAGTATTAACCGTGGTCTGGTTCGTAGGCTCCGTATCCACATGTACAATGGTCCATAAAATCACACCGAAGACAAGCGCAAGAATTTTGTTGAAGTTGTTGTTCTTCATCCACTTATCCATTGCTCTTGCCCCCTCTCCGTTTCCAGAAAGCAGAACTTTTCTCCTTCAGCGGGGAAGTCGCACTAAGCTCCTGGTGCAGCTTCGAGATGAGCGATTCTTCCTTAATGTCCCTAACAATTTGCCCGTTAATCGCCAGTGAAATTTGCCCGGTCTCTTCGGAGACCACAACAGACACAGAATCCGCGACTTCGCTGATCCCAATGGCCGCCCGGTGACGTGTCCCCAGCTCCTTGCTGATGAACGGATTCTCCGACAACGGCAAATAACAGGCTGCGGCAGCGATTTGACCATCCTGCATAATCAGCGCACCGTCATGCAGCGGGGTGTTGGGAATAAAAATATTGATCAGCAGCTCAGAGCTGACAACAGAACGCATCGGAATGCCGGATTCAGTAAATTCATTAAGTCCAGTCGCCCTTTCAAAGACAATTAAGGCCCCTATCTTTCGCTGGGATAAATAATTCATGGCTTTAATGACTTCGCCGATTAATTTACTGACTTCCTCATCATTCTCCGAGGTTCGTCCAAAAAATTTGCCCCGCCCCAGCTGCTCCAGTCCCCTTCGCAGTTCCGGCTGAAAGATAATAAAGATCGCAAAGATCCCAAAGGTATAAATCTGATTCATCAGCCATTTCAGGGTATACAAATCCAGCAGGGTGCTCAGCGCCCAAATAATAACCAGCACCAATATCCCCTTCAGGAGTTGAACCGCCCGCGTTCCGCGAACCATATTGAGCACTTTATAAATAATATAACTGACAATCAGGATATCGATTATATCTTTAATGGACTCTTTCCATGTAAGGTCAGTAAAATAACTCATTGCCTAAAACCCCCGTCATTTCATATTAGCTGGGTTTATGTAAAATGTCTGTAAGTTCTGTATCAATATCTAGGTTATAACGTTCACGCTCAGGTTGCAAGTTTAGGTCGTTGGGGTTTTATATTTCAGACGTTTAATGACAACAAAAAAGCGCCATCTTTCCGGAAAAAGAGGCGCAAATGAGTTTTCTGCTAAAAGCAACCATGTCTAATTAACGGTAGGCAACTTCAGAGAACATGTTCGTCACTTTATACCAGAGCCAACTTACCGCTTGGTCTATGCTTTTGACTTGCCCGGAAATATGAGCGGTTGAAGCCTTGTACAGAGTGCCGTCGATCACAGTCACATTGCCGTTGACTTCCCCATATACTTGAGTTTTACCGTTCTCCACCGTAAGATCTCCGGAAATGATTTTGCCGGAAGGTACGATAACCGTATCTCCCTTGATGACAACCTGATCGAGGTCGCTTCCTCTGACTACAAGCTGTCTATCCTGATTCCAAAAAGTAACGGAGCTCATCAACATCACAAAAATAAACAAGGACGCCGCAGTAAGCGCGGGATGTCGCTTGATCCAAGTGATAAACGCTCTTTCCTTCTTGGATTTCGGTAATGAATTCATAATCCGGCCTACAAGATCCTCCGAGGCAACAGGGTTCTGGTGCATCAGCGAGAACATCAGCATATCGGTCTGTTCCAATTCTTTGAACTTCGCACGGCAATCCGGACAGGATAGAAGATGCTCCTTCAATTCCCTCTGCTGCAGTTCGGGCAAGTCGTCATCCAGGTAGTCGTGCATCATAGAGACGGCCAGTTTGCATTCCATAGGAGCCAATCCTTTCATGAGTGCTATTTAATTATTTCAAAACAAAGAGACAGGGCGCATAAGACTTGCTTAACTTACATACGTCGCTCCCTGAAGGACGTTTCATAAAAATAAATCTATTTTTACATTTTAGGGCCTAATTTTTTACGTAAAAATTCACGTCCGCGGTGAACCCGTGTCTTGATCGTCGTTACGGGCATATCCAGCACGTCACTGATCTCCTGAAGCGACAAATCCTGCAAATAACGCAGAATCATCACGGACCTGTACTTGACGGGCAGACTATCGATAGCCTCATAAATCAGCGACTGTGTCTCAGAGAGCAAAAGCTCTGTCTCCGGTGTCACATTGTCGCTCGGGATCATCGAATAGCCGTCAATACCTTCCTGATCGTTCATCTCGGCATCCAGCGAATACGTTGGTTTGCGCTTGCGCAGCCTATCAATACAGAGGTTCGTGCCAATCCGGTAAATCCAGGTTGAGAACTTCTGCTTATCATCATAACGGTCCAAATTTCGATACACACGCAAAAAAGTCTCCTGAACGATATCCTCCGCCTCATGGCGGTTGTTCAGCATCCGGTAAGCCAGATGATATATCTTGTCTTTATATAGTTCCACAAGCTCGGCAAATGCCCTTTGGTCGCCTTTCAAGGCGAGCTTTGTCAATCTGCCTTCCAAATTCTCCACCTGTTAACTCCCCCAGACTTGCCGCCCTTGGTATTTCATCTCTTGAATGTCCACGGTACAAGCATTTAAATCGTAATTCATGTTCCGGCAAAAATCAAGGATTGTATTGTTACCTATAGGTATATTGGGCAAAATTCACGCATTGCTGAGACGGTGATTAATCGCAGCGGCGGGAAACATTTGGACTTCCGGTCGCTGTTATTGTCAGATTCCCTGATTCGAACCGCTGGCAGCGGTAGGAATCCGGCAATAAAGGCGATCGCTACCGCTCCTCCAGTTCCAAATTTGCTCTTCGCTGCTCCATCACCGGCATTGGAATGCCATGTAATTCAGCCCAAATTACCTTTCGGCAACAAAGGCTGAGAGGCATAAGGCCGGAAGCTGCTCGGTAACGGCAGCTTCAGCTAATATAAAGGGAACAAGATCCGCTTCTCTTGCCGGGCCATTAAGGCCGGCTACATAGAAACACACAAAAACCCGTCCAGCCTCCATACCAGAGGCGGACGGGTTTGAAGGAAGCGGCTTTGCCGGCTTCGAAAAATCAACAACTTAGAAAGAACATCATGAATATTAACTACAGTAAATCAACTTCATAGATCTACTTCTTGATGATCAAATATTACAAAGCATGAAGTCGGATCAGGTATCAGCCCGTGTTCCGCAGACCGGCAGCAATACCATTGATCGTGAGCAGCACCTCACGCAGCAGCTCGGCGTCATCGCCTTCAACCTCGCGAAGAGCTCTCAGCTCGGCCAACAACTGCACCTGCAAGTAGCTGAGTGGATCAACGTATGGATTGCGCAGCCGGATAGATTCCTGAATCACAGGAACGTTGTCTAAAATATCCTGCTGGCCGGTAATTTTGAGAATGAGCTCTGAGGTCAGCTTGAATTCGGCTTCGATCTGGCCGAATATCCGCTGACGGGCTTCCTCATTCTTACCCATGCTTGCGTATTCCTTGGCGATAATCAGATCGGCCTTGGCAATAGCCATTTGCAGGGTGTCAATGAGCGTAGTAAAGAAGGAGAAGTTCTCATACATATGCTGCATGATCTTCAAATTCTCTTCCTTATCCTCATAGAAGCTCTGCAGCCCTGTTCCAGCGGCATACCAGGCCGGGAGCAGATAACGGCTCTGCGTCCACGCAAACACCCATGGAATGGCGCGCAGATCCTCAAAACGGTCACTATTCTTACGCTTCGAAGGACGGGAACCGATATTGAGTTCTCCAACCTCAGGCAGCGGTGTTGATTCTTTGAAATAAGCAAAGAAATCCGGATCACGGAAGATCAGATCCTGATATTTGTTAAGCGAAACTTCGGAAATCCGGGCCACAATCTCTTCCCACTTGCTTTCGTACAGATCAGCCTCAGGCATTCTGGCATTAATAGCTGCCGTCACAAGCGCCGAGGTTGCCTGCTCCAAGCTGCGGTAAGCAATACCTTGCATCGAATACCGGGAAGAAATAACCTCACCCTGTTCCGTAATCTTGATGCCACCGCCAATGGTTGAGGCCGGTTGAGCAAGAATACTGCGGTTCAGCGGCATCCCGCCCCGTCCGAGCGCACCACCACGTCCGTGGAAGAATTTCAGCTTAATCCCGAATTCCTCTGCAGTAGCCGTAATTTGCTTCAATGCAACACGCAACTCCCAGTTCGCGGTAACTACCCCGCCGTCTTTGTTGCTGTCCGAATAGCCAAGCATAATTTCCTGTACATCGCTCATCGCACTAACGGCATCACGGTAGATCGGCATACTAAGCAGTGTATGCATAATTTGTGGCGCATCATGTAAATCATCAATGGTCTCAAACAGCGGCACTGCCTGCAGTGTACATACGACAGTTCCATCATTATCTTTGCGGAACAAGCCGACTTCCTTTGCGAAAACCATAACCTCTAAGATGTCGCTCGCTGCTTCAGCCATACTGATCAAATAACTGGTAATGCACTGCTTGCCGTATTCCTCCTGCGCAGTGAAGATCGTGCGGTACACCGCAAGACATTCCTCTGTGCTCTCACTGTAAGTCTGGTAAGGTGAAGTTAGAGGACGCGGATCATTCAGCAAATTCTCCAGAATTCGAATTTTTTCATTTTCCTCTAGTTTAGCGTAATCCTGCGTGATGTTCATTTTGGCCAAAATTTCTGTCATCGCATTTTCATGCTCCTGACTGTGCTGGCGAACATCCAGTGTAGCCGTGTGGAAGCCAAACAGCTCCACCTGGCGGATCAGCTTCTTAATGTAGGTATCCGCTACATAATCCGCATAGTGATGACGCAGACTGCGGTCTATCACGTTCAAATCATCTATGAATCGTTCTGGTGATGAGTAGCGCTCAGGCGTACCCTTTTTCTCATCATCCAGCACGTTCTGTATCTTGGAGATCATGTAACTGAGTTTAATCCGGTAAGGCTCGTTGTCATTGCGCCAGGCATCAACCCGGTTAAGATTGATAATGTTGCGGTCCTGTTCAATGGAATCCACCAGTTCCTGCGTCACCTCGACGATGCTTGTACTAAAGCTCAGGTACTGCATGAGTTCGCGCATGATACGCTGATATTCCCGGATAGCAAGCTTGCGCTGCAAGCGCAGCGTCTGCAGCGTAACCGCAGCAGTCACCGAAGGATTGCCGTCACGGTCCCCGCCGATCCATGAGCCAAAACGCAGATACGTCGGTACATGCCAATTCTGGCCTGGATAGTATTTGCTCAGACATCGCTCCAGCTCTTGGTACACATCCGGCAATACTTGAAAAATCGTCTCATGGAAATAATACATCCCATTACGCACTTCATCGAGTACCGTAGGCTTGCGGTCACGCAGCTCATCGGTCTGCCACAACGTGATGACCTCGTTCAGCAGTTTCTCGCGCAGCTGTTCGCGTTCCCGGAAAGTCAAGGTAGGATTATCCAATCCCATTACATCGTCGGAAATCCGTTTATGAATATCAAGGATCGCCCGGCGCATAGCTTCAGTAGGGTGAGCCGTCATGACCAGCTCTAGTGAGAGACCATTCATGATTTCATGGACATCCTCATGGGAGAAGTCACGCTCGCGTAGCTCCTGAATAGCGCTTTCTATGGACCCGGGCTGTACAGTCTCCCCGGCTGAACGTTCATAGTCGCGTTTACGGCGAATGCGGTGATTCTGTTCGGCGATATTCACCAATTGAAAATAGATGGCGAATGCCCGTATCACCAGGTGGCGATTCTCAGGATCCAGTGAATTAATTAGTTCCTTAAATTCATTGTGCAGTTCAGGCAAAAACAATGAGCGCAGCGATTTACTGGTCTCGCGGATCTTCTCCACGATTTCCAGCAATTCGTTACCGCCTTGATGAACCAAGACTTCGCCCAGAATATTCCCCAGGAACCGTACGTCCCGCCGCAGCAGATTGTTGGAGTTGCTTTTGCTAACGGTAGTCGTAAGTTCGGTCATGCTGCTCCCCCCATCCTCTTCCGGATCAATGTTCTTAACATTGTCTATTTGAAGCTTTCCACATATCATACAACAAAACCGCCCGGAAATCTTCAACTTATTGCGCTGTAAAGCGTCGCAGTAATTACGATTATACACCAATTTGGCGTTTTATACAGTCATAAAATACTTATTATATTGGCTGATTAACAGGGTATTTATGTAAAGAACAATGGCTGGCATAAATTTATATTATCTATATATAAAGAACCATTAAAAATGGTGGGGTTCATTTCGTAGCATTATGAGGGTTTCCTGACGCCCTAGCATTCTAATAACAAGACCCTGTTCAATCGAACAGAACGGCTTGGATTGCCTAACCTTCCAAATACCTAAATCAATCATAAAGTACGGTCACAGAGCCTTGAGCGAGTTCTCCCGCCACATCTTGTGATGTTAGGTTCATCCGTTCCACAAGCACGCATAAAACCCACTTAGGTTATGGAGAGCTTCACTATCACTCTATCATTCACTTAAGTAAACAAAAAACTCCTACCGGAGTAAGAGTTAAATGTCAGCTGGTTAGCTGAGTATCGGGATGACACGATTTGAACATGCGACCCCCTGGTCCCAAACCAGGTGCTCTACCAAGCTGAGCTACATCCCGAAACTATAAAATTATGGAGCGGGTGATGGGAATCGAACCCACGCTATCAGCTTGGAAGGCTGAAGTTCTACCATTGAACTACACCCGCATAGGTGTACAATCGGGATGACACGATTTGAACATGCGACCCCCTGGTCCCAAACCAGGTGCTCTACCAAGCTGAGCTACATCCCGTTAATATTAAAAATGGCGCGCCCTGAGAGATTCGAACTCCCGGCCTTTTGATTCGTAGTCAAACGCTCTATCCAGCTGAGCTAAGGGCGCAAAAATTATGGAGCGGACGACGGGAATCGAACCCGCGACCCTCGCCTTGGCAAGGCGATGCTCTACCGCTGAGCCACGTCCGCAAATAAGTGGTGCGCGTGAAGGGACTTGAACCCCCACGTCGTAAGACGCCAGATCCTAAGTCTGGTGCGTCTGCCATTCCGCCACACGCGCATAATACTAATAAAAGTGAGCCATGAAGGACTCGAACCTTCGACACCCTGATTAAAAGTCAGGTGCTCTACCAACTGAGCTAATGGCTCGCATTTGGCAGGGGATATAGGATTCGAACCTATGATGACGGAGTCAGAGTCCGTTGCCTTACCGCTTGGCGAATCCCCTATGATGGATACCTTTATAATGCCCATAACTTCTATAAATATCAAGAAGTTTATGGTGGAGGCTGAGGGGATCGAACCCCCGACCCTCTGCTTGTAAGGCAGATGCTCTCCCAGCTGAGCTAAGCCTCCATATGTATGCCTTCAAAGGGTAATAATAAATATTGTTGGTGACCCGTATGGGATTCGAACCCATGTTACCTCCGTGAAAGGGAGGTGTCTTAACCCCTTGACCAACGGGCCATGTAAATCTGTGGAGCTCTCAACCGGATTCGAACCGGTGACCTCTTCCTTACCATGGAAGCACTCTACCTACTGAGCTATGAGAGCATGGCTCCCCGAACAGGACTCGAACCTGTGACAACTCGATTAACAGTCGAGTGCTCTACCAACTGAGCTATCAGGGAATATCCGCTTGGCGGCGTCCTACTCTCCCAGGACCCTTCGGTCCAAGTACCATCGGCGCTGGAGGGCTTAACGGTCGTGTTCGGGATGGGTACGCGTGGAACCCCTCCGCTATCGCCACCAAACGGGCATTTACAGCGTAAATGCTTCAGGAACCTTAATTCCTGAAAACTGAATCCGAAACGAATCTGCGTCTTAAGTTGTTGGATAAGCCCTCGACCGATTAGTATTGGTCAGCTCCATGCATTGCTGCACTTCCACCTCCAACCTATCTACCTCGTCGTCTTCAAGGGGTCTTACTAATTGGGAAATCTCATCTTGAGGGGGGCTTCACGCTTAGATGCTTTCAGCGCTTATCCCGTCCGTACGTAGCTACTCAGCCATGCTCCTGGCGGAACAACTGATGCACCAGCGGTACGTCCATCCCGGTCCTCTCGTACTAAGGACAGCTCCTCTCAAATTTCCTGCGCCCACGACAGATAGGGACCGAACTGTCTCACGACGTTCTGAACCCAGCTCGCGTACCGCTTTAATGGGCGAACAGCCCAACCCTTGGGACCTACTTCAGCCCCAGGATGCGATGAGCCGACATCGAGGTGCCAAACCTCCCCGTCGATGTGGACTCTTGGGGGAGATAAGCCTGTTATCCCCAGGGTAGCTTTTATCCGTTGAGCGATGGCCCTTCCATGCGGTACCACCGGATCACTAAGTCCGACTTTCGTCCCTGCTCGACTTGTAGGTCTCGCAGTCAAGCTCCCTTATGCCTTTGCACTCTTCGAATGATTTCCAACCATTCTGAGGGAACCTTTGAACGCCTCCGTTACTCTTTAGGAGGCGACCGCCCCAGTCAAACTGCCCGCCTGACACGGTCCCCGTACCCGTTTAGGGTACCAGGTTAGAACCTAGATACGATCAGGGTGGTATCCCAACGGCGCCTCCGCAGAAGCTTGCGCTCCTGCCTCTACGGCTCCCACCTATCCTGTACAGATCGTACCCAAATTCAATATCAAGCTGCAGTAAAGCTCCATGGGGTCTTTCCGTCTTGTCGCGGGTAACCTGCATCTTCACAGGTATTAAAATTTCACCGGATCTCTCGTTGAGACAGCGCCCAAGTCGTTACGCCATTCGTGCGGGTCAGAATTTACCTGACAAGGAATTTCGCTACCTTAGGACCGTTATAGTTACGGCCGCCGTTTACTGGGGCTTCGGTTCACAGCTTCGGATTGCTCCTAACCGCTCCCCTTAACCTTCCAGCACCGGGCAGGCGTCAGCCCGTATACTTCGCCTTGCGGCTTCGCACAGACCTGTGTTTTTGCTAAACAGTCGCTTGGGCCTTTTCACTGCGGCCCCCTCGGGCTATTCACCCTACCGAGGCACCCCTTCTCCCGAAGTTACGGGGTCATTTTGCCGAGTTCCTTAACGAGAGTTCTTCCGCGCGCCTTAGAATTCTCTTCTCGCCTACCTGTGTCGGTTTGCGGTACGGGCACCTTCTCCTGGCTAGAGGCTTTTCTTGGCAGTGTGAGATCATGACCTTCGCTACTGTAATTTTCGCTCCCCATCACAGCCCAGCCTTAACGATGTGCGGATTTGCCTACACACCAGCCTCACTGCTTAGACGGACATCCATCAGTCCGCGTCACTACCCTCCTGCGTCACCCCATCGCTCATAGCGGATTACGGTGGTACAGTAATTTCAAACTGTTGTCCTTCGACTACGCCTTTCGGCCTCGCCTTAGGTCCCGACTTACCCTGAGCGGACGAGCCTTCCTCAGGAAACCTTGGGCTTTCGGCGGATCAGATTCTCACTGATCTTTTCGTTACTCATACCGGCATTCTCACTTGTATGCTGTCCAGCGCTCCTTACGGTACACCTTCAACCCACATACAACGCTCCCCTACCCCAGATGCAAAGCATCTAGCCATAGCTTCGGTGGTGTGTTTAGCCCCGTTACATTTTCGGCGCAGAGTCACTCGACCAGTGAGCTATTACGCACTCTTTCAATGGTGGCTGCTTCTAAGCCAACATCCTGGTTGTCTGTGCAACTCCACATCCTTTCCCACTTAACACACACTTGGGGACCTTAGCTGATGGTCTGGGCTGTTTCCCTTTTGACAATGGATCTTAGCACTCACTGTCTGACTCCCGGCAAGAAGTTAATGGCATTCGGAGTTTGACTGAGCTTGGTAACCCTTGCGGGCCCCGCACCCAATCAGTGCTCTACCTCCACCACTCCATTCACCGAGGCTAGCCCTAAAGCTATTTCGGGGAGAACCAGCTATCTCCGAGTTCGATTGGAATTTCTCCGCTACCCCCACCTCATCCCCGCATTTTTCAACATACGTGGGTTCGGGCCTCCAGTGCGTGTTACCGCACCTTCACCCTGGACAGGGGTAGATCACACGGTTTCGGGTCTACGTCCACATACTTAAGTCGCCCTATTCAGACTCGCTTTCGCTGCGGCTCCGGCTTCTCACCTTAACCTTGCATGTTAAACGTAACTCGCCGGTTCATTCTACAAAAGGCACGCCATCACCCCTAGATCGGGCTCTGACTTTTTGTAAGCACACGGTTTCAGGTTCTATTTCACTCCCCTTCCGGGGTGCTTTTCACCTTTCCCTCACGGTACTGTTTCACTATCGGTCGCCAGGTAGTATTTAGCCTTAGCAGATGGTCCTGCTGGATTCATACGGGGTTTCACGTGCCCCGCACTACTCGGGATCCGTCTCGGAGAGAACACAGTTTAGGCTACAGGGCTTTTACCTCTATCGCGGGCCTTTCCAGACCTCTTCGCCTACCATATTCCTTTGTAACTCCATGTGAGACGTCCCACAACCCCAAGGGGCAAGCCCCTTGGTTTAGGCTGTTCCGCGTTCGCTCGCCGCTACTGACGGAATCACTATTGTTTTCTCTTCCTCAGGGTACTTAGATGTTTCAGTTCCCCTGGTCTGCCTCTATCTCTCCTATGTATTCAGAGAGAAGTAACTGCGAATTACCACAGCTGGGTTTCCCCATTCGGACACCCCCGGATCAAAGCTTGCTTACAGCTCCCCGAGGCAGTTTCGTTGTTCGCCACGTCCTTCGTCGGCTCCTGGCGCCTAGGCATCCTCCGTGTGCTCTTATTAGCTTAACCAATGCGTTTTCCCAGAAGGAAAATCGCTAGCATCGCTATAATTAAAACTTGTTTACACAAGTTTCAGCTAAAAGATGTTCTAAAACGCAAATTCGTTTCGGTATCCAGTTTTCAAGGATCAAGGTGTTACTATTGATGAAGTTTGTTGGTGGAGCCAAGCGGGATCGAACCGCTGACCTCCTGCTTGCAAGGCAGGCGCTCTCCCAGCTGAGCTATGGCCCCATAAAGGAATTTAATGTTATATGGTGGGCCTTGGTGGACTCGAACCACCGACCTCACCCTTATCAGAGGTGCGCTCTAACCAACTGAGCTAAAAGCCCATATAACATATATAACATTTTTGAATCAACCAACGAATTGGTTGTCCGCTTGGCAGCGTCCTACTCTCCCAGGACCCTTCGGTCCAAGTACCATTGGCGCTGGAGGACTTAACGGTCGTGTTCGGGATGGGTACGTGTGGAACCCCTCCGCTATCGCCACCAAACGCATACGAAAGAGACTTGCTCTTTCAAAACTGAACACGAGTGAGTGTTTTGGAAGCTAAGCTTCCGATTTGAATGTTTCCGTTGCAGGAAACGATTCTCCATAGAAAGGAGGTGATCCAGCCGCACCTTCCGATACGGCTACCTTGTTACGACTTCACCCCAATCATCTACCCCACCTTCGGCGGCTGGCTCCCTTGCGGGTTACCCCACCGACTTCGGGTGTTGTAAACTCTCGTGGTGTGACGGGCGGTGTGTACAAGACCCGGGAACGTATTCACCGCGGCATGCTGATCCGCGATTACTAGCAATTCCGACTTCATGCAGGCGAGTTGCAGCCTGCAATCCGAACTGAGACCGGCTTTGCTGGGATTGGCTCCACCTCGCGGCTTCGCTTCCCGTTGTACCGGCCATTGTAGTACGTGTGTAGCCCAGGTCATAAGGGGCATGATGATTTGACGTCATCCCCACCTTCCTCCGGTTTGTCACCGGCAGTCACTCTAGAGTGCCCAGCCTTACCTGCTGGCAACTAAAGTCAAGGGTTGCGCTCGTTGCGGGACTTAACCCAACATCTCACGACACGAGCTGACGACAACCATGCACCACCTGTCTCCTCTGTCCCGAAGGCCGCCACTATCTCTAGTGGATTCAGAGGGATGTCAAGACCTGGTAAGGTTCTTCGCGTTGCTTCGAATTAAACCACATACTCCACTGCTTGTGCGGGTCCCCGTCAATTCCTTTGAGTTTCAGTCTTGCGACCGTACTCCCCAGGCGGAGTGCTTACTGTGTTAACTTCGGCACCAAGGGTATCGAAACCCCTAACACCTAGCACTCATCGTTTACGGCGTGGACTACCAGGGTATCTAATCCTGTTTGCTCCCCACGCTTTCGCGCCTCAGCGTCAGTTACAGCCCAGAAAGTCGCCTTCGCCACTGGTGTTCCTCCACATATCTACGCATTTCACCGCTACACGTGGAATTCCACTTTCCTCTTCTGTACTCAAGCCACCCAGTTTCCAGTGCGACCTCAGGTTGAGCCCAAGGTTTAAACACCAGACTTAAATAGCCGCCTGCGCGCGCTTTACGCCCAATAATTCCGGACAACGCTTGCCCCCTACGTATTACCGCGGCTGCTGGCACGTAGTTAGCCGGGGCTTTCTTCTCAGGTACCGTCACTCCGGTAGCAGTTACTCTACCGGACGTTCTTCCCTGGCAACAGAGCTTTACGATCCGAAAACCTTCATCACTCACGCGGCGTTGCTCCGTCAGGCTTTCGCCCATTGCGGAAGATTCCCTACTGCTGCCTCCCGTAGGAGTCTGGGCCGTGTCTCAGTCCCAGTGTGGCCGTTCACCCTCTCAGGTCGGCTACGCATCGTCGCCTTGGTGAGCCGTTACCCCACCAACTAGCTAATGCGCCGCAGGCCCATCTCCTTGTAGCAGATTGCTCCGCCTTTCATCCTCCGTCCATGTGAACAAAGGAATTATCCGGTATTAGCTACCGTTTCCGGTAGTTATCCCAGTCAAAGAGGTAGGTTGCCTACGTGTTACTCACCCGTCCGCCGCTAAGTTATTCCAGAGCAAGCTCCTTCATAACTCCGCTCGACTTGCATGTATTAGGCACGCCGCCAGCGTTCGTCCTGAGCCAGGATCAAACTCTCCAAATTGGTATTTAGAAAGAGCGATTGCTCAATTTGAAACATCTGACGAGAATTTACATTCTCACGATGAAATTTCTAAAGCGTATAAATACGCTATGAAACTCATCAGTTTTGGATCTCACTTGCGTGATTTCCCACTCACTCGTTGTTCAGTTTTCAAAGATCAATGTCTCTTTTTAACTCTTCACCGCGTCTCAGCGGCGACCTTTATAATATATCACAGTGTTTATCATTTTGGCAAGTCTTTTTTTGAAAAAAAGTTTTTTTCGTTTTTCCTAGCCTGCAGCTGCTTTTCAATACATAGAAAAGGAGCGCGAGATATAATGTATCATAGCGGCTCCCTTTTAGTCAACCTATTTAGTTAATTTCATGGACAAGCGATTAAATCCTAAGTAACAGCCCTCTAATTTCAATGTTTAAATTGGGATGACCGGCCGCCCCACGCATACTTAGACAGCTCTTTCTGAGGAGCAAAACGTGCGTACATACGAAATACTGTTTTATATCGATTGGCAATGGCATGCCTGATATTTTGGTCCAAGCGTTGATCACTTAAATCCAGAAGCATCTCATCAAGCTCTTTACGCAAAACATAGTCCAGCTCCTTACACTCCTTCTCGTTGAACAACATTCCCAACATATGCTTGGCCTCCTTCATGAAATTTAATCTTTACAGAAACTTCAAATGCCGCTGCTTGTGTGATAGAAGATAGTCCATGGATGACGGGAAGCTGTACCTGTTTATCCGTTTACACTAGATTAACCGGAGCGCAATATCTATAACCATAATTACGAAAAAATCACCTCTATGGTCTTGCCGCGAATACATAGCACCGGTTGTCAGGAAACCCCAAAATCGAATGGCTTTAATGTTATGCTCAATTCCCGGGTTTTTTATGATAAAAGTGAAAATGTAATCGTGCTTTCAATTATTGCTGCGATCAATAAAAGGATCACAATCCACACCGATGCCGTTAATGTTTGCTTCATAAAGACTGGCCAAGCGTTGCTCCCCTTTTCTTTATTAGCGGCTGTACCGAATATACCTGCGAATATTTTACCGCCGAACTGCAATCCAAAAGCACAGGCGATAATGATTGCCGGAATTTCAATGATCCCGTGCGGTAGTAGCCCCTTAACGATAAGCGTATACAAATCCTGTTCCTGAAGCACCGACAAGTGGATTAAATATCCGATGACCGCACCGTTGATGAGCAGAAAAATTGCAGGCAGTATTCCAAAGAAGGCACCGAGGAAAATAATGAACACACTCTTGATGCTATTGTTTAAAAATATAAATTTGAAAAAACTCCACTGTGGATAGTCGGACTCTTTTAGATCTTTACTAATATTACTGAGACCCTGCAGCTGCTGTTCAATCAATTTTTGCATAGCGCCGGTGCCTATCCAGCCAATCATGCCCCCTGCGATGAATAGAATGGCTGCCAGTATTAAGGCTTTGCGGATCGTGGTTAAATCTTTGGCAAACGTAAAAAAGGATAGCATAGACACCTCCTGGAAGTTTTGACGTCACCCGCTTAAAAAGCCTTAACTATGATTTCTGTCCTAGAGGAGGTCATAAGCGGTGGGTACGAGCATACATTTAGAACAAACAAGCATTTCGCATAGGAGAGGAGCGCTGTCAGTATGAATTCTTTTTATGTATTCAGCGGCAAGAAGATAAAACGGTTCATTTACATTTTTGCCGCTGCGCTTCTTGCCGCCGGTGTCGTTTATGTCGAGAGGGGCAACATTACCGTTTTTTCCGAAACGGCCCCTTCTGCGATATACAGCGTGCCGACGGAGAAGAAGCTGATCGCTTTAACTTTTGATATTAGCTGGGGAGAAAAAAGGCCCGAACCGATCCTTAAGGTGCTGGAAGAGAAAAAAGTGGATAAAGCCACCTTCTTCCTGTCGTCACCCTGGAGCAAGACTCATCCGGAAATTGTAACAAGCATTAAAGATTCAGGATATGAGATTGGCAGCCATGGTCACAAGCATGTAAACTACAGCGCGCTGAGCAACGAGGAAATCCGCACCCAAATTTCGACAGCACATACTGTGCTTACCGAATTGACTGGCAAGGAACCGAATCTGATCCGCATGCCAAACGGTGATTTCGACAAAAGAGTGCTTCAGGTGGCCAGCGACCTGGGTTATAAGGTTATTCAGTGGGATACCGATTCTTTAGACTGGAAGAACATCGGTGTAGACAATATCGTAAATCGAGTAACGACAAAGGCTCATCCCGGAGATATTGTGCTTTTGCATGCCAGCGATTCCTGTAAACAAACTCACGAGGCTCTTCCGCTTATCATTGACAAGCTGCGCAGCCAGGGCTACGAATTTGTTACCGTGTCCGAGTTAATCAACCAAGGCAGCGCTGAGGGTCAGGAAGTACGTGATTCCGCTTGGTTGGACGATGGAATAGAAGACGCTGCCGGAATGTAGGCTAACCCGCCGCCACTCTATCCTGCTTCATCTGTAATTTTTAATGGCGTGGTGATATCAGCTCTGATATATCGGGCGTTGGAGTGTTCAGCTTCGGATAACTTAAATCCAGCCCTTCCAGCGTCTTCACCACAATGGCTAATGCGAGATAATTGCGGTACCAGCGGCGATTGGCCGGAATCCAATACCAGGGCGCGCTTTTTGAACTGCTTTCTTTAAATACATCTTGATAAGCCTCCTGATAATCATCCCAATATTCCCGCTCCTGCAGGTCACTGGCGTCAAACTTCCAATGTTTCGCCGGGTCCTGCAGCCGCTCCTGAATTTTCTCAAGCTGCTTCTCCTTTGAGATATGCAAAAAGAGTTTGATGATCGTTGTTCCTTCCTCCACCAGCATTTCTTCAAACTGGCGGATATAACGAAACCGGCGTTTCATCTCATCTTTTACAGACTGCCGTGCACGCGGGGAACCAAGACATCTTCATAATGCGAGCGGTTGAATGCGGCAATATAGCCCTTGGGCGGCGTCTTCATGTGCACTCTCCAAAGGAAATCATGGGCTTCTTCCTCAAGAGACGGTTTTTTAAAGCTGGTGACGATAAAACCCTGAGGGTTGATTCCGGAGAAAATATGCTTTACGGTGCCGTCTTTCCCGCTGGAGTCCATCCCTTGCAGGATGACAAGCAGGGAATGCTTTTTCTGGGCAAATAGAATATCCTGCAGCTCGGTGAGACGTTCTTTAAGCTCCTTCATTTTGACCTCGGCTTCCTCCTTGGTTAAGTCGCCGCTTTCGTTCGGATCAAGCTTGCTCAGGAGCGTTTCGTTTGTGTCTTTTATCATATAGCGCTTGATGTTCATATATTCCCCTCCTCAAAGTTTTGTGAGCATGAACAGCCCAGCCGCATCTTTAAAATATGTAGTATGTCTTTAAGATTAACCTCCTCCTCCTGATTTTAATCGCCGGCTGGAGGAATCACAAAGAACCCTGCTTCTCATCTGGAGAACGGGGTTCTTTGTATTGTCATAATTATCCTGTTCTTGGTTTCAGAATACGGTGCAGCATCAGAATTTGGAATGCATTGCTTGCAATAAGCGGAATTACAATAAATACGGTAGCGCTGTCCACTCCTATGCGGAGTACACCAATCGTCTCCACTATCGTGATGGCTGTCATAAAGAAAAATGTCGGAATCCAGGCTGAACTATTCGTGCTTCGTACTTTAAAATAGGACACAATAATGGCTGTAAGCAATATAACGATGCCCAGAATCAAATCAGAGACGACGTTTCGTTCTCCCCCTACAAAGGTTCGCAGGAAGATCAGCTCAAGCAGGGCAAGCACAGCCAGCACCAGTTGTATGTACTGCCAGACCTTCCGCCGAAACACACCCGTTCCCATATAGTTGAGAATCAGATACGCAAAGAAGCCGAGCTGCGAGTAAACGCTGACAAGCATGCCATAGCCAAAAAGGATCAGGGGGTAAATGAAAAGATCGGCAGTGCTTTTGAACTCGATACGGCCATTCACAGCCTGCAGTGCAAGTCCAGCTACTACCGCTCCGCCCGCACCGATCAGAAGCGTGGTCCAGAACAAATAAAACCATTTCTTTATACTCAGCCAGTTCACCTCCCCGTGTCAGATTTATTTTACCAAGCTTACCGTCAAAAAACCATTATACAGCAACATAAATGTGTGTCCTCGCGGCATACTACAGTCAGGAATCCTACAAAGGAGGGGCAGCGCCAATGAAATGGAGGAGTTTATGGGCCGGAGGCCTGGCTTTAAGCTTAATTATGGCTTTAACAGCCTGCGGAGGAGAACAGAGCAGTTCATCTTCCGGGCAGATGGGATACAAGGAAATGAAGACCATGGTTGTTGATATATTAAAAAGCGATGATGGAAAGAAAGCCGTAGAGGAGGCACTCTCCAGTCCAAGCTCCGGCTCCGAAGGAGGCGGCGGCGGGTTGAGCATGAAAATGATGCCGCTCCAAACGACGGAACAAATCCGGATTGCCGTTAAAGACACAATTACAGCTCCTGAGTATCAAAAAGAAATTGAAAAAATCATGACCGATCCGCAATTTGCCGGTGAATTTGCTAAAGCGATCAATACCCAGAGCAAGGAGCTGCATCTTCAGTTGATCAAAGATCCAACGTATCAAAAATCAATTGAAGAGATCATGAAGTCGCCCGAAATGATGAAAATGTTCCTAGACCTTACTAAAACTTCGGATTACCGGAAGCAATCCATGACCATTATGCAGGAAGCGATGCAGAATCCTCTATTCCGCATGGAAGTGCTTGGTTTGCTTAAAACGGTAGTCCAGGATGAACTTCAGCCGAAGGTTGAAAAGAAAGGTCAGGAAAAAGGAGGCGGCGATCAAGGAAGCGGCGGGGACAGCCAGAAGCAAGAAGGCGGCGATGATTCCGGTTCCTAAAATAAAAAGAGGCCTTGTCCCACTTAGAATTGGGACGGCCTCTTTTTAATGCCAATTTGAATTACTTCTCATACTTCGCAATCAATTTATCGGCAATCTCCGCAAACAGCTGTGCGGTGGCTGTTTCGGGTTTATATACAGACGGTGAGAAATCCGGTTCGGAGATATGATTATCCGGTGCGCCAAGCGGAATCTGGGCCAGCAGCTCCGTATGCAGTGTCTCTGCTAGTCTCGCCCCGCCGCCGCGGCCGAAAATATAGTCCTTTTTGCCGCATTCCGAGCATTCATAGTAGGCCATATTCTCAATGACCCCAAGAATCTCATGCTCTGTCTGCAAAGCCATTGATCCTGCTCTGGCCGCTACAAAGGCTGCTGTTGCATGGGGCGTAGTTACGATAATTTCCTTGCTGTGCGGCAGCATCTGATGCACATCCAGCGCCACATCACCCGTACCTGGAGGCAAGTCAAGCAGCATGTAGTCAAGCTCTCCCCAACCTACGTCGCTGAAGAACTGGCGGAGCATCTTGCCAAGCATGGGTCCTCTCCAGATGACAGGACTATTCTCACGGATGAAAAAGCCCATGGACATGACCTTCACTCCGAAACGTTCTACAGGTATAATTGTGCCTTCTTCGACAATCGGCCCCTCTTCAATCCCCATCATGTCCGGAATACTAAAGCCATAGATATCAGCATCAATCAATCCGACCTTCTTCCCTTTTCGGGCGAGTGCCACTGCCAGATTTACCGTCACGGTTGATTTGCCGACCCCGCCCTTACCGCTGGCGATAGCGATGAAGTTCACGCCGGAGTTCTCACCAATCAGCTCATGGCCCTCAAGACCGGCTGCATGCCCTTTAAGCTTGTCCCCTTGATGATCTTCCGGCTTATCGTCCACGCTCTCTCCGCGCAAGATAGAGCGCTCATAGTCGGTGGCATCACGCAGCCGGATATGTACATTGCCGGCTCCGCCCGCTGTAAGCAGATCACGCACCTGCTGCTCCAACTCCATACGGCTCTTCTCATCTTGGTCCAGACATACAAGCGATAAGGATATGCGGTCTTCCTTAATCATAATATCGCGAATCAACTGCAGCTCCACAAGGCTTTTTCCGGATTCCGGGTCTGTAAGCGACTGCAATAGTTCCTGAATTTGTTCCCTGGTCAGCATGGAAAGCACCTCTGTTCCTTCCGGACGGGTAAGGTTCCGGTATTTTTGTCTATTATAGCATTCCCCCTCTGCGGATGAGTAGTCCCTCCTCACTGCTGCTCTGAAGCATACCGCATAATCCCGCGGTAAATGCTCGTTGCCACCTTCCGCTGATAGACATCATCTCCAAGCAAAGCCGACTCCTGCGGATGTGACAGAAAACCTACCTCCACAAGTACAGCCGGCATTTTCAATGCTTTTAACAGAAACACTGTATTCACAGTTTTAGCTACACGATCGGTATTCTCCAGCGTAGCCCTGAGTTCATCCTGTACAAAGCCCGCTAACGCTTTATTCCCTTCGTTGTTGGGATAATAGAAGGTTTGCGCTCCGCTCCAGCGGCCGGAAGGGACACTGTTCATATGCACGCTGATAAAGAGGTCCGCGCCCTTCTCTTCAATAGTCCTTACCCTTTGCTTCAGATCCTCTGTCTTGCGCTTGGAATATCCTTTGGTGCCCTCCTGGGCCAGGTCATAATCACCTTCACGCGTCATAACTACAATCGCCCCCGCCTGCTGCAAATAATCCCGCAGATACAGTGAGACCGCGAGGTTAATATCCTTCTCAATCAGTCCCTCACGGCTGACTGCCCCTCCGTCAGGTCCGCCATGGCCTGCATCGATGGCTATAATCTTACCGGACAATGGCAGGCTCCAATAGTTCAGCGTTTTGGCGGTAGGCATATCATAGGCAATGATGCCGATCATCACAGCAAGCAGCACTGCGCCCAGCATGCTTTTTTTTATACTGTTCCATGAGATCCAGACCGAGACTTTCCGCTGCTTTCGGCCAGACATAACAAAGACCCCCTCGTCCCGATAGATTCTACTCATCTATATGGGACAAGAGGGCCAAATAGTACTGGCTCTTCGTATTTAGGCGTTAACTTCCTGAGACATTCCCTCAATCAAAATTTGCGCAACCTCAGGCCGCGTAAATTCCGGAGGCGGGCACTGGCCATCCCGCAGCAGCGCACGCACCTTCGTACCGGATAGTGTCAGATGCTGATCACCCGGATGAGGGCAGGTCTTGCTGGAGGCCATATTTCCGCATTTGATGCAGAAAAAGCTGTGCTCAAAAAATAGCGGTGTAATCCCCAACTCCTCAGCAGTAAAATTGGAAAAAATCTCTTGTGCTTCGTAAGTTCCATAGTAGTCACCTACACCGGCATGGTCACGGCCCACGATGAAATGGGTGCAGCCGTAATTTTTGCGGACCATGGCATGGAATATCGCTTCTCTTGGACCCGCGTAACGCATAGCTGCCGGGAATACTCCAAGGAATGTACGGTCTGCCGGGTAGTAATTCTCAAGCAGTGCCAGATAACTCTTCATCCGCACATTGGCCGGCACATCATCGGATTTGGTCTCGCCGACCAGAGGATTGAGGAACAGAGCGTCCACAACCTCCATAGCACACTTCTGAATGTACTCATGTGCACGGTGAACGGGATTTCGGGTCTGAAAGCCAACAACCGTTCTCCAGCCTTTATCAGCGAAAATTTGCCGCGTCTTGACCGGATCAAAATAGAACTCCCCGAACTTCTCCGGCTGCGGACGATTCAAGACCGTTATAGGTCCTCCTACATAGGTTGCCGGACGGGCCAGCAATTTACTGACGCCAGGGTGCTCCGGATCTGTCGTTCTGAAGACGTTCTGTGCTTCAAGCTGCTGATCTACGCTGTAAATGCTCTGTACATCCAGCAAACCATAAATCACACCATCTTCTTCACCGACCAAAGACACGGTATCTCCAACAGCCAGACCTGAGGCCACCTCATCTTCGACAGCAAGTGTGATGGGAATACTCCATACGGTGCCATCTGCAAGTCTCATGCTTTTCACGACAGAATGATAATCTTCTTCATTTAAAAAGCCGGTAAGCGGTGAGAAGGCTCCCACGGCAATCAAATCCAGATCAGAGATAGTCCATGTATTAATTGCGATTGATTTATAGTCCGAAGCTTGCTGCAGCAGTTCTTCTCTCTGCGCTCCCTCCACTGTACGCTGAATCAGTGTTCCTCCATGTGGAAGTATTGACGTCATCTAATTTTTCTCCTCCTGTGTCTCGCTTCTCGTCCCTTGCTTATTTATGCAGTCCACATTCCGTTTTTTCCGAACCGGACCATCTTCCGGCACGCGGATCTTCGCCAGGCATAACAGCACGGGTGCATTGCTCGCAGCCGATGCTCGGGAAATTGCGGTCATGGAGCGGATTATACACAACATCGTTCTCGCGGATGTAATTCCATACATCCTCAGTCGTCCAGTGCGCAATCGGATTAAATTTAACCAGTCCGAATTTATAATCGTACTCTACCTTTTTGGAATTGGCGCGGGTCGGCGCCTGATCACGGCGAATCCCGGTAATCCAGGCATCATATTGGGAAAGAATGCGGGTAAGCGGCTCTACTTTGCGGATCGCACAGCATTGGTTAGGATCGACACTCCATAGCGCATCACCGTATTGAAGTGCTTGTTCCTGAGTAGAGATCTGCGGCGACACACGCACGAACTCCATTCCATATTTATCAGCCATAATATCTCTTGTCTCATAGGTTTCTTTGAAATGATAATCCGTATCCAAATAAAAAACATCCGTTGACGGACTAACCTTCTGCAGCATATCAACAAGCACTACATCTTCAGCTCCGAAACTGCAGGCAAAGGTGATGTTAGGGAAAGTTTCTACTGCCCACCGAATTATCTCTTCAGGTGAGGCATTTTCCAGTTCCTCGGCCTTAACTTTAATCAAATCTTCTTTCTCAAGCAGATTCATTACGGTATTCCTCCATCCTAGTTATGCAGCTTAAAGATAATGCTGAACTTATGACGACAATTCCAACTATTCTTATACGGAATAGTATATAACTTTCTCTGAGGAAGTCAATGCATTTTATAGTATTTATAGCGGCATAAAAAGCCAAAAGCCCCTGGCCATAAAGGCTCGAGGCTTGATATCCCTAAAAACCGAGAGACATGCTGTAATAAGGAGAATATATAGTCAGGAACTGTGAATTATCAAACCACAACTTCTACTTTAAAACCCACCAACTCGTTAATGCGCTAATAGAGCATTGTTCACGTAGTTAACGGGTGTTTTACGACCGGAGTAATACCAGTCTAAAGAAAACCGCAGCAAGCTTATTGAGAGAGGGTAAAGCATTGAGATAATACCGAATTTAAAACCTCATGGTTGTATTTTTGGACTCGATTATTCGCCTCCAAGATTTTATGAGCCCATGCTAATGCTCTGTTGTATTGATTGAAATCATGAACCTGAATCCTAAAATGGCAGAAATCCCTATGCAGCTGATACTCCTCATAGGTGGGATTGAGCCCGATTTGCCCAAATTGTTGCCTGATGATCCTCTCAGCTATCTGTTCTTGCATAGCTTCATGGACGTAAGATATCTGGTTAGTATGCACCCTGTACTTTAGCAGCACTTCAGGCAGATTGATCAATTGGGTTACCTCTCCCAAGCGGTTCCACAGCTCAAAATCCTCCGCATGAGGGTAATCCCAATATTTCACTCCATGATTATCCAGAATGGATTTTCTAAGCATGACAGTAGGATGCACAAACGTACAGTGAAAAAACTGCCAACACCTTATTTCGTCATGAATTAGTGGTTTAACTGTAGTCCCGGCTATGCCGATATATTCTGCTTGGCTACCGCAAACCCCTATATGCGGATTCGCATCCATAAAGGCCACTTGACGTTCGAAACGATGCGGCAAAGCGATGTCATCCCCATCCATTCGGGCAATATATTCACCCGTACATAACGAAAGGCCTTCGTTCAATGTTCTGATAAGCCCGATGTTTACGGCATGAGAAATCACCTTTATACGGCTGTCATGAATACCCTTTATTCTTCCCAAGGTTCCATCAACAGACCCATCATCTATAATCAGTAGTTCAAAATCAGGATACGATTGCTGAAGGATACTCTGAATTGACTCCTCAATATAAAGTGATGAGTTGTATACGGGCAACAAAACCGATATTTTTACCATTACTCACACCGCCTCAACTATACTTAACCCTTTATAGATTATGAGGCCATGTCTTGTCTCGATATGAGTAAGTGCCTGTTTCAAATGAAATAAGTATGATCGTCCAAACGCTTTTCTCCTGTGATTAATTTTATATAGTAAATTATCCGGGGGGATCCGTATGATATTGAATGAGATTAAGGGTACCTATGACGTTATATTCAGTTTAGGACATAACTGCCTCGCTGCAGATCAATTATCCCGCACTCTATTGCGAAAAGTAGGTGGGGTGATTGATTGGGTGGAGACCCCCCGTTTTGGCAGGTGCAAGCAATCTATTGCGAAATCGGTTCGCCCATTTCATGAAATTTCCTAATCTTAGTATTACGGGAGGCGGAATGTTTTATTGTTAGGGATGCAGCGTACCATGCTTTTTCTCATCATGATTTTCCACTGATTGAAAATACACCGGAACAGCTTGTCAGCTATCCAGAATTAAAAGAAAAACTACAGCGCCGCATCCCGCGATTCCTCCAGACCCTCATGGACGCTGACAAGGTATTATTTATTCGCACCGAAGCCACAATACATGAAACCGCTGAACTGCTGGATGTGTTAAACGGAATGGTTAAAGGAACATTTAACCTGCTTGTTATTAATCATGCACCTGTATATGGAATTATCGAAACGCCTTGGCCTTTTAACAATGTTTGCGCCTTACAAATCCCAGAAGCCCCGGACATGTTCCATGATAATGATCAACTCTGGAGATCCATATTGCATGGCTTTAGTGTTAGATAAAAACAAGTCATTGCTATGGTCACAGCTGTCATTATGGCAAAAATAAAAGCCCCTGGCCATAAAGGCCAGAGGCTTGATATCCTCGAAAAACAAGAGATATTAACGTTTCGAGAACTGTGGAGCACGACGAGCTGCTTTGAGGCCGTATTTCTTACGTTCCTTCATACGTGGGTCACGAGTCAGGAAGCCGGCTTTCTTAAGGGCACCGCGGTATTCTGGATCTACTTTCAGAAGTGCACGGGAGATCCCGTGACGGATTGCTCCGGCTTGACCAGAAATGCCGCCACCATGTGCAAGAACGATTACATCGTAGTTGCCCAGTGTTTCAGTCAGATTCAAAGGTTGTTTCACGATCATTTTCAATGTTTCCACACCGAAATATTCGTCCATCTCGCGTTTGTTAATGACAATGCGTCCTTCACCCGGTACAAGGCGAACACGTGCTACCGAATGTTTACGACGACCTGTCCCATAGTATTGTACTTGTGCCATGAAACTGTCCTCCTCTATTCTTATCCGCGAAGTTCGTAAACTTCAGGTTTTTGTGCTGCATGTGGATGCTCGGCGCCTGCATAGACTTTCAATCTCAGCTTCATGTGATCCCCTTGACGAGTCTTAGGAATCATACCGTGAACTGCAAATTCAATCATGCGTTCAGGTTTAGTCTTGATCAGGTCTTCTGCAACAGTGACTTTCAAGCCACCTGGGTGCATCGAGTGACGGTAGTATTTCTTATTTTGCATTTTCTTACCTGTCAGGTGAATCTTCTCAGCGTTGATAACAATTACGAAATCTCCAGTATCAACATGTGGAGTGAATTGCGGTTTGTGTTTGCCACGGATCAATGCAGCGGCTTCGCTGGCCAAACGACCAAGTGTCTTGCCTTCGGCATCAATGATGTGCCAAGTGCGTTCAACTTCGTTTGGTTTCGCCATATAGGTGGTACGCATGAATGTTTCCTCCTTGTTCTCGTACGAAAATCATCTGTTTCGTATATCTTGTTTCTCATTGGATTACAATTATGTGAGTTAAAAAAAGCTTATTTGTCGGCATCTTCTTGATCGGGGCTGTGGGATAGCCATCAAGAAAACACAAATTTTATATTACAGCATAAACATGACAAGTGCAAGTGATTTTTAAGCTTATTGACTATAATTTTTCTAAAAAAAGTATAGAACGCTCTCGCTTAAATTCCATCCTCGTCATATTCAACACTCCACAGCGCCAAGCCCTTGGATACGGCAGTTGGCCCTGCTGCTGCCCGATCGCATGCGGCTAGAATATCCGCAACCTTATCCGCATGGTATTTGCCTTCTCCCACGTGAATCAGCGTTCCCATAATAATGCGAACCATATGCTGCAGAAATCCGCTGCCCGTAATATAAGTGTGAATGACACCCTGGTCTACAGAGTCAGGTCGACACATACTGCGGTCAATCTCCATATGAGCCTCAAAGATCGTTCGGACATGGGAAGTCTTCGTGGACTTCCGTGATGCGAACGAGGTGAAGTCATGGGTACCCAGTAAATGTGTAAGACCTTTCTGCATTGCCGGTATATCGAGTTTCACCGGGTGGTGATGCTGCCAGCGCCGCTGAAACGGATCCGGAAACCGGTTGCCATTAATGGTGTACCGATAGGTTTTGCGCTTTGCTCCTCTACGAGAGTGGAACGATAGCGGAACCTCCCTCGCCTCGGTAACCACGATATCTTGCGGCAACCTAGCATTCAGGGCTAGACACCAGCGTTCAAGCGGGATCTGAGAGGAGGTCATGAAGTTAAATGGCTGTCCATAAGCATGCACACCCGCGTCTGTCCGTCCAGAGGCGGTTATCTTGAGCGCCTCGCCCGTCAGATGGAGTATGGCCTGTTCCAGCCGGTCTTGAATCGTATTGCCCTGAGGCTGGGTCTGAAAGCCATCATAATGGGTCCCGTCATAATTGACTTTCATCAATAGATTGCGCATTCCGTTCTCCCGTCAGTCCATACTTGGTTTTCAAAAAAAAAGAGCCCCGGCGGGAGCTCCTTCTACTCTATACAAGGTGATTCCCGCGGTTAGTTGTACAGCAGGGCCTTAGCGCCCCTGCAGCACAATAACGGTTAATACTTTCCTACCCATGCTCCGAGGATCATGGGGGAAAGGGATAATTCCGGAAATCATTACTTGCGTTACTACGCGCGGTCTACCAGTTCAAGATAAACCATAGGCGCAGCATCGCCACGGCGAGGTCCCAGCTTCAGGATACGAGTGTATCCGCCTGGACGCTCTGTGTAACGAGGAGCAATATCAGAGAACAGTTTTTGGATTGCATCTTGTTCACCGTCAACAGTTTCACGACGAACAAATGCAGCTACTTGACGACGAGCATGAAGATCGCCCTTTTTCGCTTTAGTGATCAGTTTCTCAGCGATGGAACGAACTTCCTTCGCTTTGGCTTCCGTTGTCTGGATGCGCTCGTAAAGGAACAGATCCGTAACCATGTCGCGGAACAATGCTTTACGCGCACTGGAATCACGGCCCAATTTTTGGTATGCCATTTGTTTTCCCTCCTTCACTCAAGTACTCAAGCAATCTGTTAACTATTCTTCTGTGCGGAGACCCAAACCAAGTTCCTCTAGCTTCTCTTGAACTTCTTCCAAAGATTTGCGGCCCAAGTTACGAACCTTCATCATATCTTCTTCAGTTTTCGTAGTCAGCTCTTGTACGGTATTAATACCGGCACGTTTGAGGCAGTTGTAGGAACGGACAGAAAGATCAAGTTCTTCGATTGTCATCTCAAGTACTTTTTCTTTTTTGTCTTCTTCTTTTTCAACCATAATTTCGGCGTCTTTCGCTTCGTCCGTAAGTCCTACGAACAATACGAGGTGCTCGTTCAAAATTTTGGCTCCGAGGCTTACAGCCTCTTCCGGTCTGATACTGCCATCTGTCCAAATTTCCAGCGTCAACTTGTCATAGTTCGTCACTTGACCGACACGAGTGTTATCAATGCCGTAATTCACGCGGGAAATAGGAGTGTAGATAGAGTCAACTGGAATAACACCGATTGGCTGGTCGTCGCGTTTGTTCCGGTCTGCTTGGACATAGCCGCGACCACGGCCTGCAAAAATACGCATGTGAAGTCTCGCGCCAGGTCCCAGCGTTGCAATATGAAGATCCGGATTGAGGATCTCAACATCGCTGTCCGCACGGATATCACCTGCGGTAACGATGCCTTCACCCTCAGCATCAATCTCGAACACTTTCTCTTCATCTGAATGGATCTTCAGAGAAAGAGCTTTAAGGTTCAGAATGATTTCCGTCACATCTTCCATTACGCCAGGAACGGTCGAGAACTCATGCAAAACGCCGTCAATTTGGACCGATGTTACTGCGGCTCCCGGAAGGGAGGAAAGCAGAATCCGGCGAAGCGAGTTCCCCAGAGTCGTGCCATATCCACGTTCCAGCGGTTCAACTACGAATTTCCCATAGGTTCCTTCATCATTGGCTTCTACGGTCTCAATCTTCGGCTTTTCGATTTCTATCACGAGTGTACCCCTCCTTCAAACGTCGCTCCTATATGAAACTGTCACCCCATCAGGTGCATCATGTAGTATGCCTAAACACCTATTATTAGCAGATGCGTCAGAATTATACCACAATCACAATTCTGATTTCACTATACGCGACGACGTTTCGGCGGACGGCATCCATTGTGAGGAACCGGAGTTACGTCTTTAATGAGGTTTACTTCAAGCCCTGCGGCTTGAAGGGAACGGATGGCTGCTTCGCGGCCCGCGCCCGGTCCTTTAACCATAACTTCAACGGACTTCATGCCGTGTTCCATCGCTGCTTTAGCAGCACTTTCGGCTGCCATTTGCGCTGCAAATGGAGTCGATTTACGGGAACCTTTGAATCCTTGACCGCCGGAGCTAGCCCAGGAAATTGCATTTCCGTGAGGATCCGTGATCGTAACGATAGTGTTGTTGAACGTGGAACGAATATGTGCCACGCCGCTCTCGATATTCTTCCGGTCGCGACGTTTGGTACGTACGACTTTTTTCGGTTTAGCCATTGTCTCTTATCCCCCCTTATTATTTCTTTTTGTTTGCTACCGTACGACGCGGGCCTTTCCGGGTACGGGCATTCGTTTTGGTGCGTTGACCGCGAACAGGCAATCCACGACGGTGGCGAACACCGCGGTAACAGCCGATCTCAGTAAGACGCTTAATATTCAAGGAAATTTCACGACGAAGGTCACCTTCAACCTTAACTGACTTGTCGATCATTTCACGCAGTTTGCTGACTTCATCTTCCGTCAAATCACGGACACGTGTGTTAACGTCAATGCCTGTTTCATTAAGAATTTTCTGGGAAGTCGTTTTACCGATTCCGAAAATATAAGTCAAGGCGATCTCAACGCGTTTATCACGTGGCAAATCCACTCCAGCTATACGAGCCATTTTACGCTACACCCCCTTCTTAACCTTGTTTTTGTTTGTGTTTCGGATTTTCGCAAATTACCATAACAGTCCCTTTGCGGCGGATGACTTTGCATTTCTCGCAAATGGGCTTCACAGAAGGTCTTACCTTCATGTTAATTACCTCCTCAAAGTTTTGCGAAGCAAAACTTTTGTTGTAGTTCCCATCTATTTACGGTAAGTTATACGACCTTTAGATAAATCGTAAGGCGATAACTGCACGACCACTTTGTCTCCGGTTAGGATACGGATAAAGTGCATCCGCAATTTCCCGGACACATGGGCAAGTATTTGATGACCGTTCTCAAGCTCAACCTTAAACGTTGCATTCGGCAACGGCTCAATGACCGTACCTTCGACTTCAATGACATCTTCTTTAGCCACAGTTAGTCTCCTTTCTCATCTGCACTTATTCCAGCAGGTCCGCCATACTTCATCACTGCAAAACGCAGCTTTCCGTTGGTAACCCGGCCGGTTTCTTCCAAACTGTTCACAACCTCACTGCTGATAAAGGGTATGAGCTCCAGATGTTGAATGTTCTTCTTCTTCGGCCCATCAAACTTCCGTTTGTCCCCATCGGCAATATATACAAATCTGCTATCCACAACTGCGATAACAACGGCAGCCTCTCCGGCATCTTTGCCTTTGAGAATTCTCACCAATTGACCAATCTGCGGGCTGCTCTGAGTATTCATCAAGATCACCTACGCATTCAGTTTAGTGAAAATTTCCATGCCGTCCGGTGTAACTGCTACTGTATGTTCGAAGTGAGCACACAATGAGCCGTCTACCGTAACGACCGTCCAGTTATCTTCCAGCGTTCTGACATATCTGTCCCCTACGTTCACCATCGGCTCAATCGCGAGTACCATACCCGGTTTCAGACGTGGTCCGCGGTCCGCTATGCCATAGTTCGGAATTTGCGGTTCTTCATGCAGTTTTGCCCCGATGCCGTGACCCACATACTCTCGTACGACGGAGAATCCGGCGTCTTCAATAGTTTGCTGGATCGCATGGGAGATTGTAAACAAGCGCACATCCGGTTTGACTAACGCCAGTCCTGCGTACAAGGAGCCTTCCGTGACGTCCAGCAAGCGCTGAGCTTCATCAGAAATGCTGCCCACTCCGTAGGTCCAAGCGGAATCACCGTGATAACCGCGGTACTCTGCACCGATATCAAGCGTTATTATATCGCCTTCCATCAATTTGCGTTTACCCGGAAATCCATGCACCAATTGTTCGTTGACTGAAGCGCAAATGCTGGCAGGAAAACCGTTGTAACCTTTGAAAGACGGCACAGCACCTTGACTGCGAATGTATTGATCGGCGATTCTGTCGAGCTCTCCGGTTGTGATACCAGGCTGGATAGCCTCTGCAATCAACCGGTGACTCTCGGCAACAATTCGACCAGCTTCCCTCATAAAGGCAAGTTCCTGTTCGGATTTACAAATGATCATTACATTAACCTCGCAACAAAGATACGATTTCGGAAGTAACGACATTGATTTCGTTTTCTCCGTTTACCTGACGCAAAAGACCTTTATTCTCATAAAACGCAAGCAGCGGTGCTGTCTTGTTATCATACTCATCCAGACGCTTGCCTACGCTCTCTTCGTTGTCATCCGGACGTTGATACAACTCACCGCCATCAATGTCGCAAATGCCTTCTTGCTTCGGCGGGTTGAAAATTAAATGGTAGGATGCTCCGCAAACTCTGCAGATTCTACGTCCCGTAAGACGCGCCATCAGCAGTCCACGGTCTACATTCAAGTTGATTACATGATCCAATGAAATATTGAGGCGGCTTAAGATATCTTCCAGCGCTTCCGCTTGCGAAAGGGTTCTTGGAAAGCCATCCAATAAGAAACCTTTTTCGCAATCGGACTGCTGAAGCCGTTCTTCAACGATCCCAATAGTCACATCATCAGGTACAAGCAAGCCTTGCTCGGTGTAAGATTTGGCCTTCAGTCCGACCGGAGTACCCTGCTTGATTGCCAAGCGGAAGGCGTCACCTGTCGAAATATGCGGAATGCCAAGCTCTTTAACGATAACTGCTGCTTGTGTCCCCTTGCCTGCCCCAGGAGGGCCCATGAATAGAATGTTCACGATTTCTCTCTCCCCCCAAAAGTTCGCCACCAAGCAAGAAACAGCACAATAGGTGCCGGGAAGTCTGTAAATCTCATGCTTCGCCGGAACCTATCCACTATTTATTGATGAAGCCTTTGTAATGGCGTTTGATCAATTGGCTCTCGATCTGCTTCATGGTATCCAGTGCTACACCAATTACGATCAGGATGGATGTACCACCAATCTGAACCGAATCTGGTAGACCGGAGAGCTTCCCGAAGAATACAGGAAGTACGGATATAAACGCCAAGAACAGCGCGCCGGACATAGTCAGACGGGACATTACCTTGGTGAGATATTTCTCCGTTGCTTTACCAGGACGGATGCCCGGGATATAACCGCCATTCTTCTTCATGTTATCGGCCATCTGCTGTGGATTCATCTGAACAAACGTATAGAAGAACGTAAATCCAATAATCATAAGCACATACAGAACCATACCGAGAGGCTCATTAAACTTCAGGTTGCCAGCAACCCATTTCGCCCACTCATGTGTTGACCAGAAGCTGGAGAGTACCACCGGGAATTGCAGTAGAGAAACAGCGAAAATGACAGGAATAACGCCTGCTGCGTTAATCTTCAGCGGAATATGCGTATTCTGTCCACCATACATCTTGTTGCCGACTACGCGTTTGGCATATTGCACAGGAATCTTACGAATCCCTTGCTGTACGAAGATTACTCCAACAATAATCGCCGCAACCAAGATCAACACGATAACGACTTTAAGAATATTCAGGAACATCTGATCCGGCTGTATAAAGCTGGACTGAGCCGTGGCCGTGATATGTCCCGGTATGGCAGCGACGATTCCCGCAAAAATCAGGATCGAAATCCCGTTTCCTATTCCCTTTTCCGTGATCTGCTCACCCAGCCACATCAGGAACGATGTACCTGCAGTCAGAATGATCGCGATAAGCAGGTAATCCGCAAAGGTTGCATTCGGAATCATCTCAGTGCTGTAGATCCGGTTGAATCCGATTGAAGTCGCAAAAGCTTGAATCAAACCGAGCACTACTGTGCCGTAACGGGTCACTTGCGCTAGCTGCTTTTTCCCGTGTTCCCCTTGTTTAGCCCATTCGGCAAACTTAGGGATAACATCCATCGACAGCAATTGCACGATGATCGATGCGGTAATGTACGGGTAAATACTAATCGCAAAAATCGAGAAGTTTTTGAGCGCTCCGCCCGAGAAGGTGTTCAGAAGACCCATCAAAGCGTCGCCGCTTTGATTTGTTGTTTCCAGTACTTCTTTGTTCACACCAGGAACCGGTACAAACGAACCGAGTCGGTAGATGATCAGAACGAGCAGGGTAAACAGGATCTTTTTGCGCAAATCTTCAATATGCCATATATTCTTAAGCGTCTTGAACATTAGATCACCTCGGTTTTACCGCCGGCAGCCTCGATTTTCTCTACCGCAGATTGAGAGAACTTATTTGCTTGTACAGTCAATTTAACGGCTAGTTCGCCGTTACCGAGAATCTTAATGCCGCTTTTGGAATTCTTGACAACACCAGTTTCAATCAGCAACTGTGGAGTCACTTCAGTTCCTTCAGCAAAGCTATTCAGATCTTCCAGGTTCACAATCGCATACTCTTTACGGGTAGGATTGATGAAACCACGTTTAGGCAGACGACGATAGAGTGGGTTTTGTCCACCCTCGAAGCCGGGACGAACACCACCGCCGGAACGGGAGTTTTGACCCTTATGACCGCGACCGGAAGTTTTTCCGTTACCGCTACTAGGTCCGCGACCAACGCGATTGCGTTCTTTGCGGGAACCCGGAGCTGGAGCAAGTTCATGTAACTTCATCGTTTGCACCTCCTTATGTTTGTTAATTTATACGAGGCGTTTAGCCTTCGATTTCTGTAACGGACAGCAAGTGGCTCACTTTGTTGATCATTCCGCGAATTGCAGGAGTGTCATTGTGAACCACGGACGAGTTAGTCTTACGCAGGCCGAGCGTCTTAACAGTAACACGTTGTGTTTCTGGACGTCCAATTACGCTGCGTACGAGGGTAATTTGCAATTTTGCCATTGACGTTCCCCTCCTTAACCGCGCAATTCTTCGACAGATTTGCCGCGAAGTTTCGCGACCTCTTCAATGCGTTTCAGACGGGAAAGACCCTCTAAAGTTGCATTGACCATGTTCATGGAATTCGAAGAACCCAAAGATTTTGTCAAGATGTCGCCAACGCCTGCCAATTCCAATACCGCACGAACTGGACCGCCGGCAATAACGCCAGTACCTTCTGATGCTGGTTTCAGCAGCACGCGTCCTGCGCCGAAATGTCCAGTAACCAGATGGGGAATCGAAGTTCCTACGATTGGAATGTGAATCAGGTTTTTCTTGGCGTCTTCAATGCCTTTACGGATGGCATCCGGAACTTCGCCGGCTTTACCGATACCAGCACCAACGTAGCCGTTGCCATCGCCCACAACAACAAGTGCACTAAAGCTGAAACGGCGTCCGCCTTTTACAACTTTTGCTACACGGTTAATGTGTACAACTCTTTCTGTCAGCTCTAAACTGTTCGGATCTACACGCAAGTCGTTAACCTCCTTTTAAGAAATATTCTAGAATTCAAGACCAGCTTCGCGAGCTGCATCAGCCAAAGCCTGAATTCGTCCATGGTACAAGTATCCACCGCGGTCAAATACAACCACTGCATAACCTTTAGCTTTAGCACGCTCAGCGATCAGTTGACCTACTTTGCTTGCAGCTTCAACGCTGCCGCCATTGCCGATTGTAGCGCTCAGATCTTTATCAAGTGTCGAGGCGGATACGATTGTAACGCCTGTCACGTCATCGATCAATTGAGCGTAGATGTGTTTCGAAGAACGGAACACGTTCAAACGTGGACGCTCAGTAGTTCCCTGGATTTTTTTACGAACACGCAGGTGTCTTTTGAGACGAGCCTTGTTTTTATCCTCTTTTGTAATCATGACTTCCCTTTCACTCCCTTCAGTTTGCCGTAAACAGCTTCACTTTAAGATGCACGGGGTATCTTACAATGAAGAGTAAGCCGATTATTTCTTCTTACCGGCTTTACCTTCCTTGCGGATGATACGCTCGCCTTCATATTTGATACCTTTACCTTTATACGGTTCTGGTTCACGTACGGAACGGATTTTGGCAGCATAAGCGCCAACGCGTTCTTTATCGATACCTTTAACGATGATCTTCGTGTTCGCAGGAACTTCGAACTCGATGCCCGCTTCCGGTGTAATTTCAACCGGGTGGGAGTAGCCAACGTTCAGAACGATTTTATCTCCGGATTTGCTTGCACGATATCCGACCCCAACCAGCTCCAGAGATTTCGAGAAACCTTCAGTCACACCACTCACCATGTTGTTGACAACGGAGCGGGTTGTGCCGTGAAGTGAACGATGCAATTTGTTGTCCGACGGGCGGACAACGGTGATTTCGTTATTTTCAACTGTAACCTTCATGTCTTTATGAAGCTCACGAGTCAAAGTGCCCTTAGGACCTTTTACTGTAATAACGGCGTTGTCCAAAGTGACATCTACACCGCTAGGTACTGCGATTGGTTTGCGACCAATACGAGACATGTGTTGCACCTCCTTATCTTGTGACGTTTATTACCAAATGTAGCAGACAACTTCTCCGCCCGATTTTGATTGACGAGCTTCTTTGTCGGTCATAACTCCCTTAGATGTGGAGATAATCGCGATTCCTAGGCCGCCGAGTACACGAGGCACTTCATTGCTCTTCGTGTAAACGCGAAGGCCTGGTTTACTGATTCTTTTCAGACCAGAGATAACGCGCTCTTGGTTAGGGCCGTATTTCAAGAAGATACGGATAATCCCTTGTTTGCTATCTTCAACGAATTCCGCATCACGGATGAAACCTTCACGCTTCAAGATGTCCGCGATTTGTTTTTTCATAGTAGAAGCAGGCATTTCTACTGTCTCGTGACGCACAGTGTTGGCGTTACGAATACGAGTAAGCATATCTGCAATAGGATCAGACATAGTCATGTGTGTAAACCTCCTTCCCGTTTATAAACTTCTTACCAACTTGCTTTTTTCACGCCAGGGATCTGGCCTTTATAAGCTAACTCACGGAAACAAATTCTGCAAATTTTGAACTTTTGCAGTACCGAATGTGGACGACCGCAACGCTCACAACGTGTATATGCACGTACTTTGAACTTAGGCTCGCGTTGTTGTTTAACTTTCATCGAAGTTTTTGCCACTTTAGCCTGACACCTCCTAAACAGTTTCGGAGAAATGGATGATTCTTACTTAGCGAAAGGCATTCCCAGCTGATTCAGCAGCTCACGGGATTCCTCATCCGTCTTTGCAGTCGTTACGATAACGATGTCCATACCGCGGACCTTATCCACTTTGTCATACTCGATTTCTGGGAAGATCAGTTGTTCTTTAAGACCAAGCGTGTAGTTACCACGGCCGTCAAAGGCTTTAGTGGAAACACCGCGGAAGTCACGTACGCGTGGAAGCGTTACGTTGAACAATTTGTCCAGGAAGTAATACATACGCTCGCCGCGCAGTGTTACTTTAACCCCAATCGGCATGTTTTCGCGCAGTTTGAAACCGGCGATGGATTTTTTAGCTTTAGTGATTACTGGCTTTTGACCAGCGATCAGTTGCAAGTCATTAACTGCAGCATCAAGTACTTTGGAGTTCTGAACAGCGTCACCCACACCCATGTTGATGACAACCTTCTCGATTTTAGGTACTTGCATAACAGTTGTATAGTTAAACTTCTGCATCAGAGCAGGTGTTATTTCATTCAAATAACGTTCTTTCATTCTTGCTGCCATGAAGATTTACCTCCTTTCTTTAGGACTGTATTAGTCGATAATCTCTCCGGATCTCTTTGCTACCCGAACCTTCTTACCGTTATCGAGTACTTTGTAACCGATACGAGTAACTTTACCGCTCTTCGGATCAATGTGCATTACGTTGGACACATGAATCGAAGCTTCTTGTTCGATGATTCCGCCTTGCGGATTCAACTGGTTAGGCTTCTGGTGTTTTTTCACCATGTTCACGCCTTCTACCAGGACGCGGTTTTCACGAGGATAAGCAGCGATGACACGGCCTTTTTTACCTTTGTCTTTCCCGCTGATCACAAGTACCACATCATCTTTCTTCACATGCAGTTTATTGTTATGGGATTCCAGAACTTTTTTCACTCTAGGCATTTATTACACCTCCTATGACTAACCTTCTCAGAACTTCACGTTACTTTATGGGTAACTTTATTAGATTACTTCCGGTGCCAAGGAAACGATCTTCATGTAGTCTTTATCGCGAAGTTCGCGAGCAACTGGTCCGAAGATACGTGTTCCGCGCGGGCTTCTGTCGTCTTTAACAACAACAGCTGCATTTTCGTCGAATGCGATGTAAGAACCGTCTTTACGGCGCACAGAACGTTTAGTACGAACAACCACCGCTTTAACAACATCACCCTTTTTGACAACGCCGCCTGGTGTTGCTTGTTTAACGGAACAAACGATCAGATCACCGATTGCTGCTGTACGGCGTCCAGTACCACCCAGTACGCGGATACACATCAGTTCCTTCGCACCAGAGTTATCAGCCACATGCAAACGTGTAAATGGTTGAATCATTATTAATTTCCTCCTTCCGGAAAGGCTCTGCTCATTATCTTAGATGATAACCGCTTTTTCAACCACTTCAACAAGTCTCCAACGTTTGTCTTTAGACAAAGGACGAGTTTCCATGATTTTTACAGTATCACCGATTTTAGCAACGTTTTCCTCATCATGTGCTTTGAATTTATTCGTAGACTTGATGCGTTTGTGATACAAGTTGTGTTTCTTATAGGTTTCAACAGCAATTACGATGGTTTTATCCATTTTGTCGCTGACTACTTTACCGATCAGCACTTTACGTGCATTACGTTCTTCGCTCATAGTTAGCCTCCTTCCTGATTACGGATCATTAATCCGCCCTCACTTAGCTGATCCCGAGTACTCTTTGATGGATAACGGTTTTAGCACGAGCTATTTCCTTACGCACATCACGAATCCGAGTCGGGTTATCCAATTGGCCAGTTGCCAATTGAAAACGGAGATTGAAAAGTTCTTCTTTGAATCCTGCGATCTTTTGTTCAATCTCGGCAGTGGTTAAGTTGCGAAGTTCATTAGCTTTCATTTGCTTCACCACCCAATTCTTCACGTTTCACAAACTTAGTCTTGATAGGCAGCTTGTGAGCGGCAAGACGCATCGCTTCACGAGCGATTTCTTCCGACACGCCTCCGAGTTCGAACATAATCTTGCCCGGTTTAACTACGGCTACCCATTTCTCAACGTTACCTTTACCACTACCCATACGAACCTCAAGAGGTTTTTGAGTAATAGGCTTATCTGGGAAAATCTTGATCCAAACTTGACCGCCACGTTTGATGTAACGTGTCATTGCGATACGGGCAGCTTCGATCTGACGGTTAGTGATCCAAGACGGCTCCAAAGCTTGCAAGCCGAATTCGCCGAAGTTCAATTCGGTACCGCCTTTTGCCATACCCTTCATGTGACCGCGTTGTTGCTTGCGGTGTTTAACGCGTTTTGGTACCAACATGATTAGTTGCCTCCTTCCTGAGCAGCTTGTTTCTTAGCTGGGGGAAGAACTTCTCCACGGTAGATCCATACTTTTACACCGATACGGCCGTAAGTAGTATGTGCTTCAGCCGTTCCGTAATCGATATCGGCACGAAGCGTATGAAGTGGAACTGTTCCTTCGCTATAACCTTCTGAACGGGCAATCTCAGCGCCGCCAAGACGTCCGCCAACTTGAGTTTTAATTCCCTTTGCACCGGAACGCATAGTTCTTTGAATTGCTTGTTTCAGAGCACGACGGAACGATACACGACGTTCCAATTGTTGTGCAATGCTTTCAGCAACAAGAATTGCATCCAGTTCAGGGTGCTTAATTTCGTTGATGTTGATGTGAACCTTTTTGCCACCAGCGATAGTTGTAACTGCGCTGCGAAGTACTTCTACTTCTGCTCCGCCTTTACCAATTACCATACCTGGTTTAGCAGTATGAATTGTAACGTTCACGCGGCTTGCCGCTCTTTCGATCTCGATGCGGGAAACAGCGGAATCCTTCAACTTACCTTTAAGGTATTCCCGGATTTTGACGTCTTCCATTAAAAGAGTACCGAAATCTTTGCCTGCATACCATTTAGATTCCCAATCGCGAATAATTCCGACTCGGAGTCCGACTGGATTTACCTTTTGACCCACGTGTTATCCCTCCTTATTTCTCAGATACCACCAAAGTAATGTGGCTGGTACGTTTATTGATCCGACTTGCACGGCCCATGGCGCGTGGACGGAAACGCTTCATCGTAGGACCCTGGTTAACGAAAACTTCGCTAACGAACAAACTGTTCACGTCCATAGAGTAGTTATGCTCAGCATTGGCGATCGCCGAGTTAAGCAACTTCTCAACTACTGGAGAAGCGGATTTTGGAGTGTGGCGAAGAATTGCAATTGCTTCCCCCACTTGCTTGCCGCGAATCAAGTCAACAACCAGTTTCGCTTTGCGAGCGGAAATCCGCACCGATCTTGCATGTGCTTTTGCTTCCATTGTTTTCCCTCCTCTCAAACGAAGACCTTAATTATCTTCTTGTTTTCTTATCGTCACCCGCGTGGCCTTTGTAAGTACGTGTTGGCGCGAACTCGCCCAACTTGTGACCTACCATATCTTCCGTTACGTATACTGGCACGTGTTTACGGCCGTCATATACACCAAACGTATGTCCGATAAACTGAGGGAAAATGGTTGAGCGACGGGACCAGGTTTTAACAACGACTTTCTTATCTGCCGCGTTCAATTCCTCAACTTTTTTCAGCAGGTAGCCATCGATGAACGGCCCCTTCTTTAAACTGCGACCCATGTGTGAATCCTCCCTTCATCCGGTTCTTCAAACCGCGAATCGACGCTTCGCGTTAAGCTAACTTGCCAGAAGCGTCTTATTTCGTGCGGCGGCGAACGATATATTTATCAGATGCTTTGTTTTTCTTACGCGTTTTGTAGCCGAGGGTTGGTTTACCCCAAGGTGACATAGGCGATTTCCGTCCGATTGGAGCGCGGCCTTCACCACCACCGTGTGGGTGATCGTTAGGGTTCATTACAACACCGCGTACTTCAGGACGTTTGCCCAGCCAGCGACTGCGTCCGGCTTTACCAATCTTGATCAGTTCATGATCACCGTTACCTACGGATCCGATCGTTGCACGGCATACGCTGAGGATTCTGCGAACTTCACCGGAAGTCAAACGAACAGAAACGTATTTTTCTTCTTTGCCCAGCAATTGAGCTTCTGTACCGGCAGCGCGTACCAACTGGCCGCCTTTGCCTGGTTTAAGTTCAATGTTGTGGATAACTGTACCAACTGGAATGTTCGCCAGCGGAAGGCTGTTACCAATTTTGATGTCAGCCGCAGGGCCGGACTCAATCTTATCCCCAACTTTAAGGCCTTGAGGAGCGAGGATGTAACGTTTCTCTCCATCAGCATAGTGGATCAAAGCAATATTGGATGTACGGTTCGGGTCATACTCGATCGTAGCAACGCTACCTGGTATGCCGTCTTTAGTCCGTTTGAAGTCGATGATACGGTATTTACGTTTGTGTCCGCCGCCATGGTGACGAACTGTAATTTTACCTTGGTTGTTACGGCCCGCATGTTTGAACAGCGGCGCAAGCAAAGATTTCTCTGGCTCATTTGTTGTGATTTCTTCAAACGTAGACACGGACATGTTACGTCTGGCCGGAGATGTCGGTTTGTACTTTTTGATTGGCACTGTATTCCCTCCTTACTTTACAGAGTATTATTCTACCGCTTCAAAGAATTCGAGCGGTTTGCTGTCCGGGCTGAGTTTCACGATGGCTTTTTTCCACTCTGGAGTATATCCGGAGTATTTGCCGTAACGTTTCAGTTTGCCAGGTACGCGCATTGTGTTCACACTAACTACTTTAACTTTGAAAATAGCCTCGACAGCTTTTTTGATTTCGGTCTTGTTAGCACGGATATCCACTTCAAAAGCGTATTTCAATTCGCTCATGTATTCGGATGTGCGTTCCGTAATCACCGGACGTTTGATAATATCACGAGGATCTTTCATTACGCGAACACCTCCTCTACCTTCAGAACTGCTTCTTTAGTGATGATCAGTTTGTCGTACGTCAGTACGTCAAGAACATTGATGCCGTCAGCCGCTACGAATTTCACCCCAGGGATGTTACGAGCGGAAAGTGCCACATTGTCATCATAGCTAGGAGCTACGATCAGGGCTTTGCTGCCTACTTTAAGATTGTTCAGAATCGCTGCGAATTCTTTCGTTTTCGGAGCATTCATTGTCAAGCTATCCAATACGATAATGTCATTCCCGAGCACTTTCGAGGACAACGCAGATTTGATGGCCAAACGGCGAACTTTCTTAGGCAGTTTCCAGGAATAGCTGCGTGGTGTTGGTCCGAAGACTACGCCGCCGCCTTTCCATTGTGGAGAACGAATGGAGCCTTGACGAGCACGACCTGTACCTTTTTGTTTCCAAGGCTTACGTCCGCCGCCACGCACTTCAGAACGTCCTTTTACTTTATGTGTACCACGACGAAGGGAAGCTCTTTGCATAAGCGCAGCTTCGTGCAGAACATGCACATTCGGTTCAATACCGAACACTGTATCGCTCAATTCAACTTCGCCAACTTCGTTACCACTAATATTAAAAAGTGTTACTTTTGGCATTTCATGTTCCTCCTTTCTTCAGTAATTATTTCTTAACGGTTTGTTTAACTTTCACAAAGCTGTTTTTAGGACCTGGAATAGCGCCTTTAACCAGCAATACGTTACGTTCAACGTCTACTCTGATGATTTCAAGCTTTTGAACCGTTACGGTCGTATGACCCATATGTCCTGGCAGGCGTTTGCCCTTTGGAACACGGTTAGCTTGGATGGAACCCATGGAACCTGGTCTTCTGTGGTAACGCGATCCGTGTGCCATTGGTCCGCGGCTTTGTCCCCAGCGTTTGATAACACCTTGGAAACCTTTACCCTTAGATGTACCTGTTACGTCAACAAATTCGCCTTCAGCGAAGATATCAGCCTTCAGCTCTTGTCCAACCTCGAGTGCCCCGAGGTCAACACCGCGAATTTCGCGAACGTAGCGCTTAGGTGTTGCATTTGCCTTTTTGGCGTGACCCTGTTCAGGCTTGTTGGAGCGACTTTCCTTCTTATCGGAAAAGCCCAACTGCACTGCTTCATATCCGTCGATATTCAGGTCTTTCTTTTGCAGTACCACACAAGGACCAGCTTCGATAACCGTAACCGCGATTACGTTACCTTCTGGAGTAAACACTTGAGTCATACCGAGTTTTTTTCCTAAGATACCTTTCAATGTTGACACCTCTTTTCTTTTCCTAGTTACTTTAATAGATAGTATTACAATTTGATTTCGATATCTACACCGGACGGTAGATCCAAGCGCATCAAGGCATCCACAGTTTGTGGTGTTGGGTTCACAATATCGATCAAACGTTTGTGAGTCCGTTGTTCAAACTGTTCACGGGAATCCTTGTACTTGTGTACCGCACGGAGAATAGTAATGATTTGCTTCTCAGTTGGCAGCGGGATCGGCCCGGATACACCAGCACCCGAACGTTTTGCTGTTTCAACGATTTTCTCTGCGGATTGATCAAGAATTCTGTGGTCGTATGCTTTCAAGCGGATACGAATTTTTTGCTTTGCCATTTTAGTCCCTCCTTCTATCGCCCAATTTATTATCGGACATACTCCGTGAAAATTTTCTGACGTCGACCTCATGGCAAAGGGGCCGGGTGTGTCAGTAACCTCTCACATCATCGCAACGTCTCAGAACAACATTTATTATTATATATAATAGGCGGACACTTTGCAAGCAAAAACACAAAACAACTCATGATTTTTTTCATAAGTTGTTTTCTTTCTATATATATGACACATATGTGGTCGTTTCTAATTAAAGACCCTCTGTAGCTGAACGGAAATACTCAGCTGAGGCGGCAGAATGTTGCCGTTGTAGAGCCGACTCTTTCGATAGTTTGAATCAACACTCTTATCTCTTCTTCTATGTTGACAATTTCCTGGGTGCTGGTCTGCATGGAATCCAAGATTTCACTAAACAGCCGGCGGTCTCAACAGATTGATGTCTACCGCTCTTAGTCAGTTCCTGTACCTTGCGGATCTCTTTAACAACCTGAGATGTCAGCATCCCTGATAGATGGGTTAGCTCGCCGATGCGTACAACGATATTCTTGGTATCCTCGGCCAGTCGGTTGACCTCCTGCGCAACTACGCTGAAGCCTCTGCCATACTCTCCAGCCCTCGCAACTTTTATAGTAGCATTGAGTGAAAGAATTTTGGTCTGATCGGCAATTTCCTGAACAGCTGCAACAATCATCTGGATTTGCTGTGATGAGCTCTTAGTTCATTCACCGACCGTTCCATTTCATTGGTGCTTTCATAAATCAGATGGATTTGACCGGTAAGGCTGTCCAAGTGCTCATGCCTGTCCCTAGCCATCCCCTGAGACTCCTTAGCCGAATTGCAGTTCCGTTGGAACGTACTACTCACTTCGTCACTGCTTGCCACCAGCTGCTCTACAGCAGCGTTAGTATCCATGCTGAGATCTATTAACTCTCCGCTGAATTCTGCAATTTTGGTCGTTGATTGTCTTTTGATAGAATCTATTTTTTCATTTCTGCCATTTGATTCAGTGCTTTTAGATCTAAAATGTTTACCCTTCTTTTACGGACCGTGATAATCCCCATACTTTCCAGATAATTCAGCTTGCGGCTAAGGGTTTCGGCAGTAGCACCTATCATAGCGGCGAACTCTTTTTTGGCAGCTGGCAAATCAATGCTGTTACCTTGTTCACGGGAAGAATCATCCGATTGATTTCTGTTATGCAGATAAAGCAGCAACCGGGCGAGGCGTTTTTCTACATCATATATATGCATTGCACCAGCCAGCTCTTCAGCTTGATGCAACTGTTCGCTCATTGACATTAAAAAGCTGAATGCAAGCGCCGCGTTGTTCTCCAATAAAGGAACAAATTGTTTGCGGTGCATCCGGCATACACTTCCACTCTCTACAACTTCGGCTGTTACATAATTTTGTTTGTGGTGCAGCAAAGCAAACTGTCCGAAATAGTCGCCGGGGAACAAGAATCGGAGGATATGCTGCTTGCCTTCTTTATTACTCTGCGTGAGCTTAATGAGACCACTCTTTACTACAAAAAGCGAATCTGACTCTTCTCCCTCTCTGAACACGAGATTTCCTTTAGCATAATGGCTTGATTCTACTATCGCTTCTACCATTATCAATTCTTCATCTGATAGATTTTTGAATACGGGCACCTGAGAAACACAAGAATGTGAATTGCATACTGTGCATTCCATTCACTCACCCTCCTTTCTGCTATTCTCACCATAACAAGGATTTTAATGCTGCCCAGTGACTGCCCTCACAACTTTTTTCAAAAAAATTGATCTGCATCAAGGAATATCTTATCAATATCCGTCATAATGGGTCCTATAGAGAGATCTAAAGGAGATGGAGTATCTATGCTGCAATATACCTTCGAAGATATGAAAAGTATGGACAGATCTGTGCTCGGCAACATGGTCCCGCTTGAACTATTCCGCACCATCCGCCTTATCGGAATGAACCAGGGTCTCCCCCTTGGCGGTAAAGGAACTACACTTACTGTTGGCCGAAAAATCGGTGAGAGTCTACCAGTGAACACACTCGAAGAGTTACTACAATTATTCGAGGATTTGAAAATAGGGATTCCACGCATCCTGCATGAGGATGACCGCAAGATCAGCATCGCGGTGGAGGACTGCTTTTGCAAAGGTCTCCCTACACTGGAGGAAGAGAAACTGATTTGTGATTTGGAAGGAGCTATTCTGGAAGGGGCTTTATCCAAAATCATGGGAAGACGGATATCTGTCAGAGAAGTAAAATGCAATGCTGCAGGTCATGAGCATTGTGAGTATGAAGTTAAGCTTTAAGACATAATAAAAATGAAGGCAGGGATTGATGATGGAGAAAAAGACATTAGTAGAAGCAATTCAGTATCAGGAGGAACGGTTTACGAAGAAGATCCTGTTTCAAAAAGGCGATAGTGTAATGTTTATGCTTAATTTCATGCCAGGCCAACAACTTCCAGCGCATAAACATCCCGGAGCAGATGTATTCATCCTTGCTCTGAAGGGAAACGGAATCATTAATGTTAACGATGTAGAGCAGGATCTAGCTGAAGGTGATGTTATCCATCTCACCGGTGATGAATCCTTTTCCTACCGTAACAATGGTCATCAACCCGCAAGTTTGCATGTGGTAATATCCAAAGTTCCAGGCCCAGCGTACACCCAAGAAATATCCTAATCATTTCATTTGAATTCAACTCTATTTCCGGTCTTTATAAGGAAATAGAGTTTTTTGTATGCAAAAAAACAGGGAGTCTTCCGGAGAAGAATCCCTGCCTTTATGGTTCAGCACTATCCTAACGGATAGAACCGAATTATTTTTGGATGGAAGCTACGCTACCTGCTCCAACTGTACGTCCGCCTTCGCGAATGGAGAATTTAGTACCTTCTTCAATAGCGATTGGGGAGATCAGGGAAACAGTTACTGTGATGTTGTCACCAGGCATAACCATTTCAGTACCTTCTGGCAGGTTGATGATGCCAGTTACGTCAGTTGTACGGAAGTAGAACTGTGGACGGTAACCAGTGAAGAATGGTTTGTGACGTCCGCCTTCTTCTTTAGTCAGAACGTAGATCTGAGCAGTGAACTCAGTGTGTGGTTTAACGGAGTTCGGCTTAGCAATTACTTGGCCGCGCTCGATCATGTTACGGTCAACACCACGCAGAAGTGCGCCGATGTTGTCGCCTGCTTGAGCGGAATCCAGCAATTTACGGAACATTTCAACGCCCGTAACTACGGATTTCTTAGTTTCTTCATGAATACCAACGATTTCGATTTCTTCTCCGACTTTAACTGTTCCGCGTTCTACGCGACCAGTTGCCACAGTACCGCGGCCAGTAATGGAGAATACATCTTCGACAGGCATCAAGAAAGGCTTGTCAGTTTGGCGTTCTGGAAGCGGAATGTACGTATCAATCGTTTCAAACATCTCAACGATTTTCTGTGCATAATCGCCATCAGGGTTTTGAAGAGCTTCACGAGCAGATCCACGGATGATTGGAGTATCATCGCCTGGGAAATCATATTCGCTCAGCAAGTCGCGAACTTCCATTTCAACCAGTTCAAGCAACTCTTCGTCTTCAACCATGTCGCATTTGTTCAAGAATACAACGATGTAAGGAACGCCTACTTGACGGGACAGCAGGATGTGTTCGCGAGTTTGTGGCATAGGGCCGTCAGCTGCGGATACAACCAGGATAGCTCCGTCCATTTGCGCTGCGCCAGTGATCATGTTTTTAACATAGTCGGCGTGACCAGGGCAGTCTACGTGTGCGTAGTGACGGTTAGGAGTTTCATATTCAACGTGAGCTGTGGAGATAGTGATACCACGTTCGCGTTCTTCAGGAGCCTTGTCGATTTGGTCGAATGCTACAGCAGCGCCACCGTATTTTTTGGACAATACAGTAGTGATTGCAGCAGTCAGAGTTGTTTTACCATGGTCGACGTGACCAATAGTACCGATGTTAACGTGTGGTTTGTTACGTTCAAACTTTGCCTTTGCCATTTGAACAGTTCCTCCTTATTGTGGGGTTCCTTATATTTGAGCCGCCGGGCTAGTTGCTTATCTAGGATGACTGATCGGTTGTACCCGGACAGCAAGTTAAAACAATTAATTATTCTCCGCCTTTGTTCTTAGCAACGATCTCTTCCGCAATGGATTTAGGAACTTCTTCATAGTGAGAAAGCTCCATGGAGAATACGCCGCGTCCTTGAGTACCAGAACGGAGTGTTGTGGAGTATCCGAACATTTCGGAAAGAGGCACCTTCGCACGGATAATTTGCGCTCCACCACGGGAATCCATACCTTCGATCCGACCGCGACGGGAGTTCAGCATACCCATTACATCACCCATATATTCCTCAGGAACAGTTACTTCCACTTTCATGATTGGCTCAAGCAGGACAGGCTTACACTTGTCTTTAGCTGCTTTGAGTGCCATCGATCCGGCAATTTTGAACGCCATTTCGTTGGAGTCAACATCATGATAAGAACCATCAACGATGGTAGCCTTAACGTCAACAAGCGGGAAGCCTGCGATAACGCCGTTTTTCATTTGCTCTTCAATACCGGCAAGTGCAGGAGCGATATACTCTCTAGGAACAGAGCCACCGACTACTTTACTTTCGAACTTGCTGCCAGTACCTGGCTCGAGAGGTTCAAATTCAACCCATACGTGACCGTACTGACCGCGACCGCCGGATTGGCGAACGAATTTACCTTCGACACGAGCTGGTGCTTTGAATGTTTCGCGGTAAGCAACCTGTGGTTTACCCACATTGGTTTCTACTTTGAATTCGCGGCGCATACGGTCAATGATAATATCAAGGTGAAGCTCACCCATACCTGCCAGGATCGTTTGGCCTGTTTCTTCATCAGTGTGAGCACGAAGAGTTGGATCCTCTTCAGTCAACTTACCGAGAGCAACACCCAGTTTATCTTGGTCAGCTTTGGTTTTTGGTTCAACTGCGATTTCGATAACCGGATCAGGGAAGTTCATGGACTCCAGAATAACCGGATGTTTCTCATCACAAAGTGTATCGCCAGTACTTGTGTCCTTCAGACCAACGGCTGCCGCGATATCACCAGCGTAAACGATGGAGATTTCTTGGCGGCTGTTCGCATGCATTTGCAGGATACGGCCGATACGCTCGCGTTTGTTCTTAGTAGCGTTAACTACATAAGAACCGGATTCCAGAACACCGGAATACACGCGGAAGAACGTGAGTTTACCCACATAAGGGTCTGTCATGATTTTAAATGCCAGTGCTGAGAATGGTTCTTCGTCCGAAGAGTGGCGAACCGCTTCAGTTCCGTCATCCAGATGACCTTGAATAGCCGGTACATCCAGTGGGGATGGCAGGTAATCAACGACAGCATCCATCATAAGTTGGACACCCTTGTTACGGTAGGAGGATCCGACAATTACAGGGAAGATCTTAACTTCTACAACGCCTTTGCGCAGAGCAGCTTTGATCTCATCAACTGAAATTTCTTCGCCTTCCAGGTACTTCATAGTCAGATCTTCGTCAAGTTCTGCTACTTTCTCGATCAACTCAAGACGCAGCCCCTCAACTTGTTCCAGATATTCAGCCGGAATGTCCGTTACTTCAATATTTTGACCCAGATCGTCTTTAAACATATGAGCTTTTTGCTCAACCAGGTCAATAATACCAATGAAGTCGTTTTCGGCACCAATTGGCAGTTGAATAGCAACTGCATTGGCTTGCAAGCGATCACGCATGCTGTCGATAACGTTTAGGAAATCCGCACCGATAATATCCATTTTATTTACATATGCGATCCGGGGAACGCCATAACGGTCAGCCTGTCTCCATACGGTTTCAGACTGAGGCTCAACGCCCTCTTTCGCACTGAAAACGCCTACTGCCCCATCCAATACACGAAGGGAACGTTCAACTTCAACTGTGAAGTCAACGTGTCCAGGGGTATCAATGATATTGATGCGGTGACCTTTCCATGCAGCAGTTGTAGCGGCGGAAGTAATAGTAATTCCGCGCTCCTGTTCTTGCTCCATCCAGTCCATTGTAGCAGCACCCTCGTGAACTTCACCGATTTTGTGCGTACGGCCTGTATAGAATAGAATCCGCTCAGTGGTAGTAGTCTTACCAGCATCAATATGCGCCATGATCCCGATGTTACGTGTATTTTTTAAGGAGAACTCTCTTGCCATGAATTGGGTCTCCCTTCAAAATATAAGTTATTTGAACGGCCTTAAATCCTACCAGCGGTAGTGAGCAAACGCTTTGTTTGCTTCAGCCATTTTGTGCGTGTCTTCACGTTTCTTAACGGAAGCGCCTGTGTTGTTGGAAGCGTCGATGATCTCAGCCGCCAAACGCTCTTCCATCGTCTTCTCACCGCGGTTGCGTGAGTAGTTTACGAGCCAACGTAATCCCAAAGCAGTACGTCTTTCAGGTTTAACCTCGATAGGCACTTGGTAGTTAGCACCGCCGACACGACGAGCTTTAACTTCCAATACCGGCATAATATTCTTGATGGCAGCTTCGAAAACTTCCATCGGATCTTTGCCTGTGCGTTCTTGAATCAACTTGAACGAATTGTACAGAATGCTTTGAGCGACACCTCTTTTACCACCCAGCATAATACGGTTGATCAAACGAGTAACCAACTTGCTATTATACAATGGATCTGGCAATACATCTCTCTTAGTAACTGGACCTTTGCGTGGCATGGATATCCCCCTTTCTCAATGTTTGTTATTCAGATATTCTTAACTTATTTCTTTGCTTTAGGACGTTTAGCACCATACTTGGAACGAGCTTGCATACGGTTAGCAACGCCTGCTGTATCCAAAGCGCCACGAACGATGTGATAACGAACTCCTGCAAGGTCTTTAACTTTACCTCCGCGCAGCAATACAACACTGTGCTCTTGAAGGTTATGTCCAATACCCGGAATGTAAGCAGTCACCTCAAGACGGTTCGTCAAACGAACACGGGCATACTTACGAAGCGCGGAGTTTGGTTTACGTGGAGTCATTGTGCCTACACGAGTGCACACACCGCGTTTTTGCGGGGCGCTCAAATTTGTAGTCTCACGTTTGAGGGCGTTGAACCCTTTTTGAAGAGCGGGAGATTTGGATTTTTCGATTTTGGCTTGACGGCCTTTACGAACCAGTTGATTAATAGTTGGCATTGTTGTGCCACCCCCTTCCTGAAATAGTAATCTATTTACGAACATTAAGTCCACAGACCCAGGCGGTTCATAAAAAGACAAATGAAAAGTCTTTGTTGCCGAAGTGTACCCCGGTACAAAAACGCTTCTCGTGCTATTGTTTTAAGACGGCTGCCATAGCAGCACCAACTTCTATACCGCAAGCCTTGCCCAAATTCAGCATCGTGTCTACATAAGTGACCTTCACACCTTGTTTGTTACAAAGCATAACAATTCTGGAAGTAAGCCGTTGATCTCCGTCCTCTGCCACATAGACTTCTGCGGCTTGGCCCAACTCCACCGCCTTAACGGTTTGTTTGGTACCGATCTTGACCTGAGCATCCTGCAGTCCTCTATCATCAGTCATGATAAATCATTACCTCCAATGAACAAGAATAACCAGGCTACTCACGCACCTTAGACATATTAGCATTATCAGTAGATGATGTCAAGAGAATCGGCAATAAATTTATTAATATTCACAGCAGGCAGCAGCGCCACGTCTATAAATAGCCGTGGCATAATCAACTGCCCGCCATGATTATTTAACTATTCAGCAGGAACCGTTTCTAAAGCTTCTTGCGAGCTTTCGACATTCGGATCACTCAGCTTCACATTACGGTAACGATTCATGCCAGTACCTGCAGGAATCAACTTACCGATAATAACATTTTCTTTGAGTCCAAGCAACTTATCTACTTTACCCTTAATTGCAGCATCAGTCAAGACGCGGGTAGTTTCTTGGAAGGAGGCCGCAGACAGGAAGGAATCTGTCTCCAGGGATGCCTTAGTAATACCGAGCAGTACCGGTTTGGCAACTGCAGGCTCATTACCAGAAAGAATGGCTTCCTTATTCGCAGCTTCGTATTCATGAATGTCCGCAAATGCACCTGGCAAGAGATTCGTATCACCTGCATCGATTATACGGATTTTGCGCAGCATCTGCTTAATCATAACTTCAATGTGCTTATCATTGATCTCAACGCCTTGGTTACGGTATACACGCTGTACTTCTTGCAGAATGTAGTTTTGTACCCCGCGGATCCCTTTGATGCGCAGCATTTCTTTAGGGTCGATCGAACCGTCAGTCAGCTCATCGCCAGCTTCAATCTCCTGGCCTTCACTGACACGCAGACGCGAACCGTAGGTGATGGAATAAGTCTTGGATTCAGCTTCACCTTGAACCTCGATTTCGCGGCGGTCCTTGGTTTCGCGGATTTCCTTGATTACCCCGTCAATTTCACTGATTGTAGCCTGACCTTTAGGGTTACGGGCTTCAAACAACTCCTGGATACGCGGCAAACCTTGCGTGATGTCATCACCGGCAACACCCCCGGTATGGAACGTACGCATTGTAAGCTGGGTTCCCGGCTCACCGATGGATTGTGCCGCGATGATACCGACAGCTTCTCCGATTTCCACGAATTTACCTGTTGCCAGGTTACGTCCGTAGCATTTCTTGCAGACACCGTGACGCGCACGGCAGCTCAGCACAGAACGGATCTGCAGTTTGGTCACACCAGCGTTAACAATCGCCTCAGCTTTGTCGGAGTCAATCAGATCGTTGCGGTGAACGAGGATTTCCTTCGTTTCCGGATGACGTACAGTTTCAAAGGAGTAGCGGCCTTCAATACGGTCATACAGATCTTCGATAACTTCCTTGCCATCTTGAATACGGCTGACAGTGAAGCCTTTATCGGTACCACAGTCTTCTTCACGGACAATAACGTCTTGGGCAACGTCAACGAGACGACGGGTCAAGTATCCGGAGTCGGCTGTACGCAGTGCTGTATCGGCTAGACCTTTACGCGCTCCGTGAGTGGAGATAAAGTACTCGAGGACGGTCAGGCCTTCACGGAAGTTCGCCTTGATCGGCAATTCGAAAATCCGTCCCGATGGTGTAGCCATCAGTCCGCGCATACCACCCAACTGGGTAATCTGCGATTTGTTACCACGCGCTTTGGAGTCAACCATGAGCATGATGGAATTGAAACGGTCCATCGATTTCAACAGCACGTTGGTAAGATCATCCTTCGTCTTCGACCAGATCTCAATAACACGGTCATACCGTTCGTCATTGGTGATCAGACCACGGCGATATTGATTGGCAACCACATCGACCTTAGCCTCGGACTCTTTCAGGATTGTAGCTTTTTCCTCCGGCACGATAACGTCCGATACGGCAACCGTAACACCGGAACGTGTGGAGTAAGTAAAGCCGAGTTGCTTGATTTTATCCAAAATCACAGATGTTTTGGTCGTGTGATAGGTTTCGAAGCAGCGGGCAATAATCAGACCGAGGTATTCCTTACCTACAGCACTTGCTTCCGGAGCATTCATAATCAGCTCACGGATGTCCGCGCCTTTTTCATAGATAAAGTATTTCTCTGGTGTGCCTTGCAGCAGGTTTGTTTTGGTCGCTTCATTGATATAAGGGAAGCTGCTAGGATAGATCTCGTTAAAGATGATCTTTCCGACCGTAGTAATCAGCATTGCGCCTTGTTGCTGTTCTGTAAAGCAGGTTTTACCCAGAGCCTTAACAGGAATAGCTACACGGGCGTGCAGACCTGCGGTTCCACGCTGGTAAGCTGAAACAGCTTCGTTCACGGTACGCAGAATCATACCCGTACCCTTTTCTTCCTTGTTGTCCATGGTCAGGTAGAACGTACCGAGGACCATATCCTGGGAAGGGGTAACAACCGGCTTGCCGTCCTTAGGGTTCAGGATGTTACCGGAGGCCAGCATAAGCAGACGTGCTTCCGCTTGAGCTTCTGCAGATAGAGGAACGTGCACCGCCATTTGGTCACCGTCAAAGTCGGCATTGTAAGCCGTACATACGAGCGGGTGAAGACGGATAGCATGGCCTTCTACCAGAATCGGTTCAAACGCTTGAATACCGAGACGGTGAAGTGTAGGGGCACGGTTCAGTAGAACCGGATGCTCTCTGATTACTTCTTCAAGCACATCCCATACTTCAGGGCTCACACGCTCAACTTTACGTTTTGCGCTCTTGATGTTATGGGCTAAGCCCTTGTTTACCAATTCTTTCATAACAAACGGCTTGAAGAGTTCAAGTGCCATTTTCTTTGGAAGTCCGCATTGGTACATTTTGAGATACGGTCCTACAACGATAACGGAACGTCCGGAATAGTCAACCCGTTTACCGAGCAAGTTCTGACGGAAACGTCCTTGTTTACCTTTCAGCATATGGCTGAGCGATTTGAGCGGACGGTTACCAGGACCCGTTACAGGGCGGCCGCGACGGCCGTTGTCGATAAGTGCATCGACAGCTTCCTGAAGCATCCGTTTCTCATTCTGCACGATAATATCAGGAGCACCCAGATCAAGCAGTCTTTTCAGACGGTTGTTCCGGTTGATTACGCGACGATAGAGATCGTTAAGGTCAGACGTAGCAAAACGGCCACCATCCAATTGAACCATCGGGCGAAGCTCCGGAGGAATAACCGGAAGCACATCCATGATCATCCAATCAGGCTTGTTGCCGGAGTTGCGGAACGCTTCAATAACTTCCAGACGTTTAATCGCCCGGTTGCGGCGTTGGCCTTGGGCGGTGCGCAGCTCTTCCTTGAGGAATTCCAATTCCTTCTCGATGTCGATATCCTGAAGCAGCTTCTTCACGGCTTCGGCACCCATGCCGGCTTGGAAACCGTAGCCGTATTTCTCACGGTAGCTGCGATATTCTTTCTCGGACAGCAGTTGTTTCTTCTCCAGTGGTGTTTCACCTGGATCGGTTACAACATAAGATGCAAAGTAGATGATCTCTTCAAGCGATCTCGGGGACATATCGAGTGCCAGACCCATACGGCTTGGAATACCTTTGAAATACCAGATATGAGATACAGGAGCCGCCAGTTCAATGTGGCCCATACGTTCGCGGCGAACTTTAGCGCGGGTAACTTCCACGCCGCACCGGTCGCACACTACGCCCTTATAACGGACGCGTTTGTATTTACCACAGTGACATTCCCAGTCTTTTTGCGGTCCGAAGATACGTTCGCAGAATAGACCTTCTTTTTCCGGCTTCAATGTACGATAGTTAATGGTTTCCGGTTTTTTCACTTCTCCGCGGGACCAAGAACGAATCTTCTCCGGAGAAGCAAGCCCGATTTTCATGAATTCAAAATTGTTAACGTCCAACAAGGAGCAACCCTCCTTAACCTATATCCTGATTTAGTACCGGAGGCCCTCCCTTGACGGTTAGATCAAAAGAGGGCACGGTCCTTTTTAAATGAAATTGATTCTTACAGTTGAATTACTCTATTCCGACTTCTGCGCCTTCCAAATTGAGGCTCAGCTTGTCGCCTGACGTCTCATCCTCATCATCCAGTTCCTTCATTTCAATTTCCTGCTCGTCACCGCTGAGGATCTTAACATCCATACCAAGCGACTGCAGTTCCTTGATGAGTACTTTGAACGATTCCGGAACACCTGGTTCTGGAACATTCTCGCCTTTGACAATGGATTCGTACGTCTTGACACGGCCTACCACGTCATCGGACTTCACAGTTAAAATCTCTTGAAGTGTATATGCAGCACCGTAAGCTTCAAGCGCCCAAACTTCCATCTCCCCGAAACGCTGTCCGCCGAACTGGGCTTTACCGCCGAGTGGCTGCTGTGTAACGAGAGAGTAAGGCCCTGTGGAACGGGCATGAATCTTATCGTCAACCATGTGCGCCAGTTTGATCATGTGCATAACGCCGACAGTAACTTCACGCTCGAAGCGTTCACCTGTACGGCCGTCATAAAGCACTGTCTTACCATTACGCTGCATGCCGGCTTCTTCCATCGTATCAAACACGTCGTTCTCACGCGCTCCATCAAATACTGGAGTAGCTACGTGAATACCGAGCTGCAGGGCAGCCATACCGATATGAACTTCGAGCACCTGGCCGATGTTCATACGGGAAGGAACGCCCAGAGGGTTCAGGACAACCTGCACCGGTGTACCGTCAGGAAGGAATGGCATATCTTCTTCAGGCAGGATACGGGCAACGACACCCTTGTTACCGTGACGTCCGGCCATCTTGTCACCTTCAGAAATCTTACGTTTCTGAGCGATGTAGACACGAACCAGCTGATTCACACCCGGAGGCAGCTCATCGCCGTTCTCGCGTGTAAATACCTTAACGTCAACGATAATACCGTCACTACCATGAGGAACGCGCAGCGAAGTATCGCGCACTTCGCGGGCTTTCTCACCAAAGATAGCGTGCAGCAGGCGTTCTTCGGCAGTCAGTTCAGTTACACCCTTAGGAGTAACTTTACCTACCAGAATATCACCAGCGTTGATTTCCGCACCGATGCGGATGATGCCGCGCTCATCAAGATTGCGCAACGCTTCTTCACCGACATTCGGAATATCACGCGTAATCTCTTCAGGTCCCAGCTTGGTGTCACGAGCCTCGGATTCGTATTCCTCGATATGAATCGAAGTGTATACATCTTCCTTAACCAGTTTCTCACTCAGCAGGATCGCATCCTCGTAGTTGTAACCTTCCCAAGTCATGAACGCAACAACTACGTTGCGGCCAAGAGCAAGTTCGCCCATTTCCGTGGATGGTCCATCGGCCAGAATGTCGCCTTTCTTAACAATGTCGCCTCTTTTAGCCAGCGGACGTTGATTAATGCAGGTACCCTGGTTCGAACGCATAAATTTGTGTAATTTATATTTAACGATATCACCTTTAACTTCCTTGCCTTCGACAGCTTCAACGCGGCGCAGCCAAATTTCGTTGGCCGACGAGCGTTCAATAATACCGTCATACTTGGAAACAATACATACGCCCGAATCCTTAGCGGATTTATGTTCCATTCCTGTGCCGACAAGCGGCGCTTTAGGAATTAGAAGCGGAACGGCCTGACGCTGCATGTTCGATCCCATCAGTGCGCGGTTGGAGTCATCGTTCTCAAGGAACGGAATGAGCGCCGTAGCGACCGATACAACCTGTTTTGGCGATACATCCATGTAATCCACGCGATTACTTGGCATTGTTGTAATATTGTCTGAATCTTTGTTGTAGCGAACGATAACCATGTCTTCTTTGAAGGAGCCCTCTTCGTCGATCAGTACGTTAGCCTGAGCAACTACATAGTTATCTTCTTCATCGGCAGTCAGGTAATCGATCTGTTCAGTCACCTTGCCAGTCTTCGGATCCACCCAACGGTACGGCGCTTCAATAAAGCCGTATTCATTAATGCGGGCAAAGGTGGACAAGGAGTTGATCAGCCCGATATTCGGACCTTCCGGCGTTTCAATTGGACACATACGGCCGTAGTGACTGTGATGGACGTCACGAACCTCAAAGCCCGCGCGTTCACGAGTCAGACCGCCGGGTCCGAGTGCCGATAGACGGCGTTTGTGCGTCAGTTCAGCCAGCGGGTTCGTCTGGTCCATAAATTGGGACAGCTGCGAACTACCGAAGAACTCTTTAATCGACGCGATAACCGGACGAATGTTGATCAAAGCCTGTGGCGTAATCGCATTAGCATCCTGTATCGACATTCTCTCACGCACTACGCGCTCCATACGGGACAACCCGATACGGAATTGGTTCTGCAGCAGTTCGCCTACAGAACGCAAACGACGGTTACCCAGGTGGTCGATATCATCGGTGTTGCCGATGCCGTGCAACAAATTAATAAAGTAGCTGATTGAGGAGATAATATCAGCCTGAGTAATATGCTTCACTGATTTGTCGATATTGCCATTGGCAATCAGCTTGATAACCCGTCCTTCTTCAATAGGCGAGAACACGTCGATCGTTTGTAGTGGGATATCAATACTGTCCATAACCCCACCGCTTACACGGTAGTTTTTGGAAGCGACATTCTTCTCGAAATAAGGAATCAGCTCATCAAGCAGACGACGGTCAACCATTTGGCCGGATTCCGCCAGGATTTCACCTGTGGACTCATCAACCAGAGGTTGAGCCAAACGCTGATTGAACAGACGATTTTTAATGTGCAGCTTTTTGTTGATCTTGTAGCGGCCTACATTGGCCAGATCATAGCGCTTCGGATCAAAGAAACGTGCGACCAAAAGGCTCTTGGCATTATCAAGTGTCGGCGGTTCGCCCGGACGCAGACGCTCGTAGATTTCGATAAGCGCCTTTTCCGTAGAGTCCGTGTTGTCTTTATCCAGCGTATTGCGAATATATTCATCATTGCCAAGCAGTTCCAGAATTTCAGCATCACTGCCGAACCCGAGAGCACGCAGAAGCACGGTAACCGGGATCTTACGAGTCCGGTCGATACGGACATACATAATGTCCTTAGCGTCGGTCTCAAGCTCCAGCCAGGCTCCGCGGTTAGGAATTACTGTGGCGGTGTAGGTTTTTTTACCGTTCTTATCCACTTTTGTGCTGAAATAGACGCTTGGAGAGCGAACCAACTGGCTGACAATAACCCGTTCCGCACCATTGATAATAAAAGTGCCGGTCTCCGTCATCAGCGGGAAATCTCCCATGAACACTTCCTGCTCTTTGACCTCACCGGTCTCCTTATTAATGAGCCGTACTTTCACCCGCAGAGGAGCCGCATATGTTACGTCCCGCTCTTTAGCGTCGTCAACCGTATATTTCGGTTCACCCAGGCTGTAATCAATGAACTCAAGCACCAAATTCCCTGTGAAATCCTGGATCGGCGAGATGTCCTGGAACATTTCCCGCAATCCTTCCTCCAAAAACCAATCATAAGATTTTTGTTGGATCTCGATCAGGTTCGGGACCTCGAGTACCTCGTTAATTCTCGCATAGCTCCGCCGAGTGCGTCGACCATACTGAACAAGATGTCCTGCCAACTTTACTCACCCCTCATGTCTACTCACTTAAAAATTGATTGCGAACCCTTGTTTGGACCATTATAATGGAACCATAACACAAGGATTCAGCCACAAATAGAGAAAAGCCCTTATCGAAATCTTTCGAAAAAAGAGCGCATCTATCCATGACCAAAATACTCCTTATCCAGTAGATTTGCCCAAAACGTACGTATTATACGTCACCAAGCAACAGTTTATGCGCTATTATCTATTTCCCCGGCGACCTTCGCCGCGACAGTAACATAGAGAACTGAATTCGCACAAACTTGCCGTACGGCATGCGCTTGCCGGGCGACAATATATTACTTGACATTTCAGCAAACTAAAGACATGGAGCCTAGCTTAATACTGACATTTTATAATAATACCACTATCTATATCACAAGTCAATGATTAATCAACTATTTTTTTGCGCCCTGATAATACGATAGCCTTTGTCTTTCCCCACTTCTTCCACAACCGGAAACAAGCTTTCGAGTTTTGCTGCCGCTGAAGGTGCCCCCTGTTTCTTCTGGATTACAATCCACAGACTTCCACCCTCATTCAAATGCTCATACGCCTCTTCAAAAATACGATGCACTACCGCTTTGCCGGCACGTATCGGAGGATTGGTAAGTATGACATCATACTTCTGTCCCTTTACTGCAGACAACACATCGCTTTCCATAACCGTAACATTGCGGATTCCATTATGCTGGGCATTCTCGCGAGCCAGCTCGACCGCACGGCTGTTAATATCAATCATCGTCACATGGCCGCCCGGGACCAGAAACGCTGCACTAATGCCAATCGGTCCGTACCCGCAGCCTACGTCAAGCACTGCAGATCCATCCGGAATGTCCATAGCCTCAATTAGAACACGGCTGCCATGGTCGATATCTCCTTTGGAAAAAACACCGGCGTCGCTGGTAAACCGCAGGGTTTTCCCTCTCAGAACCGTGCTTAGGGTACGTCTGTCATGACGCGCTTCCGGCTGCTGCGAGTAATAATGCTGCGACATAAGATCCTCCCTTTCATTTTGTTCTTCCTATTGTATACAGCAACCCCCTTGAACAAGTTCAAGGGGGTTGCAAGAACCGGAAGGAGAAGTCCTCCCCGGGGCATTACCTTATTGAAGCGAATTACTTCACTTCTACAGCTGCGCCTGCTTCTTCCAATTTTGCTTTGGTAGCATCGGCTTCTTCTTTGCTTACTTTTTCTTTGATTGGTTTTGGAGCGTTGTCTACGAGGTCTTTAGCTTCTTTCAAGCCCAGACCTGTGATTTCGCGAACGATTTTGATAACGTTGATTTTGGAAGCGCCAGCGCCTGTCAAAATTACGTCAAATTCGGATTGTTCTTCTGCTACTGCTGCTACTGCGCCGCCAGCTGCTACTGGAGCTGCTGCAGTTACGCCGAATTCTTCTTCGATTGCTTTAACCAGGTCGTTCAGTTCCAATACGCTCATGCCTTTAATTTCTTCTAAAATTGTTTCTTTGCTCATGATTGAACCTCCATTTTATATTTAAATTTATTTGTGGTATTGATTATGATGCTAGAGACAAAGGCTTACGCGCTTTGTTCTTCTTTCTCAGCGACTGCTTTAACTGCAAGCGCGAAGTTGCGCACTGGAGCTTGAAGCACGCTAAGCAGCATGGACAGCAAACCATCGCGGGATGGAAGCTCAGCCAGTGCTTTCAGCTGGTCAGCGTCGATAACTTTACCTTCTACAACGCCGCCCTTCAGTTTCAGAGCGTCGTTCTTCTTAGCGAAGTCATTCAAAATCTTGGCTGCTACTACTGCATCAGTTTCACTGAATGCTACTGCTGTAGGACCAGTCAGAACTGCGTCCAACTCAGTCAAATCAGACGCCGCAGTTGCACGACGCACCAAAGAGTTTTTCAGGACTTGAAAATCAACGCCAGCTTCACGAAGCTGCTTACGCAGTTCGGTCACTTGCGAAACGTTCAATCCACGGTAGTCCGCAACAACAGTGGAAACACTGTTCTGCAGTTTGCTTGTTACAACATCAACCGCTTCCTGTTTAGCTTGGATTACTTTTGCATTTGCCATTTGTATACACCTCCTGAAAATTTATGTGACGACGATTCTTCCGGAAAATTCTCGTCGTTCCTACGCAGGCATTAGAAAAGCCTCCGCAGATTCACGAAGGCTTGATAAAACGTAAGTTACACAGGCATGTACCCGGCACTTCTTGTTTCTATCACAACACCTCGGTAGGAAATTAAGCCCTACGGCACCTACTGTCTACGGTAAGCATATTCAAGTTGAAGAATGATCACCTTAAAGTTCACAACTGTTATAGATTATCAAAGATGACTCTAAGAGTCAACCCCTATTATCTGTAAGAAGTTGTATTCACACGAGCACTAGGTCCCATAGTTGACGAAATAGCAATGTTCTTCAGGTAAACACCTTTAGCAGCAGCCGGTTTCGCACGGTTAAGAGCGTCGATGAGGGATTTAAGGTTTTCGTTCAATTGTTCAGCATTAAAGGACACTTTGCCGATAGGTGCGTGAATTTGACCGGCTTTATCAAGACGGTATTCGATCTTACCGGCTTTGATTTCTTGCACAGCCTTGGTAACGTCGAAAGTAACTGTGCCAGCTTTAGGGTTAGGCATGAGGCCTTTACCACCGAGCAGACGACCCAGTTTACCAACTTCACTCATCATATCAGGTGTAGCTACGCAGACATCAAATTCAAACCAGCCCTGTTGGATCTTGTTGATCATATCCTGATCGCCTACAAAATCCGCGCCAGCAGCTTCTGCCTCTTTCGCTTTTTCACCTTTTGCAAATACAAGTACGCGTTGCGTTTTGCCTGTGCCGTGAGGCAGGACAACAACACCACGAACAGCTTGGTCTTGTTTACGCGGGTCTACACCCAGACGAACTGCTGCTTCAACGGTTTCGTCGAATTTGGCAGTCGCTGCCTTTTTCACAAGCTCTACAGCTTCTGAAGGCTCGTATGTTGCTTCGCTGTCGATCAGCTTAGCAGATTCCATGTATTTCTTACCATGTTTAGCCATGAAAATGTTCCTCCTTTGTGGTGTTAGCGGAAATTCCTCCCACATATTGCGGTCATGAATGACCGGTGCATCGAATACATATTAGTCTTCGATTGTGATACCCATACTGCGGGCAGTACCTTCAACCATACGCATTGCAGCTTCGATAGATGCAGCGTTCAGGTCGGGCATTTTTGTTTCAGCGATTTCACGAACCGCTGCGCGGCCGAGCTTCGCTACTTTTTTCTTGTTTGGTTCACCGGATCCTTTTTCTACTTTAGCAGCGATGCGAAGCAGAACGGCAGCCGGAGGAGTTTTAGTGATGAAGGTAAACGAACGGTCTTCAAATACTGTAATTTCAACCGGGATGATCAGGCCAGCCTGGTCGGCAGTACGAGCGTTGAATTCCTTACAGAATGCCATGATGTTGACACCTGCTTGACCTAACGCCGGACCTACTGGAGGCGCTGGATTCGCTTTCCCTGCAGGAATCTGCAGTTTCACCATTTTAATAACTTTTTTAGCCATGAGTGACACCTCCTTGCGTAAATAGTGGTATTCGAACGCTTAAAGCGTTCTCCCACAAGAAACCCTTGACACTGTTATATTTTCTCCACTTGAGTGAAATCCAACTCCAGCGGGGTTTCCCGTCCAAACATGTTAACATGCACTTTGATCTTGCTCTTGTCAGCCAAAATCTCTTCCACGGAGCCCACAAAATTCGCAAAGGGACCAACCATAATACGTACGGATTCCTTAATTTCGAAATCAATCTTCGCTTTAGGTTCAACCATGCCCATATGCTTCAGAATTTGTTCAACTTCTTCCGGAAGCAGAGCGGTAGGTTTAGATCCGGAACCTGTCGAACCGACAAATCCGGTAACGCCCGGCGTATTGCGGACAACATACCAAGAATCATCAGTCTGAACCATTTCGACCAAAACATAACCAGGATAAACTTTACGCATGACAGTTTTTTTCTTGCCATCCTTGTTTACCAGTTCTTCTTCCATAGGAACAAGAACACGGAATATTTTGTCTTCCATGCCCATGGACTCAACGCGTTTTTCCAAATTGGCCTTAACCTTATTCTCATACCCGGAATAGGTATGAACAACATACCATCTTTTTTCCATACAAGCCACCTGGGACCTCTCTAAATAATCGTTTCGATCAGAGCGGAAATACCGATGTCCAGAACCCAGAAGTAAAGCGCCATAACTACAATTGTACCGAGAACGATCAATGAATAGTTTTTCAACTCTTTACGGCTAGGCCAGCGAACTTTTTTGAGCTCGCTCCAGCTCTCAGTGAAAAAGGAAAACAATGACTTGAAACTACGTTTCACGCCGACTACACCTCCAAAGACTATCTGGTTTCGCGATGAGGAGTTTGCTCGTTACAGAACTTGCAAAATTTCTTCATCTCCAAGCGGTCGGGGTGATTTCGCTTGTTTTTGGTTGTCGCATAGTTTCTTTGTTTGCAACTTGTACAAGCCAAAGTGATAATTACCCGCATGATATGCACCTCCCGAAGACGTACTTCTAATCTTATAATTAGAAGACGCAAATATTGATCCTAAAAAAAACCCGCGAATTTAGGCCTACCTAAAACACTTTAGCATAATGTCAAGCCCTGTGTCAACGAAAGAATTCCCCATCGCACTGGGTAATTTCGGGTAATGTAGCCGTGTTCCATTCATTGTCTTGTTCTTGTCTTTCCCAGCTGTTCGCTGCCTTGTGCAAGGTCGTCATGAATGACTTCACGGACGGAATTTCTCGATAGAACATCGATAGGCACTATTCTTACCATTATGGAGCAATCCGACTATGAATAAACCTATTAGCAACGGCAATCCACTAAAATCCTGTCTTATCCATCAAAACTTGCATAAACACTAAAAAAAGACTCGATGACCGAGCCTTTCCTGTCCATTATATCATTAATTGTCACGCACTTCCAGATATCTTTCCAATTTACGTTTCACTCGCTGCAAAGCATTGTCGATCGACTTCACATGCCGCTTCAAATCTTCCGCAATCTCCTGATAGGACCTGCCGTCCAGATACAGCATCAGAACTTTGCGTTCGAGATCACTGAGAATCTCCGCCATCTTATCCTCCAGGCCGATAAATTCCTCCTGGTTAATAATCAGTTCTTCCGGATCCAGCACCTGAGTCCCGCAAATGACATCCATCAGCGTCCGGTCGGAATCTTCATCGTATATAGGCTTGTCCAAAGAGACATACGAATTAAGCGGTATATGCTTCTGGCGGGTAGCCGTCTTAATGGCGGTTATAATCTGACGGGTAATACAGAGTTCGGCAAAGGCCTTAAACGAAGACAGCTTATCGCCCTTGAAGTCACGAATTGCCTTATAAAGGCCTATCATGCCTTCCTGTACGATATCTTCACGATCCGCTCCAATCAGAAAATAAGAACGGGCCTTGGCACGTACGAAATTACGGTACTTGTTAATCAAGTGCTCCAATGCGCCACTGTCGCCACCACGGAAGATCTCGACAATTTCTTCATCACTTATGAAATCATACTCAGACAGCATTAATTCCTTGAGGTCGACACTCACCAAGAATCCCCCCGGCTGCAACGCAAGACACATCGTCACTTCTCGAAATATAGGATCAGTATATATTATGTTACCTTACACCGTCAACCGTATTTGTCCAAAAACAATCTTCTATAACAATTTTTGGAATTTAATCAATTGATTACGGGTTTCCGGATGCTTCATTGCCGCCGCCAATCCTCCAGGCGTTTCCGCATCTCCGGTGGAAGTTTCTCTTCCAGGGAATGCCGCTGGGAGCTGGTACCCTGCGGCTCGATAGCTTTCTTAACCTGCTTTTGATTTTCTTCGATCTCCAGCCGCAGCTCTCTGGCAGAAATCCGCAACGCACCTTGGGCAAAGATTACATGCTGCTCCACAAAATCGCTGGTTGCCACATAAATCTGCCGGCGGCGGTGAGCGAATTCTCCAACCAGCCGCTCAATGCATTCGTCTGCGGTTTCTTTTTCCTTAGTGAAAAAGACCTGCACCTTCCCCTGCACAAAGGAACGGCCAAGTCCCGGAACACGGTAAGCATCGAATACGGCAATGACGCGCCGCCCGGTGAATGCCTGATAATCGGCCAGCATATCCAGCAGCCGGTCGCGTGCTCCCTGCATGCCTGTCTCCGACAGTGCCGAAAGTTCCGGCCAGCCGCCGATCATGTTGTATCCATCCACAAGCAGCACATCGCGCCAGTCTGCCATAGCTATCCCTGTACTTGCCGGCGCCGCAATACCTCATACATAATGACGCCGGCCGCAACTGAGGCATTCAAAGAGTTGATCTTACCGGCCATTGGCAGCTTCAGCAGTACATCGCATTTTTCACGGATCAAGCGGCCCATTCCCTTGTTCTCATTGCCAATAACAACAGCTACCGGACCGGTGAAAATATCCGATTCATACAGGTTCTGATCCGTAGCAACATCTGTTCCGACCACCCAGACGCCCAGCTCCTTAAGCCGGTCTATAGTCTGGCCAAGATTGGTGACCCGTGCTACGGGAACATATTCTACAGCTCCAGCCGAGGTTTTGGACACGGTGGCCGTAATTTGCGCAGAGCGCCGTTTGGGCACAATCACCCCGTGTACGCCGGTGCAATCAGCTGTCCGTAGAATGGAGCCCAAATTATGCGGATCTTCAATCTCATCCAACAGGATAAGAAAAGGCGGTTCCCCTTTGGCCTCGGCCGCAGCCAGAATATCGGCAACTTCCGCATAAGCGAACGGCGCAGCCTGAGCCACCACTCCCTGATGCTGCACTCCGGGTGCAAGCTGGTCCAGCTTCCGCTTATCTACATGCTGGATCACAATTCCCGCTTTGCGCGCTTCAGCAACGATCGGTGCGGTTAAATGCTTTTGCGCCGTTTCGGCGATCCAAATCTTGTTCAGTGTACGGCCGGCACGAAGCGCTTCAAGCACCGAATGCTTACCGGCCAGTATTTCTTCTTCTGTCTTTATTTCTTCTTCCATGTTCATGCCTCCTGTTCTATAAGTTTTATGGCCTCACTTGGGCCGGTTCATCATGTACTCTATACTGCTGTGGACAAGTTCTTGTATTCTCTCCTGCTGCCCTGTGTAATACAGGTGCCCGATCAGGCATTCAAAAGCGGTGGCATGGCGGTATTCCAGCACATCCGCATTTTTGGGGATCGTCCCTGACTTAGCGTTCCGTCCTTGCCGGGCGACATCCTTCTCCTCATCCGTGAGCATCGGGTCAAGAAAGGCAAGAATGGTGCTTTGCGCCTTAGCCGAGACCAGTCCGGTTGCCGTGCGGTGCAAGTGATTCGGACGCAGATTCGTCAGCGAGATCAGATATTGGCGGACAGCCACTTCATAAATCGCGTCTCCCGCATAAGCGAGCACGATTGGCGAGAGCTGCCGGACCGGCTTGGAGGGTTCATACGGGAACCAAGCGTTGTTCACATTGAACTCGCCGCTCATTTACGACGCCACCGCATTCCTTGTGGAGTATCTTCAAGCAGGATGCCCAAACGGTTCAACTCGTCGCGGATTTCATCGGACCGTCCCCAGTTCTTATTCTTGCGCGCTTCTGCCCGCTCTGCGATCAGCCGCTCCACATCTTCACTTGCGACCTCTTCTTCAAGCTCGGGAGCAAGGCGCAGAACCGCATTCATCTCCGAAAAAGCCTTCAGCAGCGCCGCAAAATCCGCGGATTTCGCCTCGTTGTTCGCAAGCGTAAGATTCGCAAGGCTTACCCAGTCGAATACAGCAGTGATCGCATCCGGGGTATTAAAATCATCCTGCATTTTAGCATGGAAGGTCTCCAGTATATTCGCCAGGCGATCCACGGTCTCTGCGCTCGCTGCTTCCACAGCCCATTCAGGAGCAATCTCCAGACGATGCTTCACATTACTCTCTGCCAGCGCGATCCGCTCGGCGCTTTTCTCGGCAGACAGCAGCGCTTCTTCTGAAAAGTTCAGCGGATTGCGGTAATGGGTGGAGAGCATGAAATAGCGGATCGTTCCGGCTTTGAAACGCTGGCGGATATCCTTGACTAGCAGCCCGTTGCCGAGCGATTTCGACATTTTCTCGTCTCCGATGTTGAGAAATCCGTTGTGCATCCAATAGTTCGACAGCGGCTTGCCGGTCAGCACTTCCGTTTGTGCACATTCGCATTCATGATGCGGGAACTGTAGATCCTGCCCTCCGCCGTGGATATCAATAGTATCGCCCAAATATTCACGGACCATGGCCGAGCACTCGATATGCCAGCCGGGACGTCCATTCCCCCAAGGGCTGTGCCAATGGATTTCACCCGGTTTGGCCGCTTTCCATAGCACAAAATCCTCGGGTTTCTCCTTGCGTGAATCCACTTCCACACGAATCCCGAATTGCAGCTCCCCGAGATTCTGGCGGGACAGCTTGCCGTAATCGGCAAATTTGCCCGTGCGGTAATATACATCGCCGCCGTTCTCATAAGCATAACCTTTTGCTTCTAGCTCCTTAATGAGCTCAATGATCAGATCCATACTTTGTGTAACCCGCGGATTCATTGTTGCCGGCTTTACGCCCAGACCGGCAAGATCTTCACCGTAGGCAGCGATAAAAATTTCAGCAACTTCAGCTACGGTAGTATTCATTTCCTCCGCTTTGCGGATCAGCTTATCATCGACATCGGTGAAATTGGTAATATATCGGACCTCATTGCCGATTGCCTCTAAATAATTGCGGACCGTATCAAAAACGATAACAGGTCTGGCATTTCCGATATGCATATAGCCGTAGACGGTTGGTCCGCATACGTACATTTTTACCTCGCCTGACTTCAGAGGCACAAACTGCTCCTTGCTGCGACTCATTGTGTTGTAGATTTGCAAAGCCATGCTGTTCCCAATCCTTTCTGATGTTCCGGCATTCACTGGAATACCGGGATGCTTAAATTTCATAGTCACCTATATATTGCTGGCTCTCCAGCCGCCGCTGCTCGGCTTTCTGCTTATCCTCGTTCCCGAGCTGTTCCCGGATTTCCTCAATCTCCTTCTGCAGGAAACGCAGGGAATCTACCAGCGGATCCGGCATCTTGGTATGATCGAGACGGTCGGATACCCGTTCCCCGTTGCGCTTGACCACTCGGCCGGGATTGCCTACCACAGTGCTGTTATTGGGCACTTCACGCAGTACAACCGCGTTGGAGCCGATATTGGAATTATCGCCGATCCGGAATGATCCCAGTACTTTCGCACCGGAACCAATTACAACATTATTGCCGACAGTAGGATGACGTTTCCCTTTTTCCTTACCGGTTCCCCCAAGCGTAACCCCTTGATAGATAATAACATCATCACCGATTTCACAAGTTTCGCCAATGACTATCCCCATGCCATGGTCGATAAACAACCGATCCCCGATACGGGCGCCAGGATGAATTTCGACACCGGTCATAAACCTGCTGATCTGTGAAACGATGCGCGCCAGCGTAAACCAGCCCCGTTTGTAAAAAGAGTGGGCCATCCGATGACCCCAAATGGCGTGAAGTCCGGCATAAGTGAAGACAACCTCGAATCTGCTGCGGGCTGCGGGATCGTTGTCGAATACTGCCCGAATGTCCGACTTGATATGCTTAAACATCACGGTTCCCCTCTTCTTGGCTTCCCCGCCTCCTGTTTACAGGTACGCATAAGGAAGGTATTGGCGCAGCCCACTATCTATCTCTCTACACGTTTGCCGCGGGCTTAGGCTTGGTCAGAAATCCATCTTTATGTCCAAAGAATCTGCTCTCCTATTTCAACAAAAAACGCCTCTGCAGCTAAAAGCTGCAGAGGCGTTTAACCGCGGTTCCACTCTGCTTGGATGATTGCATATTCCCCAGCCCAACATTCCGGCCTCTGGATGCAGCATCCCTCTTGCGTCATTAACGGCAACGTTCCCGGCACAGTCTAACGTCCCTTAAGGGAACGCTCAACCCTGCAGCTCACAGGCGCATGTTCAGCGGCGGACAAATGAATAACTTCCAGCCTCTTAAGGAAGTTCCTCACGAGGTTATTCTCTCTGGCAATTGTCCTTATGCGCTTACTTTTCCTGATCACAGCTATTACAATATTCTTCTATCTTAGCGAAAAGATAAGGGACTGACAAGAGGTTTGCCCCCAGGTCATCAAAGCTTAGGCCCCTTTGATTTGTGATTTCAAACGTTCAATGACTCGGTTCCGGCCCAGCAGGGCAATCGTCACATTCAGGTCACGGCCATGTGTCTGACCCGTCAAAGCGACACGGATTGGCATAAACAGCGCTTTTCCTTTGTGGCCCGTCTCTTTCTGCACTTCTTTAATCAGAACAGCCATATTGCTGGCAGTGAAGTCTTCAGTACCTTCCACCTTGGCCAGAAAAGCGGAGAGAACTTCAGAAACCTGGCTCTCAGCCAGAATCTGAGCCGCTTCCGTTTCGAGCTCCACATGGCTGCGGAAGAACATTTCGGACAGCCCGACAATATCCGATGCAGCCGTCAGCTGCTCCTGGTACAGTGCAACAAGTGTTTCCGCCCAGGTCTGCTGTTCATCATTAAGCTGAGCCGGGAGTCTTCCCGCCTTTTGCAGATGAGGAATGGCCAATGCTGCAATCCGCTTCGGATCCGCATGCTTAATGTAGTGATTGTTCAAATGAGCCAGCTTGTTCGTGTCGAACACAGCGGGACTCTTGGACAGGCGGTCAGCGGTAAAGATCGAGATCAGCTCTTCTTTATTAAAGATTTCCTCTTCACCTTCCGGAGACCAGCCAAGCAACGAGATGAAGTTAAAGAGCGCTTCCGGCAGATAGCCGAGCTGATCATACTGCTCGATGAATTGAATAATGGATTCATTCCGTTTGCTCAGCTTCTTGTGGTCATCGCCGACAATCAGCGTCATATGACCAAATAGCGGCGGTTCCCAGCCAAGTGATTCATAAATCATCAGCTGGCGCGGCGTATTGGAGATATGGTCTTCCCCGCGCAGCACGTGGGAGATTTCCATCAGATGATCATCTATCGCTACAGCAAAGTTATAGGTCGGAATTCCGTCCTTCTTCACGATTACAAAATCGCCCATTTCTTTAGTAGTAAAAGAAATGCTGCCTTTTACGATGTCCTCAAAGGTATATGTGCGATCTTCCGGCACCCGGAAGCGGATGCTGGCAATACGTCCTTCCGCTTCAAACGCGAGGCGTTGTGCCTCTGTCAAATCGCGGTGCTTGCCGGAATAACGCGGAGTTTCGCCGCGGGCCGTCTGTTCCTCACGTTCCGCTTCCAGCTCCTCTTCGGTGCAATAGCAGCGGTAAGCCAGACCGCGGTCTAGCAAATCCTGCCAGTAGATACGATACAAATCAAGGCGTTCGGTCTGGCGGTAAGGGCCGTATTCTCCGCCAACATCGACGCTCTCATCCCAGTCTACTCCCAGCCACTTCAAGTATTTCAGCTGGCTTTCTTCCCCGCCGGCGACATTGCGCTTTACATCTGTATCTTCGATCCGGATAATGAATTTTCCGCCCAGATTACGGGCAAATAAATAGTTAAACAGTGCTGTTCTGGCATTTCCGATATGTAAATGTCCCGTAGGGCTCGGTGCGTAACGCACCCGGACTTGATCCGCCATAGTATTCCCTCCGCTTCATAATGGTTAAAATTAGGTCACTTGCAGCCATCTCAAGATGATATCACATCTTGGAGCAGGCAGACAATAGATTGTGCCGCAATTCCTTCGCCGCGTCCGGCAAATCCGAGCTGTTCGGTAGTGGTCGCTTTTACATTCACTTTCGAGGTTTCCGCTCCAAGCGCGCGGGCAATGATCTCACTCATCTGCGGGATGTACGGAGCCATCTTTGGCTTCTGGGCAATAATAGTTGAGTCGATATTGCCGAGCCTATAGCCACGCTCGCGGGCAAGACTCCATACCTGCTCCAATAGCTTCAGGCTGTCCGCATCCTTGAAGGCCGGATCGGTGTCGGGAAAATGCCTGCCGATATCACCAAGCCCAAGCGCCCCCAGAATAGCATCACTTACCGCGTGCAGCAGCACATCCGCATCGGAGTGCCCCAGCAGCCCTTTTTCATAAGGAATGGTGACTCCGCCAATAATACACGGTCTTCCCTCTACCAGCTGGTGTACATCAAAACCTTGTCCTACAGCTATCATGCTTAACCCTCTCCCCTGTTTCTTTCTGTAAATTCGGCAAAATCGAGGTCTTCCGGCGTTGTGATCTTTATGTTCCTGTAGCTTCCCTCCACCACAGATACCGGAATCCCGCTGCGCTCGGCCAGGCTGGAGTCATCGGTGCCAATAAATCCTTCCCGCTCCGCCGCGGCATACGCCGCAAGCAAATCAGACAGACGAAAAGTCTGCGGGGTCTGAATCGCCCACAGACTTCGCCGATCCGGCGTAGACAGCACCTTACCATCACCGTCTACCTGCTTGATCGTATCCTTTACCGGCACTGCAAGTACGGATGCGCCGACCGCTCTGGCCCGTTCGTAGCAAGCATCAATCTCACTCTCCTGCACGAATGGACGTACACCGTCATGCACCATGACCCAGTTGGTGTCCAGCTGCTTTAGCCCCAAATGTACGGAGTGCTGACGTTCGGAGCCTCCGGGAACGACAGCCTTCACTTTGTCCAGCTTATAGGCCTCTACCCATTCCCGGCAGCGTTCTATGTCCTCCTGGCCAGCAACCAGTACAATTCCAGAGATAAGTTCATGCTGCTGGAACACCTCCAGCGTATGCACGATAATGGGTTTGCCTTGAAGCAGCAAATATTGCTTGCTCTCGGCGGTCCCCATCCGTGTTCCTCTGCCTGCCGCCACAATCACGGCGCCCACACTGTTTGACATTCTTTTTGCTCCTGTCTTTCACGTATATCCCCATCATAACGTGTTTGGCGGTCATTTCCAACCCAAAAGACATTTTGCAGTATGGCTTCTTGCTTATTGCGCTTTTTCCAGCAGCTTCGGTTTGGCAAAAATCATTCTGCCGGCTGAGGTCTGCAGCACACTTGTAACCAAAACCTCCATCGTCGTGCCGATGTACTCGCGTCCGCCTTCAACGACAATCATTGTTCCATCATCGAGATAGGCTACCCCTTGTCCATGCTCCTTGCCGTCTTTAATGACCTGTACGATAATCTCCTCTCCCGGCAGAACAACCGGTTTTACCGCATTTGCCAGATCGTTGATATTAAGTACGGAAACCCCCTGCAGCTCACAGACCTTATTGAGATTGAAATCATTGGTTACCACCTTGCCGCGCAGCACTTTGGCGAGCTTGACCAGCTTGCTGTCCACCTCGGAGATCTCTTCGAAATCGCCTTCGTAGATAAGCACCTTCACATCCAGTTCTTTCTGGATCTTATTGAGTATATCTAGACCGCGCCGGCCACGGTTGCGTTTCAGCAGATCGGAAGAATCGGCGATGTGCTGAAGCTCTTCCAGAACAAACTCAGGGATGACAATCGTCCCCTCGATAAATCCCGTTTTGCAGATATCGGCAATCCGCCCGTCAATAATGACGCTGGTATCGAGAATTTTATGCTCCTCCAGTCCGCGGCCCTCCGGTTCAGCCGATTGTCCCCAGCGCCCGGTTGTCCAAAGCGAGGCCAACTCCTCTTTCTTCTCCAGACCGATCCGCAGCCCCATATAACCCAGAGCTAGCGTGGCAGCCACCTGCACCAGCTCACCTGCCTTCCCCAGCCAGTCCATGGCCGGATGGAGCAGCAGGGACAACAGCAGCCCTCCAGTAAGTCCTGCGGCACCTGCGGCCAATTCATTCATCGGAATTCGCGAGCAGTACAACACCGCCTCATGCAGCTTTGAACCTGCCCACTCCGCGCATAAAGTCCCCGCAAACAAAAAAATAATGGCACCCAGCACCGTAAATAAAATGCTTCCTTCCACAGGCAGGTTTTCCCCCAGCTTTCCCATTCCCTCCGGGAACCCTTTTTCTGCCGTATGGTATAGCGAAAAACCGGACCAGGCTCCGCATAACCCGGCTAGCGTCAACATCACTTTTTTCCACATAACCTTAAGCACCTCCTTTTATTCATCCTAAAATGATCTATACTTCACCAGTATGTTCCAATTTTCAGGACGGTAATCGGGGGTTGCTTATTTTTTCTCATACTTTTACCTTACCGCTCCTGTAAAGATTCCCAGGAACTCCTATTCCCGTTGAAAACAGGGGGGCCCTGGCATATAATGAACTCAATTACGAACCCAGGGGTGAATGAAAAATGAGCGCACCAAGTTTACAGGCCTTTCAGGATCAAGTCTCCGAACTGCTGCTCCGTCACCGTAGTCTTCTGGATGTAATGTCCAAGAACGGGCAGAGCAGCGCATCCGTCAACCGTGCCGTTGTCAAGGCCATTACCGAATGCGGCTGTATTCAGCTGCATGCCACCAAACAGGTGTTCGAGCCCGCTTTGGGACTTGAACAAGCTAAGGAACTCGCAGGAACTCATCTTGAGGGCCAGCTGTGTGAGAACTGCCGTGAAGTTGTCGCCTCCGAGCTGGGGCGGGAATTGTTCTATATGTCTGCACTGTGCAATCTGCTTGACATTAATATGGACGAGGTTGTAGTGAAGGAATCGCAGAAATGCGCTACGCTCGGTTTGTTCAACCTATCCTAATCATGGCTGCAGACGCTCTTGTATGCTTTCTTCATTCGTTCAACCGAAAAAGGCTTTGCCGTCCACTGAGGTCAGGGAGGGCAAAGCCTTTTTCGGTATATATAAAGGAACTATCATACAGAGGAATAACTTGCATACTACCCGTTCTTGGAGTGATAGATCTTGTCTTCCGAACGTCTTCTGCGGCGGTGACGGCGACGTGCCGTGAGCCGGTCAATATTATGCTTAAATCCGTACAAAGCATACAGCGCGAGCAGTCCAAAGATCATCTTGGCAATCTGCTCCGGGAACACAACTGCTACTGCTACCGCCACAATAATCACTAACGGCGCACCAACGACCGCTTTTTTGGGCAGTCCGATCTTCTTGAAGTTAGGGTATTTGACTGTGCTGACCATCAGATAAGATAAGAGCAAAGTGGCAACAATCATGAATGGAGCAGAAACATCTTTATGAAAAAGAGCCAGTGTGGCGAGCACGCCACCTGCAGCAGGAATAGGCAAACCGACAAAATATCCGGGGATTCCCGGGCGGACATTAAAACGGGCCAACCGCAGCGCCCCGAATACCGGGAATATTGCTGTTACAGTCCAGCCGAGCGCAGAACTCAAATCCTGCAGGCTTGTAAGATACATAATTAGCGCAGGTGCCACACCAAAGGATACGACATCGGATAGGGAATCCAGCTCTTTGCCAAATTCACTCTCGCAGCCCAGCGCCCGCGCTACACGGCCATCTAGTCCGTCAAGCAGCATAGCGATAATCACCATGATAGCGGCCATGCTAAGCTTGCCGTCAAACGCCATCATGATACCAAACATTCCAAGCATCAGGTTACCAATGGTAAAAAGACTCGGAATTGATTTTTGTATCATTTCTTCACCTCTATTTTATTACTTTGAGCCTAACTTCTTCAATATTACGTGATTGTATGTTATTTACATTTGCCTGTCAATAAGAACTTGTTTCTGCAGACGTTTAAGTCCGTCTTGGATATTTCGTGCCCGAACCTCTCCGATTCCATCCACCTCATCGAGTTCCGCGATGCTCGCGGTCATCAGATTCGGCAGCATTTCGAAGCGCTCCACCAGATTGTGGATGATCACATTCGGCAGGCGTGGAATCTTATTAAGCAGCCGGTACCCGCGCGGAGTAACGACTTCCTCGGAGGCAATCGCTGTAGAGGAATAACCAAGCAGACGGGCAATATGATTGTCATCCATCAGCTCATCGTCGCTGGAACGTTTGAGTCCGGCAATAATTTCGCGGATTTTGTCCTCCTGTTCCTCTCTTGCATAGTCTCTGTACAGAAGCCATGCTTCTTCCTCTGTATTTCCAACCAGTTCTTCCATCTGCATGCTGATCAAGCGCCCTTCGTTGCCGAGTTCGTTGATATAGCGCTTGATTTCCATTTTAATGCGCAGTACCATCTCCACCCGCTGGATCACCCCGACAACTTCAACCACGGTAACGATGCCTTCATATTCAGAAGCGGAAAGGTTCGTTAAACCCTGGGTAAGTACTGCTTTGTACTTCTCAAGGGTTTGTATAGCCTGGTTGGCCTTGGCCAGAATTGCCCCAATCTCCTTAAGCGCATAACGGATGGAACCTTGATATAGGGTAATGATGTTGCGCCGCTGGGAAATGGATACCACCAGCTTGCCCGTCTGCTTGGCGACACGCTCTGCAGTGCGGTGGCGGATCCCTGTCTCAATGGATGAGATGGAGGAATCGGGAATAAGCTGCGTATTTGCGTACAGTATCCGCTTCAAATCCTCGCTCAGAATAATGGCTCCGTCCATTTTGGCTAATTCATATAAATAATTGGGTGAAAAATCGCAGTTAATGGAGAAGCCCCCATCGACAACTTCCATCACCTCAGGGCTGTATCCGACAACAATCAAAGCTCCTGTCTTTGCACGCAGCACATTCTCCAGACCTTCCCGGAAGGGAGTTCCGGGTGCCGCCATCCTCAGCAGATCATTCATATTATCTAATTGATTATATTCTTTCATCTTCCTATGCCCCCTAATCTAACGCGACCGATAGTGCATCTGCTACGGTACTGACGCCAATAATCTGGATATCCTGCGGATGTTTCCAGCCTTTCATGCTCTTCTCTGGCATAATCACTCTCCGGAAGCCAAGTTTAGACGCTTCCTTCACCCGCATTTCCGCGCGTGAGACCCCCCTGACCTCACCGGTGAGACCGACTTCACCAAAGAAGACATCATAAGGCTTGGTTGATATATCGCGGAAGCTGGAAGCAATGCTGATAGCTACAGCCAAATCTACTGCTGGTTCATCCAGCTTTACCCCACCGGCAACGTTCAGATAAGCATCCTGGTTTTGCAGGAACATCCCCATCCGTTTCTCCAGCACCGCAATAATAAGCGCCATCCGCTGGTGGTCCATACCTGTGCACATCCGGCGGGGGGAAGGGAAATGAGTTGCAGCGACAAGTGCCTGAAGCTCAACAAGCACCGGTCTGGTTCCTTCCATACTCGCCACTACTGCTGAACCCGCTACACCTAGCGGACGTTCGGACAAGAACAGCTCGGAGGGATTCTCCACTTCTGTAAGCCCGATCTCCCCCATCTCAAAGATACCGATCTCGTTGGTTGAACCGAAGCGGTTTTTGACTGCCCGCAGCAACCGGTACGTATGATGCCGCTCTCCTTCAAAATAGAGCACGCAATCCACCATATGCTCCAGCATTCGGGGCCCGGCAATCGCGCCTTCCTTGGTGACATGACCAACAAGTACGGTTGCGATCCCGCGAATTTTGGCGATACGCATAAATCTTGTCGTACATTCCCGAACCTGTGTCACGCTGCCAGGTGCACTGGTTACTTCCGGCATGAATACCGTCTGGATGGAGTCAATGACGAGGAACTGAGGTTTGATCTGTTCAATGGCTTCCTCGATGCTTTCCATATTCGTCTCGCACAGTACATACAGCTCTGCCGACAACGCCCCGAGGCGATCGGCACGGAGTTTGGTCTGCCGAACAGATTCTTCTCCCGAGATGTACAATACGCGTAAACCTTGAGTAGTCAATGCATGCGAGGTCTGCAGCAGCAGGGTTGACTTCCCGATGCCGGGGTCGCCTCCGACCAGCACCAGCGAACCCGGCACAATACCTCCGCCGAGAACCCGGTTAAGCTCACCGATGCCTGTCAATATACGGGGCTCTTTGTCACTTTCTATATTTATGATCGATTGCGCCTTTTCTTTACTCTGAAAAATAGGTGCATTCATTCCTTGTGTTTTGACTACGCTTTCGGTCTCCTCAACCATGGAGTTCCATGCCTGGCAGCCCGGGCATTTGCCGAACCACTTCGGCGATTCGTAGCCGCATTCGGTGCAGAAAAATTTAGTTTTTGGTTTAGCCATGTGTACTCCTTACCGTCTGAACTGCTTAAATTGCGGATAATTTTCTCTTATTCAAAGTTTACCATTTCTGCACCTTGAACGGAAGGTCAGTTCAGAGCTACTTTTGAGGAGTATCTCATTAACTTTCCTGAAATTCGGATGAATTATCACCAAAAGGGTCTGAACAGCAACAAAAAGCCCCCGCCCCTCTATACGGAGGAACGGGAGCTATGTTTCACAGATGGATATTATTTCTCAGTTTCTACTTCTTTTTCCAGGGAAGCTGCTGGCGGCTCAACGGTAGTTACGACAAGCTCACCGTTCACCTCATCAATCTTGAGGGAATCACCTTTTTTGATGTTGCCCTTCAGCAGTTCTTCAGACAGCCGGTCCTCAATATGCTTCTGGATCGCCCGGCGAAGCGGACGTGCGCCGAAGGCTGGATCATAGCCCTCTTTGGCCAGGAAGGCTTTGCCTCCCTCTGTCAGCTCAAAGTCCACATCGTACTCACGCAGCCGCTTGCGCAGCTCATCGGACATCAGCGTAACAATTTCTGCGATATGCTTTTCTTCCAGAGAGTGGAAGACAATGATCTCATCGATCCGGTTCAGGAACTCGGGACGGAAGCTCTTCTTCAGCTCATCCATAACCTTGCCCTTCATATTGGTGTAGTCTGCTCCCGCATCCTGCACCGCTGTGAAGCCCAGTGTCGAATTCTTCTTGATCGCCTGCGCTCCTACATTGGAGGTAAGAATGATCAGAGTGTTGCGGAAATCGACCACGCGGCCTTTGGAATCGGTCAGACGGCCGTCTTCCAGCACCTGCAGCAGGATGTTGAATACTTCTGGATGAGCCTTCTCAATTTCGTCCAGCAGTACTACGGAATATGGTTTACGGCGTACCTTCTCGGTCAATTGTCCGCCTTCTTCATAACCCACATAACCTGGAGGCGCTCCTACCAAACGGGAAGTGGAGTGTTTCTCCATATACTCCGACATATCAATCCGGACCACCGCATTCTCATCACCGAACATTGCTTCAGCAAGCGCCCGTGCCAGCTCGGTTTTACCAACCCCGGTTGGACCCAGGAAGATGAAAGAACCCATAGGGCGTTTAGGATCCTTAAGTCCTGCACGTGCCCGGCGGAGGGCCCGGCTGACTGCCTTGACGGCTTCGTCCTGGCCGATTACCCGTTCATGCAGGATAGACTCCATATTAAGCAGACGGTCGGTTTCCTCTTCCTTCAGCTTGCTGACCGGTATGCCGGTCCAGCTGGCTACCACTTGAGCGATATCCTCCGGTGTAACCTGCGAGTCGGTGCGGCCTTGCTTCTCTTTCCACTGGTTCTTGGTCGTGTCCAGTTCCTCGCGGATCTTTTGCTCCGTATCCCGCAGTGCTGCAGCCTTCTCGAATTCCTGGCTCTGTACGGCTGAATCCTTCTCCTTGCGGATATCATCCAGACGCATTTCCAGTTCCTTCAGATTCGGCGGAATCGTGTAAGAATTCAATCTTACCTTAGAACCGGCTTCATCAATCAGGTCAATTGCTTTGTCCGGAAGGAACCGGTCAGGAATGTAACGGTCGGACAGTTTTACAGCCTCTACGATGGCTTCATCCGTGATCTTCACACGGTGATGGGCTTCATAACGGTCACGTAGTCCGTAAAGAATCTGTACAGCTTCCTCAGGAGAAGGCTGATCCACCGTAATAGGCTGGAAGCGGCGTTCCAAGGCTGCATCTTTCTCAATATATTTGCGGTATTCATCCAGCGTAGTGGCACCGATGCATTGCAGCTCTCCACGGGCCAGAGCCGGCTTCAGGATGTTGGAGGCGTCAATGGCACCTTCCGCACCGCCTGCACCGATCAGGGTGTGCAGCTCGTCAATGAAGAGCACGATGTTTCCTGCCTGGCGAATCTCATCCATAATCTTCTTAAGGCGGTCTTCAAACTCACCGCGGTATTTGGTTCCGGCTACTACAGAACCCATATCCAGAGTCATTACGCGTTTGTCGCGCAGCGTTTCCGGAATTTCATTATTGATGATCTTTTGGGCCAGACCTTCGGCAATGGCTGTTTTACCAACCCCAGGCTCACCGATCAGCACCGGATTGTTCTTCGTCCGGCGGCTCAGCACCTGAATGACACGTTCAATTTCCTTACTGCGGCCAATAACCGGATCCAGGTTGCCATCCTTGGCATAGGCGGTAAGGTCACGGGCCAGGCCATCCAGCGTTGGTGTGCTGACATTGGCAGGCGCACCGCTGTGGCTGGAAGTAGCTTCGCTGCTGCCGAGCAGCTGCAGCACTTGCTGGCGGGCCTTGTTAAGGCTGATCCCCAGGTTGTTAAGTACACGGGCAGCTACACCCTCGCCTTCACGGATAAGTCCGAGCAGGATATGCTCAGTGCCGACGTAAGTGTGTCCCAGCTTGCGGGCTTCGTCCATCGACAGCTCAATAACTTTTTTGGCACGAGGAGTATACGCGATGTTTGTTGGCTGCTCCTGTCCTCTGCCGATCAGTGTTTCCACTTCATCCTGAATTTTCTCAAGACCCAGACCAAGTCCGATTAGAGCTTTCGCGGCTATGCCGTCTCCTTCACGAATCAGTCCGAGCAAAATATGTTCTGTCCCAATGTTGTTGTGTCCCAAACGAACAGCTTCTTCTTGCGCCAGCGCCAGCACTTTTTGTGCGCGTTCCGTAAATCTTCCAAACATCATATCTCCTGCACCTCCACGAATAATAAATATCTATAATTAATGTTGTGATCCCAGTGTTTCCCGGAGCAGCTTTGCCCGGTACATATCACGTTCAGTAGCCGTGAGCTCATCGCCGAACAGCTTTTGCAAAAATCCGGGCTGTGTCTTGACATTCAGCTCATTCAGCACTGAAATCGAAGGCCCTTCCAGTATCCCCAAATCGACTCCAAGCCGCAAATCGGATAACCGCTGGGCCGACTCTTTAAGCTCCATTACTGCCGCATAGGACAAAATGCCGTAAGAACGTTTAATCCGGTCGGTAATCCGCAGTGCGGAATCAACCAGCAGGCGTTCACGGGCATTCCGTTCATGCTCTATAATCTGGGTGACCACACTGTGAAGATTCTCAATGATTTCACTTTCGGTCTGTCCCAGCGTAATCTGGTTGGATATCTGAAAGATGTTCCCTACTGCTTCGCTGCCCTCACCATAAATTCCTCTTACGGTCAGTCCCACCTGATTTACAGCGGATAGAATCCGGTTGATCTGATGGGTCATAACCAGTGCCGGCAAATGCAGCATCACCGAGGCTCTTAGCCCGGTTCCTACATTGGTGGGACAACTCGTTAAGTACCCTCTTCTATCATCAAAGGCATAATTGACAGAAGCCTCAAAAATATCGTCGATGGCCGTAGCCCTTACCCAAGCCTCTTTAACCTGCAGGCCGGGAAACAGACATTGAATCCGGAGGTGGTCTTCCTCATTGATCATGATGCTGACCGACTCATCCTCGTTCAGAATGACCGCTCCACCCCGTGAATCATTGGCTAGATTTGGACTGATCAGATGTTTCTCCACCAGCACTTTTTTATCCAGCTCATCCAGCTCATCCAGCTTCAGCAGTTGAAAGGTACCAAAGTCCGCTGCAGCTTCTCCCTGAAACACGGGTGCCAGCTGCTCCAGCGCCTCTTCCGCCTGCTCGGCAGATGCCAGCAAAGGAAAAGGCAGGTGCTCCAGATTGCGGGCGATACGCATACGGCTGCTGATTACAATCTCAGAATGGCTGCCACCGCAGCGCATCCAGTCACTAAGCGCTTGTTCGGTAAACCGGAGACTTGACATGCCGCATCCCCCCTATATATGAAAGACTTTACTCTTGTGCCATTTCTTTTTCAAGTCGGCGGATCTGATCCCGCAGCTCGGCTGCAGTTTCGAACTCCTCTTGCATAATGCTTTGCTGCAATTCCAACTTCAGTTCATCAATTTGCCGTTTGCACATAATTTGTGCCCCCGCACGTTTTGGCAGCTTGCCTACATGAGCGGTACTGCCATGCACTCTTCGGAACAGCGGATCCAGCGTGCTGTCAAAATATTTATAGCAGGAGCTGCAGCCGAACCGTCCAAGTTTGCTGAACTGGGAATACGTCATGCCGCAATTCTCGCATTTCAGTCCCTGTGCATTTTTGGTTGCCGCGGATTTCTCCTTGCCGGAACCTTCCAGATCCAGTAAACCGGAGAGCAGGCTGTGAATGGAGAACCCGCCCGCGGTTCCGGGAATTAACTCCCCCTTCTCCCGCGCACAGCTTTCACAAATATGAAATTCCGTCTTCTCTCCACTCACAATTTTGGTGAAATGAAGGGTAGCCGGTTTGACGCCGCATTCCTGGCAAAGCATAAGCGGTGTCCCCCTTACCATTCGTATTATTTACCAAGCAAAGAAATCAGCATGGCTTTCATAATCTTGGCACGAATCTCATCCCGGTAGGGCAGATTAATCGTCAGACAATCCCGGGAAACAGCGGCGCGCATGAGACACGCTTCACGCTTGGTTAAGAACAGGGCCTCCTCAAGCTGGTAGATCAGCCCTTCGGCGGAATTCTGGTCAATATCATTGCCTATCGTGGATTTGAGATGTGCGTAAAGCGCCACATTCTGAGGAAGCTCAAAGCGCTGAATCCGGATGTAACCTCCGCCTCCACGTTTGCTCTCGACCACATAGCCCTTCTCCAAAGTAAAGCGCGTACTGATGACATAATTGATCTGCGACGGTACACAGGAAAACTGGTCCGCCAGATCATTACGCTGAATTTCCACCGTACCTTCGGGACTTTCATGCAAAATATTCTTCAGATATTGTTCGATAATATCGGAGATATTACGCATCACTCATCCTCCAGTGTTCAAAGCGTTAGGGTAATTCTTGCTGTACATCCGTCCGTCGGTGATCTCTTAAGAACTTAACCGAAGCACCTGATGGCGAATCGGACACAATGTCCTGCCTTTCAGGCTTTACAACTTAGGAGAGACTGCTTTTGGGATGCGTTGACTTTGACTTTCTTTGACTTTTTTCATATTATAACATATTCTCACTGAATTCCAAGTGGTTAGTCTTATTTTTTACTTATTGCCGCCATTGTATTCGGAATAACCCTTAGATCAACATGCATTTTTTAATATGAAAAATAAAAAGCTCTCCCTGCTTCATTCAGCGCGGAAGAGCTGCTTACGATCAAAAGAAATCAAACAATGCGGTCCGTGCCTGCGGCATAATCCCTTTCAGCCACTCCACCGCTTCTAGACTGCCGGTTAACTGCCCACAGCGGTGCAATTCTCCCGGACGTTTGTATCCAAGCAGCAGCACCGTCAATGTTCCAATACCGCAGCGCAAATCTGCCTGCTCTCCGTTACCCTCTACTTGTATTAAAGATGCCTCGCCTTGCTGATCGACCTTCCACTCCCACAGCCCTTCGTTCCAAGGGGCATGCTCATCCTCAATATACAACGTGCGCTTTTGCAGCTCACTCTGTTCCTTAAAGGTGAGTCCTTCCACAAAGGCTTTGGCATTAACAATACGCGCCATAAAATAAGGATAATTCTCCTGCGGAATACGGGGATCCGGAAGCAAAAACGGCAGCATATCATCGGCTGGCACCAGCTTTAATTTCGCAGCGGTGACCATCGAATCATGGTTAGCGAGAAAAGTCCACAATCCCCGGCGGGCTTCTTCGTCCATAAAAATGAATTCATCAATAACCAGTTCTTTGTTCTCTATTTTATAAAGCACATAACCTCCCGGTTCACCCGCTGCAGAATAAAACACACAATGATGTGTATCCTCATCCACTACGCTGTTCTCCCACCATTCACGATCACGAAGCAGCGCACCGTTATACCCGGAAGCAAAGCGCCCGTATAACTGTTCCAATACTTCAATGTTCGCTTTATCGCGCTCTACATGCCCCTCCATTTCGGCCTTCCGCGGAAACTTGCCCACCGGTATCGTGTACTTCTTATATTCACAGTAGATCTCCCACCCAAACCTGCGGTAAAAAGGAATCAAGAAGGGATGCAGGAAGGATAATGTATGACCTGACTCGTTCATTGTTTGCAGCGTGTGGGACAAAAGCTTGGCCACAAGTCCCTGTCTGCGGTTCTCCGGCCATGTCGCCACTCCGGCAATCCCACCCATGGAGACCGCTTTGCCTTGCACATACACCTGAAAAGGCAGCAGTGTCAGCTTCGCACTTAGCTCCCCTTCCTCAAAAATGCCCCAGACTCCTTCCGGCTTGAACTTTTGTTTGGATTTCACTCTGTCGTCACCGTTAAGTTTGAATTGAAAAGCGTACTCGGACAAGCCAAGGCTTGCCTCAAAATCCTCCAGCTGCAATTGCCTGATCTCCAATACCTTCACCTCATTATCAAATAGAATAGTGCTTATTAAGAGTATATCAAGCCCAGAAACGGTACGCGAATCCGCCAAGAAAGATTATAAAGAATCCAATGGTTATCCACAACTTATACACAGCAGCACAAAGAACCGGAAAGAATATCTTTCCGGCAAAAAATAGTTATCCACGATTCCACAGTCTCTATCCACAAATTCCACATATTATCCACAAAACCCGTGTATTACTTGGATTTTCTCTTGACGAATCTCCGAGAATATGTCTTTCATCCACATCTTTCAGAGGTAGTTGCCTTTCTAATATTGTATCCACATGTGTGTAAGTTTTCTGCACTTCCTGAAAATTATCCACAGCATTTCCACAGCCCTGCACAAACACAAAAAAGCCACTGTCAATAAATCAACAATGGCTTTGTGTGCTTGGCGGCGTCCTACTCTCCCAGGACCCTTCGGTCCAAGTACCATCGGCGCTGGAGGGCTTAACGGTCGTGTTCGGGATGGGTACGCGTGGAACCCCTCCGCTATCGCCACCAAACGGGCATTTACAGCGTAAATGCTTCAGGAACCTTAATTCCTGAAAACTGAATCCGAAACGAATCTGCGTCTTAATTTGTTGGATAAGCCCTCGACCGATTAGTATTGGTCAGCTCCATGCATTGCTGCACTTCCACCTCCAACCTATCTACCTCGTCGTCTTCAAGGGGTCTTACTAATTGGGAAATCTCATCTTGAGGGGGGCTTCACGCTTAGATGCTTTCAGCGCTTATCCCGTCCGTACGTAGCTACTCAGCCATGCTCCTGGCGGAACAACTGATGCACCAGCGGTACGTCCATCCCGGTCCTCTCGTACTAAGGACAGCTCCTCTCAAATTTCCTGCGCCCACGACAGATAGGGACCGAACTGTCTCACGACGTTCTGAACCCAGCTCGCGTACCGCTTTAATGGGCGAACAGCCCAACCCTTGGGACCTACTTCAGCCCCAGGATGCGATGAGCCGACATCGAGGTGCCAAACCTCCCCGTCGATGTGGACTCTTGGGGGAGATAAGCCTGTTATCCCCAGGGTAGCTTTTATCCGTTGAGCGATGGCCCTTCCATGCGGTACCACCGGATCACTAAGTCCGACTTTCGTCCCTGCTCGACTTGTAGGTCTCGCAGTCAAGCTCCCTTATGCCTTTGCACTCTTCGAATGATTTCCAACCATTCTGAGGGAACCTTTGAACGCCTCCGTTACTCTTTAGGAGGCGACCGCCCCAGTCAAACTGCCCGCCTGACACGGTCCCCGTACCCGATTAGGGCACTAGGTTAGAACCTAGATACGATCAGGGTGGTATCCCAACGGCGCCTCCGCAGAAGCTTGCGCTCCTGCCTCTACGGCTCCCACCTATCCTGTACAGATCGTACCCAAATTCAATATCAAGCTGCAGTAAAGCTCCATGGGGTCTTTCCGTCTTGTCGCGGGTAACCTGCATCTTCACAGGTATTAAAATTTCACCGGATCTCTCGTTGAGACAGCGCCCAAGTCGTTACGCCATTCGTGCGGGTCAGAATTTACCTGACAAGGAATTTCGCTACCTTAGGACCGTTATAGTTACGGCCGCCGTTTACTGGGGCTTCGGTTCACAGCTTCGGATTGCTCCTAACCGCTCCCCTTAACCTTCCAGCACCGGGCAGGCGTCAGCCCGTATACTTCGCCTTGCGGCTTCGCACAGACCTGTGTTTTTGCTAAACAGTCGCTTGGGCCTTTTCACTGCGGCCCCCTCGGGCTATTCACCCTACCGAGGCACCCCTTCTCCCGAAGTTACGGGGTCATTTTGCCGAGTTCCTTAACGAGAGTTCTTCCGCGCGCCTTAGAATTCTCTTCTCGCCTACCTGTGTCGGTTTGCGGTACGGGCACCTTCTCCTGGCTAGAGGCTTTTCTTGGCAGTGTGAGATCATGACCTTCGCTACTATAATTTTCGCTCCCCATCACAGCCCAGCCTTAACGGTGTGCGGATTTGCCTACACACCAGCCTCACTGCTTAGACGGACATCCATCAGTCCGCGTCACTACCCTCCTGCGTCACCCCATCGCTCATAGCGGATTACGGTGGTACAGTAATTTCAAACTGTTGTCCTTCGACTACGCCTTTCGGCCTCGCCTTAGGTCCCGACTTACCCTGAGCGGACGAGCCTTCCTCAGGAAACCTTGGGCTTTCGGCGGATCAGATTCTCACTGATCTTTTCGTTACTCATACCGGCATTCTCACTTGTATGCTGTCCAGCGCTCCTTACGGTACACCTTCAACCCACATACAACGCTCCCCTACCCCAGATGCAAAGCATCTAGCCATAGCTTCGGTGGTGTGTTTAGCCCCGTTACATTTTCGGCGCAGAGTCACTCGACCAGTGAGCTATTACGCACTCTTTCAATGGTGGCTGCTTCTAAGCCAACATCCTGGTTGTCTGTGCAACTCCACATCCTTTCCCACTTAACACACACTTGGGGACCTTAGCTGATGGTCTGGGCTGTTTCCCTTTTGACAATGGATCTTAGCACTCACTGTCTGACTCCCGGCAAGAAGTTAATGGCATTCGGAGTTTGACTGAGCTTGGTAACCCTTGCGGGCCCCGCACCCAATCAGTGCTCTACCTCCACCACTCCATTCACCGAGGCTAGCCCTAAAGCTATTTCGGGGAGAACCAGCTATCTCCGAGTTCGATTGGAATTTCTCCGCTACCCCCACCTCATCCCCGCATTTTTCAACATACGTGGGTTCGGGCCTCCAGTGCGTGTTACCGCACCTTCACCCTGGACAGGGGTAGATCACACGGTTTCGGGTCTACGTCCACATACTTAAGTCGCCCTATTCAGACTCGCTTTCGCTGCGGCTCCGGCTTCTCACCTTAACCTTGCATGTTAAACGTAACTCGCCGGTTCATTCTACAAAAGGCACGCCATCACCCCTAGATCGGGCTCTGACTTTTTGTAAGCACACGGTTTCAGGTTCTATTTCACTCCCCTTCCGGGGTGCTTTTCACCTTTCCCTCACGGTACTGTTTCACTATCGGTCGCCAGGTAGTATTTAGCCTTAGCAGATGGTCCTGCTGGATTCATACGGGGTTTCACGTGCCCCGCACTACTCGGGATCCGTCTCGGAGAGAACACAGTTTAGGCTACAGGGCTTTTACCTCTATCGCGGGCCTTTCCAGACCTCTTCGCCTACCATATTCCTTTGTAACTCCATGTGAGACGTCCCACAACCCCAAGGGGCAAGCCCCTTGGTTTAGGCTGTTCCGCGTTCGCTCGCCGCTACTGACGGAATCACTATTGTTTTCTCTTCCTCAGGGTACTTAGATGTTTCAGTTCCCCTGGTCTGCCTCTATCTCTCCTATGTATTCAGAGAGAAGTAACTGCGAATTACCACAGCTGGGTTTCCCCATTCGGACACCCCCGGATCAAAGCTTGCTTACAGCTCCCCGAGGCAGTTTCGTTGTTCGCCACGTCCTTCGTCGGCTCCTGGCGCCTAGGCATCCTCCGTGTGCTCTTATTAGCTTAACCAATGCGTTTTCCCAGAAGGAAAATCGCTAGCATCGCTATAATTAAAACTTGTTTACACAAGTTTCAGCTAAAAGATGTTCTAAAACGCAAATTCGTTTCGGTATCCAGTTTTCAAGGATCAAGGTGTTACTATTGATGAAGTTTGTTGGTGGAGCCAAGCGGGATCGAACCGCTGACCTCCTGCTTGCAAGGCAGGCGCTCTCCCAGCTGAGCTATGGCCCCGCAAATTCCATCAAAACCGAACAAATGGATACGCGTTAAGTATCTTGGAAGCTAAGCTTCCGATTTGAATGTTTCCGTTGCAGGAAACGATTCTCCATAGAAAGGAGGTGATCCAGCCGCACCTTCCGATACGGCTACCTTGTTACGACTTCACCCCAATCATCTACCCCACCTTCGGCGGCTGGCTCCCTTGCGGGTTACCCCACCGACTTCGGGTGTTGTAAACTCTCGTGGTGTGACGGGCGGTGTGTACAAGACCCGGGAACGTATTCACCGCGGCATGCTGATCCGCGATTACTAGCAATTCCGACTTCATGCAGGCGAGTTGCAGCCTGCAATCCGAACTGAGACCGGCTTTGCTGGGATTGGCTCCACCTCGCGGCTTCGCTTCCCGTTGTACCGGCCATTGTAGTACGTGTGTAGCCCAGGTCATAAGGGGCATGATGATTTGACGTCATCCCCACCTTCCTCCGGTTTGTCACCGGCAGTCACTCTAGAGTGCCCAGCCTTACCTGCTGGCAACTAAAGTCAAGGGTTGCGCTCGTTGCGGGACTTAACCCAACATCTCACGACACGAGCTGACGACAACCATGCACCACCTGTCTCCTCTGTCCCGAAGGCCGCCACTATCTCTAGTGGATTCAGAGGGATGTCAAGACCTGGTAAGGTTCTTCGCGTTGCTTCGAATTAAACCACATACTCCACTGCTTGTGCGGGTCCCCGTCAATTCCTTTGAGTTTCAGTCTTGCGACCGTACTCCCCAGGCGGAGTGCTTACTGTGTTAACTTCGGCACCAAGGGTATCGAAACCCCTAACACCTAGCACTCATCGTTTACGGCGTGGACTACCAGGGTATCTAATCCTGTTTGCTCCCCACGCTTTCGCGCCTCAGCGTCAGTTACAGCCCAGAAAGTCGCCTTCGCCACTGGTGTTCCTCCACATATCTACGCATTTCACCGCTACACGTGGAATTCCACTTTCCTCTTCTGTACTCAAGCCACCCAGTTTCCAGTGCGACCTCAGGTTGAGCCCAAGGTTTAAACACCAGACTTAAATAGCCGCCTGCGCGCGCTTTACGCCCAATAATTCCGGACAACGCTTGCCCCCTACGTATTACCGCGGCTGCTGGCACGTAGTTAGCCGGGGCTTTCTTCTCAGGTACCGTCACTCCGGTAGCAGTTACTCTACCGGACGTTCTTCCCTGGCAACAGAGCTTTACGATCCGAAAACCTTCATCACTCACGCGGCGTTGCTCCGTCAGGCTTTCGCCCATTGCGGAAGATTCCCTACTGCTGCCTCCCGTAGGAGTCTGGGCCGTGTCTCAGTCCCAGTGTGGCCGTTCACCCTCTCAGGTCGGCTACGCATCGTCGCCTTGGTGAGCCGTTACCCCACCAACTAGCTAATGCGCCGCAGGCCCATCTCCTTGTAGCAGATTGCTCCGCCTTTCATCCTTCGTCCATGTGAACAAAGGAATTATCCGGTATTAGCTACCGTTTCCGGTAGTTATCCCAGTCAAAGAGGTAGGTTGCCTACGTGTTACTCACCCGTCCGCCGCTAAGTTATTCCGGAGCAAGCTCCTTCATAACTCCGCTCGACTTGCATGTATTAGGCACGCCGCCAGCGTTCGTCCTGAGCCAGGATCAAACTCTCCAAATTGGTTTTTTCGAGCGGTTACTCCATCCGAATTACTTCGAGAAAATAACCATCCGAAAAAGATATTGAAAAGAGCGATTGCTCATTTGAAACTGACGATTCATTAAATGAATCTTTAAAATTAACGCGTTCCATTTGTTCAGTTTTCAAAGAACTTGCTCCCGGCTTTCAACGACATGTCTCTTGCACAGGAATTAGATCATATCATGTTTCTGCATTGCTTGTCAACTTATTTCTTCTTCGCTAATCAAGTTCAGCGTCGATGCCTCATAAGCACAAGAGATAATATATCATGCTGAATGAATGTTTGCAACCCTTTTTTATAAAATAATAAATTAACGCATAATTGGAACGACTCGAGCACAAATTGATTCCCATAACGCTTCGATTGTGGCTAAAATAGGATTTATCGGATTTCCATATATATGCTCACCCATTAACCCGTTTGAAAGGAGCTCAGATGAATAAGAATTCTATACCCGCTGCTCCCTCTTTAGTTGCAAAAGACCGGGAACAACGCAATCTGCAGCAGGATACTATTTACCGGATTTTACTCGCCGTAAGCTTTGTGCATTTATTCAATGATTCCATTCAGGCGCTTATCCCGGCGATGTTTCCTATCTTAAAGGAAAATATGCTGCTCTCCTATGCACAGGTCGGATGGATATCCTTCGCCCTGAACATCACTTCTTCGGTGATTCAGCCGATAATCGGCTATGCTGCTGACCGTAAACCCCGACCGATCCTGCTCCCTCTGGGGATGTGCTGCACGTTCGCCGGAGTGTTCCTGCTCGCTTTTGCCGGAAATTACGTATTGGTCATCTTCTCTGTTATGCTTGTCGGCTTCGGTTCGGCTGCGTTCCACCCGGAGGGCATGCGTGTGGCTCATATGGCTGCAGGTCAGCGCAAGGGATTGTCGCAATCCATCTTCCAAGTGGGAGGCAACGCCGGACAATCCTTGGGTCCTCTTTTGATGAAATGGGTATTCATTCCCTTTGGGCAGATGGGTGCACTTGGGTTCACCGTCATCGCTGCCGCCGGAATTGCCGTACAGACCTATGTGGCCAAATGGTACCAAGAAATGCTAAATTCAGGCTATACGTTCCGCAAAAAATCGACTGGACGCACGCTTGACCCTGCCCGCAGCAAAAGCATTCTGACCGCAACCGTGATCCTGGTCTTTATCGTGTTTGTACGCTCCTGGTACAGCGCCTCCATCGGCGGCTATTATGCCTTCTACTTAATGGATAAATACGGAATGAAGCTCGATGACGCTCAGATATACATCTTTATGTATTTGGCGGCCGGCGCAGTCGGCACCTTCTTCGGTGGCCCGCTAGCCGACCGTTTCGGACGGCGTAATCTCATACTGATCTCTATGGTGAGTACGGTGCCTTTTGCGCTGGCGCTGCCTTTTGTAAACCATTTCTGGGCCGCTGTTCTGCTAATCATCTCCGGTTTTGTCCTGCTGTCCAGCTTCTCAGTAACAGTCATTTATGCACAAATGCTTTATCCGGGCAATATCGGAACCGTCTCGGGACTGATTACTGGACTGGCTTTTGGGCTCGGCGGGATCGGCTCGGTAGTTATCGGCGACCTGATCGACCGGATCGGAATTGTGACTGTGTTCATAGCTTGCGGCTTCCTCCCCCTGCTTGGCCTGCTTGCTCTGCTGTTACCCAATGATAAGACGCTGGAGAAATGGGCCGCTGAATAAGCAGCATGATTTCAGCGCTTCGTCTCTCTTCTATATCTATATAGGTCCATAAGGGTCCATCCTACTCTATTAGAGTAGGGTGGGCTTTTTTCACAGCAGAATATATAAACTCTTAACAGCCAGCAGAATTATCCAACCGCCCTTTTTTAGGGTACAATTAATTAAAAGTTGAACTAATTGTCATAGCGCGGAAGGCTGAGGAGGAATGGCAATTGAAGAAAGCACTCACGAACATTCGTAAAGGATACGGGAAGAAGCTTGTCTCCATTCATATGTGGAATGCCTGGCTGGTTCTGTTTCTGGCACTCAGCGGATTATTGCTGGTCGGCGGTTTCTGGCGGGAGCTTCTGGGTGAGGGCAGGGTGTGGCTGAAATGGGCACATATCGCGTTTGGACTGGTGCTGCTGATTCCGGTCATTTATTATTTACTGCTTGCTGCAAAACACTGGAAAAGGCTCAAGGGGAAAAATGGGCAAAAGGCTAATGTGATTTTTGTGCTGGTCCTATTGACCGGGTGGATTGTGTCGGGTGTCGTACTCTGGCAATTCAGGCTTGCCGGGCCAAAAGCGGCCAATACCGCACTATTTATACACGATCTTCTGACTTGGGTTGGACTTCCGGTTATTATCTACCACTCTATTACCAGAGTCAAATGGCTCAAAGAACCGAAGAAACGCTCTATTGTACCAGAACCGGTAACGTCAGCTAATGGAGCATCTGCTTCTAATGATGAGCAGAAACAGCCGGGAGCAGCCCACGTCCAGCAGCCGATGTATACCCGCCGCGGTTTCATTAAAGCCGCTGTGGGTGCCGGACTTGCGGTAACGCTCGGACCGACCTTTGTCCGCTGGATCGGCAAATCTTTTCAGTTGCCCGGCACCGCGGATTATGCAGCAAACAATGCCAACACACTAATTCCCGACCCTATTCCGCTGGCAGATTCAGCACCACCAATCGGGGGAGGGGCCGATGGGAACTTCCGCGTGTATACTGTAACCGATATTCCAGCATTCGATAATTCGGATTGGTCATTTACGATTGACGGGCTGGTGGATAAGAAGTTCACCTGGAACTGGGAGGAATTCGTCAAGCTGCAGCGCGAGGTGCAGGTCAGTGATTTCCACTGCGTCACTGGCTGGTCTGTGTACAAGAATACCTGGGAGGGTCTGCCCCTCTCCAAGCTGCTTGATCTTGCCGGAGTAAAAAGCCAGGCGGTGATGGTCAAGCTGTATTCCGGCGACGGCGTCTATACGGACTCCCTGACACTCGCACAGGCGCGAATGGAGGATGTTATGGTTGCCGTCATGCATGACGGCAAGCCAATTCCGAATCAGCTGGGCGGGCCTGTACGTTTGGTCACTCCGCAAATGTATGCCTATAAATCGGTAAAGTGGCTTAACCGGATTGAACTCATTAATGAGGACCATGTCGGCTATTGGGAACAGCGTGGGTACGACAAAGACGCCTGGCTGCCTGGAGCAAATCGTGTATAACTGCGGCCAGCGCTCTTTCAATTCCGAACAGCTATTGCTTTGTTCATCACTGCGGAGAATAAAGCGGCCGCCATCCCGCTGCCCGCAGTCATATAGTTATCCTTATCGGTACGGTCAAAACCCATCCATACAGCGGCTGTCCAATCCGGTGTGTAGCCGACAAACCAAAGATCCCGATTAGCCTTGCTGTCGACACCGGGAAGCGCTGCCTGAGTCGTTCCGGTCTTGCCGGCAACCGGTATGTTCATCCGCGCTTTTTTCCCGGTTCCCTGATTTACTGCATTGCGGAGCATGAACGTCATGCTTTCCGCAGTTCGCGCCGAGATCACTTGACGCTGGCTGGAGACATGCTTGTATAGAACCCGCCCGTGCGCATTGGTTATGCTGCTAATGGTATGTGCTTCATTAAACGTCCCCCCGCTCGCAAACACACTGTAGGCCTGGGCCATTTTCAGAGGAGATATCCCATTGTGGAGCCCGCCGAGCGCAATGGACAGATTATTATCCTCCTGCGGCAGTTCTAACCCCAGCTTTCCGGCAAATTGACGGGCGCTGGAGATTCCCACCTGCTTCAGCAGCCATACGGCCGGAGCATTGATGGATTGCTGAAGCGCCTGGTTCAAGCTAACTTGACCACGGTATACGCCATTCAGATTACCCGGGCTGTAACTCCCGTAAGACTGCTTACGGTCGGGAACTATACTCGATGGAGTAAAGTTGCCGCTTTCCAGCGCAGGCCCGTAATCAATAATCGGCTTAAAGGCGGAACCAGGCTGGCGCGCATCAATAATCGCCCGATTAAGGCTGCCCGTTTGGGGATTGCGCCCTCCCATCATGGCAGCAATCTCCCCGGTGTGATGATTGAGTATCACCATGGCCGCCTCGACCTGCTGGTTTTTCCCATCGGGAGGAAAGGCATCTGCGTTACGAAATGCTTGCTCCAGTGTCTTCTGGATGCCTGTATTCATTCCTGTCTTGATCCTGTAACCGCCTGTTTGCAGCTCTTCCCTCGACTTACCCGTAAGCCGGGAGGCTTCTTTCAGCACAGCGTCAATATAGGAAGCACCTGCAACCTCAGTCTTAACTTCTTCCAGAGGCTGGTACTTTTGATTGCGCGCAGCTGCCATTTGCTGTGGGCTGATCAGCCCCCGCTGCTGCATGATTCCCAGAACAAGCTCCCTCCTCCCCTCGGAAACCGCGTTGTTCTCCGCAGGATTATAGATGGAAGGACCTTTCGGGATAGCCGCTAAATCAGCGATTTGCGAAATCTCCAGCTTTTTGAGATCACTTACACCGAAATAGTACTCTGCAGCCGCCTTTATTCCATACTGCCCCCGGCCCATATAGATTTGGTTCAAATAAAGCTGCAAAATATCCTGCTTTGACAACCTTTTCTCCAAAGCTGTAGCAATGGAGGCCTCGTTCAGCTTACGCAGCATATTTTTATCTCTGTTTAGATAGAGATTGCGGGCTAACTGCTGGGTGATGCTGCTGCCTCCCTCTGTTACTCTGAAGTTCACGGTATTGTTTATGGCGGCGCGCAGGATTCCCGTATAGTCCAGCCCCTGATGGCTGTAGAACCTGCGGTCCTCGACTGCCAAAAAGGTGTCGATCAGCAGCGCCGGCATCTCTTCGAGCTGAGCCATCGTCCGATATCCCGATTCCGGCAGCGGAATCCGGCGCAGCACATTCCCCTCTGAATCGGTAATGACGCTTGATTGATCTAAAACCAGCTTCCCGGCCTGACGGCTTACCACAGCCTCTCCATATACACGGACATAAAACAGCATTGCCAGCAGCAGTAACACGCCAATTACCGCAAGATCAAATCCGGTATAAAAAACACGCAGCAGCTTTCGGCGGGTGAGCCGGGTGCCAGCATTGCCCCTGCTCAACATTTTGCAATCAGGTCCACAAGGAACCGCTCCAAGCCCGCCGCTTCACGTCTCACCGCATCCACCTGAACGGCCTCTCCTTCTGCAGCCTTCAGCTCATCCAGCAAGCGCAGCAGCGTCTTCATCCTTAATATGAGGGCCATACTCTCTTCGCTGCCCCATCCCGCTTCTTCTGCAGCTGCCGATTCAATCTCTGCCGTACCGGTGAGTTTTGTTTGCTGGCCTTTGTTCAGCTTCCGCAGATTAGCAGCCAGCCTGCCCAGCTCTCCTCCGGTGGATACCTCCAGTTCCTTAAAGAAGCCATTCGCCGCAAGCTCATCCGATGCCCGCAGCAGCGCCTTGAAATCATCGGATAATTTTTGCGAACGCAGCAGAAAAAAACTGCCGGAAAGAGCGGTAAAAAGAATTACAGCCAAAGGCAACCTGCCGATATGATTGATCATCCAATGCAATAAGCGGACTGTAAAAGCGCCGGAATCTGCGCTATGCTGCGAATATAGAAAGGAAACCACCGCCTGTAGCACCATAAGAACACCACCGCTGAGCAGCAAGCTTCCTCCAATAACATACAAATATCCGGTTCGTACCGTATTTAGTCTTCTCAAGTTTATCCCTCCCGGTATCTGTGCATTTACTACTCCATGACACATAGAATACCGGCAAGTTCTTAAGAACCTCCCGCACAAGTTCTAAAGATTCTCTAAAGACTCCTGTGGAGATAACGGGAAGCGGGTGATAAAGTCGGTACGGTTCACATCGCTTTGGGCTGTAATTTCTCCATGGTGGCGCTCCACAATCCCTTTGGCTATAGCAAGTCCCAGCCCCGAACCTCCGGTATGCCGGGAACGGGAGCGTTCAGCCCGGTAGAATCGTTCAAAAATATGCGGAAGGTCGCTTTCGGCAATCATTTCTCCAAAATTACTGATCCGCACGACCGCTTCATCCCCTTCCCGGGTGAGTACGATCTCCAGTTTTTTCCCTTCACGCCCGTAACGGATGGCATTGGTAATCAAATTTTCATAAGCTCGCAGCAACTCGTAAGGCGCTCCCTGAATCCATAAGGATTCTGTATGGTCTACCAGCTCATAGGCCATGCCTGCCCGGGCTAGCTCTGGAACCGCCTCTTCCGCCAGCTGCCGAATGAACGCCTTGAGGTCCAGCTGTTCTGCTGCAAGCGGCAGTCCTCCACTGTTGACACGGGTATATTCGAACAGATCATCAATCAGCTTACGCAGCACCAGTGCTTTCTGATAAGCAATACCTACATAATAGCGTACCTCTGTCTCTTCCCGGCAGCGGTCCTGCTCAATAAAATCCAGATAACCCAAAACCGAAGTCAGCGGAGTACGCAAATCATGAGAGACCCCGGTAATCAGCTCATTTTTGGCCTGGATCGCCTTACGCTCTTCAAGCAGGGACTGCTGCAGCCGTTCGGACATAATATTAATATTCTCTGCCAGTACACCTAGCTCATCACTGGTCCGCACTTCAATCCGGTGTGACTCTCCCAGTTTGGTGATTTGCTGAATCCCCTGTGTGATCTCTTCGAGATAGGATACTACTTTTCGCGTGTACAAAAAAAAGAACACCAAAAAGCTGATAATGCCTACGGCTGTCATTACCGGCACTGAGCCAATATGGTTAATAATCCATTTCAAAACCAGGGAATAGGGTGCCGACGGTGAACTCGTATTCATGTGAAGCAGAGAATTTACCAGCCGGTAACCTCCCAATAACAGGATGGCTCCTGACAACATGCTGAGAATAAACGCCCAAATGAATTTCCAGCGTATAGTACTTATATATTTTGCATTCACAGTATTATCACCTCAAGTTCTCAGGATGGCCCGTCCAATTTATACCCGATCCCCCATACAGTTTGCACATAACGGGGCTGCTTCGGATCCAGCTCAATTTTCTCGCGGATATTGCGGATATGTACCATTACCGTGCTGCCTCCGTCCAGAAAAGGCTCATTCCAGATATTCCTGTAAATCTGCTCCATGCTGAGCACCTGACCCTGATATCTCGCCAGCAGCTCCAAAATGGAAAATTCACGGGGGGTCAGCCTTACCTTACGCCCATCCACACAAACCTCGTGTTTCAATATGTCGATGACCAGATCCTCGAAGATCAGCTCATTGTCATTCATCCTTGGTTGGGTATCCTTGTTGAATTTATGATAGCGGCGCAGCTGTGATTTGGCCCGGGCCACAAGCTCCAGCGGATTAAACGGCTTTCCGACATAATCGTCGGCGCCTATACTGAGTCCAAGAATTTTATCCATATCCGAATTTTTGGCGGACAGCATGATGATCGGCATATTTTGCTCTTCACGGATTTTCATGCAGGCTTCTATTCCGTCCATCTTGGGCATCATCACGTCCATAATAATGAGGTCTACCTTCTCCTCTTTTAAATATTCCAGCGCTTCCTGTCCGTCAAAGGCTTTGAGCAGCCGATAACCCTCGTTGCAGAAATAAATATCCATCAGGTTAACGATCTCCCGCTCATCGTCCACTAGCAATATTGTTTCTTGTCTCACAGGTAGGCATCCTTTCCATTCCATAAGTGGTAATCTACCTTCTAATATATTAGAAATTATCCAATCTATAAACCCAAAAAAAGCCCCGTATCCCCATAAGGTATACAAAGGCTGGTGTTATTTCATTTTATTAGGTTCTTTAAATGCTCTTGAAGGAGGCATCATAAAGCCGGAACATCGTTTTGTAGCCCGACTCGTCAATCTTGATGCCCACGTCCAGACGTCCGGTAATTTGCAGTGGGCCGGAGGTATGCCGGAGCTTGCTGCCTTCAGGCACAAAGACAATCATAATCTTGTTCCAGTAGGTTTCATCCCCATTGTCAAAGGGACACTCCGCCCCGGGCTCTGGAATCAGCAGGAACCAGTTCTTCTCAAAGGAGAGGACTTCGCCCATAAAGCCCTTAATCGTAACCTCGCTGCCGCTGAGGTCCCAAAACTGCTCCGAGGGGCGGGTCTGGTCGCTGCCGTCGAAGAAGCCGTTCCAATCAATGGCAGTGTGGCCTGTAGAAGAAGTCTTCAAATGGGCCACTGCGGTTGGGGCAGGGCTGGCCTCAGGGAGGGAGCTGGCTTGTGGAGACGGAGATACAGCACCGCTCTTTCCATCGCTCTTATCTGCTTCCCCTGTTTTAGCCTTTGACTTCGTTTCAGGTGCTGGAGATGCCGGGCTCTTGCTATTACTCTTGCTGGAGCCTACAGTCTTCTTCGATGTATCCTGAATGACTGCTGCTGGAGCGGAAGGCTTGGATGTATTTGGTGCGTGAGATTTAGCCGTAGCATCTTTGGCCTCTCCCCCTTTACCTGTATCCGATACAGGTGCGATGGATGGCGCCGCAGCCAGTTCAGGTTCCGGTGAAGGTCCAGCTGTGGCCTTGGCGGCTTCTGGAGAGCGCTTCACGGTTGGCGAAGCTGACGGTGATTCTTTTGGAACTATGGGTACTTCTGTAGCTTCGGGTGATTGTGCCACATCCTCTACTACCGGACTGTCCGCCTCCACTGCAGCAGCAAAGGATTCTCCACCGCCATCAGCTGCACTGTTCTGGCCGCATGCTTGAAGCAGCAGCATGCTTGTAACAGCAGCCGTCATCAGGATCAACCTACCCTTTAATGTTATCAAGTGAATGTACCTCCTAGGATTTGAACAAAGCAAGAGGATGCATCCGGTACATCCGGAATGCAGGCCCCAGCGAAGACAGCAGACCAATGGAAAGCGCCCCTGCAGCAATAAGCCAATGATCAGGTGTCCACTGATAAGGTTCAATTTGAATGCCAGCTTGGGCGAACAGTGCATCCTTCAGCAGGTAAGCGCCAAGATGACCCAGCAGCAGTCCGGCGATAAGTCCGGTAGCTGTCACCAGCAGACCTTCGCTCGTTAAGGTCAACCATACATAGGCTCTGGATTTGCCAAGAAGACGCAATAGCCCCACATCCTTGGTACGTTCACCTACTGCGGCGATCAAGGACAGCAGGATCGCTATCGCTGCCAGAATTACGCATAATGCCGTGAGCACACTCAGCAGCTGTGCACCCTGATCAACAGCGTTCAGCACGTCGGAAACCGCCTGGCTTGTATAGGCAGCCTGAACTCCATTACTGCCATCCAGCACCTCTTTCAAATCATGGGCCCCCAGCAGACTTGCCGGTTTAACCAACACGGCTGTAATCTCCCGCTCCTCAGGAGGCAAGCCATGTACGGCCCAGGCATAATCAACAGTCGTAAATACTGCGCGGTCATCTGGGGTATGAAGGGGCGGAAGAATGCCCACAACGGTATACTGGAAGCTTTCATGTGCGTGTTCTTCGCCATGTTCTTCGCTATGTGCTTCGTCCGGCGAATTTCCGGCGGCCTCGGCAGCATGGTCTTCCTCATGATCTTCCTCATGCTCCTCCGTGTGTTCCGCCTCAGCAGTTTCATGGCTGTCTCCCTGAACAAGCCCATGTGCACCCGTAAATGTATCCCCAATGTGCAGACCCAGAGATTCCGCCACATACGACCCAATAATGGTCTCACCGGTGTGCGCATATAAATTCCCGTCCTGAAGGTTACGGTCGCCGTAACGGGTAACAAAATATCCGGAGTCCATGCCGACGATCGGAAAGCCTTTATAGTTATCTCCCGTTGTCATTGCAAAGGCCTTATCCACGTCCTGATCCTGCTCCACTTGATCCAGAACAGCAAGCGGGATATTGCCTGTCGGAGCACCGATATGATAAAAGGTATTCAGCACAAGCTGGGTTTCACTGCCGGCTGCGCCAATTACGAGATCGAAGGGGCCATACCCTTTTTTGGCGCCTTGCTCAACGCTTTGCCGGGACAAGGATAGCAGGACGATAAAAGCAACCGTAACTGCGACCGCACATACCGTCAACAACGACAGAAACCGCCGGTGCAGCAAATTACGCAGTGTTAATCTAAAGAGACTCATACAATTCCCTCTTCCGTTTCTCCGGGCTGCTCTGGAGTTTGGGCGCTGATTCCCGGCGTATCCGGTTAATCTCCTGAATGTTCAGACAGCGGGGAAAACGGTTCGCCATATTGAGATCATGCGTTACAACAATTAAGGTACGTCCATGAGCGACGCTGAGATCCAGTAAAAGCGAGGCGATTTCATCTGCCGTTTCCCAGTCCAGACTGCCGGTGGGCTCATCCGCCAGCACAAGCGGCGGCTCATTCACCAGCGCCCGCACAATCGCTACCCTCTGCTGCTGCCCGCGGGAAAGCTGGGAGGGAAGATGCCGGCCACGGTCTGCCAGACCTACCTGATCCAGCCAATCGTCGACTACCCTTCTTTTCTCCTTAAGCGGAAGCTTTGCGGTCATAGCAATCTCCACATTCTGCCTTGCCGTCAAAGAGGGGATCAGATGGAAATCCTGCAGCACATACCCGATATTGGAAGCCCGGAAAGCATCACGTTTCGCCTCTGTGAGCTCGCGGAGCGGCTTGCCGTCCACGACAATCCCGCCGCTGTCGGCCAGCAGAATTCCGCTGACCAGATGCAGAAGAGTGCTTTTACCGGACCCGCTGGGTCCGGTAATCGCTACGTTCTCTCCTTTTTCAACACTCCATTCGGAAATATCCAGTATCGGCACATTTCTACCGTCTACACGAAATTGCTTTTTCAAATCGTGAATTTGGAGCAACAGAGCCACTCCTATCTCAATTTAATACGTTCGGACAAAGCATCCCAAGTCAAGGTTGTACCCTTCAGCTGGCTGAATGCACTAAGCGGCAGGTACAATACACCGTTATCAATATCAACGATATAAGAAGCAGCCTTGCCGTTCAGCTTAGCGGTTTTGTCTGTCAGATTCACATCAATTACGTTTTTCTGCAATGTCAGCTTCGCAGCGGCAGCATCCCCTTTGTAAGTTCCTCCCAGCGCCTTGATCAAAGCTTCAGCAGGATAAAGCACTTTGTTGTCGCGGCTGATTTTGAACTTCGGATAAACGTATTGGGATTGCAGCTCTGCGGAACGTTTGTTCAAATCAAGGCCCAGTATGCTGGCACCCGCCTTTGCGATCTCGGTGTTGTCCACCTGCCCCTTCACCTGCTCCGCAATCGGACCATAAGCCCAGACACCCACATCTACTGCGGAATGGCCATGGCCTGACCAGCCCACGAGCAGACGTTTGGAAACCACTGCATTGTAGGCTCCTTCACGTTTATACGAAGACCCGTCGCCTTCCATAATTTGCGCAACCTCTTCGTCTGTAAGATCGGTAATCCATGTATTGGCTGTTACGATGCTGCGGATTTCTTCAGGTGTCTGTGCTGCTTCCAGAGCGGCAGCCAGGCTTTCCGAGGAATGTTTTTGCTTATCCCACAGGTCGATATTAATTTCGTAAATGTTGTCGCGGGAGAGGGACAGTCCGCCCGTTTCATGGTCGGCTGTGACCACAACGGAGGTGTTGCCGTTTTTCTTCGCGAAATCAATCGCCGTTTTGACCGCGGCATCGAAGTCGAGTGCCTCCTGGACAAGTGTCGGCAGATCGTTGGCATGACCGGCATGGTCAATCCGTCCGCCTTCAATCATCATGACAAAACCTTCTTTATCCGCTGATAAAATATTCAGCGCTTTGGAGGTCATTGTCGCCAGGCTTGGAATTTCCGCTGTACGGTCCGGAACATAAGCCACATGGGAACTGCCGAACAGGCCCAGCACCTTGCTGCTTTTGGAGGTAAGCGCATTTAAGGCTGTTTTATTTTCAACTACAGTGTAACCTTTGGCTTTAAAATCAGGGAGGATGTTCTTATCCGTCCGTTTGCCCTTTTCATCTTTGGTTACAAAAAACTGCTTGCCCCCGCCCATCAGAACATCTACGCCGCTCTCCAGGTATTGCGAGGCAATCGCTGATTCATTATCACGGCTGCGGACATGGGAGGCGTAGACAGCTGGCGTCGCGTGAGTAATCCGGGCTGTGGTAACAAGTCCTGTTGCCTTGCCGCTCGTTTCCGCAGCCTCAATAATGGAGGCAAACGGTTTGGATACATCTTCATTGGAAACGCTGATGCCTGCGTTGTATGTTTTGTGGCCTGTAGCAAATGCAGTACCGGCTGAGGCGGAATCTGTAACGATCCCCGAAACGATTTTCCCGCCGTCCTCTCCACGGTCTGCATATGTAGTCGCTTGTCCCACGTAGTAGGGATCAAGATTTAGATGGCTGACTCCCTTGGTGTATTGCTGAAAATATCTTGCGGCAGAAATTTGGGCCGGACCCATGCCGTCACCAATTAGTACGATAAGATTTTTGGACTGGGCTTTTGCAGCTCCCCCAGAAGTTTTAGCACTTTGTGCCGCTCCGGCCAGTGTAGCTCCTGAGACTACTGCTGCTGCCAATCCTCCAATTACCACACTCTTCATCAGCTTTTTCATTATAAACCCCTTCCTTGATATAAAGTTCTTAACCAATCTTACCTTCGAAAGGTTAACCAATTGTCAAATGTAGTCAGGGGTTGTATTAAATTATCAACTGTTCATATATCAACGGGACACAAAAGAACCCACACCTTGTCACCAAGATGAGGGCTAGTAACGTTTTCTGTACAATCATCTTTCATTTATAAATTCAGCAATGGTTATATGGGGATTTGTATATCTTCCTTTGTTTTCGGTTTTTTGGCCATATTGATAGGCTTTGACGGGGCAATAATGAATACACGCTAAACATTGTGTACAATTTTGCCCCCACTGTGGTTTTTCAGAAACTTGAATGTTATTGCAGTTAAAGACTTGCTCACAGGTACCACAGCCGATACAACTATCATCTGCCTGAAATTTGACTGGATCAATGGCTTTTTTAGTAAATATAGGATTTATAATACCGGTTAACAGCCACGGAAACATACATTTATCTATCCTCAATTCTCCTATTATTCTTTGCTCAATGTCATGGTTGATTTGTTTTAGTGTCTCCTCTGCCGCAGATAGCTTGTGCTGCTCCACTTCTTTGGAATCCACATCACTATAATTTAGAACTCAGCAGCAAGCGACAGCACCTCATAGGTATCCGGACTCAACTTCTCACACTTCATACCTGCTGACCTGTTGACCCTGCTTATCTCGCTATCGGGTATAAAGCGGCTTAGCAGGTTCTCAAGCCTTGCAGCTTCATACTCGACAGCTCTGAGTGCTTCTTCCCCATGATCGCCAAAAACTTTGTGGATCATCTCTGTACCCATCCCATAGTGAACAGACTGGGCCGTAATGGCTTTGTTCATTTTTAGTCCTCCTTTCATGGACCGTTACAATGATGCGTATATGCTTCCATCAAGGCAATTGATAAATCTGCAGCTACAACCAGGTGCATGTGAATAAATATATAAATATTCATTCATTTTAACATAGAGACTATCCCTTCTCAGGATTAAAATCCCCACTCCTTACTACATTCTCTTTCCATCTCAACTGTAAAGAAAAGCATCTTCTCGACAGGAATGATCCTGCTGTATCAGATGTACCCATTGATTTATACATACTTACCTTTCACAAAAAAAGCCCTGTGACCTTTCGCAGGAAGCGAAATGATCACAGGGCTTGGTATCTTGCTGTACATTGCTATTCAGTATTATGCTGTATAACGGTCTAAATCTCCAGCAGCCGGATCAATTCTTCCTCATCCTCAATGACCTGAATGCCCAATTGCTGTGCTTTGGCCAGCTTGCTGCCCGCTTTTTCACCGGCAATGACCAGATCGGTTTTCTTGGAGACACTGCCCGATACTTTGGCGCCAAGCGCCTCGAGACGTTCTGCAGCTTCCTCACGGGTAAGCTTCTGCAGCGAGCCGGTTAACACTACGGTCTTGCCGCTGAAGAAGGAATCGGTACTCACCGGCCGCGGAGCTTCAGGCGCCTTAGCTTCTACACCCAAAGCCAGCATGCGGTTAATGCCCGTAACCACAAAAGGATCAGCGAAGAAGCTCACGATGCTTTCTGCCACAATCCCGCCGATATCCGGCAATTCAGATAAATCCTCAGCTGTAGCGGACATTACAGCCTCCAGACTGCGGTAATGATCGGCCAGCATCCGTGTGGTTGCTTTGCCGGTGTTCGGAATGCCTAGGGCAAAGAGGAACGAGGCTAGATCACGTCCTTTACTCTCTTCCAGCGCCTTCAGCAGATTGTCTGCTTTCTTCTCACCGAAGCGATCAAGCTTGACCAGCTGTTCAAAATTCAGTTCATATAAATCGGCAGGCTCCCGCACATTCAACTCTTCGTGCAGCTGACCGGCCGTCTTGTCGCTGAAGGTCTCAATGTCCATCGCATCACGGGAAGCGAAATGGGTGATCCGTCCGATAATCTGCGGCTTGCAATCCAGCTTGTTGTTGCAGAAGAGATGCGCCCCGCGCATTTCGAGCGGGAAGCCACATGACGGACAATTCTCGGGGAATACAATTTCCCCGCCGTCGCTTTCTTCCGTCACCTTGCCGAGTATCTCTGGAATGACATCATTGGAGCGGCGGATAAACACCCGTGTGCCCAGCGCATGCTTAAGATTCTTGCGTTCGATATCTCCGACGTTGTTCAGCGTGCAGTTCTGGACAGTAACTCCAGCCAGTTCTACCGCCTCCACACGGGCCAGAGGTGTGACTTTGCCTGTGCGGCCTACGTTCCAGCTGACTGACTCCAATATCGTCGTCGTTTCTTCAGCTTCGAACTTGTAGGCAACCGCCCAGCGCGGGAATTTATCGGTATAACCCAGCGCTTCGCGGATACGGAAATCGGTAACCTTAATTACCGCACCGTCAATCAGATAGTCCAGACCGGAACGGCTCTCTTCAATCTCCGCCAGCTGTTCTGTAACCTCGTCAAAGTTAGCAAAGTAGGTGAGGTACGGATTCACCTTAAACTGGTTGGTCCGCAGGAAATTCATCATCTCCTGATGATCGGCAAACTGCACCCCTTCAGCATAACCCACGTTATAAAAGAAAGCATTTAGCCTGCGGTTCGCCGTAGTCTTAGGATTAAGGTTGCGCAGTGCTCCGGCGGCGCCATTGCGTGCATTCTTCAGCGGTTCGGCAGCCCTTGTATTGTAGTCGGCCAGCACCGAGAGGTTCATAATCCCCTCGCCCTGCACTTCGATAAGACCTTCCTTGAACGGAATCGTCAATGGAACGGACTTGATCGTCTTCACCTGAGCCAGTATGCCTTCACCCGTCACTCCATTTCCTCTTGTCGCCGCCTGCACTAACACACCGTCACGGTAGGTCAGGTTCAGGGTCAGGCCGTCGAATTTCAGTTCGACGGCATAACAAGGCTCGGGCAGAGGTGTATCCGGATTCTTCGTGTTGTAGTCGTTCACGAGACGCAGCACACGGGCATTCCAGCTCCGCAGCTGCTCAATATTCTGCGCTTTGTCCAAACTCCATAGTGGAGCAAGGTGACGATGCGGGGTAAAGCCTTTCAGCAGCTCCCCTCCCACACGCTGGGTAGGAGAATCCGGCAGCACAATGCCGCTCTCCGCTTCCAGGGCCACCAGCTTATCGTAAAGCACATCATATTCCTTGTCGCTGACCTGCGGTGCATCCAGCGTGTAATAATGGTAATTGTATTGATTCAGCTCAGCCACAAGCTCTTCCATCGTATGCATAACGTCCATCCGGGCGTATCCCTCCGTCATAAGGATAATGTAAAGCATGTGAATGATACTTCTACTTTATCTTTATATTCTAAAAATGCATTCGTTAACCGTCCCCGGATTATTCGACTTTGGTAATCGGAGCAAAACCCGCAAGCAGCCGTTTCACACCGACCGGTGCCGGAAAAGCAATCTGCAGCTCCGTGTCGTTACCGCTGCCTTTCACGGACACAATGGTGCCGGTGCCCCATTTGCCGTGGGCTACCTTGTCGCCGGCTTTATACTCGCCTGGCACCGCGGCCCCCGCTTCCGATGCGCGCTGCGCACCGCTTCCGGAGGTTACGGTCACGCGGCCTGCTCCGGCCGCTGACGCTGTGCTGCCGCCAAAGCCGGCGGTCACGCCGCCTGCTGGCGCATTCCCGGCAGCGCCTCCGCGGCTGCCGAAGTTCCCCCGGGCGCCGCCGGTGAAGCCACGGCCGCCATAGGCACCGCCAACCTCCGCGCCTCCGCGCCGGAAGCGGTCCGAAGCAGAGCCGGTATCTTCCTTAAGCTCCTCCGGAATCTCCTCCAGGAAGCGGGACGGCGGATTGGCCGTCGTCCGTCCGAACAGCGTGCGGCTGCGGGCACAGCTGAGGAACAGCTGCTTCTCCGCACGCGTAATGCCTACATACGCCAGCCGCCGTTCTTCTTCCAGTTCATCATTGTCCTGAAAGGCGCGGCTGTGCGGGAATACGCCCTCTTCCATCCCGATAATAAATACGGTCGGGAATTCCAGCCCCTTCGCGCTGTGCATGGTCATCAGCACTACAGCATCGTCGCGTTCCTCCTCATCGTCATTCACACTGTCGATGTCAGCGATCAGTGCCAGATCTGTGAGGAAGGAGACCAGTGACTTGTCTTCGTTATTCTTCTCGAATTCCATCGTCACGGACAGGAACTCATCGATGTTCTCCAGCCGTGAGCGGGATTCTAGCGTATTCTCATTCTGCAGCTCCAGCCGGTATTGCGAGAGCTCCAGAATCTTCTCCGTCAGCTCCGTTACCGAGAGGAATTCGACCATCCGGTGCAGCGCTTCGATCATATCATAGAACTCCACCAGCGTATTGCGCGTCCGTCCGGCAAAGCCCAGATCGTCCACCGTCTGCAGCACGCGGAAGATGGATACCCCACGTTCTGCTGCTGCTACAGCCAGCTTGCCCACAGTGGTATCACCCAGCCCCCGCTTTGGCACATTGATAATACGCGTCAGACTGATGTCATCATCCGGATTGGAGAGCAGGCGCAGGTACGCCAGCAGATCCTTGATTTCCTTACGGTCATAGAACTTGATCCCGCCGACGATCTGATAAGGAATGTCTGATTTGATCAAAATTTCTTCTATTACGCGAGACTGTGCATTCGTGCGGTACAGGATGGCATGATTCTGGTAAGCCTGGCCCTGCTTGGCACTCTTACTGATCTCTCCGGTGACAAAATAACCTTCATCATGCTCGGAGTCGCCCCGGAACACTTTGATCTTCGGACCTTCCTCTGAATCCGTCCACAGCTTCTTCGGTTTACGTCCGGAGTTCAGCGCAATTACGCCGTTGGCTGCATTTAGTATATTGGAGGTCGAACGGTAATTCTGCTCCAGCAGAATCGTCTTCGCTTCCGGATAATCTTCTTCGAAATTAAGAATATTCGAAATGTCTGCTCCGCGCCAGCGGTAAATCGACTGATCGCTGTCACCAACTACGCAAATCCGGTGATGGCTTTCCGCCAGCATGCGGCAAAGCATGTACTGCGCACGGTTCGTATCCTGATACTCATCCACATGAATGTATTTGAATTTCTTCTGGTAGAAATCAAGTACCTCAGGCACTTCCTTGAACAATTGGATAGTCTTCATAATTAAATCGTCAAAATCCAGCGAGTTGTTGCTTCTCAGCCGGTGCTGGTACTTGGTGTACACTTTAGCAACAAGACCTTCAAAATAATCGCCAATCTTCTGCTCGTATTGCGCCGGAGTAATCAGCTCATTTTTGTTTGTGCTGATGACGGCCTGGACAGCCTTTGGCTCAAATTTCTTCGTATCGATATTCAGGTCTTTCATACAGTTGCGGATGACGGACAACTGGTCTGTAGAATCGAGAATTGAGAAATTGGAGGTAAAGCCAATCCGTTCAATATCCTTGCGCAGAATCCGTACACACATCGAGTGAAACGTGGATACCCATATATCCCGTCCTTCTGGTCCAACCAGCTTGGAGACACGGTCCTGCATCTCCCGGGCCGCCTTGTTTGTAAAGGTAATCGCCAGAATTGCCCACGGCGGAGCCTTGCGGTTCGCAATCAACCAGGCAATGCGGTGGGTAAGCACCCGGGTCTTGCCGCTGCCCGCGCCGGCCATAATCAGCAAGGGACCTTCAGTAGCTTCTACAGCCTGGCGCTGTGGAGGATTAAGCCGGCTTACGGCTTCCTGTATGTTAACAAGTTGCATGTGTGACATGCTCCTTTCTCAGTTTAAGCTTAGAATGTCAAGAGCAGCGCTATCTCAACTTGCTACTCCCAAAGCATCTGCGGGGTCTTCTTTACCGCCTGCACGGTGAGCAGTGCTTGCTGTATATCCTGGTAAATAATGTTCCCGACTACTACGGTGTCGCAGAGGGCTGCAACCTGCTTAGCCTCTGCCTCGCCGGTAATACCGCCCCCGTAAAACAGCTGGCTGTTCTCCACCATCTCTCTTACCAAACGAACCGTCTTCATATCACCGAACATGCCGCTGTATTCAAGATACACAACCGGAAGCTGCATCAGCTTGTCCGCAATCTGGGCATAAGCCGCAGCCCCCTCGGCGCTAAGCGAATGGTCTGCACCCGTAAGGCGTGCTACGGAAGAATCGCCATTCAGGACAATATATCCTTCGGCCAGCAGCAGTTCCCATGGAATCAGGCTTCCGTAACGTTGAATGGCTTTGCGGTGTTGGCCAATAATCCAGGCCGTGTCTGGTGTATTAAGCACCATAGGAATCATATACAAATCAAAACCGGGAACGACTGCCTCCAGATCCGAAATCTCCAGTGCGCAAGGCAGCTCATAACGCCGCAGCCGGTTCAGCAGATCAATAGTATTCTCATAAGTCACACCGGTGGAGCCTCCAACCAAAATCGCATCGGTTCCGGACAGGCAAATGGCCTCCAGCTCAAGGTCTCCGAGCTCACGGTCCGGATCGAGCTTAAAAACATGCCGCCAAGGCTCTATCAGTTGCCGCATCATATTCATCAATCGTCCATCTCCATCATTCATCTAGCAAGCCAAATACACTCCGCTACCGCAAAAAGCCGTAACTCTAGTCTATGCCAGCGCTAAGGGGAGTGTCAATTTAAAGAGCGAAAAAATGCGAACATTTTTTCGCCTTTTTATAATATAAGAATTCATTGTTGTATGCTATAGATCAGTCTTATCTTTCTGGTAGAAAATAAGCTTTATGTGCATCGTTCAACGAACAATGATTGCTCATTATCACCTCTGCCGGCTGCTAGTTTCGCCCCAGGCCTCCGAGCCTCTCCATGTCATCTTCAGAAACGAAATCAGTATAGAACCCGTCCACACCCAGACGGGACAGCTGGACGATTTCTTTCTCATCATTAATCGTATGCACATAGACGCGGGCACCGGCCCTTTTCAGTTTTTGCACAAAGCTCTTGGTAGCCCTGTCGTCAGGCATGGTGATGTTCGCCCCGGTTTCCTTGACGAATTGAGTCACCACTTCATCACTGTCCTCCGATTGATATAACGTATAAATGACTTCGGGAAAGACATGCACCTTACGGATCATATCCAACATCTCACGACTGTAAATCTGCGGGACAATCCGCTTCAGCAGCGATGGATCCCTACGCTCAGCTGCCTCGACAATCACTTCAAACTGCTGTGTGACCAGTTCCGCTTCAACCTCCTTCGTATCGGTTACGATATAGGCATCCGGATAAGCCATCATCAAATCCATGATCTTCTCAATATCAGCCGGCGAGTATAGGCCCAGAATCGGACTGTCCATAAATTCGGCATAATCCAGTACTTCCCCTTCCTTGTCTGCAGGAAGCACCTCCTTCTGTCCTAACTGCTTAGTCATATCCCTTGACCACTCATGACGGGCCACTAGTTTCTGATCCCCGGTGAACAGCAGATCGGCTTCAAATATACGTGTTCCCTGCTCATAATTGGCGATAAAACCTTCAACAGCGTTGGTATAGGCATGCCCGTTGATGCCACCCATTGCATGGGCAACAATCCGGTGGGCTGCAAAGCCGGCGGCCGGCTCTTTATCTTCCGGTGTCAGCGTAATCACAAGCAAAAGTACTATTGCTATAACCATGATGACTGATGCAGTACTCTTTTTTTTATCCATTATAGTAGGTTTCCTTTGCAAAAGTTGGAGTATAAAAACAAAAAACGGCTGTGGCCTTGGGTAAGGATAGCAACCGTTTCTATGTGAAATTAATAGGCATTTTTAAATCCGTTGCGAATCGTTTTGACAATAATCCGAATATCAAACAGCAATGACCAATTTTCAATATAGAAAATATCATGCTTAATCCGTTCTTCAATCGAGGTGTCCCCACGCAGACCATTACTCTGTGCCCATCCAGTAATACCTGGACGCACATGATGCTTCACCATATACTTGGGGATCTCTCCACGGAACTGCTGCACGTAGAACGGCCGTTCCGGGCGGGGCCCTACCACACTCATATGCCCCAGCAGCACATTAAAAAATTGCGGCAGCTCATCCAGACTGGTCTTGCGGATAAAACTCCCAAAGCGGGTGCGCCGCGGATCCTCCCGTGTACTCCAGCCTGTATCTTCTTCGCCGTCCTGCTGCATTTTCATCGAGCGGAACTTATACATCATGAAATTATGCCGGTTAAGTCCTACACGCTCCTGCTTGAAGATGACCGGGCCCGGAGAAGTCAGGCGAACACCGAGGGCTACTATGAGCATTACAGGCGACATTACAAAAATGGCGAACAGCGAAAAAATAATATCAAACAGCCGCTTGGCCAGCTTATTCCCGGTCATATCTAAAGGAATATCACGGACATTAATCATTGGCATTCCGGCAAAATTATCAAAATAAGGACGGGCCGGCAGGTAGTCGAAGAAATCTGGAATAATCAGCGTCCGTACTCCAGCCTTTTCGCAGGCAGCAATAATGGCGGGATACTTAGAGTGGGCATCAAGCGGAAGCGCCAGAATCACCTCGTCTACCGGCAGCAGCTCCAGTATTCCAGCCAGTTCATCCACCTTGCCGAGTATTGGCTTAAAGCGCCGTTCCTCTATCCCGTCCCATTCCTGATAATCATCAAGAAAACCAATGGTCTCATATCCCAGCTCCGGATACTGCACCAAATTGTTGTAGAATCGTTTGCCGAGCGAGCCTGCACCGATAATCAGCACGAATTGACGGTTAAAGCCTTTTTCACGGAGTGATTTCAGCATCGTCTTCAGCACATAACGGTAAAGCATGATCGAGAGAATATTAAAACCCATATATATGGCCAGATACTGACGGGAAACGTCGATTTCCTTCAGGAAGAACATCAGGCCAAGCAGGATAAAGACTGCCATGATGTGCACCTGAAATATTTTGAGGAATTCATCGACAAAACGTTTCTTACGCTTCGGCAAATACAGGGAAAGCACAATCCCTATAAATACAGAAATCACACCATAAATAAGGCTCCAATAGGCATAGGATTCAACCGGAAGCGTATTATAGGATTCCAGCCAGCCACTCTTGAACTTCAGCCACCAGGCCGCCAGAAAGGAGATTTGGATAATCAGGAAGTCGGCAACCATATAGAGTTGTGTTAAAAACCTCTGATTACGGCGAATCATAATCTCACCTCAGCATTCGTTTCATTGCGTGAACCTGCTTCTCCGGAATCCGCAAGGCTCTGCGCCGGTGAAGAAACCACGCGTGAAGACTTTAACATATTGCGGGCAAGCGAAAGGGTGAACTTTACCCCGACTCCGGCATATACCGCTCCATTAATCATACTGTTGTACCTCTTGCTAAAATGCTTGCGATGAAATAAAATCATTGCTCTGTGAAACTCATAGACAATTTTAAATGGTCTGCGCCGCGCGCTGCCGCCTTTTAGATGCACGATGGAGGTCTTCGGATAGTAATAAATCCCCCACCCGGCTTCTTTAATCCGGAAGCACCAATCCAAATCCTCACCATACATAAAGAACTCTTCGTCCAGGCCGCCGACCTGCTCGATCGTCGCCCGCCGAACCAGCATAAAAGCCCCGACTAGACAGTCTACCGGGTAATCCAGATCTGGATCCAAATAACCTAGCTGGTAGCCGTTGAATCTGGGCCGGCCGGGAAACAGCTTGCTGAAACCAAAAGCATAATAAAAGGATGCCGAGGGTGTCGGAAATCCTCGCTTGCAGGCCTTGTCCAGCGATCCATCCGGCAAAATCACCTTGCAGCCCGAAGCGCCAAGATCCGGCCGGCTGTCCATAAAGGAAACCATCGTCTCCAGCGTATCCTTCCGCACTACCGTGTCGGAATTAAGCAGCAGCACATAACGTCCGGAGGCCGCCTCCATCCCCTGATTATTACCCCGGGCGAAACCAACATTCTCAGAGTTGGCAATCAGCAGCACATCCGGGAATTCCTTGCTGATCGACTCGACAGAATGATCACGGGAATTATTATCTATTAAAATGATCTCATAGGAATAATTAGTTACCGAATCATATACCGACCTAATACAGTCCATCGTCAGGCCACATGTGTTGTAATTTAAGATTAATATACTGACATCTATATTCACTTCACTACGCTCCTGACTAATATAGTAATCTACCGACAACTATTATAACATAAAAACCTCCCTGATAGGCGGAGCCTAATTAGGGAGGTATTTACAGATTTCCCGTGCCAGTAAATTACCTTACGCGTCCGGTTTCCTGGATGCTTTATTTTGTATATATCGCCGTTTCTGTTTAAGATGTCTCCGTTGTTGGAAAAAAGCAGACCAGGCCTTTAGCAATTGGCGTTCCTTAAGCAGTGTATAACCGTGTGCGGCAAGCTCATACGGCAGTGAATACAGCAAAGTGAGAAGCAGCGTGCCGGCAGGCTCGTTCTTGTAGATCATCTTGTAGCGGTTAATATACGAAATCCGCCTAATGAACACCGGTTTGCTGTCCCGGCCGGAAGGTTTCCAGCCACGTTCGTGGTAGCCTATGGCTTCTGCTTCAAAGTAAGCCAACCAGCCGAACAGCCCAGCCCGCCATGCCACGTCCACATCCTCCTTATAGGCGAAGAAATCCGCATCAAAGAACTCCCCCTCAATGCTGACATCTTCAATCATCCGGCGTGAATACATCGCTGCGGCCCCAGATACGCCAAATACGAAACCAGATTCCAGCCAGTCTGTGGAGGGATCTCCTGCACCGCGGTCAAAGGCACGCCGGGCTCTATTCATCCGCAGACCTGTGCTGTCCACAAGGGAGTGATCAGCTTTGAGCAAAAGCTTGCCAGTAGCACTGCCAATACGCGGATTTGACTCCATCTGCAAGATAAGCCTGGAAATATAACTATTTTCAAGCGTCAGATCCGGGTTAAGCACAAGTACATAATCTGTATCTGTTGCCGCCAGGGCCTGGTTATGAGCGGGGGCGAAGCCAGTATTAATCTTATTTTCTATGAGAACAAGAGAAGGAACCCCCGTCTCTTCGATCTTTTGATAAAACCCCCTCACTCTTTCCACGCATCCGTCTGTTGAGGCATTATCCACCACCACAATCTGCTTCACCGGATAATCCTGGGCGAGTACTGCCGTCAGACAATCAATAATATCATCCGCACTGTTAAAGGTAACAATATGTACACTGACTGTTTTGTTATTCATAAATATCCTCGGATTCTTGAATTCATTATGGTTCTGAAGCTATTACACATTATTATAACGAAAACAACAGGTTGCGGCTATGTTACCTGGAATGATGGTATCCTTAAAGGAGGAACAAAGTGAAATAAAAGGCATAATTTTAGCACTATAAAACATGTTTATGTGAACAGTCGTTACAGCAGCAAAAAGCTCCCGACCGTCGATAACGGTTCAGGAGCTTAGTTTGCGCTTATCTATTTCAGTTCCAGCAAAAAGTCCCTCAGTCCGGCCCGCCAAGGCCGGATATCTGCAAACCCGTTCGTGCGGATGGCTAAATGCTCCATTACCGAATTGCGCGGACGTGGTGCCGGGCGTGGAAACTGTTCTGTAGCACATGGCTCTAGCTTTGCTGTGAATTTCAGACTCAGAATATCTTCTGCCTCCGCGAAAATTGCCTGTGTAAACTCATACCAGGTGCAAGACTCACTGTTAGAGGCATGATAAATTCCGTATCTCTCCGTTTGAATCAGCTCAAGCAGGAAACGGGCCAAATCTACGGTGTAGGTAGGTGAACCTTGCTGGTCGTCTACTACCTGCAGCAGCGGCTTCTCCTGTCCCAGCTTCAGCATCGTTTTCACAAAGTTGTTGCCATATTTGCCATACACCCATGATGTACGTACGATGAAAAATTTCGAGGACAAAGACTGCACCAGGATTTCTCCTGCCCGCTTTGACTTGCCATAAATACTTTGCGGATCCGTATTATCATATTCATGATAAGGCTGAGTTCCCATGCCATCAAAAACATAATCCGTACTAATGTATACCAGCTTGGCTCCGGATTTCTCCGCAGCCAGTGCTACATTGCGGCTTCCAGTGGCATTAATTAAATAGGCGGCATCCACATCAGTTTCCGCAATATCCACCGCCGTATGGGCGGCACAATGAATGACAGCATCCGGACTGAACCCGCTGATAACCTCAGTACATTGATCGAGATCTGTAATATCCATCTCCTGACGGTCACAGCCTAGAACCTCATGTCCTTGCTGCTGCAACAAAAGTACAAGGTCCTGCCCCAACTGTCCAGCGGAACCCGTAACCAATACCTTCATCTTCGACATTACAGCGAATCCCCCAAACGGCTGCCATACTGAAGTTCGGCATATTTCTGGTATTCACCGGATTGAATACGGGTCCACCACTCTTTATTATTCAAATACCATTGAATGGTTTCTTTAATGCCGGTTTCAAATGTATGCTTTGGCTTCCAGCCCAACTCGTTGGTAATCTTGGTTGGGTCGATGCCATAGCGGCGGTCATGTCCGGGACGATCCTGCACGTAAGTAATCAGAGAATCCGGTTTGCCCAGTTCCTGCAGCACAGTATTCACTATATGCACATTTGTGCGCTCATTATTGCCGCCAATATTATAGACCTCACCGTTTACCCCTTCATGAATAACCAGATCAATTGCACTGCAGTGATCTTCTACATACAACCAGTCGCGGATATTCATTCCATCGCCATAAACCGGCAGTGCCTGATCAGCAAGCGCACGGGAAATCATGAGCGGGATCAGCTTCTCCGGAAATTGGTATGGCCCGTAGTTGTTAGAACAGCGGGTGATATTAACCGGCAATCCAAAGGTTTCGTGGTAGGCACGCACAAGCAAATCTCCGCCCGCTTTGCTGGCGGAATAAGGACTGTTTGGAGTAAGTGGAGTTTCTTCAGTAAAGAGTCCCGTGGTTCCTAACGTTCCATACACCTCATCTGTAGACACTTGAACAAATTTGGTCACACTATATTTCTTTGCTGCATCCAACAGCACCTGTGTGCCGAGCACATTTGTCTTCACAAACACATCCGGCTCCAGAATGCTCCGGTCCACATGTGATTCCGCCGCGAAGTTGACTACGATATCGACTCCCTGGCTGAACAGTGTGTCCATCGCCTCTACATCCGTAATGTCCGCTTTGGCAAACGTATAATTCGGATTGCCCTCCACCGACTTCAAATTCTCCAAATTCCCCGCATACGTCAACGCATCCACGTTCACGATCTGGTAATCCGGGTGCTGCTGCAGCATGTATATTACAAAATTGCTGCCGATAAATCCGGCCCCGCCGGTAACTAATATTTCCATAGTCTTCACCTTATCCAATCATAATAAGCATTTCTACATATACTATTCTATGGATGGATTAGTGGTGATTCAGAATTCATGATTCACAAAATGAGTTGAATTGTATCTTCTCGAATATGTGTTAAACATGTGTCAACTAAGAAGACCCTTGAACGAAATTGCCACAGTTTTGCTACTCCAATTGTACGCAAGCCCGGCCCATGAGCATACACGTCCTAACAATGGGTAGAGTAAATATATCCAAAAAATAGCGAAAAAGGAGGATTTTTCTTCATTTTCTAAAAATAATACCTATAACATAAAAAGAAACCCATGGTCTAAAAATGACCTGAGTTTCTTTACAACCTAAATTTTAATCATCATTTAATCTCAATATCTATTCCTATAGGGGAAAATTGATGACTCAAATCATTTGAAATCACAATTAAGCTAACCTGTTTTTGCTCTATTAACTCACTAGTTTTAATATTGAATGTAAAACCACTCTCCGTGAGACTTGAATTATTATAAGTGGCAGCTACCTCTTCACGTGGAATTCCATAATTACCAGCATAATATTTATCGCCTACTTTTAGAAATACTCCACCGGCAACTTTATTATTTTCCTTATCTAATGCCCACCCAATAATATTAACTGTTTCACTACTGTTGTTTATGACAAATTTGTTTTGTTCCGATACTGGCTGATTATTAAAATAATCAATCCAGACATCTGGATTACCCAACTTAGGTAAATGAGAAAACTCACTATAATCCACCATCAGTTCCTTTGAATTCTCCAAGATCCCCATAGTGTGATCCCACATTCTTTCAACATTTTCGTAAATAACAATATCCGGATGTACAAGATCCACAAAGCTTTGCAATCGATCGATATTGTCGGCATGTATAAAGGTTAACTCCGAAAAACTCTCAGCGAATTGAGGGATTAAAAATCCATAGAAGTAACTGTCTCCTACGATAAGTGCTTTGGGCAAGGCTTTGTTACTGTTGCTGTAAGTGTATGCTTCATTACTATAAGTAAGATTCAAGTTATCTAAAAGGCCATATGTTCTGACTGAAGTAGGTTGTTTAGTATAATTAAGTCCATAGTCTTCTTCAGAAAATGAAATAGAATTGTAAATTTTGGTTTTGCGATTATATTTTGTTATATTATAATCTTCCCAAGATAGAATCTTTACATTAGGATAATATTTTTTAACTTTATTCATAAGTTCTAGATATCCAATAAAAGAACCATAGTAATTCCAGTGAGCATTATCATAATTTGGAGAGTATACAGTAGCCTTCTCCTTAGCCTTTATCAGCGCTTCTTGAGGAGTGAAAAAATTCAAAGAAGTATCCTTTGAAAAATATTCTTCAATCATATCAGTCCTTGAAACATGACCTACTTTTTTTATCGTATTTGGATAATTCTCAGGATAAATTGTTTTCTTATCCAAATTTAGCATAGTTATAAATGGAATGTTTTTTTTTTGTAAGTAGTTATCTATCTTCTTTAACGATGCTCCCCAATTTACAAGTTGCTCATTAGTTGGGAGATTTAAATTCTGATAATCTTTAAGAATATCGGAATTGACATAATATAACCAATCATTCTTACCGATCAGAGTATCTTTTTTTGTCAATGTACCAAAAAGATTATATTGAAGCTTAGTATTAGTCATAACAAGCTTATCTCTCAAGCCCATATTATCACTAAACCAATTTTCAAAATCTTTAATAAAATGAGTGTTCAGACTTCCCTCAGCCGTTTTAAAGTTTGGGAATCCAGCCAGTGCCCTATTTTCAGCAACAGATATCTTTCCCGAAGTTTTATTAACCGTTATTAACGGAACAGCGATTGCCACAATAAAGATTGCCACAATTGAGATATTTAAAAACTTTGATGCTTTCATGTAAAGACCCCTTCAGAATCTGAAATAAATAAATGGGTTATATGTCGAGGTTGCTAGGAACATCATACACAAAACTAAAATTATAACAATGTAGATGTTTTGGGTAACCATGCTAAAAATAGTTTGTTCTTCGAATCCTCCTACGTTGTCCCTTAAATATTTAGATATAGGCATCGATGCAATACACGCTATTAATAGCAGTGTGATAACCATTGGATTCAAGTAATATCCAACACTAAACCCGACATCATATGAAGGCTGAATTCCAAACATTACTTTCAGATACTCAACCGCCTCGGATAAATTGGAGGCTCTAAATAATACCCAGCCTATAATTACAACTACTGAAGTGTATAACCAAGAAATGAACTTCGGAATAGGTAATTGTTTTTTCTTTTTGAAAAAACGTTCAATAATGAGAAACATACCATGCCATAAACCCCAAACAATAAAATTGAATGCTGCACCGTGCCATAAGCCTGTAACAATAAATACAATAAGCAAATTAACATATACATTGCCTCTTCTATTACCGCCAAGAGGAATATATAAATAATCTCTGAACCATGAGGAAAGAGATATATGCCATCTTCTCCAAAATTCAGTTATTGATTTAGAGATGTACGGAAAATCGAAATTTTCTTTGAATTTAAATCCAAACATTCTTGCAAGTCCGATTGCCATGTCTGAGTATCCAGAGAAATCAAAGTAGATTTGAAAAGCATAACAAATCGCTCCAATCCAGGCCGTAGCTAATGTGTTTTGATGAGGCGGAAGGCTAAAGATATTATCCGCTACCTGTCCCAAGGTGTTTGCAATAATCACCTTTTTCCCCAAACCCATTACGAAGCGCCTTATACCGTATGCAAAATCATCTACGGTAGTTATACGGTCATCTATTTGATCGTGCACATCGACATATCTAACAATAGGACCAGCAATAAGTTGTGGGAAAAACGCTTTAAATAAAGCAAACTTTAAGAGATTTGTCTGAACTTTAACTTTACAGAGATAAACATCAATTACATAAGAAAGACCTTGAAAGGTAAAGAAAGAAATCCCTATGGGTAAGATGATATGCTTTAAAGCCAGATCTGCTCCTGAAAGTTGATTTATACTCGTAATAAAAAAATCGAAATATTTGAAGTAAAATAAAAGTCCACAGTTTGCTGCAACTCCAACAAGCATCATAATCTTGCTAAAATTAGCATTAAGAGAACGCGCATAGTGTATTGCTATACCGAAAACATAATTTATTAGTATAGATAGAATAATAACAAATACAAATTCCGGTTCTCCCCAAGCGTAAAAAATCAAACTAGCAAGTAAAAGAAAAGCATTTCTGTATTCAATTTTTAGTAGATAATAGACTAACAATACAATTGGCAGAAAGAAAAATAAAAAAACTGATGAACTAAAAACCATTCGTATGCCTCTTTCCGTTTATGCAACTGTAATATCGTTTCCCCTATGCAATATTATTTCCTCATCATTCTAAACTTTACATTCTTTAATATATCTATACTGCGTTTTGGTAATGTCTTCTTCATTTTCATTTTTATTTTTTGAAGATATGATAATTTTATCACCATGTTTTTTTTCATATTGGTAACCATCGAGTAATGAATTGTTGGTCCACATTTATCGAAATACACCTTATTAATTTCTCGTATCATATAATAAAGATTAGTGATCTCAATTCTCGCAAAGGAATCTGCCAGCACCCATCCAGAATAGTATCCTTCATGTTGTGCAACTATAGGATAGATGCGCTCAACCGCATGTAGAATTGACCCATCATTTTGATTAGGCTCTTTCGGGAAGTCTTCATACTTCCAATCATATTTTATAAGTGTTTTTAATGCAGCTGGTCTGAACCAAAACATAGTTCCCAAAGGAGCAGTAGGCTCATCGTTTGGGTTTAAACTTACTTTTAATTTAAGTTTCTTTGCAAGATCTACAGTGTTCTGAAAATTCCCGCCCCATTCAGAACCAATTGTTGAATAAAAATGCGCATGATTAGGAGGCGGTGGAGTTAATAACCCTAATCTTGGATTTTCCTCGAAGGTATCAATTATATTCTCTACAAACGCTCTGTTGTGCAAAATATTCTCGAAGCATTTGTATGAGAATGACTCACCAACAGAGTGCGGCTCTACTTGAGTAGTTTTTTTATCATGTGCAAAACAGACATAGTCGTAATTAAGTAAGAAATCTTTGCTAGCCACTAATAGCGAACTAACATCTCGTCCTCTATTTTCAATAACAATAACTTCTAATTTAGCACATTCAAGCTTGCTGAATACTTCCTGGATAAGCTTTCTCTTCTTCTCAGTATTTGTTGTTATATATACATCTGCATACGAAGGAATTGATTGTGCGTAGTTGAAACAATAGTCTATCAAATCCTCAAAATAAATATGCATTATTAATGCTACTTTTTTATTATTAGAAGATACTTCAAGAGGTTTGACCATATTTGTAGGGAGAATATAATTATGGTGAAGGCTTCTTTTAATGTCAGCCTGATTATTCACGCGTAGTATATTATCCCAAATCAAATTTACATCATAATCCAGATTATCCCTTATATACTCATAGATATCGACGGACTGCTCCCCCGTAGTATAGTTCAGGAAGTCCGCGTAATGATGAATAAAGGATCTTCTTTTAACTATAGGACAGCTTCTATTTTTCACCAATTCCAATGCCGCCATTAGTATTGGTGCATGAGAATGTTTTAACATGTCCGAGGTGTCTACATAAGCTTTCCATTTAAAACCTTTATCATTAAAGGTTTTAGTGAATATCGCTTCATGATAACATATAGCTTCCTCATAAGAGGTAATAGGCCCCATATCATCCCAATACTTCTTAAACTCATAGCTAACTAACATATCATTTCTCACAACAATAAAATGAGATTGGATATGTTCTGGAAGATAACCATATTTAATTTTACCAAATGGATCGTAAGGAGCTCCATGATACGTAGTTATTCCCCAGAAGTCCACATCTTTTTCATCCATTGAATCGAACATTTCTTTGAATGGATACAAAGGACCGAAAATAGTGAAGTTAAAGAAGATAACTTCGTCATATTCTCTAAGTTTATCCCATCCATAGTACTGCATACCTTCTTTGTATGCCCACACATCAAAGCCTGTATTATCACGTACAAAGACATCCTCGGTAATTTCTTGTAACTTCTGTCTACCTTCGGGAGTTACCTTTCCATTGCACACAACGAGCAAATCAGAGACATTCTTTTTCATGTCTTCCAGCATATAAGTTATATAATTATCAACTATCCCATCTTTATCATAAAAAAAGAATATCCCTAGTCTATTAATGTTTTTTTTATTTGATAGTAACAAACCTTTTCCCCCATCCAAATACAAAATCATTTATTTATTGTATTGCTTTAAAGTTCTTTATTATCTCCTGAATTTTCACATTATTCCCCCAAATCGCAGGAGAATCATAAGGACGATCAGGGTAAGCACCATAATCAAGTTTTATAGAATAACCGTTACGTTCGATAAACTTTTCAGCCATATCTGCTAATGATACTGCACTACCAGAACAACAATTAATGGTCCCAGTGACCTCTGTTTGAATTGCACTTAATGCTATTTGGAGTGACAACTCATCAACAGTTATAAAATCATATTTATTTTTTCCGGTCGTAAAAGGAAATGTTTCTTTCCCTTCGTTTACACTTTCGATGATTTTAGAAAAAATTGATTTATTATTCAAATCGTCTCCATAAATATAAAACGCCCGTAGCCATTGAAATACAACATCTTTATCTTTCAACAATACTTCAAGTGACTGACGCAAACTATTTTTGGCTATACCGTATAAAGAATGGGGATTAGTTGGGGTGTTCTCATTGATTTCCCCCTCATGGTATCCCACTTCATGCATTGTCCCCATGACAACAATTTGCTTCAAGCCTCCATCCACCATTCTTTTTACAAAGTTATAATGAGAATGCAAGAATTTTAAATGGGCATCGGAATTATGAATAAATCCATCCTTCCAAGCTAAATGCAAACAACAATCGGGGCTCCCGAGTTCTTCATATATATTGGCATTATCTGAGAATATATTGACCTCCATTTTGTTAGCTCGGTCATCAATTTTTTCCGTATTATAATCAATGGCTGTAACATTCACACCTAGATCTAACAGACATTTAACAACAAATCGACCGATGTATCCTCCAGCTCCAGTAACAACAATTGTCTTATTGATAAGCAAAATATACACTCCTCTTGAATTTTTATTTCTTAATGGTTACTGTACAACTCACAGATTTCATTTACTGGTCCTACACCCATTAGCTCGCCCTTATTTATCCAAGCTGCGTTTCTACAAACCTTTTTGACCTGATCAATTGAATGTGAAACCAAGATAAGGGTAGCTCCGCCTGCTGTAAGTTCATTCATTCTTTGTTCGCACTTTTCTTGAAATGCATAATCACCTACTGAAAGTATCTCATCCACTATTAAAATATCCGGTTTCACAATAGTTGCAATTGAAAAGCCTAACCGAGCTGTCATTCCAGATGAAAAATTCTTTAGAGGAACATCTTGAAAATCATGCAATTCCGAAAAATCGATAATATCATCATAATTTTCCATTAAGAACTTCTTCGAGTAGCCTAACAGCGCTCCATTTAAGAAGACGTTTTCCTTAGCAGTCAATTCCATATCAAAACCTGCGCCCAATTCGATTAATGGGGACACACTTCCTTTTACGATTGCGTCTCCTATTGTTGGTTTAAAGATACCCGATATTATTTTTAGCAATGTGCTTTTTCCGGATCCATTACTTCCTAATATGGCAAAAGAATCTCCTCGTTCAATATTAAATGAAACGTTCTTTAAAGCATAAAATTCATCCCTTGTAATATCTTTTTTCAGCAATCTAATCATGTATTCTTTAAGACTTGTGATATTTTCCCGTCCTAAGTTAAACCGCATTGAGACATCATGTATTTCTACTGCATAGTGTGACATAATTTTTCCCTTTCACATCGTAAAGTTTAAATATGCAATACAAATTTGTTTTGATTTTTATAGAATACTATTAATCCTATTAAAAATGCAGATAGAGCAAAAGCAATACACATCAAATTAGTCTGCATACTTGGTAATTGATTGTACAATATTATATCTCTAAATGATTGCACAAAATAATACATTGGATTAGCATATATAATGCCCTTTACGTAATCAGGAACTATGTTTATTGGATAAATAATAGGTGTTAAATACATCCATGCTGATAATAATACCGAATAAAGATGTAACATGTCTCTAAAATAGACGGCAAGCACCGACATAATAAGCCCTATCCCTGTGGCAAATATAAATACATATATAAGAGGAAGTGGGAATAGGAGCACTAGTGGCGTAAGTTTCACATTAGTAGCAATAACTACAATAATAATAGCAACCAAAGAAAATAATAATGTAACGAAGGAAGAAATCACACGCGAAAGAGGAAATATGTACTTGGGGACATATACCTTTTTTATCAATCCGCCGCTTCCTATAATTGAACTCATTGCAACGGTAGTTGCTTCAGAAAAGAAGTTGAAAATAATTTGACCTGAAAGGAGATAGATCGGGAAATTAGGAATATCAAATCGAAATATACTTGAAAAGACTGCGGTCATCACGATCATCATTAGCAAAGGATTCAATAAACTCCATAAATATCCTAGTACTGAACGACGATACTTTATCTTCAAATCCCTTACCACAAATTCCTTTAACAAACCTTTATATTTCCAAAAATTATCAAAATATTTCATTTTTTATCTTCCCTAACATTTATTTTATTCTGATCTCCTAAACTCTACCTCCGTCAGGTAGCGTTTTAAAGCATCCTTCCACTCTGGCAGGAGCTGAAATCCCCCTTCACAAAGGCTCTTTTTGGAAAGCATTGAATTTTTGGGTCTCTTGGCCAAGGAAGGGAATTTATCAGATGTAATAAAATTGACCTTTGTCTTTAGTCCAGACTGCCTAAATATTTCAACAGCGAAATCAGCCCAACTGCAGAATCCGTCATTAGTTACATGATAAATTCCGTAGTTAGACGTTCTGATCATTTTAACGATACCCTCAGCTAAATCCTTTGTATAAGTAGGTGACCCTACCTGATCACATACTACATCTACAGCTTCTTTTTCACTTCCAAGGCGTAACATGGTATTTACAAAATTATTGCCATTCACTCCAAACGACCATGAAGTTCTAACGATAAAGTATTTATCCATATTTTCTTGAATCGATTTTTCACCTAATAATTTGGTCTTGCCATAAACAGAGACTGGTTCTGCCCAATCACCCGTTTCATAAGGTTTCTCAGCCTCACCAGAAAAGATATAATCTGTACTAACATAGACTAATTTCGAACCAACCAACTTACATTGAAGAGCAATATTAGCTGTCGCATCTACATTTAACGCATAGCACTTCTCTATCTCACTTTCAGCTAAATCCACATTGGTAAACGCAGCGCAGTGAATTAGAACATCAGGCTTGTACTCTTTAATAAATTGAGCAGTTACTTCCAATTCAGTTAAATCAAAATCCCCCTTATCCACGCCCAAACAGTCTATATTATGCCTACTTAAACATAAAAGCATATCATGCCCAAGTTGACCGTTAGCACCGGTTACAAGCACTCTCATATTTTTTCTCCTAAATGGTATTACAAATACCTAAGTGTTATTTTTCGTTATACATTTTAGAATAATACTCTTTATAGTCGCCACTCTTAACATTGTCTAACCATTGCTTATTATTCAAGTACCATCTAATTGTTCTCAATATACCCTCATCAAACATAACTTCAGGTTCCCAGCCCAATTCCCGCTTAATTTTGCTTGCATCAATGGCATATCTTCTATCATGTCCAGCTCTGTCTTTGACATATTTAATTAAAGTCTCGGATTTCCCTAGTTCTTTCAGAACAAGTTTAACTATATCAATATTCCCTTTCTCATTATGTCCGCCAACATTATACACTTCACCTGCTTTACCTTTATGTAGAACTAAATCAATTGCTTTACAATGATCTTCTACAAATAGCCAATCCCGAATGTTTAAGCCATCCCCATAGACAGGGATTTCTTTATCTTCAAGTGCATTTGAGATAATTAGAGGAATTAATTTTTCAGGAAAGTGATAAGGTCCATAATTATTTGAACATCTTGTAATCGAAATATTCAATCCAAAAGTCTCATAGTAGGCTCTAACAAACATATCAGCAGAAGCCTTACTTGCAGAATATGGACTATTTGGTGCTAATGGAGTCGTTTCTTCAAAATAACCAGTTTCCCCAAGAGAGCCATAAACTTCATCAGTGGATACTTGAACATATTTTGTATCCGATCTAGTTGACCAATGATTTTTGCAGACATCCAATAACGTCTGTGTCCCCATAATATTTGTTCTCAGGAAAACCTGCGGATCAACGATGCTTCGATCAACATGCGACTCCGCAGCAAAGTTCACAACTGAAGTTGGCTCATATTCTTCAAAAATCCTGTTAACCAACTCACTATCACAGATATCTCCTTTAATAAATACATGGTTCGTGTTTCCTTCTATATTCTTAAGGTTATCTAAATTACCTGCATAAGTTAATGCATCAAGATTAATTATCCTATAATCGGGGTATTTCGCAGCCATCTGCAACACAAAGTTACTTCCAATAAATCCTGCACCACCTGTTACCAATATAGTTTTTGAAAATGCCATCCCAGCATCTAATGTAGTATTATCATTATTAATCCCATGATTTGTAGACATTCATTCTTCCCCTTAGTTGTTATTTGAATACTTTTTTGCTAACAAAAAATTATAATCCTAATTCCGCCAGTGTTTTGAGCTTCTTATCCTTTTCTGAGAGCAAAACATCCACATCTTTAATCTTCCAATCAATGTTCAGTTCCGGATCATTCCAGAGGATACCACTCTCATATTCTGGGTGATAATAATTTGTGCATTTGTAAACAAACTCAGCTTCTTCAGATAATACAACAAAGCCGTGAGCAAACCCCTCAGGTACATAAAACTGCTTTTTATTTTCTCCAGATAGTAGAACTCCATGCCACTGCTTATATGTGGGTGATCCCTTTCGCAAATCAACGGCGACATCAAATACTTCACCGGAGAGAACACGTACTAACTTTCCTTGTGGGAACTGGGTTTGAAAGTGAAGTCCTCGAAGCACCCCTTTTTTTGATTTGGATTGGTTATCTTGAACAAATACCATATCCAGACCTGTGTTCTTAAAATCATTATAATTATATGTCTCCATAAAGTATCCGCGACTATCTCCAAATACTTGCGGCTCAATTACAACAAGGTCTTCAATATTAGTCTTATGAAATAAAAATTGTCCCATAATTCCCTCCTGATAAGAATAATTATTTTTATTGAAATTTTCTAACTAAAAATGAATAGTTATATAAAATCTTCTGCTACCATTACTAAATATTTTCCGTAATCTGTTTTCAGAAGTGGCTTAGCCAGCTCTAATAGTTGTTCTTTTGTAATATATTTCTTTTTAAATGCAATCTCTTCTATACAAGCAACGTATAACCCTTGCCGCTTCTGTATTGCCTCAACAAAATTACTCGCTTCAAGCATTGCATCATGAGTTCCAGTATCCATCCATGCCATCCCTCTTCCAAGAAGTTTGACATTCAACATTCCTCTGCGCAAATACTCATTATTCACTTCTGTTATTTCAAGCTCCCCTCTTGCGGATGGCTTGATGCTCTTTGCAATTTCCACTACTTGGTTATCGTAGAAATAAAGACCTGGCACTGCATAATTTGACTTGGGGGTGTCAGGTTTTTCTTCTATTGAAATAACCTTTCCATTCTCATCTGATTCAATCACGCCATATGCTTCAGGATTTTTTACGAAATAACCAAAAATAGTGCTACCGCTCTTTATCTCTGCTGCTTCTTGAAGAAACCGTCCAAAACTTTGACCATAAAAAATATTATCTCCTAAAATTAGAGAGACAGGTTCATTGCCAATGAATTCTTCACCGATAATGAATGCCTCCGCAAGTCCTCTTGGTTCTTCTTGAATAGCATATGAAATGTTCAACCCTAAATGTGAACCATCACCAAACAATTCCCTAAAACCATTAATATCCCTTGGTGTTGAAATAATGAGGATTTCTTGAATTCCTGCAAGCATCAACACTGATAAAGGGTAATAAATCATCGGCTTATCATATACCGGAATAATTTGTTTTGATATTGCAATCGTTAAAGGATAAAGTCTGGTTCCAGACCCCCCAGCCAGTATAATTCCTTTCATAAACAATCTTCCTTTCATGGAAATTAGCTTTCATAGTTTTATTTGAGTATAATTTTACTTGTTTTAGCTCTTTTCTAAATCATCTTCAAAACTCGATTTTTACTGACTCTGCCCATATGCTATGCTAAAATATCCACGTACCTACAAGAAAAGGAGATTAAAACGTGTCTAAACCAGTATACGGAAAAAATGCTGTTCAGTCGAGAAATGTTGAAAAGATATCCAGCCCCATATGGGCATTAGTTGTCGCTTTTATTGTGTTTTTGGTTTGGACCCCGTTTCAGGTGGGGGTGTTTAACGGACAACAGATTGATTTTGAAAAACCGGTCTATGTGTCTGCTCTGCTTAGCGGCCTGATGTTATTGGTGTGGATGGGCCTCTACTTCAATAAATTCAAGCTTGAGGAGCAGCGCGATCTGCTGGCTGTTGCCTCACTGCTGCTTCCAATAACGTATGCTTTGTCACTATTTGGTGCAGCCTCGCATTATATGGCGATGAACCTGCTGTTAATTCAGAGCATGTACATTGCAATATTCATTATAGCGTTATATCTCTTGAAGCAAAAGCAAGTAAATGTTGTCATCCAAAACGCTGTCCTGGCGGTTGCTTACTTTATTGTGGGATTCGGACTATTGAATTGGCTTGGCAGCTCGAAATTTGCCGGCAGTCTGGTTGGCTGGTTCTCCAATACCGTAAGTAATGGTAAATATTTGGATGCGGTTATGACCGATTCCAATGGTCTTCGGTTGACTTCCATATTCCAATACGCAAATACCTATGCAGCCTTCCTGATGGCTTTTCTCTTTGTGGCCGTATTTGCTTTGGTCCGCTCTAAAAAATGGTACGGTACGCTGACTCACGGATTTATGCTTGTGCCCATTATTGTATCGCTGCTGTTGACGTTGTCCCGTGGCGGGCTCGTCATGCTGCCTGTGGTATTCATCCTGCTGCTGCTGTTCCTGAAACCTGCTCAGCAAATTCTCTGGATTATCCACATTGCCATTTCCGGCCTTGCAGCCCTGCTCGTTACAAATCCGCTGACTACGCTGGGACTAGAGCTGAATACCAGCTTCACTTCAGGGGCTGCTCTTAAAGCTTGGGCGTACCTGCTTGGGGCCTCTGCTGTCGTTGCTGCTCTTGGGTGGGCGGTTCAGCGTGTTGTTGCACCTTGGCTGGAAGCAAAGCTATCCGGCATGTCTTCCCGTAAGTTTTCCGGGCTGTGGCTTCCACTGGTATCGATCTTACTTGTTGGAATGGCGGCTTTCCTGCTCATTGGTACAAGCGTCCGTAGTGTTCTGCCGGATAATATTGAAACGCGGCTGGAGAATATCAACTTCAAGCAGCACAGTGTACTAGAGCGGTTCACTTTCTATAAAGATGCTCTTAAGGTTGTTAAAGATTATCCGATTCTGGGCGCGGGAGGCGGAGGCTGGGCTTCTCTCTATGAGCACTATCAGAATAACCCTTATACCAGCCGCCAGGCGCATAATTTCTTCCTCCAATATCTGATTGAGGTTGGAATTGTCGGATTCATCGTATTTATGGGCTTCATCGGATACATTTTCTATAAATATATCCGCAGTTATGTGAAACGGGAGAAAGATGAATTTGATAATGGCTTCTTCTTCCTGATTATCGCCTTGTCCATTCTCGTCCACAGCTTGCTGGATTTCAACCTAAGCTATGCCTTTATGGGGATCCTTGTCTTCCTTGGACTGGCTGGAATGGCCGCTGTCATGGACAGCAAACCGCTTCGCCGTGGCTGGAGTAAACCCGGACTGCGTATCGGCTACTTGGCTGTACTCACCATCGGCACCATCTATCTGGTCTTTATATCGATAAGCTATATCGGATCCAGCAATGACGCAATGAAAGCCAAAAAACTGATCGGCGTCAGCCAATCTTATGAGGAAATTAAAGTACCTTTGGTAGCTGCCCTGAAAGACCGTCCATTCCACCCGGAATCGGCGATATACTTATCGTCCATGGATCAGCAAGTCTTTAGCCAAACCCAAGATGGGCAGTATCTGGAGGAGGCCTACACTGTAATTTCACGTGCACTTAAGGACGAGCCTTATAATAAGGATTTGTTGAAGCAATTAGTCGGATATTATGACCTTAAGGGGCAGAGCGATCTTGCCCTGGGCGTCTACCTTGATAATGCCGATAAATTTGTGTGGGACATTGATTGGTATGAGACAATAATCAGCCGGTCCCAAGCGCTTGCAAATGCAGCAAGTGTGCAAAAGGATGAAGCTAAAAAGCAGGAATACCTGAATAGTGGCTTTGATGCCTACAAGCATGTGGCTGATGGAGTGGAACACCTGAAAACTTTGCCTCCTGAGCAGCTGCAAGGCCGTCCATTCTCGATCACCCCAAACATTGCTTTAAATATCGGCAGAATGCAGTTGCTCGCTGGAGAAAATGATACTGCGGCAGCAACGTTAAAACTAGGCTTTAACGACAACTATGCTGATATCGTAAACAGTGCCACCCTCTGGGATACGAACTGGTATAGCGCGCTTATTAGCCGTTCCTACGAGCTGGCTCAACAGGCTTTCACTCAAAAGAATAACGATGTTAAACAGCTTAATCTTAAGATCGGCCTCGAAGCCTATCGTCAGATAACGACAGACTTGCAGGGCCAGGCCATTCCTTCAGTAATTTCTTTGAATGCAGGCCGAATTCAGTTCATGGCAGGTCAAACTCAGGTTGCTGCCGCAACATTGAAGCTTGGATTGAGTGAGAATTATACTGATGCTACTAACCGCGAAATTGCCCGTTGGTACCTTGCTGCTCAACAAAAGGCCAACACCGCTCTCGATCAGGATGTGTATAATAAGCTAATCGCTGCTGATCCTGCGGAAATTGAAAGAATTACTGAAATTGCAAGCACATCATTTCAAGAGTAATTAACAGGACAACAAGGCAGCGGGCGATATTGCATATGGAACCAGCGCCCGCTGCAATGGGAACTATGAACATCGTCTTATAAGTCTTTAGTTCGAAAAATAAATAAGAGCGTCCCGCAGTTATAGACAGCGGAACGCTCTTATTTATTTTATGTTATGGTAAATGCCGTGCTCAGATATAAGGGTACCGGACTCAGTTAATTACCGACTTTCTGAGCCTCGCTCTGGATCACTTCCTGGAGATACTGCAGCAAACCTTCCTTAAGTTCCTCATGCTGGAGCGCATAATGAATCGTCGTCTGGATGAAACCCATCTTCTCGCCGACGTCATGGCGTTTGCCTTCAAAGTCGTAGGCGATGATCCGCTCCACTTCGCTTAAACGGGCAATAGCATCCGTAAGCTGGATTTCGCCGCCTACTCCAACCTGTTGTTCTCCGAGCATATCGAAAATACGCGGAGTCAGTATATAACGTCCCAAGATTGCCAGGTTGGACGGTGCGTCCTCACGCTTCGGTTTCTCTACCAGCCGGTTGGCTTTGTAGACACGTTCAGCCAAGGGTGTACCATCTACAAGACCGTATCGGGATACCTCTTCCCAAGGCACCGGCTGAACTCCAACTATGGAGGATTTATATTGATCGTAAACCTCAATCATCTGTCTAAGGCAAGGTTTGTCCGCTTCAACAATATCGTCTCCGAGTAATACAGCGAACGGTTCATTCCCGATAAATTTGCGGGCGCACCAGATAGCATGTCCTAGTCCGCGCGGTTCCTTTTGCCGGATATAGTGAATGTCAGCCATTTCGGAGGATTTGCGCACAGACTCCAGCAGCTCCCACTTCTGTTTCTCAGCCAGGTTGAACTCCAGCTCAAATGAGTTGTCGAAATGGTCTTCAATCGCGCGCTTGCCTTTACCCGTCACGATGATGATGTCTTCAATGCCGGAAGCAACGGCTTCCTCTACAATATATTGAATCGTTGGTTTGTCTACAATCGGCAGCATTTCTTTGGGCATCGCTTTGGTCGCGGGCAAAAAACGGGTTCCGAGACCGGCAGCGGGAATAATCGCTTTACGGATCTTCATCATATAGCTCCTTCGTATTCTTTTCTTTTTCCGGTTTTAGATGATATGGTAAAATGCATAATTATTTTGATTATAGCAGTTATGGATGGTTTTTGGCAGTTAAATGGTTAATCCTCCTGTAAGAATAATCCTGCAGACAAAAAGAGCCAGTGCGTCATGGAGGATTCATCACCCCTCCTTTGCCACACTGGCTCTGCATAGAATCGGAGCTAGGGACTGGGTTACCATGGGATTGGTAAGCCAGTCCTACTCTTCTTTACTTCGCGTTGACGAGCTGTCCGCGTGTAACCCCAAGCTGGTTGGTGGCTTTCAGGCTCTTCCATACCTGCGTGCCGGAGATTTCACCACGGAGCGCACGGGAGTAGAGACTAATGACCTCGGCAACCTGCTCCGGTGTTTCTTCCAGAAATTCGACGCGGAAAGAAGAAACGCCCAGTTCGCGGAAATTGTTCAAGTATTCCGCGCCTGACTGTTCAACCGCATTGTACACGGTATTGCGGCAGCCTTCATCCACGCGGACAGGATGGGACATGCCGATCCGGTCCTGCAGAGATGCACGCTGCTCCTCGCAAGGGCGTCCGCAGTTCGTATAGTCTGTGCCTTCACTCATGAAGGTGCAGTACACGCAGTGCTCGGTGTGGAACATCGGCAGATGCTGATGGATCACAACCTCCATCCGTGAGGTGTCGCTGCGGTCCAGCAGATCAACCATTTGCTGAATGTTCAGGTCATAAGAAGGCGTGACCACATCGCAGCCCGCTTCCAGGAACAGATCCACCGCCTTATGATTGGCGATATTCAGCGAGAAGTCGCCAATCAGCCGCGGATGCACAGCATCCGGCTGCTCCACGCGGCGGCGCAGATAATAATACAGCGCGCCGGTATTGCGCACCAGCACAGCATCCGGCTGCAGGCGCAGAATATTGGCGTGATAGCCGTTCTCGCCCGGCATATGGATACGTGGCGTGGCCAGCGTGATGCTGGCCCCCGCAGCCCGGACAGCGTCTACCGCTGCCGGGAACTGCTTGATAAATTCGAAGTCGGCGTAAATGCTTCTTACGCCGGCTTCGAGGGCAGCCTGCACCTGCGGCAGGCTGCGGCACAGCGCGGTGAGCTCCGCATCACCGCTTGCAGCGACGTCCCTGCGGGAAGCGTCGCTATAGATCTCTACCGCCCGTTTCACGTAGACGGGCGGTTTCGGGCGCTCGCCGGCAAGCAGCTCCACCGCTTGGCGGCGGATGCTGTTCAGCTCGCGCATAGGCACGATCACGTCGCCTTCCAGCTGCGACGTAAGCGCCTCAAGCTGGAACACGGTCCCGCCCAGGCGGCCGAATTGTTCTTCCAGCAGGGCGGCGTCCATCGGGCGCTTTTGCGCAGTCTCCAGCAGCAGCTCCGAGTCCACACGGACAGTCACGTCCTTCTGCACGTCCGTCCACCATGTAGCCAGCTTCTCTCCTGCGCGGCCTTCCACCTTGACATGAACCGGGAAGACGCGGTACGGCTTCTCGGTTTCGTAGCTCTGGCGCAGCGCCTTGTCGAGCGCCGGATCATTGGTCTTCCAGATGCGGTCACCGACATGCAGGCGGCGCAAATCCACATCGTTGCGACCAGGCACAATGTCGATGATCCAGCCTTCGCCGGCTTCGCCCTCAAGCTTCACGCCTTTGCGGCGCAGGTCATACACGCGTCCGCCTTCTTCCTTCTTGGTCGGATCACCGGCGTCGAACACGATGCCGTCTCCGCGTTTAAGCGGAGCATGAATGCGGCAAACTACGCCATCACGGAGAATTTGCTCCACCGTGCCCATATACACACCACGGCTTTTCGGGAAAGTCCCGTCAACCAACTTTTTGTTGTTTGTTCCCTCAAGGAAGCCATGCGTAAAGCCGCGGGAAAAGCTCTGCTGCAGCTCACGGATATCTTCCTTAGAGGTCGGAGACCAGTTCCCGTCAAAATACCGGTCAATAGCCTTACGGTACTTGCTCACCACGTTTGCCACGTACTCCGGGGTTTTGAGACGGCCTTCTATTTTGAAAGAGGTCACACCCGCTTCGATCAGCTCCGGCATCAGATCAATGGCCGCCAGATCCTTAGGAGACAGCAGATAGGTTACATCACCCATCGGCTTCACTTCACCGTCGACCATCAGGTCATACGGCAAACGGCAGGCCTGGGCACACTCCCCGCGGTTCGCGGAACGTCCCCCCCACATTTCCGAGGTCAGGCATTGCCCTGAATAGGACACACATAGTGCTCCATGCACGAAAACTTCCATCGGCAGGCGGGCCTGCTCACCGATCGTGCGAATCTGTTTCAGATTGTTCTCTCGGCCAAGCACTACACGCTCCAGCCCGAAGGGCTTCGTAAACTCCACTGCCTCCGGTGAAGTAATCGTCATTTGCGTCGAACCGTGAATCGGGAAGTCCGGAGAAATCTCGCGGATCATTTTGACAAGCCCCAAATCCTGTACAATCACCGCATCCACACCCGCATCTACACAGGCATCAATTAATTCTTTTGCATCTGCCAGCTCGTTCTCAAACACCAGTATATTAAAGGTCAGAAACCCCTTCACGCCATAGCTGTGCAGGAATGCCATAATCTCCGGCAGCTCCTCCGAGCGGAAGTTGTTTGCTCTGGCCCGTGCATTAAATTTCTCTACGCCAAAAAAGACAGCATCTGCCCCGTTTGCCACCGCTGCACGCATGCACTCCCAGTCACCTGCCGGAGCCAACAGCTCCACGTCTTCCCTGCGTATTCCTTGCTCGTTCATTTATATCCTCCCAAACCGTCCTATGGACGGGTCATTTCCATCTCTTTAACTTATTAATTGTATCAAATATCACAGCCTTGCGCCATTGATTTGCCAGAAATTATACAGGGAAAGGACTTTAACCGGATTATTTAAACCGAACTTATTCCTAACCCATCCCTTCCGCCTTGCACATCGTCAAAGGAGAAATGAATATTTCTTCAACCCAGCCCTGATAAAAAAGTGTCCCGGTTCAAAGAGTATCTGAATCTCTCTGTCCATATTTTTGACATGACTCTGGTAACCATCACCATTCCAGGCCAAGAGTGGCCACCAGACATTTTGCAGCAGAAGTTTTTTCGGCATATAGATGTCTTCTAGCCAAACGTCCCCGCCGTTCCCCTGTTCCTCCTCATTTCTTCATAAAAAAAAGAACGCCCCAGCCATAATTGGCAACTTGGGACGTTCTTCGTCTGCAATAATTATCCTATTTACTATTGATTCCTTATTCCTCAACATGCCCTGCCTATTTTTCCTCCCCCGCCAACACAAAAGACTTCAGCGTCTTGTCTATGAGAGCCTGCTGCTCAGGCGTTGCGTTAGCGTCATTTAGCGTGACAGTGAGGGTATAGACCCGTTCATTGTTGCTGAAAACGATGAGCTGGGTGCGGTAAGGAATGCCGTTTTTGCTCTGGTGCACAGTAAGGCTTGTGGCTGGAACTTCGGCAAAGGTGATGTCCTCCACACGTTCGACCTGCGGGCCTTTGGGGTCATTTTTCGTGTTCTGATAGTAGCTTTGGAGCTGGCTCACAGTGTACTCTGCCGAACCTTCGGGGCTCACAGTGATTTGGAAACGCCCTCCGGTGAAGCGGTACTCTACGTTCTGGGTTTCAAAGACATCCTGGACAGCTGTCCATAATGACGGAATATGAATGCTGTAGCCATAGGTTTTGGAGCTTTTGTTGACTGTTTTAGCGTAAAGTACCGGATAGTCATCTGTTTCCAGCCGCCCGAAGTTCTCTTTTATTAATTCAAAATCAATATCAATTGAGCTTAAAATATCCTTGAACCGTGCCTTGTCCTCATCCTGACCGGCAACTACCACATATTCTACGTAATAGCGGTGCCCATTCTTCAACAGCAGGGTTTGATATTTCGTAATCCAGCCGCTGCCCGGGTTCAGCAGACTTTCAATGACCCGCGCCGGTTGACCGGAAACTTTTGCAGACGTGCTATCTTTAATCGTATAAGCCCCGTCCACATAGTTGGCCCGAATCTGCGCCTCCAACTCCTTGCTCCAGGTTTCCAGCGTAGAACCGGACGGAGCAGATGTCACTTTCACACGCAAATAGCTCCCCTCTTTGCTCTCATAATACAGATGCTGGTCATCCATACTCCAGTCTGCCGGGACCTGCAGCGCAATGCCGTAGTCCTCATTGTACCCTTCATGCAGCCCGTTTTTTACTGTGGAGAGATCACGTTGGCTTTTATCATTCGGGTCAAAGGTTGGGCGGAAGGAGTTCAACAGCACCGCATATTTATCAAAATCCTTATAGTTTACTGCATTGTCATCGGTCAGATACAGCTCATAGAGTCTCCCTCCGGCATTATATTGCCTGTTCTCCCACAGTGCGCCGCTGGAATCCTTGCTGACAATTCGCGCGTAGGGTACAACGGCATTCGGATAAGTTTCCCGGTCCAAAATCGTTTCCCCGCCTTCCTCAGCCGAGCGGAGCAGCCCGTCCAGCAATTGTTCCGGGTCTGCCGGATTCTCCTGCGGTGAGGCATGAACCTCCAGATAATACTGATTCTCTGAATTCATAAAGGTAGCCACACCTCCATTGCCGCCGCTGTCGCCAACTACCAGACCGGGAGGATAATTCATGCTCCACTGAAAATAGCTGTTCCCTATCCGGGTCTTACCGACATCGCTGTCAATGCCGCTATCCCCGGGCGCCTCTTCTTCAGTGACCGATGGCACAAGCGACACTACCAGCTCACCGTTGCTGCCGGAAGTTACACGTGCGTCCAGCACTCCCGCCACGAACCTCAGCGGGACCATCAAAACCCCGGAGACCATATGCGGCGGTGCAGCAAGTTTGATTTTGACGCCATCCTTCCAGGCAGTGCTGCTGCCTATCACCATCGTTCCCGTATGCCGTCCGTACATCACCTTGACCACATCGCCGGGTTCGAGGGAAACCGTGCTGCCAAATGTTTTCTTAAACACGCCGAGCGGCACCATGACGGTACCATTCTTCATAAAAGGCTGCTTAATCGTAATTTCCTTGCCATTCACCGTTGCAGCCGGACTGCCGACCTTAAGGGTGAGCTGCAGCTCGGCTTTCTCCGCCGCGTGCACCTCTGTGGCCGGGAGCACAGTCAGCAGCAGCAACAGAGCAAGCATCATTGTAGATAGACCACGAAAAGTATATCTGCGGTCCCTATTCCGCCCCTCTCTTCCCAGTGCCTTTTTACTCTTCCGCTTGTCCATCAGCATCACCTTCCACATCAGCTTCTTCATTGTTTATCAGGGGATCGCCCTGGCCAAGCGTGAGCTTCCGGGTAACAATATCGCCGTCGCTCTGCATAAGCAAATTTACCACCGCACCCGGTGCGTAGCTTTTGAAAAGTTCATTAACATCCACTAAGGAGCCGACACGGTGGCCGTTAATCGCGTATAAAACATCCCCTTCAAGAATCCCTGCCTTGTCTGCTTCCGCAGAGATGACCTTCGTAACTGTTAATGGATCTTGGGAGGGCAGGCCCACTAAAGCAGACCAGCTTTCCTCCAGTTCCAGGCCAAGACTTGGATGTTTTACCTCACCATACTTGAACAGCTGGTTCATAATGTACTGCACCGTATCAGACGGGATAGAAAATCCCATATTCTCTACGCCTACTGCGGCAAATTTCAGACTGTTCACGCCCAGCACCTCGCCTTTCATGCTGACGAGCGGACCGCCGCTGTTGCCTGGATTAATCGCTGTATCACTCTGGATGAGCCGATAGGCAGCATCCACTGAACGGTTAAGACCGCTGACCACCCCTACCGTAGCAGAATTTCGCAGCGAGAAGGAAATGGGTGTACCGATGGCAATCACTTTGTCGCCAACCTGAATGCTGGCAGCAGCTTGTGCAAACTTCGCAGGCTTTAATGCCTTGGCATTGATCTTGATCAGTGCCAGATCACTAACCTCATCCAGATACGTATTTGTGATGCTGTAGGACTTCGCGTCCGATGTAACGACCACAGCATTCTGCAGCCCCTTCATCACATGCGCATTCGTAATAATCCAGCCGTTTGCCCTGACGATGATACCTGATCCATGGGACAGATTAAAACGGTCATTGGGTGCATTAGAGCGATCTTCTGAATATTTGCCGATGATTCCTACTACCGACGGGGAAACCTCTTTGATAATTTGCGGTACCGGATCGGTTATCGAGGCTGCACTCTTTTTGCTGCCGGTCAGGGTACTTCCTATTTCTTTGATCTTTCCTGAAGACGATACATTCCCCGCAGTCTGCAAGCCATCCGGAAACGGCGCCCCCTGCGCAGAAAGCGATCCGCCTCCTATTCCTGTCAGCAATACTCCGCATAGCAACAGTCCGAGGCTTTTCTTAACCATGCTCTTCCCCCATTTCCCCAGCCTTCGCCGGGCGCTCTCTCTGACCTTGTTCCAGGTTGTACATAATGCAATTTACTCATATGAAGACGTGCATAATTTGAAAAAGACGCCTTTAGTCACGCCAGCTGGCGGTTAAAGGTGTCTTTGGGTAAACTTAAATCTGCAATTGTTTTGACTTGAATTTGAAGCAGGCAGTGCCCCTGTGTCAACTTAACCAGTGCATAAGCATCGCGTAGTCCGAAACCGCAAATACCAGCAAGCTTACCACTCCGAAGCCAATCGCAAATTTGTTCTTCTGCGGAGCCCGCAGCAGCCGGATGACCCCAATGAGTATCAGGATGGTAAAGGCGATCATAAATACATCGAAGGTATGAAATTTAGACGGTTCTTGCGCAGCAGCTTCTGCAAGCAGCATGGCATTACCTCCTCGAAAGTGTTGTCAAGCAAGTTCATCTAATCCATATCTCCCTCTATGTTATCGCTACCATTTCAGTGACGCAATAGGAATTGCATAAATTTTATGTAAAAGTCACGAAAAATATTTTTTAGCGCCGGATTCGGGATAAAAATCATGATATTTTTCATTGACACCTTGTTTTATTGATTTTTCAAAGAGCAAATTATATGTAACGCAAATCCTTCTCTTTGAATCTTACTGCGGACATGCTCCCGATATGCCTGATTCAACTATTAACTGTCCTTATTTCTAAATGGCTTTCAAGCCTGCTTGAGGTACAAAGCTTGCTGAGCTGACCAAGCTTTAATTTGGCAGAGTACAGCAAGACTGACTGAACATTATCTGAATGATTATTGAAAAATAAATCCCAAAAACTAAAAGAACCACGGCGAAGATGCTGTGGCTCTTTAGTTCTTTGTGGGCGATTGCTACTTACAAACTTCAAAATGAAGTGTACCCCGCTCAAAAAGGCAATCTCGTACAAGTGTGATCTGATACCTATATGTGCACCCGGATAAGACTAGATGTAAATAACGCAATTAAATCGGACGATCTTGACCTGTAGGAAACTTAAGTGTATTTCGTGCAGCTATTTTCACTTGAATGGCTTAGAAACGCCCCTTTTGCAAGAAATAGCTGCACAGAATACAATTATATCTGCTTGTGGCGCTCATTCAGTGAATATAACTGCAGCAAGTGCAGTTATACTGTCTCCGACGTCTGCAGCTGCAGAGCTTCAGTCCGCTCTGTATCGCGGATCAGAATCGGCTTCAGGTATTTGCCGGTATAGGACTCCGCAACGGTGATTAACTTCTCCGGTGTCCCTGTAGCCAGTACCGTTCCCCCGCCGCTGCCGCCTTCCGGTCCCATATCAATAACATAATCGGCCGTCTTGATCACATCGAGGTTATGTTCGATGACCAGAACGGATTCGCCGGAATCCACCAGGCGGTGCAGTACCTCCAGCAGGCGGCCGATGTCATCCACATGCAGCCCTGTTGTCGGTTCATCCAGAATGTACAATGTCTTGCCGGTACTGCGGCGGTACAGCTCGGAAGCCAGCTTAACGCGCTGCGCTTCACCCCCGGACAACGTCGTTCCCGGCTGGCCAATCTTGATGTACCCAAGACCCACATCCAGCAAGGTCTGCATTTTGCGGTGGATGCGCGGGATGTTCTGGAAGAACCCGGTTGCATCCTCTACCGTCATCTCCAGCACATCAGAGATGTTTTTGCCCTTGTATTTCACTTCCAGCGTTTCGCGGTTGTATCGTTTGCCTTTGCATACTTCGCAAGGAACATAGACATCCGGCAGGAAGTGCATTTCAATCTTGATAATTCCGTCTCCACGGCAGGCCTCGCAACGGCCGCCTTTGACGTTGAAGCTGAAGCGGCCCTTCTGGAATCCGCGCACCTTGGCTTCATTGGTTTTGGAGAACAAATCACGAATATCATCGAACACCCCGGTATAGGTAGCCGGATTGGAACGCGGCGTGCGGCCGATCGGCGATTGGTCGATCTCTATGACCTTGTCCAAATTGTCCAGACCGCGAATTTCCTTATGCAGGCCGGGACGGACCTTAACGGCCTTATTCAACTGACGGGCCAGGCTCTTATAGAGGATTTCATTAACCAGCGACGATTTGCCGGAACCGGAAACTCCAGTCACTGCAGTAAAGACGCCCAGCGGAATCTTGACATTTACGTTCTTCAGGTTATTCTCTTTGGCTCCGCGAATTTCCAGCCAGCGGTCATCGGTTGGCCGCCGTTTGGACGTAACCGGAATAAACTTGCGTCCGCTTAAGTAGTCTCCGGTCAAGGAATTCGGGTCTTTCATGATTTCCTGCGGCGTCCCTTGGGCAATAACCTGTCCGCCGTGGATACCGGCACCCGGTCCGATATCAATAATATAGTCTGCTGCCATCATCGTATCTTCATCATGCTCAACCACAATTAATGTGTTGCCGAGATCGCGCATATGCCCCAGTGTGGCGATCAGCCGGTCATTGTCCCGTTGATGCAGACCAATACTTGGCTCGTCCAGGATGTACAGAACGCCCATCAAGCTGGAGCCAATCTGCGTCGCCAATCTGATCCGCTGCGCCTCACCACCGGAGAGTGAACCTGCCGCACGGCTGAGTGTCAAATAATTCAGACCCACATTCACCAGGAAGCCAAGTCTGCTGCTAATCTCTTTCAGGATAAGATGGGCAATGGCCGTTTCCTTCTCGCTAAGCACCAGATTATCAAAGAAGTTCAAACAGTCGCCGATCGAGAGATCCGTAACATCCGCTACATTCTGCTCATTAATTGTGACCGCAAGAATTTCTTTCTTCAGCCGTTTTCCCTTGCACACATTACAAGGCTTGGCGCTCATGAAACCTTCGATAAACTCACGGATTCCATCCGATGCCGTATCACGGTAACGTCGTTCCAGATTCGGAATAATTCCTTCAAAGGCAACCAGCGCATCTTTTTTCTGGCCGAAGTCATTTTCATACCGGAACCGGATTTTCTCGCTGCCTGTGCCGTGGAGCAGCTTGTTCATGTGTTCAGGAGTCAGGCTGTTTACAGGAACATTTTGCGGAATCTTAAAGTGCTCACAGACCGATTTCAGAAACTGCGGGTAGTAGTTCGATGTGCTGCCGGTCCAGGCCAGAAATGCCCCTTCTTCAATCGATTTCTCGGAATCCGGAATTAATAGATCGGGGTCGACAACCATATTCACACCAAGCCCATCACACTCAGGACAAGCGCCGAAAGGGCTGTTGAAGGAGAACATCCGCGGTGCCAGCTCTTCAATACTAAATCCGCATACCGGACAAGCAAAATTCGAACTGAACAGAAGTTCTTCCTGGCCGATGACATCAACCAGAATCTGTCCACCCGAGAGCTTCAAGGCTGTTTCAAGTGAGTCAGTCAGACGAGTCTCCATATCATCCTTGATGACAATACGGTCAACCACGACCTCGATGGTATGCTTCTTGTTCTTCTCCAGTTGAATATCTTCAGTAACTTCCCGCAGCTCGCCATCAACGCGCACACGGACAAATCCCTGCTTGGAGATGTCCGAGAACAGCCCCTTGTGTTCACCCTTGCGCCCGGAAATAACCGGTGCCAGAATCTGCAGCCGCGTCTTCTCGGGATACTGCATAATCCGGTCCACCATCTGTTCGACGGTCTGTGATGTAATTTCGATCCCGTGATCCGGGCAATGAGGATGGCCGACCCGGGCAAATAACAGCCGCAAATAGTCATAAATCTCCGTAACCGTACCTACCGTTGAGCGCGGATTGCGGCTTGTAGTCTTCTGGTCGATCGATATTGCCGGAGATAATCCGTCAATGGAATCAACGTCCGGCTTCTCCATCTGGCCCAGGAACTGGCGGGCATACGCCGACAAGGACTCGACATAACGGCGCTGTCCCTCCGCGTAGATCGTATCGAACGCCAGCGACGATTTGCCGGAGCCGCTAAGTCCCGTAAGCACGACGAAGCGGTCCCGCGGAATCGTTACGTCAATGTTCTTGAGATTATGCGCCCTAGCGCCTTTGATTACTATATTTTCGTTCGCCAACGGTACCTCTCCTTTATATAAATCATTTAGTTCAAAACTAGTTCAAAGCCTTATTTAAAAGCCACATTTCAAAATATTTCCGATCCCTCCCAAACCCTCCCTTCCAAGGGAGGGCCCCAAGGGCTGCGCCCTCTGGACACCCGCAAGGTTGGCGAAGGAGATGGGTGGTGCTGTACTTAGCTGTTATGGTGCTCGGAGCGCTTGTCCCTACAGGGACCGCTTCAACGTCAGTGCTCCACTGGCCGGCACGCTGCATGCTGCTGCGTGCCGGGATGCTGTCCCTTCGGGATGCGCTAAAACCGAAAACCTTCAGGACGGCTGTCCCTGCGGGATGCGCTAAAACCGAAAACCTTCAGGACGGCTGTCCCTGCGGGATGCGCTAAAACTGAAAACCTTCAGAGCGGCTGTCCCTGCGGGATGCGCTAAAACCGGAAACCCGCCAAGACGGCTGTCCCTTCGGGATGCGCTAAAACTGGAAACCGCCAAGACGGCTGTCCCTTCGGGATGCGCTGACAACAGCCAACGGAGCAGTTTATCTAAAAAGAACGGCCTGGGAAGCGCCGTTCCGGTACTCGCTTAAATATTTACTCGGCACGCAGCTCCAGCAAAGCATCACGCAGCTCGGCGGCGCGCTCGAATTGCAGGTTCTTGGCGGCGTCCTTCATCTCGGCCTCCAGACGCTGCATCAGGCTTTGGCGGTCCTTCTTGCTCATCTTGCCGCCCACGCCAGTGAGATATTCGGCCTTGGATTCGGCGACCTTGGTCGCCTCGATGATTTCGCGGATTTTCTTGTTGATCGTCGTCGGGGTGATTCCATGCTTCTCATTATAGGCAATCTGGATCGCCCGGCGGCGTTCGGTTTCGCTCATAGCTTTCTCCATGGAATCCGTAATACGGTCACCATACATAATGACGCGGCCGCCAGAGTTACGGGCGGCACGGCCGATAGTCTGAATCAGTGAGCGCTCAGAACGGAGGAAACCTTCCTTGTCGGCGTCGAGAATCGCGACAAGGGATACCTCTGGCAGGTCCAGTCCTTCTCTTAATAAGTTGATACCCACGAGGACATGGAACGTACCGAGACGCAGATCACGCAGAATCGCCATCCGCTCCAGCGTCTTGATGTCAGAATGCATATATCGGACCTTGATCCCGATCTCCTTGAAGTAATCGGTCAGATCCTCAGACATTTTCTTCGTAAGTGTCGTTACCAGTACCCGTTCATCGCGTTCCACACGCTCGCGGATCTCACTGATCAGATCATCGATCTGGCCTTCTGTTGGACGCACCTCAATAATCGGATCAAGCAGACCGGTAGGGCGGATAATCTGCTGCACCATCGTATCGCAGTGTTCCATTTCGTATGGACCTGGCGTAGCGGACACATAGACAATCTGGCTTACCTTGTCTTCGAACTCCTCAAACTGAAGCGGCCGGTTATCCAGCGCTGACGGCAAGCGGAATCCATGCTCTACCAGGACGGTCTTCCGCGCACGGTCACCGTTATACATGGCCCTGATCTGCGGGAGGGTAACATGAGATTCATCAATAATAATCAGCATGTCATCCGGGAAGTAGTCCATCAAGGTATAAGGGGTTGCTCCCGGCTCACGGAAGGTGAGCGGTCCCGAATAGTTCTCAATCCCGGAGCAGAAGCCGACCTCCTTCATCATCTCGATGTCATAACGCGTCCGCTGCTCCAGCCGCTGGGCTTCCAGCAGCTTGCCTGCGTCGCGAAGAACGGCCAGCCGTTCCTCCAGTTCACGTTCAATGTTGACGATCGCTACCTTCATCGTTTCTTCCTGGGTTACAAAGTGAGATGCCGGAAAGATCGCGATATGCTCACGTTCACCGATTAATTCTCCGGTCAGCACGTCAATCTCGGTAATTCGTTCAATCTCGTCGCCGAACAGTTCTACCCGGATGGCATGTTCTCCCTGTGATGCCGGGAAGATCTCAACCACATCGCCGCGCACACGGAATGTACCGCGGACAAAATTCATGTCATTGCGCTGATACTGGATATCTACTAATCTGCTTAAGATCTGGTTGCGTGGCTTCTCCATCCCTACCCGCAGCGAGAGCAGGAGGCTTCCGTATTCCTTCGGCGAACCGAGGCCATAAATGCAAGATACGCTCGCTACAATAATGACATCACGCCGTTCAAACAATGAACTGGTCGCGGAGTGGCGCAGCTTATCTATCTCTTCATTGATGCTGGAATCTTTCTCGATGTAGGTGTCGGAGGAGGGAATGTAAGCCTCTGGCTGGTAGTAATCGTAGTAGCTGACGAAGTAATCTACCGAATTGTTCGGAAAAAACTCTTTGAATTCACTCGCCAGCTGCGCAGCAAGCGTCTTGTTGTGCGCAATTACCAGCGTGGGGCGGTTTAACTTGGAAATCACTTGTGCGACGGTGAATGTCTTACCTGTACCCGTCGCTCCCAGCAGCGTCTGGTGCTTCTTGCCCTGCCGGATGCCGTCCAATAATTCCTCAATGGCATGAGGCTGATCGCCCTGGGGTGTGTATTCGGACTCCAGTTCAAAAGTCTTCGTACTGACGACAATATCGCTCATTTGCCCGTCTCCCCTCTATCGTCTAAAATATAGTAGTATAGTATAATTGTGGCCCTAAGTACTGGCTCTCCATACAATCCTGAAAAATATGGAAGATAAGAATACTTGTTCCCGTTTATTATACAGTGTTGCCTACATTCATGCAAACCATAATATATAGAAAAGTAAGGAGTCATAACCTATGGATATCACCGCAATTATCGGCCTCCTGGCTGGACTGGCCGCTATGCTCGGCGGCTTCTTTTGGGAAGGCGGCAATCTCTCCGGATTGCTGCAGCCTAATGCTGCACTAATTGTCTTTGGCGGCACATTCGCCGCTGTTCTCATCAGCTTTCCAGCATCTAAACTGCGCCATATCCCTGCTGCACTGCGCATGGCCTTCGGCAGGCATCCGGACCTGAGTGAGCAGAACGCGGAGGAGCTGATCTCCATGGCTGCTATTACCCGGCGCGGCGGTGTGCTCTTACTGGAGCAAAAAGCTGAAGAACATCCCAATCCCTTTACCCGTGAAGGATTGCTGCTGATCGTTGATGGCACAGATGCTGACGAGGTTCGCCAGATTCTGGAGCTGGACATGGATGCCAAAGAGTTAAAGTACAACGGCTACGCCAAAATTTTTGAGGCGGCCGGAGGCTACGCACCCACGATGGGGATTATCGGGACGGTCATGGGACTGATCCATGTCCTCAGCAATCTGACCGATCCTTCCAATCTGGGAGCATCCATCGCAGTCGCTTTTACAGCGACGCTTTACGGTGTAGCCAGCGCTAATCTAATATTTTTACCCATTGCCTCCAAGATCAAATCCCGCAGCCAAACCGAGCTGGCTGGCATGGAGATGCTGCTGGTCGGCATTCTGGCCCTGCAGAACGGGGATCATCCGCAGCTGGTGCGCAAGAAGCTTAGCTCCTTCACTGCGGACTCTGCCGGAAGCCGTGAGCATGAGTATGCAAGAGGGCTGCTATGAGGCAGAGAAACCGGCGTAAGCAGCACGCCGAAGGCCGGGAGAGCAATGACCGCTGGATGATCACTTATGCCGATCTCATTACACTTTTACTTATATTTTTCGTCATTATGTTCGCCATGAGCAGTCTGGACGTGCAGAAATACAAGATTGTCACCGGTTCCCTTTCAGAAACGTTCAGGAGCGGCAACCCCGTGCTTGAAGGTGGCGATGGCATTCTGGAGAGCCAACAAGAAACGGAAAACAGCGGCTCAGCAAACAGTCAGGATAATGGGACAGGAAGCGAAGCTGCAGGCACAGCCGATGCCGGAGAGGCGGCTCAGCCGCCTTCGTCACGTGAACTGGCTTTCAAGGAACAGGAAGCAAAGCTGGCCTCATTGATGGGCGTCATCACCAAATATGTTGAAGACAACAACCTCGGGGATCAGATCTTTGTTGCAGATAAACCACAGGGCATTGCCATTACGCTTAGCGACCGTTTCCTGTTCGATGCCGGCAAAGCCGAGCTGAAAGCACCTGCATTCCCTGCGCTCCGCCAGCTCTCGGGCCTGTTCCGCGGCATCGGTGCATCCATCAGCATTGAGGGGCATACCGACAATACCCCGGTGTCGGTTGGCTCACGCTATAACGACAACTGGGAGCTGTCAGGCGCACGGGCGCTCTCCATCCTGCGTTTCTTCCTCGACAATGAAGGACTGGATCCGGATACCTTCCAGTATGCAGGCTATGCCGATACCCGGCCCGCTGCCGACAATACTACGCTGCTTGGAAAACAGAAAAACCGCCGTGTCGAGCTAATCGTGCTGCGGCAGCTTCAAGACGAAGAATAATTCCGCCTTTCAGCCCGGAGAGCAGCAGATGATGAAAGGTTACATTTGCTTCTAAAGGAGTCTGAGCAGGTATGGAAACTCTAAACGCAGCATCACCTGATCCCGCCCGATTTTTAAAGAATCTGCGTCTACTAGTCTCGCTATTGGTTACCGCGTTTCTCCAGGGAATCATTACGTTCTTCGTTGGGGCATGGCTTATTTCCTTTTACTCTCGTCGTACTCCCTTTTCTGGGGCGAACAAGCCAATGTATATCCGCTAAGCAAGCTGATTCAAATCGCCGTTCGTTTTTTGCTTGCGGGCGGCGCTTTTGCCTTGCCCTGGCTGGGAGTCTGGTGGATGCTCTACGGTCTGGCCGGCAACGGACGCATCCGCTGCTTTTTTCTGCACCTGTTTTTCGCTTATGTGCCGCTTGTGGTTATCTTTTTGCAGCTTGATCCCGTGTATTACCCGGACACAATGATCCCCAGCTCAGCCGGTGAGATGACCTTTTTTGTCTGCATGGCCATGGCAGCTGTCCTGCTGTACCCCTTTTACTCTATCGGCGTTTACTACTTTGTGCTCAGACCGGCTGCACCCCCTCGCAAAGTCTACAGATTTATCCTTCTATGCTGTTTATTCGTCATGATTGGCCTTGCACTGCTGCCCCTCTTGTGGCGGATGGCTCCACATTTTTATCCGGGACTTGCAGATTTCCCAAGCCGCTGAAAGCGCAAAAAAGACAGACTCCTCACATTAGTGCAGCTAATGCGCGAAATCCGTCTTTAATTAATTTTCCACAAAACCAATTGCTATTCCCCAACCCGTTCACGGTAAGCGGCTGCGTCCAGCAGTCCCGATACGGCGTCAGCATACTCGCCTTCGATCTCCAGTTCAAAAATCCAGCCCCCGCTGTACGGCTGATCGTTAATCAGCTCCGGGCTGTTCTCCAGTGCATCGTTAATCTTGGTAACCGTTCCCGATACCGGTGAGTATAATTCGGAAACCGTCTTCACGGATTCAATGCTGCCCACGCTGTCCCCGGCAGAAATAGCCGATCCAACTTCAGGAAATTCCACAAATACGATATCGCCTAGTAAATGCTGGGCATGGTCCGTAATCCCAACACGTATTAACCGTCCTTCGCCCTGCTGCGCCCATTCATGCTCTTCGCTGTACAGCAGGTTATCTAGCACTTCACTCATTTCAAGCCGCCTCATTTCCGAATTGGAGTTGTGAATTTAGTTATAGACTAAGTTATCGTCCTGCTCAATGTCAATATAACTGACAGGAAATAAAAATTTGTCATCTTTTTGACGTTTTTTTGTTGACAGTGCACCTCCATACCCGCTTTAATGGAGACAGCAGAAAATTATACGGTTTGCGAATGATGGCATAGGGAGAGACCGTCTCTTGAAGACGGCGCCGAAGGAGTAAGCCCTCTACGGGGTGAATCTCTCAGGCAAAAGGACCTTTGCCGGACGCATCTCTGGAGAGCATCAGGCCCTGCAATTGCAGCGTACTGGTCACCAACGGGGAAACCTGCCGGGTTCACAGCAGGGTAACTCTCAGGTACAAAGGACAGAGCGGAAGTCTATATGCGCGTGCGCATATTTGGCTTCCGCCTGTCCTTTTTTTAATGGGCAGAAACGGACTCCGTCCCTGCCGGCAAAGGAAATCCCGTTAGGCTTGCATGTAATCAGACCAAGGGAGTGAGCACATGAACGCTTTGAAAAGAACGCCTTTTTATGACCTATATTCTGCTTATGCGGAGTCCAGATGCATTGACTTCGGCGGCTGGGAGCTGCCGGTGCAGTTTACCGGAATCGTCAAGGAGCATGAGGCCGTCCGCGGACAAGCCGGACTGTTCGATGTGTCACATATGGGTGAATTCATGGTTAGCGGCAGCGGCTCGGAAGCCTTCCTGCAAAAAATGACGACCAACGATGTCAGCAAGCTGGCAGACGGTGGAGCGCAGTACACGCTGCTTCTATATCCAAACGGCGGTGTTGTCGATGATTTGCTCGTATACCGCCTCGGTGAAGAGCGTTACATGCTTGTCGTGAACGCCTCCAACATCGACAAGGACTTTCAGTGGCTGCAGCATCATCTCACCGCAGAATTCAGCGGAGTCAGCCTGAGCAATATCTCGGATGAGACTCTTCTGCTCGCCCTGCAGGGCCCGCTGGCTGAGGCCATCCTCTCCAAAGTTACAACGGCTCCCATTGCTGAGCTGAAGCCTTTCCACTTCATCGAGAACGCCGAGGTGTGCGGTGTGAACGTTCTGCTCTCCCGCACCGGATATACCGGCGAGGACGGATTCGAGCTCTACGCGCCGCCGGATACGGCGGCTGCGCTGTGGAACGGCCTGCTGGAAGCGGGGGCTCCACACGGCCTGACACCGGCCGGTCTTGGCGCACGCGACACGCTGCGCTTTGAAGCCAAGCTGCCGCTGTACGGCCAGGAGCTGTCGGCGGATATTACGCCGCTGGAAGCAGGCGTGCAGTTCTTCGTGAAGCTGGATAAAGAAGATTTCATCGGCCGTGATGCGCTGCTGAAGCAGAAGGCTGACGGTCTGCCCCGCCGCCTCGTCGGTCTGGAAATGATCGACCGCGGCATTCCGCGTTCCCACTACCCTGTATACGGGAATGGAGTAAAGATCGGTGAAGTGACTACCGGAACACAGTCTCCAACACTCAAACGCAATCTCGGACTTGCGCTGCTGGATGCAGCTTACAGTGAAATAGGTACAGAGGTAAACATAGAGATCCGCGGCAAGCAGCTCAAGGCTGTCGTGGTCAAAGCGCCATTCTACAAAAAGAGCCAGGGAGTGAAGCCGCAATGAAGCACCGTTATCTGCCAATGACTGAACAAGACCGCCACGAAATGATGGAAGCAGTCGGAATTCAGTCCATGGAGGAGCTGTTCTCCGATATCCCCGAGGCCGTCCGTTATCAGGGAACTATGCCGATGTCGGAGGCACTGGATGAATACGCCTTGCTGCGCCATATGAAAGAGCTGGCCGACAAAAATGCCAATTTCGATACCCACGCCAGCTTCCTCGGCGCCGGCCTCTATGACCATCATATCCCGGTCGTTATCAATCATGTCATCTCCCGTTCGGAATTCTACACTGCTTATACTCCTTACCAGCCGGAAATCAGCCAAGGCGAGCTGCAGGCGATCTTTGAATTCCAGTCCTACATTTGTGAGCTGACCGGCATGAAGGTGGCCAACGCCAGCATGTACGATGGCGCTACGGCTTTCTCAGAAGCGGCAGTACTTGCAGCTGGTGCCACCAAACGCAAAAAGCTGATTGTCTCCCGAACTGTTCATCCGGAGGCCCGCCAGGTGTTGCGCACTTCGGCAGGTGCCTGGGGCCTCGATGTCGTAGAGATTGACTATAAAGACGGTGTAACCGACCAAGCGAAGCTTGCCGCAGCCATCAACGGCGACACGGCGGCTGTCCTGGTGCAGTCACCGAACTTCTTCGGCGCGATAGAAGATCTCGGTGCCATCGAGCCGCTGATTCACGGCGTCAAAGGTCTGTTCATTGTCAGCGCCAACCCACTGGCGCTCGGCGTGCTGGAAACGCCGGGCAAGCTCGGCGCCGACATCGTCGTCGGTGACGCGCAGCCGCTGGGCATTCCGGCTTCGCTGGGCGGACCAACCTGCGGATTCTTCGCCGTAGCGGAGCATCTGATGCGCCGCATGCCGGGCCGGATTGTCGGCCAGACCGTTGACCGGAACGGCAAACGCGGCTTCGTGCTGACGCTGCAAGCCCGCGAGCAGCATATCCGCCGTGAAAAAGCCACTTCGAACATTTGCTCTAACCAGGCGCTGCTGGCGCTGTGCGCTTCCGTCTATTTGTCCGTGATGGGCAAAGAAGGCATGCGCGAGGTTGGCGGGCTGAACATCCGCAAGAGCCACTATGCCGCCGGCAAACTTGGTGAAATAAACGGTGCTGCAGCTGCGTTCTCAGCTCCTTACTTTAACGAATTCGTCCTGAAGCTTCCGAAAGGAAGTGAAGTCAGCGAGATTAATTCCAAGCTCATTAAAGCAGGTTATCTCGGCGGTTACGATCTGGGCCGTGATTATCCGGAGCTTGCCGGACATATGCTGGTTGCCGTCACGGAGAAAAGAAGCAAAACCGAAATTGACCAATTCGCCAGCGCACTGGAGGGCTGTTTATGAAACCGGAACAAAGTCTGATCTTTGAGCTTAGCCGTCCCGGCCGCTCGGCCTACTCCCTGCCGCAGTGTGATGTTCCGCAGGACGAGAACCTTGATGCACTGATCCCTGCAGGACTTCTCCGCAGCGAGCCGGCCGTGCTGCCGGAAGTATCCGAAGTGGATGTCATCCGCCACTACACCGCGCTGTCCCGCCGCAACTTCGGCGTTGACAACGGATTCTATCCGCTCGGCTCCTGCACGATGAAATACAATCCGAAGATCAACGAAGATGTTGCCCGCTTCCCGGGACTGGCAAAGATTCATCCTTACCAGCCGGAAGAAAGCATTCAGGGTGCTCTGGAACTGATGTACACCCTGCAAAATGATCTTTCCGCTTTGACCGGCATGGATGCCGTCTCCCTGCAGCCTGCTGCAGGCGCACATGGTGAATGGACTGGCCTGATGATGATTCGCGCCTACCATGAGAGCCGCGGCGAAACCCGCACGAAGGTGATTGTGCCGGACTCCTCGCATGGCACCAACCCGGCCAGCGCCGCAGCAGCCGGACTTGATACGGTGACGATTCCTTCCAATACTAAAGGAATGGTTGATCTTGAAGCGCTGAAGGCAGCTGTCGGCAGCGATACCGCCGCGCTGATGCTGACCAACCCCAGCACACTCGGCCTGTTCGAAACGCAGATTGTGGAGATTGCCGCAATTGTGCATGAAGCGGGCGGACTGCTCTATTACGATGGAGCCAACTCCAATGCCATTATGGGCATTACCCGTCCCGGAGACATGGGCTTCGATGTGGTGCATTTGAATTTGCACAAGACGATGAGCACCCCGCACGGGGGCGGCGGCCCGGGAGCCGGACCTGTCGGCGTGAAGGCAAAGCTGATTCCTTTTCTTCCGCAGCCTACAGTGGTCAAGAATGAAGATGACAGCTTCTCGCTGAACTATGGCGGCCCGGAATCCATCGGGCGGGTCAAAGCCTTTTACGGCAACTTTGGAATTCTCGTCCGTGCCTATGCCTATATCCGCACCTACGGGCCGGACGGCCTGCGCGGGGTTTCCGAGAACGCCGTGCTGAATGCCAACTATATGATGCACCGGCTGGCACCGTATTTTGAAATTCCGTATCCGGGTGTCTGCAAGCACGAGTTCGTGATGTCCGGCAAGAATCTTAAGCAATACGGCGTGCGCACGCTGGACGTAGCCAAACGCCTGCTCGACTTCGGCTACCACCCGCCAACCGTCTACTTCCCGCTGACTGTGGAAGAGTGTATGATGATTGAGCCGACCGAAACCGAAAGCAAGGAAACGCTGGATGGCTTCATCGAAACGATGATTCAAATCGTCAAGGAAGCCCATGAGACCCCGGAAATCGTCATCAATGCTCCGCATACTACGGAGATCAGCCGTCTGGATGAAACGCAGGCCGCACGCAAGCCAGTACTGAACTGCTCTTGCGGTTAAAGCTGATTATCCCTAAACCGGCCCTATAAGAATTGAATAAGAGCCGGCCCTGGATACCAATTATCGCGGGCCGGCTCTTTTTATATGTATAAAATCTGTTAATGCGCAAGCTTTTTGGTGAACTGCCACCGGTCATTCACACGCATTTTACTGTAGATGTTCTTGACCATGTTACGCACTGTGCCTTCGCTAATCCCCAGCTCGTTGGCAATGTGCAGCGCACTTTTCTCCATCAGCCATAACCGGGACACATCTTGTTCGCGCGCAGTCAGTCTAAATTCCTGAAAACTGGCCTCCAGCCGGTACTGCTGCATCTCCGGGTGCTGCTCCATCCACTTCTCCGAAATGTTCTCAGCCACCTGCTGCACGAAGGGGATGGCAAATTCAATCTGTTCATTTTTATTGAAGGAAATATCCACATAACCATACACTATGCCATCTCTCTGCAGCGGAGCACATACGCAATTCCATCCTTTAAATACAATATTGGAATGTTCCTCGCCTCTAACTACACCTATACAGTTCATTTCCATAGCCAACGAGACCGCATTTAAACCAGAATATTGCCCTCCTAGGCTGACACCGACACCCACACCGGCCTGAAGCATATCCGCTTGAAGATCTGGAGAGGAAGATACCAGCTCCAGAATGACGCCCTCCTTGCCAGTTAAGAACACAACATAAGGAATGGAGATAAAATGGCTGATTTTTTTCATTTCGTTGCGGATGGAAGCAATCATTGCTGTATGATAAATACGGTCCTTGCCTTTTTCATTCGAAGAAACCGCTGTCAATTCAGCAGGTATTGCTCCTTCTTGTATGGCGACTGGCTGGAATAATTTAAGTTGTTCCTCCTTCAAGTCCCCGGGCAGGCACCAGACTCTCGTCTTGTCAAAGATACTCAAATAGCTCCACCTCCATTTTTACCATAATCTATTATAATCGATTTCAGAAAAACGTATTATAACATAAATCAGCGAATTAAGAACATGCATCATTAGATTGACTAGTATGGACAGATATAGCTCCACTATAAAATCCGTATGTTCATCAGACAGAGGTTTTTTTGCAGGATTCGTCATAAACTAATAAAAATATAATTCTTTCGATTTATTGTGATAGTTTTCGACATTACAGCAATGCTATATTAACGGAACACGCCTTTTTATGGGAATATCAACACTGAAGGAGGATGACCCTTGAGTATTATTGAAGCTAAAGGACTGAGCAAGTCGTTTATGCAGGCGGTGAAGGAGCCCGGCCTCAAAGGCGCGGTCAAGCATCTGCTGATCCCGAGGCATATTGAGAAGATGGCGGTGCAGTCGCTGGACCTTAGCATCGAGGCAGGTGAGACGGTGGCCTATGTCGGGCCGAACGGGGCTGGCAAGTCCACCACCATCAAAATGCTGACCGGTATACTAATGCCTACCGCGGGCAGTATTTCTGTAAACGGTATCAACCCTTACCGGAAAAGAATGGAGAATGCCGCCCAGATCGGAGCGGTATTCGGGCAGCGCACACAGCTGTGGTGGGATATTCCGATTGTGGAGTCCTTTTCCCTGCTGAAGGATATTTATCAGATCCCTGATGCTGTGTACAAGACCAACTTGGAGATGTTTATTGAGATGCTGGGTATGCGTGAATTTATTCACTTATCTGCCCGGAAGCTCTCCCTCGGCCAACGTATGCGAGCGGATCTGGCTGCTGCTTTATTACATAACCCGCCGATTGTGTATCTGGATGAACCGACGATTGGCCTCGACGTCTCCGTGAAGCAGAAGATCCGCGAATTCATCAAAAAGATCAACCAAGAGCAGCAGACTACAGTCATGCTGACTACCCACGATCTGGGTGATATTGAGGACCTCTGCAAACGGCTGATTATCATCGACCACGGCTCCATTATCTATGACGGCAGCTTAAGTGAAGTCAAATCCCGTTTCGCCAGAAACCGGGTGATCTTCTTCCAGGTGGGCTCGCCATTGCCCGAGCTGTACCAGCAGCTTTCGCAGACTCCGGGAATGAAGCTGGACTTGCAGAATGATCAGGAGTTCTCCGTATCCTTTGACCGTTATGAATATACCGCCAGCGAAGTGGTTAGCCGGGTGATGAAGCATGGCGAGGTGATTGACTTCCGGATGGAGGATGCCAATATCGAGCAAGTCATCAAAGCCGTATACGACGGAAATCTGAACCTGAACGAAACCGGTGCATAAGGAGGAGCGAACGCAGTCATGCCTGTACCCAATCTTAAGAAATACAGAAGTATTGCCAACCGGTCCTTGCAAAATGTTCTCGCTTACCGGACTTCTTACGTGATCACCTTTCTGGCCAATTCGATCAATCTGCTGGCAATCTACTTTTTGTGGCAGGGCATTTATAGCGGCCGCGATATCGTAGGCGGGTATTCCTGGGACCAGATGAAAACCTACTTGCTCGTTACCTTTCTGGCCAACTCTGTGTTGTCCTGGTATTCCGAAACATCCATTTCCGGCAAAATCCTCGATGGGAGCGTTGCCGTAGATTTGCTTAAGCCCATTGATTTTCAAAGCGCAAGATTTGCGGAAACCTTGGGCTCCAACCTGCTTGAAGGAGGAATGAGCACGGTGTTGCTCGTTCTGTTTGCCACCTTCCTGACCGGTGTAACCTTCCCGCAGTCGGCGCTGGTCTATCTGCTGTTCGCCGTCAGTCTGCTCGGAGCGATCCTGGTAAAGTTCGGCGTTGTCTATCTTGCGGCATTATTATGCTTCTGGTCGACCGGCTCCATGGGTATTGTCTGGACAAGAATCGCCCTGACCAACCTGCTATCCGGAGCGCTGGTACCCTTGGCCTTTTTCCCGGATTGGCTGGAAAAGCTCGCATTGTTCCTGCCTTTTCAGAGTATTATTCACACACCGACGATGATCTTTCTGGAACAGGCGGACACTTGGGAGAGCGTCAGGCTGATCGGCCTGCAATTCTTCTGGGGGATTGCACTCTGGATTGCCGGAAAATGCATGTGGAACTGGGCAGTACGTCAGGTAACGATTCATGGAGGTTAGGCGGAAGGAGAGCGAAGCATGAAGTTATCACGCATGTTCTATCTATACAAAAGGCTCTACATACAGCAGTTAAAAGCCATCATGGAATATAATAAGGATTTCTATATTCTAATGTGTTCAGCTGCCTTAACACAGGTGCTGGGATTCGTCTTCCTCTGGGTCATCTATGACCGGATTCCCGACATCAACGGCTGGCAGTTCTGGGAAGTCACCTTTATGTACGCGATGATCTTTCTGACCGAAGGCATTGCCTCCCTGTTCTTCGAGGGGACCTGGCGTATGGGCAGATTGGTCAACATGGGAGAAATGGACCGCTATCTGCTGCGGCCGGTGCCTGTCGTGCTTCAGGTGTTCTGTACCGGCATCGGCATTAACGGCCTCGGAAATCTGCTGATCGGCGGCGTTATTGTCTGGCAAGCACTGGTCCACACCCATCTCCACTGGACCTTTGGCAAAATCATAATTATTGCCCTGCTTCTTGTGACAGCAGTAGTTATCCGCGTGTCGATCAATCTGGCCGGCAATTCGGCAGCCTTCTGGATCCGTAATGCCGGCAATGCCTTTCCCTTAATGGTGCATAATTTGTCCGACCTGGCCAAATATCCGATCACGCTGTTCCCGCAGGCCGTACGGGTGTTTATCTCCACTGTGCTTCCTTATGCGTTTATCAGCTTTTATCCGGCGGCTTATATCTTCGGCAAAAGCGAATGGTCCGGCTGGTGGATGCTGGCCCCGGTAGCTGCGATAGGAAGTGCAGCTGCGGCCTACGGCATTTTCCGCTTCGGACTGTCGCGGTATGAAAGCACGGGGAACTGATCCGTAAAGAGCGGACTGATTATTAAAGAACAGAGTGAAAATACTAAAAACCCCACTTGTCCATTTGGGCAGGTGGGGTTTTGACGTTTATATGAAGATAGTAATTACGATTGCGGAGAAATCAATCCATAATTATTAATAGTTAAAGGAAAATGTTCCTGGGAAACTGGAAGATACGTAAATTTTGTGATAGCCCCATAATTGTCTGCTTACAGAACCTTGATAAGTGATTTGACCAATGCCTATGTCGATAAAAGAACCATTTTCGTCGATAGCATACACTGTGTAAACACCTCCAGGTACGCCATAAACATTAACAGTAGTAGTGCCGCCGAAATAATAATACGTAGTCGGATCCCCTACATTTCCATAAGCTAATGCCAGCGGTGTAACAACGCCGCTTGCTGCCTGAACTTCCTGCGCCGCAGGAGCAGCAGCAGGAGTAACGGCTTCATCGGCGAACGCAGCCGGTACAGATCCTAAGAGCATGGCCATAGTAGAAAGTGCCGCAATTGCTGATTTTTGAATTTTTTTCACAATTAAACATCTCCTTTTAGTAATTGAGTTGGAATGAATCCTTCACCATATCCTTGCTACTTACAAGAACACTACTAAACCGGGCGACAGAAATTGTGTAGCGAAAAGAAAAACTTCCCCCCTCGCCTATTATTTTATTACAAGATTAATCATACATATATTCCCATGGAAAAACAAGTATTTTATATATGAATATGTGTTAAAACTATATATTTACACAAAAAATCATATTATTTTACATAATTCAGTAGGGGATTTTGTTTTTATATGTATATTATTGATTGTAAATATTTTATAAGGATAAATGAAAAAGCCTTAGCTCATGAACTCCACATTCCGTAATGGAAGTGTCGAACACAAGCTAAGACCTTAATTGTCACTGATACAAGCCTTCCCTGCCTTGTTCGGCCTATGCTGCAACCGCAGCTTTTGCCGCCTTTTTACGTTCCTTGGCGGATTTGCGGAAGTACAGCAGCTCGTAGATGGCCGGCACGACCAGCAGCGTCAGCAGAGTGGCTGCGGTTAATCCGCCGATTACTACGATGGCCAGACTCTGCGAGACAATGCTGCCCTGCTCGGAATGTCCGAAGAGCAGCGGTAACATGGCGCAGACAGTGGCAATCGCCGTCATTAGAATCGGGCGCATCCGTGTGCCGGTTGCTTCGAGAATGGACTCGCGGATCGACATATGCGCTTCATTCTGCTTGATGCGGTCGATCAGCACCACCGCATTGGTGACCACGATGCCAATCAGCATCAATGCGCCGAACAACGCGGTGAAGTCGGGCGTTACCCCGGATATGATCAGGGCTACAATTGCTCCGATGGCTGCAAGCGGCAACGAGAACATAATTGCCAGTGGTGCACGCAGCGTCTTAAAGGTGAGCACCATAATCAGGTACACCAGGCCGATTGAGATCAGCGCCGTCATTCCAAGGTCACCGAAGTCCCCGGCCTGGTCTGCCGATGCTCCGCCTGCGAACAGAGTTACACCGTCCGGCAGCGTTATGCCGTCTGTCTGCTTTTTAATATCGGCACCGATGGCTGATACCTTCTTCGGATCCACTTCTGCGGTAATCCGTACATAAGGTTTGCCGTCCTTATGGTACAGCATGGCCGGCTGATCCGTGACCTCAAGGGCTGCCACTTGCGACAATGGCTGCGGACCAGCGGCGGTCATGATGGTTATATTCTTCAGGTCTTCCTGTGATTCCGCCTGAATGACAGGTTCAAGGATAACGCCGGCAGGAGAACCGTCCAGTTGGATCTGTCCCAGCGGAACCGGATTGAGCATCGCCCCCAGCTGCATGGAGATTTCCTGGGCGTTAGCTTCAGCAGGATTCACCTTGAAGGCAAATACCGGCTTGGTATCCTCCATGTTGCTGCTGACCTTTTGCACACCTTCTATACTCTTCACCTTGGCGGCGACCTCTTCAGCAATTGTATTGATAGCTGCGACATCATTGCCGACAATATCGACATATTCACTGGTGGAGCTTGAGCCCATCATGCTGGCTTCATTTGCGGTCAGCGTTGCCCCCGTATAGGAAGCCTGAAGACTGCGGACTTGATCCAAAAATACCTGTGCATCTGTTCCTTCTTTGATCATTACTGTATAATCCACCTGGGTCAGCGAGGTAACACTGCCCCATTTCGCCGAATCGGCACTGTTCCCGGATTGCATGATGACCGTCTGGGCCTGCGGCTGGTTCATCAGCTCCTGCTCCAGCAGCTTGCCATTCTTCAACACCTCCGAAACCGGAACATCATTCGGATATACCAGTTGAACGGAGACATTGCTGGCATCGCTAGCATCCAGAGCGGCCTTCGGCATGGCAATATAAGCGCCAATAGAGCCGACTAACAGCACCAGACCCAGGCTCAGCGTGAGCCATTTGCGCTGCAGATTCCAATCGAGAAAACGGGTGAACCATCCGGCGGGCTCATGTTCCTTCAGGGAAGAGCCGCGCAGCAGCCAGGAGCTTAGCAGCGGAACGACGGTCAGTGCCACAACAAGCGAAGTCAGCAAGGAGTAAGTTACCGTCAAGGCAAACGGAAGCAAGAAAGCTTGCAGTCCGCCGCGCAGCAGCCCCATCGGCAGAAATACCGCCACCGTAGCAAGCGTTGAGCTGGTTATGGCTCTGGCCACCTCGCGGGTTGCGCTGATCACCATATCACGGGACAAGGGTTCCTTCTGCATACGCCGGTAAATATTCTCAATGACCACGATGCTGTCATCCACCAGCCGTCCGACAGCAACGGCAACCCCGCCTAAGGTAACAATGTTCAGGGTAATTCCCGACACCTTAAGCAGGTAAAGGGTAACCGCCAGGGACAGCGGAATGGATATCGCCGTGATCAGCGTAGCCCGGATGTTGCGCAGGAACAGCAGGATTACGATTGTGGCAAACAACGCACCGAGCAGGACTTCACGCATCATGCTGTTGACGGAGGTGACCACCATATCAGAGGTGCTGAAAATGACGGAGGCCTCGGCATTTTTAATTCTGTCATTGATATCGTCTGCAGCGCTGCGCACCTTATCGCCTACATCCACTGCATTGGCATTTGCTTCCTTGGTAATTACGACGAACAGCACATCTTTACCATTGGAGCGGCTGACGCTCTCCTGGTCTATCTTGGCCTCAATAGCGGCAATATCCTGCAGCTTTGCTCCAGCCCCGACCGGCAGCTGCTTCAAGGTATCTATACTGTCGATCGAAGAGATTACATTCACATTCCCCGTCTGGCCGCCGATCGTCTGCTCGCCGATGGAGGCGGAAACATTGCGCCCCTGAAGCAGCCCCAATACCTGCGCAGTGGGTACCCCTTTTGCCGCCATCGCCTTCGGATCAAGCTTCACTCTAACTTGAGGAGCTGTCTTGCCATACAAAGCTACGCTGGCTACCCCTTCGATCTTCTGCAGCTCAGGGATGATGGTATTCTCGGCAATCTCAAGGTTATTCTTGGTGAGCCCATCATCGAACGACAGCGTAAGCTGGGAGACAGGAATCATTGAGGTGTTCAGCTGAATGATGAACGGGTCCATCACACCTTCGGGAAACTGCAGTGTACCCACAGCTTTCTCGACTTCCTGCGCCGCCTCCTTCATATCAGACTTGCCGTCAAAATATATGTCTACCTTGGCATATCCGTCTCCGGAGGTAGACATTTGTTCGGTCTTGCCCTTCACCTGAGAGGTCGCCGCCTCAATCGGCTTGGTAACCGAGGTTTCCATCGAATGCGCATCCTGACCGGGTCCAAGCACTGTAACCGTGATCTGTGGATTATCGGCCTCCGGCATGAATTCCATCGGCAGCGAGGTGTAGCTCATTATCCCCACCACCAGTGCCATGACAACTAGAAGACCTACAGCCCCCTTATTGCCAAACGACCATTTCGTTAACCATGTCATTCTTTTTTCCCCTTCCACTCCATTATTGATTGCTCTCTTTAAGACTGATCCCTTATGTATCAAGCATTGCTTTCCTGCTTTAGTGTAGTAGCTTTTGACCGAAGTCAAAACCGCCCAACGAAGGGTTTCGCGCTCAGTCCCGAGGCGGACGTGACCCCATTCCCGGGATGGAGCCCCTCCAAATAAGCCAAAGCCTGGCCGAAGCAGCACAATATAAACCTAAAATAATCCACTCGTTCTGCCTCAAACCGCCAGTACAATCTTTCGATAAAAAAAAACAAAAAGAAGCCCATATGGACAGGCTTCTTCAAATTCAAACAAATGTTCGGTTGATCAACAAATTGTTTATATGAGCAACCGTACTATTTCAAATAAAATACCTCGCGGAGCGGTTCCATCGGTGTTGCTTCGTTAAAATCAAAGGAGCCCTCAACCATTTTAGAGGTAATGGCGTTCCACCGGTTGCAGGCATCGCTCTGGGCAATGTAGGCAAAAGCCGCCTCTTTGTCTTCACATTCGAAGCAGTAGAAGAACTGATTACCGTTCTGAAAGATCGAATAATTGCTGATTCCTGCTTTGCTGTGCTCCTCAAGGATTTCCGGCCAAGGGTTCAGGTGCATCTGCACATATTCCTCCAGGTCCTCTTCCTTCACCTTCCAGGTCCAAGCCAACTTGTTACTGCTCATCTTCCCGACCTCCTAAATGTTTTGTTAGCATTACTTCGTTGAATCCACTTCGTACAAAACTCACTTGGAAAGCATACACTTAAGTTTTGTTAGCATTACTTCATTGAGTGAACTACGGATAAAACATGCTTCGCAATATTTAATGATACCGCTTCCATCATAACTTTAGCAACTCTTTTTATGGGGAATATTGGGTAATCAAAGGATTATTTAGAACGAAGAGCCTTTATCCCCCGCCAGCAGCAGTCCTCTTCTGCTGCTGTGAGAAATAAAGGCTTTGTGTTACAGTTCATTCTTCCTACGCTTTGATTCCCGCTTCATTAGGGCGAAGAATCGCGGAGCCGATGGCCAGCAGAATAACGGCCATCAGGCCCAGAATGGCAAAGGGCAGCCATAGCTCATCCCAGCCTCCACCGGCTGCGGCAATGTCCACCGCTTGAATCGCCCATTTCTGCGGCATGAAATTAGCCGCCTTCTGCATGTAATCCGGCATGATGGACAGCGGCCAGAAGCAGCCGCCCAGCATGCAGGTCGGTGTAAGGATCAGCGAATTCAGCGTCCCGGTATTGTTCGGATTGCGGATCAGACCTGCCACCGTCCCGGCGATTCCCATGGATACGAGCATGAATGCAGCGAGGACCAGAAAGTACAAATACATCGGCACCTCATAGTCATAACGGAGCACCCACTTACCCAGCGATAGCACAACAGCGATCTGGATCAGTCCTACCATAGAGCTGCCGAGGAAATTGCCGAGCGCAATTTCATAGGAGCGTACCGGTGCGCTGAACATCCGCATCATTGTCCGCCCCCTGCGGTCTGCCATAATCAGCGACACGCTGCTGGTCACGAGGCTCATCAGAAACATCAGTGTCATACCTGTAATAACACCCAGTGTCTGCCGCGGGTACAGATTATAATCGGTTCGGATACTGCCTACATTATGCTCTTCCGCCTGCTTCAGAATCGCGGTGAATCTCTCCTCCGAATCCGTACTCCCGGTTGCAGAAGCCTTTCTCACCGTAGCTGCGGTTGACAGCATTTCTACAGCGATAGCATCGGTTTTCATCTTGATTAGTATAGAATCCTCTGTCGTCTTCAGCTCATATACGGTAAGCTGCTGCGCTTTCCCCTGCAGAATTCCCGAGGTAAAGCCCTCCGGAATCCACAATCCGGCCGCACCGTCCTGCGAGGTGACACCTTCCTTCAAATCAGCCTCATCGCTGCGCTCGATAAGCTTGTAATCCCCGCTATTCTCCAGTTCAACAATCAGATGATTCCCGGCTGCTCCAGTATCCTTGTTGGTATACAGCAGAACCGCCTTGCTATCTTCCATGCCGCCGGTAACGGAGACAATACCAGCTACCACTAGAGAGGGTAACAGGATATACAGCAGCAGCCCTTTGCGGGAACCTATCGTTCGCTTGACCATATTCCAGCCAATCGTAAATATGTTATTCATGGTATCCCACCTTCCGGTATGAGAGAATTGCCGCACAGAACAAAATCAGGCAGATCAGCAGCATCATCCATAAATTAGGCAGAATCTGCTCTAGATCTGAGTGCAGCATCATTCGGATTACGGCTTGCAGCGTCCAATGATTTAGCGTAAACGCTCCAATACTGTTCACCCACGAATCAGGAAGCGGAGCCATGCCGCCGCTAAGAAAGGTCATCCCTACTGTAATGACATTGATGATACTCGTGGCTTCCGTCTCTTTTTTGCTGAACATGCACGCAATTACAGAAAAGGTCAGGGAAGCGAGGATCATCAGCAGGCAGAACAGCGCCAGCAGACCCGGACGATTGCCCCAATACACACCGAACAGCCAATGAGACAACAGAATGATGGCCGCACATTGAAGCATGGTGACAATCGCAATGCCCAGCATTTTTCCTATAAACAAATCCGACCCTTTAACCGGCATGGAGTTGATTCTATAAAGCGTGTGATTGTCCTTCTCGCTGAACAGCGAATGAGTCACCGTAAGGCCGCTATACAGCAGAAACATCAACAGCATTGAGGCTGCATAAAATTGCGAGGCTGTGTAAGTTCTTCCTCCATTACTCAAATCGCCAAGTTTTACGGCTGTCCCTTCTTGGTGGGAATCAGCTCCGGCGCCAACAGCTTCCGGTCCTAGGGTCATGGCTGCGGCCTGCTTGTAATTCATGATGCTGAGAAAATTGTCAAAGGCTGTTCCAGCAACGGTGTTATCCATCCGGTCATTACCAAGAATGAACTCCAGTTCAGCCTTTCCCCCGCTCTGTACTCCACTGTCAAATTCTTTCGGCACAATCACCGCATAGCCGTAGATCCCGGACCGCAGCCCGCTCTCTGCTTCCTGCCTGGTTTTGGCCTCTTGGGGAATAATATAATCCTTAACTTGGGCTGAATCCAGAAAAGTCTTGATCATCTTGGAGCTTCCTGTCCCCCCGGCATTCACTACAGCTACCTTCACCGGGTCGATAGTTTCAGCCTCTTTGTCTCCTACTACCCCGGAGAGCGACGCGCCAAGCAGGAAGATCAGCACCAGCGGCAGCAGGAACAAAGTCATCAGCACCCACCGTGAACGGGTCAGCCTGCGCAGTTCGTACACCGCAATTATCAAAATGTTCATTTCAGGTTCCCCCTCCTTTAATCGCGCAAGGTCCGTCCGGTCAGGCTCAGAAACAGCGTCTCCAGATCCGGCTCTTCGATATGCAGGGAGACAATGACCCCCTCATGCTTGGAAAAGATAAACAAAATGTCCTGAAGCTCGCTCTGTGAGGATGGAAGGTACAGCTCCACCGCCTGCTCCACTTCCTTGACGCGGTTAATCCTCGGGTGAAGACTAAGCTCTTTAATCAGGGCAGCCGAGATATTGACAGCCTTGATGACAATTTTTTCTTCATGGGCAACCTTCTCCCGCAGTTCTTTCTCTGTGCCGCAGGCAATAACATGACCTTTATCCATGATTGCTACACGGTCGCAAATCGCTTCGACTTCCTCCATGTAATGGCTGGTGTAAATGATGGTCGACCCCAGCTTGTTCAGCGTCTTGACCGACTCGAGGATATGATTCCGCGATTGGGGATCAATACCTACCGTAGGCTCATCCATAATGATCAGCTTCGGGCGGTGCATAATCGCGCAGGCAATGTTCAGCCGCCGTTTCATTCCCCCGGAGAAGGTGGCCGGTTTATCCTTCGTCCGGTCGCTTAGTCCGGTGAATTCCAGCGCCTCTTCCACCCGTTCTTTCAGCAGCTTGCCGCGCAGGCCATACAGCTTGCCAAAAAATCTCACATTTTCCTCAGCCGTCATCGTTTCATACAAGGCCAGTTCCTGCGGAACCAGACCTATTCTTTTTTTCACCTCTAGCGGAGCTGCTGCCACCGACAGCCCGTCGATGATAATCTCGCCGCCGTCAGGCTTCAGCAAGCCGCAAATCATACTGATGGTTGTGCTTTTCCCGGCGCCGTTTGGGCCGAGCAAACCGAAAATTTCGCCTTCCTCGATGCTCAGATTCACATGATCTACCGTTAATTTCTGGTCGTACCGTTTCACTACATTACTGAGTACCGCAAGTGTCATCTCTTCATCTCCCCTGTTCCTCAATCTCTATGCTCTTATTGTAACGCGCCAACAACATCACCGAAGGTACGAAAGGTCATCTTCTGGGGTGACTAAAGTCATCTCCTGAAATGGCCGGGGAATATGCTAAGATGAACATAAGAACAAATAGAATGATAGATTCGGGCATTCCATTGAAAAAAGGATGACTTCTATTGATTAGAGAACTGAACTCTTTGCGTTGCGGCCTCATTCTGCTCCCTGCGGTGATCACTATATATGTCTACGACTATGCCGACTATGAATTATTCACCCTGCATTTCCTGCTGCTGCTGCTTGTGGTGACGCTTGAGTACCGGCTGCCGAAATCACTGCCGCTGCTGTCCTGCATAGAACTGCTCTTCACGGCCTGGCTATGCCGCCAGTACGGTACGCTGATGATATTCCCGGCCATCTCGGCGCTGCTGCATTATTCACGGCAACAGTCAAAGGCGGTATCTGTCGTGTTCACCTACGTTCATCTGGCTGTCCTGAATATCGCCTTCAGTCAATCAACACCTGCCGAATGGGGAGTGATGAATCTTACCTTCCTGCTGGCTGTTTTTCTCAATGTACTGCTCCTGCGGACCGGCCGCGGCCGCGAGGAAACGCAGTTTCTCTATGATGAGCTGCGCCGCAAGCATTTTGAGCTGGAAGAAGCCCGTAGCCGGCTGCTGCAGTTCACCTCTCAGGTAGAGAATGCCGCACAATCGGAGGAACGGGTACGGATTTCCCGCCAGCTTCATGATGATATCGGCCACAGGCTGATCCGGGTCAAAATGATGGTTGAAGCTGCCATTCATACCTTGCCGGCTGCTCCTGAATCCGGAATGAAGATGATGGACCAGATCCGCGATCAGCTCGCGGCAAGCATGGACGATATGCGAGCTGCCGTAAGACGGATTAATGTTGCGCCACAGCTTGAAGGGGCTTATGCCCTGGACCGCCTGCTGGAAGAAACCGGGCGGGATACAGGGATTGAAACCACGTATTCCATACATGGGTATCCTTATCCGCTGTATCCAAGTACCCAGGTCGTACTTTATAGAAATGCCCAGGAGGCCATCACAAACGCCCTAAGGCACGGAAAAGCAGCGGCAGTATGGATCACACTGTCCTATAGTGAGCAAGAGGTTGTGATGGAGGTTGGCAACAACGGCAAAGTGCCCGAAGGCGACCAGCTGCGAAGAATGCAGGGCAGCGGCGGCATGGGCCTGAAAGGCATGACCGAGCGGACAAACCTGATCGGCGGAACACTGGAGCTGCGTACGGAGCCGCAATTCACCGCAATTACCCGTCTGCCGGTTTATAGGCAGGCGGAGATTAGGTAACGTTGCATGAAGAACCGTAGGTGCAGCAAGTGATCATAAATTAGAGATAAGGAGTTTTCCCGCTATGATTAATGTAGTAATTGTTGACGATGACTCTTTTATCCGTGAAAGCCTAAAAGTGCTGGTAGGACTGGACCCCGACATTGCGGTTGTTGGTGCAGCAGGCGATGGCAATGAAGTATTAGCCTTGCTGCAGTCGCTGCCGCAAACAGATGTGGTATTAATGGATATCCGAATGCCGAATTGCTCCGGCGTGGAGGGCACCCGTCTCGTCAAGGAGACTTATCCCAATATCTCCGTGCTCATGCTGACCACCTTTGATGATGATGAATATATCATTGAGGCACTCCGTAACGGCGCCAGCGGCTATCTGCTCAAGAACATCCCGCCGGACCGCATCATCCAGGGCATTAAGACGGTGCATGAAGGCAACATGCTGATCCATCCCGACATCGCACGCAAAATGGCCGGCTTTCTGCAGCCCGCCTCACGTACAGTGTCCGCACAGGGCCAGCCGCTGGAATCCTTCGGCTTAACCAAAGCAGAGCTGGCCGTCGTCGCTTCCATTGCCGAAGGTCTTACCAATAAAGAAATTGCCGCCAAGCTGTACTTGAGTGAAGGTACCGTAAAAAACTACATTACCGATATTCTCAGTAAGCTCGGACTGCGTGACCGGACACAGATTGCGATATTCTATTTGAAAAACCAGCAGGAGAAGTGATGGCCAGCCGGAATTACGTTAAAGAGAACGGTTGTGGAACGGGGAAGTAGTTCACGGACAGAAAGGCGCTCCCGGTTTCTCTACGGATTGGAATACATAGATTCACTCAGTTAGAAAAAGGCCTGCCTCCCGCAGTTAGCGGGAATGCAGGCCTTTTATTGGTTTAGTTGATGTGTGTGGATGGAATCCACTTACGAATACTGCAGCAGGATCAGCCTCCGGCGTTTTCCTGTTTGGGTTCAGCACCGGCAGGTTGGGTCCGCTTGAGTCCATCTGCCGGAAGGCTGCGGCGACGGGTTCCGGTCTTCATCCCGATGATGCTGAAGATGCTGGAAGGTTTGGCCTCAGCAGTACGCAATTCATCCGGCTCCGGCACCAAAATCATCCCGAGCTGGTGATGGTCGCCGTCATATATTGCCCGCTGCAGATATTTGCTCTCGCCTTCCCGGTTCTTTACCTCCAGCTTGCAGAACGCCGGGTTCATGCGCAGCGCTTCATGCAGCTGCGCCGCTTCGGTCAACAGGACCCCGTTGACCTTCAGCAGAATCTCGCCCGGCAGGATGCCCATCTCCTGCGCGGGGCTGTCCGGCAGCACGGCAAGCACCTTGCGGCCGGCCGGGGGATGCACGAAGATGGGACTGGTACTGCGCTCCTCCAGAGCGCTGTACCAGCTTAAGCCTTCGTGCAGCAGAACAGCGGCGAGCGCCGCGAGCACGGTCAGCGGGCTCCACCAGGCCGCAAGCAGGCTGATGCCCAGCAGGACGATGCTGTATAGCAGCAGCCGTCCTGCCGTGCGGGCCGCCTTGCGCCCGGGCAGCATGCTCTGGGTCATCTCGCTGAAGCCGATGATCACCGGCAGCGAGACCAGCCCAAGGCCGCCGCCCAGCAGCGGCTGCCAGGGCAGGTCGCCGATTCCCGTGCCTGAGGGAATCAGCAGGAACAACGGCAGCGGCCAGAAGGCTTGCAGCTGATAGCCGCCGACGACCTTGCCGCGCTTCCCTGCCAGGAAGAGCGGGGTTGCCAGGCGCGCGCCCTGCCAGCGCGCCAGCAGCGCCTCCGCGAGATGAAGCAACGCGGCCAGCACCAGCAGCGCCGGGATATCCATATCCCGCAGCGCCGTGGCGAAGGTGCTTACGCCTCCGCTCTGCAGGCTATCCGGGAAGAAAGAAAGCACAAATTGCGCAACTCCCAGCAAGCCTATGGAATAGGCGAAGCATAAAAAACGCACACGGAACAACATCAATACCAGACTGACCACCCAGATGAGAGCTACCGCAGCCCCGGGCAGTGAAATGCCCAGGGCGATCGCGGCAAGCGAGACAAGCAGCCCCATGACCAGCCCGCTCCAGATCGTCCGCCATGTTTCCTTCCCCCAGCTATGCTGCTTCACATGAATCAGCTTCCGCTCCAGTGCAACCTGCCTGCGGTAATACAGTGCTATAAATATTAGTGCGATATAGTAGTAAGGCTGAAGAAGCAGATGTATGACCGCATTCCCCCAGCTTGTAAGCAGTTCCGTCATCACATTCAATGCGTTCGTCACACTCCTTATCTCCCTGGCTTGACTCCTATTGCAGTGTAATCCACTATCGTCTACCCGTCATAGAAAAAAAGAAGGCTAAATTCAGCCTTCTTACTTTTTCGACGCTGTTGCCTTGATTTCCTTCTGAATCTCTTCGATTGCCTTGTTCCGCTGGTTATCATTGACCGGGTCCTGAATAACCTTGATCAGCGCCAGCTCCATAGCTTCTGCAGTCTTGGCGTCAATGACACCCGTCGCTTTCAGCTTTGCCGTGCTTTGGAATTTCTTGACTGCTTCCTTCGTGCCTGCGTCAAAATATCCATCCTTGCGGCCCGGCTTGTAGCCCAGACCCTCCAGCATCGTCTGTGCGCTTTTCACATCGGAACTGTTCATATTGAATTGCAGTGTGGCACTTTTGTTAATAGGTGCCACCGAGAAGTAATCAGGCTGGGCTACGGCGATATCCGGCTTAATTCCCTTGCCGTGAATCCATGTGCCATCCGGCGTCAGCCACTTGGCAATGGTAATCTTGAGCAGACTGCCATCGCCAAGCTCCTTTTCAAAACTGGTCTGCACCGTGCCCTTGCCGAATGAATTCTCACCGATCAGCTTAGCCCCGGCCGATTGCTGCAATGCCCCGGCAAGAATCTCCGATGCGCTTGCGCTGCCTTTGTTCATCAGCACGACTACCGGGTATTTCTTGCTTGAGCCCTTTGAGGTACTGACCTCGCGCGTTTTGTCCTTATTCTCGACCTGGACAATCGTTTTGCCGGACGGTACGAACTGCTCTGCCATCTCAATGACTCTTTGCAGCACACCCCCGGGATCGTTGCGGACATCAAGGACAAGTCCCTTCATGCCCTGCTTCTCCAGATTAGCCAGCTCTGTCTTGAAGCGTTCGGCGGTATTCATGGAGAACTGGGTCACTTCGATAACACCCACCCCGTTCTTCTCCATGGTCGCATACACAGTCTCCAGCTTCACGTCAGCACGGGTAATTACAAATTTCAGCGGCACTGCAGAACCTGCCCGCTGGATTTGCAGCGTGGCTTCGCTGCCTTTCGGGCCGCGTATCTTGGCTACAGCCGCGTTCAGCTCCAACCCCTCCAGCGATTCTCCGTTCACCGACAGGATAACATCCTTGGCCTGAATTCCGGCTTTTTCGGCAGGTGAGCCCTTAATCGGGGACACCACCACGACCTTGCCGTTGTCCAAGGAAACCTCCGCACCGATTCCCGAGAAGGAGCCTTCGATACTCTCCTCGAACTTCTCTGCCGTTTCCTTGCCCATATAGTTGGAATAAGGGTCGCCCAGGGCTTCCATCATACCGTTGACCGCACCATCTATCAGCTTTTCCCGGTCCACAGTCTCGTAATAATTGCCCTCAATCAAACTCAGAGCGGTTCCAAGCTTCTGTGACTCCTTGTCCTCCAGGCCACCGGTCGGCCGCACCGACGCCGCCAGGCCTTCGCCTGCGGCTTGTCCAAATACTTGCACATATCCGGTTACGCCCAAGGTCAGCAGGCTGCCGCACAGCAAGGCGGCGACGATCATAAAGGCCGCTGTGCTTTTCTTTAACATAACGTTCCCACCGTCCCTTCTTGTCCATCTCGTAAAACCCACATTAGTCCGTCCAGGAAAGAACGGTATCTCTCCCAGTATATGCCGTATAACGAATTTATATTTATTAGTGCTAAAAATTAGAGATAAGGCATTGGATTAACCGCTTTTTGATCAATCCGGACTTCAAAATGCAGATGGGGCCCCGTTGAACGCCCTGTCGATCCCGATTCAGCAATCACTTGGCCTCGTTCTACCTTTTCGCCTGCTCTCACTTTAATGCCGCCTTCACGGATATGCCCATACAGTGTCCAGACACCGCCGCCGTGGTCAATAATTACACAGTTTCCGTAACCGCTCCACCATTCTGCAATAATAACGGTGCCGGAATCCGCTGCATGGATGCTTGTTCCCTGCGGAACTGCAAAATCCACACCCGTATGCATTTTACCGACCTCTCCCGTAACCGGATGGGTACGCGGACCAAAAGGAGAAGAAATACGCGCCTGGCCTACCGGCATCAGGAAAGGACCACTGCCTCCAACATATTCCGAAGAACTCGAACTGGAATTCGAATCGGAACTGGAGCTGCTAGCGTTCGCAGCCTCCTTCGCTCTAGCTGCCGCTGCCGCCGCTCTGCGGGCCGCCTCCGCTTTCGCTGCTGCTGCCCTGCGTGCCGCTTCTTCAGCCTTAATCTTATCCTTCTGCACTTCCAAAGCGGAACGTTCACTGGCAAGCTGCACTAGCTTAGCATTCTGCTCTTCACTGATATCATCCGTATCTTGTATTTCCTTGTCATAATAAGCGATAAGTTCCTGTCTCTGCGCTTCCCTTTCCTTAAGCACGCTGCGCTGGGATTCAAGATTCGTGTACAGCTGCTTGGCCTGGGCATATTGCCCTTCAAGCTCCTGCTTCTTCACAATAACGGTCTGCTTGTCCAATTTGTGCTGCACCAGCAAATCCTGATCCTGATCCACAATCATCTTCAGCGAATCGGCCCGGTCGAGAAAATCCGCAAAGCTCTTTGAAGACAGCAGCACATCAAGGTACGATACCGCCCCATCTGTATACATCAGCCGAACGCGAGATTCCAGTAATTTCTCCCGGGAAGCTACACGCGCTTCTGCTTCATCCAGCTCGGCCGCGGTAACATTAAGCGACTCTTCGGTGCTGGCGATTTTGCCGGAGGTGGTCTTCATTTCGCCTTTCACTTGATCTATTTGCTCCAGCACAAGCTGGAGATTAAGCGTTGTCTTGTTCTTATAGTGCTGGGCTTCCTGATTGCGTGATTCCGCTTTTTCCTGTGCAGCCTTGGCCGTCTGCACCTCTTGCTGCAGCTTCTTCAATTGCTTGTCAATTTCAGCGACACTTGTCTTCTTGGCATATCCGTCAGAGGGTCCTACTAAAGTGACAACCAGCAGTGCAGCGGCTAATCCGGCGGCAATCTTCTTCAAATCGCACTCCCCATCCTTTATTCTCAAATATATATCATTTCGAAATTTCAGTAGTATTGAATGAAGACTTATACTTTCAAAAACTTGCGGATCGACACGGTACTTCCCCACACACCAATCAGCACTCCCAGGCCAACCAGCAGCCCGCAGAGCATCAACCAAATATCCTCAAAGGGAACAAGTTTCAGCCCAAGCATCGGATCTCCCTGTACGGAAGACACCAGACTGCTGTAACCAACGTAGAGAGCACCTGAAGTGACCAGTGATCCGATCAGGCCAATAAGCGCACCTTCAATAAAGAACGGCCAGCGGATAAAATAATTCGTCGCACCCACCAGCTTCATAATGCCAATCTCCTTGCGGCGGGCAAGAATGGTCACCCGGATCGTATTGGAGATCAGGAACATCGACATCAGCGCAAGTCCTGCCACAAAAATAAAGCCGATGTTGCGTACTGCACGCGTTACTTTGAACAGCGTCTCTACCGATCCTTTGCCGTAGTTAACTTTAAAGATTGGCTGCTCTTTATGGGTCTTGTTGAGTGCTTCAATCTTTTCGGAGACAAAAGGAACGGTTGTTGGTTCGATAACTTCCACCAGCAGCTTGTCCGGCAGCGGATTATTGTCTACATCAAAACCTTCCAAAAGCTCGGCGGCATCCGGGCCCATATCTTCGCGGAATTCCTTTAGCCCCTGCTCCTTGGAGACGAACTCAACCTTGCTGACTTCCGGCATGCTGCCGATTTCGTTCTCCACCGTTTCACGCATCTTCTGATCCGTATTCAGCGCTAAATGCACATTGATCTGCACCTGGCTGTCCGCCTTGTCTGCTACGGAATTAACATTAAGCACCAGCAATATAAATACGCCTAGGACGAAGAGAGAGACGACAATGGACGTGATGGAAGCCACCGACATCCAACCGTTGCGGAATACGTTTTTGAAGCCTTCCCGCACATGCCGCAAGAAGGTCTTAAAACTCATAACCGTATTCCCCTCTCACCTGGTCTCGAACAATGTTACCGTTCTCTATAGCCAGCACCCGCTTGCGCATTTTGTTGACTATATCTCTGTTGTGGGTAGCCATGACAATGGTTGTGCCGCGAAAATTAATCTCGTCAAGAAGCTGCATAATTCCCCATGAGGTCTCGGGATCCAGATTGCCGGTGGGCTCGTCCGCAATAATAACAGAAGGATTGTTGACGATGGCCCGGGCAATCGCGATCCGCTGCTGCTCCCCGCCCGACAGCTGCGACGGCTCACGGCCCGCTTTGCTGCGGAGACCTACCAGGTCGAGCACTTCATTGACACGCTTCTTAATGATCTTCTTCGGTGCTTCAATAACCTCCATAGCAAAAGCGACATTCTCGTATGCTGTCAGCCTGGGCAGCAGGCGAAAATCCTGAAATACAACGCCGATATTACGGCGGACATAAGGGATCTTGCGCGGCTTAAGCTTACCTATATTAAACCCGCCTACAGATATCTGTCCTTTGGTCGGTGTTTCTTCTCTATAAATTAATTTCATGAACGTTGATTTCCCTGCGCCGGACGGTCCGACGATATAAACAAATTCATTACGATCGATCTTAACGGATACACCTTGAAGGGCATGGGTTCCGTTCGGGTAGGTCTTCCATACGTCCTGCATTTCGATCATCTTATCACTTCCCGATTCTGACATATTGCTCCGGCTCCTGCCTTTCGACAGTAAACAGCGGGAGCTTCCATAAACTGCATTATTATCGCAGGCGTATCTATTGTAACAAATCCGTAACCGATTGAGTACCCGAAAGTTTTGCCGGAGCCGCACATATACATATATAAAAGCGTGATTGTTGTCCCCTGTACATATATATCGGTTGCAGAAACCGTTCTTTAAGCATTGTTACTACATAGCATTGTTACTATGGCCCGCGCCGCTTCAAGCGCCAATCCGCCCCCAGAAGGAGAATTTTCATGAAAAAAATCCATGCTGCGCTTATCGCTCTGACCGGGCTCATCCTTGCCGGTTCTCTTTTCGCCGGAGCGCTTCATTTATATGGGAGCCAAAAAACCATTCCGAAGGACACCCATTTGGCAGGCTGGAACATCGGCGGAATGGACATCGGCGAGGTCCGCAACGGATTAAATGCGCGGCTGGAGGCGCTGGAGGCGGTCCCTCTTATCCTGAAGGCGGAGGGTAATACGGAGTTGACCCTCACGCTGAAGCAAGCGGGAATGACCTACGAAGCGGAACATTTCCTCCGGGGACTGAAGGAGCTGACAGACGGAAAACTCTTGGACCGGGTACGTGCCCGCCGGAGTTTCCCCCGCAGCTGGAGCTTCGGTGCCCATCTGGAGATCAGCCAGCTCCAGAACAGCTTAAGCCCGGCCTGGGAAAGAGAGTCTTTTGGCATTCCCGTTGACGCCACGCGGCGGATTACTGAAGATGACCGGGTAGTCTATACACCAGAGAAGACCTCCTACGAGGTGGATTGGCACGGACTGGAGCTTGCCCTCCAGGCAGCCCTGCCAACCACACTCAGTACCGTAGATTCTTTGCAGGGTAAAGGGATCACTCTTGAAGTGCCGTTGGCCGTCCAGGAACCTGCAGTCACACTTAGGGCTTTGAAAGACCAGGGGATTGAACGGAAAATCACCCAATTCAGCACTTCACTCGGTACAAGCGGACCCGGGCGGTCCTTTAACGTAGAAGCCGCCGCCAAAGCCGTTAACGGCACAATGCTCCCGCCGGGCGCTGTGTTCGATTACGGTAAAGCGATTGAAAAAGCTCAGGTTGAATACGGCTTCCGTGAAGCACCGGTCATTGTGAACGGAAAGCTGCAGCCCGGTACTGGCGGTGGAATCTGCCAGGTCTCCAGCACCCTCTACAACGCAGCACTCCGCTCGGGGCTGGAAATTGTGGAGCGGCGCAATCATTCGCTGCCGGTCAGCTATCTGCCCAAGGGACAGGATGCAACTTTCGCCCAGGGCTACATCAATTTCCGCTTCCGCAACAACACTGGTAAATACTTGATTATTAAAGCTGCGGTACAGGGGCGCACCTTAACTGTAAAGCTGTTCGGAACGTTCCCGAAGAACGTTACCTATGCTGTCCACTCCCAGACCGTGGAGGTGCTGCCGCCAACCGATAAATATGTAGGCGACTCCTCGCTGCCTCCCGGCGGAACACGGGTACTGCATAACGGCAAAACCGGGTATGTGGTTGAGACCTATATTACCCGCTATGAGGACGGCAAGGCCGTAGAGAAAACAAAGCTCTCACGCGATGTGTACCCGGCGCAAAAACGGGTCATCGCCATCAACCGCGGCGGCATGAGCAAATCCACTCTGCCGGAATCGCCCAAAAAACAACTGGTTGAGGATGGCGTACGCAGCAATCAACAGCAGTGAGCCTTCCCTTTACTGGCGGGCATTCCGGAAATTCGAAAAAGACGGTCAGCAGCGGATGCTCTGACCGTCTTTTTGGGCAATATAAGTATAAGTTTCACAAATGTATATATCCATTTTACACTCTGATAATCTACAGCGCCACCGCTGTTAATGATATGACGTTACACTGACAGTAAACTAGCATCTGAAAGGATGAATTATTATGAGCACAATACTTGCATCCGGACTTCCCTCCGTCGTCCGCAGCGCTCCTGCCGTCTACGCCTCGCGCACCTGCCGTGAAACGCTGCGTGTGATGTTTCAGCATCCGGAATCCAAATGTATCGTCGTCTGCAATTCCGTGAATGAACCTGTTGGCCTGCTGATGTGCGAGCGCTTCTTTTTGAAAGCCACCGGACGTTTGGGCATGGATCATTTCTACAGAGAATCTATAACCAAGCTGATGAACCGCAAGCCGCTGATTGCAGACCTCTCCGCCTCCCCGGCCAACGTGCGGACTGAAGCAATGAACCGCCCCGAGCCTATGAGAAATGATTGCATTATTATTACAAGCAACGGCAAGTTCGCCGGTGTTGTCTACCCTTCAGATCTACCTCAGCCCGAATAGCAAACCCACTCACTGCCTCTTAGAAAAGAATGTCCGGTGACGTGTCAATCCTCCAGTACCCGTTCACTTTTTTCAGTTCGACGACTACATTTTCTGTCGGGCCCTGGCCCTCTGGATAAGGCACAGTAAGCTCGAACACTGCTGAGGTTGTGGTTTTGGAAACCATTCTGGCCTTGGCCTTCTCATATTGCAGTGAATTGCCCATGTCGGCATTCACCTGCGCCATTCTCCCCTTATACTCAAGAAATTGATTTTGTACATAATAAGCTGCGGCCTTGTGGGTATACGCACGTTTTATGTAACTGAGCAGCTTCTGCTTCGTTCCGAGATCACTGGAAAGATACCGGTATTCCATAGCATTATAATGAAATAGCTCCGGCATATATGAACTTCCTCCGCGATGCGTATACGTATACAAAGCTTTGGCATGGGCCACCAGCGGAACCACGCTATTGACTGTCAAATTATTGATCAGTACCGGCCCCTCTTTGCCCGGTGCCACTGCGGCCACGCTTTTTACTCCCGTATTCGGGAGCGGCAGTGAAGCCGCCAGTGCCCCGCTTCCCGCAGACATCAGCCCCAGGGAGAGAGCTAACGAACCGATCATCCACTTCTTGTTCATCCTTTAAACGCCTCCTTCATTGTCTTTAAAAATCAGCAGTGCTCAAATGCTTCCATTGCAGCGATAGCTACTTTATAGCTTACGGTGTCCCGTAAGCTAAAATACCCAATCCCTCTTCTTATGAAAACGGATTGATGTCCGGCAAGCACAAAAAAACTCCGCCGAGGATGTATATCGGATTTGCATTGTGCTATATTTGGCTGAGAGGAGGAGTGAATAAATGGCTTTAATAGAATGCAAATTTTATTCGGAAGTATTGGGACTGAACACTTCGATGACTGTCATTTTGCCGCAGCAAACCACTACACAGATCGGGCTCAGCAATGTAAAACGGGGTGATCTTCATCCGACGCTGTTTTTGCTGCATGGCTTGTCTGATGATGACTCTATCTGGCTGCGCCGGACTTCAATCGAACGGTATGTTGCGAAACTGGGGATTGCTGTGGTTATGCCGCAGGTACATCGCAGCTTTTACACAGATATGGCCTCAGGGGGCAATTACTGGACGTTTATCAGTGAGGAACTGCCTGCGCTGGCGCGCTCCTTTTTTCCGTTGTCAGCGAAACGTGAGGATAACTTCGTGGCCGGCCTGTCGATGGGCGGTTATGGGGCGATCAAGCTGGGGCTGCGCAAGCCGGAGGTTTTTGCCGCTGCTGCAAGTCTGTCGGGGGCACTCGATATGGCCCATCATTTCTTGAACTGGGAAGATGCCTCGAAGAAAAGTGAAGAATACGAACTGATCTTTGGCAAGAAAGACATCGCAGGCACTCCGGATGACTTATTGTGGCTGCTTCAAGAAGTTGACGGCTCGAAGGGACCCAAACCGCTGCTCTACCAATGCTGCGGCACCGAGGATTTCCTGTACGAGGATAATCAGGCCTTCCGTGAAGCCTGCAGCAAGACCTCATTGCCCCTCACTTATGAGGAAGGCCCGGGCGAACATGAATGGGGCTACTGGGATACCAAGATCCGCGATGTGCTGGCCTGGCTGCCATTATCTAAATAGGCTTTTCATTGCCAATACAGAGTTTTTCCCTAGCATAGAAAAAAGACTGTCCTCCCGCATCCTAAGATACGGCTTGAAGACAGTCTTTCTTGATTTAAGCTCTTTCGATGATGCGTTGGCCTAAAGTTAACTATTCAGCGCGTTCCCATGCTGCGCTACCCATTTATTGGCCTCAAGCAAGGAAGCCTCTGCCCGTTCAATCGCTGCCTTCACCTGCACAGTGGCTGTGCCTCCGTACACGTTGCGCGCATCCACCACCGCTTCCGGCTGCAGGACTGCATAGATCTGCTCGTCGAACAGCGGCGAGAATTGCTTGAATTCCTCCAGTGTCAGATCGAGCAGGAATTTCCCCTCGTTAATGCAGAACAGTACGGTTTTGCCAATGACTTCATGGGCCTGGCGGAAAGGCAAGCCTTTACCGACCAGGAAGTCTGCAATATCGGTCGCGTTGGAGAAATCGGTATTCACCGCTTCACGCATCCGCCCCTTGTTCACCTTCATGGTGGAGATCATCGGTGCAAACAGCTGCAGCGCCCCTGTAAGAGTGGCTACTGTGTCGAACATGCCTTCCTTGTCTTCCTGCATATCCTTGTTGTAAGCCAGCGGCAGCGACTTCAGTACGGTCAGGAGGCCAATCAGGTTGCCGTAGACTCGGCCGGTTTTGCCCCGCACCAGTTCCGGTACATCCGGGTTCTTCTTCTGGGGCATAATGCTGCTGCCGGTACAGAAGGCATCATCCAGCTCCACGAAGCTGAATTCTGTGCTGCTCCACAGCACCAGCTCCTCACTGAGCCGGGACAGATGGGTCATGATCAGCGAGGCGTTCGCCAGAAACTCCACGATAAAGTCACGGTCGCTGACTGCATCCAGGCTGTTCTCGTACACACTGTCGAAGCCAAGCTGTTCCGCTACAAAATGGCGGTCAATCGGGAACGTGGTCCCCGCCAGCGCGCCCGCTCCCAGCGGCAGCACATTGATCCGCTTGTAGCTGTCCGTCAGGCGCTCCGCATCCCGGCGGAACATCGACACATAAGCCAGCAGATGGTGGGCGAACAGGATTGGCTGTGCCCGCTGCAAATGCGTATAACCGGGAACAATCGTCTCCACATTATCCTTCGCTTGACCAATCAGCGCTTCCTGCAGCTCATGCAGCAGCCCGACCAGCTCTACCACCCGATTACGCAGGTATAGATGCATGTCGGTCGCCACCTGATCGTTACGGCTACGTCCGGTGTGCAGCTTCCCGCCGACCGGACCGATTTCCTCAATCAGGTTCTTTTCAATATTCATATGAATGTCTTCATCTGCTACGGAAAAAACAATTTCTCCCGCCCGAACCTTATCCAGCACCTTATTCAGACCCGCCTTGATCGTTTCTACATCGTCCTGCGGCAGAATTCCGCATTTGCCCAGCATTGTGACATGGGCCAGACTGCCCTGCACATCCTCTTCGGCCAAAGCCTTATCGAACCCGATGGAAGCCGTATATTCCTCCACCAGCTTATTTGTTCCTTTGGTAAAACGTCCGCCCCAAAGCTTGCTCACCTGTTGTTTCCTCCTCTGTTGACGCCAGAAGGGCCGCTCCTGTCCTGACGGGAGGAACGGCCTTCCGATGTCTGCTTAATTAAGCTGAGCTTATTTCTTGATTAATACCGACGCGCGGTTAAAACACTCTACTTATTAGATTCCGCTACACCTGCTGATACTTTCAAACGCAGGGCATTCAGACGGATAAATCCTGTGGCATCGCCTTGGTCATAAGCTTGTGTAGGGTCAGCTTCCATCGTCGCGATATCCGGGTTGTACAGGCTGACCGGACTCTTGACGCCGGCACCGATGATATTGCCTTTGTAGAGTTTGAGACGCACCGTACCGGTCACGTTCTGCTGGCTTTCTTTGACCAGAGCCTGTAGAGCAAGACGTTCAGGCGCAAACCAGAATCCATTATATACCAAGGTGCTGTAACGGGTAATGAGGCTGTCGCGCAGGTTCATCACTTCACGGTCCATGGTAATGGACTCCATCTTGCGGTGTGCCGTGAACAGGATCGTTCCGCCCGGAGTTTCATACACGCCGCGGCTCTTCATACCGACAAAACGGTTCTCTACCATATCTACGCGACCAATACCATGCTTGCCGCCCAGTTCATTGAGTTTCTCCATGACTTGCAGCGGGGTCAAAGCTTCGCCGTTCAGCGCAACACAATCGCCTTTGAGGAAATCCAGCTCCAAATATTCCGCCTCGTCCGGAGCATCCTCCGGCGCGTTGCTGAGCAGGAACATTCCCTTGTTCTCAGGTGCGCTTGGATCAAACCAAGGATCCTCCAGCACGCCGCTCTCATAGCTGATATGCAGCAGATTGCGGTCCATGGAATATGGCTTGGCCGCTGAGGCCTGTACCGGAATTCCGTTGGCTTCCGCATAAGCGATCATTTCTGCACGGCCCGGGAACTGGTTGCGGAACTCTTCGAGCCGCCAAGGTGCGATAACGTTGATGTTCGGAGCCAGTGCAGCTACGCCCAGCTCAAAGCGAACCTGGTCGTTGCCTTTGCCTGTTGCGCCATGGGCAATTGCTGTAGCGCCTTCAGCGATGGCAATGTCCACCATCCGTTTGGCAATCAGCGGACGGGCAATGCTGGTGCCCAGCAGATACTGTCCTTCATAAAGTGCGCCCGATTGGAACATCGGGTAGATGAAGTCATTCGCGAACTCGTCGCGCAGATCATCAATGTAGACTTTGGAGGCGCCGGTCGCCAGTGCTTTTTCCTCCAGACCATCCAGCTCTTCCTTCTGGCCGATATCGGCTGTAAAAGCAATGATCTCCGCATCATAGGTTTCTTTTAGCCATTTCAGAATGACCGAGGTATCCAGTCCGCCGGAATAGGCGAGTACAATTTTTTCTTTAGCCATGAAGAAGCAACTTCCTTTCGTGTGAGGGGTATAGGATGAACTTCAAAAATTCGCTTATAGAACTCTGGTGATCAGGCGCAACTGCGTGAAAGGTTTGGACTTTCGGCTGCTGTTATAATCAGATTTCTATGATTTATAAGCCCGCGTACAACGGGAGAAATCTGATTATAAAGGCGGACGCTATCGCTCCTACAGTTCCAAACTTTCACTCCGTTGCTCCGCACCGGAATTCTAACGCTGTTTATTAAGTTCAACCTATATAGTGTTTTATATAGTATAAGACCAAGCAAGACCCTTGCAAGATCAATCTTGATTTACTCTAAGCCTAAGGCAAAATTAATTAGCCCATCAGTGCGGCCATCAGAGCCTTCTGCGCATGCAGACGGTTCTCGGCCTGGTCAAAAATGACCGAATTCGGGCCGTCGATTACACCGCTACTGACCTCTTCCTCGCGGTGGGCCGGCAGGCAGTGCAGGAACAGGTAGTCGCTCTTCGCGCCTTTGACCAGTTCCTCATTGACCTGATAGTCCTTGAATGCCGCTTCGCGGGCCAGCTGCTCGGCCTCAAAGCCCATGCTCGCCCACACGTCCGTGTAGATGACATCGGCATCCTGCACCGCTTCCTGCGGGCTGCGGGTAATGACGATGACAGAACCGGTCTCCTTGGCGATCTCACGCGCTTCCGCGACCACGGCGGCATCCGGCTCATAGCCTTCCGGTCCGGCGATGGAGACATGCACACCCAGCTTGGCTCCGCCGATCAGCAGGGAATGTGCCATGTTGTTGCCGTCGCCGATATAAGCCAGCTTCAGCCCTTTAAGCTTGCCTTTATGCTCATAGACCGTCTGGTAATCGGCCAGCACCTGGCAAGGATGAGCCAGGTCGCTCAGTCCGTTGATTACAGGAACTGAAGCATAACGCGCCAGATCCTCCACTTTATCATGACCAAAGGTACGGATCATGATGCCGTCAAGATAACGGGACATTACCTGCGCCGTATCGCCGACTGTTTCTCCGCGTCCGAGCTGAATGTCATTTTTACTTAAGAAAAGCGCATGTCCGCCCAGCTGATACATCCCCACTTCAAATGAAACGCGTGTGCGGGTTGAGGATTTCTCGAAGATCAGTCCGATCGTCTTGCCCTTTAGCGGCTGATAGACCTCGCCGTTCTTTTGCTTCTGTTTCAGCTCGATGGCCAAATCGATCAAATACATGATTTCTTCCGGACTGTAATCGTTCAGCTCCAGTAAATCACGGCCTTTGAGCTGCTGTGCAATTGTATTCGCAGCGTTTTGTACACCCTGGCTCATGAACCTGCCTCCCCGTTTTCTTTGTTAGCATAAGTATGAATTAGTTCGGAAAGGATGTCCACCGCCTGGTGGATCTCCTCTTTGCTTACATATAAATTAGGCAGCAGCCGAATCACATTCGGTCCGGCCTGTACGAACAGCAATCCCTGCTTCTGTCCGGCCAGCACAATATCGCTTACCGGCGACTGGCATTCGATGCCGATCAACAAGCCTTTGCCGCGGATCTCCTTCACAAACGGCGTATCTGCCAGCTTCTCTCCCAGCAATCCGGTGAGGTACCGGCCCATTTCGGCTGCGCGCTGCGGCAGCTCATCTTCAAGCATCGTCTCGATGGTCGCTTCCATCACCGCTGCGGCAAGCGGCGTGCCCCCGAAGGTGCTCGCATGGCTGCCCGGGCTGAACGCTTCACGCAAATAGCCTTTGCCCAGCATAACCCCCGCCGGAAAACCGCTGGCCACACCTTTAGCCAAAGTAAAAATATCCGGCTCAATGCCGTAATGCTGATGTGCAAACAGCTTGCCGGTACGGCCCATGCCGGTCTGCACTTCATCGACGATCAGCAGCAGACCATGCTCCTTGCACAGTTCCACCACTGCGTCCAGGAACTCCTGCTTCACTTCAAGCACGCCGCCTTCCGCCAGCACCATCTCCAGCATAATGGCTGCCGTATTCTCGGAGATCGCTTCCTTAAGCGCCGGAAGATCATGCAAAGGCACCGTCTTAAAGCCTGCCGGAAGCGGCAGGAAGCCTTCTTTCACCTTTTGCTGGCCGGTAGCCGTAAGTGTCGCCAATGTGCGGCCATGGAAGGATTGTTCGAACGTAATAACCTCATAACGCCCCGTGCCCTTTACCTTCTGGTGATAGCGGCGGGCCAGCTTGATCGCAGCCTCATTCGCTTCTGCACCACTGTTGCAAAAGAACACCTGATCCGCACAGCTGTTGCCGGTAAGCAGCGCTGCCACCCGGTCCTGGCCCGGAATGTGGAACAGGTTCGACACATGCCATAGCGTATCGATCTGCGCCTTCAGCTTCGCGCCAACCTTCTCCGGAGCGTGCCCCAGACTGGTCACAGCCAGACCACACATGAAATCGAGATATTTATTCCCCTGATCATCCCATACCCAGCTGCCTTTGCCCTTGACCAGACTGATGTCATATCTGGCGTAGGACGGGAATACCGCACCCAGCTTGGCAGGAGCAGCCCCCCGATCCTCCAGTTCCGCTGAACGGTTTTCCGTTGCCCCTGTCAAAGAATCCTTTTCCGCTTGCGTAAGCTTACTCATTCTTAGTCACTCTCCCACCATGCTGCTTCCGGTATTCCGGCAGCGCTGTATTTTGTGATTCCAATCAGCAATATGGCTGTGCAGTACATCTTCTCTTGCATTCTATCAATTTCTGTTAGGATGAGATAATTCTCGTTCCCAGCTCTTCGCCCTGCAGCACCCGGCTGAGTACTTTCGGCTCCTTGCCGTCCACAATAACGACCTCCGACACACTGCCCTGAATGCAGTCCATCGCGGCCCGCACTTTAGGAATCATCCCGCCGTAGATTTCGCCGCTTTCGATCAATTCTTCAATTTGCGCCACCGTCACCGATGGAAGCACAATCTTCTGTCCTTCCACTGTACGCATAATGCCGGGAACATCCGTTACTACAATCATTTTGGGCGAATCTACAAAAGAAGCCACCGCTCCAGCTGCTGTATCCGCATTAATATTGTAGCGCTGGCCTGCTGCATCCACACCGATAGGGGCAATTACAGGAATATAACCCAAATCAAGAATGCCCTTGATGATCTCAGCTTTGACCCCGGTTACTTCACCGACCTGGCCCACTTCATCGCTGTTCGCTACCGGCCCCGCCATGATGAGATTGCCGTCGACACCAGATAGGCCAAGTGCCTGCCCGCCGCTGCCCTGAATTCTTCGGACAATCGCCTTGTTGATACTCCCGGCCAAGGTCATCTCCACCACATCCAGCACTTCCTCGGTCGTCACCCGCAGGCCGTTCACGAAACGGCTCTCAATACCCAGCTTCGCCAAATTTCCGGAGATCGCCGGGCCGCCGCCGTGCACGATAACAGGCTTCACACCGCTGCTCTGCAACTCTCTTAAATCCTCAAAAAAAGAGTCAGGCAATGCCGCCAGCGTACTGCCGCCGCATTTCATCACGAACAGCCCGCCGGCCCTATTCTTCTCTATACGTTCTTCGGTCATAGTATCGGTATCCTTCCCATGGACTTATGCAACAGGTTGGTCAGGTACGGTAGGCCGCATTGATCCGCACATAATCATAAGTGAGATCACAGCCCCAGGCTGTAGCCGAACCGTCCCCATCAGATAAAGCTACGGTAATCAATATCGTATCGCTTTTTTGCAAATAGTGAAGTGCCTTCTCTTCATCAAAAGCAACCGGACGCGACTGCTTCAGCACCTCAATCTCACCCAGCGATATGTCTACACGCTCCGGTGATACAGGCACTCCCGCGCGTCCCACCGCAGCAATGATTCGTCCCCAGTTGGCATCCGCACCGAATATCGCCGATTTGACGAGACTGGAGCCGACCACCGTTTTGGCAATCGCACCTGCAGCCTCATCATGGACTGCCCCGCTGATCTGCACCTCAATAAGCTTTGTTGCACCTTCGCCGTCACGGGCAATTGCCTTGGCCAACGTCTTGCAGACATGTATAAACGCAGCAGCAAAAGCTTCCCAATCGGGATGTTGCCGCGTCAGCTTCTCGTTCCCGGCCAGACCGCTGGCCATCGCTACCAGCATATCATTGGTACTCGTATCTCCATCTACCGTGATCATATTAAACGTTGAATTGGTAGCCGTGCGCAGCAGGTTTAGCAGAGCTTCCCCGTCAATGGCCGCATCCGTGGTCATGAAGCCCAGCATCGTGGCCATATTGGGATGAATCATTCCCGAACCTTTAGCCGCTCCGGCAATTGTAACTTCCTCGCCGCCGACCTGTACCTTTACGCAGCATTCTTTTTTCACCAGATCGGTAGTCAAAATAGCCTGGCAGAATTCCTCCGCACCACCCGCTCCCCCATCCAGCTTCTCCGGAAGTCCGGCAATCCCGCTGCGTACACAATCCATCTTCAGCAGCTCACCGATTACCCCGGTAGAAGCAACTGCAACATCCAGCTCATTCACACCGAGATGACGTGCAGCGGCGGCGCGCATTTCGTAGGCATCGGCTTCTCCCTGTTCACCAGTGCAGGCATTGGCGTTTCCGCTGTTTACGATTACCGCCTGCAACACCCCGTTCGCCAGACTTTCCCGTGTCACCTTCAGCGGAGCAGCCTGAAATATATTGGTCGTATAGACAGCAGCAGCCGTGGCAGGCACCTCGCAAAGGATGGCCGCAAGGTCATTACGGTCGGTTTTTTTGAGGCCGCAGTGCAGCCCTCCAGAGGTAAATCCCCTCGGTGCAGTTATACTTCCGCCTTCCACGACGGTATAAGCTTTACTCTCATTCATTGTATGTTTGACCGCTGAACCTTATGGATACACAGGCGTGTAGCCAAGGCCACGGGTTTCCTCCCATCCCATCATCAAATTCAGGTTCTGAATCGCTTGCCCTGCTGCGCCCTTAACGATGTTGTCAATCACGGACACTATGGTAACCCGGCCTGTACGGGCATCTGTGGCAAACCCGATATCGCAGTAGTTGGAGCCGCTGACTTCTTTCGTCGCCGGAACCACGCCAGCCCCGCGGACACGGACAAACGGTCTGCCTTCATAATACTCACGGTATAATTCCACAAAATCCTGCTCGCTATAATTTCCGTTCATCCCGGCATACATCGTACTCATAATCCCCCGGTTCATCGGAACCAGATACGTGGTGAACGTTACGGTTACCTTCTCTCCGGCAATCTCCGTGAGCACCTGCTCAATTTCCGGGATATGCTGGTGTTTGTTGATTTTATAGGCTTTGAGATTCTCATTGATCTCGGCAAAATGGACCATCAGACTCGTTCCGCGCCCTGCCCCGGAAACTCCCGATTTTGCATCAATAATGATACTGTCATGCTTAATCCAGCCTGCCTTCAGTGCCGGAATCAGCCCCAGCAGTGTTGCCGTAGGATAACAGCCCGGATTAGAGATAAAATCCACGCCGGCGGCACGTTCCCCGAATACCTCACATAAGCCGTAGACCGCCTGCTCCAGGTAAGCTTGAGGGGGAGCCGGATGCTTATACCACTGCTCATACTCCGCACCGTCTTTCAGCCGGAAGTCACCCGATAAATCGACGACCTTCAGTCCTGCCTCCAGCAATTGCGGCACCAGCTTCGCACTGACTCCCGACGGCGTAGCCGTGAACACAACATCCGCCCTTCCGGCGATCTCTGCCGGGTCTACACCATCCAGATTGCGCTGGATAATTCCCGTTAAGTGGGGGAATCCATTCTCAATGGGCTCGCCCGCACTCGATGAGGAGATCACTGAAGTAACCTCTATATCAGGGTGGTTCTGCAGCAGCCTAATCAGCTCCACGCCTCCATAACCCGTTGATCCGACAATTGCCGCTCTCAGCTTGCCTTCCACTGTCATCCCCACTTCCTGCTTCATAAATTGAATGAATACCGTCCTGCAAATATGTATTATTATACGTCCGAATTAATATAAATACAACACATAACGTCAACTTTGTTCAAAAGCATTTTTAGAATTTCTACCTCAGCCCGTGACCCGATAACTAAGAAAAAAGAGAAGCGTTTAGCTTCCCCCTAAGGAAAAATCTATGCTTCTCTTTTAAAACCTTCGCCCAATACTTCATGAGCCTCCGTTATAATGACAAACGCCCCCGGATCGACCGAGCGGACAATGGCCTTCAGCCTCGTAATCTCATTCTGCCCGACAACTGCCATGAGCACCGTACGATTGTCGCCGGTGTATCCGCCCTCAGCCTTCAGCTTGGTCAGACCACGGTCCAGGTCGTTTAAGATCGCCTGCGATATCTCTTCCGTCTGGTCTGAAATAATATACGCAACCTTGGTCGTACTAAAGCCTACCTCAAGCGCGTTGATTACTTTGCCTGTAACGAACAGACCGATCAATGCGTACATCGCCTGCTCCATCCCCAGTACAAAAGCAGCCAGCGTAATGACCGTGCCGTCCAGCAGCACAACGGAGAGTGAGAAGCTGAACCCGGTGATCTTCTGGATAATCTGCGCCAGAATGGTCAAACCACCTGTCGAACCGCGCCCGCGGAAAACCAGACCCAGACCGAGACCCACGCCGATACCACCATAGATGGAAGCCAGCAGCGGGTTTGTTGTAGGAACAGGCCCATCTTTGGTCAGGAAAATAAACAGCGGCAGCACAAAGCTCCCCAGCAAGGAGCGGATTCCATATTGTTTGCCGAGAAAGATGATCCCCAGCACAAACAGCGGGATATTCAGCGCCCACTGCGTAAATGCCGGCTCCGCATGAAACCAGGCTTCGGCAAGTACGGACAATCCCGATACCCCGCCGGATGCAATCTGGTTCGGCAAGAAAAACAGATTAAAAGCAAGCGCGGTAATCAGCGACCCGACCAGGATGAGCACAATATCTACGGTATGGCGCAGCGGCCCGTTCAGCGGGATCAACGGGGGTTTGTTGCGTGAATTGATTTTTTGCATGTATGCCTTTTCTCCTTAAGATGTGATCTTGCTTATATATCGCCGCCAAGTCAAGTTGTTGTTCCAGAGCGTTTCAACTACTTTGCGGGAATTACAGGCATTTCATTCTTACATCACAAAAATTCCTACACCTCCGAAGACGCGTAGGAATACAGTTCCGCTTATTCAACCTCTGTTTTGATTTGGCTCCGCAAGTACCCGTCAATGAACAGATCCAAATCGCCGTCCATGACCGCTCCGACATTTCCGGTTTCCACGGAAGTGCGGTGATCCTTTACCATGCTATAGGGATGGAATACATAAGAGCGAATCTGGCTTCCCCAGGCAATTTCAGATTGCTCGCCGCGGATCTCATCCAAATGCTGCTGTTGTTCCTGTAATTTCCGCTCATACAGCTTGGAACGGAGCATTTTCATTGCCTGTTCCCGGTTTTTGATCTGCGAGCGCTCGTTCTGGCAGGTTACCACCACACCTGTTGGCAAGTGAGTAATCCGCACAGCTGAGTCGGTCGTATTGATATGCTGACCGCCTGCGCCGCTGGCCCGGTACGTATCGATCTTCAGATCCTCTGTACGAATATCCACCTCTACATCATCGGCTATTTCCGGAACGACATCGCAGGAGACAAAAGAAGTATGACGTCTTCCGGAAGAGTCGAACGGTGAAATGCGCACCAGCCGGTGGACCCCTTTTTCAGTCTTTAAATAGCCATAGGCATTAAAACCCTTGATCAGCAGTGTAACACTCTTAATCCCTGCTTCATCACCCGGCAGATAATCGAGCACCTCTACTTTAAATCCGTGCTTTTCCGCCCACCGCGTATACATCCGCAGCAGCATCTGGCCCCAATCCTGGGATTCCGTTCCGCCAGCACCCGGGTGCAGCTCCAGAATTGCATTCAGCTTGTCATACGGCTGATTCAGCAACAGTTGAAGCTCGAACTCATCGACTTTGCTGCCCACACTTCGGATGGTTCCGGCAATCTCTGCTGCCAGGGCGTCGTCGCCTTCTTCATCGGCAAGCTCAGCCATCATTGCGGCATCTTCATAATCCTGCTGCAGCCTCTCATACTGATCCACGCTAGACTTTACCGCGTTCATCTCGGCGATCACACCTTGCGCCTTCTCGGGGTCATCCCAAAATCCGGGAGCAGCCATTTTCTCCTCAAAGTTTGCGATCATCTCCTGCTTCAGATCTAAGTCAAAGAGACCCCCTAAGGTTGGTTAGTTTCTTGCCTATTTCACGCAGGTCTTGCTTCACGTTAGCATCGATCATATGGTTCACTTCACCTTTCAAAAATAAGTGGTTGCGCCGGGCGGCTTATTGGACTTAGGCGTTTCTAGAGACCAACGCGCTTCGCTGGCGGAATTGTTCTTCAGAACAAAGCGTATTATTCGGTGATGCCCGTAACTGCGTGGAATGTTTGGACTTCCGGCCGATGTTATGTTTGGATTTCCTGATTTAAACCGCTATATAGATTGAACTTAAGGTTTTAGAGTACAGGATCAGTCGCAACTACGGTGAATATTTGGACTTCCGGCCGCTGTTGTCTTCAGATTTCTTGATTTTATCCGCTATTAGCGGTAGAAATCCGAAGACAAAGGCGGACACTACCGCTCCTCCAGTTCCAAAATCCCCCTCCATTGCTCCTTTTCCTTATCTCAAGTATTTAAGTTCAATTTATATAGTCACGGTAGAAATCCAAATATAAAGGCGGACGCTATCGCTCCTCCAGTTCCAAACTTCCCCTCCGTTACTCTCACCTTCATGGCTAGGTTCTAAAGAACAATTCCGCGTGGTCCGCTTCTTGGTCACCAAAAGATCCCAAAGTCCAAAAAAGCGGCCGGGCCGCAAAACGGGGGGAGTCCCCCGGGCCCAGCCGCTTTTTATTGTCATTATAACCTTTGAAGCAATGGACAAGACCTAAAGCGCACTTGGTAAAAAACATTCGCAGCTTCAGATCTTCTCACTATTGTACCGGAAGACCGGACATCTGAATATCATCCAAATGTCTTACGCGTTCTGTCCGTGGCAGTTCTTATACTTCTTGCCGCTTCCGCAAGGGCAAGGGTCGTTGCGGCCAATCGCAGACTCTACATGCACCGGACGTTTCTCGGCAGGCTCGGCATTTGTGGAGATTTTGTCCTCTTCCACTACCGACTGGCGTTCCTGATTCGTCTCAATGTGCGCCTTCATAATGTAGGTTGCTACTTCTTCCTGAATGCTGGCGGTCATGGCATTAAACATTTCAAAGCCTTCGAATTGATATTCGCGAAGCGGATCGGTACCGCCGTAAGCACGCAGGTGAATCCCTTGACGAAGCTGATCCATCGCATCAATATGATCCATCCATTTGCTGTCTACGGAACGGAGTACGATAACCTTCTCGAATTCGCGTACCAGTTCGGCACCCAGACGTTCTTCACGGGCTGCATATTTCTCCAGCACACGGGTGAAGATGTACTCAATGATCTCTTCAACTTCCTTGCCCCAGAGATCGTCACGTGTCAAAACGCCTTCTTCCAACAGTTTGCTGTTTACATAATCAGCAACCTCTTGAAGCTCCCAGTTTTCCGGAATATCATCACTGCAGTGGGCGTTAACCACACGGTCAATGACCGGTTTGATCATTTCTACTACGATATCTTTAATGTTGTCAGACTCTAGAATTTCGCGGCGTTGTTTGTAGATAATCTCACGCTGCTGATTCATTACGTCATCATATTGCAATACGACCTTACGGATATCAAAGTTGTTGCCTTCTACCCGCTTCTGGGCAGATTCCACTGCACGGGTAATCATACGGCTCTCAATCGGCTGATCTTCTTCGAATCCGAGACGGTCCATCATATTCAGGACATTGTCCGCTCCGAAGCGTTTCATCAGCTCATCGCCAAGCGACAGATAAAATTGAGTTGAGCCCGGGTCGCCTTGACGTCCCGCGCGTCCACGCAGCTGGTTATCAATCCGCCGGGATTCATGCCGCTCCGTACCAATAATATGCAGGCCACCAAGATCGGTCACACCTTCACCCAGTACAATATCCGTACCACGGCCAGCCATATTCGTAGCGATAGTTACTGTTCCCGGTTGTCCGGCATGAGAGATAATTTCTGCTTCCGCCTCGTGATGTTTGGCATTCAGTACCTGGTGTCTAACACCCTTGCGTTTCAGCATTTCAGATACGCGTTCGGAATTTTCGATGGATACTGTACCTACCAGTACCGGCTGGTTCTTTTTGTGGCGCTCTACAATCTCCGCTACTACAGCGTTGAATTTGCCGTTTTCGCTCTTGTACACGACGTCTGGCATATCATCACGTTTGTTAGGTTTATTGGTCGGCACCTGGAGAACTTCCAGCCCGTAGATCTTCTTGAATTCCTCTTCTTCCGTCTTCGCAGTACCTGTCATACCACCCAGCTTGCGGTACATCCGGAAGTAGTTTTGGAACGTAATTGTAGCGAGCGTCATGCTCTCATTCTGTACCTCAATCTCTTCCTTGGCTTCAATCGCTTGATGCAGTCCGTCACTATAACGGCGTCCTGCCATCAGACGGCCCGTGAATTCATCGACAATAACAACCTCTTCATCATTTACTACATAATCCACATCGCGGCGCATAATAGCATTAGCTTTGAGAGCTTGTACGATATGATGGTTCAAGGTTACATGGGCATGGTCATATAGATTCTCAATGCCAAAAGCACGTTCAGCCGTAGCGACACCCTTCTCGGTCAAAGCCACGGACTTCACTTTAATATCAATCGTGTAGTCCTCTTCAGCAGTCAGCTTCTTCACGAAACGGTCTGCTGCGTAATACAACTCTGTCGATTTCTCAGCCTGTCCGGAAATAATAAGAGGGGTACGGGCTTCATCAATCAAGATGGAGTCAACCTCATCAATAATACAGAAGTATAGCGGGCGTTGTACCATTTGCTCCTTGTAGAGCACCATGTTGTCACGCAGGTAGTCGAAGCCGAATTCATTGTTCGTGCCATACGTAATGTCGCAGGCATAAGCGTTTTGTTTATCAGCATGGTCCATACCGTTCAGGTTCACCCCGACGGTCAAGCCCAGGAAGTTATAGATTTGTGCCATTTGCGCACTGTCGCGCTGAGCGAGATAGTCATTTACGGTTACAACATGCACGCCTTTACCCAGCAATGCATTCAAATATACCGGCAGCGTTCCTACCAGTGTCTTACCTTCACCTGTCTTCATCTCAGAGATCCGGCCTTCATGCAGCGCCATTCCCCCAACCAGCTGTACGTCAAAATGCCGCATGCCCAGCGTCCGTTTGGAAGCTTCGCGTACGGTTGCAAAGGCCTCGGGAAGAATCTCTTCCAAGGTTTCGCCCTTCTCAATACGGGCGCGGAATTCTTCAGTCTTAGCTTTGAGCGCTTCATCCGAAAGCGCCACAAAATCCGGCTCCAGTCCATTAATTACTTCGACCGTCTTCATTAGACGTTTGACATCCCGTTCATTGGTGTCGCCGAATATTTTCTTTACAAGTCCTAGCATGGTTAACCCCTTTCATGCAACACAGATGGTGGAATCGAGCCCATCCCACAAAATTGAAAGGGCCATATATTATTTCGATTCCGCTGCTTCATAAATTGTAACAGTTTGTAAGAGATGCCGCAATACGAGCAGGCCGCAACCTTATTTTACAAAAAAAGTTCAGTCGCGTTTTAACTTCATATTTTCGCTGAAATGCCGCTGTACCTTTGGAGGGCAATGTTGCCCTTTTTTCTGTCTCCGTTTATATACGCACAAGAGCCCTATTCGATTCACACGAATAGGGGCTCGGTTAATTTTCTACGTCAGACTGAGACGAATAACGCAGCCTCAGCTATTGCCTTGCTGATTTTCAGAATCTAGTTCTGTTCAATCAGGCCATACTTTCCATCATTTCGTTTGTAAACAACACTCACTTCAGAAGTGTCGATGTTGGAGAACACAAAGAAATTATGTCCAACCATGTTCATTTGCAGGATCGCTTCCTCGACATCCATAGGCTTCAAGGTAAACCGCTTGTTACGCACAACCTCCAAATCATCATAATCCTGTTCCTCTACAGCAACAGCCCCAGGGGCTCCTTCTACAAACAGCGTCTTCAGGCTTCCTTCCTGGCGGAACTTGCGATTAAGTTTGGTCTTGTGCTTGCGGATTTGGCGTTCCAGCTTGTCCACAACAGCATCAATGGAAGCGTACATGTCATCACTGCGGTCCTCGGCACGAAGCGTCACACCTGCCAGTGGAATGGTTACCTCCACCGTATGAAGGCCGCGGACAACGCCAAGCGTCACATATCCTTCTGAGGTAGGGGGTGCATCGAAATACTTCTCAAGTCTGCTGAGCTTCTTATCAACATATTCTCTCAAAGCGTCGGTCACTTCAATTTGTTGACCTCGAATGCTGAATTGCATGGGCACTCCTCCTTTGTTTACATTTTCATTATACCAAATTGTCAGCGCTAAGTAAAAAACAAATCATGACAGCCTTTACATTTAGCTAACATAAGATGCTATGAAATCCCCGAAAATACACAATTGGCCCGGAAAGGGCAGTTTTTAATCACCCTCTTCCGGACCAAAGTCAGTTACTTCTACTTAGTATGAATGCGCAGGATCTCCACCGGTGACCATGTGTTTTCACTGCCGGTAATGAGATATACCTTGTAGCTGGTATTCGCAGTCAGGCCGGTTAGCGCCAGTGTCTGTCTTACTCCAGGAGCAGGTGCAGGACTGATTAAACCCGTCCAAGGAGCTGACAGCGCTGTTCCGGCACTATCTTTTCCCTGGGCAATTTGGGCTGCACTCGGATCAGCTGCATTAGCCGGCAACACCACGTATCTTACCGGTGCAGCAGTCCCACTTGCCTGCCCGTAGGTGACATACACATCTGCTGTAACCGTACCTATCTCCCCTGGTTTAACAGCAGTAATAGACGTTGCACTGCTTGCAGCAGTGGTTAAACGCAGTGTCGATACTTCTGACCAGTTTCCGTAAGAATCAGCAAGCGTTACATAGGCTGCATACTCAGTACCCGCCTGCAAGCCATAGACAGAGAAGGATACAGTTGTATTGCCTGTCGCTGCAGTCTTCCCGCTATTGACACCAGCTGTTCCGGCACTGGTCAGACCATCTCTTATCTGCAACGCGCTCGGCGCCGATACAGTACTGCTGTAAGGGGCCACAACATAATAGACAGCTCCGGTCACTGAAGGTGTAAGATACACATCAGCTGTAACAACACCAACATGGCCGTAGGTTACACCACTTACGGATGGAACAATGATGCCACCACCACCGCCATTGCCTCCTCCACCACCGCTGCCTCCGCCTGTACCGCTAGTTGGAATTGGTGTTGGTGCAGGTGTTGCCGAAGGTGCAGGTGTCGCGGTTGGTGCTGTTGTAGGCGTAGGCGTAGGTGTAGGTGTTACAGTACCACCAGAGCCACCCGGCCGGTTAGCTACCGAATTTCCGATGATGGTAACCGCTTCAGCTCTTGTCAGCGATTTCTTAGGGCCGAAGGTTCCGTCTGTATACCCGTTAATAATCTTCTTATTGGCTACCGCAGCAACGGAGCCCCGTGCCCACACAGAAATCTGGGCACTATCCTTGAATGCAAGTGTAGTGCTGCCTGTGTTCAGACTAAGTAATCTGGCAGTAATTGCCGCTGCTTCCTGTCTTGTCAGCGGGCTTAAAGGGCGAAAGGTTTTGTCGCTAAAACCGGCGATATATCCGGCTTTTACAGCTTTCGCTACTTCATTGTAAGCCCAGTTGGATTTTTTAAGATCCTTGAAGCTGATAGCCGCCGTATCCGTGAATCCAAAGAGGCGGTTTACAAAAGCAACGTATTCGCCCCGGGTAATCACCTTATTGGGCTTAACCGTACCATCAGGGTATCCACCCAAATATCCTTTGTCCAGCCAGTTCTGCAGTTGGCTTTGTGCCCAGTGTCCCTTAATATCCTTTGGCACCGAAGCGGCAGAAACACTGCCCAGAGCCCCGAACAACATGCTAACTCCAAGTAGTACGGTCATAAATCCACGCCATGTTTTCTTCATTCAGCTGTTCATCCTCCTGAGTGTTTGATGGGCATAGGCTTCACTCATCGCTTCTTCCACATCCTCCCGGAAGCATACGCCTAAGTAAGTAAATTGTGTCGAGTCATATAATTAGCCCAACGGTTTACATTACCCAGAAACTGGTTGAACATAACATTCAATTGGTAATCTATATAAATCCACCCTCTGATGTACAACAAAAAAGGACCCCGGGAGTAGTCCCAAGGTCCGCGCTAGCGTAGTCTCAATTGCTAACCATCTACCATATATGTAGGTCGGCTGCGCCGGATGATTATAATTTGATGACGTTAGCTGCTTGTGGTCCGCGTGCGCCTTCTACGATATCAAACTCTACGGATTGTCCTTCATCCAAAGTCTTGAAACCGTCAGTTTGAATCGCGGAGAAGTGTACAAATACGTCGCCACCATCGGCAGTTTCGATGAAGCCATAACCTTTTTCTGCGTTAAACCATTTAACTTTACCTTCCATTGATTAAACATTCCCTTCGTCATCAGATGAACGTGAGTCTTGCTCACAAATCGACTATACCACCGCTGCTTCTTTATTGTCAATTGGAATAGTAAATGTTTTCTTTCAATAAATTACCATCCCTAAATTTAATATAAAGTCGTCATACTTGTGATATTTTCATCAAAAAAGGAGCAGACGCTATTTAATACCCGCCTGCTCCTGTGGTGAATCATCAGGAAATCACTATTTTTTTCGGTCCATCAGGAAGCTGTCCGGGGTGTATCCGGCCTCGTAGGCATTGCGTTGTTGCTTAGCTTGGTTACGCTTATAAAGCCAATCTTGAGCTTCCAGGCGTAGGGCGTTCATGCGGGCGGTGATTTCTGGATCGTGCTGCAGGATTCGTTCGATTTCGACTTTTTGCGCCGCCGATGCAGGAATCGACGAGAACTGTCGGATGATGTCATCAATCAGCTTCTGCCGTTCTTCCACGAAAGACTCCAAGTCTTCGAATTCAGCTTCATATAACCGCCCCATCATATTCTGCGTCAATTGCTGCAATTCTGCAATAAGCTTGTCCTTATCCATTAGCACTTTCCGTAGATGTCGGCTCTGGCCCCTGACCTGCTGCGATCTTCGAAGCCTGAAGCCAGGTTTCCCGCAGTTCAGTTAAGTAACCCAGTGCTTCTTCTGCCTTAGTCATGTCTTTACGAATATTGGCTTCAACCAGCAGGAAATTCGTATATTCATACATGGAGTATAAGTTTTTCGATATTTCATAGGTATAGTCAAGGGTACTCATCAGCTCACTGACAATGGTCTGAGCTTTGCCGAGATTAAGATTAGTTTTCTCCAAATCGTGCTTGCTCAGCCCATCCATTGCCGTTCTCACGAAACGAATTGCACCGTCATACAGCATTACAACTAACTGTGCAGGCGTGGAAGTTTGGATAGAGGATTGTCGGTATTTCTCATAAGGAGATTTAAGCAAGATAGTCTCACCCTTTATTTTAAGATAGTCCCAAGCTGGACATCAGGCTGGAGGACTGTGTCGTCAGCTTGTTCATTGCACTTTCCATTGCTGAGAATTGCTTATAGTAACGATTTTCTACCATTTGAAGATTTTTCTGCATAATATAAATCCGATTATTGTAACCTTTAAGTTGTTTCCCAATGACACTTTCCTCTTTAAATGTACTATTTAAGTCCATGGAAAATTTATTGGTACCCGCCCGCTCAGTGATCATATCTAAGGTGCCGGTAATGCTATTCGTTAATTTGTTGAAGATACCTTTTTCCGGAGCATTGGCGGGACCTTGAAAAAGATCGAGCGCAAGTTGAGGATTGGCGCTTATCGCATTTTTCAGCTTTGTCTCATCCGCTATGACCAGCTTACCATTCTCCATATAATTCCCTGTAGTTATACCAATGGCATTAAGGCTTCCAAGTTTCTCGGTAATCGCTTCTCGCATTTTGGATAGAAGACTTGTGATAATATCGTTATTTTTGAATAAACCGCTTTTGGCTTTTACTGTCCAGCTGTCAATATCGCCTTCTTTCATTTCCTTTTTTTGCTCATCTGACAGTGGTTTAAAGTCACGATACCTAGTTTCATTAACTTTGGTATTAAGTGCTTTTATTAAGGCATTGTAGTCATCCATAAAACCCTTGATGGATTCCAGAGCTTTATCCGGATCACTTTGAGTTTTAACATTCGCAGGAATATCCGTTCCATTGCTATCCTTGGTCACATCCAATAATGTTAGCTGAACCCCATTAATAGTGAAAACGTTGCTAGTAACGTTATTAATAACTTCACCATTAATCGTGACTATTCCATTTTCACCCTTGATAACCTCTTTAATCGGCTCCGGGCCTTCAGCAAAAGGTACAGCTCCTTTGAATAGACCTAAAAATTCGTAGGAGGCTCCATCCATCTTCACTTCTCCACCAGAGTTACCGGTAATCGTTAGTTTACCATTTGTGAAGCTTGCCGTCACATTGACATCGGGTTTTGTATTGATTGCTGTCACTACTGATGCAATTGAGGTCGATGCAGTAAATACAAACTGCTTCCCGTTAATAACAAAATCATAATACCTCTCCGGAGCACCCGGAGCAGGGTCTTTCCCATCCAACATCTTCTGCAGGTCAGCCAATGTTTTGTCATCTGTGACGCCTGGGCCAGCTCCGTTAGTCTCGACCACTGTTTTCTTTGAAAAGAGTGCCAGTAATGAATTGCTTCCAGCCGGGGTTTCGACTTTAATCTTCCCATCTGCACCCCCAACCTTCGATGCAATCGACAGCTTTCCTGTAATCTCATCATAACTTGCAACAGCATTAGCCTTTGTATTGGTGTTTATCGCTGCCACCAGGGAAGAGATAGATGTAAGACCATTAAACAGAGAATTACCTGCACTATCCTTGAAACTCACCCCGTTAATGGTAATGTCGAAGCCTTTCTTGAGATATGCAGCCTCTTCTTCTTCAGAGAGCTCTGACAAAGCTACACCATCAAGCTGTGCCAATGAAGTTGAACTGGGTATACCTTGACCTAAGCCGGGGGTCTGAAGAGTGGTTTTGGTAGCAAGCTTACTTACACTTACCTTCATATCGACTCCATTTGCCGTTGCTGTAGCTTCGGCTTTCACTGCAGTTGTATTCCCTGTGGTCACGGCCTTATTCGCATTTAAGGAGTCGGATTTTTTATATTTATCGTTCAGTTTATTTGTACGAAAATCATACAGCACACTGTTCAGCTCACGGTATCCTTCTCTAGTCCACTGTAATACTTGCTTATCCTGATTGAGCTTATCCAGTGGCACCCGTTTAGCTGCCATCATACTCTTGACCATACTGTCAATATCCATGCCAGAAAATCCATTGATTCTTGTAACCAAATCAGCACCTCCAAGTGTTAGACTTTCTCGTCTACAAGTATTCCTGCGATTTCCATCATTTTAGCAACGAGATCCAGTGTTTTCTCTGGGGGAACTTCACGAATTAACTCACCGGTATCTTTATTGAGTACCTTGACCATAATATCATGCGTCTTCTCGTGGATGCTGATCTCCAGCGTGGTCTGAGGCCCTTGTAGAGATTTCACTGCTCGCTCAATGGTTCGAATAAGCTGTTCTTCGGCCACAGATACGTTCACGCCTTGCTTCTCTCTCAAATTCATCTCCTTAGTATCTTGAATTGGAGAAAGTGGTTTCACCTGTGATGTCGACTCTGTGCTGTGATTGCTCTCTGTACCGTTAGGCCTGCTTATTGTGGAACTGGCAGTAAGTGAAAACTGTACATTCATTATCCTGACCTCCAGCAACGCTATTTATATTGTATATATCGGTTTCATTTAGGGATAATTTAGGATTTGATCCCTGTCAAGCAAAAAAAAAGAAAAAAAGCTCCGGGTTTCCCCGGAGCTTTGGTCAAACGAGAAGAAATTAACGAAGCAATTGCAGAACACCTTGTGGCTGTTGGTTAGCTTGTGCCAACATAGCCTGTGAAGCTTGAGCAAGGATGTTGTTCTTCGTTTGTTGCATCATTTCTTTAGCCATGTCAACGTCACGAATACGGGACTCAGCAGCACTCAAGTTCTCGGAAGCAGCACCCAAGTTGTTGATAGTGTGTTCCAGACGGTTTTGCATAGCACCCAAGTTACTGCGTTGGGAAGAAACTTTTTGCATAGCGTTTTGAACCGTTTCGATTGCAGTAGCTGCACCGAATTTAGAGGAAATATCAATTGTTTTAACGCCAAGAGCGTCCGCACGCATATCTCCTACGGAGATAAATGCCGTTTGACCAGCATTCGCACCAATTTGTGTCATTATAGAGTTTTTCAGATCACTGCCAGCATCCACGTCTTTACCGAATACAAAAGTCATACTTTCTCCGACCTTCATATTTACATGTAGATCTCCAACTGCCAATGTGGTTGCGCCACCTGTAAGAACTCCAGCGTCAAAAGTAAGTAGATCTTTACTTGTTATTGCAATACCAGTAGAATCGGCACCATTTGGCCCGATAATTTTATAATCAGCGGCATTAAATCCTGTAGTAGCAGGATCAGAAACTCCAGTTCTTACGATCATGTAAGCTCCGTCGGTGTTAGACTTTGTTGTAGAAGTTCCAGCTGCTTTATTCAAATTTTCAAGAGCTGTAGCATCAATTTTGACACCGGAGTTATTGTTAACTTTAGCAGTACCTGCTACTGCTTCAGTTACGCCTTTTGCAGAACCATCCAACAACTTCTTGGTATTGAACTCAGTAGTGTTACCGATACGATCCAATTCAGTAACCAATTGTTTAACTTCGGATTGAAGTTCTTTACGGTCAGCATCTGTATTGGTATCATTCGAAGATTGAACAGCCAGCTCACGCATACGTTGCAGGATGCTGTGGGATTCGTTCAATGCACCTTCAGCAGTTTGAATCAAAGAGATGGCATCTTGTGAGTTCTTGGAAGCCATATCCAAACCACGGATTTGACCACGCATTTTTTCGGAGATTGCCAGACCGGCAGCATCGTCACCGGCACGGTTGATACGAAGACCGGAAGACAATTTCTCGATATTTTTGTTAGTGTTGGCTGTGTTAGTAGTCAGTTGACGGTGAGTGTTCATCGCCGCGATATTGTGGTTGATAATCATTTGATATTTCCTCCCTGAAATTAAGTTAGTTCCACATCCATGTGGTAAACGCCAAACCATTAAGGTCGGCCGCCCTGCAGGATCAGCGTCTAAATTATATATCGACAACCCCAGGCAAACTATGTAGAGCAAACAGAAAGTTTTTCTATATTTTTTTTAAAAGATATTATTCATTTCGAAAGTTACCTTATTAAAAACAAAAAAAGGGCTACTTTCTTTGGTGGAATGGCGTTTGTCAACTGCGACATTCCCCAAAGAGAAGTGCACCTTTTAGATGAAATCAACCGCGAAGCCTATGAATTAGCGCATGAAGATCGGACTGCTGCGGTGCCGCTGATTCACGATTGGCTTCCTGAATAGACAAATATACCTCTTTACGAAAAATATCGACATGCTTCGGAGCTGAAATGCCAATCTTTACGGTATCTCCCTCCACACTCAGTACGGTCAGCTCAATGTGATCCTGTATGACGATGGACTCGCCTTTTTTACGGGACAATACCAGCATTTCATCCACCATCCTTTCCGTCAATTACTGATTGATCTTGCAATAGGCTGTGTTTGGTATGATAAGGGCTCCTATGCAGGACCACCTGTTTACCAAGTCTCTCCAAAGGATTCAGTACAACTGGAGCAAGCAAGTTAAGGGTGGACTGCTCCGTTTGCTCCTTAAGCGTAATAATACAGCGGACAACAACATCTGAACCAATTGCCAGTTCTTCCGCCTCCTCATCAGGTAACTCGAATTCATAAGTCGGATAAAACGCAAACGGATCACCGAGAAGAAAGGATAATCCTTGATCGTTCACAGACTGTAAATACCAGAACGGCGCTTCCTCCATAGCTATTAAGGCGAACTCAGTTTCCTCATCGAAACCCGGCAGCCCTTTGGGAAAATGGTAGATCTGTTCTTCACTCACTTCAAGTCTACCCCAAGACAACGTTTCTATAATCAAGTTATTCACTCCTAAAGTATAAATTAAGTTGTTTAAAAAATATAAAGCAGAAAAGCTATAGAGGCGCTGTAAGGCACGTCTATAGCTTGGAAGCTACCTTTGAACATTGATTTCCGGGGGAATAAATTGTAAAGAGCCGTAACTCTGCATATAAATATCCAGCTTGCCACGGGTGAACTCAATCTCAGGAGCATTCCTTTCGATCTCCACATCCACCTGTGCAGGCCGGTAACTAAGCTGCGGCGCCTGCGTTTGAATATGAATGTCCACATTGTCATAGGATGCAGGACCACGCATCTCAGGAAAGGAGTTCGGCAAAGTATCCGTTCCATACACTTCACTAATTGTATTCCCTGGCTTGAAAAATTCGGCCATCCGATTTCCCTGCTCTACCCGTCTGGCAATTCCTTGTAAATACAACTGCTCAATACCGGAATAGATACGTTTATTCATTTCCAGCATTTTACCACCGTTATACGCTGCCCATGCTTTTGATTGATCTACGGTTAGCTCTGGACGGGTGGAGTGAACGGTAAGTTCTCCTGGAGTAGTCGTTATGCTCACATCAGCCTTGGGCTGTCTTATAGAAAATGTGCCTGGATCTGCATCTATGTTCATAACAGCAGGAGACTGGCGTATTTGTACGACAGGTTGGATCAACAGAGATCACCTCCACTATCTTATGAAATCAACCAGAGAAGTAGAGATGATCTTCGCACCCACGGATAGAGAAGCATTATAGATGTTCTCCTGAATCTTAGACTGCATGATCAGTCCCTCGTAGTCAGCATCCTCTGTCTTGGCTTGCAGATCCGTAAGATTCACATTCAGGTCACTTAGACGATCCTGCATTAATTCAACACGATTGGTTTTGGCACCTATCTCAGAGCGGGCTGCTAATATAGTCTCCATTCGTGTGTCGATATTAGTAAGCTGTGCTGAGACTGCAGAATAATTTCCGGAGCTCAATGCCGCTGAAATATCATTAATAATCTTAAAGAGATTGTCGGGATCAGCAGTATCTCCAAACACCTCATTTCCGGTTAAATTAATAGGCATCTGCACACCTTCACCTACGATATACTGAATTTGACCAGGATCTGTTATTACAGCCTGAGTAGTATTATAGGTACCGTCAGCGTTTTTGGCAAAATCATACGGCTTGGTATCATATTTCTCACCATTAAAGATGTATTTGCCGTTGAGCTTGCTGTTTGAAATATCCACAAGCTGTTCTTGGAGCTGCAGGACTTCCTTATTAATACTGTCTAAAGCAGACTGCGGATTACTGCCCGTCGATGCTTGCACCGTCAACTCCCGTAACTTTTGAACAACCTCCCCAGCCTGTCCTAACACTGTATCATTATAATCCAGCCAAGAGACTGCACTGTCTACGTTCTTGGTATATTGTTCATTTGACGAAAGCTCCGCACGGTAACGCAAGGAATATGTAATCCCTACAGGGTCGTCGGAGGGCTTGTTGATCTTCCGCCCAGTGGCCAGCTGCAGCTGTGTATCGTTCATGGTACGCGCATTGCGGTTCAAGTTAAGCAGCAGCTGTGAATTCATCATATTGGAGGTTACCCTCAACATATGCTCTTCCTCCTCTATCTGCCGACGGTGCCGGTAGAATTAATCAATTTATCGAGCATTTCATCAAAAGTTGTCATAAAGCGAGCAGCAGCGCTGTAAGCGTGCTGGAATACCAGCATATTCGACATTTCTTCATCCAGTGATACCCCGCTTACAGACTGGCGGCGGGAATTCACTTGCTCGACCAGAAAGTCCGAATTGCTCGCCTGGCGGGCAGCCTCTTGTGATTGGATACCAAGCTGGCCGACCATAGAGCTGAGGTAGGACCCGACAGTGCCTGTTGTAGAGCCGCTTGCTGTAGTAAATGTATTGTTATCTTTGAGATTGCTGAACATTAGGGCCAAGGTATTATTGCCTTTGATCACTGAAACCTTGCCAGCGGTATCAGTAGTTGCACGCATCGAAGTGGCAAATAGGCTTGGGTCGGCTGCAATCTCCGGATTCAACCGAATATTGCCGGCAGTGATAGCTTCACCTGCGACAGCAGGGGTAAAGAATGCGCGGCCTGAGCTGCCATCCATACCAAATCCTAACTGATGCAAGCCGTTCAAGCCCTTAACAGTAGTCTTTAGATCACCAGTTAGAGGAATAGGAATTGCAGCACCTGCAAGCAGCGGGGTCTTTGTCCCGTCCACATTTATGATTTCTGAGTCTTTGAGTACAGTAGTTCCTGCGGGAACAGTAGAGCCTGCCGGAATAGTAACCTGCACCTCTCCGTTAGCAATCGTATTAGCCAAGGTATCAAGCTGTTTCTTGTAATCCGTGACATAAGTTCTGTTGGAAAATATCATCCCGTAAGCTTCTCCAGCCTTCAGATCTCCAGAGTCATAAGCAGCATTAAGGAACGCGCTGTCTACCGTTGCGCTGAGCGCTGCTCCCTGCACAAGATTCCGCCCCCCCAATGAGATGTTATATCCGGCATCCGTATCTACCACCGTGATATTAGCAATCTTGGAGAGCTTGTCCGTCAACAGGTCACGTTGATCCCGCAGATCATTGGCTTGATCGCCCATGCCTTCAATCTTGGCAATGGATTGGTTCAGGTCAACGATAGAACTGAGGTAGGTTTGAATTTCCTTCCCCTTTACATCAATATTGGAGGTAAGATCACGGTCAAGATTATTTAATTGGGTGCTCATATAATTGATTGCATCAGTGAGCGATTGTGTGGTCTGCACTACAATCTTACGGGCCGTTGGGTCCTCTGGATTCTTGCTCAAATCTGACCAGGACTTCCAGAAGTTATCGAGTACGGTCCGGATGCCTGTATTTGAAGGTTCATTTACAATAGCTTCCAGCTTATCGAGGGTATCCGATTGGATGGTCCAGTTGCCGCTGGCGGCACTTTCTCCACGGTACTGGTCATCCAGGAACATTTCCCGGATCCGTTCGATGGAGGTGAATTCTACACCAGTACCCAGCTGGCCGGGAACGGTAGAATTAGTGAGTCCATACGCCTCAATCGGCGAGGCGGCTTTCATGTTTACGCGCTGGCGGGTATAGCCTTCCGTATTTGCATTGGCAATGTTGTGTCCGGTTGTATTGAGCGCAGCAGTCTGCGTAAAAAGGCTTCGTCTTGCGGTCTCAATTGAATGAAATGTCGATGTCATGCTACTTGGTCCTCCCTTGTGATTGCTCCGGCAAAACAGCCAGTAATAAATACAATTTTATCCGCGGGTGTCAAAAAGGCCCGGCCGTGCTGCGCTGTTGCCCTTGTCGGATGGATGATGATAGGTAAAGTCCTGGTTCGGTCTTCCGACAAGCAAATCCAGGGAATAATCTATAAAGGTAAGCGACTGCTCAATCAGCTTCTGGTTCAGCTCATTGGCTTTCTTCAAGCGACGCACTGTGTCTGAAAGCTTCTGCTGAATTTGCAGCAGCCGTAATTTGTCTTCAGGGTCAAATACAAGCCGGGACAGCTCTGTCAGATTCAGATTCAGGTTGGAGCGTATGCCCACATGCTGCAAAAAGGCATACGCAGCCTCCGTGCGCTGCTCTTCAAGCTGTCCAATCAGCTTCATTAATTTGGACTCACGGTTCATGATGTCAATAAGACCATCCACCTTGTTGTCCATAATCGTCTGTTTCTTGACAGCGGCCAGATCCAGCATCTGAAGATGCACTTCGTCCAGCCGCTCAAGCAATTCAAGCAATTTCGTCAATGCCATGGATGGGTTCACCTAATTCTCGGAGGATTGCTTAAAATAAGGGGCGAGTTTCTCTGCGAGTTTGGCTGCGTCTACTTCATAGGTACCTGCGGAGACCTGTTGCTTCAAGCTGTCAATCTTAAGTGCGCGTTCTGCATCAACCTTGCCGCTGTTCTGGGCTTGCAAGAGCTTAATAGCTTCGTCAGAAATAGAAACCTCATCTTTACGCGTACTCTTCTTCATTTGTTCCTGCCTTTGCGATTCCGCACTGCGTTGATACGGATTAATCGCATTAATTCGTCCGGTCTCGTTAATTTTCATAACTTCCACCTTCCTTTTGATATAAAAAAACCGATAATCTTTACTAAGTTTATCGGCCTACGTTGAAACATTCTTTATAGCTGCAAACGTTTTTTTACAGAATTTATATACCGCGGAGCTTATCGACTGCCCGGTAGGCGCCCTCAGATGACTTCTTAACAGGTTCTGCAGCGGCACTTTCTTTAGCAGCATTTGCAAGATCTTTCGTCAGACGGGAGCGGCAGCTGTCGCACATATGCCCTTCGCGGATCAAGGTTCCACATACTTCGCACGGCAGCATCATATTAGGCGCATTTGCTATGGAAATTCGGCCTTCGCGAATAAAACGGGTGATTTCCTTGATCGGAATCTCCGTAGCATCGGACAGCTCCTGAATATTGGTGCCTCTGTTTTTGCGCAGATATTCTACGCAGATTTCATATTGATGTTCAAGCTCTTTGAGACAGGGCTGGCACAGGTCCATGATATTTTTGACATATAACCGGCCGCACTTTGGACAATTGTCTAAATTCATTTCGGCAGCGGCTCCCTTCTTACATTCTTTACTGTGAATTCACGTCTTATGCTCTAGATTACATGATAGCTGAAATTCCGTCTATGATTAGTATCGGCTAAAAAATCGCTTTAATTATATTATAATAGCAAAAAATATGCTAAACGGTCATATCAAAGGAGAAATCACATGATTCGTATTCTTGTCATTGAAGATGATCTGGAAATTTCCGGGCTGCTCGAACGATATTTTCATAAGGAAGGCATGGAATGCGTGCGGATCGGGAACGGCCTTGAGGCAAAGGCAGCTTTTGAGCGCAACGGCCCTTTTCAGCTTGTACTGCTCGATCTGATGCTGCCAGGGATGGATGGACTGGAGGTGCTGCGAAGAATCCGTGCGGTCAGCTACGTGCCCGTGCTGATTATGACCGCCAAAGACGGGGAAACGGATAAGATCATCGGTCTTGGCAGCGGAGCTGACGACTATATTATTAAGCCTTTCAGTATCTTTGAATTAATAGCCCGTGCAAAGGCACTTATCCGGCGGTATATTGATTTTTCAGCCGATCCTCTCCTTGAACAGAGCAATCCATACATCTCCTGCGGCGATCTACTAATTGATCCCGAACAGTGCTCAGTCCTGCAAAACGGTGTCTCCCTCGGTCTGACGGCCACGGAATTTCAAATCGTCTATTTGCTGGCCTCTCATCCCAAAAAAGTGTTCACCCGGGAAAATCTATATACCCGAATCTGGGGTGAAGATTATGCAGGTGCGGGTGCGGAAAACACCATTTCTGTACACATTCGCCGCCTACGCTCCAAAATTGAAGAAGACCCTTCCCTCCCCCGGCATATCATCACAGTCTGGGGAATGGGCTACAAATGGGGTGAAGTATGACGGTTCTTGTCCTTACTATCAGCCTGATTCTTGCTGTCCTGTTGGCCATAGTCCTTATCTTCCGCTTACTGCGGCTTCATCGCGAACTGAGTCATGTCCATGAGTTTCTTTTGAACAAGACTACCTTCACCGAACCCGGACAGACTCTGCCCAATGAGCGAGTTCGGATCTTTAGCGAAAACCCTATACTTCGCAAGTTAGCTTCCGGCATTAACAGTCTTCTGGATCGTCTGCAAAATGCTGAATCCCGTACAAGGCAAGCAGAGGACGCGCATAAACGGCTGGTATCGAATATCTCGCATGATTTACGCACCCCTTTGACCTCTGTGATGGGCTATTTAGAGGTACTGCAAACCGATAAGAATCTGAGCGGTGCGGAGCAGAAACAATTCATGAACATCGCTTATAAGAAATCCCGCTCGATGTATGAGCTGCTGGATCAGTTTTTTCAATTGGCGAAGATTGAAGCCGGGGATCTCCCCCTGCAAAACGTCCCTATAGACATGAACAGATTAGCCAAGGAAATGCTGGTCGGCCTCTACCCTATTTTTCTCAACCTGTCGCTGGAGCCTGTTGTGGAGATTCCGGAAAAACGATTGTATGCACTTGGCGATAACATGGCTGTGGAACGCATCGTTGGCAATTTACTTTCTAACAGCTTGCAGCATGGTGCTTCCTCCGGAAAGATTGGGGTTCGGCTCACCGAAACAGAGGATCACATTTCGCTTGAAATCTGGGATAACGGGCCGGGGGTTGCACCGGGGAACTTGAAGCTTATTTTCGAAAGAACGTACACGCTTGAACCCGCACGTACATCCGGCAGCAGCGGCAGCGGCTTGGGACTCACGATAGCCAGACAGCTCGCGCTCAAGCAGGGGGGAAGTCTCCATGCCGCTTCGATACCTGGGGAACGCACCTCTTTTATTCTGCAGCTGCCTAAGGCTTCCTCTTGCTGAATGTAGGAATATTAAAGAAAAAGTAAGAATTAAGTCATAGTTAAGTAAGGGTATTCCTCTAAGCTGAGTCCATACCTTTACTGAGGAGAGACAATCAATGATTCCTATTCTGCAAACCCGTGACTTAAACAAGCACTACCGAAACTCGGCCGTAGTTGAAAATTTGAACCTGACCGTGCGCCAGGGTGATATTTATGGTCTTCTCGGTCAGAACGGAGCCGGCAAAACTACGACCCTGCGCATGCTTCTGGGATTAATCCAGCCTACCTCAGGCAGCATCGAATGGCTTGGTAATCCGCTGCACAGAACGCTTTACAGCCGGATTGGCTCTATTATTGAAACCCCGGGATTCTATCCACACCTGACAGCCGCCGAGAATCTCGAAATTCACCGCCGGATGAGCGGCATTCCCGAGAGGGAATCCGTGATGGAGCACCTGAAGCTGGTCGGTCTGCAGCAGGCCGCACATAAAAAGGCAAAACAGCTCTCACTCGGCATGCGCCAGCGTCTCGGCATTGCCCGTTCACTCATGCATCGTCCGGACATGCTCATCCTGGATGAGCCGATTAATGGGCTTGATCCCCTTGGCATTAAGGATACCCGCGAGCTTATTGTAGACCTGCAGAAGAAGCGGGAATTGACCGTGCTGATCTCCAGCCATATTTTGGGTGAAATCGAGCTTATGGCCAACCGGATCGGTATTATGCATAAAGGCAGACTCATTGAGCAGTTGGATTACGAAGAGATCCAGGGCAAAAACCGCCACTATCTTGAGCTTAAGGTGAATGATGATCAGCAGACGGCCGTGTTATTGGAGCACCAGCTTGGAATCCACAAGTTCCAGGTGTGGGAAAAGGGAGTACTCCGCTTGTACGAGGGCTTCGACAACAGCGGTGAAATCAACCGCCAGCTGGTGGTGCACGGGATTGAAGTGAAAGAGCTGGCCATCCGCGCCGACTCACTCGAGGATTTCTTCATCCATGTTACCAGCCAAAAGGAGCTGAACTAAGATGCTGTACTGTGAATGGCTCAAGTTCCGAAAATCGCCGCTCTTCTGGGCACTGCCCGCAGTAAGCCTGTTTGGCCCATTGTTGTTTATGGTAATGCGCCTCGGAGAACCAATGTCCTGGGAAGGTTATCTCTCGAATGAAAAGCTGATGTATGCATTCATGACGGTAACCCTTTGGATTGCTCTACTAGCCAGTCAAATCATCTCCAAGGAATATACAGATTTTACGGCTTCTGTATTATACACCTATCCACGCTCCAGAATGTCGATTATATTCAGCAAACTATTCATAGCTTTCCTGATTTTATTGGTCAGCACGTTTATTGAATTTATAGGGATGTATATTACCATTTGGATTTTTAAAGGAGAGCCGTTGCCTACAGAACTGTTGAACGATCAATTGGCACGTGCAGGGCTGTTCCTGCTGGGTCAGCTTGCGGTTCTGCCTCTGTTCGCTCTGCTCAGCCAGCTCAGCCGCTCACTGCTTGTTCCCGTGCTGGTGGCAGTAGCCGCTACGATTACTAATCTTAGTCTTGGACTCAGCGGCAGCAAATTTTTTTGGTATTCGCCTTTTTCCGTGGTGGCTGCCCCATATGTATCCGATATTGGAAACATCGAGACCGGAAAGATCGTAATGCTGATTGTAATTGTGTTCCCGGTCTCGCTGGCTGCGCTGCTCATGCATACCTTCAAAATGGAAGTAAAATGAACGTTCTAAGATCTGGCCCAGGTCAAGCTGTATATTTCCGCTGTGCAGCCCAAACTCGCGCTTAGCCGGATTATCGTTTCCGCACACGCACGGATGGTGCTTCCTGTGGTATAGATATCATCAATAATGATAATCTGCAAAGGCCGGTCCTGCGGATTCAATGATTCCAACAGATCTTCAAAACTTGATAGAACTTTAGAATCTCGGCTAGCGGCAAAAGCGTGCTTCATATCTGCCAGCCGCTCGGCCCGGGTCTTAAAGCTCTGTTTGCCGGTATGATGGGTACGGATCAGCAGCGGGAGCTGCGGTACCCCTCTGCGCCGGGATATCATCTCCGCCAGCCGCTCGGCCTGGTTGAACCCTCTCTCCACGAGCCGGGAGTCACTGACAGGAACAGGAACCAGCAAGTCGGCCTGCCAGAGAAGATTCCGCTCGCTTTTCCTAACAGGAAATATGATGTTTGAGAATCTGCTCTGCACCGGGCGGCTGCTGTGCATTAACTGCTCCCGTTCTTCCTTCAGAATGGAATATGCCCTGTCCAGCATCAGGCCAAGCATTGAAACCAGCTTCTCATCGCCGCGATATTTGTACCTTCCCAAAATCTCACGCATCACACTCGTATAAGCAACCGCACTGCGGTTACACACGAGTGGACCTGGCTCGCTGCTGCGGGTACAATCGGGACAGCCGACATGGCGTCCGCATTTACTGCAGCGCGGACAGCGAATCCAGGGAATAGCCGCTTCACAGCCCGCACAGACTCCAGGCAGTTCTGTTACGGGCTGGCTGTGTTTCCCGCAGATCAGGCACTGCTGCAGGGAAGGGGCAAATAAGGATTGAATATTGGCCAGCCTCAAGAGTGAGAATTTCATATCCATTTCTCCTTGCTTATCAACCCTTGTCTGCGGGCAATGGCATTCATTGTCCGAATCTGCGAAATGGCTCCGCGCTGTGACCTTGACCACTGCGGAGATAAGAAGATCACCGATCCGTCTGGATCGTCCTTTGACCTCCCGGCCCGGCCTGCCATCTGGACAAGTGAGGCCTCATCGAACAGACCACTGTCAGCATCCAGAATAAACACATCGCTTCGCGGGACTGTTACTCCCCGTTCAAGAATCGTAGTTGTCACCAGCAGGGAGATTGCCCGGCTGCGGAATCCCGCCACCTTCTCTGCTCTTTCGGGGTCCTGGGATGAGGTGCCTTCAATGGCTTTGCCCGGAAAACTCCGGCGCAGAAGCGACAGCAGTCCGGCAATATGGGAAATCCGCGACACAAACACAAATATTTGCGCTTCCCGGGCAAAAGACCTGCCCAGCGCCTTCTTAAGCTTCCCGGGCAGAGTTCTGCGCTTCAAGCATTGCTGTACCGGCGCCATGGTCAGATGCTGCGGTACGGGCAGGGGATGGCCATGAAAACGGACAGGCACTCTGGCATGCGGAAGTCTGCCGCTATGCGCTTGGCGCTGCAGCTCCGGTGGCGGCGTCGCCGACAAATAGATAAAGCGGCCGTCCGGCTTGCACGCATGCTCAGCCGCAAAGGACAGCATAGGATCATTGACATAGGGGAATGCATCCAGCTCGTCAATTATGACCAGATCAAAGCTCTGATGAAAACGCAGCAGCTGATGGGTGGTCGCCAGCACCATCTGGCTCTGGCCCCAGCGGTCTGGACTGCCGCCGTACAGCACGGAGAGCGTCCTGTCCGGGAACGCCCGGCCCAGCCGCGGAGCCAGCTCCAGTACGACGTCGCGGCGCGGCGTCGCTATCAGCACGCGTCCCCCGGCGCGCAGCACCGCCTCCAGGAGCGGGAAAGTGATCTCCGTCTTTCCCGCTCCTGTAACCGCCCAGAGCAGGAACCGCTCTGGGCCCTGGGCGGCGGAGCGCTGGCGCGGCTCCGCCAGGAACCCCAGTGCAGCGCCGGCGGCTCCCGCCTGCGCGCTGCTCAGCCCCCACCGGCGCGCTGCTACGGTGGGACTGACACCGGCCGTACACCGTACGGCCGGAAGGGATGCGCTGCGCAGCAGCAGCGCACAGGCCCGGCTGCGCCCGAGCGCGAGGCAGGCCTCGCAGTAGGCGCAGCCGGTGAGGCCGCACGCGGCGCATGCCGTGCGGCCGGTGGCGACGCTGCCGCAGCGCAGGCAGCGTATGTCCGCGCGGCGGGCGACAGCGCCGCCGCGCAGGGGCAAGCGGAGCCGCGGCAGGCGAAGCGCCGCAGCACGCAGGAGGCTGCCTGCACTGGGCAGCCGCGCACGGACATCCCTGCCTTCGCTCTCTTTCAATTCTTCCGCCACAACCTCCCTGCTCTTCCTCTCACTCCATGCATCAACGCCTACTCTCCTGCTCTCCCTCCCACTCCACGCATCACCTACTGTATCCCTAGCTACGCTCTCACTCCATGTATCGCCCGCCACTTCCCTGCTTCCCCGCCCCCGCCTCGCCTCACCTGCAGCCTTTTGCGGGCTCTCAGTCCGCGTAGCTCTCTTTTCTATCCCCGAGCTCCATCGCCGCAGTTTCCCCTTGCTCTCTTCAACCCTGCTGCAAGCGGCCTCAAGTTTCAGCCGCCCCTGCAAATGTGCGAGCTGCGCTGCAGCTTGCCAAGTGTCTGCCAGTAGCGGCTCCTTCTCCTCCAGTAGTGCTTCAACTTCAGACTGCAGCAAAGACCGGCCGGACAGCGCCTCCACTAAGCGATCCGCCTGCGCACTGAGTGCGAAACGCGCAGTCCGTTCACTGAAACTAGCGGTTGAATGAAACTGGGTACTATTCTTCCATTCGCCACCTGCTTCTTGCTCCTCATTAATCTCAGCCTGCAATAGATTAGCCAGATAGCCAGCCCAATGTTCTTCCGTCCATTCCTGCATGCCCTTCACAGGTTTGACATTGTCACGAAGTTTGACTGCCCAACCGAGCGGCAGATCCGCAGAAAGCAATACCCGTTTGTCCGCAGACTGTCCATTCCAGCCTTCACCTCCCACCCCGCTCCACCAGACATTGTCTACCTGGATATTCAGCGAAACCCACAGGTGCCAGCATTCCTTATTCTTCACAGCATATAGGGCAACCCTCATCTGCAATCCCTCCTTAATTTATCCTGAGACACAAAAAAGCACACCACTCCATTCTTGGAGAGTGTGCTTCACCCGATTCTTGCGTATTTAATTCTCATTCGCCGCGCTCTGATTGATATCCCCCGCTTTCCGGCATCCGCATAAACCGCAACGGAGCAGTTGTGCCGGGAAACCGCAAATCGACCAATATACCCTGCTGTAACGGGCTTTCTGCCTGTAAGCTACGATTGTGCATGAACCGGGCAACATCAATGGAAGAACCGCTGCAAGCCAATCTGGAAGCCACAGCTATCGTAGCATCACTTGAATCATCGTCCATTACTGTCACCCGAAATAACTTTCCGGTCAGAAAAGCATGAATACCGATTACCCGGATATACCATTCGACAACCGCTTCATGATTACGGGTAATAAGAATATAATGCAGCCGCTTCCCAGAACATGCCGTCTGCCGGGTCAGTTCCCGGTTGCGCAAAATATGAACAAGGACAACTGCGGATCCGTATATAACCGCAATCCAGATTAACTGGGCTACCATGGAGATGCACCTCCTCTGTATACCGACACTATATGCCGGAGTTAAAAGGTCGGTGCCTGCCCATGGTTCCAACAAGACTGGGGATAGCCGGGTACATATTTACATCAGCGTTTTGCCGAATCGAATATAACTGTGCACTGAAACAATACGTTTGATTACAGCAGAATCGCTGCAGTCTGTTATGTAATGTTGTTCCGGATCATTGGGATTCTCCAAAACGTTCAGTTAAGGTTAAGCCTGTTATAGGGTTACCCAGCCGTATTTGATAGAATTAATGACTGCTTGAGTACGGTCGTCAACTTCCATTTTTTGCAGAATACTGCTGACATGGTTCTTAACGGTCTTCTCGCTGATAAAGAGGTATTCTCCGATCATCTTATTGCTCTTGCCTTCGGCCATCAGCCGCAGTACCTCTGCCTCGCGCCGGGTCAATGGATTGTTGTCGCCTGCGACGAATTTGACGCCTGCTTCCTTAACGGCCGTTTCGGTCATTGCTCCCGTCTCATTGAGATAGGTCATGCGCCGCAGCTGATTAATCAGCTTGCCCGTAACCTTAGGATGGATAAATGCATGGCCTTCACAGACGGAACGAATAGCGTTAATAAGCGACTCTGCCTCCATATCCTTCAGCAAATAGCCATTGGCACCCTTGCGCAGTGTTTCAAATACATAGCTTTCATCATCATGAATCGACAAAATAATAACCTTGACTTCAGGGAACATTTCACGCAGCTTTTGAGTAGCCTCCACACCGTTCTCGATAGGCATATTGATATCCATAAGCACGATATCCGGTTTATTGACATTGCAAAACTCCAACACCTGGATGCCGTCACCGCATTCGCCAATGACTTCAATGTCATCCTCCATATTTAAAATACGTTTCAGCCCTTCACGAAACAACTGATGATCATCGGCCAAAAGAACCTGAATGGGCGATTTGCCAGAACTTTGGTTCTCCATCACATTACTCCTTTCCCTTATCCACATTCGTCGGAATGTGGATTACAATTGTTGTGCCCTGATTCTCCGCTGACAAAATCTCCATTCTTCCTTCAAGCAGTTCCACCCGCTCCCGCATGCCTACCAGTCCAAAGCTTTCGCGGTTGCCCTGCTCGCTTACCTTCTTAACATTAAAGCCTAATCCATTATCCTTTACGACGATCTTAATCAGCTGCGCCTGATAAGTGATCTCTACTAGCACATAGCTGGGAAAGGCATGCTTGGCCGCATTGGACAAACCTTCCTGAACCAGTCGGTACACCGCCGCCTCCATGGCAGAAGACAGCCTGTGCTCCTTGCCCCTCGTTTCAAAGGAGGTTCTGATCTTCGTCTTCTCCTCATAATCATGAACGTATTTACGGAGTGTCGGGATCAGCCCCAAATCATCGAGAGCCATCGGACGTAAATTAAAAATCACCTTGCGCATTTCTTCGAGGCTGTATCGAACCTGTCCCTTTAAGTCTATTACTTCGTCCTGCACCAGGGCAAATTCCTGCTTTACCAGCATTCTTTCTACAATTTCCGTCCTAAGGACTAAATTCGCCAGCATTTGAGCAGGACCGTCATGAATTTCCCGGGCAATTCTCTTCCGTTCCTCTTCTTGAGCCAGGATTATTTTGAGTCCGATCATCTGCCTGTTCTTCGCAGTTTCGACAATTCTAGTCACTTGTCCTAGTTCTCCGGACAAATATTCCAGGACAACGCTCATTTGCGAACCAATCGATTCGGCACGTTCCACTGAGTTCTCCACACTTCGAACCCGCTGTTGCAGTTCATCCCGTCTGCTCCGGAGATAGGTTTCCCTTTCCCTTGTCATCATGAGCTCCAGCTGAAGCTCTGTCGCCTTCTCATACGCAATCCGGATATCTTTCTCCGAGTAGCGGACAAAATCCCGGCTAACCTCAGTCAGCCGGATGCGGGAGCGGTGGTACTGCAGCTCCAGTTTGTCTACCTTTTGCAATGTTTCATCCGTTTCTTCCATAACGCGCTGCAGTTCTTTGGTGAGTGCAACAAGCTCATCCCTTGCAACCTGCAATATTTCAAATATCTGATACTTGCTGCTCTCCATCACGTCGATGGTATTCTTAATAACGCGATCTATCGCATCGGCCTGAAATTCCACGGATGCTTGCCCCATTTCTATCGAATCGTATTAAAGGCTTTCCTTTATACTAACATATCACGATTCGATAGTTACGGTCTTCGTGTTCTGTTCCCATTTTACGGTCAAACCTAGCTGTTCTGAGACCAATCTTAGAGGTACTAAAGTCCTGCCCTGTAGGATCAAAGGAGCTACTTCAGCACTCTGCCGTTTCCCGTTCAACACATATTCCTTGCTATTCACAGTAAGCTCCATAACTTTTGCACCTCGCAAAACCAAGATCTTCTTGGTGCTCGAATTCCAACCCGCGCTGCCGCCAAACGCGTCCATCACATATTTAATCGGCACATAAGTACTCTCACCTTTAACAACGGGAGCTACGTCAATGGGTTTATCCGCTCCGTTCAGCGCCATGGATTTGGAACCAATCTTCATTACAGCGGTTCCCTTCGGAAGTCCGGCTTCACTGGAAAGCGACGGCATCACAAAGGAAAGATTGTCAAAAGCAACGGTGCCGGTTTTGGCCCGCTCATCTTGTCCTTCCTCTACATTCACCACATACAATCTCTTTAAAGATGCAGGGAATTTAATTCCGGAGCCTGACAAATCAATATTCAAGCTTTTCCAGCCGTTCCAGTCGATAACTTTGGCCAAATCAATATAAGCTGTAGTTCCGCTACTGTCCACTACTTCAGCCCGTAGCCAATTCAAACTCATATCGCCCATGACATCAAGCGACATTGAGGTTGCTGCTGCCGGGATGCTTTTACCGCCCGTGCCATTGAATTGGGCGTAGGCATACATTTTGCCGCTGCCGGCCGTCATATCATAGCTAAGCGACAGCACCTTGGAGCCTGCACGTTCAGCACTGCCCGCCGTAACACCCGCAGTTCCTGTTACAGTGTTGACGTTGGAAGTAAAGGCAATCGGATAGGTTACATTCTCAAAGTCTTCCCAGGTAGAAGCTGCCGCTGCCGACAATACAACTGCAGTGCTGAAGCCGTCATAACGGGCTATCGCATAACCGGTAGTCACACCAGGATTGACAGAATCAACTGTGAGCTTACCATCCTGCACATTGCCCTTAAAACCGACGAACTCCCATTTGAGTGCTGAATTCGGCACTGAAATTGTTGCTCCGCTCTTGGCAGCTGCTGTCACAGGCACGGATACCGATGCGCCGGCCGTCAGAGGCGCTGTAGCCGTTCCAACAGACAGACTGTTCAGATCCTCACCACCCAGAACAGTGACCTTTGTAGACGCGCTAGCCTTACCGCTAGTCGCTGTCAAGGTGACTGTCCCCGGCTTCACTCCGGTTACTTCCCCTGTACTTACACTTGCACTGCCATTGCTTGCCACCCAAGCCGGGTTTGCTGCAGCTACATCGATTGGATTATAGTACGTATCATAGCCTTTTAAAGAATAGCTTTCCTTTTGTCCGATCAGAAGCACCGGGCTGCCGCTGATTTTAATCCCTTTTACTTCGCCTTTTGGAGCAGATGTAAATACTCCAAGCCCGTTGACAATGCTGCGCTGCTCTTTGCCATACTCTGTATTAAACGTTAGAGTGGTCGAGGTTTCGGCCAAAGGCCGGTCTACCATCGTTGTAGAGCCGCCTCCGTCCAGATTGAGCCCCTTCCAGACCCCGATGTTCGTCATGAAGGATTGCAGCTCTGACAGCGACATTCCGGCACTGTTGTCATTTTTCTCGACTGCGATAACATAGGCATACTGTCCATCCTGTGAATACCCCAGTGCTGTGCGGGCACGGTAACCGCCAAGACTGCTGGTTGAGCGCGAGAAGGTCGCAGCTTGGCCGCCATTAACCAGTATCGTATGTCCGCCTATCATCATCTGCACATTGGCGGGATCGAGCTCCTGCTGCGTTGTTTTGGAGCGTAGCGTATAGTCTGTGACCAGCTTTTGCCCTACAGCCAGGTGACCCGTAACAAACTGAGACGCGAGTCCATGTGTCCGCAGAATATAGGCACCTTTAGGAACTGCTATTGCCAGAGCTTTACCGGCTTCTGAAATCTGGGTAATAATATCATTCTCAACCAGAACCTCTGTGGGGCTGGCCGAGCTATTCTTTGGCCGCTCCCGCGCTGTCCAGGCATCCGTATAAACATAGGCAGCATTGGCATGGCTGTATGTGGAACTGCCTCCATCCGGAGTATAAGCTCCTTTGTTGATACCCGATAACGGGAATTGCGAACCATCCTCCGCCGTCACCAGCCCTTCAAACGTATATTCGTCGATCACAGGCTTGCGGTCCTTGGTAACAGCAAAGGCGTACATTCCATTAAGCTGCGACGGCGTTGAAACAACGACTCCGCCCGTTACCTGTCCACCAATAGGCGCGCCTTCACCACTTGTATTGAAATAGTCTCCATTAACTGCCGCCACTGCTCCGGTTTCCGCAGCCATACCGCCTGTGCTTTGGCGCGTAGTCAAGTTGCCGCCTTTGCCGGTCATCACATCTAGAGATACGTAGGGGTTATTCAGATCTACACGAATTACATCCGCGAGCCCAGTCGCATTCTTGCCGGAGCGGGTGGTGGAGAATTTATATTTCATCATAACTGCCCCTGAAGTGATTACCTCTTCACCTAATTTGGTTACTTTAATAGAGGCTGCTGCTTGAGCCAACGATGCGGTTCCTGGCCCGAAATGAGGCAACCCTTCACTGCCGATTACCGGCATGATCCACAGCACTCCTGCCAATGAAGCGGCGATCCATCTTTTAGCTGGCGACATTTTCATTCCCCGTAAATCTGCTCTGCTATTCTTGTCCTTGAATACTTCATTCATTTCAGCGTAACTCTCCCATCTCATTGTTAAAAATTTAAACTTCCCCATAGGTTCACATCTATTTTCAAAAATCCTATAAACTGTTTTCAGTGTCCCTGTTATATCTTTAATAGACTGAATTTATGGGAAAAAGTTGCGAATATTACTAGATTCATCAATTTGAACTGACAAAAAGCGCCCGGCGCAAAACCGGACGCTTGAGAGCGGACATATAGCTATTGTCAGTAGTAATGCCACACTCGGATACTCATGCTCTTGCAAGTGGAAACGGTTTTGCCGTCCTAAAAAGGACAGTATCCGTTTCAGCGAGAAATAGAAGGATAATTTATAGCGTGAAGCCATATAAATTCGTATATTTTTACAAAAAACCAGCCTTTGTCAGCATCCGCTGCAGCATTACTGCCGCTTGAGAGCGGGTGGCATTGCCTTGAGGCTGAAACTGGGCGCCAGGCATACCCAGAATAATTCCTTCCTGTACAGCTTTAGCCACAAATTCGGCGCTTTGACCCGAAACCTTGCTCTTATCTTTAAAGGCCGAAAGTACGGATGTGCTTGTGCCGCTAAGCGTAATCGGATTTTTGGTGTATTCCATAGCCCGAATCATCATTGTCGCCATATGCTCACGGGTAATATTGGCATTGGGACGGAAAGTACCATCCGTATTGCCGGTAATAATTCCGGCCTTGGCCACTGCTCCAATAGCATCTCCGATTTGGGTAGAAGCTTGAACATCACTGAAGCGCTGTGCCGTCTCACGGTCACCCAGCAGCCCAAGCCCTCTGCTTAGCATCACCGCAAACTCGGCACGGGTAATCTTCTGCTCTGGCTTAAAGGTGCTGCCGTAGCTGTTGTCTATAATATTTTTGGCCGCCAGCAAAGCTACACTTGATTTGCTCCAGTGCCTGCTCATATCTGAAAAGCCCCGGGTAGACAGAAACGTTCCTACCACCTGATTCCCTACCACCTTCGCCTGAATGAAGGTATAGCTTCCTGCCCCGCTGATTTTGCCAGGCAGATATGCTGCTTCAGAATAGACAAGGTCCAGTCTGGCTGCTAAAGTCTGGTCACTGACTAAAGAAGAAGTTGTACGGGCTGTATATTCCCCCGGAACACTTAGAACCGTACTATTGGAATAATTGCCGCTGACCGCAGCGGTCAAACGGATATCCACAAGGCTGGTTACACTCTGCAGTCCCTGAGCTTTAAGCGTTGCCTCAACTGGCCCAAATGTGCCGAAAGGTACCTTTTCAAGTCTTAGCATCAGCGAGATATTGCTGCTGTCTGTAGTTAACTTGGATGCAAGGCCGGTCATATCTATGTCATTTAGTGCAAGATTGTACAGGCTGTCACCATAACGTATAGCAAAGGCTGCCTTACTGTCGCGTTTTACTGCTTCCAGCAGGGGCTTAAGCGGTACAACTACATAGGCCCCCAATTCCGTGGTGGGCACTTCAAATGCCAGAGACGGACTGCCCATTTTATTGAGATAATCATAGCTGGCAGTTAATCGGTCAGCCGTAAGGGTATATCTTTTTACCGACTGGTTATATACGGAACGGTCATCCGCAGAAGCTGCGGAGTCCCCCTTCAATAGCGGATACTCTTTGCCAAATTCACTTGCTGCCAAAGTTCCCAGATACGAAGGACGCCCGGTTGCCGATGTGCCTACACCGGTGAGGTTCTGAACAGAAAGCGCGCTGAATGAAGCAAGCGCACTGCCGTTCAGATCCAGAATATTTCCGGAACCGGACATATAGGATAAAACGACGGTTTGTCCGGTTTTGACTGCCGTGGACAACAGCAGCTTTAATGTACTTCCCGATACAGTATACGATTGTATACCCACGCTGCTTCCATCAGCTCTCACACCAAACTGGTTGGTGTACAAGCTTGAGGACGCCTGCATATTCTTGCTGAAGTTTACAATAAGCTCATCACCGGAGACAGTCGCTGAATTAATAAAAGGCACTGTTGTTGTACCATTACTACTGCTGGTGCCTGAAACCGACACTGGCTGCAAATTAATGTAGGCGGCCCGGTTGCCGTTCAAGTCACTGATACCAGATGTTCCTGGTACATAAGAGATCGTAGTGGAATTATTCGTGCTCAAGGCGCTCGCTAGCGTCAAGGTTACCAGATTTCCGCTTACGTCTACGTTTGTCACATAATTAGGTGTATTCCCCACAAGTACGGAGAATTGGCTGTTCATCGGCAAATTAGCCGTTGACAGTCCTTCATTATAAGTTAGTACAATCTTATTTCCCGAGCCTGCAGCGCTTTGATAGACAGGTGCAGTTGAATCACTGGTATTACGGATATAGAAATCGCTAAAATTCGCAATATTTTGGCTATATTGATCTTGGATAGGATAAGATCCGGCATAATAGGTTACGCGAATCGTCTGTCCATTCGCTGCATCATTACTTAGCCCCAGAATGACCGTGGAGCCACTGGAAGTGGAGGAGACCACTCCAAGTGAAACACCATCTGCATAAACAGAAAATTGGCTGAAGGCGTTATTGGAAATTGCTTTAAGTGTATCATTGAAATTCAGCGTTAGTGTCTTGCCTGACAAAATTCCGTCCTTAGGCGCAGGAAGCGCCGTTTGGACTGTGTTCGTTACCTGTCGTAGTGAGAACGTAGATGCTGCGTTGCCGGCGGCATCCTGAATCGTTCTAAGACCACCCGTATAGGCTATCTTGACAAATTGGCCTACTGCCACACCCGTACTAAGGGTCACATACACGCTGTCCCCTTGGATATATACACTCTCTACTGCCCTTTTCTCATCGTTGACCGTTACATTAAAGCTGGAAGACAGCAGGGCAACTGCCGGACGAATTGCTTCATCATACTTCAGCCGGATTGTGCGGTTACTTTCAAGCTGTGTAGACACCAGAACCGGTGCCCTTTTATCTAATGCCACCGTTCGGAAACTCCAAGAGTTTTTTCCGCTGAGTCCCTCATATGAATTCGGATTATTTTTTTCAACAAAAGCACCTGCAGGAATATCAACGTAATAAACCGTATCGTTTTCGAGAACATTTGAAGGCACGATTACGAATTCGCTATCGTTATTTCCGGCAATTACTTTTGATCCCAATTTAGTTCCATTGCTCTTATAGAGGCTCACTGGATTCGTCTCAATATATTTACTTGGACGGTTGAAGGTTATCTTAATGGGCTGATCAAGCGCCGCAGATTCACTGCGGTCTGCCGGGCTGAGCGAGTCTACAGCATAACCAGTTTGTGAGGTAGTTGTAAAACTCCATACATACGGTGTTCCTGAGGCAGGAAAAGCATTGCCATCCTGGTCATTAAACGCGCCTGCAGGAATAGTGACTGTGTAAATAGTATTATTCATCAGCGGACTCGTCGCCGATGTCGATGCTACCGTTATGGTTCTGGTCCCGCCACCGGTAACAGCCGAGGAGTTCACATCAAAGTATCTTGTATCCGCTGCATTAGTGGAAGATAATTTGATCACTCCATTAACCGGCGTCATCGGCTGGTCAAAGTTCAGCTGAATGTTGCCGGCTGGGGATACGGCAGTAGCACCACTGGCTGGAGATACATTTACCGCAACGCCTGTTCCCTTTGTGGAAAAACTCCAAATGTTCCCACTGGTTATTCCAGCGAAGGTTTTATTCTCATCATCCTTAAAAGCATAAGGATCGATTAGAACATAATAACTTTTTCCAGCCGTAAGTCTACTCGCCAGATTCAATCTCACTATCGTGGAAGAGTCGTCGCTTTGCAGATTGACTGAATAATCTCCATCATTAACCTTGAATTCCTGAACAACAGAATTGTCTGCCGAGGAAATGAGTTTAATGGATCCACCGCTCTTTTGCAGCTTCTTGTTCAGCTTAAAGCTAAGCTGAGTCAGTGTTGTGGAATCTACCCGTGAATAGTTCGCCGGAGTGAATTCGCTTGCCACAATATTCAGGTTCATTTCAGGTGATGAGGTAAATGTCCATGAAGCAGCCGCTGAGTCAGCACCCGCCCCGTCCTTAAACAGTCCTCTGGGAACAGTGACGGTATAGGTTTTGTTCTTCTCCAGCTGCTTGCCTAATTTAACTTCGTATTCCGTAGAATTGCTGATTAGCCCAGAACTGCCGATAGGCACCGTCACATATGGCGTGCCTGTGTCTCGCGTAGTAAGGGTGATATCTCCACTCTGCGGATACACCTGACGATCGAATTTCAGTTTAATGGAGGACGATACATTTACATTGACCTCACCTGCTGTTGGCGAAGTTGCCATGCTGAATTCGCTTGCAGCATAAACTGCTGAATTCCCGGGACCGATTGACGAATACCCTGCACTGAGCAACAGATCCCCTGCCAAAATGAGTGCTGCTAATATTGAAATTTTCCTTTTCATGCGGTGATAGACTCCTCTCAAGCCATACTTTCGTCTTTACATATATTCTTATATTTCGGCTAAATGGCTTCCAAAGTTTAGAAGAGTTCCTCTATAAGATAAGTTGACTTATATATAGTTTCAGCATGTGCATACAAAAAAGCCCGCAAAAGCAGTTCTTCCTTGAATCGAAGAATTGCCTTTACGGGCCTGATTCTAAAGCTATAAATTATATCCCAGCCTGGTCTTTAAGCATTTCTGCCTTGTCCACACGCTCCCAAGGAAGATCAATATCCGTACGTCCAAAATGACCGTAAGCTGCAGTTTGTCTATAAATCGGCTTGCGCAGATCGAGCATGGAAATAATTCCGGCCGGCCGCAGATCGAAGTTGCTGCTGATTAACTGAGCCATTTTTTCCTCACTGATTTTACCTGTTCCGTATGTATCTACATTAATCGAGACAGGATTAGCGACGCCAATGGCATAGGCCAGTTGAATCTCGCATTTGTCGGCAAGACCAGCGGCCACCAAATTCTTGGCGACATAACGGGCGGCGTAAGCTGCGGAACGGTCGACCTTAGTCGGATCCTTCCCTGAGAATGCCCCTCCACCATGACGGGCATATCCGCCATAAGTGTCGACAATAATCTTACGGCCAGTCAAGCCTGCATCACCTTGCGGACCGCCAATAACGAAACGGCCTGTCGGATTAATGAAATATTTAGTATTCTCATCAAGCAATTCGGCAGGAACAACCGGCAAAATAACATGCTCCTTAATATCAGCCTGAATTTGCTCAAGCGAAATTTCTTCGGCATGCTGTGTTGATACCACTACAGTATCTACACGTACCGGTTTTTCGCCATCATACTCAATGGTCACCTGTGTCTTACCATCAGGACGCAAATATTCCAAAGTGCCATTCTTACGGACCTCAGACAGGCGCCGGGCAATACGGTGGGACAAAGCAATTGGCAGTGGCATCAACTCAGGTGTTTCATTCGTCGCAAACCCGAACATCAACCCCTGATCACCGGCGCCAATGTTGGCGGTTTCTTCAGCAACCTGTGCAGGATCGCGGTTCTCCAGCGCAGCATTTACACCTTGGGCAATATCTGCAGACTGCTCATTCAGCGAGCTGAGAACCGCACAAGTATTATAATCAAAGCCATATTTCGCGCGTGTATAGCCAATTTCCTTAATCGTATTACGTACAATGGCCGGTATATCTACATACTCCGACTTTGTACTTATTTCGCCAATGACAAGCACAAGACCCGTTGCAACCGCTACCTCACAGGCGACACGTGCGTTTGGATCATTAGCCAGAAAAGCATCCAGTACCGCATCAGAGATCTGATCGCAGATCTTGTCCGGATGTCCCTCCGTTACGGACTCGGAAGTAAATAAATGACGTCCTTTAATCGACATGTACAATAACCTCCCATATGGATAGTCTGACACTGTATAAGGGGGCTCCTTAACAAATAACAGGCCACATAAAATAAGTATAGTATAAATATCGGAATACCGCATATCTTAAAAAAATGAACCTTTTCCGCATGGAAAAGGTTTATGGCTTTCCTCAAAAGTCATATTATCTTATTTGCCGGATGGTGTCAATTATAGCCAGTGTTACCCGTCATAGCGTAAGGCACTAGCTTATACCCCGCAAGCAAACCCTAGAGTGGTTCGGGTATTAAGTAAACAAAGATTGCTCAGCTTGTTTGACCAGTCTCTTTGTAATCTCTCCACCTACAGATCCGTTGTCTCTGGATGTAAGATGTCCAAGGTACTGACTTCGCCCGATTCCACCTGTTCCACCCAAAGCCCCCAGTTCAGAAGCAAACTCTGTATCAGCCCCGCCACCGTAAGAAGCTCCGTATAGTCCGAATTCAGCAGCGATCTCGTATTGCATCTGTTTAAGCATTGCCCGGCTCTCCGGTACAACTGTGCGATTAGTACGTGCCATGTTACAGCACCTCCTGAATTTTTTTAAGATCACAGGAAGTATTGTGTGCTCTTTACCAGGGCCCCAATCGCCTCAATGTTTGTCAGCAGTGGTAAACTGTGCCGAAGTATGACGAATCCGATATTAGGACATCCTATTTTATATTCGAGCCTACTTCAATGTATAGGCTCCGCGCACCATAACAACCAGGCCACCGGTCTGACCCTCTTGCACCACTATGCCCCGTCCGGCGCGAGGGAACGATAACAGATGATTGGATGGTACTGCAGTACCGTTAACCAAATCTGCTCCATCCGTTAAATCAGCAACACCATTGCTGTCCTGAGAATAAATAGCCGCCTTTCCGGCGCGAACAATAAACTCGGCACCCGCTCCGGCAATTAGAGTCTGACCTGCTTTCACATCAACGATCTCAACTTCATCGCCTTTATTCTGGCTAGGTGTTGCTGTAGGGGTAGGGGTTGCTGCAGGCGTTGGTGTGGCCGCTGGAGCCTGGGTAGCGATAGTTCCGCCCTGAATCGCTTTTTGGATCTGTTGATCTACATAGCTTTTAGTAACTACTGGATCTTCGGACGTTCCTGGCTGGTTGCCTACACCTGCACCGTCAGCTTCACCAAAAAAGAGGGATCCACCCCACAGACTGCCTGTAATAAGCACAGCTGCTGTCATTATTTTATAAGTTGGTTTCATACTAACCTCCAATGTACTGGGATTGTAAGCCTTATTACATAAAAATCTAAAAAAAAAAGAATAGCCTCCGAAGAGGCTATTCTGTGCTTCGGTAATCGGAGATTACTTAGCGAATACTGTCTTATCACCAACAATAGTGTTACCTGCGATATCTGTAGCAGTTGCACCATCGATAACTTTAACAGAAATATTGTTTACGTTGTTAGCATTGAGGTCAGGATATCCTGCAAGTCTAACATAATATTTACCTGCATCGTTACCAACACCGGCGATGAAACCACCAGTAATTGCTGTTCCAGTCGAGCTGTTGTTCACAATAATTACGAAGTCGCTAGCCTTAAGAGTAGCAGCATTGATCGGCTCAGAGAATGTCAATTGCAGAAGTGAAGTATCTCCAGAAGAGACAGCTGCTGAATCCAAGGTTGGTTTAACACCGTCTGCCAATACTGGCTTAATAGTAGCGCCGTAAGTACCATTTCCTGCAGTATCAGTAATACCGGATGCAATAAATTCAATTGCTTCAGTTTTGCTGATTGCATTTTTAGGAACGCGTACTTCAACTACTGCTTCTGTAGGAGCTGTTGAAGTTCCTTTAGATGACAATAGCTGCGGATAGGAATTGATAGGAAGTGCTTTGCTGCCCAAAGTATAGCTGTTCAAATCACGCAGGGATGCCACATTCAGACCAACGTTGTCTTTAACTGTTACGGTGAAGACAACTTCAGTATCAGCTTTAGCACCCTCAGAGTAAGTGATGCTTGTAACTACAGGTCTTTCAGTGTCAGTTGTAGTTGCAGCTGCTGCAGTAACATTAACAGTAGTGCCAACTGATTTGTTCTTAGCAAGTGCCAAATCTGTTACTAGACCAGCAGGAAGACGCAGAGTATAAGTTCCGCTAAGACCCTTCACATTTGGATATGTGAGCTTACTACCGTCAACAATCTTAGCACCACTGAAATCAATACCAGTTACTACTAGACCAGTAGAATCACTAATCAATGTTGGTGTTCCACCTACCAGCGTAACATCTTCGGAGTATGGTACAACCAGACCTTTATCAGTGCTAAATGATGCATTAGAAGCTACAGGAGCCGTAGTATCCTTCACAAGTGTGATCGGTTGAGTCACTGGTGTACCAAGCGTGTTGCCCAATGTGTCTTTAACAGTTGCTCCGAAAACAAGTGATCCAGTGTAAGAACCGGAATCTGGCAGTTTGAATCCAGCAGGAACTTTAAACTTAATAGTGTCGCTGTCAGCAGTTGCTTCTACACTAAGTGTTCCTTGGGACTCTCCATAAGTATTCAAGAATTTAACGTTACCAATCAAGGACTGATAGTTAACTTTCTTGTTGAACTTGACAGTGATAAGGCTATCACCTGTTGCAGTAACAGAAGTAATTGCAGGAGCAGCAGTATCAGAAGTTACAGCTACACTTGTTTTGATCGGGTTAGGACTTATCAGGTTGCCAGCAAAGTCACTAACATTCAACAGGGATACATCATAAGTTGTACCAGTCTTCAATGTACCTGCAGTCAAGCTGAAGGTGTCGTAAGTTTCACGGGTTACAGAAGCGGATACGCCGTTTACGCTAGCAATGATTCCGGCCGGTTTAACTGGCTCACTGAACTTCACAAGCACTTTATTAGTAGTATCCTTAGCTACAGCAGTTACGCTTGCAACTGTTGGAGCCACTGTATCAGCAACAGTCAACATCTGGCTGTACTGAGCAAGAGCTGTTCCAGCAGTTGTCTTAACTGCATCTGTTACAACAACAGTGTATTGGCCTTTAAGGAATTCAAGACCTGGGAATGTAACAACCGCTTCAGTTCCAGCAGCGTTAACGCTCACTTCAGCACCATCTACTGTAATAGCAGGTTGGTTATTCAAAGGAATTACTCTGATAACACCAGTTTTAAGCTTATCGCTAGAAACTACAGTTGAAGTATCAATTGCACGGTTGAATGTTACTTGCAATTGCTTAGAGTTCGGAGCATTTACAGAAACAACCTTAGGAGCTGCAAGAGTAACCTTCACGGTGTAATCAACGTTGTTGTGTTTGAAAGGAACTGTAGTTTCAACGCCTTCCACCAAAGCGGTAGTCAGAGTTACAGTTGTTGTAGATTTATCAGAGAAAGTCACCAATACGCTAGTTGGGTTCAAAGCATCACCCGAAACTACTGTTGGAGCTTTCGAGTAGTTAGCAGCAGCATAGGCTGCTTCTACTACCAAAGAGCGGGTAGCACTGGATTTGAAATCGATACCTTTTGCAACCAGACCAGCGTTAACAACTGCTTGTGCGTAACCTTTAGCCCATACAGCGGCGTTGTTGTCAGTTGTAGTAGGAGTTTCAAGTTTCAAAGCACGGTGCAGCACAGCTGCGATTTCTTGAACTGTAACTTTACCACTGTAGTTAAAGATACCTTTTACAGGGTCAGTTCCTTTCATGTAACCAGCTGCAGTTACAGCTTCAATGTAAGGAGTTGCCCACATAGTTTTAGTGTAACCTTTGTCTTTGTAAGACAATGTTGTAGGAGTCACTTCTGGAAGATCAAACAATTTAGTGATGATCTTCGCGAATTGAGCGCGATCCAGATCTTTTTCAAGATGCGCTTGACCGTCTGGGAATCCATCAAGAATACCTTTCGCTGCCAAAGCATCAAATTTCGCTTGCGGAGTTGTTGCAGTTTCACCAAATGCTACAGAGGCAAACATCGAGAATGCCATTGCTGTAGATAATGCTACGGATAAAATTTTCTTCATAACCTTTTTTTCTCCTCCTTGGACGTTCATGAACTGAGATTTTTCTTTAGTTGGGTAGCTCATGTCACTCATTAGCCGATGCACCCCCTTTCCCGAGTTGAGCATATTAAGTATAAATAATGTCTGTGACGGGTATCACAGAAACTTGTAAACCGATTTAAGGCATGACAATACTAGATTCCTAATTCTACCTAAGTATTATACAATGTGCCTCAAGTCACGTAAAGCTAATTTTTCCAATCACTGCGCTTCATTAATTTGGGCCATCCCAAATGTCTGGTGCAAATGACTCTACACTTTAAACGCAGAAGTTCTGGAAAAGTTGCGCCTTACTCAAAAAAAGTTTTTTTTGGCATCCCGATGCCGCTCCAATAGAAGAGCATATGTAGTTCTACTAACTATTTCTAATCATGGGTGACTACGGGAAACAGTATAGCACATGAACTTTCGAAACGTCATTAAACAATATTTGTTAAGTTAATAAACATAATCACCTTTTTTCAAACCCAAAAATTTCTTTATCATCCAAAACAAAAAAGCGCCGTAACCGGCGCTTTCACTTTATAGCATATAACTAACGGATCTTCATCGACAGCTGAATCAGTTCCTGCCGCTTCTCAGGGCTTGAATTGACATTCTCGTACATTGTATCAATCGCTACTCGGTTCTCCCGATAGCTCTTCTCATGCTTAATTGTAGTATGAGACCACTCAATTAATGCATTCTCTGCAATAACAAGATCATTATATGCATCATGGAATCCTGTAGCTTGTACAAGTTCCTCCATTAGATCCTGTGAAATTTCCTGTAATGCTCTTTTTGCTGTGATTTCCTTTTCCAGGATTTTCGCTCTATTCTCAAACATATTCTTTGCTTTCATATAATCCAATTGTGCTTTTGCTAAAATCGGTTTCATGGATGGCTTTCACCTTTCAGAAAATAATATTTACAATATTATTGTAACGTAAATGGGAGCAGATTACAAAGTTATCTAAATGGAAATGCAACCTGCGTGAAGTCACAGCTTCTCCGAAGAACTATATATAGTCCGTTTCTTATTATACCCAAAGAAAATTGATTTATAAAGGCATACCCTTAACAACTCCATTTGCATACAAAACGGAGGGCAAGTAACCAGCCCTCCGTAATATCATAATAAATTAAAATGTATCTAGCTCAGGGTTTTAGGGAAGATGGTGGTGCTCTTCTTTAACAGTTCCACAGCGATCTTTCCTGCCTCAGCTCTGGTCATATTAGACTTAGGATTAAAGTTGTAAGACGCCTTCTTTTGACCAGCTATGCTTACTTCAGCGCCATTCATAATTTTCGCCTTCGAAACGGCTTGGACTGCCGACAAGGCATAAGACTCTATTTTACCGGAATCCAAAAATGACTTGGCGACTGAATCCTTTAATTTCTGATCGTTAGCTGCCAATTTCAATTTCAGGGCTCTGGCAATCATTACAGCTGCCTGCTCACGAGTAATTGGCTGATCCGGCGCAAATACTCCATCGGTAAGTCCAGTCACTATGCCTGCTCTCGACGCAGTTTCAATATGGGCATAGTCCCATGTGATTGAACTTGCTCCAGGCACCAGATCGGAATACGTCTTGTTGTCATCATAATTAAGTGGAAGATTCAAACCTTTAACCAGAAGTGTCGCGAACTCACCTCGTGTCGCTTGATCATCTGTTCCAAATTGCTCAAACCGAAGATTTTTCATAATACCCTTTGAGTAAAGAGCGTTCAAAATATTTCTGGCCCATTGATGATTCGTGACGTCATTATAGCCCCGGCTCATTTTCATTACCTTATAATACCCAAATTCATCAAAAGGAACGGAGATCGTGTGCTTATTGGTATCTACAGTACCGCCAATATTCTCCCATTCCCTTTTATTGTTGTATTTGAAGACCGTAACAATAGTTCCCGCGTCTTGTACAACATTCGGGTCAAAGGCTAATGTCAATTTCCCCCGCTTAGATGGTGTAATGATACGTTCCGCTGGAGTCTGTGGATCCCCAAACAATCCATCTACAGAATAAGGAGCCAAACCATTCGTAGCTGGAATATGCCCTGGCGTTGATGTGGTTCCAAGCTCACCCAATCCTCCGCTGATCCAATACACTTCCGATATGCGTCCAAAATTGCTGCTCTCATAAGGAGAATTGAACCGGAGCGTAAATTCATCTGGAATCGTCCAAGTTGGTATGCCGCTCTCTTTAAAGGTTTCAGGGAAGCCGATGACGTTCCCATAATCGTTACGCCGTTCTACAACACCTGTGGATGGGTCTGCAATCCCAAACCGCAGCTTGTTATTAGGATAGTACTTCGTCAAATTACGCGTATCCGTACTTTGCATTACCGTTCCTTTTGGGAAGGTTAATTCCACTGCTTTGTTAAACACACTGTATTTGTCTGCTGTTTTAGGTGACATGTATTGTGCATCGACCGCTACTGTACCGGTATAGAATATTGAAATAGTGTCTGTACTTGTCGTAGCACCGCGAACAATTTGAATTTTGATGCTGTTAGCTTTATCTGCCTTCAACCCTACATAGTCCAGTGCAAATCTCCCTGGCCCCAAATCCGTACGCTTGACTGCTTTTTCTTTGTCTATGATGACATCTGTAGCCCCTTCAGCTTCAATATCAAAATGAACAAAGTTTTTATTAACAACATATTGAGTACCTACAGAAGGCTGAGGAGAGAGAATACGATAGGCACTTACTTCTCTAACAATCTCCAGCTTCTGACTGGTTTTGGCTCCTGTACTATTTATCAGCTCAAGCGTGTAGACATATGTTCCTGGCGTATCATTCACAAGATCCTGAATCCGCATTACAAAGTCTTTTTGACTTCCGGCAAAACTGGTGGTGTAGGTTTTATCTGCAAAAGTTGGGCTGGGAGTAATCGATGTACTCGCATTAGCAGGAATATCGAGTGACAGGATATTTTTTGTTCCTACATTTAAATTAAGTTTTACCGCTCCGCTACCTCTAAGAACCAGATCATAAGTTTTCAAGCTGGTTGTATACTGATTGTCTTTATATATAAAATCAGGAGTTAAGTTAAATAGTTTGGTCAGCAATTCATCCGTTGGTCCATAGGTTGGATCAGGGAACGCACTTCTTGCAGTACCGACAGCGGGTTGAAACTTACTTATGGTTGATACGTTCTCATCGAGAATGTAAATGCGCAGTTCCTTGCGGACTTCCCGGGTTTGCCCCTTTTCATCCGTACCTGTGCCTGTAAAGACAATTTTATTCTCTCCAAACACTAATGGACCCATAGTGGCATCGATAAGTAGATCAACATCAAATCCACCGTTGCTATTAAGCCAAGTAGTAGTTGCTCCCGTTGGTCTTATTTTCGTTCCATTCACATACATCTCAGCCAGGAAGTATTGACTGCTTAAATTGAAATCAATATATTGGCCTTTAATATTAAGGGTCTTACTGGCTTTAGAATCAATAACAATACTCTGCCCATCTGTGAGGTTGGATACATAAATATAGTTTTTTGAGGCAAAGGAAATATTAACATCTTTATACGCCGTGGATCCCTTAATGTTGAATCGAACGGTTTGGTTACCGTTTTGGAAATCCGATATTTTAAAGATATACTGCGTACTTGAAACTGATTTAATCCACTCTGGTGTCAAACCCTTAGTGGAAATAGGCAAATAACTCGCAAGCAGTTCCACAGGAGCTGCCGCTGCAGTATTTGTTTTAACTAAGATGTAGAATTCACCGGAGTTTACCTTAGCCCCATTCAAAGCTACTCCAGGCGGAATATCACCTGTGCCATCATATCCCGGAAGATATTTCATATCCGTGATTACAATTCTATCCTTCATGTACTGAAAATCAAAGGAACGGTTAATGGTTTTGGTTCCGTAAGCTACTGAAAGATTATGGGTTTGTGTCTCTAATCTATTGGCTGGTGTTGCCGTATCTTTATTAAGGGTCAACGGCATCTCAAAAGAAACCAGCCGATATGAAGGTGTATTCTTGATAGGAGAAGGTACCAGGACCTCATCTCCCGCGTTCAAAGCAATAAGACCAGCAGTGTCCAATGTTATATTGCTCCCGTAGGTAGGCGTTGACACTGCTCCATCCATTTTCACTACTGCCGAACCTGCGAAAGGAACTCCCGCATTATCCTGAACCATCATTTGAACCATTAATTTTGCAGTATCTGAATCTTCAGTCATCACCGGCTGATCACTATACAGCAGGTCCTGACCCTGACTGTGCGAATCAACCAAATACATTTTAACTATAGGATTCTTCTCATCATAATAAAAAAGCGTATATTCAAAGCTCAACGTATCTGAGCCATTCTGCACGACTAATTTCAGATTATTGACACCCGGATTAAGCGCCATACGCTGTGAGAAGAACGTTCCATCCTGCAGTAAAGAGGTGTTCGATGCACTTTCATTATTAATGGCAGCAGTAACCTTTGTTGCATTTAACGCTTTACCTTCAAGTGTAATTTCTTTGTTGGCTACGACCAATTGTGCCCCTTCGTTCAAATTAAGCTTCTCTGAGCCACCCAGAACTTGAAGCCTCTCGACATAAGGAACCTGATCAAATAGGACATAAAAAGCCTCAGAGCGATCATTGCTTCCCTGTGACCCCGTAAGAGTAATCTTGTTCATGCCTGGAAACAATGTCAGATTTGCGGTAAAGCGGTTGTCAGGACTGTCAATATCCAACTGCACAACACCTGGCGTTACATGAGTAGCATCTTCTACCCATTTCCCATCTTCCCAGTTCAAACGTTGTACATTGGCCCCCAGAGTAGAACTCGTAACTTTTGTAAATGTTCCTGTAACTGGTAAACTAGCATCCGTTACTTGCAATACATTAGTTCTTGAGATTTGTTTTTCAATTGGAGGCAGTAATGTCAGATCAACAGTGTTTCTCAATTTCGTATTATCTGGCGTAAAATAACTGGTAGGCTTAAGCGTATCTGCAGCCACTGCAGTATTCATAAGTCCAGTTGGAATTAAAGATACAATTAAGGCGAACAGAAGCGTCCATACAAATGGCTTTCTCATGCGCTGCATGTCATTAATCTCTCCCTTTTGATGATATTAATTATTTTATCGGTCCTAGAGAAGATAATTTGAAGGAATTCCTTGAATTTTCTATACACTTATCATTCGTGCTTCAACAGATTCCTTCAATAAACACCCTCTAAAATGCAAAAAGCCCACCCTTCATCAGGATGAGCTTTTCAAAAAAAATATATAATAGCAATACAAATCTATAAACAAACCCTACAGCTTCGAGCCTCGTTCCTGACTAACTTTCATTCGCATTCTCAGGAAGAAGTCAATTACAGGCCGTTTAGTCTTACTAATAACACCGGTAATCTCCGCGCCAATTTGCAGGAAGAACAGCATTACACAAATGACTACAAAAGTAACCCAGTTTGCTTCGTAAAGTGAGGCAGAGGTCTGGATAACAGCCAATACACCGAAAAATGTTGCAATTCCATAAATGATCAGTACCGTTTGACGGTGGCTGAACCCCAGTTCGCGCAGGCAATGATGCAGGTGGCCTTTATCCGGTGCAAATATCGGTTTCTTCTGCAGCTTGCGGCGTACGATGGCAAAAAAGGTATCAGACAAAGGCACCCCGATAATGAGGAGCGGTGTAATAAAAGAAACGACGGCAATTTGCTTAAACCCAAGAAGTGCAAGCAGAGCCAAGCAAAAACCTAAGAATAGTGAACCTGTATCACCCATAAAAATTTTGGCGGGGTGAAAATTAAAGAACAGAAATCCTATGATGCTGCCCAGCAGCAGCAGGCACAGAAGTGCAACCATGGTATTTCCCATCAAGAAGGCCATCACTGCAATGGTGGCAATAGCGATACCGGATACCCCGGCAGCAAGCCCGTCCAACCCGTCAATCAAGTTAACGGCATTCGTGACCCCCACAATCCAGAAAATAGTCAGTGGAATAGCAATCCAGCTTTCCAGCGAAGAATACGTATTATGAAAAGGAATATTTACGAAATCAACAGTAATACCAAAACCGAAGACTACTATGCAGGCAGCCGCAATCTGGCCCAGCAGCTTCACCTTTGCCGAAAGTTCGAACCGGTCATCCAAACCGCCGATCAGAACAATCATTCCGCCGCCACACAGCAGCGCTTTGATGAAGCTTACCTCCCGCGGAGTGAAGTCATAAGGAATAATTGGCAATACGGCAAGCAGGCCCAACACAAACGCCAGAAAAATACCAAGTCCGCCAAGGCGGGGCATAATCTTCGTATGCACTTTACGGGCATTCGGCACATCTGTAGCGCCAATCTTAATAGCGAATTTCTTCACCAGCGGCGTCAAGAGTAAGGCGAGTCCCATGCACACAATAAATCCGGCGATGTATATGATTAACATTTGATCAGTCGACCCCCATTTCTCTACCGCATTGAATTATACGCTGAACTAAATACAAATTCCAATTCCGTTTTTGGGCTGCTATTCTTATTTTCACGGTGAATATCCGCATTTTACTGAGCTTTTGTCACTTTATCTTTCTCACGCATCACTTTTACTGCGAATTTCGGCAGCACAAGCATTCTTTTATAGCGTGTTGGTTCTTTAAGAAGACGATATAACCATTCCGCTCTAAGTTTCTGGAAGGCTATGGGAGCGCGTTTGGTCTTGCCCGAGATCACATCAAAACTCCCTCCGACCCCCATCATCACCGGAATATTCAGTCTGGATTTGTACTTGGCGATCCAAGGCTCCTGGCTGTCAGCGCCTCTGGCAACAAAGAGCAGATCCGGCTGGGCCTCCAGAATTCCAGAAATAATCTTCTCGTCGTCGTCGGGTCCAAAATAACCATCATGATATCCCGAGATTACGATCCCGGGATACTGAGTTTGTAACCGGGAGGACGTCTCATGAATCACTTCCGGGGTAGAGCCCAGCAGATAGACCTTCCAGGTATATCTTTCGCCTTGACGCAGCAATTCATGTAAAAGATCAAATCCGGCCACACGCTCCGCCACGGGTTCACGACAATATTCCGCAGCCCACACGACGCCTGTCCCATCAGGCACCACCAGCTCCGCCGATTTCATGATTTCCATGTATGCTGGATTCTCCAGCGCGGTCATAACCATGATCGGATTAGCAGTAATTACCTGGTGCGGTTCACGGTTGCGGACTGCTTCTGTCAAATAAGCGACTGTGGCTTTCATATCGATTTTAGATACCCTGATGCCAAAAATTGGAACTGTAGGTACCGGACTTTCTGCTTTCACTATCAATCATCCTTTGCGGTGGAAATATTCAACAATTTGCCGGGCAGGAGCCTCGGCTTCTTCAACTAAGGCAGCAATTAGCGGCTCACGCTTAAGTTTCCAATCGTCTCCTGCTTCCAGAAGATGAAGGACTTCAGCGGCAACTTCTCCGCCGTCAAGCGAAGTCGTAGAACCGACGGGCCGACAGTCGATCCGCTCAAGAAAGTGATCGATCTTAGGATCATAGGAGATCCCCATCAGCGGCACACGCCTTCCGGCAGCATAGATGAGACTGTGCAGCCGCATCCCGATCAGCATATCGCATTCTCCTACCTCGCGCAACATCTGCCGGGGATGGAGCGCATCTTCACAAATGCTGATCCTGCCGCCCTGGCGCGCAATACCCTCCTCCAGTTTCTGCATCACATAACGCGAAGCCTCATTATCTGAGGAATGATGGAAAGGCAAGAAGCGCAGATGCAGCGGAACTTGCCCACAGGCAATTAGCAGGCCTTGCGCAATGGCATCCAATTCCTTACGGGACTGCTCCCAGTAACGCACCGATATCCCGACGGTCTTCAATGCAGTGTCGCGGGTAATCTCCTCAAAGGGTTGGGAAGCCTCTGGAAGAGAGAGTCCCATCACAGGATCAGGAACAACCTCAACTAGTTCCCGGTCAAGCCCCATAGTCTGCAGCAGCTGGCGAGATTGCTCATCCCGCACAGACACATAGCTGCATTTGCGGAAAACGGATTTGATCAGCGGATGGAACAGCTTCCGGTTTACCGGACCGATGCCCTGGGCATAAATAAATGTCGGCTTTCTCATCCATTGAGCCAGCTTTATAATCCCCAGGTAGTAGGGAATACTCTTGCTGCCCGTCACGTCCTGCAGCAGGCTTCCGCCGCCGCTGATGAGACCTGCACTCTCGTAAATGGCCTGGCGTACCTCACCCAGCTTCATCCGGTGAACAGCTTTTACACCATAAGTAGCCGTTGTCCACTCCGGATCAATGGATAACACAACAGGTTCAACCGGTATGCCGGCAGCTTGTGAATGCTTCTGCAGCGCATCTAGAATGGACTGCAGCACTGCCTCATCCCCGCTGTTGCGGAAACCATAATAGCCGGAGAGAATTATTTTTTGAGCAGCGGCGACCATCGTTTCCAACACCCTTCTGCAATCTGCCATACGCCAACAGCGATGAGTCCAATAATCAGACCAAGCCCCAGTCCAAGCAATCCGCGAACAAGTGAAATCAGCATAGGAGAATGGATATGGGCGAAGGTATCCACCATCGAAAGCTGGCCGATGACCGCAATAATCATAATAAACGCGGCATTCCGGTATTTATAGGCCATGAAAGCACCCAGAATGAACAGCGGATGAGCCAGCAGGAATTCTTTATTGCGCGGCCGGACTTGAACTGTATTCTCCAGGAAGGTACGGAAAGTCATCTCCAATGGACTTACACTACCGCTGTTTCCAGTCCGTTTTAAGTAATACCAGCCAATGATCAACAGAACACCGGCAGCAATAACCATTATGAGTGTAATGGGAGTACGCAGCAGCTTGCCTGTCTTGTTAAAGGTGAATTCACCACGGTATAGAAGTACATACAGCGCAGTCAAGGCAATCGGCGCCAAATGCAGCAGGCTGACACCGCGGAACTGATTGAGCACAAGGCTGTACGTAATGTTGTTCAGAAGTGCAATTACAAACGGTACGGCACTAAGCGAGATCAGTGCTGTCTTCACATAAAGTACAAGACTGTGCGCCAAACGCCGCTTGGGACTCATGACCGTATAGGTTAGTTTATTGATTCGAAGCGGCGGACCCTGTTCATTAATCTTGCGGATCGCCATTACTGTCGCCACAGTCGGGGCGCTGATAGCTACCGCAAGTGCCAATGCCTGTTCAAAAAGCTGAGGCTTTATTACAAGTAATCCGGCACTTCCCAGCAATCCCAGTACCCAGGCAGGAAGTGTGAGCCATGGAATGAAAAATGAGACAAGCAAAGCTACCATGGATACCGCACCAATCACAGCCCCAAGCTTGAAATAACGCTGATAGGAGGAGTCAACGACTTCAAACGCCGTGGCTTGTCCCAGGGTAAAACCGTTATCCTCAATTTTATCTACAGCACCCCCGGGATCGCTTAGACTCGTTATGAGGTTATCGAGCGTGTCGGTCACCTGAGCTTTAGCAGTGTTTCTTGACGGAATCGTGTTGAGATAGATCATCCGGATATTACGGTCTTTGGTTGCAAGCGCGAAACGGTCAGCAATGACTTCTGGTGCCAAGCTGGAATCTCTTTCACTGAGAGAATACAACCGTGCGACGTTATAGTCGAGCTCATAGGCGAGTTTATTAAAACCTTTTTGCTGGGCCTTAATATTCTCAATTGCAGCAATCCCCATTCCGCGTTCCTTCATAAGTTTTCCAAAGGCGTCTAAACTCTTTAAGTCAGCGTCATCATTATATCCCTTGACCGACTCGCCTTCGAAAAGAATCCGCTTGACCCCGAGTTCCTCATAGCGGTCCAGCAGTTTCTGTACTGCCTCCTGGTTATACTTTAAGGAGTCCACTAGACGGGGGACAATGTTGAACCCTTTGCCATGCAGCATGTCCAGCGTCATCGGATCCGGCTGTAGAGGTTTCATTGTAGCATCTTCAATAGGAGTCTTGATGATCAGCCCCTGCTGTCCGCGGAAACTCCAGTCCTCCGTTCCAATGTCAAGACTGCTGAACGCTTCACGTATCATCGACGAGAGTGCATCACTATTATCTGCGCTCGTAAAGAGGACATATGTATAGTTCTCATTCTCCGGAATCACAGTGTCGGTAAGATTAGCGATATCAGCCGCTCCCCATAACATCAAACGGCGGGCCTTACGGTAATCCTCAAGCGTGCTTTCATAAATTGCCATGCTCTGAACGCCGGCATCCTTTAAACGGTCAAGCTGGTCGGAAATATAATCCTTTGGATTAGAGCGGTAGCTGGCCACTTCAACCAGATCGCGGTAATCAAATACAAATTCAACCGTTTTGGATGATTTCTCCGTCTGCAGCCGGTCATAAACAACCGGTAGCGCAGCCAAGACACCAATTATTACGATAATCCACAACCACTTTCGCGAAGCTATATTCCATCGTTGCCATTTCTGCTGCACCAAAAGTACCTCCTCTTTCACTTTGAAGCCTAGTACCGTTTATAAAACAGTCTTCACTGCCAAGCTGCATATTAATTAAAATCGCTCTAAACTCAAGCAGAAACGGATGTGCATCCGGTTAGGAGCAGTATCCGTTTCTGCGGGAAATTAGCTATCTCGTATTATTTCCCGTCAACGCGGGCCATAACCTGCTGCGTAAGTGCAGCAACCTTATCCTTGGCATTCTGGAGCGATTCACCGCGAACCGCAAAGTACACCTTGATCTTCGGCTCTGTACCGGAGGGCCGCAGGCAGAACCATGAACCGTCGGATAACAGATACTTCAGCACATTTTCCTTAGGCAGGCCATTCAGCCCCAGAGAGTAATCCAGAACCTCGCTTACAGAAGCACCTGCGATTTCCTGCGGGGGATTGCTGCGCCAGTCATTCATAATTGCCTGAATCTGGGCCACACCGTCTTTACCCTTCAGCGTGCGTGATTCCAGGCTTTCCAGGAAGAAGCCAAACTTGCTGTACAGCTCCTGAAGCACATCATAAAGCGTCTTGCCTTGTGCTTTGTAATACGCCCCAGCTTCTGCAATCAGCATGGAAGCCAGAACGGCATCCTTGTCCCGGGCATAATTGCCGGCAAGGTAACCATAGCTCTCTTCGTAACCGAAGAGGTACGTATATTCCCCGGACTGTTCGAACTGGGTCATTTTCTCCCCGATATATTTGAAGCCAGTCAGCGTATTGAATACAGTAGCACCATAATGCTCGGCAACCGCTGCGCCCATTTCACTCGTCACGATGGTCTTGACAACAGCACCGTTCTTCGGCAGCTTTCCTTGTTCCTGCAAACGGCTCAGGTAGTAATGGATCATCAGAGCCCCGGACTGGTTACCAGATAAAACAACGAAGTTCCCTTCATTGTCCCGTACGACGGCCCCCATCCGGTCTGCATCAGGGTCGGTACCGATCAGCAGGTCGGCGTTTAATTCTTCGCCAAGTTTTATAGCCAGGGTAAAGGCTTCCCGCTCCTCGGGGTTCGGTGATTTCACCGTCGAGAACTCAGAATCCGGCTGCTCCTGCTCCGGCACCACATGGACCTGCGTAAAGCCGATCTTCTTCAGTACACTGCGGACCGGCAAATTGCCCGTTCCATGCAGCGGAGTGTACACAATCTTGAAATCTTTGCCAAGAGTAGAAGCGATCTCTTCACGGGCAACACTCACAGCAGCTACTGTATCTGTAAAAGCTTCGTCTTCTTTCTCTCCCAGCCAATGCAGCAAGCCTTGACTTTCTGCATCTTCACGGGAAATCCGCTTTACGCCATTGAAGGAATCAACCTCCAATATGTAGGAAATGACCTTCTCCGCCTCGTCCGGTACCAGCTGTCCACCTTCAGCATTATAAACTTTATAGCCGTTGTATTCCGGCGGGTTATGGCTTGCTGTGATAACAACGCCACCTGACGCCTTCAAATGACGGACAGTAAAGGAAAGCTGCGGCGTCGAACGCAGGGATGGAAACAGATGCGCCTCAATACCGTTGCCAGCCAGCACAAGTGCCGCCTCCAGCGTAAATTCGGGTGAGAAGCGGCGGGAGTCATGCGCGATCACTACAGAAGGTCTGCCTTCTCCAGTATGCTGCTCCAATATATAATTAGCGAACCCTTGAGTCGCCCGGCCTACTGTATATCGGTTGATCCGGTTGCTGCCTGCGCCGATAACCCCGCGCAATCCGCCTGTACCAAACTCCAAATCTCTATAAAAGCGTTCTTCCAGTTCCTGTTTTTCATTCGCAAGAAGGTTCAGTTCTGCCTTCGTATTCTCATCCACAGATGGGTCCTGCAGCCAACGTGTCAATGTTTCTAGCGCTTTCGGGCTTAATTCAGTCATATGAATCTCTCCTTATCCATATTATGATATATGATTGTATAACAGGTGCTAGCTGAGCGCGAACATAATTTCGCCAGAGGCGACAATCTTCCCCTCCACCTTCGCGGTGGCTTGGCCTTTTCCGATGCTGCCTTTAAGCCGGGTAATCTCCACCTCAAGCGTTAGCGTATCTCCCGGTACTACCTGGCCACGGAAACGGAAACCGTCCAGTCCGGCCAGAAAACCGATCTTGCCCCGGTTGGCTTCAAGTCCCAGAATAGCTACGGCGCCTACCTGTGCCAGAGCTTCCGTAATCAGAACGCCGGGCATTACCGGATAACCCGGAAAGTGACCGGTGAAGAACGGTTCATTTACCGTCACATTTTTGATGCCGACAGCCCGTTTGCCCATTTCTATTTCTGTAATTTTGTCCACCAGCAGAAATGGAGGCCGATGGGGTATTATTTCTTGAATTTGATTGATATCCAGCATTGTCGCAAAGCTCCTTTCGGATGTAACCGCGTGTTTAAACCATCCGCTGAACAGTACTTTGGTTTTATTATTTTACAAAGTCTGCATAAATATTGGCGGCTTCGGTAAAAACTATAATTATCCTTCACCACCTGCAGCAGTGGAGGTTAAGATAAGGGGCTTTCTCCACCGCACGCGGCAGCATGGCGGAGAGGGCCCTTTTTGGCGTTCCTTGGTCCCCAATCATTATACATTTTCCAGTATAAAAAAGAAAACTCCCTTAGACAACCAGGGAGCTTTAAAATACCTCATATTTAAGGTGCGAACACCAAATCATATACATGCTTCCAGGTACTCCACAGAAGCACATCACTGAATTCCTTTTTGCCTAGAACGACGTAACCGACCACAAGACCACTCGCAAGTGCAGCTACAAGCAGCAAGGGAATCATAATCCACTGGATAATGGCCCATGTGGATACTCCCCGCTTCTTCACCGGCTGCCGTTGTTCTTCTTCCGGTTTCTTATTGTCCTGACGACTCATTCCTTCACCTACCCGCGCATAGAATTAGCCAGGCCAAGCATTTGGTCACTGGAGGAAAGTGCCCGTGAGACAAGCTGATAGGTGCGCTGAATCTGCATCATTTCCGTTATTTCCTTGCTGAGGTCAACGTTGGACTGTTCCAGATATCCGGAACGCACTCCTACTGCCGAGGCTTCACCCGGTGCTCTTTGGAGAAAGGCCTGCTGCGCTGTGACTCCGTCAGCAAGCACGTAAAAATTTCCGTCGACTGCCTGCATCGCACTCTTGCTTAGCGGCTCTACAATCATGATTGTACCCGCTACCCGGGCCGGCGCATTCTCGCTGGTCTTCGTGAGCACCCGGCCGCGCTCATCAATAGCGGCACTTACATTCGCAGGTACTGTTAAAGGGTTGCCATCAGTATTCAATACAGGATTGCCTGTATTATCTACCAACATCATATTATCAGGGTTGGAGGCATCCGGTGTAAAATGAAAATCCCCTTGACGTGTATAAGCGGTAGCTCCATTCACCTGAACCCCAAATAACCCGTTACCTTGCAGCGCCAGATCCGTCGGATTCCCTGTTTCTTGAAGCGGACCCTCTTCCCAGTTGGTCTTAACCTCAGGCACACGGACCCCAAAGCCGATATTGAAGCCAAGCGGCATGCTGCGGCCGGGCTGATCGTAGTCTTTGGACTGCTGCTGAACACGGGTCAGAACGTCCTCAAACGAACCTTCTTTGCTCTTATAGCCATTGGTACTCATATTAGCAAAGTTATCCGCGATAATATCCAGACGCTGCTGAAGGCTGGACATCGAGACAGAAGCGCTGATTGACGAATTGTTCATGGATTAATCCCCCTCTATACTCTACCGACTTCATTGACGGTCTTCTGCAGACTGGTGTCGTAGAATTGAATGACTTTCTGGTTCGCCTCATACGCCCGGTATGCAGCATTCATATCAACCGTTACCTGGGTAGGGTCCACATTGGAATTCTCCAAATATCTCTGACGCACCTGCAGGTTATCTCCTGCGTTAGCATAGCGGATTTCCGCAGCCTCAATATCATCCGCATGGAAGACACCGTTACCGTCGCGCACTAGTTCCTGCGGTCTCGTGATTACACTTACACCAATTTTGGTTCCGGAAGGAAGCCCTGTAGCCGTATTGATCAGATTGCCCTGCCCGTCCACTTTAAGATTATCCTGCGGGCCTGTCAAGACCAGCGGGTTGCCGTTAGCATCTAGAACATTAAAACCTCCGGCGCTGAGCACCTGTCCGGTCGCGCTAACGCTGAAGCTTCCGTTACGTGTATATAAATTATTGCCTTCGTTATCTTGAACAGTGAAAAATGCCTGCGGCCGGTAGATAACCTCGCCTTCAGGAGTTACATATTTGCCCGACCCGTCAAAAGCTATGTTGTCTCCGGTAGCAGGGTCCGTGACCTGTAAGTCAGTAGACAAGGCAAAGTCAATCGACTTTCCGCTTTCAATCAGATCGCCCTGCAAATATTGGGAAACAGATTGTTCTGCAAAAACCCCTGTGTTGAGGCGGCCTACCGGCTTCGTGGTGCCACCACTCATGGCTGAAATCAATACATCAGGAAAGGCATGGCTGACACTATCGACCTGCTTGTACCCCGTTGTATTCAAATTGGCAATGTTTTGTACCGCCGTATCATGTCTGCGCTGCTGCGTGACCATCCCGGCAGCGGCCGTATATAATCCTCTAATCATGAGGGCAATTCCCCTTCCTGAATCTGCTATTACCCTTTATTATCGGCAGCTTAGAACTTTTTCTTAACAACCTTGTCTAAATGATCCAGCATAATCCCCGTTCCCTTGACCACACAGTGCATCGGATCTTCCGCAATCCAGACAGGAACATGCAGCTGCTCCGAGAGCAGCTCGTCCAGCCCGTTAAGCAGTGCGCCGCCGCCGGTCAGTACAACCCCACGGTCAATAATATCGGCCGACAGCTCCGGCGGTGTACGCTCGAGCACTGATTTTGCCGCAGCGACAATAGAGGAAACCGGATCCCATAATGCTTCTTTAACCTCACCGGAGTTAATGGTCAGTGTTTGTGGAAGTCCGCTCACCATATCCCGGCCGCGAATATCCATTTCGGCCTGCATCCCGCCTGGCCGGACTGTTCCGATGGTGACCTTAATATCCTCAGCCGTGCGCTCACCAATGAGCAGTTTATATTTCTGTTTGATATATTTTAAAATGGCATCGTCGAACTTGTCCCCTGCGATTTTGATGGAGGAGGCGGTCACGACGTCGCCCATAGACAGGACAGCTACATCCGTCGTTCCGCCGCCGATATCGACGACCATATTTCCGCTTGGTTGATAAATATCCATACCCGCTCCAATTGCCGCGGCCTTGGGTTCTTCTTCCATATATACATCCTTGGCCCCGCTGCGTTCCGCCGCTTCACGGATCGATTTCTGCTCAACTGATGTAATATTCGTGGGGGCACAGATCAAAATGCGGGGCTTAGCGTACCAAGTACGGCCGCCAACGCGGTCGATGAAATATTTCAACATCATTTCTGTAACGGCAAAATCAGCAATAACGCCGTCCCTAAGGGGACGAATGGTTGTAATGTTGCCAGGTGTCCGTCCTACCATGCGACGAGCCTGTTCACCTACCGCAAGGACTTTCTTCGTATCACTTTCAAGTGTGACCACGGAGGGTTCATCTAGAACGACTCCCCTCCCTTTAACATGAATGAGCACATTGGCCGTGCCGAGATCGATTCCGATATCCTTGCTAAGCATAATGAAAGAGCCCCCAAAGTGTTATTTTAAATGAGATTTATTAGTGAGTACCAAATTTAAAAATACCATACTTTAGGGGATATACACAATGTAGTAAAAGCGAATTATTGCTTAAAATTCCGAAAATATCATGGCTTTGCGGCTACGGCAACCTCACGTTTTTTACCGGTCGTTTTCTTATATTTAATTTTTGTGGCTTCTCCCCCCCGCAAATGACGGATTGATTTGTGATATTCGAGAATGTGCTTCACCTGATCGGCCAAATCAGGGTTGATCTCCGGCAAACGCTCGGTTAAGTCTTTATGCACCGTGCTTTTTGAAACGCCAAATTCCTTGGCAATGGTCCGGACTGTATGCCTGGTTTCCACGATGCAGCGTCCGATTTTGATCGTACGTTCTTTGATGTAATCGTGCACGCTCCCGCCTCCCAACTGTGGATAGTTTGGTACATTATATGAGGGGCGGGCCTATATATTCGCGCTTTCAGGGGATGACAAGCCCTGGAAGGCTCATTTTATTTCCTGGACAACCGTAAGAAGGGCCTATTTCGGCGGAAAACAGCTTACTTCTGTCCTGCTAAGTTTCGCTGGACGTTGCAACAAAAAAACAGGAGGCATTCGCCTCCTGTCTAAAAGTTATGCTTAACGCTGCGGCAGCAGATCCGAAGGATTGACTACCTTGCCATCCTCGTACACTTCAAAGTGCACATGGTTGCCAAGATTTTTCTCAATTTCACTGCGTCCGGCTGTTGCCAGCGTGTCGCCTTGCTTCACTTCATCGCCTTGCTTCACTTTGGTGTCGCCGAGGCTCTGATATACTGTCTTCAGATTGTTCGGATGGGTAATCTCTACAACCTTGCCGAACACTGCAACATCTTCAACCCGTGTTACTTCACCGCTAAGCGCTGCCTTGACATCAAACGTCTTGTTGTCCTCACGTGCGATGTCGATTCCGACATTCGGCACGAAGGTGTCATTGTACTGCACCATAGCCGCTACATGGTTCTCTTCTGTCCCATTCTCGTCATAGAACGGTTTTACCACTTCCACTTCTCCGGGACTGGCTACAGGCCAGGTCAGAGTTTCTGCCGAAGCGACAACTTCCAGAGCCTCAGGGTCGTTTGCTGCACCGGCTTCTTTGCTGGGTTTAGCGGCATCCTGTGAAACGACTGCGTTGGTGTCGGAGTTCAGCGGCTTCTGGCCGGCATCCTGATAGACCCACACCAAGGTTAGTATAATAGCCGCTGCCGCCGTGTAGACTGCCGGGAATACCCACCGTTTGGAGAACAGCCTGTTCCATGAAGAAGGCTTAGCGCCTGAATCTCCCTGCTTGTTTTTGAGAGATTCATCATGGGTTGATTTGTTTTTTTCTTGTTCATTCATATGTTTATCACCTCAGTAACCAGTGTTACCGGGCGCTTCGCTTTTATACGTATCTTTCAAGTTATTTTTTCAGAAGAGTTGAGACTTGAACAAAAGAGACACCGCTGTAATAGTGTTTGAGAATTTGTGTCGCTGTGCTGCCTTCCTTGGCCATGCCGTTAGCTCCCCACTGGCTCATGCCGACTCCGTGTCCATTCCCGTAAGTTGTGATTAGAATCTCGCTGCCCTTTCGCTTCCAGGTAAACTGGCTGGAGCGCAGCCCCAGCTTCTCGCGCACCTCCCGTCCGGTAAATACGGTTCCTCCAATCGAGATTTCCTTGACCCGGTGTCCCGCAGTCAGAGACAGTACTTTCACAGGCATCTGTGCAGAGGAAGAGGAGACCGGCTTCGCCCCTCCGAAAGCTGCAAGATCCTTGGAAGCAGGTAAAACCTTGGCGCTTAACCCCAGCTTGCCTATCAGCTCTGAAATACTAAAGGTATAGGTTACCGCGAGATTCGGTGTAATCTCCTGCTCCCAGGGGCTGGCTACACTGCGCAAATAAGGCACGGCGGCATTCCAGTAGTCTTCCGAATTTTCCGTATAGCCTCCGCTGGAGGCGAAAAAGGAGGCGGTGATCGGCTGCCCCTTATAGGTCATAATGACGCCGCGCGTTTCGCGGACCGCGCGACGGAGTTTGGCCAGCCCGGCGCTTTTGCCGCCGCGCACCCAATCCCGTTCCAGCGCCGCCTGCGAGACGTAAGCCTGATGGCTTACTGTATCGGTCACATCCGCGCCCGGAACGGGCACGCCACTGCTGTCGCCGGCCACCAGGCGGCGCATAATGAACGTGCGGGCGGCCACGGCCTGTGCTTTGAGCGCTTCGAGCTCAAAGTCCGCCGGCATCTCGGCCGCCAGCACGCCGCTGACGTACTCCTCCAGCGGCAGGGTCTCTATTTGTCCGCTCTGCGACAAATAGACATGCACTTCCGGCTGCGGGGCCTCCCTAGCAGCCGTCTCAGGCGGCACAGGCCGTTCCGTGGCCTGTGGCACGGCCTTAGGCGCTGGCTGCCCGCCTCCGCGCAGCGGGACAATCGCCAGCGGCAGCAGCAGCGCCGCCAGCAGCGGCGCTGCGAGCCAGGCGGCCGGGGCCAGCCGCCGGATACGGGGCGCTCCGCGCCGGGTGCGTGCGTAACGGCGTTTGAATTTGCGCCGCAGGTAGTGGAAATCTTTCATCTCTATGGCTCCTTCCGTAAGTCACCGGTGATTCTTATAGATATGAGTTTTCCACAACTGCTAGAACGCTATTCTGAGAGTGAGAGAATCAAATTGCCGTGAAGTTAGCAAAATTCCCAATCGGCAAAAAAAGACCGCACCGCAAATGCGGAGCAGCCTATTTCATTTATATTATTTACGATTATACCCAGGTTGGCTGAATCTGAAAGCGCGGCTTCAGTTCATCGCTTTTGTACGATTCGCTTTTGGCAGCTTCCGGTTTGGCAATTTCTTCTTTGGATGCCGCTACAGCCGGCTCTTCCATGGAAATCCGCCAAATGTCTGCACCAAGTCCCGACAGCTTCTCAGCCAGATTCACATACCCGCGGTCAATGTGATGCGTACCGCTCACTTCCGTAGTCCCTTCGGCAACAAGTCCCGCCAAAATAAGCGCAGCGCCTGCACGCAGGTCCGTAGCGCACACTTTAGCGCCGACAAGCTGAGCGTTGCCGGTCACAATCGCCGAACGGCCCTCAATCTTGATCTCGGCGTTCATGTTGTGGAATTCATCTACATGCATAAACCGGTTCTCGAAAACAGTCTCTGTTACGACACTGGTACCTACGGAGCGAAGCAGCAGCGCCATCATTTGCGACTGCATATCGGTAGGGAAACCCGGATACGGCAATGTCTTCAGATCAACAGCCTTCAGTGGTTTATCGCTGATGACGCGCACGCCATTCTCATCAGGAATGATCGTAACGCCCATTTCCTCCATCTTGGCAATAACAGGTCCGAGATGATCGGCAATCGCACCTTCAACGTATACATCCCCGCCCGTGATCGCTGCAGCTGCCATGTAGGTACCTGCTTCAATCCGGTCAGGAATCACATGATGTTTTACGCCGTGAAGCCGTTCTACGCCCTCAATACGAATGACGCCGGTCCCAGCTCCACGTACAATGCCGCCCATTCCGTTCAGGTAGTTGGCCAAATCAACAATTTCCGGCTCTTTCGCGGCATTCTCAATCACAGTCACGCCTTCGGCGAGTGCTGCGGCCATCATTATATTTTCAGTCGCACCCACGCTGGCCACATCCAGATACACCTTGGCTCCACGCAGTCGACCGTTTGATTTCGCTTCAATGTAGCCTTGGCCCAAGCTAATCTCGGCACCAAGCGCTTCAAATCCCTTCAGATGCTGGTCAATCGGCCTTGTACCGATGGCACAGCCGCCGGGCAGAGAAATGCGTGTATGACCCATACGGGACAATAAAGGGCCCATTACCAAAAAAGAAGCCCGCATTTTCCGCACCCATTCATAAGGCGCTTCACAGGAAGTGATGCTTCTAGCATCAACCTCGATGATATCGTTCTGGTATGTAACACCTGCACCCAGAGATTCCAGCACTTTGCTGATAGTCATTACATCGTCTAGCGGAGGTGCGTCCACAATGACGCTAACTCCTTCTTCTGCCAATAGAGAGGCGGCTATGATCGGTAGTACGGAATTTTTTGCGCCGCTTACTTTCACGCTCCCGGTCAATCTGTTGCCACCGCGGACGATAAATTTGCTCATTTCGGTTTCCCTCCGCGTCCATATTTCTGAAATAATTTTGAATTTAAGATTCATTTGTTAAATACCGGATATTCCGTCTGTGCGCCCGATGTGCGGGCACGTTCCTTAAACTTCAGTGTTGACATAATAAAACCTTATTATTCGACACCTTTTTCGCATCCATAGACCTATACAGATATAACCAAACCCACTTGCATTAAAACACATTGCGAAGCAGCCCGCTCCAGCCCAGGTAATCCAGCAGAAACCCAGCCACGAAATGACCGAGGACGATAGCCAGCAACAGATGGAGCAGTCTTCCTTGAGGGCTCTTGGGATATCTTATGACCAAATCGAGCTTAAGGTTCTGAAGTGCCCACCAAGATAATACGACACAGAGCAAAGAAACGATCATTGAAACCAAACCGCTGGTACCGATCGCGCTGGATAAATCATCGTAGATCATTTGTTCCATGTTACCTCCCGTGTGAATGTTACTTGGAAATCGACTCTTATATCATACTTGCGCAGATGAAAAGAATCCAGTACTTTTACGAATTTTTAAACATTTCGCCCATTAAGCCCCAGGTTCATGACAATATGTTCATTTCTTACAGGTTTTTTATTCCAAAAAAAATGCAGCCAAGCTATAGGCTTGACTGCATTTGGTGCTACTGTTGTCCTTTTCCGGTGGACACTTTAATCCGTGTAACGGCGCGTTGCAGCGCCAGCTCCGCACGGCGGTGATCAATCTCATCCTGTTTGCTGCGGGTCTGAAGACGGCGTTGGGCCCGTTCTTTAGCCGCTTCGGCGCGTTCAACATCGATATCCTTAGGCAGCTCGGCACTTTCAGCCAGAACTGTCACCTTGTCTTTATGCACTTCTACGAACCCGCCATGAACGGCGATAGTGACGGAAACACCGTCCGATTTTACAGTGAGCGGAGCAACCTGAAGTGGAGTCACAAGCGGAATGTGTCCCGGCAAAATGCCCAGCTCGCCATTGACTCCCCGTACTGTCAGGCTGTTAACCTGTTTGGAGTAGACAAGACGCTCCGGCGTGACAATTTCCAACAAAAAGGTATTCACTTCCATTCCTCCTCAAAGCTTTACCCAGTAAAGCTCGCATCGAAAGCATGATCTAAAGCTCAGAATTACATGGATTTCGCTTTTTCGACCGCTTCTTCAATCGTACCTACAAACAGGAAAGCTGCCTCCGGAAGATCATCGTGCTTGCCTTCCAGAATCTCTTTGAAACTGCGAACAGTTTCTTTGATTGGCACATATTTGCCTTTAAAGCCGGTAAACTGCTCTGCCACGTGGAAAGGCTGGGACAGGAAGCGTTCAACTTTACGGGCACGGGCTACAATAACCTTGTCTTCCTCACTCAGCTCATCCATCCCCAGGATGGCAATGATGTCCTGAAGCTCGGTGTAGCGCTGCAGCAATTGCTTAACGCCTTGTGCGACGTTGTAATGCTCTTCGCCGACAATTTCGGGAGCCAGCATACGCGAACTGGAAGCCAGTGGATCCACCGCAGGGAAAATCCCCTTCTCGGAGATTTTACGCTCCAGGTTGGTCGTTGCATCCAAGTGGGCAAATGCCGTTGCCGGAGCCGGGTCAGTGTAATCGTCCGCCGGTACGTAGATCGCTTGAATGGAGGTAACGGAGCCTTTTTTGGTGGAAGTGATGCGCTCCTGCAATTGGCCCATTTCTGTTGCCAGCGTTGGCTGGTAACCTACCGCTGAAGGCATACGGCCGAGCAGTGCCGATACTTCGGAACCTGCTTGGGTAAAGCGGAATATATTATCGATAAAGAGCAACGTATCGCGGCCTTCCACATCACGGAAATACTCCGCCATGGTCAGACCGGTCAAGGCTACACGAAGACGTGCGCCCGGCGGCTCATTCATTTGTCCAAACACCATGGCCGTCTTCTTGATAACGCCAGAGTCGGTCATTTCATGATAAAGGTCATTACCTTCACGGGTCCGTTCACCAACACCGGCAAATACAGAAATACCGCCGTGCTCTTGAGCGATGTTGTTGATCAGTTCCTGGATAGTTACCGTTTTACCTACACCGGCACCGCCGAAGAGGCCGATTTTACCGCCTTTGGCGTATGGGGCCAGCAGGTCGATAACCTTGATCCCGGTTTCCAGAATTTCCGCTTGGGTCGACAGTTCATCATAAGTCGGGGCAAGACGGTGAATCGGATTCTTCTCTGCGACAACCTCAGCACCGTTATCAATAGGGTTGCCAAGTACATTAAATACCCGGCCGAGTGTAGCTGCGCCAACGGGAACCGAAATCGGTTCACCCTGGTCAATCGCGTCCAATCCGCGAACCAGACCGTCCGTGGACGACATGGCGATACAACGGACCAGATTGTCACCCAGGTGATTGGAAACTTCAAGCGTCAGATCAATAATGCGGCCGTTCTCCAAGCTGGTTTCAATCTTGATAGCGTTGAAAATCTTGGGCAACTGGCCGCGTTCGAATTCAATATCAACAACCGGACCCATAATGCTTACAACGCGTCCTTTGTTCATCTTCATTTCCCTCCTCGAAAGCTGTTACATTGAGAAGAAACGGCAGTGCTGTTTTCAGGAGACTATGCCCCTGAAGCGAGCGGTACGTTGTATCGCTCTACGGCACCCGTTTCTTATAGATCAAGACTGCGCATTTGCTCCGGCAACGATCTCAGTAATTTCCTGCGTAATCGCGGCCTGACGGGCACGGTTGTACGTAAGTCTAAGGTCTCCGATCATTTTCGACGCGTTCTTAGTGGCACTGCCCATCGCTGTCATCTTCGCACCCAGCTCACTGGCTTTACCGTCCAGAATTGCGCTATAAATCAAAGTTTCGGCATATTTCGGAAGCAGCACTTGCAGTACGCCTTCCGGGGATGGTTCGTATTCATAGGCTGCACTTGCGCCTGTGTGCTCCTCACCCACTGCATCCATTGGGAGCAGACGGTCAACGGTTGGCACTTGGCTGATGGCATTCACAAACCGGTTATAGCAGATATAAAGCTCATCATATACACCTGTCTCAAACTGCTGAACCGCCGAGTAGGCGATCGACTTAATATCAGAGAATTTCGGTGTATCGGACAGCTCGGTAACTTCCTCTACAATCGGGTATTCACGGCGCCGCAAGAAATCACGGCCCTTACGGCCGATGACGAAAAGCGCATATTCGTCCTTGGAACTATGCCGCTCTGCCAGAAGCATCGTCACTTTACGCAGGATATTGGCATTGTATCCACCCGCGAGACCTCTATCGGAAGTAACAATAATATAGGCGGTCTTCTTCACGGGACGGCTGACCAGCATCGGATGCTGCAAGTCCTGTGTACCGGCAGCAATACTCGATACGACCTCTTTCAGCTTCTGTGAGTACGGACGGGCAGCTTCCGCTTTCTCCTGCGCTTTGCGCAGCTTGGAGGCGGCTACCATCTCCATTGCTTTAGTGATCTGTCTGGTGTTTTGAACGCTCTTGATTTGACGTTTAATATCACGCATACTTCTTGCCATGATTTCACCACCTTAAAGCTTTGACGAAGTCAAAGCTGACCTCGTAAGCATAACTGAGCTTTGAAGAAGTCAAAGCTAACTTCGTAAGCATATATCAGAGCTTCGGCAGAGCCAAAGCCCGTTTCAAAGCATGGGTAGACAGTTATTTGCGATTAGCTGGTCGCGAAGCCTCTTTTGAACTTCTCGATCGCTTCTTTCAGTGCTGTCTCGTTGTCTGCCGTCAAATCCTTCGTATCAGTGATGGATTTGATAATGCCGGCAGCGCTGCTCTCGACGAACGCCAGGAATTCCTTCTCGAAGCGTTTTACGTCTTTAACAGGAATATCATCCAGGTGGCCTTTAACAGCGGTATACAAGCTGAGCACCTGATGCTCAACAGACAACGGCTGGTTTACGCCCTGTTTCAGAATCTCCATCATACGGGCACCACGGTTCAGACGGGCTTGCGTAGACTTATCGAGATCGGAACCAAACTGGGAGAATGCCTGAAGTTCGCGGTATTGGGCCAGATCCAGACGGAGTGAGCCGGCAACCTTCTTCATAGCTTTGATCTGCGCTGATCCCCCTACACGGGATACAGAGATACCGACGTTGATCGCCGGACGCTGACCGGAGTTGAACAGGTCAGATTCAAGGAAGATTTGGCCGTCTGTAATCGAAATTACATTCGTAGGAATGTAGGCCGAAACGTCAGAGGCTTGAGTTTCAATGAAAGGCAGTGCGGTTAATGAACCACCACCCAGCTCATCGCTGAGCTTAGCCGCACGTTCCAAAAGACGGGAGTGCAGATAGAAAACGTCACCCGGGAATGCTTCGCGGCCTGGTGGACGACGGAGCAGCAGGGACAATTCGCGGTAAGCGGAGGCTTGCTTCGAAAGGTCATCATAAATGACAAGGACATGCTCACCTTTGTACATGAAGTACTCGCCCATTGCACAACCTGAGTATGGAGCGATATACAGCAGTGGGGACGGCTCGGAGGCCGACGCAGTTACAATAATTGTATACTCCAAAGCACCATGGCGGCGGAGTGTTTCTACAACCTGCGCCACTGTGGATTGTTTTTGACCAATGGCAACATAGATACATTTCATACCGTTGCCCTTTTGGTTGATGATTGCATCAATTGCTATAGCTGTTTTACCGGTTTGACGGTCACCAATGATGAGCTCGCGTTGTCCGCGGCCAATCGGCACCATCGCGTCAATCGCTTTAAGACCGGTCTGCATCGGTTCATGAACAGATTTACGGTCGATAACACCCGGCGCATTGTTCTCTACCGGACGGAATTCTGTCGTATCAATCGGACCTTTGCCGTCCAGCGGCTGGCCGAGGGCATTCACTACACGTCCCAGAAGGGCTTCGCCCACCGGTACCTGCATAATTTGTCCCGTACGTTTAACTTGATCGCCTTCACGAATCTCCGTATACTCACCCAGAATAACAACACCGACGTTGCTTTCTTCCAGATTGAGCGCCATGCCCACTACTCCGTTGGAGAACTCCAGCAACTCGCCTGCCATTGCGTTTTCCAGACCGTAGACACGGGCGATACCGTCTCCGACTTGAATGACGGTGCCAATTTCGGCCACTTCGATATCGGCTTTATATTGCTCAATTTGACTTTTGATCAAAGTGCTGATCTCTTCAGGTCTGATGCCCAATATCCTCACCCCTATCTTCTATGCTTATCGTTAAAAGATTTCTCGAGACGCTCCAGTTTGCCGGACAAGCTGCCGTCATACAGCGTATCGCCGATTACGACCTTAAGTCCGCCCAGCAGGCCCTTGTCCACGAGATTCGTAACACGAATCTTGCGTTTAGTAAGCTCGCTGAATTCTGCGGCCACAGTATCCTGCTCATCTTGACTAAGCGCATAAGCAGAGTACACAGTAGCATCGCCGATACCGAGGGCGTCTCCTTCAATTTTGATGTATGTTTCCAGCAGCTCAGCAAAAATATCGGTTCTGCCCCGCTCAACCAGCAATTCCACCATGTTCATCACCGTTGGAGAGAGCTTATCCTGAAATGCTGTGCGAAGCACCTTCAGCTTGTCGGACTTTGAGATGCGCGGTGCATGAATGAACCGTTTCACCTCTTGATCGAGATGCAGTACCTCGACTACTGTCTTCAGCTGTTCTTCCACTTCAAGCGTAATGCCTTTCTCCACCGCTGCACCGTACAATGCTCTGGCGTAGCGCCCAGCAACTACCGTATCGCGGCTCATGAGCGGCCTCCTACCTCTTTGAGGTATTGATCGACAAGCTGTTCCTGCTCGCCGTCAGCCTTGACTTCTTTTTCAAGCAGCTTGGAAGCAATGCGGACCGAAGCCGTTCCAAGCTCGCTGCGCAGGGCTTCCACAGCCTTGTTCTTTTCGTTGGAAATATCGCGGACAGCCTCGTCCTTAAGACGTGCAGCCTCAGCTTTAGCTTGATCCATAAGCCGGTCTGCCTGATTGCTGCTTGTGGCCTGGGATTGTTGAATGATCTGTTGTGCCTCTTGACGTGCCTGCTGCAGAGCCTGCTTCTGTTCTTCTACATAAGCGACCGCCTGCTCTCTGGTCTTAGCTGCTTCATCCATCTGCTGCATCACCAGTTCACGGCGTTTCTCCATAACTGCGAATAATTTGCTGAATGCAAATTTACTGAGCAGGAAGTAGAGAATTACAAATGCGGCAATTGAAAAAACTATATTCGTCCAAACTATAGTCACTGTGGTCACTCCTTTCCGTTACCGCGGTGTGCGGACATATACAAAAGTAAGGCGCGGATGGCACTTGCCCTCCCCGCCAAACCGTAAGAACGGTTTATTAAGTAAACATGATCAGGAATGCAATAACTGTTGCGGCGAGCGGAATTACTTCGACGATACCTACACCGATAAACATTGTTGTCTGCAGTGCGTTACGTGCTTCCGGTTGACGAGCGATGGATTCTACCGTTTTGCTGACGATCATACCGTTACCAAGACCTGCACCGAGTGCGCCCAAACCAACCGCGATTGCTGCTGCCAAAAATTCCATTTGTAAATATCCTCCTTTAATTTTGAATCATTTAGTATTTGTTTAATGATATAAAAATCTCCCGCGAAGAGTACTCCGGCGTCTGCCGCTTTCCTCACGGCAGTTCATTAATGTGCTTCTTCCTCGTGGATCGTCATCTGCGCGATGTACACCATCGTCAGAATCGTAAAGATAAACGCCTGAAGCGCTCCTACAAAGATACTGAAGCCTTGCCAGATTGCCAAGAATGGAATACTGAGGAATCCCAGCTTCAGAATAACCGTAATCAAAACCTCACCGGCAAAAATGTTGGCAAATAGACGGATGGCAAGCGCCACCGGCTTCGCCAGGTTCTCAATAATGTTCAGCGGCAAGAAAATTGGAAACGGCTCAATGTAGTGTTTGAAATAATGTTTACCATTCAGCTTAACGCCCAGGTAGTTCATCAATACAAACACGATGATCGCCAGCCCTGCGGTAACATTGATATCGGCAGTCGGCGATTTATACCACAAGATCTCCACATGCTCGCCATGCGCCAAGTTTTTGGTCGCTTCGATAACATGTCCGAAAATCTTAACCGGCTCATGGGCTTCAGTGATGAAGGAAAACGGCAGACCCAGGAGATTGGAGACAAAGATAAACAATATCAGCGTCAATCCCAGTGAAATGTAAGGTTTACCTTTCTTCAGGTCCATGGCACTGCTGATGACTCCCTGTACAAATTCCACCACCCACTCCATAAAGTTCTGAAGTTTGGACGGATTCTCAACGGACAGGTTGCGGACAGACATCATTACCAATATGAACACTACCAGCGAACTGATTAAAAGCATCAGAACAGCGGATAAATCAATCGGTATTCCGCCGAAATAGATTAATGGCATTTCATGCATAGTATCATCCCCCTTTCTCTTTAATCTGGCTACAGCTTATTCCTAATACCTAAATATATCCCCACAGGAATAGAGAGAAGCTGGGGAATGAACAGGCCGGCAATGGTTGCCTCCAGCGAGAAATGCTCGATCTTGACCGAGAACATGGTGACCAGAATCGCAAAACAGATCCGTGTAAGAAAACCAAGGCTGAATGCCTTCCCCTCGTGGTTTGCAGCCGACTTTGTTACCCGCCTTACTTTGGCGGCAAGATAACGAAAGTTGACCAATCCCGCTAACAAACCAAGCGCCATTCCCAGTGTCACGGTACGGGTCTCATGATGCAGTGCCCATCCCATTAACAATCCGGACATCACAACGAGAGTAATCCTGGTAACGGAATTGATCATGGGAGTCATATTATCCATTTTGCTCCCCCAGAAATTTTTTGATTAGCAGGACGACGTTAACGATCCCGAGAAGCATCCCGGTGATTGTACCGATGGCCAGCCAGGATTTGGGGCCGTCCATCTGGTTCTGCAGCCATCTTGCCGCAAAAAAACCTATAATAATGTAAGCGGCAAGCAAAGTGCCTGCACTTCCGATGACTAAAGCGGTCCGTCCCAGTCCGGCTTCGTCCTTTTGTTCCTTCATAGGCTACAATCCCAACTAATTTTACTGAATATCCAGACTCTTTGTCAATTCATTGAAAATTGCTCAAAAGTGCTTGAAAACATGAAAATAATCACAGCAAAGCCTACCAAAACCATATAAACCGTACAGTTTCACTGTATGCTGTTTTTATTCACTTTAGTATATTAGTCGTTGTGCCTTTAATTTTTAGTTGTGAACATTCTGTGAAATTCCTCAGGACGCTCTTCAACGGCTCCAAAATGGTGCAAAATCGCATTGACAATTCTCTCGGAGGCTTTGCCGTCTCCATACGGGTTGGCGGCCCGGCTCATCGACTGATACAGATTCTGATCGGTCAAAAGAGCATGTGTCCGTTGATACACCTTCTCCTCGTCCGTTCCCACAAGCTCCAATGTTCCGGCTTCGATCCCTTCCGGGCGCTCGGTTGTATCACGCAGCACAAGCACAGGAACTCCAAAGGAGGGAGCTTCCTCCTGCAGGCCGCCGGAGTCGGTCAAAATCAGGTGGGTATGCGGATAAAAATTATGCAGATCAACGACATCCAGCGGATCAATCAGCTTAATTCTCGGGTGTCCGCCCAGTATCTCATGCGCTGGTTCCTTGACTGCCGGACTCGGATGCACGGGATAAACAATGGCTACATCTTCAAATTCATCAGCGATTCTTTTGACAGCACGGAAAATATGACGGTGCGGTTCGCCTTGAGATTCTCTGCGGTGCGCCGTCATTAAAATTAGTCTTTTTCCTGAAGCAAAATCCAGTACAGGATGCCGGTAGTCCGGCTGTACGGTATATTGAAACACATCGGTTACTGTATTGCCTGTGATATAAATGCTTGACTCTTTTTTGTTCTCGTGTCTCAAATTGCCTGCCGACAAATCTGTCGGAGCAAAGTGCAGATCTGCGAGGACTCCCGTGAGCTGGCGGTTCATTTCCTCAGGATACGGGGACAATTTATTCCAGGTCCGAAGTCCCGCCTCAACATGTCCTACTTGAATCTGCTGCAGGAAAGAGGCATAACTGGCCAGGAAAGTCGTCAATGTATCTCCATGCACCAGCACGAGATCAGGTTTGGCCTCACGCAGTACAGGTTCAAGCCCTTCCAGCACCCGAATGGTGATTTCATTCAACGTCTGGCGGTCCTTCATCACATCCAGATCGTAGTCAGGAGTGATTTTAAAGACCTCCAGCACCTGATCCAGCAGCTCACGGTGCTGCGCGGTCACACATACAACAGACTCGATGTGCTCGGGATGCCTGTTCAGTTCCAGGACCAGAGGCGCCATCTTAATCGCCTCGGGGCGCACTCCGAAAATCGTCATTACTTTAATTTTGGACATAACCCCCACCCTCTCTTCTAAAATAGATGCTTGTTTTACATTTATTCTATATTACTTCTCTAGAGATTATTTGGTTCCATATAACCGGTCTCCGGCATCGCCAAGCCCCGGAATGATATATCCGTGTTCATTCAGATGGTCATCCAGTGCTGCCACATAGATATCCACATCAGGATGGGCTGCTTGTACAGCGGCGACACCTTCAGGGGCGGCAATCAGATTCATCATCTTAATTTGGGTACAGCCGCGGTTCTTCAAAGAAGTGATTGCTGCAATTGCAGAGCCGCCTGTTGCCAGCATCGGGTCGATAACAATTAATTCCCGTTCCTGAACATCCGTAGGAAGCTTAATGTAATATTCGACAGGCTGAAGGGTTTCCGGATCACGGAACAAGCCGACATGTCCTACTTTAGCTGCCGGAAGCAGCTTCAGAACGCCCTCAAGCATTCCCAGGCCGGCCCGCAGAATCGGTATCAAGCCCAGCATTCTTCCTGAGATAACCTTGCCCTGTGTTTCGGCCACCGGCGTCTGCACAGTAATTGTCTCCAGCGGAATATCCCGCGTGATTTCGTAAGCCATCAGTGTAGCAACTTCATCGACATGCTCTCTGAATTCTTTCGTGTTGGTCCGCACATCGCGAATAAATGTTAGTTTGTGCTGAATCAAAGGATGATCGCAAATCACCAATTTTCCCATTTCTGTCCCTCCGGTAATTGTGAGTCTTGTTCGCCATAGAAAGCGCTTTTGCTTCTTCCGTGGCTAAATCCTGTCTATTATATCATCACCGGAGGCTCTTTTCACCTACGATGACTGAGTCCTTTTCATGGAAGCATAAACAAAGGCGAGCTATTCTTTCCAGTACAGTCAGGAAAATACGGGGTGCTTTGGAAATAGAGTGCGCTTTAGTTTATTCTATTTGCTGCATTTAATACTATTCACATTTTTTTCACTTATTTTGTTGAAAACTCCATGAACTTTCATGAATATTTCATGACGACATCAGACTGTTTTCAATTCTAAGATGTGAACATTATGTCACATGAGGATTTTGCTTCTTTATTAACTTTCAAAAAAACCTCCGAAGCAGCCGGGATACCAGCGCAACGGAGGCGAAAGCTTTATGCTCAGATTAGTCTGATAGCAAAGTGGATATTTAGTACTGGAGACCCGGATAAATCGGGTATTGATCTGTAAGCTGGGCGACCTCACGGGCCGCTTCAGTCAATTTAGCTTCATCCTTCGGATTCTTCAGCACGTTTGCGATAATGCGGCCGATTGTTACCATAGCCTGCTCGTCCATACCGCGCGAAGTAACCGCAGGTGTTCCGATCCGGATGCCGCTGGTTACAAATGGGCTGGTAGGATCAAACGGGATTGCATTTTTGTTCACGGTAATACCGATGGAATCCAGTACTTTCTCCGCATCTTTTCCGGTAATGCTCAGATTGCGGGTATCCAGCAGCATCAGATGGTTGTCCGTACCGCCGGAGACGATGTTCACTCCTTCTCCGATCAGCGTCTCCGCAAGTACTTTAGCGTTCTTCACCACATTCTCGGCATAGGTCTTGAAGGATGGCTGCAGTGCTTCGCCGAAGGAAACTGCTTTGGAGGCAATCACATGCATCAGCGGTCCGCCTTGGGAACCAGGGAATACAGCTTTATCAATGGCCGCGGCCCATGGCTGTCTGCAGAGAATCATGCCTCCGCGCGGACCACGCAAGGTTTTGTGCGTTGTTGTAGTGACGAAGTGGGCATGCGGAACAGGACTCGGATGAACACCCGCAGCAACCAGCCCGGCGATATGAGCCATATCGACCATGAACAATGCACCTACGTCATTCGCAATGGAACCGAGTGCTGCAAAATCAATCGTCCGCGGATACGCACTTGCACCGGCTACAATCAATTTAGGACGGTGTTTGAAGGCGGCTTTGCGCACTTCATCGTAATCGATCAGGAATGTGTCTTCCTGCACGCCATAAGCAACAAAGTTATAAAGCAAGCCGGAGGCATTCACAGGACTGCCGTGTGTCAAATGGCCGCCATGCGCCAGGTTCATCCCCAGTACAGTATCGCCAGGATTCAGCGCGGCAAGATAAACCGCCATATTGGCCTGAGCGCCGGAATGCGGCTGCACATTGACATGTTCGGCGCCAAACAGCTGTTTGGCACGGTCGCGGGCCAGATTCTCCACGATATCTACATCTTCACAACCGCCATAGTAACGTTTGCCAGGATAACCTTCGGCGTATTTATTCGTGAGTACGGAGCCCATGGCTTCCATTACTGCTTCACTGACGATATTTTCCGAAGCGATAAGCTCGATGTTGGCACGCTGACGGCTTAGTTCCAGTCCCATGGCTTCCAGTACTGCAGGGTCACTCTTACGCAATTGTTCCATAATTTTTGATTTCCTCCCTAGTGCATTAGTTTATGTTGTACTTATTTAATCCCTGATTGTTAATGTATTGCTACAAGCTGCTGCCCTGCTTAATCGCAGAGCTGTGCACCACTGGTTTCCGGTGTACGGTATACCGCACGTTCGCCGCCGATAAGAGGCGGTCTGCTCCAGGCCGCATTGACTCTGGCCGAACCGATATAGCGCAAACTCGGGCGAAACGGAACCGCTACCCGGCGCAGATGCATGCCGATCAGCGTCTCACCGATGTCAATCCCGGCATGGGCTTCCACCGTTTCAGCCAAAACAGGGTCCGACATCGAGCGGTACGCTGCGGCAGCCATTGAACCGCCGGCTCCCGGTATCGGCACCGCCGAAACCTCCCTCAGTCCGAGCGACTCCAGCAAAGAACGCTCCATGACAAGCGAACGGTTCAAATGCTCACAGCATTGGTATACGGGATGAAACCCCCATTTATCAGCAACCTGGCGAACACCCTGCAGCAGTTGCTCTGCCACTTCAAGCGCCCCGCCGGTTCCAATCCGGACGCCGGCTACTTCACTTGTACTGACTCCGACGACCAGGATTTTTCCCGGCCCCAGCTTGCCGGCTTCCGCCAGTTCGCCTACGACTACTGCGGTGGCAGCAGCCAAGGAAAGCCCAGTCCCCGCCGGTTCCACCCCTTCCACGGCCGGACTGCCGGGAGCGCGTTCTTCCCAAGAGTCCTGCTTCATGACTTCATCCATCACTTCTGCCTCCTCAACGTTTACTGCAACTCATTTCAGGCCAAAACCGTTTTTTTACTGCAGAGGTACTGCTGCGCCACAGCAGGGAATGAATGCTGAAGGATAGTACGCAGCTTAAGCTTACATATATTTTAAACAAAAAAGAGCAGTCCGCAGGAAGCTGCGGATGTGCTCTTTTGCCCAGGCGACCGGCCGTTTATTCCAGTGCTCCATCGTGGTTTGATCCACATTTGTCGCCAGTTACACCGGAACCGGATAATATTTATTTCATCTTAAAGGAAAGGCTGCGAAAAATCAACCTTCTTTACAAACGGCGTAAGGATTCCAATTTATCGAGCAGATTGTAAAGAGCGGTACGGATTTCCGCCGCTGCCAGCTCATAATCCTCACGGGAACCGCCATAGGGGTCGGTAATATCAAAGCTTGGAATGCGCTGGCGGATCTCGATTATCCGCTGCAAATCGGTCGCCTTCGGCTCTCCGCCCAATGCTTTGCTTAGTTCCGCATCTGCATACAAGCTGTCCAGCTCCTGAATATCGCTATTAACCGCCTCTTCATCATGGACATATTCTTTCAAGGTATACGTCTTCGTAACCGCATTAGGAAAATATTGCAGCAAATGCCGTTTATGCCCGCCCGTCAGGGTCAGTACCAGATCCGCCCAGGACACCATCTCTGCGTTCAGCTGTGAGGAGATCATCTGATCATTAATACCCTCTTCCCGCAAGATTGCTCCAGCGTGCCTGGATATGGAAGTGCCGGAAATGGCGGATACGCCTGCAGACCGCACTTCCAGCTCGATTCCGCGTTCCTTCGCAAGTTTCCGCAGAAGCCCTTCAGCCATAGGACTGCGGCATGTATTCCCGGTGCAGACGAATAAAATATGCAGCATGCTTTCCACCTCCAAATATAATATAAATTAATTTTTACCGTTATTGTATCAGAAGATGAACAGCAATCCAAACGCCAGCAGGATCGCTCCTCCCAGCGCCTCCCCGTAATCGCCCAGTCCACGGCTGACCCGCCTGCCCAGCAGCAGACCGGTAATCGCCATGAACCCCCCGCAGGCGCCAAAAGCAAGAACAGTTAAAACTATGCTATTCACAAACATGCCAAGCGATACCCCAACAGAAAAGGAGTCAACGCTTACACTCAGTGAAATAAGCAGCATGCCCCAGAAGGTCTGGTGATCCATAGACCGCGTTCCAGCATGACCGGCCCGGAAAGAGTTGAACACCATATGTCCACCGAGCAGAATTAACAGCCCCCCGGCTGCAAAAGTGGTTACCTGGCCAAGCAGATGTCCCACATAGCTGCCGGTAAACAAGCCAAGCAGCGGCATCAGCACATGAAAAAAAGCAATAAGCAGGCTGAGCTGCAGCACATGCAAAAGACGGATGCCCTTCATCCCGATACCTACACCGAGCGAAAATGCGTCCATCCCGAGTGCGATTGCCATTATGGCAATCGTTACAAGCTGGCCCCAGCCAGCATATTCCCCTGCTATGCCCATGCTCATGCCCATACCCCCAAAGTCCGATAGTCTTGTACAACAACGATATGCGGACAAGACGGCAATCATGACTGAGCAGGAGAGGTTGGAGGCGGGAAACCGCTGGGTGAAAGGATTTTGGTTAAAAATAGGCGGCCGGGAGGGACTCGACCGGCATTGCCCTGGCCGGGGTGCCCATGCGGGACTTCAACGCAGGGCACTGTGTGAGCGGAGCCGGAATTTATCCGGCGTCGATCACGGATCCACCGGCTGCTTTCATCAGCCGGTTCATGATGGCTGCGCCGAGACCGGCCTCCGGGCAAGCCTCGGCCAGGATGTAGGTCGCTCCCGCTTCATCGAAGCGCCGCAACGCGGCATACAGGGAGCGCGCCCCTTCCTCCGGCGAGTCCAGCGAGCCGAGGGAAACGACGCAGGCGGCCGGAACGGCGGGATACAGGGCCCGGTGCTCCTCGAAGAGGAGCAGGCCCGTCACTTCGCCATTCCGCTGCGCCGCCTGCAGCAGATCTGCGGCGGTTTCCGCCACGCGCTGCGGGGAAACGCCGCGCACTACGCCCAGCCAGCCGTGCGGGGCGTAGTGCGTGTACTTCATGCCCGGCGCGCGCGGCGCCGGGCTGCCGTTACCGGCGGCCTGCACCGCGCCGGCAGGCTGGACGAAGGCGGAGCCGGAGCCGGTACCGGCGTCCGCTTCGGCCCGGGCCGCGGACGGGCCGGCTGGAGCGCCGGCAAAGTCCACGGCAGCAGCCGGGGCGGTGTCCACAGCCCCGGCACCCGCAACCGCCGCCAGCTGCTCGGCGGTGATGCCGCCGGGACGGAGCACAGCGACCGTCCCGTCCGGCTGCACCTGCACGACGGTCGACTCCAGGCCGACCCCGGCGGCGCCGCCGTCCAGAACCCCGCCGATGTATCCGGCGAGGTCTTCCATCACATGGGCGGCCAGTGTCGGACTTGGCCGCCCGGAACGGTTGGCGCTGGGCGCGGCAACCGGGCAGCCGGCTGCGCTCAGCAGCGCGAGCGCAAGCGGGTGGTCAGGCATACGCACCCCGACTGTATCAAGCCCGGCCGTCACCAGCGGAGACAACACGCCGGGCCGAACCGGGAGTACGAGCGTCAGCGGACCGGGCCAAAATGCGTCGATCAATGCCGCGCCCACCGGATGCACTTCCGTCACAAGGTCATCCAGATCCGCCCGCTGCGCAATATGCACGATTAGAGGATTGTCGGAAGGGCGGCCCTTGGCCGCAAAAACCGCCTCTACTGCAGAGGTATTCCGGGCATCCGCGCCAAGCCCGTACACCGTCTCAGTCGGAAATGCGACCGTTCCGCCTTCGCGCAGCATGTCTGCAGCCGCCGTGATCGCCCGCTCATCCGCCTCACTCCGCAGCACCGGAGCCGCAGCCGGGTGATCCCCAGTTTCCTTTACGGAATCCAGTTCCCAGTAAACCGTATTCTTTATGTTTCCGCTCCGGCGCTGGACCGCGAACGGGTAAACTTTCTGCTCTGTCATTTCTCATCACCTTATCATCTCTTTAAATCTCAAAAACGGCCCCACCAGGTGGGACCGCAGCAAATCCGCTCAAGTTCATCCTATATCGTAACATATCTCGCAACCGCGAGCCAGAAAGACTAATATCTGCTCAAGACCATAATCCGCTGATCCAGCTCCAGAGATTGCGCAGCAGTTCCCAGATAAAGAACCGCACTTTCGGGGCCGAAGCTTGTTCATCTCCATTGCCATTCTCAGCTGAAACGGTTGTCACCTTGCCCGCTTCCGCAGCCTTCACCTTGGCTCCATCCTCCGCTCCAGCAGCGGAAACAGTCTTTGCTCCTTTGGCGGAGGCAGCCGCATCTCCTGAGCCTGCATCAATGAAGCATAACGGCGGAAACAGTACGCACCACCAGTTCTGCCCTTTGCCTGCACCGAGCGTAACCCGTACCGCTTCATATTCCCCGGCCGGATACACCGTACCACCGTACATTTTGGTCGGGAAAGGAACCACACCCAGTTCCACCTTATAGGTGTACTCAATCCCCTGCTTTTCCAGTTCGTCCGCGACAAGCGCATTGAGTTCCGGCAGATGGCCCCGGATCAATGCCCGCGCCTGCTCCAGGCTCTGGGGATCTTCCAGTTCCGCTACCCACTGGTTCATTTGTTCAACAATGGAGTCCCGGATCTGGCGTTTGACCAGCTGATCGCCCGTCATATCCGAGTTCGCCAGAATGCGCAAACGGATCGAATCCTGAGGAATAGTAACCTCCGCTATCGCCGCATCACTTTTTTGCCCTTCCCAGGCCATCATCAGGATCATAAAAAAACAAACTAAAATGGCAGTATACTTAACGGTTACGCGCAAGGAATCCTGTATTCCCGGTTTATTGACATCCATCTCCCGCAGCCCCTCTCCCTATGAAACTCTTATGTCCCTAGTATGTCCAGGGAAGAGAGGCTGCAAACCTAGCAATCTATTAATTTATAATTAGCAGATGGATATGCGCTATTTCACGAATGGAATCATGCTGTTTAATTTGCCGGCAGGGGCTGAGGGAGCGGCAAGCATCGGCAGATCCTCTTCCATATCCTGCCCGTATAAAAGCACACTCATGGCAATGCCCATGCTGGCCATATTAATCAGAATCGAGGTTCCTCCAAAGCTGATGAAGGGCAGGGTAATTCCCGTCAGCGGCATTAAACCGATATACGCCCCGATATTCTCCAGAATCTGATATAGCAGCATGGCTACAATCCCTACGATGAGAAACGGCCCTGCGCGGTCCCTGCTGACAAGGGCTATCAGAATCAACCGGTGAATCAGGATAAAATAGAGCAGCAGCAGTACAGCCGATCCAACAAATCCAAATTCCTCCGCAATCTGCACAAAAATCGATTCCGAATACAAATAAGGCACCATATTGTTCTGCACGGAGCTTCCCTCCAGGTATCCCTCTCCGCTCATCCCTCCAGAGGCAATGGCAATTTTGGCATTCCGGGTCTGATAACTCGCATCCTTGCTCGCCACATCGGGAACGAGCCAAGGATCGAAGCGTCTGATAAAATGATCGCGCCCGAGGGTTTCTTTAATAAAAACTACTGCTTGATCATGATAGTTAATATAGGTCAAAATAAAGCCGGCCGCCGAGCCGCCGATAATAAGCAGCCCAATCAGGGCATGTGAAAATTTAATATGGCCAATCCACAGGACGCCTAACAGAATTATGAGATAGCTCAGCGCATTGCCAAGGTCGTTCTGGCTGATGACGAGAAGAAAGGGCACCAGTGCGATCAGACTGAGCGGCACGACATCCCGCCAGAACAGCAGCTGATTTTTATTTTTGCGTACCAGCACGGCAGCCAGAAAAATAATCAGAATCAGCTTGAACAGCTCAGCCGGCTGAAAGCTTAATTCACCGACTCCGATCCACCCCTGGCCCCCGTTCTTCACCTTTCCAAAGAAGCTGACCATCAGCAGGATCCCAATGCCTATAATATAAATAAACAGCGCATATTTAACGAGCAGGCGGTAATCAAATATCATCAGCACGGCAAAGGAAACAAAACCCAGCGCATAAAATTTGATCATTCGAATATGCATTCCGCCCATGCCTTCTCTTCCCTGGGTGACACTATATATAGAAAAGATACTGATACACATCAGCAAGAGCAGAATAACAATGATGACGCCGTCAATTTTTTTGAGCCTTTGCAGCATAGGGCGAACTCCTTAAGTTATCCAGATTTTGGACTTATGTATTACATAACCACACAGTATAGCAGCCACTTATTCCCATTGTAAAACATTTTACAGCCCGGATACAATTTTATAGTTTAGGCCCATAATCTTCCTGATCACTTACACCCCCACTTCGAACCTAATCATAGAAAAAAAAACCGCCGGAGTTCATCTGCACAGATGTTCTCCAGCGGTTTGTTATTTAGCAGCGAAACTATCCCTGCTTGGCAGGGGAAGGGTATAAAGTAGATATCGGCAAATCCTCCTCAACATCCTGTCCATGCAGCCGCACGCTCATGACTAGGCCAATACTGGCCATATTAATCATAAGCGAGGTTCCCCCGTAGCTGACAAACGGCAGTGTGATTCCGGTAAGCGGCATTAAACCGATAAAAGCCCCGATATTCTCGAAGATTTGATACAGCATCATTGCGACAATCCCTACAATCAGGAAAGGCCCGCCCCGGTCTTTGCACTCCAGCGCAATCAGGATCATCCGGTGAATCAGAATAAAATAAAGCAGCAGCAGCAGCGCCGAGCCGACAAAGCCAAATTCCTCGGCAATCGCAACAAAGATGGAGTCGGAATAGGTGTACGGCACACGGTCCGTCTGTACGGAAGTCCCCTGCATAAACCCTTCGCCGCTCATACCGCCCGAGGCAATTGCCAATTTGGCGTTTTTGGTATGATAACTCGCTTTGGCCGTTGCTTTATCGGGCACAAGCCAAGGATCAAACCGTTCAATCCAGTGTGAACGCCCAATATCGTCAAGGAACCCCTTAATCTCATCGTGATAGTGAATATAGCACATAATCCCTGCGGTAGCAGCGCTGGCTATTACGAGCAGTCCAATGAGCGCATGTGAGAATTTGATGTTGCCGATCCATAGCAGCCCCACCAGAATCACAAGATAAGAAAGCGCGTTACCCAGGTCATTCTGGCTGATGACGATCATAAACGGCAGTAATGTAAGCAGGCCCAATGGTACGACATCACTCCAGAAGCGGAGTTTGTTTCTGTTCTTGCGGACAAGCACGGCAGCTAGAAAAAGAATCAGGATCAGCTTGAACAGCTCCGCCGGCTGCAGACTGAATCCTCCAAACTTAATCCAGCCCTGGGCACCATTCTGCTCTGCGCCCACAAAGCTGACCAGAACCAGAATTCCGATCCCTGTAATATAGATATACAAAGCGTATTTAACGAGTATCCGGTAATCCACAAACGTCAGTCCGACAAAAGCAATGATGCCGAGCACATAAAATTTGATCATCCGGAGATGTGCCCCGTCCAGTTTTTCCCTTCCATGCGTAACGCTGTATATGGAAAAAATGCTGACGACCATCAACAGCACTAGAATCATTACGATGACGCCGTCAATCTTTTTAATCTTCTGAAGCATATTCCGTCTCCTTACTCTGTACTGGTTCTTCCAGATTCATGCCTGCAGGGAAGTTCCGTCAAAATCTATTGTAAAGGAAGGGGCAGCAAAAATAAAATCCCATCTTCTAACACTTAACTTTCCTGCTTCCTATCGTGCGATGCCCAGCACATGGCGCGGAATTCCGGCAAGATCGTCAACGGTCACGATCTCGTTCCAGTGGCCCGCCGCCTTAAGCAGCTCGGCCACCTGCCCGGCCTGGCCTTGACCGAGCTCAAAGCCGACCAGCCGCGGCGGGGCCGGGAGCAGCGGCAGCTGCTCCATCATGCGGCGGTATGGGTCAAGCCCGTCATCGCCGCCATCCAGCGCGGTGCGCGGCTCATGTTCGCGCACTTCGCGCTGCAGCCCGGCGATGTCGCCGCCGGGAATATACGGCGGGTTGGAGACGAGAATATCCGTCTCCATCCCCGCAAACGGCTCGAGCAGATCGCCGAGCCGCAGGTCCACTGCCGTGCCGTGCCGCAACGCGTTGCGCGCGGCCACCGCCAGTGCGCCCGGCGAAATATCGCCGGCGCAGACTACCCACGCCGGCGCTTCCGCCGCCAGCGTGACGGAGATCGCTCCGCTGCCGGCGCCGATATCGACGGCGGTCAGCGGACGGGCGGCGCGAGCGTCCCCTGCGCCGCTGCCGGGGCTGGCTTCTTTGCCGCCTGCCTCTGTGCCGGGTGCAGCCGCTTCAGCTCCGGCTGCACCGCCTGCATGCACGGAGCTGTCAGCAGCTACCCGCGTTTCTGCTCCTGCATTCACCATCCCGTCCGGCCACAGCTCCGCCGCGTAGCGCAGGATGGCTTCGACGAGCAGCTCTGTCTCCGGCCGGGGGATCAGCACATCGGGCGTTACCTCAAAGGCACGTCCGTAAAATTCCTGCTCGCCAATAATATACTGCACCGGTTCCCCAGCCGCACGTCGGGTAATTCCGGCTTCCCAGGCATCCTTCACCGCTGCCGGAAAGGGATCAGCCAGCGCCATATAATACGCCGCCCCGCTCAGGCCCAGCACATGCTCCAGCAGAAGCTGCGCACTGCGCTGCGGCTCAACACATCCATGTCCGGCCAAAAAAGAAGAAGCCTCCGCAAAGGCTTCCCGGATGCTTTGCACGTAAGGCATGACATAAGAGTCGTGTTTCAAAGCATTATTCTCCTTTTTCCATCAATTCCGCTTGTTCCGCAATAGACAGTGCTGAGATAATCTCAGTAATATCTCCGTTCATTACTTGTTCCAGACGGTGCAGCGTAAGTCCGATCCGGTGATCGGTAACCCGGCTCTGCGGGAAGTTGTACGTACGGATACGCTCACTGCGGTCACCTGTGCCGACCTTGCTCTTCCGCTCGCCGGAATATTTAGCTTCCTCTTCCTGGCGTTTCAAGTCTGAGATCCGGGCACGCAACACTTGCAGCGCTTTTTCCTTATTGGAGTTCTGCGATTTACCATCCTGACAGGTAGCCACGATGCCTGTAGGAACATGGGTTACGCGTACGGCAGACTTGGTAGTATTAACGGACTGTCCGCCCGCACCACTGGAACAGAAGGTGTCGACACGGATGTCTTTATCATGAATCTCAATCTCAAATTCTTCAGCTTCAGGCATAACTGCAACGGTAGAAGTAGACGTATGGATACGTCCCCCTGATTCCGTCGTAGGAATACGCTGCACACGGTGCGCTCCACTTTCGAATTTCATTTTGCTGTAGGCACCACGGCCATTAATAAGGAAGATGACCTCCTTGAAGCCGCCAAGATCATTTGTATTCACATCCATCAGCTCTACGCGCCAGCCTTGTGCGTCTGCATAACGGGTATACATGCGGTAGAGATCGGAAGCAAACAGAGCCGCTTCGTCTCCGCCGGCAGCGCCGCGGATTTCCACAATTACGTTCTTCTCGTCATTAGGATCTTTAGGCAGCAGCAGAAGGCGGATCTTCTCCTCCAGCACGGTCTGGCGCGAGGACAGGTCGTCGATTTCCATCTTGACCATTTCCTTCATTTCATCATCGAGCTTCTCAGCCTGCATCATCTTTGCCGCTTCCAGCTCTTCCATTACATTCTTATATTCGGTATAAGCCTCAAAAGCAGGCTGCAAATCAGATTGTTCTTTGGAATAGTCCCTCAGTTTCTTACTGTCGTTTGCAACATCCGGGTCACAAAGCAGTTCACTGAGTTTCTCATAGCGGTCCGCCAGGGATTGCAATCGGTCCAACAAGGGAATTCACCTCTCCTGATTCAATTTCATATTCAATAAATAATGTTTACATTATTAGATACAATAAAAATAGATATACGACTTTATATTATACCACCGATTATGCCAATTGGCTACAGTGCCCCCGTATAGATTCGAGGGATTTTTATAAAAGGGAGCCATCCCGAGGTGAACATTCACCCCGCAATGGCTCCCCTTCTTGACGTTTAAACGCAAAGCAAGACTGTTTATACGTGTTATACGTTGAAACGGAAATGCATGACATCGCCGTCCTGTACCAGATATTCCTTACCTTCCAGACGCAGCTGTCCGCGTTCCTTGGCACCGTTCATCGAACCTGCGGCTACCAAATCAGCGTACGCTACAACTTCCGCCCGGATGAAGCCGCGCTCGAAGTCGGTGTGAATGACACCGGCTGCGCCAGGCGCTTTAGTTCCGCGGCGGATGGTCCAGGCACGAACCTCTTGCACGCCGGCTGTGAAATACGTATACAATCCCAGCAGCTTGTAGGCTGCTTTGATCAGGCGGTTCAGACCGGATTCCTGCAGGCCCAGCTCTTCAAGGAACATCGCCTTGTCTTCACCTTCAAGCTCGGCAATTTCCGCTTCCACTTTGGCGCTGATAGGCACAACCTCTGCATTCTCGGCAGCGGCAAACTCACGGACCTGTTGGACATACGGGTTATTGTCGGCACTGGACACTTCATCTTCGCCCACATTCGCCGCGTAGAGCACCGGCTTCAAGGTCAACAGATGCAGATCGCGCACGATCAGGAGCTCATCATCGGACAATTCTACACTGCGTGCCGGTTTATCTTCGTACAGGGCTTCCTTGATCCGTTCTAGCAGTTCAACTTCCTGGGCATACTTCTTATCGCCGCCCTTGATATTTTTGCGGGACCGCTCAATCCGTTTCTCAAGGCTTTCCAGATCTGCCAGAATCAGCTCCAGGTTAATCGTCTGGATATCGCTGATCGGGTTCACTTTACCGTCCACATGCGTTACATTCTCATCCACAAAGCAGCGGACGACATGAACAATGGCATCCACTTCACGGATGTGGGCCAGAAACTTGTTGCCCAGACCTTCGCCTTTACTCGCGCCGCGCACAAGTCCGGCAATATCCACAAATTCAAAAGCAGTCGGAACTGTCTTGTTCGGCTGCACCAGCTCGGTCAGCTTATTCAGACGTTCATCCGGCACTTCTACAACACCGACGTTAGGGTCAATCGTACAGAAAGGATAGTTTGCGGATTCTGCTCCCGCTTGCGTAATTGCATTAAATAAAGTGGATTTACCAACATTTGGAAGTCCAACAATTCCAGCTTTCAAAGCCATTTATATGACAACTCCTATTTTCGGTTGTATTGATCGCCCGCATAATTACTGACTTGATCTAAACCATTATATATTAGAACAAAATCTCCAGCAACAGCGGATGTCCGGGGGATGTGTCAGATAAAGGGCGGTGGCAGCAGGCCTTTCGCTGCGCATGGCGGTTAAACGGCTGGCATTAGATCGCCGCGCTTATTGCCCTGAGGCAGCCACCAGTGCCTTCCGGATCGCTTCGTCTTTGTGCCAGTCTCTGTTTTTTTCCGGCATTCACAACAGCATCAGGCAAGGTCTTGAATTCATCATTTGCCGGTCCATCTGCAGTCAGACCAAGCACCACCGGAAAGTTGAGCACAAATAGGGACCCTACTTTCAATACTAATTCCCTGCTTCCCCAGAGCACTTCATTTTGAAGACATGCTCTAAAGACAATCATATTTTCCTTTTCATCCGAATTAATCAGATAAGTCACATTTTCCTAATCCAAAACGTTCTGGAGAATGCCAAAAAGACCCCTTTACGAGGTCTCTGTGTGCTGCGATGAGCCGGGCTTCTTAAAGCGTTTTGGACATGGTGATGTCCGTAACGAGGTAGCCCATCTTTTTGTACAGCTCGAAAGCGCGGTTGTTCTGGCCGAAGACATGCAGGCCGATTTTGGAAACACCCATCTCCCGGGCGGACTCATCAAGCGCAAGCAGGGCCTGTTTGCCATAACCTTTGCCCTGATACGGCTCAAAAATATAAATATCATAGATGAAAGCTTCCCGTCCCGTGCGTGCTTCCGTTACATTAAACCAGATATAACCCGCCTGAGTATTGCTTTCTATTTCCATAACAGAATACAGGTAGGCCCCGTCGGTGTGAAGTCCTTTGGGCAGGAAACGCACCATCTCTTCCTGAGACTGCCTAAGCGCAGTCTCGGCATCCCATGCCCCCGCTTTGATCTTATCCTCCGCATAATCGCGGGTCGACTGACTCCAGAAAAATTGAAAAGCAATTTCGTCCATTTGGACTAATTTAATCATGATTTGTAATCCTTCCTTACTCCATAATCTTCGCTCGCCCCTACTTGCGGATCAGGCGCGGGTTGCCGCGCAGAGCTGCAAGATCCGGCGCGCCAATGCCGAACATCGCCGTCCTTAGCTCCAGCTCCACCTGTGCCAGCGCATGGTCCAGCGCTTCCTCAGACTGTACTGCCGGGCCTAGCAGATTCCGGCCGAAGCCGGCCAGATCAGCGCCAAGCGCCAGCGCCTTCGCTGCATCTACTCCATGCCTCAGCCCGCCGCTGCCGATAAGCGCGCCCTGCGGTGAAGCCGCCCGCACCCCGGCAATGCATTCGGCGGTGGGAATTCCCCAGTCGGCAAAGGCCTCCGCCGCCGCGCGCCGCACCGGATCGCTGCTGCGGAACTTCTCGACCTGGCTCCAGGAGGTGCCGCCTGCACCGGCCACATCTATAAAAGCCGCCCCGGCATTGTACAGCCTGACCGCTGTCTCGCCGTCGATGCCCCAGCCGACTTCTTTCACGCCTACCGGCACCTCAAGCGTCCGGCATACCTTCTCGATCTCTTGAAGCAGGGAAGCAAAACCCGTGTTGCCTTCCGGCTGAAACACCTCCTGCAGCCCGTTCAGGTGCAGCACCAGCCAGTCGGCGCCGGCAATCTCCACCGCCCGGCGGCATTCTTCCACGCCAAATCCATAGCTTAGCTGCACAGCGCCAATATTGGCAATGACCGGAATTCCCGGGGCCATGCCGCGTACATGAAAGGTCTCGGCCAGCTCGGAGCGTTCCACAGCTGCTCGCACCGAACCTACACCAAGCGCCCAGCCCCGGCGCTCGGCTGCTTCCGCCAGCCGGGCATTGATTGCCCCGGTAGCCTTGCTCCCGCCTGTCATGGAGCTGATCAGCAGCGGTGTGCGCAGCTCCCTCCCCAAGAAGGTCGTACGCAGCGCGATATCGTCAAAGTTCAGCTCCGGAAGCGCATTATGCCGGAACCGGTAATGCTCGAACCCGCTCGTTATCCCGGTGCCGCCGACCTCCTCGTTCAGGCAGAGGCGCACATGCTCAATTTTGCGCTCACCCGTTGTGGATGAAGGCAGCAGAGATGTATGCCCTGCACTGTCTGCAGTCTGCGGATCTCCGCCAGGCTCCGGGCTGAACCGTTCCTTTACTTGCCGGGGCCCTTCATCCTGCGGCATATGATTCATCCTGACTCCCTCCATTTCCATAGCATGCTTCATTATAGCATCGCCGCAGAGCAATTTACAGAAAGGGCCCCCCTTGTATCACGTCAGGACAATGGCATAAGGTATCAGAGGTTCAGCCAAGCTGTAGATTGGTCGATTTGGCAGCTGCTGCTTCACTTCTCCCCCACGGGTGTTAATAGGTTGTTACAATGCCAACGCAGGCTACAAGAACTGGCTTGACACTGCGGATACTCAGGAGGATTAACCCATGAATCGACGCAAACATCCCATTATGCCCGCAACCCTTCAATCTACTTATAATATGGAATTGGACTTATCCTTTGCTGCAAAAAAACGCTTCCCCCCAAGCCGCCGCTTATGGCTGCTTGCTGCTGCTGTGCTCGTATTATGGCTGGCTGGTGTGATGATTTACCAGACCCATAAACTGCTGCCTCCGGGCCTTTCTTCTGAAAGCCCGGTGTACAAGGTTCAAAATGTGCACTTTTGGCATGATTTAACCTACCAGGGCGACAACGGGTCGCAGCACCGGGAAGAGCAGATCCTGCCGAGGATACTGCAAATTATCGAAGAATCGCGGGAGTTTCTGGTCGTTGACTTATTTCTGTTCAATGGGTATACCCATAAGGATCAGCAGTTTCCTGCGGTCAGCCGGGAGCTTTCCGATAAGCTTATCGCGCAGAAAATAGCGTACCCCGCTATGGATGTTGTTTTTATCACCGATGAGGTCAACACTAATTACGGCTCTGCCCCCAATCCTCTGCTGGAAGAGATGAAAGCCGCGGGAATTAAAGTCATTCTGACTGATGTAGACGCGCTGCGCGACTCTACTCCTGCCTACTCAGCCGTATGGCGGACCTTTATCCAGTGGTTTGGGCAGACTGGTACAGGCTGGATTCCTAATCTTATGGCCAGCGGAGGGCCTGATATCACAGCCCGCTCATATATGAAGCTGCTGAATGTAAAGGCCAATCACCGCAAAGTTGTAGTCAGCGAGAATACAGCTCTGGTATCCTCCGGCAATGTCCATGACGCCAGTGCTTATCATTCCAATATCGCGCTGGAGGTAAGCGGTCCCGTTATCGCTGATATCCTGAAGACTGAGCAGGCCGCAGCAGACCTGTCCGGAGCAGGTCCGCTGCTTGGCAAAGATCCCGTACTCACGGGGAGCGAAACTGCCGCAGGCGGTCCGCTGGAGGTACGATATTTAACCGAGGGCAAGGTAAACAAATACGCCCTTGAAGGAATCCGTGCGGCCCAGAAGGGCGACATCCTCTGGATGGGCATGTTCTATCTTGCCGACGACACCATTATTGATGCACTGCAGGAAGCATCCGCACGCGGCGCAGAGGTGCGCCTCCTGCTGGACCCGAACCAAAACGCCTTTGGCCGTGATAAAATCGGCATCCCGAACCGTCCGGTGGCCTGGGAACTAAACCGGCGTTCGGATGGCAAGATTGCTATCCGCTGGTACAACACGGGCAAGGAGCAGTATCATACCAAACTCTTGTTCATTGCCAAAGCGACCGGCAGCTCAATCGTCCTCGGCGGCTCCACCAACTTCACGGCCCGCAACCTGGACGACTATAATCTGGAGAATAATCTCTGGGTGTCCGTGCCGCAGGATCAGCCGCTCTATGCGGAGATGGAGAGCTACTTCAACACAATTTGGAACAATGAGGGGGCGGAATACAGCCTGCCCTTGGAGGATTACCAAAGCGAGGTGACCTGGCTCAAATATATAATTTACCGTATGCAGACCCGCTTGGGTCTGACAACATTCTGATCTACAGAAAACCGCCGGAAAGCTGCAATCAGCTTCTTCCGGCGGTTTTTTACTTGTCCGTTATCTTTCCGTACTCAGAGCAGCGGCGACATCAGCCGGGCTGCAGATTCCAGCATCCGCTCCAGGAGACGTTTATTCATGAAGGTCTCATGTACAATCTGGCGGGTTGACAGCAGATCCCGTTCAAAATCAGCAACGATCCGGGAGACGCTCTCTGTCTGCAGCAGCAGCGCATTGACCTCAAAGTTCAAGTGAAAGCTGCGCATGTCCATGTTTGCAGTACCAATTGTGGCTATCTCACCATCGGTAATCAGCAGCTTGGAGTGAATGAAGCCCTTCTCGTATTCGTAGATCTTCACACCCGATTCCAGCAAGGCCGGGAAGTAGGAATGCGACGCCAGAAACGGCAGCCATTTATCCGGTTTGGCGGGGAACAGCAGCCGCACATCAAGTCCGGACATTGCCGCTACACGCAGGGCGGTCAAGATATCCTCATCCGGAATAAAGTACGGGCTGGCAATCCAGACCGATTTCTCTGCGGAGGTAATCATGGAGAAAAAGATATTCTTCAGCGCACGCCGTTCGTTATCCGGTCCGCTGGCAATAATCTGCACAGCTCCATCCCCGGCTGTGAACCGCAGCTGTGGCGAGAGGTAGTCCTGCTCCAGTATTTTCTCACCCGTTGTATGCATCCAGTCCTGCAGGAAGATAATCTGCATCGTACGCACTGCCTCGCCTCTGAGCAGCATGTGGGTATCGCGCCAGAAGCCGTACGTTTTGCTGCGGCTTAAGTATTCATCACCAACATTAAGCCCGCCCATAAATCCGACATCGCCGTCTATGACAACAATTTTTCGGTGATTCCGGTAATTAACCCTGCTGGAGAAAAAAGAGGTGGAGTTGCCGTATGAGGCAACCTGCACTCCTGCATCGCTTAATTCCTTAAGAAACGCTTTGGAAAGCTGAATACTTCCTACAGCGTCATACATAAATCTGACCGTAACACCCGCACGGGCCTTCTCGATCAGAATTTGCTGAATGCGGGTGCCGATATGATCTGCCCGAAAAATATAATATTCCATATGAATATGATGCTGGGCCTGCCGTAGCTCCACCAGCAGAGTGCCGAAGGTTTCTTCCCCATTGGTAAGAATCCGCGTTTCTGAATTAAAAGAAATCGGCGTCCGCGCGAGCCTCTGGGATAATCCCAGCAGCTTCTGGCGGGCAGGATCAAAGACCGACCAGTCCTGGTGCATCCGCAGGGCATCATTTTCAATCCGTTCATAAGCCATGAGGTCCCGCTGGGCCTTCTTATCATATTTACGCCGTTTGAACACATTTTGTCCGAACAGGAAATAAAAGACGAGTCCCACTACCGGAATCAGGGCAAGCAGCAGAATCCAGGCCATCGTTGTGGAGGGGTTGCGATTCTCCATAAAAATCCCCAGACCGATCGAAATGACGGTCAACGTGGAGAAAATACTGATGATTGTACCGGCGGTACTTCCAAGTAAACCAAAACCAAAATAATAAAATGCCAGTAAAGCCCCGATAATGATTATCGCCTGCAATCCTCTTCTCATATGCAACCTACCTTCTCTTTCTTCCGTACATCACTAAAATGACACATTTATATATTACATGAATAATCTCTTTCTTCCTACTGGAATCGTCTGCAAAACAAAAATTTCAATAATAAGCTAAACTCTCCATACAGGAATTTGTATTGCCGCAAATTATATAATATAATCAGCTTGACCTTAGAGTCATTTACAGAACCCAATAGTCAGGAAAGGAGTTATACCTCTTTGTGATTGACAAAAACGCAAACAAAAAAGAACAGATTATCAAAACAGCCATGCAGCTATTCGCTGTAAAAGGCTCATCCTCCACCTCTATGCAGGAAATTGCTGAGCTATGCGGAATCTCCAAGGGCAGCCTGTACCTGGTGTTCAAGTCCAAGGAAGAGCTGGAACGCAGCATTTACATATATTGCTTCCGCATGATTCGTGATCCCCTGCAGCGCGAGGAATTGGAGAGCCGGAGAAGCCCGCGGGAGAAGCTGCGCAACCAGGTCGAGATCCTGCTTAATCATGTATACGAGCTTCGCGAGTTTTTGCAGCGTCAAATTCAGGAATTTGCCGGAAAAGGCGTAATGGAAGTGCCGGAATGGCTACGCAAGAGCAACGCTCCCCTGCTGACCTGGTTCCAGAATAAACTCGAAACCCTGTACGGGCCCGATATTCTGGCTTATACAGGAGACCTAAGCCTGCTTGGGAGCGGGATGATCCACTCCTATATCCGGGTTATTTTCAATCAAGGATCGCCTGTATCTATCGCACGTATGGCCGACCATCTTATGGATCTGCTGGACATCGTTGTCGCGGGTCTGCTCGCCGGCAAGCCTGATCCCCTGATTTCCTCCGCTTTCCTCATACAGTGGCTGGAGGAACACGGAGACAACCCGCGCAAAAGTCCGCTGCAGCTGATCAAAGAAATGAAGGTATTGCTCAGCGCTACTTCCGCCGTAGACACGCAAAGTCTGGAAGAAGGGCTTGAATCTCTGGGAATTCTGGAAAGTGAGATTCTCATGCCACATCCACGTAAGGCAATTGTCCGGGGAATGCTGTCCAACCTGCAGAGCTACCCTGCGCTGGACAAGGAACTGCAGGATCTGAATAAGCTGATTTCTCCTTACATGCAGAACACATGCGGTTTATATTAACCCTTAAGACCAAAGGAAGTGGAAACAGAGAGAAGACGTCCGGATAGGCAGTGCCAGTAAATATAAATAGAGGCTTTCCACAGGAAAGTCCGAGAGGAGCAGAAACACTACTTATGAAAAGCTTAATTAATTTCTCGCTTAAGAATAAATTCGCGATATGGCTGCTAACCATTATTATTGTATTCGCCGGTTTGTACAGCGGCCTGACCATGAAGCAGGAAACTCTGCCTAATATCAGTATTCCTTATCTCAGCGTGACAACGATTTATCCAGGTGCAGCACCGGAGGGTGTTGTGAATGATGTCAGCAAGCCGCTGGAGCAGAAGCTCCGCAATGTGGATGGCGTCAAGATGATCACTTCCACCTCGCTCGAGAATGCTTCCAACATCCAAATCGAGTTTGATTACGGCGCGAATCTGGATAATGCCACAGCAGCCGTTCGTGAAGCCTTGAACGATGTCGCTCTGCCGGAGGATGCCCAGAAGCCGACCATTTCCCGCTTCAGCCTGAGCTCACTGCCAGTTATCTCGCTGAGTCTGTCCGATGACAAATCCGGGGATCTGGAAGAGCTGACCCGCATCGCGGAGAATGATATCCGTCCTGCCCTGGAGGATATCGAAGGTGTTGCTTCCGTGCAGATTTCCGGGCAATACGTCAAGGAGGTCTCCCTGAAATTCAACCAGGACAAACTGAAGCAATACGGGCTGACAGAGGATACCATTAAAGGGCTCGTTCAAGCCTCCTCTCTGCGTGTTCCGCTGGGACTGTTCGAAATGGAGAAATCACAAAAGGCCGTTGTTGTAGACGGCAATATTACCACAGTAGACGATCTTAAGAATTTGACGATTCCGCTTGTGCCTTCAGCTGCGGGCGCACAAGCAGGTTCAGGTGCCGGTGGTGGTGCTGTTGCTGGTGGTGGTGGTGCTGTTGCCGGTGGTGCCGGTGCAGCCGGTACTGGTACTGCTGGTAGTGGTTCCGCCGGAACAGGCGCGGGCGCGGGAGTACCAACTGGCCTGCCGACGGTGAAGCTGGGTGAACTTGCCTCCATTGAGGTTATCGGCAAGTCCGAATCCATCTCCCGTACCAACGGCAAAGAATCTATCGGGATTCAAATTGTTAAGTCCAATGACGCCAATACCGTTGAAGTTGTAAACAGCGTTAAAGATACAACGAAAGAATTGAAGCAGCAGTATAAATCTATGGATCTTACGGTTCTGCTCGACCAAGGCAAGCCGATTGAGGATTCCGTAAACACTATGCTGTCCAAGGCAGTCTTTGGCGCTTTGTTCGCCGTACTGATCATTCTGCTGTTCCTGCGGAATATCCGTTCAACTATCATCTCGATCATTTCTATTCCCTTGTCGCTGCTTATCGCTGTTCTATGCCTGCGTCAAATGGATATCACGCTCAATATGATGACGCTCGGCGCGATGACCGTAGCTATCGGGCGGGTTGTCGATGACTCGATTGTCGTCATTGAGAATATATACCGGCGTATGACGTTGTCGGGTGAGAAGCTGCGCGGCCGGGAGCTGATCAGCGCGGCTACAAGCGAAATGTTCGTGCCGATTATGTCTTCTACAATTGTAACGATCGCCGTATTCCTTCCGCTTGCTTTTGTCAGCGGCATGGTGGGGGAACTGTTTCTGCCGTTTGCACTGACCATGGTATTCTCCCTGCTCGCTTCTCTGGTTGTGGCGATCACACTTGTGCCGGCACTGGCGCATACGCTGTTCCGTAACGGACTGAAGAAAGGCAAGAAAAACCATGAAGAGAAACCGGGCAAAATGGCTCTGGGTTATCAAAAGATTCTGAACTGGTGCCTTTCCCATAAGCTGGTTACTTTCGGGGTCGCGGTTCTGTTGCTGGTTGGCAGCTTGTTCCTGATCAAACCGATCGGGGTAAGCTTCATGCCTTCACAGGAAGATAAAAGTGTCATCATGACCTATGCGCCAAAAGCCGGGCAAACCGCTGAAGATGTCCAGGAACAAGGACTGAAGGCTGAGAAGTACATTCTGGCCCAAGAGCATATCGACAACATGCAATACTCCATCGGTGGCGGTGGATTTATGGGAATGGGCTCCAGCAATTCAGGTCTCTTCTATATTACCTATGACAGTGATACTCCAGATTTCGATACAGTTAAGGAAAATCTGATTGAAGGGCTGACCAAGGAGGTTCCTGAAGGCGTGTGGGGCGATATGTCCGGCATGATGGGCGGAGGCCTTGGCGGCAATACGCTGACCGTGAATATTTTTGGTGACACCTTGGATCAGTTGAAACCGGTAGCCGATGAGATAGCAGGCATCGTGAATGCCGATACCGCTAATTTCAAGGATGGGGAAACCAGCCTTGCTGAAGGTTACGAACAATACACCGTGGTTGCCGATCAAGCGAAGCTAAGTTCGCTTGGCCTCACTGCCGGACAGATTGCCATGAAGCTGAGTCCGGTTAATGCCCGCCCTGTAATGACAGAGGTGGAAGTGGATGGCAAAAACTATAATGTCTATATTGAAGCCGACACCCATACGTACAGCAGTATTCAGGAAATGGAGGAGGCTACGCTGACCTCACCGCTGGGCTTTACAGTGCCGATCGGCGAAGTGGCAAAGATTGAGAACGGCACATCTCCGGACTCAATTACCCGCATTGACGGCAAAATGAGCGTTAATGTGACCGCTGAAATCATTGCTGCCGATGTAAACAGCGCTTCAAATGACGTGAAGGAAAAGATCGACGCCCTGAAGCTGCCTGACGGAGTTACCATCTCCTTCGGCGGCGTTACCGAACAAATCAATGAAACCTTCGGCCAGCTCGGACTTGCGATGGCGGCCGCTATTGCCATTGTATATTTTGTGCTTGTGGTTACTTTCGGTGGCGGTCTGGCACCATTCGCGATCCTGTTCTCACTGCCATTCACTGTAATCGGAGCACTCGTCGCTCTATTGCTGGCAGGAGAAACCCTAAACGTCTCCTCGCTGATGGGGGCACTGATGCTGATCGGTATCGTCGTAACGAATGCGATCGTACTGATCGACCGGGTTATTCACAAGGAAAAAGAAGGGATGTCTACCCGTCAGGCACTGCTTGAAGCCGGAGGCACCCGCTTGCGTCCAATTCTAATGACGGCTCTCGCCACGATCGGCGCTCTGCTGCCGCTGGTTACAGGACTTGAGAACAGCGCCGGCATTATCTCTAAAGGACTTGGCGTGACCGTTATTGGCGGTCTGATCAGCTCCACCCTGCTGACACTGGTCGTTGTACCTGTAGTCTATGAATTCCTAATGAAATTCCGCAGCAAAAAGGTTATTGAATAGAGCTAAGGACACTAACCAAAAGTTCATAAACAAGGCGCCTTTCCACAATTTGGAGAGGCGCCTTTTGTTTGTGCTTAATATGAAAGCATACATAGTCTATAGATAGCGGCCGGTTACCGTTACTTGGTCCAGGTTAAACCATGGCTGCCGCGCTGCTCTCCAGCGAAGACTTCCAGGCGCGCAGCATCTGCAGATCCTGCGGCAGAAATTCCTCCAGCATATGGCTCAGCCCCAGATATAAAGGACTGTCTGTAGCTGCATTCAGTCTTTCGCAGAATTGTGGTGTCCATTTCAGTAAGTGCTCTTCCAGGAAGTTCTCCTGGATTTCCAGCAATTCCATGGCGCTTCTCACCGAGAAGCTGTTGTACAGCATCCGTTCATGGAGCACGGCCATGAATTCCAGCTCAATAGCGATATGGTCATCGGCTTCGCCGCCGCATTTCTTGAACACAATCCCCGCCGAAGCGTATACATCGGAGAGCACATTGCAGAATTCTTGCTCACGGCCCAACTGGGCGGCTTCACGCGGCAATTCGTTCATCAGCCGCTTGTATTCGCGGTTCTCCTTCTCGCAGATCAGCGGAAGCTGGGCAGGCTCCTGGCTGCACAGATAACGCTTCAGCTCCCTTCCGCCCTCCGTCATTTCCGCCGCTACGCTCATTTGGCGGTTGCGGCTCCACTGGGCAACCAGCGAAAGCGTTGGTTTTCTCCCGTAAAAATCAACTAAAATCTGATATATTAATCCCCGGCTCTCCAGCCAGCGGCTAAATGCCTCCGGCACGACAAGTGATGGAACTGTTGTTATCGTCATTTTGCAAATCCTCCCTACTTGGTTTGACCGGATGCTGCACCCGCCGTTATTGCCGCGTGCATGCCCCGGTATCATAGCTGTGAGCTGCGCAAAAGTGAACATAGAATAGAGATGAATCTTTCACACTTAAATTATATAGAAATTGTAAAGCGCTTTCAGTGAGCATTTTATGACCATTCCCCGTAATTGTCGTACTATTGTCAAATTTAGACTTTGCCATTCCTCTTTTGTCCCCTATTAAAAGCTAACAATGCACGGTACCATTGACGGCAGCGGAAGCAATCTTTAAAATTTAAATAAGATACACAAATGAAGGGAGCAACGATATGGAACCGCTGACGGACCCTTTTGGACGTTTACATGACTATATCCGCATTTCGGTTACAGACCGCTGCAACCTGCGCTGCATTTATTGTATGCCGGCGGAAGGAATGCAATTCCAACCGCAGGAAGAGATTATGAGCTATGAAGAAATTACTGCTGTGGTGGAGGCGCTGGCGCCCCTGGGACTGAGCAAAGTCCGGCTGACCGGGGGAGAACCGCTGGTCCGTAAGGATTTAGAGAAGCTTGTATCCATGATTTCCGCTATACCGGGTATTAAAGATATATCATTAACCACGAACGGTCTCATGCTGCCGGCTAAAGCCGCCCTGCTGAAGCAGGCTGGCTTGTCACGGGTGAACATCAGCCTCGATTCGCTCAAACAGGAGCGCTTTGCGATGATTACCCGCGGCGGAGATGTTGCCAAGGTGCTGAAAGGCATAGAAGCCGCTGAAGCGGCAGGGCTCTCCCCGATCAAGCTGAATGTTGTGCTGATGAAAGGCATCAATGATGATGAAATTAAGGATTTCATCTCGCTGACCCTGCACAGCCCGCTGAATGTGCGGTTCATCGAATATATGCCGATCGGCAGCGCAAGCGATTCCTGGCGCCAGACTTATTTGCCGCTGGAAACGGTCGTCGAAGCCTGTACCGAAGCAGGCTGGGCAACTGAGGAAGCAGAGATGCCCTCGGGTAACGGCCCTTCGCAGAACCGGCGGGTGGTCGGAGCGCAGGGAACCTTCGGGCTGATCCACCCGGTCAGCGAGCATTTCTGCGATAACTGCAACCGGCTGCGGCTCACTGCGGACGGTCATATCAAAGCCTGCCTGTATTGGGCGGATGAGTACAACGTACGGCCTCTGACCGCTGATCCGGCGGCGGTGCAAGCCCTGTTCCGCCAGGCGCTCGGCAACAAGCCGCATAACCATGAGATGGCGCTGGCGCTGGAGAAAAAGGCGCAGAGCCATACTCCGACGGTTCGCCGCATGTCGCAAATCGGCGGCTAGCCTTTATGATTGCAAGTCAAAACGGATACCCTGCTGCCAGCAGCAGGGTATCCGTTTTTTCGGGAAAACAACTTACGGCAGCAGATTTGGAGCTAAAAGCTTACCCACAATTGAAAGCCCATATAGAGGGCAATTCCCCAGATCAGCACCGCCGAAGCCTTGTTCATCAGCCTGACCGCCTTGCCGGAGGAGTCGGCTTTCCCGAGCATTCTCCCTGCTGCCGCCAGTCCGATGAACCATACCCAGGATACCCCTGCAGCAGCTGCCGCGAACACCCAGCGTTCACTTCCGGCATATTGCAGTGCATTGGTGCCGATAACACCTACCGTGTCCATCAGAGCATGCGGATTCAGCAGGGACACCGACAAGGCATAACCCACCTGCCCTTTCAGCGATAGCCGTTTTGCTTCTCCTTTTGCCGGAGCGGCGGCCCATATTTTCCAGCCCATAAAACAAAGAAATAAGGTGCCCGCCCCCAAGACGGCCGGCGTCAGCCAATCCAGTGAGAGCAGAACCAGCGACACCCCGCCGACAGCAGCAGCAATAAGCAGACTATCGCACAGGGCAGCCGTCAGAATAACGGGCAGGGCACCGTGAAACTGCGGATGCAGCGCCCCTTGGTTAAAGACGAATATATTTTGTACCCCCAGCGGTAAAATAAGCCCAAAAGCCAATATTATTCCATGCACTATTGCATCCGTCATCATCCGGCTCCTTCCAGCCTGCCGTCTATTGCAAATCAACCTATGGCAACAACATACACGTCCGTCGCTGCACTATTGATCCTACTCCCCCTAACGGCTCAGGTAACCCTCCAAATCCTAAGGATACTACCCAACCAAATATAGTAGCCGGACGAAGCGTGATATACTCCAAGTAACAAAACACTTGTTCCAACAGCATTTACACCCTATATAAAGGAGCTAGTCCTTTGACGTGCCAACGCCAATCAGTTCATCCACTTACAGCCTCACCCTCGGCAGTTCCTCCAGTTCCATCCGCTTCCCTTGATGATTCTGCAAGCATAAGCGGCCATTGGAAGCCGGACCCCTCTTCACCGCTGCCGCTGCACAGACAAATCTCAGCCTATTTCATCAGCAAAATCTCCAGCGGCGCCTGGCCTCCCGGCATGCGGCTGATCCCGCAGCGCGAGCTATGCCGTCAGCTTGGCGTCAACCGCAGCACGGTTGTCACCGCACTCGGGCAGCTCGCTGCACTCGGCCTGATCGAAGGCAGTCGGGGCGGAGGAACCCGGGTTGCCGCTTCAAGCAGGGCTGGAGCCTCCGGGCCGGATGCAGCGGCCCGCTCCACTGGAGCTGCGGGCCAGCTTGGCGGCAACTGGAATGACTACGTGGAGGAAGGCATCCACTACCCTAACCTGCCTGCGGTACAAGCCATCAACAGGCTTGAATATGAAGCGGGGCTGATCCGTCTCGGTACTGGTGAGCCTGCGCCCGGGCTGCTGCCCGGCGAGTCGATGCGGCAGGTGCTGCTCGGGCTGGCACAGAACCTGCTTCCGCCGCTCTCCTACGAGGAGCCGCTTGGCAGCCTTAGTCTTCGCAGAGCGGTCAGCCATGAGCTGTCGAAGAACGGAATAGCGGCCGATCCGTCTTCCATCCTCATTACCTCGGGCGCACTGCAGGGTCTGCAGCTCATTGCGCTGGGCCTGCTGCCGCGCGGCTCGACGGTGCTGCTGGAGAAGCCCTCCTACCTGTATTCCATCCACGCCTTCCAGTCGGCGGGAGTGAAATTCAGCGGCCTGCCGATGGACAAAGACGGCCTCTTAACAGATCAGCTGGCAGCCGCAGCCATCCGGAGCAAGGCGGCCATGCTCTACACCATCCCCAGCTTCCATAATCCCACCGGAATTCTGATGGGTGCGGGACGACGGGACGCCTTAATGGACATTGCAGGCGGACTTGGACTGCCCATTCTCGAGGATGGCGCTTATCAGGATCTATGGCTGGATGGCCGCCCGCCCAACCCCCTGAAAGCCCGGGACCGCGAGGGAAGAGTGCTCCACCTGGGCACGCTGTCAAAGGCGGCAAGCCCAGGCCTGCGCATCGGCTGGATTGTCGGCCCAGAGCCGGTAGTCCGCCGGCTGGCCGATATCAAGATGCAGACCGATTACGGCGCAAGCTCCCTGTCGCAGCTCGCCGCCGCGCGCTGGCTGGAAGGCGGTTATCATGCGCAGCATCTCGTCTTGCTGCGCGGAAAATTGCGGCGGCGGCGCGATTTCATGCTGCAGCTGCTAGATATCCATTTTGCCGGGCTGGCTTCCTGGAGCATTCCGGCCGGAGGTTTCTACATCTGGCTCTCCCTGAACGGAGCTCTTTCGCTGCGCCGGCTCTTCAAGGCTGCACTACAGGCCGGAGTACTCCTAAATACAGGGGATCTGTATGACCGCAGCGACAGCAGACATCTCCGCCTGTCCTTCGCCTATGCCTCTGAGGATGAGATGGAGCATGGAATAGCCGCCTTGGCAAATATCATAAATAATCAAATGACATAAATTTAAATTTGTCATTTGTCATCCACCATGTTAAGCTGTACCTACCGAAGGGAGAATCCACCCGTGAACAAACCAAGCGCTTTTTTAAGCAAGACGGAAATATTGGACGCCGCTGAACAGACCTTGCGCAGGTTCGGGCCCGACAAAACCTCAGTGACGGACGTAGCCAAGCTGCTGGGCGTCAGCCATGGTACCTTGTACCGGCATTTTCCCAGCAAAGCGGCATTGCGGGAGGCTGTAACGGAAAGATGGCTGGACGAGTTGATTCTTGGCCCTCTGACAGAGATCGCGGCAGCTGCGGCAGCCGGAAATGCTCTGGAGCAGCTAAGGAAATATATCGCAAAGCTGATCGAGCTTAAACATCACTACGCCGAGCAGGACAGCGAAATGTTCAAGATGTATGCATCTGTTACGGAAGAAGCCTCCGAGCTCATTGACACCCATATTCAGCGGATTATCAGCCAGATGGGCAGTGTAATCGACAAAGGCGTTCAGGAAGGCACAATTACGCCAATCGCCGGTACGGAGACGATTGCCCGTTCACTTTTTTACGCGACGGCCCGGTTCCACCATCCCTCCCATGCCTATGAATGGCATAGCGGAAGCATCGGACAGGAATTCGCACAGCTCTGGGCAATACTTGCCAGAGGCCTCGCGGCTGTCACCAGTTAAACCCGCTATCTTATACAAAACTAAGCGAATGCTACCGAAGCCAGTTTTGTCCGAAGCAGATTCTTATGATGTGATGCTAACAAAACTAAGTAAATGCTTCCGATGTCAGTTTTATCCGAAGCAAATTCTCATGATGTGATGCTAACAAAACTTTGAGGAGGAACAATTCATGAATCAAAACCTGGAGGGTAAGGTAGCTATCATTACGGGGTCCTCTAGAGGGATCGGACGGAGCGTTGCGGAGAGACTGGCGGAGCAAGGGGCCGCTGTAATCATTAACTATTCCAGCAGTCCTAAACAAGCTGAGGCTGTGGTGCAGGGTATTCAGGGGAAAGGCGGAAAGGCAGCCGCCCTTCAGGCCGACATCAGCAAACCCGCGCAGATTGAGCAGTTGTTCAAGGATACCAAGGAGCTGTTCGGCAGGATTGATATCGTGGTCAACAACGCCGGAATTATGATAAACAGCCTCATTGGCACAGCTACCGAGGAGGAATTCGACAAGCAGTTTGCCATCAATGTCAAAGGGACCTACTTCTCCTGCCAGCAGGCCTTCTTCCATCTGGAAGAGGGCGGCCGGGTCATTAATTTCTCCACCTCGGTCGATGGCCAAATGTTCCCGGCTTACAGTATCTATGCCGGAACGAAAGGTGCAGTAGAACAATTCACCCGCCAGCTCGCCAAGGAATTCGGGGCCAAAGGCATTACGATCAACGCAGTTGCGCCGGGGCCGGTTGCCACGGATTTATTCCTCGAAGGCAAATCCGAGGCACAGCTTGAAGGGCTGAAGAAAGCCAATGCTTTTGGCCGCCTGGGCCAGCCTGAGGATATTGCCGGAGCCGTCAGCTTCCTCGCCGGGGAAGAGTCCCAGTGGATTACCGGACAAACGCTGCGCGTAAACGGCGGATTTATTTAAGCCGCAATGGCAGGCTCACCGTACAAGCCGTCCCCTCACCGGGACGGCTTGTTACGTTTATCGTCCCGTTATGCAAATCTACGATTTTCTTCACCAGTGACAATCCCAGTCCGCTCCCGCCTCCGCTGGCGCTTCTTGCTTTATCCGCCTTATAGAATCGTTCAAAGATGCGGGGCAGCTCCTCCTCGGCGATGCCTATGCCGCTGTCCCTGATTTCCACAATGGCTTGACCCTCTGCATGATGCACGCGTATGGTGATAAGCCCGCCCTCAGGGGTAAACTTGATACTGTTATGCAGCAGGTTGGTCCATACCTGGCTCATCAGATCCTGCACAGCGTCCACCGAAATCTCCTCCAGCTCGGCTTCCAACTCGATCTCTTTATCCAGCCACTGCGGCTCCGAGGCCAGAATCATATCTTGAAGCTGTTTGTCCAGCCGGTATGACTTCACTTCAAACGGAAAGCTGCCCGCCTCCAATGCCGACAGCTTCAGCAAATTGTCACTGAGCCCGGAGAGGCGGCTGCCCTCTGCTTCGATGATGTCCAGATAATGTCTCCGGTTGTCTGCACTAAGGCCCTCTTCCCGCAGCGCACGGGCAAACCCGCGAATCGAGGTGAGCGGCGACTGGATCTCATGTGAGACGTTGGAGATGAAATCCTGGCGCATAATCTCCATCCGGCCCAGCTCGCTGGCCATTTCATTAATCCCCTCCACGATTCCGCCAAACTGCCCATAACGCTTGCTGTTTTCCAGCTCCACCTTGAAATTGCCTTTGGAAATTTGCCGCATTGCTGTCAGGATGGGAATATAGAATGCTCTCTCATCCCCCCTGGCATGTCCGATAAGAGCCGTGGTACCGCCCACAACCAAAAGAATAAGAAACTGCAGCGCCATAACAAGCAGCCCCGATCCATAAGGGGACAGAGACCATTCAAAATGTCCCGACAGCAGCTTTACACCGTAATATCCCCCATTCCAGGAAGCATAGAGGGCAGCGATCAATATCCCCATTCCAAGGATTTCTCTCATAATCCTGCCAAGTCTTCTCATCCATTAACCACCTCCAGACGGTAGCCCAGCCCACGGATGGTGCGGATATTGAAGCCATATTTTTCCCGGGGGAAACGTTCGCGCAGACGGCCCACATGCACATCCAGCGTCCGTTCATTGCCCCCAAAATCATAACCCCAGATTTCTTCAATCAGCCTGTCGCGCGTCAATGTCTGCCCGGGATAGCTTGCCAGCTTGAACAGCAGCTCGAATTCCTTCAGCGGCAGCGTGATTTCCCCAAACTCCGAGGAGACTTCATAAGTCTTGCGGTTCATCCGCAAATTTCCGACGTTTACACTCTGTGCGGAGGAAATCTGGTACCGCTTCAGCAACGCTTTAACTCTGGCGATCAGCACCAGCGGTTCAAACGGCTTCACCAGATAATCGTCCGTGCCCAGCTCGAAGCCTTTAACAATTTGTGAGGTTTCCCCTTTGGCTGTCAACATCAGAATGGGAAAATCATAGCTTTTCCGCAGCGCGCGGCACAGCTCCCAGCCATCCATCTTCGGCATCATCACATCGATGATCGCCAGATCCACGCTGTTGTCCTCAAGCAGCCTCAGCGCCTCCACCCCATCGGAAGCGCCGTAGACCTCATCCATCCCCTCAGCTCTCAGAAACAGCTCCACCAATTCGCGGATGTGCGGATCGTCGTCCACTACCAGTATTTTGGCCATATTCTGCTGTAGCCTCCTCTTTACCGCCCTCCAAAAGCTGCGGTGTGTTCATCTGCAGCTGCTGTTCCGCGAATTCCCGGTACAACTCGTGACTGCGCAGCAGCTCTTCGTGCGTTCCTTTGCCGGTGATCCGGCCTTTCTCTATAAAGATAATCTGATCCGCATTCACCACGGTTGCCAGTCTGTGGGCGATCACAATCGTGGTCCGGCCTTGCATAAGGTTCGATAACGCACTCTGCACCACTGCTTCGGACTGGCTGTCGAGACTGGAGGTAGCTTCGTCCAGCATCAGAATCTTCGGATCACGCAGCAGCGCCCTCGCGATGGCAATCCGCTGGCGCTGTCCGCCGGACAGCTTCACGCCCCGTTCCCCCACATCCGTCTGATAGCCGTCCGGAAGCTCACGGATAAAGCCGTCGGCATAGGCCATGGCCGCAGCACGGCGCATCTCCTCCTCGCTGATCTTCCGGTCCAGACCATAGCCGAGATTGTCGGCAATCGTGCCGGAGAGCAGCGGGCTTTCCTGCGAGACATACCCGATCAGCTTGCGCCAGGAACGCAGGGAAAATGCCGACAACGGCTTACCACCCGCCTTGATGACGCCATGCTGCGGTTCATAGAACCGTTCCAGCATTGAGAATAACGTCGTTTTGCCGCCTCCGCTTGGTCCGACAATCGCCGTAACCTGACCCGGCAGCATGGAGAAGCTGACCTTGTCCAGCACCTGTTCACCTGTTTTATAGCCAAAGCTTAAATCCTCTATAGCAATCGGTCCCTGCAATCCATCCGCTTCCTCTGACCCTTCATAAATCTCCTCTTCCGCAGCCAGTGTTTCAATGATCCGTTCCGAGGCACCTTTGGCCTTCTGCACCTGGGTGAAGAATTGGGTCAGCTGGGTGAGCGGCATCACGATCTGGATCAAATACAGAATAAAGGCTACCAATTCACCTGCAGTCAAGGCACCCGAGGACACCTGCATGCCGCCATAGCCGATAATGACGACAAGCAGCATCATGAACACAAACGAGACTAGCGGACTGATCATCGCACTGATTTTGCCCTCCCGGATGCCGAAGGACAGCAGATTCATAATTCCGGTCCGTCCGGCTTCATATTCCCTTTGCTCCGCGCCCGATGATTTCACCAGCCGGATTTCGGACAGCACACCGCTCAGTGTAGCGGTAAAGGACGCTGTTTCATCCTGAGTGCCCTTGGAGATTTTGTACATCTGCCGGCCCAGCGGCACCAGAATGAGTGCGGACAGCGGAAGCACCGTGAACAGCACCAGCGTCATTTTCCAGTTCAGATAGAGCAGTACTGATATCGAACCGACGATAGAGATTACCCCGGTAAATAAACTGGCCAAATGCTCGGAGATCAGCGTCTTGAGAATTCCGGTATCGTTTGTCATCCGGCTGACGCTTTCACCTGTACGGTTATCATTGTAGTAAGCCACCGGCAGCACAAGAAATTTGCGCCACAGCCGGTCGCGCAGTCCCGCGACAATCTTCTGCCCTACATAGTTCAGCAAATAAATGGAGACGCCTCCGGCAATTGTCTGGGCTACAAAAGCTCCAGCAATTCCCGCAATCTGCAGCTTGCTGATGGAGGCCAGCGAGAAGCCGTCCACCAGATTCTTAGTGAACATAGGAATGACCAGGCCCACCAGTGTCGATATCATACTAAGCCCTACCGCCAGAGCAAGCAGCCCGTAGGAGGGTTTCGTCTCATGCAGCAGTTTCAGGAACGGCTTCAAGGCCGCTCCCTGCTTCCGTGAAGATTTGGATTTATTCATAGAACTTCCTCTTTTCTGACGGATAGATCTCGGAGCTGTTCCGCTCCTGTCCGTCTTCCCCTCCACATTAACGCTGCTTTGTAAACTGAAGTTAAACGAAGGAAAAATTAGTGCTCTCAGCAAGGATCCTCGAGCTGTGACAGCAGCTTGACGGCAGCCAAATAATCAGCCGTTGTATTCATATTGTACAAAGGGGAGGGCGTAGGCTGGCTAGGCGTAAAGCCGGATTCTGGAACATATAGAACGTCCAGCTTCTCCAGGCACTCCATGACTTTGAACCTTCCACCGCTCAGTGCTGCTTCCAGCGCCGGAAGTGTCCGCTTATGATACAGCCCGAGCAGGGGCTGCGTCCGGCCGGAGGCGGACACCGGAACAGCGGCAGACGCGCCGAAACCGGCTCTATGCCTCACTGTCTCGGGATACGCTGCCGCATGGCAGCTGAGTATGTACTGCAGAAATAACGCCGAAGCAAACGGCAGATCACAAGCCGCTACCAGATTCCATTCCGTTGGTGAATGGCTGAGCGCCGCATGAAGACCTGCCAGAGGGCCGCAGCCTTGATAATGGTCCGTGATCTGGGGGAGCTGCAAGAAGTCATACTCCCTGCGCTCCAGGGGACCGCAGGCAATGACCGTACTTTCGGCTAGCTTGGCCAACTCGTCCGCCAGCCGGGCAATCACAGGTTCTCCGGCAAGTGTAAGCAGCGCTTTATCGCTGCCCATCCGCCTCGAAGCCCCCCCTGTCAGAATAATTCCCGTGTATTGTATCATGATTTCCTCCCGCTGAAATCTCCTGTTCTCTATGCGTATCGTATCAAACTTTACAGCGCGAAAACAGCAAGTCTGACGGGATATCACTTCAAAATCCTTTGCTGCAGGAAAGAAATGAAATTTATTACGCGGGCGAACTTTTTCAAAATTCGAAAAAATATAGACACTGGTTGATTTTGCGGAGGTCTGTGCTAGACTCTAAATTCAAGGCCTCCTAAGCGCCGGTTCCGGCAGCTGCCTAAGGATAAGCGAGGCTCATTCCATAAATGTTCACGTAAACATTATAGAAATCTTAGCTGCAAAAAGGAGTTATCCCATGAAACGTTACCTCGTAGACAGGCCTATCCAATCGAAGCTGTTAATCTGCTTTTTGCCCATTTTGGTCTTATCCGTCGTACTGACCGGATTCTTCTCTTATCTTTCGTCCAGTCGGCAATTAAAAGAAAACGCTTTCTACGCCCTCGCCGACACCACTCATCAGACAGCCCTGTTCATGAACGACAAATTTCTCACAATTTTCGAACAGCTGGTGCGCCTGGAGGATAATGATGCCCTGCAGAGCATTCTCTCGGGAGAAGGCCAGGCGGCCGACCAGAACCGGTATGACGATCTCATTAAGCTGCACGACCAGCTTGACGATGTATACCATTCCTATTTTCAGATGATCGATTCCATCTTTGTCGCGTTCAATAACGGAAGATCCTTCAATCTGCAGCAGGAATATGTCCCCCGGCAGGTCCATATTGATCTGAACGATTGGCTTAGGCGCTACAATACCTCGCAGAAAGGCTACTATTGGCTGAACAGCCATAAGGATAGGATCTTTGAGACGGTGGAGCAGCGGAGAGTTATGAGCAGCTTCAAAATGATCGGTACCGAACATTCCCCGGCCAGCGGCATTGTCCTTATCAATTTACGCGAAAGCTATTTTCTCGAGATTATGGAGAATGTAAAGATCAGTCCGGGCGGGACACTGATGCTGATCAGCCCGGAGGGTGAGCTGTACTCCAAGACCTTGGATGCCGAATATGAACTCAGCGGGGAAACCATTAACGCACTAAGAAACGGATCACAGGACAGCGGCAGCCTGACAGCCGACAGCAAGGCAGGCCGGAAAATGGCCATCGCCTACAATACCCTGCCGCTCAATCATTGGGTGCTTGCAGCGGTTGTGCCGGAGAAGGATATTCTCGAGGGAGCAACCCGAATTAAATACATCTCCCTGGTTCTGATCCTGTTTATCCTAATTGTGTTCATCGTGGCTGCCGCGGTTGTCGCCCGCAATCTCAGCAACCCGCTCCGCTACCTGTCCAAGCAGGTCAAACGTTTCGAGCGGGGAGACCTCGGCGTCAGCTTTGAGCTGGACCAGCATAATGAAATCGGCGTATTGGCCCGCGGGCTCTCCGGCCTGGTGGCTTCGGTAGCCCAGCTGCTCGAGACAGTGCGCAGTGAGCAGGAGAAGAAACGCCAGATCGAGCTGCAGGCGATGCAGGCCCAGATCCAGCCCCATTTTCTCTACAACACGCTAAGCTCTATCAAACATCTGATTGATATGAATGAGCGGCAGCGCGCTTCCACCATGGTCAGCGCATTGACCTCCTATTTCCGGATCAGCATCAGCAAAGGCCGTGAGATTATTCCGGTCCGTGAGGAGATGGAGCATGTGCGCAGCTATCTGATGATACTCAACATCCGGTACAGCCAGGAATTTGACTTCGAAATTAAAGTCGAAGACGAGCTGCTTGAGCTTCCCATTCTCAAGCTTACGCTGCAGCCGCTGGTGGAGAATGCCATTTACCATGGAATCAAAAACAAGCACGGCCACGGCTTCCTCTCCATTTCCGGCCGCCGTGAGGGGGATTATGCTGTCTTTGAAGTGTATGACAACGGGCACGGGATCAGCCCGGACAAGCTTTTACAGCTCCGCGCCTCGCTGGAATCAGAGACGGTAGGACATGAAGCCATCACCTACGGGCTGTGGAACGCCCACCGTAGGATTATCCTGCATTTCGGCAGCCGATATGGGTTAAAGCTTGACAGCGAAGAGGGTTTGTACACACAAATAAAGGTGTACCTCCCTTATACAGGCGATACGAAAGGAGAACGATTATAATGCTGAAACTGCTGATTGTGGATGATGATAAATGGATCCGGGAAGGCATACGGGCCAATGTGAAATGGAGTACTGAAGACATTGAGGTGACTGGAACCGCCGCGAACGGAGAAGAGGGCTGGCTGCTTGTTCAGCAGCTCCGTCCGGATATCCTGCTGACCGATATTCAGATGCCCCTGCTGGACGGGCTCCAGCTCGCGGAGATGGTGAACAGGGCGTATCCGCTGACCCGGATTATTTTTCTGACCGGCTATGATGATTTCTCCTATGCCAAGAAAGCTCTCCACCTCCAGGCTTCCGACTACATTCTGAAATACGAGGACAATGATACCATCCTGAAGTCCGTAGCGGCTGCCGGACGCAGTCTGCTGCAGGAGCTGCGGGAATCGGAGAAGGCTCAAAAAAGCCAAACCCTGATTGAAAATAAGTTCTTCTCCGATCTGCTGTCCGGTGTTCCCAGCATCGACTGGGCACGCCGCGAAATGGATCTCCTCGGCATCCGCTGGGAGGGGAACTACTTCCGGGTCGCGGTGATCCAGCCCGAAGATCTGCGGCGCTTCTCCCGGCCCGGCATTGAGGAGAACGCCGAGCTGCTGCTGTTCTCCATCCGCAATATAGGCGTTGAACAGTTCAGCGGCCGGGCCCCAAAGCCTTTTTTCGTCCATTACAACCACAGAATCAATATTCTCTTTAACCTGGAGAAACCGGGCGAGGCGGATCAACCGGACGGTTCCTTTGCCCAATTGCTGGAGGAGATGAGGAATACGATTGAGGCCTGTCTTAAAATTCCGGTAAGCATCGGTGTAGGCAGCGTGTGCGAAGGTTTCGCCCAGATCCCCTACTCTTACAATAAAGCCCTGACGGCTGCGCATATGAAGGATGTTGCCGGCGAACCCGGCCTGTTCTTCTGCGATGAAATGCGCCATTCACAGCATTCGCATCACATGCTGCTGAAGCAAATGGAGCAGTATATTATCAAACATTACGCTGATGAGAAGCTGAGTCTCGCGGCAATTGCCGGTGAAGTTCATATCTCACCATCGTACGTAAGTACTCTCTTCAAAAAATACAGAGAGATCAACGTAATCGAATATATCGCCGGCATCCGGATGGAAAAGGCGGCGGAGCTGCTGAAGCAGACAGATTACAAATCCTATGAAATTAGCGAAAAGGTAGGCTACCCTAATCCTCAATACTTCAGCGTGCTGTTCAAAAAGCACTTCGGCATGTCCCCTTCGGACTACCGTAAGGCTCAGCAGGGTTAAGCGGGCAGCCGCTAACTTATACGCAAACTGTTAAAGAAAACAAACAACCTTTGAAATATATCTTATTCAGCTGATCCGCTATCTGAATTACGATTGTTTTGGAGGTGCAGTTATGGATATTACGCGACAAACCGGGGGCAAGCTTGCCTTATCCAAACCGGGAAAAAGAAAACGCATCAAAGGGGACGGGTGGCTTCCCTATTTGCTTATCGCCCCCACAGTCCTGCTCATTGCGGGCATCCTGATCTTTCCGATATTCCGGGTATTCGACCTGAGTGTTCAAAGCTACGATTTCACCCGTCTGCAGGAAGCAGGCTATATCGGACTGGAGAACTTCCGCCATATCTTCACGGAAGACGATTTATTCTACTCCACACTCGTCACTACGCTAAAATGGGTGTTTTCAGAGGTGGCCCTTCAGCTGGTCTTCGGGCTGATTGTTGCCCTGCTGCTGAACCAGTCCTTCCGGCTGCGCGGCCTGGTCCGCTCGCTGGTGCTGGTTCCCTGGGCCGTATCCGGCGTGCTAACGACCATGCTGTGGTCGCTCATGTTCAACCAGCATATCGGGATCATCAACGATATCCTGATGAAGCTTGGCATCATTGATGAAGCCATCGCCTGGCTGGCTAATCCGAGCACTGTGTTCGGCTCCGTAGTCTTCGCCGAGCTGTGGCGGGGTATTCCGTTCTTTGCGATCACACTGCTCGCCGCACTGCAGACCATTCCGCACGAAGTGTACGAATCCTGTGAGGTGGACGGTGCCGGGCCCCTGAAGAAGCTGTTTCATATCACTCTTCCTTATCTGAAGGAGAGCATTATTTTCGCCACCCTGCTCAGAGCCATCTGGGAATTCAACTCCATCGACATGATCTTTACGATGACGAACGGCGGCCCGATGGATATGACGACAACGCTGCCGATTTATATGATGAAGACCTCGATCCTTGAGGGCAATTACGGATACGGCTCGGCGCTTGGTGTCGTCACCTTCCTGTTCCTGATGCTCTTTGTCATTCTGTACCTGAGACTCAACCGGGGAGGAATGCAGGATGAATAAGACTACCGGCCGCAAAATAGGCAGCAGGCTGCTCTTTTACATTCCGCTGGCCTTAACGCTGATCTTTGTACTCGTTCCTTTTCTATGGGCTATCTCCACCTCTCTAAAAAAAGAAACGGACATTATGAGCTCGACGATTCAATATCTTCCGTCTCCGCTGACCTTCGAGAATTATATCAATGTGTGGAACGATAATAATTTCTCGCAATATTTCCTCAACAGTGTGCTGGTCTCCATCCTGTCGGTGATCGTCATTACACTGCTGTCGGTGATGAACGGTTATGCGATGAGCCGCTTCAAGTTCAAGGGAAAAAGCGCCTTTATGCTGATCCTGCTGGCTACACAGATGATGCCTGTCATCCTGTTTGTAATTCCGCTGTTCCTGATTTTCAAGAACCTCGGGCTAATCAACACGCCTTACTCGCTCGTCCTGTTCTATATTGTGCTGCAGGTCCCGTTCAATACGATATTGATGCGCGGCTTCATTGCCTCCACCCCGAAGGAGATTGACGAAGCGGCCATGGTCGACGGTGCGGGAAGATTCCGCATTATCTTCGCCATCATTGCGCCGATCGTGCTTCCGGGCATCGTGGCAACCAGCGCCTTCGCATTCATCGGCGTCTGGAATGAATTCCTGGTCGCGTTCTCGTTTATCACAACGCCTGACCGCTTCACCATTCCTATCGGGCTGAAATTTATGATCGGCGAATTCAGTGTGCAGTATGCCTCACTGGCAGCGGGAAGCATTATCGGGCTGATTCCTCCTGTGCTGCTGTTCATGTACATCCAGCGTTATTTGGTGGAAGGCCTCGGCGGTGCCGTTAAGGGCTAATCCGGCTCCAGTCATTAAGGACGGGGCCGGGCCGGCTTTTCCCGGAAACGTCCTTAATATATACAACAATATAACTTTCAGGGAGGTCTAAAGATTTATGAAGACAAGAAAATTACGGAGTTCCGTATTGGTAGGCGCCTCGCTTCTGCTGGCATTGACCGGCTGCGGCTCGAACAAGACAACGAACTCCGCCTCATCAGGCGAAGCCAGCAAGAACGGGGATAAGGCTAAGCAGACGACCATCAGCTTCTGGGCAGCTGCGGTGACTACGGAGCGCAATGCTTTTTTCGAGAAAATCATCAAGCAGTTTGAGGAAGAGAACCCGGACATCAAGGTGGATTATCTCGGGGTTCCCGGCGATTTGTCCGCTTACGAGCAAAAGGTAAATGTCGCGATCTCCGCAGAACAGGCACCGGATATCATGAATGATTTCAAGGCCGACCTGCTCGCCAGAGATGTGCTGGAGCCCCTCGATGCCTATTATGACAGCTGGGCCGACAAGGATCTGATTTCCGCTGAGCTGATTGCCAGCAACCGCAAGCTGGATACCAAAGAAGGAAAATTGTATGCGCTACCATACAGCTCCCAGACCTGGAATCTCTGGCTGCGCCCTGACTGGTTCAAAGAAGCAGGCCTTGCGCTCCCCGATACCTGGGATCAATTCTTCGAGGATGTTGCCAAGCTTACCGATAAATCCAAAGACCGCTACGGGCTTAGTATCCGCGGGGGTGCCGGAAGTGCCAATACGCTGGAAATGCTGATGTACTCCTACTCCGGAATTGCCGATTATTTTACGCCTGAAGGAAAAGCAACGATTAATGATCCCCTTCACGCAGAGTTTCTGGAGAAATATTTAGGCGCGTATAATGTCTATACTCCAGAGGATGATCTCAACAAGGGCTGGAGCGAGCTCGCCGCCACCTTCCAATCGGACAAAGCGGCTGTTGTTGTGCATAACCTCGGCTCGGCAAGCTCCCATGAGAAAGCATTCAACGGAGACTATACCAAGTTTGAAGCCGTACCGTTTCCGAAGGGTGTCAACGGCTATCGTGAACATCCCGGCCTCATGCCGCTGGGTCTGACCATGACCAAAACCGCCGAAAACAAAGACGCGGTATGGAAATTCATGACCTTCTACCTGTCCCATGACATCAACAGCCAGTACGCCAAGCTATATGGTGAAATCCCTGCCAATCAGGAGGCGGCCGCCGATGCCTGGATTCAGGACATTCCTTATATGAAATCCGCTTCGGAGCTGCTCAATTCGGCCGACACGCATTTTGCCGGCACTCCGTATTATCTACCGGGCTACAGCAATATCCAGAAAAAGATTGAGCCTATGATTCAAAAGGTGATGGCCAAAAAAATGACCGGAACGGAAATGCTGGACGAATGGGCTAAACTGCTTGAGGCAGAGAAACAGTCCTATGATCAGACTCAAAAATAATACGCCACCGCGAATGGGAGGGCTGGAATGAATACTCATGCTGCTACAGGTTCCGGACGCTGGATTCCCGATCAGGGAGACGGAACTTACAGAAATCCGATCATCTATGCCGATTACTCTGATCCCGATGTTATCCGTGCAGGCGATGATTTCTTTATGACCGCCTCCAGCTTTGCGCATACGCCGGGTCTGCCGATCCTACATTCCCGTGATCTGGTCAACTGGAGCATCGTCAATCATGCGCTGCCGCAGCTGGAGCTTCCCGGCTATGAGCGGGTGCAGCACGGCAAAGGCGTGTGGGCGCCCAGCCTGCGCTTTCATGACGGGCAGTTCTGGATCTTCTACGCAACACCCGACGAAGGCATCTTCATGACCAAGACAGATAACCCGTTTGGTGCCTGGGAACCACCGCATCTGGTGAAGGCCGCCAAAGGCTGGATCGATCCTTGCCCTTTCTGGGATGAAGACGGGCAGGCCTATCTGGTCCATGCCTTTGCCCATAGCCGTTCCGGCCTGAAGCATATTCTGAGCCTCTGCAGGATGTCCCCGGACGGCAGAAGCCTACTGGATGAAGGCCGGATTATCATCGACGGCACAGTAAAGCATCCTACACTGGAAGGTCCGAAGCTGTACAAAAGAAATGGCTATTATTATATCTTTGCCCCCGCCGGCGGAGTGCCCACAGGCTGGCAGGCGGTCTTCCGCTCCACCGCCATCGATGGGCCTTATGAGGATAAAATCGTGCTGCATCAAGGGGATACCCCGGTGAACGGCCCGCATCAGGGAGGATGGGTTGAGCTTGCGTCCGGCGAGTCCTGGTTTATTCATTTCCAGGATAAAGGCGCCCACGGGCGGATCGTCCATTTGCAGCCCATGGAATGGCAGGAGGATTGGCCGCTGATGGGCCGGCTTGCACCCGGGCAGGACATCGGAGAGCCGGTAGAGCTCTGGAGAAAGCCCAATATCCGTGCGGCCGGAGAAATTGCCGTTCCCCAAACTGCAGATGACTTCCGTGGACCGTCGCTCGGCCTGCAATGGCAGTGGCAGGCCAATCCGGCTACCGGCTGGTACAGCCTGAATCCCTGGGGCGGCTTGAGACTGTATGCCGCGGCACTTCCAGAGGGCTGCCGCACTCTTTATGACGCCCCGCAGCTGCTCATGCAGAAGTTCGCCGCTCCCGTTATTTCGGCAGCCGCACAGATTACGCCCAGCTTTGCCACCTCCGAAGAACGGGCGGGCCTTGTGGTCTTGGGACAGCGGGCCTTCTATCTGGCCTTGTCTATGGACCAGGACGGAGCGCTCCGGCTGACCCAGTATGAGAGCAGTGGTGTTACAGAGAACCTCACGGAAGCCGGGGATATTAAAAAGGCTGAGATACTCACCGGTGCAGACAGCCTGCACTTAAGGTTCAGCTTGGGGGAAGATTGCCTTTGCCGGTTCAGCTTCAGCCAGGACGGTTCACAATACACCGATTTCGGTGAGCCGTTCACGATTGCCGAAGGACGGTGGGTCGGAGCCAAAGTTGGCCTGTTCGCAGTCTCCTTTGCCCCGGTCGAGTCCGGGGGCTTTGCGGACTTTGACCATTTCCATATCTAAGTTAAACTCCTTGCCGATATCCCAGGATATCGGCTTTTTTCCACTTAAAAAGCTGACGGGAGCAGAAATTAGACAGCTGGCTGGAAAATCATTCAAAACTTGGTTTGTATCCCTTTTCAACAAGTGTTACAGTGTTAGAAACGGCCTATTTTAAGGCTGAAGCAAGGAATGCAAGACATCTGGCGGGAAAGGAGTGCCCAATTTGCGGGAGTACCTTAATAAGCATCCATCCTTCAGCTCTCTGAAATGGTTCAATTTCTTCGTATATGGAACCGTGGTCCTCTTCACCAGCTTCTTCCCACTATATCTGCAGGATGTAGGGATGAATAAGTTGGAGATCGGGAGCTTAATGTCGGTAGGAGCACTCGTTTCAATTATTGCCAATCCTTTCTGGGGCATATGGAGTGACCGTTATCAGAATATACGGCGGATTGTCCTCGTCATGCTGACGGGAACATTAGTATTGTCTCAGCTTGTATTTCAGGCGCATACATATGAAATGATTTATGTTTCCATCCTTTTCTTCTACTTTTTCCAGGGGCCGCTGTTCGCCCAGAGCAACACGATGATTCTTAGCTATATTGACGGCACGAATCACAAGTTCGGCTCTTTCCGGCTCTGGGGCTCGCTCGGATGGGCGCTGACCGCGATCCTGGCCGGGCCCGTTATTGAGTGGGCCGGCGTATCTATCTTGTCTTATCTCTTTGCTGCACTGCTCTGCGCTGCTATGCTTTCGCTGGTTGCCCTGCCGAGGCTCGATCATTCCATAGGCGTTGCTCCATTGCCGTTCAAGGGCTTCCAAAAAATCTTTTATAATCCGTTTTTTCTATGTTTTATCTTCTTCGGCATTCTGGTCTCCATCCCCAATACGATGAACAACACCTTCGTGTCGCTCTACATTACAGAGCTTGGGGGCAGCAAAACAATGATCGGCCTTGCCGTATTCCTCTCCTCTATCCTGGAGGTGGGAGTGCTGCTGCTGTGCAACCTTTTCCTGAAACGTAGGGTCTCTGTGCTGCTGGGCTGGCTGGCACTCGTAAGCGTCTTATTTGTCCTGCGCTGGTGGCTGATGGCCGGTGCGACAACACCGCTTCAGGTGGCTTTTATTCAAATTCTGCACTGCATTACGTTTGGCGGCTTCTTCTATGTGGGAACGCAGCTGACCATGCTGCTGGTTCCACGCCCCTACCGTTCCTCTGGACAAGCCCTCTACACTCTGACCTGGAGCGGCATTTCCGGCATTCTCGGCGGCGTTCTCGGCGGTTGGCTCTATCAGACCCTCGGGGCCCAGAGCATGTACCAGTCCGGTGTATTCCTCTCGTTCATTGGAACGCTTGGCTTCGGCTTAATGTGGCTGTTCGTCAGCCGCGGTGACTACCTGAACCCGGCGGAGCAGGACGAAGAGCTGGCGGGCCACGAATAATAACCTCATAAGCAGCGGATACACCCCATAGAACATAACACAAAAGCAGGCTTGGACTTCCCGATAAGGAAGCCAAGCCTGCTTTTATGTTAGCCTGCCAGATTACAATGCTATGAATTAGCCCTGCTTAGGCGGCTGGAATGAGCTTTTGAGGGATACCACAAGATTGAACACGAGATGTCCCGGCGCGGAGTATTTGCTGTCCACGTTAAAATAGCCATGGCGGAAGAATTGGAACTTGTCCTGCGGCACGCTGTCCTTCAGACCCGGCTCCACAAAGCCCTGCAGAATCTCAATGGATTGCGGGTTCAGCTGATCAAGGAAACTCGGCTCCGGTTTGTCGGCCACAGGCTCCATTCCTTCGATCTCAGCCTCCGCATCCGCTTCTTCAGCGGAAATCAGCGGCTCATAGAGGCGGAATTCCGCCGGTACCGCCTGGCTGGCATCCACCCAGTGCAGTGTTCCCTTGACCTTGCGGCCGGTAAATCCGCTGCCGCTCTTCGTCTCGGGATCATACGTGCAGTGCAGCTCCACAACCTCGCCGTTCTCATCCTTGATGAACTCGTTGCACTTAATGAAATAGGCGTTCTTCAAGCGCACTTCGTTGCCGGGAAAGAGACGGAAATATTTGTTCGGCGGAATCTCCATGAAGTCATCGCGCTCAATGTAGATTTCACGGGAAAATGGAATCTGCCGGTTGCCCATTTCCGGATTCTCCACATTGTTCTCAATCTCGAAGTATTCGGTCTGACCTTCCGGATAATTGGTAATGACCACCTTCAGCGGCCGCAGTACGGCCATCGTCCGGGGAACGGTCAGCTTCAGGTCCTCACGGATGAAATGCTCCAGCATTTGCAGGTCCACCAGACCCTGGCTTTTGGAAATGCCTGTTTCGTGCACAAAGCTGCGGATCGCTTCCGGAGTGTACCCGCGGCGGCGCAGCCCGGAAATCGTCGGCATACGGGGATCATCCCAGCCGTCCACATGGCCTTCGTCCACCAGCAGTTTCAGCTTGCGCTTACTCGTTACCGTCTGGGCCAGGTTGAGCCGGCCGAATTCATACTGATGCGGCACGGCCGGCATCTCGCATTCTGCGACCACCCAATCATAGAACGGGCGTTGATCTTCAAATTCCAATGAGCAGAGGGAGTGGGTTACACTCTCAATAGCATCTTCCAGCGGATGTGCAAAGGTATACATCGGATAGATGCACCATGCATCGCCGGTGTTATGATGATGCGAGTGGGAAATACGGTAAATGACCGGATCGCGCAGGTTGATATTCGGTGAGGACATGTCAATTTTGGCACGGAGCACCTTTTCGCCGTCCTTGAATTCCCCAGCCCGCATGCGGCGGAACAGATCCAGGTTCTCTTCGATTCCGCGCTCACGGTGCGGGCTGTTCTGCCCCGGCTGGGTCAGCGTACCGCGCAGCTGGCGGATTTCGTCAGCGCTGAGGTCATCGACATAGGCTTTGCCCTTTTGAATAAGCAGTTCTGCCCGCTCGTACATTTCTCCGAAATAATCGGAGGCAAAACGCAGTTCATCCCATTCATAGCCGAGCCACTTTACATCCTCTTGAATGGAATTCACATATTCTGTATCCTCTTTAAGCGGATTGGTGTCGTCAAATCTCAGATTGGTCTTTCCGCCGAATTCATCAGCCAGCGTAAAGTTAATCCAGATCGCCTTGGCATGTCCGATATGTAAGTAACCGTTCGGCTCCGGCGGAAAACGGGTGACGACCTCCTTAACCTTCCCCGAGCTCAGATCTTCAGTAATAACATTCTTAATAAAATTGGAGGGTGTTCCACGGTTCTCCACAGCTATCAACCTCTCGTTCTGTATTGTTCTACTTCCTTGTATGAACATGTTTCCTACTAATATACCCGTTAACCGTAGAATGTTCAATAAAATGGGTGACTCACTCAGCCTTGCCGAATGCTTTGACTTCTCTCCCGGCGATAGAGTAGCATGGAAATTATAAGGCATAATTAACGAATAACTTAACAATGGGGGACTATTCTTATGAAACCGATGAAACTGCCTAAAGAGCAGCGCGACATTATTACAGAGAACATCCGCACTTACTTCGAAGCCGAACGCGGAGAGACCATCGGCCATCTCGCAGCCGACAATTTGCTGGATTTCTTCCTTAAGGAACTGGGACCTGCCCTATACAATGGAGCGTTGAGCGATTGCCGCGCCCTTGTAGGACAGCGGATGCAGTCGCTGGAAGAAGATATTTACGCTCTGGAATGGAAGAAGCGTTAATCAGTACATCCGGCCCTAGTGGCACAGAGGGAGGCAGCCGCTTGTTTAATTATGTCATTGATGAAGAGCTTGTGCTGAAGCTGTTGATGCCGGAGCAGGCCCGCCACATGTTCGCGCTGGTAGAGCGCTCGCGGAGCAGGCTCAGGCAGTGGCTGCCTTGGGTTGACGGAGTCACCGAGCAGGACCACATCGCCACATTTATCAAAAATGCCGCCAAGCAGGGCAGCGACAACGGCGGCTTCACCGCCGGACTGTGGGTCCGGGGAGAACTGGCCGGCATTATCGGCTACCATGAGATAGATTGGCAGAGCCGCTCCGTCGGAATCGGCTATTGGCTTGGAGAAGGATATGAAGGCAAAGGCTACATGACCAGCGCCTGCCGGGTTTTCGTAGATTATGCGCTGCTGGAAATGGAGCTGAACCGCATTGAAATCCGCTGCGCCACGGGCAACAAGCCCAGCCGGGCGATTCCCGAGCGGCTGGGTTTCGTATTCGAAGGAGTTCTGCGCCAGGCGGAGAAGCTGCCTACGGGCTATGTGAACCATGCGGTATACGGCCTGCTGCGCAGTGAATGGAAGCTGCTGAGCTAAACAGAGGGACATATACAAACCGGCAGAATGTAACGGAATTGTCGATCTTTTATAACAAACCAAGCCCCCCGTAACAGGCATCCGGGGGGACTTGGCATACCATCAAATTCACCGATTTGGATATCAGCAGTTGTTAGCTCTCCGCAGCCTCAAGCCAGCTCCGGAACTTCATCCGGGTTCCCGGCGCCAGGCTGTCCAGTTCCGATAGCTCAGCCAAACCGTTCTTGTCCTTTCGGCCATGTTCCATCAGGTAGAGCACCCGCTTTACAGGGTAGCCTCCCGCACCGGATTCCTTCTTGACGATTACATCACCAGCTGTAATCTGACCTTCACGCAGTACACGGAAATAAAATCCGCTGTATCCGGTAGCCAGTACTTTGGCCGGCATATCAGCCGGGCCATGCTTCTGCGAGAGCTTAAAGCAAGGAAACCGCGGCTGGCTAACCTGCAGCAGAGTCGAACCGATCTCATACACATCACCGATGCAGACCTCGGTCTCCAGCAGTCCGCTGACTGTGATATTTTCGCCGAAGGCGGAGAACTCCAGTTTCTTGCCGAGCTGCTCCTCCCAAAAGGCATAATGCTCAATCGGATACACACAGACCGCTTTGTCCGGCCCCCCATGGTTCACCAGGTCCGCTTGCCCGTCACCGGCGAATCCCTCAAGATGAAGCTGTACCGGCCCAGCCGCCGGCATTTTATAAATCCCCGTTTCCAGCGGCTTACCACGGTAATCTACCGTTACAGGTTTGCCTACATTAAGCGAAATGACTTCCATTTCCCTTCCCTCCAGTCAGCATGCAGCTCATAAATACCTCATCTACATAATGTCCGCCAAGATAAAACTCTTCCCTGAGCCGGCCCTCTTCCTCAAATCCGCATTTCCGGTAGAACGAGAGCGCAGGAGTGTTGCTGGACAGCACCCGCAAGCGGAGTTTACGTATCCCGTTCTCTCCGGCATGCTGCTTGATCGCCTCGATCAGCTGTCCGCCGATGCCCAGCCGCTGGAACTTCGGATGGACAGCGATGTTCACCTCGCACACATGGCGGTTGCTCTCCATCCCGCTGGGACAGCCGAAACCGACATACCCGCATAGTTCTCCTTCCTGCAAAGCTACAAGCTGGGAACCGGGAGGGGTATGGAGCAGATAATCCTCACGGGAACACCACATTAATGGACCCGGTGTGGTCTCCTCCGTCCAAATCATGTTATCGAGAATAATCAGCTCACGGGTATCCTTGAACTCCGAGGGACGAATCGTGAGCGAGCCTCTAATAATTTGTTGCATAGCTCTTTGCACTCCTTGACTTACCTTTAAATGATTCTTCTACAGACCATTATACCCCATTTTGTTCCAGTGCACGGCCAGAACGGTTGATGAAGGCATGGACCGCGAAGAACCCCACCGCCAGCAACGCCATTCCGCAAGCCAGCCAGCCTGTCGGCGCAAGGCCTCCCCGGTCATACAGGCTGCCCATCATATAGGGGCCGAGAACTCTGCCGACCGCACCGATCCCACCGCTAAGCCCGAGATAGAAGGGCGCACTGCGGTCCGCATGATCGGAAATAAATGAAGGCATTGCCGGAGAAATAAGCATCTCCCCCAGCGTGGTCAGCAGCATCGCCAGCACCAGGCCGGGATAGCTTGGGGTTAACAAGATCACTGCATATCCACTCAGGTAAAAAACAGCGCTTGCCGTCATCTGCGCCGTCGAGGTCTCTGCGAACCAGCGTTTGATCAAGCTTACCAGCGGCTGTGCGGCAAAGATCAGAATCCCGTTGAGCGTCCAAAGAAGGCTGTAGGTGCTCTTAGCCCAGCCTTCCGAAATAATAAACGGAGAAACTCCCGTATTCCAGATTGAGTTACCGATCAATAAAAACAACGAACCTAAGGCCATATACAGATAGATTCGGGTGTGGCCTATAAGCTTCCAGTTCGACAGCTCTCCGGGGCCGTTTCTCCTATGCGGCTCGGCATGGGCCGGCTCTGTGCCAACCTTCCGCAAATACACAAAGAAAAATGCGGCAAACACGGCTGAGGTCAGCCCATTAAGCACAAAGCTCAACAGATAGGAAATATCGGCCAGAAAACCGGCCAGCATCGTGCCCAGCGCTACCCCAATATTATTGGCGACATAAATTACATTAAAAAGCTCTCCGCGCTGTTCTGCGAAGCGGAAACCTATAAAGGCCTGAATGGCCGGCAATGACAACGAATTGAACAGACCCACCAGCCCCATCACCAGCATGAACATATTCCAGTTCACGCTTGCCGCCGGCAAGGTAAACAAGGCTAGGGCATTCATGGCCAGCGCACCGACAATCAGGCGTTTGACACCAACTTTATGATAGAGTGATCCACCCAGCAGTTGTCCGAATATGCCTCCGAGGGATTGAATAACAATAACGAGTGCGGCATCTGTCATACTGCGGCCCAGTTCATCAAATACATACATCGTGACAAGCGGCCACATCAGCGCGCTACCCGTTGCATTAATAAGACTGGCAATCAGAAAAACTTTGACTTCCTTTGGATAAGCTTGTAGAAACCTCATGACTTGTCTTTCAACCCCTGTAATATATGTGTCATTAATTTCATCCAGTATCATCCCAAAACAGGACGAAGAGCAAGCATCCACACTGACGCATTATCGCGTCACTTAAACACAACATCCCCCATGATTTTTGACCAAAACCTATGGACAGCCCTAGCAGTAAAAAGCCTGTCGAATCGGATCTTTGTATTTTATAACTGCTGCCGCCATGCGTAAAGAAATTTGCTGAACGAGACTGATTCGTTCTTCGTTTGCCCGGGTAATAGAGCATATGAAACACTCCCTATTATTCGCCGTGAGCCCGATTTCGTTCCCCCGAGTCGGTATGCACGGCGAATTTTGTGTTGTGCACCCCTATTTCACCTCACAAAAAAACACCCCGAGAACCTTTCCTCTTGAGCCGTTATAGGCTGGAAGAGGAAAAGTTACAAGGAGTGTCTATTGCCGTTTAAGACGGCATTTAATTAGTAAGGATTAAGCGTGTTTCTTCACTCCGACAGAGGATACACCCTCTACGGATTGCACAGCCGCCGGCCCTTTACGAAGGTAAGCCATATAATAGGCTGCGGCTACGAAGATGGCTCCGCCTGTAAGGTTGCCCAGCCATACCGGGGCAAAGTTTCCGAAATATTGTGCCCAGGTAAAATGCCCCTCAAATATAGCAGCAGGGATAAGAAACATGTTGGCTACAACGTGCTGGAATCCGATGGCCACAAATGCCATGGTCGGGAACCAGATACCGAGGATTTTGCCGCTGAAATTATCCGCCCCGTAAGAGAGCCACACGGCCAGAGCTACCAGCCAGTTACAGCCGATCCCGGAGACAAAGGCCTGCAGGAAGGTTGCGTCAATCTTATGTTCAGCCATATCGACCAGTTTATCAAGATAAACTCCGTCTGCGGTGAGGCCGACAACGTGGCCGAAGAAATAAGCAACGAACAACGCGCCTGCCAGGTTGCTGAGCGTGATTAGCACAAGGTTCTTGATGACTTCCCAGAAGGAAATCTTCTTCGCTATAAATGCCAGCGGCACGGCCATCATATTGCCTGTCAGCAGTTCCCCGCCGGCCAGCAGCACCAGGACCAGTCCTACCGGGAACACCGACGCCCCGATAAAGTTTGCGATGGAGCCCCATTCCGCCGGAGCACCGGCAATGACACGAATATCCAGTAAAAATCCGAGCGCAATAAACGCTCCCCCCAAAAAACCGAGAATAAGTACGGTGGCAAGCGGGTTGTGAGCCTTCTTGATTCCGTTCTCTACCGTTACCTCGGCGATCTGCTGCGGTTTGTTATAAGCCATGATTCCTATCCCCTTTTAATACTTAAAATTTGTTCCTTTATGCCATTGTAGCGTGATCGCAATCACATTTACGTGATAAAAGTCACGTCTAGGAAAACTAAGTGAAAGTTTTCACTGACATGTCAAATTTACCTTATCTACACAATTCAGATTAACTTAATCACAAAAACATTTCTCACCATTCATCCCATATTACGCTAAATATTCGGGCCGATTGTACCGATAGTGGAGTAAAAGAGGTGGTGATTGTGTTCCCGTAAACACAGGTAAAAGTACATACATATGGATTGACAACCTGAGGCGTGTCAGCCTGGCACTGCTATGTCTGATCCTAATCGGAGCTGCTGCTGTTCCTCCAGCTGCAAGGGCCAATAGCGCTCCATTTGTGGATACTGAGCGCAGCTATGCCCATCAAGAAATTGCACAGCTGTTCTCCAGAGGGATCGTTCAAGGCTATGGCAACGCAACGTTCAGACCCTATCAGCCGATTACTATTGCAGAGATGGGTACCATGATGTCAAGGGCATTATCCATTCCCATTCCTAGTTCGGACTATCCGCTAACAACGGAAGCGGCACCGAATTGGGCCATCCCCTCCATACGCTCGCTTTTGTCTGCAGGTATTATACAAGACCAGACAATAGCATGGAGAGGTGAATTAACACGCGAGAGCTTGGCAGTATGGTATATCCGGGCCTTTGGAGTGTATGACCAGGTCCAAAAACAAGGCGATATGTCTGCGTTTAAGGATAGTCATTCTATCTCGGAAAAAGCCCGAACAAGCGTCTGGGCAGCCCAGCAGCTCGGGCTGTTCCAAGGAGATGAATATCAGCGGTTTAACCCAAAGCAATCCGTTGACCGTCAAAGCGCAGCTATGGTAACTGCCCGTGCATGCCTTCTGCTTGAGGATGCCAAGCGTATACAAGATTTGCTTGAGCCTGGTAGTGACTTGCCTGATTATCCTGAAGTCCCCAAAGGCGCACCTTCAGAAGATATCGGGATCGCTTATTCAACCCCTGCTTCTACAGATCTCGTAACACCGGCTTCACCGGATCCAACACCGGATCCAACACCGGGACCATCCGCTTCACCGGTTCCAACATTGGGGCCATCGGCTTCACCGGATCCAACAACGGGGCCATCCGTTTCACCGGATCCAACGCCTGGTCCATCGGCTTCACCGGATCCAACGCCGGGGCCATCCGCTTCACCGGATCCTACACAGGGTCCATCCGCTTCACCGGATCCAACACCGGGTCCACCGGCTTCACCGGATCCAACGCCAGTTCCATCCGCTTCACAGGTTCCAACACCGGTTCCACCAGCTTCACCGGATCCAACGCCTGGGCCATCCGCTTCACCGGATCCTACACCGGGTCCATCCGCTTCACCGGTTCCAACGCCGGGGCCATCCGTTTCACCGGATCCAACGCCGGGGCCATCCGTTTCACCGGATCCAACGCCTGGTCCACCGGCTTCACCGAATCCAACGCCGGTTCCATCCGCTTCACCGGTTCCAACGCCGGGGCCATCCGTTTCACCGGATCCAACGCCTGGTCCACCGGCTTCACCGAATCCAACGCCGGTTCCATCCGCTTCACCGGATCCTACACCGGTTCCACCAGCTTCCCCGGATCCTACACCGGTTCCATCGGCTTCGCCAGATCTAACACCGGGTCCATCGGCCTCACCGGATCCAACAACGGTTCCATCTGCTTCACCAGATCCAACACCGGGGCCATCCGCTTCACCGGATCCAACACCGGGGCCATCCGCTTCACCGGATCCAACACCGGTGCCATCCGCTTCACCGGATCCAACAACGGTTCCATCGGCTTCGCCGGATCCAACACTGGTTCCATCGGCTTCACCGGATCCAACAACGGTTCCATCGGCTTCGCCGGATCCAACAATGGTTCCATCGGCTTCGCCAGATCCAACGCCGGTTCCGCCAGTCTATGAGGCAGTGGATTCTGTACAGGTTACCACCGATACAATTGACGCTTCGTTTAATGTATCTATGGAAGATTGGAAGCTAGCTTATGTGACCTTGGATGTATACGGAAGCGAAATCATGCCGGAGCATTTGCCGCCAGACCTCAAAGTGCGGGTTACTGATGATTACTCTGTACTGGCAGAGGATGGGACGGTAGCAAACTTTTATAACATCCCGAAGCCTGGAACTATGATCCATGGTCGAATCCTGCTCAGTTCCGAGGTCGCCGACTTTAGCATCATCAGCAACTTCGAGCTTGAGGTACTATCGCCTCAATACAATTCAACAGCTTATTTCACTGTATCCTTGTTGCTGGAAGATACAGGAGCAAACGCTACAACAGTTGCCGAAATGCAAACCATGCGGAATACACTGGCAACTATTGATCCCGATTTGCGGGTAACCTGGGCCATGGACAGCCGATTTGTGTTCGATGATGCACAGCGCCCTCAATTGCAACAGGTGCTTAACTACGTGGATCTATACGGAGATGAGGTAGGGATCGCATCCGGCTATCCGAATGATAATTTCAACCTGGCCCAATGGATTGTAGAGATGAACTCGTGGCTGTACATGTACAGATATAATGCGCTCAATTCCCTGCACCAGGGGGGCACCAACGGAGATAGCTCCGTATGGGAGAGTATTCCTGACAAGTATCGTCCCAAGTCACTGTCCACCTATGCCATCAACCCCGAACAGGCTGCCTGGTTAAAAGACAACTTCCGGATCGATGCGTTCATGGGCTGGGCTGCAACACAGTATAATGTAGGCCAATTGTCTGCTGAAGGATCACCGCTTATGCCATACTGGGCACATACCGCTAATCCGATGCTGCCCGCACAGGATGCTGCTACTAACAGTAACAATGTATTTATGAATGCCCTAAGCATTGATCCCATCGGCTCCCGCTATATTACAGGGGCATCCAGATGGACACTGCATCCGGCGGATCCGTTTGTAAGCGATACGAAGGCAGAACCTCAGCTGCATCTGGCCTCTCAGTATCTCAACAATCCTTTTCAGAACAGAAATACGGTTAATTACCTCTCACTGGTAATTGGTACCAATTGGGTGATGAGGTCACCCAACCTATTCGCAACCTGGCAGGACTTCATCAGCAGGTTCCCGAAAGATGCCGGCGTTGAAATATTGGGTGTTCATGGACTGGCAGAGATCTACAAAACAAAAACAGCCCACAGCAATGAACATTCAGAGTTCACTCTGATGTTCCGGGGGGCTGGATACACTACGGTCAGTGGAGAGAATTCTCCGGAGGATTTAAGGTATCTGTGGACAGAAACTGCAACAGAGCGTATTATCCTTGCCAAAAGAGACGGAGCCCCCCTCTGGAGCATCATTGACTTCACCGATTACTCCAGATCGCCTGTTACCAAGCTTCCATATACGTCCAATGGAGCGGCGGACGATATAAGCTACATCACAGGGAGAAACTACAAGCTGACTCCCGCGGCTCCGTTAACCTTAACAGAAATCGAACGTATCCGTGCCCGGCTGGATGTCATTGATTTCCATGAGGATATCAACTACCAATGACCAATGCTAAAAAAATACGCCCTGTCCAATCCTTCGAAAAGGTTGGGCAGGGCGTATTTTCTTAGCTGTTATACAGTTACAATTTCTTTGACTGCAGACATCTTTGGCAATGCCTGAAGGCCAGCAGTGTTCAGGAAGTTCCATGGCTTGTTGTAATGCGGCTGGAAGAAGAAATCAATGAAGGCCAGCTGATCCACCGTCATTTTGTTCTGGATGCAGACAGACACGGTATTGATCGACTGTGTCAGATCCATCTTGGACATAATCTGCGCTCCGAGAACTCGGCGGGTGGCGCGGTCAAATACTACTTTTAACTGAACCTGCTCAAAGGTCGGCATAAACTCCGGACGGTAGTTGTCGATCAGCAGCACGCTCTCGATATCCATGCCTTCGGCTTTGGCCGCGTCTTCCGTCAGTCCTGTTCCAGCGATGTTATCCTCATAAATCTTAATCCCCGATGTTCCCTGCGTACCCATGTATGGGATCGTATTCGCCACCAGGTTGCGCGCTACCAGTGTTCCCATACGTACGGCATTCGTAGCCAGCGGAATATACGCATGTTTGCCGGTTGGGTTATAATGAATCGCACAGCTGTCGCCGGCGGCATAGACATCCGGGAGGCTGGTCTGCATATAATCATTGACGATAATCGCCCCGTTAGGCAGCATATCCACTTGCCCTTTCAGCAGCTCTGTATTCGGACGGAAGCCAATGCAGAGGATAACCAAATCGGTCTCATGCTCCCCTTTGCTTGTGATCACCTTGGTCACTTTACCGTTCTCTCCGGCAAACGAGCTGACCTTCTCACCGAGCGCCAGCTTGATGCCGTGATCCTCCAGTGTCTGCTGGATCGGTGTAGTGAATTCTTCATCCAGATATTTGCTCAGGATCCGGTCCTCGCCGTCGATCAGCGTAACCTGCTTGCCGTTCATTTGAAAAGCCTCCACCAGCTCGACTCCGATATAACCGGCTCCGACAACGGTGATTCTGTCCACCTGCTGTGCTTTTTCGATAATGGTGTTGGAATGATTGTAGTTCTTCGACAGCAGGATGCCATCCAGCTCCATGCCTTCCAGCTTCGGCACAATCGGCCACGAGCCGGTAGTCATAATAAGTTTGTCATACGTATCTTCAAATTCCTGGCCGTTAGCCAGATTACGGGCTATTAAGGTTTTGCGGGCTGTATCCACATTGATCACTTCATGGCGCATCTTTGTATTAACACCCAGTTCAGCAAGCTTCTCAGGCGAAGAATAAAACAGGCCTTGCGGATCTTTAACCACTCCGCCGACATATAGAGCAATGCCGCACGACAGGAAGGAAATATTATCATTGCGTTCGTACACCGTAATTTCGGCATCCGGGTAAAGCTGGGCGGTATTAACAATTGCGGCGGTTCCGGCATGGGTACATCCAATGACTGCTACTTTCATGATTTCTTCCTCCTCCAAATTGGCAAGCATATTTTTGTCTGTTTGTTTGTGATATATTTCACTTTATATACTGATTATATTGTGATTAATATCACATTGCAAGCCTTTTGGTACATCTTCTCATATTGTTCACATTTGAAATGTATGAACTTCGCCTTTTTTTAGGTACTCTGCGGCTTCCTTTAGCTTTTCCCCGGCGGCAAGACATTATGTCTTAAAAATGCAGGAAGCAGCAGCCAGCCTAGGATCACAGCAGCAGTGCAGCAGGATAATATCAATGGAGGAAACCCGTCACGCAAAAAAAACCGGAGCCCGCGCAAATTACGCAGCGGGTCCGGGGTTTCGGCCATACTAAAAGATATAAAAACTACTCCAAGCCGTTAATTACACCGTCTTCGTCAACGGAAAGCCCTTCGGCGGCCGGCTTGGCCGGGAGCCCCGGCATGGTCACAATATTGCCGGTAATCACAACAGCGAAGCCTGCGCCCAGCGACAATGTAATATCACGCACCCCCATCGTGAAACCTTCAGGCGCACCAAGCAGTCTTGGCTGATCTGAGAAGGAATACGGTGTTTTGGCCATGCACACCTGAAGCTGCTGTAAGCCCAGCCGTTCGATGATGGCCAAACTGCGTTTGGCCGCAGGGGAGAACGCGACTTCCGCACCACGGTAAATTTCGGTGACGATTTTATTGATTTTGGACGGAATATCCAAGCTGTCTTCATACAGTGGGGCGTAACTCCCTGCATCTTCACGATCCAGCAGTTTCTTCAGCTCCGCTGCCAGCTCGAGTCCACCTGCACTGCCTTCTGCCCATACCTTGGAAACGGCCGCAGGCACGCCAAGGAGGCTGCAGGCGTTCAGCACCTCTTCTATCTCCGATGGCACATCACCTTCAAAGTGATTGAGCGCAACTAGCACAGGGACGCCGAATTTTCCCAAATTCTCAATATGGCGTTCCATATTGGACAGTCCCGAGAGCAGTGCCTCCCGGTTGCCGGCATACAGCTCTTCTTTGCGGACACCGCCGTTATATTTCAGTGATTTCACCGTCACGACCAGCACAGCCGCAGAAGGGGCAAGCCCGGCCTGACGGCATTTGATATCCATAAACTTCTCCGCGCCGAGATCAGCGCCAAACCCCGCTTCGGTTACAACCACGTCACCCAGCTTCAGCGCATAACGGGTCCCGATGACACTGCTGCAGCCGTGGGCAATATTCGCAAAAGGTCCACCGTGCACAATGACCGGCGTCCCCTCCAGTGTCTGCACAAGGTTAGGCTTCACAGCTTCCTTAAGCAGCGCAGTCATCGCTTCCACCGCCCCGAGATCCTTGGCCGTTACCGGCTGCCCTAACTGGTCATATCCGACCAGCATGCGGCCTAAACGCAGCTTAAGGTCAGCAAGGTTATCGCAGAGGCACAGCACAGCCATAATCTCCGATGCTGTTGTAATCTGGAAACCGCTCTCCCTCACTGTTCCATTGCCGTCGCCCAGCCCGGTCACAATGCTGCGCAGACTGCGGTCATTCATATCCATGACCCGCTTCCAGACGATGCGCTGCGGATCGAGGCCCAGCACATTCCCTTGGAACATATGATTGTCGATCATCGCCGACAGCAGATTATGCGCTGAAGTGACTGCATGAATATCCCCTGTAAAGTGCAGATTAATCTCATCAGCCGGAACGATCTGTGCCTTGCCTCCGCCGGTTGCCCCGCCTTTCATGCCAAGGCATGGCCCCAGCGAAGGCTCGCGCAGTGCCGCTACCGTTTTCACCCCCGCTGCATTCAGCGCCTGGGTTAGCCCGATGGTTGTTAAAGTCTTGCCTTCGCCTGCCGGCGTAGGATTAACCGCAGTAACCAAAACCAGCTTGCCATCGGGCTTGTGCTTCAGCTCATCCCATAGCGTTGGCGCCAGCTTGCTTTTATATTTGCCGTACAGCTCCAGATGCTCTTCACTAATCCCTGCTGCCGATGCTACCTCTGTTATTAACCTCATGCCCTTATAAAACCCTCCTGCCGTTATTATCCTGCTTCGTACTGCGCATTATGCGCTTAGTGTGTTTTATGTATGATCAACGATGATGTTGTCTCTTCAAAGGATACAGCGTCTCTGAAAGGCGTCAAGGATTATTTTCATAGTATATTTCACAGCGCAAGCCGTGGCAATGGATTCTGTGGCTGCTTTCACCGGAGATCAGCTATGGCTAATCAAATAAAAGCCCTCCCAAAATGCGGTTTGCACCGGGTTTCGGGAGGACACTGAATTTGCACTAAGACAGGCATGGCCCGGGTTTGCAAATGCTGTTTACAGCAAAGATTCTATGAGTCCCTTCATCGTTTCAGGGGATTCCTTCGGCTCCACGCGGGCCACAACCTTGCCGCTGCGGTCAACCAGGAACTTGGTGAAGTTCCACTGGATGTCACTGCTCTCGGCTGCACCCGGCTGCTGGCCCTTCAGATATTGAAAGAGCAGGCTTGCATCCGGTCCATTGACATCCACTTTGGCGAAGACCGGGAATTTGACGCCATAATTAATCTGGCAGAACTCCTCCGCTTCTTCACTCGTTCCCGGCTCCTGGCCGGCAAATTGGTTGCAGGGAAAACCCATCACAACAAGACCTTGGTCACCATATTGCTCATAAAGATTCTGTAGATCTCCGTATTGCGGTGTAAGTCCGCATTTGCTGGCCGTGTTCGCGATCAGCAGCACTTTGCCTTCATAATCCTTAAGCGGCACTTCTTTACCGGAAGGCGTTACTCCGGCAAAACTGTAAATAGACATCCTGCATCCCTTCCTTTCGGGTGTGTGTTAATAAATGACCGGTATTGCAGCGAAATGCCCAGACTGGGACTTTGCATTTCATTTCCCATCTTACCTTATCGGAAACGGAAAACAAAACTCAGCAGATTATTATCCAGCGTCTGAGCCCCGCCGGGATAACCCGCAAGCCTCAGCGATAAGCCGGAGGGATTTCAGCCGGCCCTCAAAGCTATGTATAAAACTTGCAAACATAATCTCTTCACATTGATATTGTTCGGCAAGAGCCTGAAACTGGCGCCGGATATCCTCCGGCGTCCCCACAACCATCCGCCTGCGGTTCTCCTCAATACGAAACCGGTCATACGGAGCATAATTATAGCGCAGCGCGGCTTCTACGGAAGGCGTGCCGGTGGAGACATGGCCTTTCTCCAGCAGTACAAGCGAAAGATCCATGCTGGTTGCCAGCCGGTCTGCCTCTTCAGCGGTTTCTGCACACACAGCAAATACGGAAACCAGCGCCCGCGGCTTCGCGGCAGCGGGAGACGGTCTGAAGTTGTGCCGGTAGGCCCTTACCGCTTCATAGCCTCCGTTGCCGTTAATAAATTGGGCAAAGGCGAAGCCGGTCCCAAGCTTCGAGGAGAGTTCGGCACTGTCTCTGCTTGAGCCGAGCAGCCAGATCTCCGGCGCTGTACGGACGGCCGGAGTGGCCTGCAGTCCCGCAAAACGGTGCCCGGAATCCACTGTACCGTGCAAATAGGCAATAAGATCCTTAACCTGCTCCTCATAACGGCTTATGTCGTCCAACCGGTTCTCTTGCAGGGCGCGCACAGCCAAAGCCGCACCTCCCGCTGCCTTGCCCAGCCCAAGGTCAATCCGTCCGGGATACAGCCCTTCCAGCACGCGGAAATTCTCAGCCACTTTAAAGGCACTGTAATGCGGAAGCAGAACGGCACCGGAGCCAATCCTAATAGAGGAGGTCACAGCAGCCAGGTGGGCCATGAGTACTTCCGGGCTGGATCCGGCCAGTCCGGGAGCCGCATGATGCTCCGATACCCAGAAACGGTGATACCCCAGTCTCTCCGCCTCCCGGGCGAGCATGGACGTTTGAGCCAAGGCCTCGGCAGGGGAGCAGCCCTCGGAGACCGGAGACTGATCCAATATGCTTAATTTCATATTCTAAGCCACCCCAATGATAAGATTTGAGATATCCAGATACTGCCTCCATTATATCCTGAACGTTCCCTGTGTACCTATTCCCCAACAGCAAAAGTCCTTCTCCTGTGAACCGGAGAAGGACTTTACCTCGCTATATACCAGCGCATGCACCGGTAGAGCCTGCATACCCGCTTAACCAGCCTGCGGGCAAGCTTTGAATTACTCCTGAACCAGCTTGACCAGCATGTGCGCCAGACGATGCCGCTCTTCCTTGCTGCCAACCTTCCACAGCTCCAGCAGCAGTTTCTCCTCGCTGTTGCGGGGCTCTTCATAAGCCGCTAGATAATCAGCGATTTTCTCGGCTGCTAGGACCAGCTGCTCATCGCTGAGCCCGATTTTTTGGGCAAGTTGAATCCGCTTACTTAAATAGCTTTTAAATTCCTGAAAATTGTTCAGAATAACCTCTTTCTGCTCAGGTTCAATCCGGTCCAGGGCGTCATTGACACGGTTCATGGTTACACTTCCATCCTTGCTTACCACATGGTTATGTTCGGACACGTGATGCGCCTCCTTATGAAAACTAATTAGTTTCCCACTACTTAACCATCGGCCGCATAGCTGAACCATAGCATTGAAGGAAGCAGACGTTACGCATTGGCCAATCAAAAAAAGCGGTCCCGTTATCCAGGGACCGCTGGTGGAGCTGTTGCTAAACGTGCCGGTTAATTCGATACGGGAACAGCATCAAAGTACTCTTCCAACGTAATGCCTTTCTCTGCAATGGAGGCAGCGATCTCCTTGCCTACATAGCGGACATGCCAAGGCTCGTACTTATAACCCGTAATCGACTCCTTACCTTCCGGATAACGGATAATGAAGCCGTACTCCGCAGCATGGCTTGCGAGCCAATCGGCTTCAGGCGTACCCGCAAAGCAGCTCTCGGCGGCGCATTTGCCGTCACTGCCGGAAATGTCAATCGCCAGGCCTGTCTGATGCTCACTATGGCCGGGAACCGCGCTGTAGGTGCGGGCTTTCTCTTCCCCGTCTCTGTCTACATAGTTGTTAAATAGCCTTGTCTGGGTTTTCTCGGAACGGTAGGCCGAAACACCGGCCAGCTGTATGCCATCCTTATTCGCCCCAGCGAACATTTCCTCGAGCGCACCAGCTGCAGTGCGGCGCATCATCCGCTTCTCAATCTTCTCCGAGAAGAGGAACCGTACATTCGGATATACCAGATCCGAAGGCTTATACTTATCCGGCAGCTTGTACTGCTTGTTGACCATGACTGACATGCTTTCGGGCTCTGCGGCAGTCAGTTCGGCTGCATTATTGCCTGAATCCGGCGTGCCCGGCTTATTTGTAGCAACAGAAGTTGGATTGGGAGGCGTATTCTCACCATCGTTCTCTTCCGGATCAGCCGTAGCAGCCGGAGACCCTTCGGCTCCTGTGTTGTTTCCAGAAGTGCCCTGGTCCTGCTCGTCCGGGTTTAAACTGGCAACGGGCGAAGGTTCTGCACTTGCATCCGGCTGACCCTGAAGGGCACTGCCGTCGCTTACTACCGTTCCTTCTTCCTCTGAAGCAGATGGAGCCGACGTATATTTTCCGATTCCCCAACCGATCGCAATCACGACAACGAATAAAATAACTATTTTGGCGGTCTTGGACATATGATGTATGTTTCCTCCTATACTTGTTGGCAACCTGCTTCCGATCCGTCTGTACGAAACCAACAGTTGCCTCATTCTCTGCACTCCTGCAGCAGCTGGTACTCTATTTATCTATTAGACAGGCTAAAGGGCAAAAAAGTTTCAGTCGTATAAAACAAATGTTACCACAGGTGGTTGGCGGATACACCAACTGCCCTATGGTAACAAGTTTCATCTATAGCTGTCGATCGCCTTTATCTGGATGAGCCGCGTCCGCCGCGGGAACCGCCGCCGGAGCTCTTACCACGCCCGCCACGTGATGCACCGCCGCCGCCGCTGTTCCGTCCGCCGGAGCTGTACCCGCCTTTGCCGCCCTTGGAGCTGCCGCGCGCACCTTTGGGAGCTGCCGCATTGTAGCCGCCTGATTCACTGCTGCGGGCTACATTGGCTCTGTGTTTAGGGCTGGCTTGCGCACCGCCCGGATTATATCCGCTTCCCGAGCCTGCGCCTTTGGAAGCGCCATAGCTGAAGCCGCCAGCTTCCATTCCTCTGGTGACGTTGGAGCTGTAGCCGCTGCTCGGGCCGCCTTTGGATGGGGCGGCCGTTCTGCTGCCGCCACGCCCGCCGGCGGCATTGCCGCCTGCCCCGTAAGCTGCAGCCGGGCTGGCGCTTCTAGGGTCAAAGGCGCCGTAGCCGCCGCCCGGTCTTGGCTTCGCCGCGCTCTTGCCGGCGGAATCGCCGCCTCTGGGCGCTGCCGCCTCGTAGGCGCTGCGCTTGCCCCCAGCCGCTGCACTGCGGCTGGTCTTCTCGGCAGGCGCGCCCCAGCTGCCTGCTTCCTTGTTGCCGCCGCGGCCGCGCCCGCCCGGCCGTGCTCCGGCTTCGGCGCGTGGTGCTCCGCCGCTGCGCCCTTGCCCGCGCCCGCCGCGGCTGGCACGCGCCGCTTCAGGCGCTGCGTTCTGGCGTCCGCCGCGCGGAGAGCCGCCGCCTTGCACGGAGGTGAATTCGCCTACGCCGAATTCATCCTTTTCGTAGCGGCGGCGGTCCAGCCGCTGGGAAATACCGTGCTCAATCAGCTCGAGCCCGTTACGTTCGCGCGGCGAGGAGAAAGTGATCGCCAGGCCTTTGCCTCCGGCACGCCCGGTCCGGCCGATCCGGTGAATGTAGCTGTCCGCATCCAGCGGCAGGTCGTAGTTGAAGACATGGGTAATCCCTTCAACGTCCAGACCGCGCGCGGCAACATCCGTAGCTACCAGCAGCTGCAGCTTCGCTTCGCGGAACCGCTTCATCACTGCTTCGCGCTTGCCCTGGGACAAATCGCCGTGCAGCTCGTCGCAGTCATAACCCGCTGCCTGCAGCGCTTCGTTCAGCTTCGATACCCGCCGTTTGGTCCGACAGAAGATAATTGCCAAATACGGACGGTCGCGTTCAATCAGTGCCTGCAGCGCTTCTTCTTTGTTGCGGTCGGAGCACTCTACGACCTGCTGGCGGATATTGTCCAACGGAATCGGCGAGCCGCTCTTAATCACGATGTCCAGCGGTTCCTTCATGTAGTTGGCGGCGAGACGTTTAATGGGATCAGGCATTGTGGCGGAGAAGAGCATCGTCTGACGGCGGTAAGGAACAGCCGTAATAATCGTCTCCACATCCTCCAGGAAGCCCATATGCAGCATCTGGTCGGCTTCATCCAGGACGAGCATCTTCACGCCCCCAAGATCCAGCGTTTCCCGCCGCAGGTGGTCAAGCAGTCTGCCCGGGGTTCCGATAATGAGATGTCTTCCGCCCTCCAGCTTGCGAAGCTGCTTCTCTACATCCTGGCCTCCGTAGACAGCCAGAATCTTCACACCCGTATGCCGTGCCAGCTTGCGTGCCTCTTCCGTAATTTGCAGGGCCAGCTCACGCGTCGGCGCGAGGACCAGCGCCTGCGGATAAGCCGCCTCCACGCGGATCTTGTCCATAATCGGCAGCAGGAAAGCGAGCGTCTTCCCCGTTCCCGTCTTCGCTCTGGCGATAACATCCAGACCCTGCACCACCGGCGGAATGGCTTCCTCCTGCACCGGCGTTGGTTTTACAATGCCTTGTCCTTTGAGCAGATCATTCAATAATTCAGAAACTCCTAATTCCTTAAAACCCGGCAATTTCTCCACCTCACTAATTCTCTAATTTGCCTTACTGTGCAGCATAACTTATAGTCATCCATTTTCGGGAGTAATGTACGCATCCATACAGCCTTCGCTGAAGCGGCGGCACAAGCTTATTTCAGGCGAAAACGGCATATTATCAAACAAAAGCGGAAGAACCCCGTCACCGGAGTCCTTCCGTCCCACTTGCCGATTCTGGCCCTGCAGACGTGCGGTCCAAGTCGGTTTCAGGGGCAGCAGCGTTCCACCGGACATTCAGACGGCACTCCATTTGCGTTCCATTACATACTATACGATAGCCTGTCCTGCCTTAAGGGCCGAACAGTGACCTAAGAAAGTTATCTTTATATTGTACTTGATCCTGGGGCGTTTGTGTGCAAGTGGCGAAGAATAATTATTGTGTTCCCTGCAAGGCTAGAAGCGGCCCGATTTAAAAATCGAGAAGAGCAGCCACAGAATCATCAGCAGCGCAATCACCGAGCCAATCTCCACCGTAGGAAAATCCCACAGCAGTGAAGGTTCGCCGCGCAGCGATGAGCCGATAATCAGCCCTGCCATAATAATGCTGAAGGCCAGCAGTACAATGCTGAAGGAAAGGCGGTTGCCGACGCGGCTAAACTTATGCTCTAAATTTTTCAGTTCGGGTAGCCCGACCTCCACCTTAAGCTTGCCTCTGCTGATTAGCGCCGACAGCTGCCGGGCCTGAGAGGGAAGCTCGACCAGACTTTCCGCCAGATCGGCGACTCCCCCGATAAGCTTGCGCCGCATGCGGGTGCCGCTGAAGCGCTGCTTCACCAGCTGCCTGCCGAAGGGCTCGGCCATCTGCACAATGCTAAAGGAAGGGTCAAGGTTGGCAACAACCCCCTCCAGCGTCAGCATCGTTTTGCCCAGCATCGCCAGATCCGGCGGAATGACCAGCCGGTGCTTACGGGCGATGCCGAACAGATCGTTCAGCGCCTTACCGATGCTGATCTGATGGAACGGGATATCATAATAGGACTCCCGGAGCCGGTCCATATCATCATGAAGCGCAGCACGGTCAGCTTCTTCGGGAATTACTCCCAACCGCAGAATTGCCCGCACCATAGAATCGGTATTTCTGCGCATCAGCGCGATGACGAGCGCGGACAGACTGTCCTTCATCTCCTCACTGAGCCGCCCGACCATGCCAAAATCAATCAGCGCCAGCTTGTTGTTGTCCAGCAGCATCACATTGCCCGGATGGGGATCGGCATGAAAGAAGCCGTGGATAAAGATCTGATCCAGCATCATCTCCACAAGCTGCTGGGCTACAGTTTTTAGCTTGACGCCCCGCTCCAGAAGCTCATCCCGGTGGTTGAGTGTAATGCCCTCCACATATTCCATCGTCAGCACACGCGCCGAGCTGTAGTCCCAATAGATCGCCGGAATATATACTTTATCATGTGCCGTCTGCTGGCTGGCAATACGCTCGGCGTTGCGGCCTTCCTGGCCGTAGTCCAGTTCAGCCAGCAGCGCCCGGGAGAACTCCTCCACCATCCGGATCAGCCCGTATTGCTTTGCCCAGTCCAATCTTCTTTCGGCAAGCGCGCTTAGGTCCTGAAGAATTTCCAAATCACGGGTCATGGTCCGCATGACACCGGGACGCTGTATCTTAACCGCAACCTGCTTGCCTCCATGCAGTACAGCGCGGTGCACTTGGCCGATCGAAGCCGCAGCAAGCGGTGTATTCTCGAAATATTCGAAGGTTTCATCCAGATGCTGGTCAAGCTCCTGCTCGACAATATTGCGTGCAGTTTCCGCCGAGAATGGCGGCACACTATCCTGCAGCTTCACCAGTTCCTGAATGATCGAATCAGGCAGCAGATCGGAACGGGTACTGGCCAGCTGACCCAATTTGACAAAGGTTGGCCCCAAATCCTCCAGTACCTGGCGAATCCGTTCCCCGAGTGTAAGGCTTGCGTGAGTCTCCTGTGTCAACATCCGGCGCGGAAGGGAAAGAATATGGTAGAGACCCAGTTCCTCCACCATATAACCGAAGCCATGGCGCATTAGCGCCATGGCAATGGTCCGGTACCGTCCGGCATGTCTGATGCGTACAGCCATTTATTCCGTACGCGTTTCCGGCAGAGCTTCCTTCTGGGCAGAGGCACCCTCCAGCTCAGCCACACGGCGCTCCAAAACGGCAATTCGAGTTTCCAGTGTAGCGATATCGCTTTGCACGGGAACTTTAAGATCCTTCAGCACACGCTGAACCTGCTCCTGTACGGCATTCTTGAAGGCCCCGCGTTCCTCGTCGCCCCGCTCCACGAGCCGGTCGACAAGCGCTTTGGATTCCGAGGGCGCAAGCTCTCCCCGTTTTACCAGCTCCTCAACTACCTTTTCCACCTTTTCCTTGCTGACAATGGTGAGGCCCACTCCTAAAGAGATTGCTTTTTTGAACAAATCACTCATAGTACTTTCCTCCCCAAGATTCCAGTTATGGATAAAGTATACCCCTTGTCAGAGCATTTCACAAAGGAAGCAGCCGCAAGGGGTATCATTTTATTGCAATCTCAAATCATCTGGGAATACGTGCCGCCCAGGTCGCCGCCCGCAGAATCAATTCACGGACCGCCGGATGCCGGAACGAAGGCTCATGATGTCCGGGCATAATATAGACAACCCGTCCCAGTCCGTAGCTGTGGCACCAGGCTGCCGGCAATCTTTCGCCCTCATATTCATACTCCAGCAGAATGGTCTTCTCGGTAAAAGGATCGAATTCAAACCGGTATGGCTCTTCATCGAGCTGGAAGTCTTCCATACCCTCTGTAATATCATGCTCCATCACTTTGAAGTTCAGCGGAGCATAGGGCGGATGTCCGGTGAATCTGCCGCCGATTAGATGGGCTAATTCATAGCGCTTGGCCAGGGAAACCCCCGTATGCAGCACGATCAGTCCTCCCCCTCCGCTCACATAGCTGAGCAGACCCGCTGTCTGCTGGGGGGAAACCGTTTCGTTCCATAGTTCATTATAGGCGATGCACAAATCGTAACCGGCCAGATGCTCGCTAAGCAGCAGCTTTTTATTCTCCGAGCACTGAACGATCAGCAGATCATTCAGAATTTCGCTGATTTGTTTGTCTACACCCTGCAGCGGATGGAACCGGGGATGAGTGTAATCGCCCAGCAGCAAACATTTTCTCTTGTCCATAGGTATCCTCCTCCTTGTCTCTATCTTGGATTATGGCACGTTGCTTTTATTCTAAGTAAAAGTGCAGCAGATGTCTATTACCGGCAGGATAAATGTCTGTTACCGGAGCCTTGCATCAGGCTAGTTCAGGACTGCGTTGCTAAGTAAGAAATAGAAGGATAATTAATAGCGTGAAGCATATAAATTATCTTTTAAAAAAACAAATCCTGCCCACGAACGGAGCAGGATAACCGTCTTTACAGATCCCCCGCAGAAAACCGCAGCGGAACCCGGCCGAAAAATCAGCGGTTTGCCGCGACATAACGCCCAAGCTCAACAAACATGCTGCCCATCCGTTCATGCTCCGGCATCACAATCCGCTTGACGCCTTCCTCCTTCAGGGACTCAGAGGTAATCTTGCCCACGGAAACCGCCAGCACTTTAGTTTCAAAGGCTTGCACCAGTTCCCCAAGCTTGCCTTGTTCCCGGGCGTACCCTGCCAGGAAGCGGAATTGCGGTCCGCTCGTAAATGCTACGGCATCCACCAAGCCCTCCGTGATTTCCGCCAGCAGCCTGGCAAGCGAACCCGGCTCGGGCGGGGTGTGAAGGTATGGCTGCACTTCGCGGACAACAGCTCCGGCTTCCGTAAGCCAGGCAACGAGACGGGGGGAGCGATCGCCATGCAGCTGCAGCACGGCCTCCTTGCCCCGCAAGTCCCAATCCGCAAGCCCGCGGATCAGTCCTGTAGTACTGCCATCGTCATCGCGCACCTCCGGCACCAGTCCCCGCTTCTTCAGGGCGTTCACTGTTTTATAGCCCCGGGCAGCAATCGGAGAGGACGAGAGGACCTCCTGAAACCGTTCGGCAAGCCCTATTTCCCCGGCCATTTCGAACAGTGCATCAAGCCCCATGCCTGTAGTCAGAATGGCCATATCCGGCGGATGCTGGGTCCAGGCTACGAGCGCTTCACGAAGGGCCTCACCGTCGAGAAATACCGTTCCCTGGGCAGGCCGATGCAGCGCCGTCCCCCCCATATTCTGCACCAGTTTGGCCATTTCCTCCGATTTTCGCGGACCGGCAAGGGCTACGGTAATCCCCTTTAACTGCTCTGCCATAAATATTCCTCCTAGTTAGCCCTGCATTATTGCTTATCAGTATACTTGCAAAGCCCTGGAAAAGAAAAGTAGCGTGATCAAATCCGTAATCGGGAATTTTCCGGTCCCTTCTGAAGATCCGCTTCCTGCGGAACAGAAGGTTCAAAGGAAACCTGCTGCCCCGGATGAAGCTTGAAGCGGCCTGCCAGCTTCTGCAGCTCTCCGGCAAGCTGGCTTAAGCCAGCCGTGGAAGAGGCGATTTCTTCAACGGAAGCAAGCTGCTCCTGTGCAGCAGCTGAAATCGTCTCCGTATTGCCTGCAGCCTCCTTGGAAATGCCCTGCAGCTCCCCGATTGCCTTCTCCATACTGGCAGCTTCTGCCGACAGGGTGTGTACGGCTCCGCCCATCGCTTCAATTTTCTCTGCCGCGCCTTTGACCGCCCTGCGGATCCGCGATAAGGAGCGTCCTGTAGTATCTACTGCCAGGATGCCTGCCGACACCTTCTCTTTGGCATCCTCCATCGTCACTGTTGCCTGCTGCATCTCCCCGTTGATGGAGGAAATCTGCTCCGAGATCATCCGCGCCGATTTCTCTGATTCCTCGGCCAGCTTGCGGACCTCCGAGGCGACAACGGCAAAGCCGCGCCCCTGCTCGCCCGCTCTGGCTGCTTCAATGGAAGCATTCAGGGCCAGCAGATTGGTCTGCCTCGCAATACCTGTGATCACACCGACAATGCCCTGAATTTGTCCGGTGCGCTCATTCAGCTTGTCAATCATGTTGCCAAGCTCTTCCACCGTCTCATGAATTCCGTTAATTTTGTCAACCACACTGATGACCGAATCATTCCCCTCGGCTGCAGACAGTGAGGTCTTGTCCATCATGGCTGACACCTGCTCCATGAACCCGGAAATATGCTGGACTTCATGGGTTGTTGCCGCGGCGCTCTCCAGCCCTTTTTGCACACTGCCTACCTGCCGTTCTGAGCCTGCCGCGACTTCCTGAATCGCTTCGGTTACATGCCTGATCGCCGTAGTTGACTGCTCAGCCCCGCTTGTCAGCTCTTTGGCCGAAGCGGACAGATTACCCGTCATCTGCTGAACACCGAGAATCATGCCGCGCAAATCAGCCACCATCGTGCGGAAATTGTCGGCCAATAGGCCAATTTCGTCCCTGCGGAACACCCCGATATCTTCAGACAGGTCGCCTTTCGCTATAGCCGCTGTAGCTTTGCGCAGACGGATCAGCGGACGGACGATGGAGGAGACATTGAAATAGATCAATACGAGCGCTAGCAATACAGAAACAGCAATCACTACAACCGCTTTATCACGGATGCCAGCTGTAGCATCAGCAACCTCTTGCTTGCTGATGGTGCCCCCGATTCTCCAGCCGGTAAGCTCATTGACCATGAAGGTCAGCTTTCTGGGAGTATCCTTATACACATAATCAAAAGAACCTGCTTCTCCCTCGAACATCTGCTTCACAAAATCCAGCGAGGATTCCTCGGCTATCGTCTCCGTGGGATGAACCAGAAACTTTTTGCTGCTGTCCAGAATCATTATGTATCCTTCCTTGCCCAGCTTAATGTTCGTAAGATCAGCCAGGGCAGACAAGTTTAGGTCGAGCCCTAAGACTCCGCTGCCATCTGCAAGCACTCCCGAAATAGCGATGGCCGTTTCATTATTTGCCGTTTTAAAAGCAGGGGAGATTACTGTCCCTTTCCCTTGCTTCAGCGCATTCACATAAAAGCTCTGCTTGCGCGGGTCATAGCCGTCCGGCTGCTGGCCATCGGAAGCATGAACAGACTTTGCCCCGCTGGTTCCGACGTAAATATCCAGAATATCGGGATGCAGCGCGGCATATTCCTGCAATCTGGCCTTTACATCAGCCGCACTTTCCCCTACAGCATTCACTGACCCGGAGGAAATTTGCCCGGCAAAATAGCTAACCGCGTCGATTTTGGACTGAATGTTTGCATTTATGATCTCGTTGGCCGCCATCACACTTTCTGTGGCGTTAGTCATCAGCTGTTCCTCCACCTTATGGCTGGCCGATTGATAGGTCTGCCAGCCGATGATAAGACTGGGGGCCAGAAGTACAAGCAGATATGTAAGAATAAGCTTCATACGGATGGTTAAGCGACTGCTTTTATTCATGGGTGAAATCCATCTCTCCTTCTTATCAGGTCTTAAGTATGATCATTTATGGCATATATAGATTGAACTTATAATTCTTCTATTTTGGGATTGGCCGTGACTACAGAGAATGTTTGGACTTCCGGCCGCTGTTAGGTTTGGATTTCCTGAAATAGCCGCGAATCGCGGTAGAAATCAAAAATCTAAAGGCGGACACTGTCGCTCCTACAGTTCCAAAATTCCCCTCCGCACTTTTCCCTACATGTAATTCTCAAGTTCAATCTATATAGGTATATAATTATATACCGGGTATGGAATCCCTCTTTTATTCTGAAATTTGCTATGAATTTCAAGACTTTCTTAATAAATTTGCTGATAAAACAGCAAAAAGACCGTTTATTTGAAAACGGTCTTTTATTATATATCTATTCATATGTGAGACCTTGGCCGGGATTTAGGCCCTTATTAAGCTAATTCATAACTTTGTTCCTGCAAGCCGGGCATACTCCGCCGAATACGACATGGGCATGTGAAATGGAATATCCGGTATCCTTAGCCACCGTATCCATCCACTCCTGGGGCACATGGCTCATTACCTCATCCACCGCACCGCACACCTCACAAATAATATGCTGGTGATCGTCCATACGCGCATCATATCTGCTGGCAGCTTCCCCAAGCTTCAGCTCGCGGATCATTTGTTTATCGGCAAGATAACGCAGTGAATTATACACGGTGCCATAGGCCAGGTTATGTCCCTGCTCTACCAGCCGGTTCATCACTTCTGCGGCGGTAGGATGATCATGTGACTGGCGGACGATATCATAAACGGCTTGACGCTGGGAGGTCAAATTCAGGTTCCTCATCTTTATCATCCTTTAACTTATTTTTAGATCAAGTATAAGTCTTGATTACTCCAGCGTCAATCTAATCGTCTGACTGTCGAATCCAACTTATTTTGGCATTATATCCCCGATTTCATGCACCTGGACCTTTGAGGAGTTTCTTTTGGCGGGACTGTGGTAATAAATGAGATGAATAGGGTACCGATGGAGGGATGTTAAGATGAGTTCAACGCACGATGTATCTCAGGGTCTTCCGCAATTTCCGCAATCGTTATGGAGAGACAGCATCGACCTGCCTTCGTTTCCGAAGCTAACGGAGGATCTAGTTACAGATGTCGCAATTGTCGGGGCCGGTATTACCGGCATTACTGCAGGTTATTTGCTGGCAAACGCAGGGTATAAAGTCACTTTACTGGAGGCGGGAGAAATTTTTGCCGGCACCACTGGATTCACAAGCGCCAAAATTTCCGCCCAGCACGGGATGATCTACGATGATTTGCTGAAGCATTTCGGGGAAGAACAGGCCAGGCTCTATTACAGTTCAAACACTGAGGCGATGGAATGGATTATCTCCACTGCAGAGGAACTGAACCTGTCCTGCGGAATAACACGTGAAGACGCCTTCCTCTATGCCGATAACAGCGACGATAAGACGCTCAAACAACTGGAGGCGGAGTTTAATGCTTACGAAAAACTGGGACTCCCCGGGCAATGGCTGGACAATGTCTCCTTGCCGCTGATGGCAGGAGGTGCCATCAAGCTGCCGGGACAGGCCCGCTTCCACCCGCTTCAATACCTGCAAGGCTTGCTTCAGGTGATTCTGGACAAGGGCGGAACTGTTTACGAGCATACGATGATTGGAGAAAAGGTAGACAAGGACGGCGGCCTCACGCTTTACACTGAGGGAGAGAAGCTGAAAATTAAGTGCCGCCATGCCATCTCGGCCTCCCACTTTCCTTTCTATGACGGCGGAGCCCTCTACTTCTCGCGCCTGCATGCAGAACGTTCCTACTGTCTGGCGATTCAGCCGGAGACCGATTATGAGGGCGGCATGTATTTGAGCGCCGGAGATCCTACACGCTCTCTGCGCGCTGTCGAATGGGGCGGCCAGAGGCTGGTCATTGTCGGCGGGGACAATCATAAGACAGGCCAGGGCATCTGCACCTTTGGCCATTATGAGAATCTGGAGCTGTTCGCTGGTGAATTGCTGGGCATCAAGAGCATCCCGTACCGCTGGTCAGCCCAGGACCTCATTACCCTGGACAGAGTGCCTTATATCGGCAAGGTTTCCGGGGAAGAGGAAATCTATATTGCCACCGGCTATCGCAAATGGGGCATGACCAGCGGAACATTGGCAGCGCGTATGATCACGGATCAGATTTTGCGCAAGCATAATCCCTACAGTGATCTCTATGATCCCTCGCGCTTTAAAGCCAACCCATCCATCAAAAATTTCATCGTGCAGAATACCAATGTCGCCAAGGAGCTGATTGCCGGCAAGGTGGAGATTGTCCACAAAAAAACCCGTGATCTGGAGCCTGATGAAGGCGCGGTTGTTTTTCATGACGGCAAACGTGTTGGGGCCTACCGTGACACTGGGGGCAAGCTGCATCTGGTCGACAGAACCTGCACCCATATGGGCTGCGAGTGTGAATGGAATGATGGAGAACGCACCTGGGACTGTCCGTGCCATGGCTCACGTTACTCCTATGAGGGAGCTGTACTGGAGGGTCCCGCTACGGTGCCGCTGACGAGGCTGGAAGCGGAGACGAATTAAAGCTGTGACATCTCCAATTGGCTCCGGCGTGATTGTCCGCCCACGCTCAGGTATAATAGGAACTGAATGTTTTTATTATCAATAAATTCAGAAGGAGCGTGACGGCAGGTTATGGATTTGAGAGGAAAAAGCATTGTGATTACAGGTGCCGGCAAAGGGATCGGCAAAGCCTTGGCAATGGCAGTGGCGAAAGAAGGCGCTAATCTGGGCCTGATCTCCAGAACTTCAGGTGATCTGGAGGCACTGAAATCGGCTTTGACGGAGGTCTATGATGTAAAGGTCAGCATTGCTGTAGCCGATATCGCTGTCCGCGAAGAAGCGGAGCGGGCCGTTGTTGCGCTTCAGAATGATCTCGGCACCTTCGACGCGCTGATCAACAACGCCGGAATTGCCAAATTCGGCACCTTCCTGGAAATGGACCCGGCAGATTGGGAGCGCCACATGCAGATCAATCTGTTCGGCACCTATTATGTAACCCGGGCAGCACTGCCGGCAATGATTGAACGCAGCGGCGGAAATATCATCAATATTTCCTCTACAGCCGGTGAGCGCGGCTTCGCCACCGGCTCGGCCTACTGCGCCTCCAAATTCGCCCTGATGGGCATGACGGAAGCGCTGGCCCAAGAAGTGCGCAAGCATAATATCCGCGTAGTGGCCCTGACACCAAGCACCGTCAATACCGGACTTGCCGAGAATGCCGGCCTGAAGATCGGCGATGAAGACCGGATGATGCAGCCGGAGGATGTGGCTGAGCTGACCCTGGCGGCCCTGAAGCTGCCGGACCGCGTCTTCTTGAAGACTGCGGGAATCTGGACTACCAATCCACAATAAATTGCAGAGTCTTTCGAGGGAGGAATCAGCATGCTGGTAGTAACAAACACCATTAAGGTTAAGGAAGGGCATGGAGAAACCCTTGCCCAGCGTTTTGTCGGAGCGGGCGGCGTGCAGGATATGCCCGGCTTTGTACGTATGGAGGTATGGCACAGCGTCGCTAAAGAGGGCGTGGAAGAGCTGAAAATCTGTACCGTGTGGGAGAACGAAGAGGCCTTTAAAGGGTGGACTGCCAGTCCTTCCTTCCGCGAATCGCACCGGGGGTCAGGCGGAAATGAAGCCATCCTGGGTGCGTCGCTCGACAAGTATGAGCTGCTGATCAGCCGTACACCGGGGGAATGATCCGGTAGAGGGCGCAGGCCCCATACTGCTCATACGGCTGCGCTAGGGCGTGTCAATCCCGTCTGGCGGCGCAAATGACTGCAAAATAAAGGGACGCCCTACTAAGCTATCATGGCTTAGAGGGCGTCCCTGTTTATTATCTGCCTGTAGCAAGCTCTGGCTTAATGCTCATCAACTGCCGGCAATGCCTGCTCCAGCTCCTGATGTTTGCCGGGCCAGAACGACCAGCGGCCCAGCAGCACTGTGATTGCCGGCACCAGAAACGGCCGGACGATGAAGGTATCCAGCAGCACGCCTATCGCGGTAATGATCCCGAACTGCACCAGCACCTGTATCGGCAGGCTCGCGAGTACGGCAAAGGTTCCGGCCAGAATGAGTCCGGCCGACGTAATCACCGATCCAGTCTCGTTCACACCCTCTGCTACGGCCTGCTTCAGCGGCATCCGCTTGCGCTTTTTCCAAATGTTCGAAATCATAAAGATGTTGTAGTCCTCGCCCAGCGCCACCAGGAAGACGAAGGAATACAGCGGAATCGAGCCCTGAATGGCATCTGCGCCCAGCACGTAATGAATAATAATCCACCCTAAACCAAGGGCTGAGAAAAAGGACAGAATGACTGTAGCCACCAAATAGAAAGTTGCCACTACAGAACGCAAGTAGATCAGCAGCAGCAAAGTAATAAGCCCAATGACTACCGGTATAATCAAATCGGTATCCCGCTCACCCAGCTCTTTCGTATCATGCTGGATTGCCGTCTGTCCGCTGACCCATACCTTATCGCCGGGCTCAGCCACTCCTACATCAATCAGCGCCTGCTCCGCAGTATCCTGAAGCGCCGGTATGTGGCTCATCGCCTCCAGGGAATACGGGTTATTCTTAAATTCGATATCATAACCGAGAATATTCTTATTGACCGCACCTTCCTGGGGGTCCGATACAACATCCACGTATGAAAGGCCGCCCAGGATTACCTTAAGATCCTCACCATCCGCTTTGCCCTCGGTATCTATCATCAGCTTGGCGGGAGCCAGCTCCCCGGGGGAGAACTGATTGCCTATCAGGTCAAAACCTTCGCGCGACTCCATATCCTCCGGAAAGGACGATAGGATATCATAAGTGAACTTGATGCCCCCGGAGAAGGAAGCCAGCACACCCAGAAGCACCACGGTTACTCCTACAATTGCCCAAGGACGGGAAACGACAAAGTTGCCGATTCCTTTGTTGCGGGCAGGTTTTGGCTGCGGAGCCGGCTTGCCTTTGGCTCTGGCCCGATCCGCCTCCATCAGCGGAGTGCGTGGAACAAACGGGAAGAATGAAGTCCGCCCGAAGATGGCCAGCAGCGCCGGCACCAGAGTCAGACTGGCGATGCCCATAATAAGAATGGAGACGCTGAAAGGAACCGCAAAACGGTGGTACGCTCCATATTTCGCCAGCAGCAACGCGAACAGCGCCAGCACTACTGTAAATCCGCTCATTGCAATAGCCCCGGAGGAATGGGTAATTGCGCTCAGCAGGGCACGGCCTTTACTCTCCTCCACCTTCAGCATCTGACGGAACCGGGAGATCAGGAACAGGCAGTAGTCCGTGCCTGCGCCGAACAGCAGCACGGTCATGATGGAGATGGCCTGTGAATCCACTGTAATCCAGCCCTCCTGGGCCATCTTCCCAATCACCGGACTGGTAACCCCATAAGCAAATCCTACCGCCACGAGCGGAATCAAAGCCAGAATCGGCGAACGGTAAATCAGCAGCAGGAATACCAGCACAAGAATTACGGTCGCGATGAGCAAGGAAACGTCCGCATCCTTGAACAGCCCTGTCGCATCAATGGAGATACCCACAGGACCGGTAACCCGCAGGCTCAACTCACTGCCGTCCACCTTGGCCGCAGCAGGATCACCGCCGGTTTCCGCAGAGATCAATTCCTTCATTTGCGTTACGGCCTCACCGAGCTGATCACTGTCCGCGGACTTGTCGAAGAGCACCGGTGTGACCAGTGTGCTGCGGTCCTCGGACAGAGAAGCTTGCAGCGCCTGCGGCGGCAGCTTTCCCAGCGGCGGAACATAGTTCTGATGCGGCAACGGCTGCTGCTCAAGCTTGCCGTATACAGCAATGATATGTATCAAATCCTCATCGGACAGCCCGCCCTCCCTATGCCATACAAGCAGTGCCGGCACGCCACTCCCTGCTGGAAACTCCTGTTCCGCAACCGCCGCCGCCCGGACCGACTGCGAATCATCAGGCAGATTCTGCGCATTATTCACTACCTGTGAGTTTACGGAAGGCCAAAGAAGTGTAAGAGCACCCACAATTACGATCCAGACCGCAAGAGTTATCCACTTTGTTTTACGGCCAGCCACCCATTTTCCGTAACCTGACATTCCTTTCACCCTCTCTTCAACCCCGGCTTCCCTAAAAAATGAGCCGCGGGTCATTTTATAACCTTATCATATATACCCTATAATTTTTAATCAAATCTTTTTTATATTTTATTCTTTGCCATAAGCTATCCCCTTCATGCAAAACACCCCTCTGCTCACAGCAATAGTAGGTATGCTGTAGATAGAGGGGTGATATTTGATGGATATATTCAGATGATATTTGCTGCTTCTGCTTGCGGTTTAGCCCACATCCGGCAGATCGTCACCGGAAAATTGGCTGTTGTACAGGTCGGCATAGAATCCGCCTTGCTCCAGCAGCTCCACATGGGTGCCTTTTTCAATAACGCTGCCTTGGTTCATCACCAGGATCAGATCTGCGTCACGAATCGTTGACAGGCGGTGCGCAATTACAAAGCTTGTTCTGCCGTTCATCAGCGTATTCATCGCCTTCTGAATCTGCACTTCGGTCCGTGTATCGACACTGCTGGTCGCTTCATCAAGAATCAGGATCGAAGGATCGGCCAGAATTGCCCGGGCAATAGTCAGCAGCTGCTTCTGCCCCTGCGAGATATTCGAGGCCTCTTCGTTCAGGACTGTGTCGTAGCCAAGCGGAAGCGTGCGGATAAAGTGATCGGCATGCGCCGCCTTGGCTGCACGTACCACATCCGCCTCTGTTGCACCTTCGCGGCCGTAAGCAATGTTGTCGCGGATCGTCCCGTTAAAGAGCCAGGTATCCTGAAGCACCATACCGAATTTACTCCGCAGCTCGCTGCGCTTCATGTCGGTGATGTTGACTCCGTCAATTACAATCTCGCCGCCGCTGATCTCATAGAAGCGCATCAGAAGGTTGATCAGCGTGGTTTTGCCGGCACCGGTTGGTCCTACAATCGCTATGGTCTGACCCGGGCTGACTTCAATGTTCATATCTTCAATAAGAATAGCATCCTCTTTGTAGCCGAATTTCACATGACGGAATTCGACTGAGCCTTCTTCGGCAACTACAGCACGCTTAGCCTGAGCAGCAGTAACTTCCGGAATTTCCTCTTCTTCATCCAGCAGCTCGAACACGCGCTCAGCGGAAGCTATGGTGGATTGAATGATGTTGGCGATATTGGCCGTTTGTGTAATTGGCATGGTGAACTGGCGGGAATACTGGATAAACGCCTGAATATCACCGACCTCAATCGTTTTCTTGGTCACGAAGATCCCGCCGACCACACAGACCAGCACATACCCCAGGTTACCGATGAACATCATCAGCGGCATAATGATCCCGGAGATAAATTGGGAGCGCCAGCCGGAATTGTACAGATCGTCATTAATACTGTTGAACTCTTTAAGCGATTGCTTCTCGCGGCCAAAGGCCTTGATAATGCGGTGACCCGTGTACATCTCCTCTACATGGCCGTTCAGCTGACCCAGTGATTTCTGCTGGCCAATGAAATATCTTTGTGAACGCTTAGAGATCGCAATAATCACGACAAAGCTTAGCGGCAGGGTGATAACTGTAATTAAGGTCAGCCATGGGCTGATGGTGAGCATCATGATAATGACACCAATGATAGTTACGATGGACGTAATCAATTGAGTTAAGCTCTGCTGCAGGGTCGTACTGATATTGTCTACATCATTGGTCGCACGGCTAAGAATTTCCCCATGCGTCCGGGAGTCGAAATATTTCAGCGGCAGACGCTCCAGCTTGTTATTGATCTGCTCGCGCATATCGAAAACAACTTTCTGGGCCACGCCGGCCATTACATATTGCTGCACATAGCTGAACAAGGAGCTGAACAGGTACAGACCCGCCAGGATAAGCAGAATTTTGTTCACATAATCAAAATCAATCGCGGCTCCCGGAACACCCTTCAGTATGCCGTATGCGCCCTCGAACAGCTTGGTTGTCGCCTTCCCCATCACCTTCGGGCTGAAAATACTGAATACGGTGCTGGCAATAGCCATAATAAATACAATCAGCAACTGCATCTGCCGCGGACGCAGGTAGCGGATCAGCCGTTTGAGCGTACCTTTAAAATCCTTGGCCTTCTCCACCGGCATGCTCATTCCGGGCGGTCCGCCGGGTCCACCGCCATGTCCCCGCGGTGGTTTGGGCATTTGGGTTCCTTTATTCGCTTCACTCATGCTATTTCCTCCTCTGACAACTGCGAGGATACGATCTCGCGGTACACTTCGCTGTTCTCCATCAGCTCACGATGGTTGCCGATGCCGGCAATCACGCCGTCATCCAGCACAATAATCCGGTCAGCATCCATAACCGTGCTGACCCGCTGGGCGACGATCAGAACCGTTGATTTCGTTGTTTCGTCTTTGAGCGCAGCGCGCAGCTTGGCATCGGTCTTGAAATCAAGCGCCGAGAAGCTGTCATCGAACAGGTACACTTCCGGTCTTCTAACCAGTGCACGGGCAATCGACAGCCGCTGCTTCTGTCCGCCGGACACGTTGTTCCCGCCCTGGGCAATTTCGGAGTTGAAGCCTTCTTTCATCGCAGAGACGAAATCATAGGCCTGTGCTACCTTGGCCGCATGAATGATCTCCTCATCCGTTGCATCTTCTTTACCGTAGCGGATATTCTCGTTGATCGTGCCGGAGAATAACACCGCCTTCTGCGGAATATATCCGATCTTGCTCCGCAGCTCTTCCTGCGTCATCTCGCGCACATCTACGCCATCCACACGCACAGCGCCTTCAATGGCGTCATAGAATCTCGGGATCAGGCTCAGCAGGGTCGATTTACCCGAGCCTGTACCGCCAATGATCGCTGTAATCTCACCGGGCCGCGCGCTGAAGCTGATTCCGGACAGTGCAGGCTGCTCCGCACCGGGATAGGAGAAGGAAACATTGTCAAATTCAACAAACCCATGCATAGCATCCCGGCCATCCTTCTTCGTTACTGCAGCCGTGTTCTGAAGCTCGGATGCCGTAGGATCTGTAATCTCAGGCTGCATATCCAGCACTTCATTGATACGCAGTGCGGAGGCAGAGGCCCGGGGAATAAGCACGAACATCATCGACACCATGATTAAGGAGAACATTATCTGCATTGCATATTGAATAAATGCCATCAATGAACCTACCTGCAGATCACCATCGCCAATCCGGATTCCGCCGTAATACAGAATAGCAATCATCGAAAAGTTCATCACGAGCATCATAATCGGCATCAGGCCGGCCATCACCTTGTTGACTTTGATCGCCGTTTCCGTAAGATCCTTGTTCGCTTCAGTAAACCTTCTGTTCTCATGATCAATCCGGTTAAAGGACCGAATGACACGGATACCGGTCAAATGCTCACGCAGTACGCGGTTTAATTTGTCCAGCTTGACCTGAATCGCCTTGAACAGCGGCAGGCCCTTCATTCCGATGAAGAATATTGCTCCTACAAGCACAGGGATCACGACTACAAAAATAAGGGAAAGCTTGGCATCTTCTGATACCGCCATGATAATCCCGCCGATCATCATCATCGGAGCGCCGACCATCATGCGCAGCATCATAGTAAGTACGGTTTGTACTTGTGTAATATCATTAGTAGTACGCGTAATCAGCGAGGCAGTGCCCAGCTTGTCGAATTCATGCAGCGTAAAGTTCTCCACATGATTGAACATCCGCGAGCGGACATTTTTACCGAATCCGGCAGCAACCTTTGCCGATAAATAACTGGCAACGATAGAGCATATGGCTCCTCCGCCCGCAACCAGCAGCATAAATCCGCCGATTTTCCATATATAATTGCGGTCGCCCTGCACGATCCCTTTATCCACGATATCGGACATCAGCGTAGGGAGGTACAAGTCGCCCAGAGACTGCAGAAAGATAAGGATTAACACAGCGGCGACAGCCAGCTTAAAAGGGCTCAGGTTTTTTAATAGTTTAATCAAGTTTCTCATCTCCGTTCATTTGTAGCAGGTCTAGATTAGGCGGCGGATTATCTTCTACGAATGCGTGGACCTTCAGCAGAAGATCTGCCAGATGGTTGCACTCTTCTTCGCCCAAATGTTCCGCCAGTTTGTTCAGCGCTGCATCCATATGATGTTTGGCTTTGCGTGTGATTACTTTCCCCTGCTCCGTCAGCTTAATACGGACAACTCTCCGGTCGGAGGGATCAGCCACCCTGAGAACCATGTCTTTGGCTTCAAGACTGTTGATCAGCTGGGTAACGGTTGGCGGCATCAGCCCCAGGAACCGGCTCAGCTCCGAAACCTTAAGTCCTTCATCCAGGGGATGGGACCGCTTGGCAAGACATATCAATAAAGTCATCTCACTTGGCTTGTGGCCTTCCACAGTTTGCTGCCAATGAACTTTTCGCAGCTGCCGCAATGCGGCAAACAGCCTGTGCGCGACTGGATTTTCTTCATGGTTTATCCCAATGCTGTTCACCTCTGTCGTTAGTTAGGTTTGCTAATAATTAAACACTATATTAATTAGGCTACCTAATTATATTTTCACCGTAATTGTTTGTCAAACATTGAAGGCGTTATCAATTATTACGGAATGAAGAACATCAGCGCTGCAACTGCTGCGAAACCAAAACTCCCCCGCCCGAAGGCGGAGGAGGAATATTCATAGTATAGGATATGTAAGATGAGGTAACTGGGCAATACCGGATTGCTGATCAACGTTTACTGCGTTTTCATCATTTTTCCTTAACTCTTGTATGAGTTCTCTATACTTCTTCTGCTGGTCATCGGTAGCGTAATCCCTGCTTGTCTCGAATAAAGTCACACAATCAATCAAGTCCTTCGCACTGTTCAGCTCAACAGCGAGCGTGAGACATTGCAGAATGCAGTCGACTCCAGACATATACCGTTCCCGGTCTATATGGTAGATGGCCAGCTGATAGCTGAGCCTGTATACACGGTCTATATTCATCGGGTCCTGATACAGCACACAATGAGCCATCTCCACTGAAAACTGTTCCAGCACATCGTCTACAGCGAATCCGAACCGGTTGGCCGCCTCTATGATAATGACCAGACCAGGCAGAATCTCCCCGGGATGTTCCACCAGAAAAGCTGTATATGCCGGCAGTACTGCGTAATTGCCCACCAGCATTTCCAGGGTAAAGCTGTTCGCTATGGCAAATAAACGAAAGGCTTCAACCTCAGACCGGCCCTCATCATCAAGAAATTGAAACCAGCTTAAATCGGCATAGCCGGCAGTATATTTCTTGGCTTCTTCATATCTCCCCTGTTTCGTAAGAGAGGTCGCCTTGAGCAAATAGCCATGGGCATAATAAAAAACAAGCGGGCGCTCCAGTTTCAATTCTTCACCTCGCCTGCCTGCCTTCTTTTGCAGCTGTTCCCGGTACATCGCACTGGCCAGCGCCCTCAGTTCATCAGTGTACTTCTCCATTTCTTTGTACTTATGCAGGGTAAAGGTGACCTGGGCCAGCTTCAGCAGACCATCTAGCTGCAGATTCTCGGGAAGGCGTCCGCGGAACGGTTCAAAGGTGATCACTGCCCGCAGCTTCTCCTCCCAATTCACAACGGACATCAGCGATTTGAAAATACGGTACTGACTGATCGCCAGCCGTTCGGAGTAACTATCCTGTTCATTGTCCACTACAATTTTATAAAAAACCGTCGCCTCCTGCATCTTGCCGGCGGTGAACAGTTTCTCCGCTACTGAATAGACAATATCGAGCGGTTTGGGGTATTCCATCATTCTGCTTAACACTTCATCAATACAATGCTGCTTGCCAGTTTCGGCGCAGCGAATTAAAAAAGGCTCCACCCTGCGGCGCGAGACCTTCTCTTCACTAAAGCATTCATCCACATAAAGCGAATATAAACATCCTTCCGGAAATCCAAAGGCTCGGTTGAACGCATCCAGCTGCCTCAAAGAAATCGGCTTAGGCGGATTGCCATGAAGAATGGCACTGAGACTGCCGCGGTTCAGGCCGGAAACTTTCGCGAACGAGGCTAGATTATGACCCGAGCGGGACAGATTGTCCTCAATTTCAGAGCGTAATGTTGTCAGTTTCGCCTCCACTCGGCACCTCCCCCGGTCATGTTGAACTAGTGCTGCTATTAATTGACATTATAGGTGAAGCCTGTGGAAAGCACAACAAAATGGCCCCGCAACGCGGGACCTTTCCTATCAGCGGGCAGCTGATTATTTATGAAATTACTGTTCCAACAATTTAAGAAGAAAAGCAGCAGGCTCTTCTGTCAGCACCTATCCGGTTGTTAGAAGCCGGGCGGAACTACTGCTGCAATGCCGCCTTGCTTCTTACCCTTTGGCTCTTGGTAACTTTGCCGAAAGCGGAAGCTGCATTATTGCGGCTGCGCAGGCCTTCCATCATTTGCTTCTGAGCCATTACAATGTAGCCGTCCAGACGCTGGCTGAGCTCAACGACCGTATGGTCGCTCAGACTGCGCTCCTGCGCCACCTCCAGCAATTGACTTCTAAGGCTCTCTATAGTTAAAAATAACTCGTCTTCTCTGTAATCTCTTCTATGATCCTCGTGGGAAGCCTGGTATAAGTTCACGATCAGTCACCTGCTCTCTATCAACTTCTACCTTATCATAATTCATGATGCCAAAAAACATATTTTGAAAAAAAAGAAAAATATGTCGAACATATTACATTGGTAAATTTTCATTCATTCCTCTGAATAGACATTCCCGGAGGACTGTAACGCTGGCCAAGGACTCCCATGGCAAAAGTTATCCATTCCCGGGCGGCAAAGGACAAATACCGGTCTCTGCGCCAGATCATCCCCAGCTGCCAGGGAATAACAGGCTCTGTTAAAGGAATCACAGAAATTCTGGACCGGTCCATGTCACGGCAGATGGTCTCCGGCAGCAGTGCGATGCCCATCCCGGCAGCCACCATCCGGCTAATCAGGTCCCACTGTGAACTCTCATATACAACTCTGGGCTGAAATCCGGCTTTTACGCATTCTGTTATGATCCGGTCATGCAGGGCAAAATCCTCGCGAAACAGCACAAACTCCTCCTCCGCCAGTTCTTTCAGAGGAACACTGTCAGTACCGGTCAGCCGGTGTCCTATCGGCACTAGAAGCTCCAGTTTCTCCTCTACAAAAGTAAAGCAATGAAACTTTGCCGTATCCACGGGTAGCACAATCGCCCCGATATCAAGCAGCCCCGTTTCCACATCATCCTCCACTTTCTTGGCTCCGTCCTCATGCAGCCGGATGGTAACCTCGGGATACCGCCGGTGAAATTCTCCGATGACGGCCGGAAAGAAGCTGGCGCCCACCATGGGCGGCAGGCCGATGCGGATATGCCCGCGCTTTAGGTTGCGCAGGCTGTCCAGCTCGGAGGAGAGGCTGGCGAACGACTCCACTATATTTTGCGCCTTGGAGAGCAGAATCTCCCCTGCATCTGTCAGCCTTATGCTTTTGCCTTCACGGTAAAAGAGGTCCGCACCCAGCTCATTCTCGAGGTTGCGGATCATTTTGCTGATCGTGGGCTGTGAGATATAGAGCGACTCCGCCGCTCTGGAAAAGCTGTTCAACCTGGCCGCCTGGACAAAGTACTGTAATTGGCGGATATCCATCGCTTATCGCCTCCCATGCATAGACAAAAGGAATGTCATTTATTCGATCTATTCATTTTACCTATGAAAACAATTGATGTAAACTTTCATTATCATGAAAGGAGCGAAGCCTTATGAAAAAGTTATCCCTAGGCTTGCTGCAGGTAGCCGGACTTACAATATTCTCAATGCTTATCAATACATTGACTCCACTACTTCATATACCTATTCCCGGAAGCATTATCGGGATGATCCTCTTGTTCCTGCTGTTGGAATCTGGCGTCATCCGCCTGAACTGGGTGGAAGTCGGTGCCTCTTGGCTGCTTGCCGAGCTGCTGCTGTTCTTTATCCCTTCCGCTATCGGAGTGATGAAATATTCGAGTCTGCTTGAAGCAGACGGCCTTCAAGTGCTGGCGGTTGTGCTTGTCGGCACATTTGCGGTAATGGCCGGTTCGGGCCTGCTTACGGGAGCCATCTATAAAGTGAAGGAGCGTAAAAGCTGATGATTACAGGACTGCTGCTGCTAGGTCTCACCATTGCTGTGTATCTCATCTCCAAACGAATTTATGCCTCCAGCACCAAGATGTATGCTTCTCCGCTCATCATAACACCCTTGGCGATGATCCTCTTTCTGCTATTGATGGGCATCCCTTATGAATCTTACAATGCGGGAGGCAAATGGCTTACAGATCTGCTGCAGCCGGCGACCATCGCCTTTGCGATCCCACTCCATAAAAACTTCAAAGTACTCAAAAAACACGCCGCCGAAATTGCGGCGGGCGTGTTCTCGGGTACAGTAATTGCAGTGCTCTCCTCGATGCTGCTGGCAAAGTGGCTGCATTTAAGCGGGGAACTGGCGACCAGCCTGGTACCCCGTTCGGTGACGACACCGATTGCCATGAGCATCTCGCAAAGCATTGGCGGTGTCCCGAGCATTACGGCTGTTTTCGTAATTCTCACCGGCGTGCTGGGAACATTGATGGGGCCAACCGTACTCCGCCTCTTCCGCATTGACAACGAAATAGCGCGCGGTGTATCGCTGGGAACCGCCGCACACGGCACAGGGACATCCAAGGCCTTTGAGCTGAGCTCCCTGACCGGTACCATCTCCAGTATCTCGATGATTCTGACGGCGCTGTTCTCGATCGGACTTGCACCGGCACTTCTCGCGGTATTCCTCCACTAGGCCGACCCGGCTTGGGCCAAAGACCTGCCGATCATTTAACCGATCCGGCAGGTTTCTTTTTACTTAAAGCCAAAAGCGGCTATTCCTAAAGTTTCACCGGCAGGCCGCGCTGAGCCGACTCATAAGCCGCACAGGTTACTTTCAGCGTTTTGTAGCCGTCCTCATAATCGCTGAGAATCCGTGAGCGGTCTCCGGTCCGCACCGCATGCAGGAAAGCCTCGGTCTCCACTGCGTAAGGATTGCCTGCATTAACGAATTCCTTGCTGTCGCCGCTGCGCACCTCCAGCAGACGTTCCGGATTCCAGTCCAGCATCCCGTTGTCATTGTAGAAGCTGAGTCCGACACGGCCAACCTCGCCGGGCAGCACACAGGTATTGGAAATGTTCGCAACCACGCCGCTTGCCAGCTTCAGCGACACTGTGCCCACATCAGCTACCGTTACATTCTCGTGCTGCTCATGCATGATCCGGTTCCCGAACATACCATATACTTCTGTCACCTCGCCGGCCAGATAACGCAGCAGATCGACGATATGGGTCGTCTGCTCCGTGAATTGTCCGCCGGATTGTTCCTGGTTGCGCCACCAGGCTACGCCGGGCATCCCTCCCATCCATTGTCCGACAATCATTCCTACCTTATCTCCACTCAGGGATTGTTTCAGCCGCGTTATGTTCTCCTGATAACGGAAATGATAGCCAACCGAGGTCAGCAAATTATGTTCTTTAATATCCTGCAGCAGACTTGCCGGAATTTCCGTGCTTGACCCCAGCGGTTTCTCGATAAAGAAAGGAATCTCTCTCTTAATCAGCGCCCGCTCTATCGCTCCATGCGATTGTGGAGGTACACAAATGTACACGGCATCCAGCTTATGGGCTTCCAGCATCTCTGTCATTTCACCATAACCCTCTGCTCCATACGGACGGGCCATATCTTCACCCTTCTGCTTGCTGCTGCCGCAGATGGCTTTCAGCGACACATCCTCCATGCCTGTGAGCAAATCGGCATGCACCTTGGAGAACCAGCCTGTTCCTACGATTCCGATATTAAGTGTCATTTAATTCCCTCCTGTAGCGCTCTAGTGAACAGCATCTTTTCATAGAAGTACAATTAGATTATAAGCGTTCAAGCCAGTACAAGGTAGTTTCTCCATTCCCCGGGGAGCAGCTGCTGGTATGGATATTGCAGGAACCGGTCATCTGCGAGCACAATGCTTCCGCTGTCATTCTCGCTGCGGATCAGCCTGCCCCCAGCCTGCAGCACCTTGCACATGCCGGGATAGACATAGGCGTAATCAAAACCGTTCTTTCCCCGGGACTGGAAATATTCACGCAGCAGATTACGCTCCAGCCCTACCTGCGGCAAGCCTACCCCTACAACCATCACACCGTTCAGGCGGTCACCGGGCAAATCCACACCTTCCGAGAATATCCCCCCCAGCACGGCGAAGCCCAGCAGTGTTTCAGGGTTATCCGGGCGAAAGGAGGAGAGGAATTGCTCCCGCTCGGGTTCACTCATACCGCTGCTCTGCACCAGCGTGGGAACCTCCGGATATTTGTCCGCGAATATCTCATAAACATTCTGCAAATAGACATACGAAGGAAAAAACACCAGATAGTTGCCTTTCCGGGAGACCAATCCTTTCAGCGCATCACTCAGTGGAAGCAGAGAATCGGCCCGGTCGCGATAACGGGTGGAGACTGGCAGCACAGACACCTGCCACTGCTCCTTATGAAAGGGAGAGGGCACACTCAGGCTGTAGTCTTCCTCGCCCGCGCCGATCATGTCCCTGTAGAAGGAAAGCGGCGACAGCGTAGCCGAGAAGAAGATCTGGCTGCGGTAGCTCTTTCCCATTTGCTGCAGCAAAAAGGAGGGGTCCAGATTGAACAGCTTCAGCACCACATCCCCGCGCTGGACTTCCGCATAGGTGACATACCGTTCATCATAGGTCTTGAACGTGCGCAGCATCCCCTGCACCGCATAATACGTATCCAAAAGCCCGCCTTCACCGTCTTCTTCCCCCTCCTGTGCAACCAGCGAAATAGGCGAAGGGCTGAGCAGCTCAAGCTCCGCTTCTGCGGCAAAACTCTCCAGCAGGGCAGGCAGCTCCTCCGGATACATCGTCCATTCACCTGCCCCTTCTTCATTGCAGCGTTTGCGCAGGGCAATGAAAAAAGCATTTACCGCTTTGGCGGCAACGCCGAGTGAGCGGTTAACGGTCTTGTACTGGCGCTGCAGCGAGAGGAACGGAGCCTTCGCCAGACTGGCCGAGTACATCTCCCTCCCCCGGTCCACCAGATTATGGGCCTCATCCACCAGCAGCACCGTCTTCTTCTTCCGTTCCTCCGGCAGCCGCTTTAAGCTGATACGGGGATCATAAATATAATTGTAATCACATATAACGGCATCACAGGCATAGGCGGCATCCAGCGAAAATTCAAACGGGCAAACCTGATGTCTCTTGGCATACCTGGCAATCACGTCCTGTGTCATCAGCGTCTCATGCTCCAGCATGTCCAGCAGCGCGTTATTGATCCGGTCATAATATCCGTCGGCAAAGGGACAGAAGTCCTTAGTGCACAGCCCCTCATCACGAAAACAGGCTTTCTCCTTTGCCGTAAGCGTAATAGCATGCACATGAAGCCCGCCTTTCAGCAGCATGGCTATTGCCTCCTGCGCGGCGAACCGGTTAACCGTCTTAGCGGTCAAATAGAACAGCCCGGCTGCCTTGCCTTCTCCCAATGCTTTGAGCGCAGGAAAGAGGGTGGACATCGTTTTGCCGATACCGGTCGGGGCTTGGGCGAACAGATTAACGCCCTCCGTGACTGATTTATAGACCGCAGCCGCAAAATGCCGCTGTCCCTGCCGGTATTCGGCAAAGGGAAACGACAGCCCGCGGATGCTGGCTTCCTTCTGCGCCTCATGCCTGACCATCAGCTCAGCATAAGGGGCATATTTCGCTACCGTATCAACGGCAAAGGCAATCAGCTCTTCTTTGGACAACTGCCTGTAGAGGCTCCGCTGCTCTTCACCGCCCCGCCGGACATAGGTGAGCTTGACCTCAATAGAAGTAAGCTCCTGTGCTAGACATATCATATAGGCGTACATGTATGCCTGCGCCCAGTGCACCTCCCGGCCTTCGAAAGCAGGTTCGAGCGGACCGGCCGTTGATTTGATCTCTTCGACCGTCACACTTCCGTCCTCCCCGGTGAGCAGGCCGTCGCAGCGTCCGTCGATCCTAAATATAAGGCCTTCATGGGCAATTTCTGTCTTCAGGTAGACTTCTTTACGGTCTCCTTCCTTATACTGCTTCTGAATGTGCTGATGAATACGCGTACCCTCCACCATCGCTGCTCCACTGCGGAATCCCGGCTCCAGACTGCCGCTGCTAAAGACATATTCCACGAGGGATCTCACTGAAAGAACTATTTCCGCATATTCCATGTATGCCCACCCCCACTATTTCCCGAGCCCCTTTTTAGCATCGGTGGCCGTTTTCGTCCTTTTTCCATGATATAAACTGATCTGAGTGCTATAATCCCGGCTTCATTCCTGCGCATATCGCTTTACGCGGTTCATGGTGGTTATACGACGATTCTGATTTTTGACATTCCTCCACCAGCACTGCATAATAAGTTCTATTAATATGGAATTCTTTTGTCTATGCGCTGCGTCCTCCTAGCCGGGAAACGGCGTTTCATCTTGCAGAAAGAAGGCGAAGCTGTGTCATCCCTTACTATTAAACGATGGTTGGTTAAACCATTTGTATTCTTCTCGATCATCTTCATTCTCAAAAGCTGTCTGGCTTGGGGTGTAATCTTTGGAGATTTATTGCCCTGGAAAACAATATTAACCGAAATTCCTTTTGTTTGGGCGCTTTTTTGCCTTATTGAGCGTTTTGCCTCCAAACGGAAGCTTGGTTATTATATGACCGTCAATCTGCTCGTTACCGCGATCTTTTTCGCCGCTATTATGTACTTTAAATATTACGGAGTTATTGTCACTTACCATGCAGCAGAGCAGGTGAACCAAGTCACTGCTGTCCGCAACAGCGTATTTTCACTGATGGACCCTTACTATCTGCTGATATTTGCCGACATTATCATCCTGGGCATCTATTTCTTCTTTAATAAGAAGGGCCGGACGTATAAAAAGGATAATATTAACCGCTGTGACCACCGCCGCAACGGCAAGCTTTCCTTCAGCGTGCTGTTCGCCGTTTCCTTCGCACTCTGCTTGTTCAATATACTGCCCAATAAGGCCAGTATGAATGAGATCAAGAAAGCGCAGGAGATGGGTATCCTCAATTATGAGGCTTATACCATTTTTGCTCAAGATAAAACAGAGCTTGTGAACGCCAGTGAGATTACGCAGGATGCTATCAACAAGCTGAAGGGAATTGATCCCGCAGCTGTCTCCCCGCTTCAGGGTGCTGCCAAAGGCAAGAACCTGATCATCATTCAGCTCGAGTCCTTCCAGAGCTTTCTGATGGGACTAAAAGTGGACGGCCTAGAAATTACGCCGAACCTCAACCGTCTGATGGATGAAAGTCTTTATTTCCCTAACTTCTACCAGATGGTGGGGCAGGGAAATACCTCGGATGCGGAGTTCGTTGTTAACTCTTCTTACTATATTCCGCCGCAAGGTGCGGCTACGATGGCATATGTCGACAAGGATCTGCCAAGTCTGCCGAAATTGCTGCAGGCCAACGGGTATCAGACAGCCACCTTCCATACGAATGATGTGGAATTCTGGAACCGCGGCGAGCTCTACAGTTCACTGGGCTGGGAGCAATATTACGACCATAAGTTCTTCGGAGATGAAGATACCTTCTTCTTCGGTTCTTCCGATGAAGTGCTCTACCGCCGGTCTGCCGAGAAGCTGAAAGAAATGGATGACAGCAGCAAGCCGTTTTATGCTCAGGTCATTTCCATGTCAGCGCACCATCCGTTCACCATTCCGGCAGAGAAATATCAAATGAAATTGCCTGAGCGTTATGAGGGCACCTTTGTCGGAGACTATATCCGTTCGCAGAATTATGCCGACTATGCCTTCGGACAATTTGTTGAAGAGCTCAAAGCAAGTGGTGTCTGGAATAACAGTCTGATCATGGTCTACGGAGACCATATGGGACTGCCGATTTATTCACTGGACCATGATGACAAAGAACTGATGACTGAAATATACGGACATGAATATGAATATTCCGATATGCTCAATATTCCGCTAATTATTCATGCCGGAGACAGCCTCAAGCCACAAACTCTGGAACAAGTTGGCGGAGAAATTGATATTATGCCAACGGCTGCCAGCCTGCTGGGTGTCTCCATGGCGAACAATATCCACTTCGGCCAGGACTTGCTCAGCCAGACATACAATCTGCTGCCGCAGCGTTATTATTTGCCAACCGGCTCCTTCATTGCCAGCTCCGGGCTGTTGATTCCCGGGAACAGCTTTGAAGACAATACGCAATATAAACTGGCTGCCGGAGGGAAAACTCCTGACGGTACCGAAGATGAATATACCAATGCTTTGCGGTTGCGCCAGCTGTCAGACAGCTATGTGACCCAATTGCCGGATAAAAAGACCGCCGTAGAATAACATAGGCGGATTAAGCAGCAGTACAGAAAGAGCCGCGCTCCCATTTGGAGCGCGGCTCTTTCTGTATCCCTCAGGCCAATCCCGTTATCGTTCCTGCTTCTCAAGTATCCGGTAATAGTCCGCGAAGTTCTGCAATTCCTCCGGCTTCAGGATTGATAAATGTTCGGCAAGCAGCAGCAGCGAACGGTACTGCGCTTCCTCCAGCAGCTCCTGGCCCTTGGCTGTAAGAGTCACAATAACTGCTCTGCGGTCATTCTCATCCGGCTCGCGTGCGATAAGTCCCAGCGCTTCTAACCGGTCCAGCATGACTGTAACCGCACTGGACTTCACCTCAAGCTTATCGGCCAGTTGGATCACCCTTGCTTTTTTCTCCTGTGCGATCATGCGCAAAAGTCCGAATTGCGGCACAGTCAGACCGATTTCTTTATGCAATGACATCTGTGAAGTGATTTTACGCTGCACCCTCCACATAGACAATCCTACGGCTTCAATCAACGGATCGATTTGTTGCGGCATCCCTTTCAGCTCCCAGTCCGTTAGTCCTGCCTTAAGCGTAACACTTCGGCAGGTGATGATTCAATGCTTTTGTCTTTTTGGACATGATCAGAGTCATTGCAAAAGTGATTTTTTTAGGCAAAGTTTGCATTTTCCGACACAAAAATACTACATTCTAGATACTGCTCTAGGAGCCGCGATACGCTATAATCTTAGCAGTGAACAGTGATTCACTGAATATATTTAGTCAGGGCTGGTGGTACAAAACATGAAATTGGCAACAAAATTAACTTGGATGATGCTCATTGTGTTACTTCTTGTCGGATCATCCATCGGGTTCTTCGGATACCGCGCCGCTTACAGACAAGTGGATGAAGCTGCAGGTATCGAACTGGTAGGCTGTGCGAATATTACTACCGGCCTGGTAGATCCCGCTGACATATCGGCACTGGTGTCAGGTGACAGCAGTAAGGTGGCCGCTGTAGAAGACCGGATCAGCTGGATTATTAACCATAAACCGATTTTCAAGGAAGCCTTCATCCTATCCTTGGACGGTACTGTGCTTGCCGCAGACAAAAGCTTCAAAGAAAGAGGCTATAAGGCCGGCGACACTTTCTATTTTTCGGATAAAGATAAAGAAATGATTACTACCATGAAGCATTCCGCATACTCCAAAGTTTATACATATCAAGGCACCTCCCTCAAAACCGGGTACGGCCCCATTTATCAGGATCATGACCCCACGAAGCCCATTATCGCACTTATGGCCATCAATTTTGACGGCCCGCTGATTCAGACGCGTACGAGGGACATCATCGTTCAGCCTTTCATTATCGGCGCATCCATACTGGTAGTAGCTATTATTGCCGCGTATTTGGCCATCCGGCGCATGGTTAGACCGCTCACCAAACTATCCAGTTCAGTTAACAACGTGGCTAAGGGCGATTTGACCCGTGAACCGCTCCTGTTCAAGAGCAAGGATGAAATCGGCACCTTGGCCCGCGACTTTAACGAAATGACGTCGAGCCTGCGCTACCTCATCACCCAGGTCAATGATACCTCCATGCTGGTGGCCTCTTCTTCCCAGGAACTCTCAGCAAGCGCTCAGGAAACGAACCGGGCCGGAGAGCATAGTGTCAATGTCACCCTTGAGCTGGCGGATGGGGCCCATACGCAGCTGGACAATTTGGAAGGAAGCTATAAAGCTGTACAGGATATGTCCCGGTTTATTACCGACATTGCCGACAATGCGGACAGCGCCATGAACAATGCGGCCAGCAATGCACTGAGAGCCCGGACAGGACGGGAAGCGATGGATTCCACCACCTCGCAAATGCAGGTGGTCAGCGGCAGCATTACCGATTTATCCGCTATTATCGAGACACTGGGCAGTCATTCCAAGGAAATTGAGAACATTGTCGGTACGATTGCCAGCATTGCCGAAGAAACCAACCTGTTGTCGTTGAATGCGGCGATAGAAGCGGCCCGTGCCGGTGAAGAAGGCCGAGGCTTTGCTGTTGTTGCAGGCTCTGTTCGTAAGCTTGCTGAACGCTCAGCTAAATCAGCAGGTCAAATTGGCGATTTGGTCAATCTCATTGTAAATCAGATGGACAAGGCCGGAGAAACCATGAAACGTTCCACGGATGAAATGCAGCAGGGCAGAGAAATGATCCTGTCTGCCGGGCAATCCTTCTCCGAGATAGAAGTTTCTGTCTCCGATATGTCTTCACAAAGCCAGCAGATTTCGGCGACCGTCCGTGAACTGGCACTGATCTCCGACGGACTCGTGACAACGATTCAGAATATTGTCGCAGTATCGAACCAGACTGCCGAAGGCGCCGAGACCTTATCCGCTTCCTCCCAGGAGCAGCTTGCAGCTATGCAAGAGGTTGAATCCTCCGCTGCGTTCCTTTCTTCACTTGCTGAGAAGCTGCAGGTGCTGGTGGAGAGCTTTAAAATCTAATTCTAATAAAGCAGCAAGTCTCAACAAGACTTCGCTGCTTTTTTAATGCTACAGACTTAACAAGTGCTAAATTCTTATCTTTGAACAAGAGGCTGGCCATCCTGTTTCTCAGTGATGACCAGCCTCTTGTATAGTACATTGAGTTATATAAACGTATGTAGCGTCTAGGCTGTATTTTCTATAAACCATTGACCCAGTTCATGAACCGGCATCGGACGGCCGTAATAGAAACCCTGCATTACCCGACAGCCGAGGGATTGCAGCAGTTCTATCTGTTCGGTGGTTTCTACACCTTCGGCCACAACCTCCATATTGAGGTTACTGGCAATCGCAATAATATTGCTGATAATCGCTTTTTTCGAATGCATTTTACTTTTGCGGATAAAGACCTGATCAATCTTAAGCGTATTGACCGGAATCTCATCCAGATTACCGAGTGAAGAGAACCCTGTACCGAAATCATCGAGCGATACACGCACCCCGAGATTCCGCAGCTTGGAGAGCTGTGCTACCGTCTCCTCCATATTGTTCATTGCAATGGATTCCGTGATCTCCAGTTCGAGAAAATGCGGCTCCAGACCAGAGCGTGTAAGCGCCTCCTCCACCACATCATACAGGCCTCCGCCTTCAAACATCCGGGCCGACATATTGATGGATACAGGAACATTCGCTACCTCAGCCCTGTGCCACAGCATATTCTGGCCGCATACATCATGCAGCATCCAGTACGTAATCGGCACGATAAGGCCCGTCTCTTCGGCAATCGGTATAAACTCTGCCGGAGAGACGATCCCATGCTCCGGATGCCTCCAGCGCAGCAGCGCCTCCAGTCCAACAGTGACGTTCATAAATGAATCCCACTTCGGCTGATAAACTACCATAAATTCAGAGCGGGCCAGCGCCTTGCGCAGATCCTTCTCCAGTGACATCCGCCGCAGCTGGTGGCGGTTCATCTCCTGATCGAACACACTGAATTTATTTTTGCCGGAGTCCTTGGAGGTGTACAGCGCGGTATCCGCGGCTTTCATCAGCGCAGAGCGGTCCGTGCCATGCACGGGAGCCAGGCTGATTCCGACACTCGCTGTTACATACAGCTCATTGCCCTTAATGCTGTAGGATTTCTTAACCTCCCGCAATACATGCTCTGCCATGTCCTGAGCATTCTCTAATGTACAATCCGGCAGCGCAATCAGAAATTCATCGCCGCCCATCCGAAAGACCTTGCCTTGGCAGCCTACACAATACATCAACCTGTCTGCAACCTCCTGCAGCAGTTCATCGCCGATGTCATGTCCCAGCGTGTCGTTAATCGACTTGAACCGGTCCAGATCGACAAAAAACACCGCACCCGTGTTCACCCCAAAGAACTCCTCGAGAAAGTAACGCTCCAGCCCATGCCGGTTCGGCAGCTCGGTCAAAGGGTCATGATAGGCCATCTTTTCCAGAACATGCCGGTCCAGAAACACGGCGCCTCCAGAAATAGCGAGCATAAACAGAGTTACCAGCGATACCCCTGTCAACAGAATGAAATCCGTCTCCATCAGAAAGGGCTTAGTCCCAAGCCAACTGTTGAGCTCGAAGCGGCTTGTACTCAGGCTGATATAATGCATTCCGGTTACCGCAAACCCGATGAACAGCGAGGAGCAGAGCTTCCTGGCACTGAAGCCTGTGTAATCCTTAAACTTGCGAAACAGAAATACAGCGATGTAAGAGGCCAGAAGAGCAATCATCATAGATATGCCCTGAGCCATTGGCTCATAGTGAAGTCTGCCGTCCATCTCCATAGAGGACATCCCGATGTAATGCATGGCAGAAATTCCACCGCCCAGAATGAAGCCGGAGGCCAGCAGCCTGAGCAGCCGCTGGCGGGATGCTACCGCAATCCCCAGGGCCAGAAAACTGGAAAGGATGCTGATCAGCAGGGACAACACCGCTCTGCCCGGATGATAACCGACTTCAAACGGCAGGCGGCTGGCCATAATGCCGACAAAATGCATCGCCCAGATTCCGCTGCCCAGCACACATGCCCCCGACAGCAGCCACAAACGCCGGATCTTGCCCGTAGAATGGGAAACCTGTGAAATCAGATTAAGCGCTGAATAGGCCGCGGTTGCCGCCAGCGCGAAAGATAGCAAAACAATCCAAATGTTATAGTGGATTCCCATTTGATCCATAGTTGACCTCTTCACCGGTTATATTATCATTATCGCTGCATGTATTCTCAAGTATAAAATCAATATACGAGTATCAGATAAACGGAAGAGTGTGTAAAGATTATAGGTGATCCCTGAGAACTAACTTCAGCTGTATTCTACCTTTTATTTGGAAATCTGTCTAAGTAAATACTGGAACTTGAACCCCTTTTTTGAGGATGGCAAAAAATGTCCATATTTGCCTGCTGCCTCAAGCGCCGAGAGTTGGGAGCTTCCCGTTTCGCGGAGCGGCTTGGGGGAAGGAAATATGCCAAACCCACCAATTGAGAGCTGCCAAAATTACCAAATAGATGTAAATTCCCGGGAAGAACAAGGTGAACACATAATGAACCCCGGCAAATCCCATTAATATAAACAGTAAGGCAAAGGAAATCCCTTTGTAATCACTCTGCTTGGCAGCTTCATATTTCTCAGAGAAGGGCAGCGCCTGCGGCATCATGCGATGGCAGATGACGGTATACAGCAGCGAGGCCAGCAGCACAGCGAACAAATCTACAATGATCTGGCCTCCGAACAGCCAGACGAATACCGCTCCTTCCAAGACAAACAATGGCAGTAGCAGCCGCAGCAGCACCGCCTTAAGCATCCCGCGGTACACCGCGGCCGTCTCGGGCAGTGGAATAGCTTTATAAATCCATGCGCCCTTATAGCTGGCCGAATAACGCAGCATTTGCACAGCAGTCAGCACCAGCATTGCGCTGAGATAAACAAACAGGTAAGCTTTGGAGCCTCTGACCGCCTCCATGTCTCCGCTCCACACCTGGTTGAATATAAAGATAAAGGGCAAGACCAGCGACAATCCTATGGACGGGTATACCTTCAGCTTGAAATCCCGTTCGTTTTTCATCATGGACCAGGTAAACCGGAAGAACATCCCCTCTTCCTTGTTCCGGCATACAATCGCAGACAGCCGCCGGGACAAGCGTCCATTATCTTTGCCCGCAGCGCCCTGCTCCGCCAGCTTCTGCAGACTCCGTTCGAATGTCGGCATCAGCTTGATGTATGCCGCAAGCAGTATCAGCGGCACCACAAGGCCAAGCAGGGCCAGCTCCACAAGATGGGCACTCTTTTTCCCGGCAATCAGCAGCTCAAACGGAGCAGAGAACCAGATCGGGGCGAACAGAAAATTCCACCAGGCCGCTTTAAAAGTAACACCCAGCTCAGTGATGTTGAACAAGCGGGAAATCAGCTGGGCGCCCACCGTAACTCCAATGGATAAAATGATCTGGACATAGTTGATGATGTCCTTGAGCTTTTCCCCGTCAAAGACCCTTAGGATCAATAAATAGAGCAACGCGGTAAATACAAGGATAAAGCAGTCCATCAGAATGACCGCAGCAGCGTACAGCAGGAAGAAAGGCACTCCCTGGATAAATATCGAAGCGATCAGTGACGGTCCCGTAAACGTCAGCGTGACTGTCAGCAAATAAATGAGAATATGCAGGCTCTTCGCCATGCTCAAGGTCCGGCGGTTCACCGGCTTGGAGAACAAAATATTCTTGTCCCGCAGATCCAGCATGACCGAGGAGAAGTCGGAGATCAGTGTTGTCATAATCATGAACATAACCACACTAAACAGCATACTCATCATCAGGATATAATTTCCCTTGGGAATAACGATGAAAATCATCATCAAACCGATCAGTAAATAAAACCACTGCACCCGGAACGGCGAACCCTCGGTCTCCTGCTTATTGTTCTGTGATCCCGCAAATACCGTCGGCGTCCGCCTTCCGTCCATGGTCAGCTTTACTTGAAGAATGTTGCGCAGCATACCATAATCGACACCGATTCTCTTGAAGCCTCCCTGCAGCCGGTCAAGCAGCTTCAATACAAAGAAATCATTCATGCGGAGCACCCTCAGCAATGACCGCTACAAATTCACCGGCGATATCCCGGTACTGGTCAAATCCGGTCAGCTGATTGAAGATCTCCTCCAGCGAGCCTTCCCTGTTCTGCTCCTTCAACTGCGAGAAGCTGCCGTCTGCTACGATATCTCCTCCGTCGATCAGGATGATCCGGCTGCTGATCTTCTCTACCACATCCATAATGTGCGAGGAATAGAAGATAGTCTTGCCCCGTGCCGCGAGTGAGGCGAAGATTTCTTTAACGATCATTACACTGTTGGCATCCAGCCCGCTGAGCGGTTCATCAAGAAATAAGATGTCGGGATCATGCAGCATGCTGGAAATCAGCAGCACCTTTTGCTTCATCCCTTTGGAGTAGGAGGCGATACGCATGTCGTAGGCCCTCTCCAGGTTTAAAAGACCCATCAGCCTTTCCGCCTTCTCATCGGCATCCTTTTGCTTCATGCCGTACAGTTCGCCGATGAATGTCAGATACTCCCTCGCGGTCAGGCTGTCATACAGCTCTGCAACCTCAGGCACATAGCCGATCCGCCTTTTGTAGGCAGTATCTCCGTCAGCGATGTCTCTGCCAAAAATTTTCACCGTACCGTTGTAACCCTCTACCAATCCGAGCATGATCTTGACCGTGGTGCTCTTGCCCGCCCCGTTGGGTCCGATATAGCCAATGATTTGCCCCCGGTGAACCTCCAGATCGATTCCCCGCAGCACCATTCTGTCACTGTAATTCATCCATAAGCCAGATATTGAGATGACCGGCTCTTCCAATAGCCCCATTGTTAATCTCCTTTCGAATCGGCTTTCTTTTAAATCATCAAGACAAACTTTCAATACTATTCCTATTCTATCAAATTTTACAACGTTCCTCATGTGAGTAATCGCAACAAGTAACCCGTAAACTTATACATTCACAAGAAGATATTAAGATTACGAATCAACGTGAAAATTACAATTCTTATCTTTTAAAAAAGGATTGACAGTACAAAGGAACTTCCAGTATATTTATCCCACATTAATTCTTATATAACCAATTAGATTAGGGGGTATTATTAAAAATGTCTACTATCGACAACAACTTGATCACCGCCATCGAAAGCAACTGGTATGGCTTTGTTGTATCGATTTTTGTATTCGGGGTACTCTTCCTGTTGGCCCGCAAGCGAGTCGGGTTTGGTACGCGGGTCATTGTAGCTCTGGCAATTGGTCTGGTCGTCGGCATCCTTTTTCAGAATCTGGAGTTTGACACCAAGGCTATCACCACCTTCGGCAGCATCTATGTCAGTCTAATCCGCATGCTGGTTGTCCCTCTGGTCTTCGTTCTGGTGCTTAACAGCATTGCATCGCTGACCAATCTGGAATATTTGCGTAAGATCGGCTTCAAGACCTTTGCCTGGTTCCTTGGAACAACGGGTATTGCTTCAATAATAGGACTACTGGTTGCACTGCTGTTCAACCCGGGAAACGGCATTCAGCAGGATGTGCCGGCCGACTTCACCGCCCGTGAAATTCCGGCCTTCTCCCAGGTCATTCTTGACCTTGTGCCTTCCAACCCGATCAATGAAGCGGCTGAAGGCAAGGTTGTGCCGGTGCTTATCTTTGCAATCTTCCTTGCAGTGGCCATCATCAAGATCGGATCGAAAAATGCAGAGTCCGTAAAGCCTGTGCGTGACCTCATTCAATCGCTGACACTGGTGCTGCATCAGGTCGTTAAATTCATCATCCGTCTGACGCCTTACGGTGTCTTTGCACTTATCGCCGGCATCACTGCCCGCTATGGCTGGGAAACGCTGCAGGAGCTGGGAAGTGTAATTATAACCTCCTACGTCGCACTGATTATCCATTTTGTGCTGGTGTTTGGCGGGCTCGTATTTTTTGTGGCCAAGGTCAATCCGCTGCGCTTCTTCCGCAAAATTTATCCCACCGTTGCCGTGGCCTTTACAACCAGAAGCAGCTACGCTGTACTTCCGGTTAATCTTGAGGTTATTACAAAACGGCTGCATATTTCTCCCCGGATCGCCAGCTTTGTCGCTCCCCTTGGGGCGTCAGTCAACTTCAACGGCTGCGGCGGGATCTGGCCGGCCATTGTTGCTGTCTTCACTGCACAGGTATTCGGAATAGATCTTGGCTTGACTGACTATATTCTGCTGGTCTTTGTCAGCATCATTTCCTCGATCGGAGTTGCCGGTGTGCCCGGACCCGCAGTGATCTCGACAACAGTCGTACTTACCGCTTTGGGCCTGCCGCTTGAAGGTATCGCAATCGTCGCCGGTGTGGAAGCGCTGATCGACATGGGCCGCACAGCTGTAAATGCTACCGGTACAACCGTCACCGCCCTGTTGGTCGCCAACTCCGAAGGAGAGTTCGACCGGGATGCCTTCAATAACAACAACGACGAAGATGAGCTTATTGCATCCGCCGTATAATTCAGTGTCTGACCTGTATTCACCCAAGTCCAAACGGCTTCGCCGTCCTCAAAAGAACGGCATCCGTTTCAGCGAGAAATAGAAGGATAATTTATAGCGTGAAACATATAAATTCATATCTTTCCAAAAAAACGGCTGCGCCGTCCTTGAATCAGGACAGCGCAGCCGTTTATGTGTGCAACAAAAATTACAGCAGAATCCGTTCCCGCCGGCGGGCAGAATCGAGGCAGGTCTCAATCAGCCGCATATTCAGCACCGGATCATCTGCTGCTACTCTGGGTTTAACCCCGGAAACGGCCGCCGCAAAATTATCGGCCTGCCAGACATAAGGATTTGCGCCGGTAGCTTCGATCACCTTCGCTTCGCCGCACGTATGCAGGATGAATTCCGCATCCTCAAATCTCGCATTGAACGGCATCGGAATTTCAATCCGGCCCTCCGTGCCGAGCAACTCCAGTAGCTGGCGGTTGTAGGCCCACATCCCGCAGTCGAAGATCAGGCTTACTCCGCCTGGAAACTCAACCAGACCTGAAGCCATCATATCCACATTGTCATGCTCCGGGGAGAACATCGCTTGTACCGTTACCGCTTCCGGCTCCGCAGCGAACAGCATACGCGCCGCGCTGAGCGGGTAACAGCCGACATCGTACAAAGAACCACCGCCCCAAGCCGATTTAAAGCGGATATTCGTCGTATCCCCGGCATCATTATATGTAAATGTTCCGCGGATTGACCGGAGCTCACCGATTTCTCCCCGGGCGATAATGTCCTGCACCTCGGCAATCCGCGGATGATGCCGGTACATGTAGGCCTCAGCCAGATGAACACCGGCCTTCCGGCATGCTTCCACCATCTCTGCCGCCTCAGCACTGTTAAGCGCAATAGGCTTCTCACAGAGCACATGCTTGCCAGCTTCCGCAGAGCGGATGACCCATTCCCGGTGAAGATGATTCGGAAGCGGAATATAGACCGCATCAATATCCTGATCCGCAAGCAGCTCCTCATAACTACCGTAGGCCTTCTCTATCCCAAACTCCGCAGCCACGGCACTGCTTTTCTCCAGTCCACGGCTCGCTACTGCTGCGATGATGCCGGATTCCGATTCCTGAATAGCCGGCATGACCGAATTTGTGGCAATCTGGGCACATCCCATAATTCCCCAACGAAGTTTCTGCGCCATAGCTGTACACCTTCCTTGTATTAGATTGTCTATTTATACCTATAGACACCATATCATAGAATAAGGTTTATCTCTATTTACAGAGGTAGGATGATGTTATGAGGTGATCCAAATATCCAGCACAACGGCCACTCCAAGCACAATAACGCGGGCCATGCTCATCAGCACGAAATTTTTGACTGCCAGGATAAAGGTCGTCGCCTTCTCCTGCTTCTCAGAAAACAGGGCAATATTGCGGCGCAGCGGGATCAGTGTCAGCAGCAGCAGCACAACCAGAACAGGATGGACGCCAAGCAGCAGCAGCACGATCAAATCCAGAAAGGAGACATAGTAGAGAAGCTTAAACAGCAGTAACGCATTGCTGCGGCCGATGTAGACGGGCAGTGTATACCTGCGGTTCTCCATATCATCCTCAATGTCGCAGATGTTGTTCGCCAGCATGATTCCGGCAATTCCCAGAATCGCCGGCACCGAAAACCAGAATAGATACAGGACCTCCACAAAGTTGATATGCAGATCAATCCAGTCTTCCCGGAACAGCAGGGTAACAACACTCTGGTCGGAATGGATGTAAGCCGAAATGAAGATGATGACAAAGCCCATAAACAGGCCGGAGAACAGCTCACCCAGCGGCATCCGCGAGATCGGTATCGGCCCGAATGAATACAGGATCCCGATCAGGAAGGACAATCCGCCGAGCAAAAATATGATCAGACCAGTCTGGGAGACAAGGGCAATCCCGCCCCCAACCGCCAGCACCAGCAGGATGATAATCGTCGCAACCACAGTACTTTCCTTGAGCTTGTAATGAACAATGGCATTATGGGTCTCATAGCCGTAGCCGTGGGTTTTGGCCGCTTTTTTGAAATCGTAATAGTTGTTAATTGCCGTTGTCGCCATATCGAAGCTCAGCAGGGACACGAACATGAGCGCAAAACGCAGAGGATAAAAATCCTCAAACCGGTACAGAGCATACAATGACCCGAGCAGAAACGGGATAACACTAGCCACCTTGGTCGGCAGCTCTACAAATCTCAGGAAACTTTTTACATTCAAGGTGATCCACCCTCATCTGTCAAATAAGCACGGTTATTGTGCGGATGTTGTTATGGTCAGCGGAGACCATTCGGCGATGACTGTCTGGCCATGGGCGGACACACTGCCTTCGGGCGTGAGGTCCTTCTCGGTCATAATGCCCAGTGCTACAGTGAAGCTGTTGAATTTGATCGGCACATGCTGCTCGCGCCGCACCTCTTTGCCGTTGACATAGAACACAGCCTCATCGTTCCCGCGGTTATAGGTTATCTTGTACGTGTTGAATTCACGCGGTTTGAAGTCCGTATCTTCCTTGAAAATGCAGAAGTATTTCGTTCCCCCGGTTTCAGGAACCTGCACGCCCGGGAAAGGCAGAACTCCGTAGACGCTGGCATATTTGTCGTTTCCGGCAAAGAAATCAAGCGCCGCACCCGTCGTGAAATCAAGCAGATTCAGCGAAACATAACCATCATACAGGTCTCCGGGTGCCGTACCCTGTGTGCGGGCGCGAATCTGCAGCTCGAAGCTGACCTCTCCGCTCTCCGGCACCTCGACCGGCTGAGCCGAATAATACATATGCTTGGCATTGTCGAGAATCTGCACATGGTTGTTCTGGCGGGACAGCTGGGCCCGCACATAAAGGTAGCCATTGCGCACAATCACAACAGCCTCCGGCTCACGGTAAGCCCAGAAAGAACCATCCGGCAAGGTGAATCCTCCGGTCTTCCAGACCTTGCCCTCCGACAGAATAGTATGAAAGTCTCCGAGTATGGTCGGGTTATACTGTGCAGCCTGTGCATCTTCATTGCTTGTTTTGTTCTTGTCCATGGGGTTCACTCTCTTTCTATCATCTAATGTTCAGCAATCTTTACATAAAGCCTTGAAGCAGCAGCGCTACCGCCATAATTGCACCGCAGCGCACGGAGGCCTGCTGGGAGGCGCCCATCAGCGGCAGATAGGCTGGCGAGGCATTTTGCGGCTGCAGGCCGCGGTATACATGCACCGGCGCAATCGCAGTGAGCAGTGCAAGCAGCGCATAAACCGGAAGCACGCCAAAGCCCACGCAGACGATCAGAGAAGCGTAGGACATATAAAGCAGCACACGCGAGAAGATCAGCGACTTGCGCTCTCCCCAAACGACAACAAGCGTACGCTTGCCTGCCTGCTCGTCCGCTTTCCAGTGCAGAAAATGATGGTTGAACAGCAGCAGCGTCGTCAGAAGTCCAACCGGAACCGAAAGCAGCACCGGCTTCAGGCTGAATTCGCCAGTCTGCACGAAATAAGAGCCGAGTACAGGCATAATGCCAAACGCAACGAAAATGGCGAATTCACTGTAACCCTTGCCCCGGTACCCAAAACGCAGTGGTGGAGCGACATAGAAATAGGCGATAAGTGCCCCTGCCGCTACAAACCAGAGAATCTCCCAGCCGCTATAAATACTGAGCACCGCGCCGCAAAGCACGGCGACTGCAAGCAAACTCCAGGTCAATACTGCGAAAACGGTCTCCGAGAGCAGACCTCCGGACAAAAAACCGGAGTTTGTGGAAATCATCCCCGGTGTGTTTTTTGCCTCCATATCAGTTCCGTTGCGAAAGTCCCATAAATCATTCACCATGTTAGAGAACAGATGCGCAGATATTGCCCCGATGATCGTTATAACAAACAAAAACGGATGGAACTCTCCCTCCCATACATATGCCCCGACAGTTCCCAAGACAACCGGTATGAGCATAACTGGGATGGTTCCAAACCGTGTAGCTTTCTTAAAAAATGTCCATTTATTCATGCCCAAGGTGGTCCCCTTCTATTATAATGTGATAATTATTATTGTTTAATTATTATACATCAAATTTCGACAGTTAGGGCAGAAAAGCGCTGCAAAATATTCCCTAATCATGGTACACTGGTTATAATGGTACTTATTTCCTATAAATTCTATAGATACTAAGGGGAGCAACATGAAGCTGCGCAAAAAAATAGTGATCTTCATCTGTGTCGTGGCCCTATCCGGCTTAGGGCTGACTTATCTGCTCCTGCACCTGATTCTGCTGGGCCGCTTCGAGAAGCTGGATGAAGCCGCACTGCGGGATAAGCTGGAGAATGCCGTCTCCTCTTATCAGAATGAGCTGCAGAATATGAAGACCCAGTTGCTTAAATATTCGGTTTGGGATGAATCCTACCGGTTTGCGGAATCCACGGACCCCGCAGATTCTATTAGTGACGCCTACCTAAGCAGTAACTATAGCCGGACAACTTATGAGATTAACCATTTTGATATGATGGCCCTGCTGAACCCTTCGGGTACCCCCTTGTACGGGGAAACCTACAATCCGGACTCCCGCAATCTATCTCCGCTAACACCGGAGATCATCACCTTGTTCAGGGATATTCATCAACGGCTTCCGAAATTATCCGGCGCAGAGGATAGCACAAGCGGCATTGTATTACTGGATAAAGGCCCTATGCTGATCACCCTGACCCCTATTGTAAACAGCGGCAAAACGAAACCGGTTGTTGGAACAGCAGTAGCCGGCAGAATGCTGCAGCAGGAGCAGCTCACAGAGATCTGGAATGAGGCAACGTCCACCATCCAGATCAACCCTGTGAACTCCGGCAGACTCGCGGAGAGCAACGGAAGCAATATCTGGATGAGCCCTGCCTCGAACAATGTAATGTCCATTCACACAACTATATACGACCTGTTCGGCAACCCCGGTGTGGTTCTCACCCTTAAGCATCCGCGTCAGATCTACGTAAGCGGACTGCAGTCGATTAACAGCTTCCAACAGTATTTTCTTGCCGTCACTATGCTAATAAGCGGGGCCAGTCTCCTCTTCGTCAATCAATCTATCCTCGTAAGAATCTCCTTGTTGACCCGGAATATCCGGGCTATCGGCAGAAGCAAGGATTTATCCATCCGGATTGGCCCTTCCGGCAAAGACGAATTCAGCGATGTGGAGCAGGAGTTTAACCGGATGATTGATTCCCTGGAGCAGGCGCAGGAAGAGCTGCAGCTGCAAGCAATGCTTGACCCTCTGACTCAGCTGCCCAACCGTTCGCTGTTCTTCGCGAAGCTTAATGAAGCGATTGCTTCAATTAAAGGAACCGGCAGACAACTCGGACTGGTATTTATTGATCTGGATCACTTCAAAACCGTAAACGATACACTCGGCCACGACTTTGGTGATGCCATGCTGAAGGAGATCGCTTTGCGGATTTCCCAAGTTATCGGACGTTGTGATGTGGTGTCCCGTCTGGGCGGCGATGAGTTCACGATCCTGCTCGCCGATATCCCCGATTCGGACAGCATTTCTGAGCAGCTGCTACGCATACGGGAGACGCTGTCGCTGCCCCACCGCATACAGGGACATCTCCTCTACAATACGGCCAGCATTGGCGTCAGCATCTATCCGCAGAACGGCGAAGACGCCGACTTTCTGGTCAAACAGGCCGATCTGGCCATGTTCCATGTCAAAGAAACAGGCCGCAACAATATTTTTCAATACTCTGAGGATCTTGAAGAAAGTATCCGCCGCAAAAATGTACTCTCCCAGCTGCTGCTCTCCGCAGCCGTGAATCATGAATTTGAAGTCCATTATCAGCCGATCCTCAGTTCCGGCAACCTGAAGGTTTCGAAGCTGGAGGCGCTGCTGCGCTGGACAAGCCCTGCATACGGCCCTATCTCGCCCGGCGAGTTTATCCCGCTCGCCGAAACCAGCGGCTCTATTGTAAACATCGGGAGCTGGGTGCTGCGGCAGGTCTGCTCCGATCTGCGTACTTTCCGGCAGAATGGGCTGGAGCTGACCGTGGCGGTCAACATTTCCGCCATGCAGCTGATGCAGCCGGGACTGTCTGAGCTGCTGCTGGAGCTGCTCCATGAATACGGGCTGCCCAGCTCATGCCTGGAGCTGGAGATTACGGAGAGCGTGCTGGTGTCGGGTGACAGTATTTTCCATTCACTGCAACAGCTCAGGGGACACGGTTTCCGCATTTCCCTGGACGACTTTGGCACAGGCTTCTCTTCCCTCAGTTACCTGCGGCGCTTTCCCGTTGATGTTATCAAAATCGACCGTTCTTTTGTTTCCGAGATGACACTGGGCCCGCAGGGTGACGTGCTGATCAAGGCTATTATCGAGCTTAGCCATACTCTTGGACTGCAGGTAGTTTCCGAAGGAATCGAGCTGAAAGAGCAGTTCGACATGCTGCGCGACCTGGGCAGTGATGAGCTGCAGGGCTACTATATAAGCAGGCCGGTAAAATTCCAGGATATCCCTGACTTTTTAACGCAAAATAATCTCCTTTACCACAGTAAATGAGCACTCTTTTTTTGTAGGCAAGCTCAAAACGATATGATATGATAGGCAAGCTGATTACAGCACCCCTTTCCGGGTGCTGTGATCCTATGCGAACACTTATGAAAATTGGAGGCTTTAATTGCTATGTCAGCGCAACCGCAAACACAATCCGTCAAAATCGTCACTGCCGACCCCAGCGCCATCGGCTTGTTCGGATTGGCTATCGTCACCTTGGTCGCTTCTTCACAAAAGCTCGAAATTACAACAGGTCTCAGCTACTGTATTCCATGGGCTATATTCCTCGGAGCCTTCGCCCAGCTGTTCGCTTCTATCCAGGATGCCAAACACAACAACACCTTCGGGATGACCGCTTTTGGCGCTTATGCGTTCTTCTGGTTCGGCATGGCCGGAAGCTGGCTGATCAAGCTGGGTGTATTCGGTACGGTTCTGGCAGAAGGCGTTGATCCCAAACAGCTCGGCTTTGTTTTTGCGGGTTATTTGGTCTTCACGCTGTTCATGACCCTTGGCGCTGTGGAAGCCAATAGAGTGCTGCTTGTTATTTTTATACTGATCGATTTCCTGTTCCTCGGCTTGACCTTTGATGCGTTCGGAGTGGCTGCGGAATTCTTCCACAAGCTGGCTGCCGTATCGGAACTGGCCATCGGTATCGTATCACTGTACGGCTGCGGTGCATCTGTGCTCAACGCTCATTTCGGCCGCACGTTCCTGCCAATCGGTGCACCACTGGGTATTTTCAAGAAATAATCCCGTCTCTTCACTTGCACAAAGTCCATAATGTACTCATTTCTAGAGCAACGGATAAATACAGGCTGCCTTTAGGCGGAACGTATTTATCCGTTTTGGATTTTACGGGGTTCTTGTTAGGTTTTTCCTTGCACAAAGGCGATAAAAATGACATGCTAAAGAAACACCCACGACATATCTCGACATTTTTCTGCGGTGCTGGAACAGCTTCTAATGAGTTATTAATATAATGTTGAATTTCGGGTATCGGAGGCATTCCATGGCTTTCTTTAATAAAAAGCCTTTAACGATCATCCTCGGCTTCTTAGTCGTGCTGCAGCTCTCTCTGTTCTATTATTACTCCTTATCAGTGAACCGGGAATACCGGGCTGAAAAAGCCGGCTTGTCCTCAAAGGCAGTCATGTTATCATCGAACATTGAAGAGAAGGTTTCGATTGTCAAAGGTGTTAGTTCCTTTATTCAAACGGTCGGCTTTGATGCTGAGCCAGCGCTTATTAATCAATATTTAATGAAGGCTTATAACAATTCAAGCAATATTATGAATATTATGATCGCTCCGGACGGCCTCATCCGTTATCTCTATCCTCTCTCAGGCAATACAGCGATTCTTAATAAAAGTCTCCTGCTCGATCCCGACTTGTCCTCGCCCGGTTTGATTCAAGAAACGATCACTTCCCGGGGCATTACGGTGGACGGTCCCCGGGTACTTGCCCAGGGTGCCTTCGGCATGGTAATCAGGCAAGCTATTTATAACGGCAACTCATTCTCCGGCATCGTTTCCGTCACACTGAAGATCAATGATATTGAGAACCAGCTGCTGTTTAAAGACTCCCCCATGTATGTAACAGATGAAGACCATACCTTTTTATTTGGCAATCAAGCCCACGGGAACGAAGAGCAGGTCACGGTTCCCATTGAAATTAAAAATCAGCATTGGCTGATGGGAATCCCCTTTTCTTCGCACAAGAAATGGGAGATCTTCCGCAGCGTCCTGTGGATCGACATTTCCTTTCTGCTCGTTATGGCCTTTATTCTGTATATCTTCTGGCATCAGGACCGGTTCAACCGCGAACTGGAGCGCGTGGTCAATATCCGCACCCGGGATCTCCGAATATCCAAACGCCTATATGAAAAACTTGCCCATTATGACAGTTTGACGGAAATTCCGAACCGGCGTTACTTCATGGATGAATTCGGACGGCTGCTGCAATGCGCCGAACCTGCGCAGACCTATACGCTGTTCTTTTTTGATCTAAACAGGTTCAAGGAGATCAATGACACCCTCGGCCACTCCACGGGCGACCAGGTCATCAAAACACTGGCCTGCCGGCTGAAGGACAGCGGCCTGCCCTTCAAGCTGTTCGCGCGTACCGGCGGCGATGAATTCGTAATGATCTTCTCCGATTTGCCGCGGGAGCAGATCCCTGAAATTTCCGGGCATATCAGCCTGCTGATCTCTGAAACACTGCTGATTGCCGGGGCATATTTAAGTCTCTCAACCAGCATAGGGATCTCTCTTTATCCGGAGCATTCCCTCCACAAGGAGGATTTGCTGAAATTCGCCGACATGTCCATGTATCAGGCGAAGTCACAGGAAGACAGCAATTATTTCGTGTTTGACTGGGAGCTGCGCGAGAAGCTGGAGCAGAAAACGATGATCTCCAAGTATCTGCATTCCGCGCTGGAGCGTGAAGAATTCGTGCTCCATTATCAGCCGCAGATCAATGCCGTCACCGGCCAAATGGTTGGTATGGAGGCCCTGATCCGCTGGAACCATCCGGAGAAGGGGCTGATCGGGCCCGGAGCCTTCATCACTGCTGTGGAAGACGCCGGGCTAATGATTCAGCTCACCGACTGGGTGCTGCAGGAAGTATGCCGCCAGCTCTGCGAATGGAGAACGATGGGCATGCCGCTGCTGCGGACATCCATCAACATCTCCAACAGCTGGTTCTATAACCGGAATCTGATAGAGAACCTCCTTGGCGTGCTTGAGCAATATGGGCTGGAGACGAATATGCTGGAATTCGAGATCACAGAAAGCACCGCCCTGCTCGAGGAGCATTATCCGCTGCTGCAGCAGATGCGCGACCATGGGATTGTCGTTTCGATTGACGACTTTGGCACCAAATATTCTTCACTGAATTATTTGAAGCATTTCCCTGTCAACAAGATCAAGATTGACCGCACCTTCATTACCGGCATTGGTGTCAGCTCCATTGATGAGACCATTATTAAGTCAATTGTTTATGTCGCCTCCCAGCTTGGTTATGACCTGATTGCGGAAGGTGTAGAGACGCCTGAACAAGCCCAGTTCCTGATTAAGCATGACTGCCCTTATATCCAGGGATTTCTTTACTTCCCTCCGCTTCCTGCGGATGAGATCTTCAAGCTTGCTTCCTGATGTTGCCCGGGAAGATACTGTACCGTATGTCTCAGGCTCCCTTTGGGGAGCTTTTTCTGTACTATATATAATAAGTAAGCACTACCGGAGGTGGGATTCTGTGAAAAATGAAAAGGCCTTAGGGGTGTATGGCTTCCGCTTTAGCGAGCCGGAGCAGTTGCCGCTCTGCAACCTCTTTGCAGTCGGGCATGAGATTGTAAGTAATGCTTCTTACCACTGGAATGGAATGGAGCGACGTGACGGCCCCCTGTTACTCTTCCAATATACAGTTGAGGGCGCAGGGGTATTCAGCACGGAACACGAGAGCTTCAAAATCAGCTCCGGACGGGCATTTCTGGCGGAAATCCCCAGCAGCCACAGCTATTATTATCCCGGCGGTTCCCAGCCGTGGGAGTTTTATTTCCTGCTCTTCAGGCCGCAGCTGGTACAGCCCCTCTGGGAGGAGATCAAGGTCAAGCTCGGTCCGGCGCCGGTCATCGACACGGGAAGCCTGCCCATCCGCATGCTGCGGGATATTACCCGGGAAGCCCATAGCGGAAAAATCACCGATCCTTACATCGCCTCCTCGCTGCTGTATCAATTCATGATGGAGCTCGGCAGACTGTCGTCCAGCGGGCCGCGCCATGAAACGGAGTGGCCGGCGGCGGTTAGGGATGCCGTTACTTTTATCGAAGGCCATCACAACTCCATGATTGGCCAGGAAGAGCTTGCGGAGAAGCTCGGACTTTCCAAATTCCATCTGCTGCGGACATTCAGCAAATATGTCGGTGTAACACCCAATGAATACCTGAACCGCATCCGTATCGAGCGGGCGGTGGATCTGCTGCGGACAACAGACCACAGTATTGAAGCCATCGCGGTTCAGGTCGGATATTCCACCGGAAGCTATTTCATCAAAGTGTTTCACAAGCTGACGGGACAAACGCCTGGCAATTTCCGCACCGGAAACGGCAGCCTCCAGTATAACCGTTTGTTCTTCAGTTAAATTCCCGCCATGCGCAATTTTGTGCTATTGAGATAACTATTTTACTGTAGAAATGGGTTTTGAAAGTGTTTTATGATGGATCTATTAGAGCAAGTTTATTCTACAACCCCTTCCGGGGTTTAAGGAGCGAGATCATCATAATGAGTCACTTACAGTATGCGAAAACACCGCCTATGGGCTGGAACAGCTGGGATTGCTATGGAGCTGCAGTTACGGAACAGGAAATCCGCGGAAATGCTGAATATATGGCGGCGAACCTGAAGTCCTTCGGCTGGGAATATGTCGTTGTGGATATTCAGTGGTATGAGCCGGGGGCAATTTCTTCGCAGTACCGTCCTTTTGTTCCGCTGGAAATGGACGAATATTCCCGGCTGATGCCGGCAGTGAACCGTTTCCCCTCGGCAGAAGGCGGCAAGGGGTTTCTCCCTTTGTCTGATTATGTACACAGTCTGGGCCTTAAATTCGGCATTCATCTGATGCGCGGAATTCCAAGACAGGCGGCGCATGCCGCCACCCCGGTCAAAGGTTCAGGAGCGACCGCCCGGGACATCGCCCATCCCAACTCCATCTGCCCCTGGAACACCGATATGTATGGGGTTGATGCTGCCAAGGAAGGTGCCCAAGCGTACTACAATTCCCTATTTGAGCTGTATGCCGAATGGGGCGTAGACTTTGTGAAGGTGGATGATATTGCTGCGTCCAGACTGTACGATACACACCAGCCCGAGATTGAGCTGATCCAGAATGCGATCCGGCACTGCGGACGCCCGATGATCCTAAGCCTCTCCCCGGGACCGGCACCGGTTTCTTATGGAGATTTCCTCGGCCAACATGCCAATATGTGGCGGATCACCGATGACTTCTGGGATCATTGGGACCTGCTCCTGGATATGTTTGACCGCTGTGAGGCGTGGGCAGGCAAAGCCGAAGCCGGCAGCTGGCCGGATTGCGATATGCTGCCGCTGGGCCATATCGGCATCCGCTCCGTAGACGGCGGCGGGGCTGACCGCTGGACTCGCTTCACGCCTGATGAGCAGGTCACCATGATGACCTTGTGGAGCATCTTCCGCTCGCCCCTGTTCTTCGGCGGCGAACTTCGCGATAACGACGCTTGGACCCTTTCCTTGCTGACCAACCCAGATGTACTGGAGATGCACCGCAACAGCAACGGCGCACGCCTCATCAGCCGGGCAGGAGACCGCGTGGTCTGGACGGCGGAAGGGGACTCCGGGTGCCGCTATGCCGCGATGTTTAATACCGGCGAAAACACCCAGAGGGTCAGCGTAACTCTCGCAGAACTGGGCCTTGAGAGACCAGTCACTGCCAAGGAGCTTTGGAGCGGGGCGGAGGTTGGCCCCGTGCAAGACGAGCTCGCTTGCGAGATTGCTCCGCATGGCGCAGTACTGTATCGTCTGACATAGCTCCCGCTGCAGTGAAAACGTTGAATGAACCAAGTGATTCATCTTACGGCAGACCCGGATTAACGGGCCTGCCGTTTTGCTGCAGATATATGCCGGGAAATCCAACCAGCCATAGCACATCCCCTCTCAGGACAGTCACAGGATAGATCCAATCGAGCCAATCCCCTACACGCCTAGCGGCATTTGGAACATCTTATGACAGCAGGCATACTTCTCCTCACGTTAACCATACTAAGGTCATTCTATGATGTGACGGAGGAATGCAGCGATGGGCAAAAAGATGAATCTGCTGATGTTCAGCGGGGAATATGACAAAGCGATGGCCGGGTTGATTCTGGCCAATACCGCAAGGGATATTGAGGTTGAGGTCACAATGTTTTTCGCCTTTTGGGGACTCTTCCTTGTCCGCGACCCCGAGAAGATGACACTTGAGGATAAGACAATTTATGAAAAGCTGATGGATGTCATTACACCGAAGGGACCACAGCACCTCCCGCTTTCGCGGATGAACTTCAGCGGTCTTGGACGGATGATGCTGGAGGAAATGATGGAGGATCAGGGCGCGCCGAAGCTGATTCATTTTCTCAAGGGCGCCCGCAAAAAAAACATTAAATTCTACGCCTGCAAGCTGTCCGTAGAGATCATGGGCTTCAAGCCGGAGGAGTTTCTGCCCGAGGTGGAGATCATTGATGCGGCCACCTATCTGAAGGATGCGCTGGAAAGTGACATGCAGCTCTTTATTTAGAGGAGCTCCTTAATGAATGCAGACAATAGGCTTTAACCCATTGCCTCCAGCGGGCATATACTGAGCCTGGGAATATAACCCCACTCTTAATTCGCAAGAAGAAACGGCCGTGCCGTCCTTTGTAAGAGGGCGTGAGCCGTATCTTGCGAGAAATCACCGGGCTGGAGGGATTGTCTGTGCTGAGCATCAACCACGCTTCTTCTGCGGAGGAGCCCGCTTCACTGCAAGAGCATTTCGCAACGTTTCGCGAGCATACCATCGGCAACCGGCATTCTATTTCCACGCCTTACGGACGGCAGCCGCTGCTGTATGCCGACTGGACCGCCAGCGGGCGCTTGTATGAGCCGATTGAGCGCAAAATGCAGGAGACGTTCGGCCCCTATGTCAGCAATCCGCATACCGAGTCCAATACGACCGGTTTAACTATAACACTCGCCTATGCCGAGGCTCAGAACATTATTAAGCGGCATGTTCATGCCGGGCCGGGAGACGCCCTGCTCTTCTGCGGCAACGGCACAACCGGAGCAGTGAACAAGCTGCTGCGGCTGATGGGCCTAAAGCTGCCGGAATGGATGCGGGATCATTACCTCTGTCTTCCAGAGGAACGCCCGGTTATCTTCATCAGCCACATGGAGCATCATTCCAACCTGCTGCCTTGGCAGGAGGGCATCGGCGACGTGGTCACCGTACCGGCCGGGGCGGATGGAAGCATGGATCTCCGGGAACTGGAGGATCTGTTGATCCGCTACCGGAACCGCCGCTTCAAGATCGGCTCCTTTACCGCCTGCTCCAATGTAACCGGCATACAGACCCCGTACCACAAGCTCGCTGAGGTGATGCACCGGCACGGAGGCCTCTGTTTTGTCGATTTTGCCGCCAGCGCGGCTTATGAAGAGATCGACATGCATCCTGCCTCCCCGCTGGAGAAGCTCGATGCCATCTTCTTCTCTCCCCATAAATTCCTTGGAGGCCCCGGTTCAAGCGGGGTACTGGTATTCGATACCGCGCTTTGCAGGGGCCAGCTCCCGGATGAGCCCGGCGGCGGCACGGTGGTTTGGGTTAATCCCTGGGGCGGACGCCGCTACATAGATGAAGTGGAGGTCCGCGAGGACGGTGGAACACCGGGGTTCCTGCAGGCCTTCCGCACAGCGCTCTGCCTGAAACTGAAGGAGAAGATGAATGGCAACGGGCAGTTCATGATGCGGAGGGAACAGGAACTGTGCCGCCAGCTGCTGACCGGGCTTGCCGGAATCCCCGGATGTTACATCCTGGCGGGTGAGCATACCAAACGCCACGGCATCGTATCCTTTATCTTGAAGAACATCCATTACAATCTGGCCGTCAAGCTGCTGAATGACCGTTTTGGCATTCAGGCCCGCGGAGGCTGCTCCTGCGCCGGCCCCTACGGACATTATCTGCTTGGACTTGACGCCAAGCTCTCCCAGCATTTCATTCACGCGATTCAGGCCGGAGACCAGTCTTTGAAGCCGGGTTGGATCCGCCTTTCGCTGCACCCCATCATGACAGACCGTGAAGTCCAAACGATCATCTCCGCAGTGCGGAGCATTGTCCGCCATATAGAGGAATGGAGACAGGATTACCGCTATAACGCCTCTACAAACAGCTGGGTTCATCTCAGCGGAAACCATGAGACCGATGCCGACATCAGCGGACTATTCGTGGTGTGAAGAATTTCCCGCGGCAAGCGGCTTCTCCTGTTCCCGCGCCGCCCGGGCAAACCGGGCCTCTATGGCCTTGACGCACCATAGGGAAACACCGATGAACAGCAGCACATAGATGATCTCCCACGGATTGCGGATAAACCGATCCAAGTCATTTCCGATATAGGAAACTGCAAACACCATGATGGCTTTGCCTGCACACAAAGCGAGCAGATAAGACCGCAGGCGCATGCCGGCAAGCCCGGCTGCCATATTGATGACCACAAAAGGCCCTACCGGAAATATACTGAGCAGGAAGACATAACTGAACCCGCTCTGGCGGACCCACGTCATGCTTCTCGCTACTTTTGGCCGCTGCGCCCACTTCCGCAGATAGCGGTGGGATGCAATTTTGCGGATAATCATAAACGTGGTCACACAACCGGCAACCAGCCCGATCCAGGAATACAGGAATCCGAGCCATAAGCCATAAACCGCACCGTTTAATCCCACAATCGCAATCGTAGGCAGCGGCGGTACAAAAGATTTCATAAAAGTCAGCCCGATCCCGGGCAGCGGCCCGAGCGAGCGGTACTGCTCCAGCAACAGCCGCAGACGTTCCTCTGTCAGCCATGATACCGTATCCAGAAAGTACATACCCTCCCGCACTCCTCATCCTTGCTAAATTTGAATCTGTATAATTTGTGGCGCCGAGCCTCAATTATACAATAGATTGGCACAGGATGACCTTTTCTGTTGGCAGCATCCTGTTCTTCTTGTACTATGTTGCTATAATTATCAATGTAAGGGGAGAGCTCCATGTTAATACCATCCAGACTGCTGGATATACGGAAAACTGCGCTTCAAGATTTGGATTTCGTCCTGGCTGCCGAGCAGGCCGAATCTAATCGCCGCTTTATCGGACAATGGAGCAGGGAACAGCATGTTGCAGCACTACAGGACGGGGACATTCTGCATCTCATCATCCAGGATAAATCCGGGGAACAAGCAGGCTATGTGATTATAACGGGGCTGCAGGACCCTAATCTTAGTGTCTGCATTAAGCGGCTTGTCATACAGGCTAAGGAACGAGGCTACGGAAAAACAACCCTCTCACTGCTGACGGATTGGATCTTCACCCAAACCGAAACCCACCGGCTGTGGCTGGACGTTAAAGAACATAACTTCAGAGCCCGTCATGTCTATGAAGGTGCGGGATTCACACTGGAAGGGACCCTTAGGGACTGTGTAAGGACTGGGGATTCTTTCGAGTCGCTGCACATCATGTCGATTCTGCGGTCCGAGTATTTGGACAAGCTATCGCTGCAGGCATAGTCTTCTTGGCGCCAATTCCCTCTGCAGCGCCCTTTAGCAGGGCAAGTTCTCTACATAAATTTGCCGGACTGCACAAAAAAGACTGCCAGATAGGAGCCAATTGTTTCTTGGCCTACCGGCAGTTTTTTTGACACGCGAACCCTGTATCTTAGAATTGTCGCACCTTACGTATGCGTTTCTATGGGGGTGGCCGGTCTCAGACCACATAAAACCACCGTCGTCACATGCTTGCGCGCATCCGCCGTCAGCAGCTGCAGCTCCACCGGCACCCTGCCTGGGCTGCTATGAATAAATCTCACCCTGGCACCGTCCAAATCCTCTTCAATACTGACGATGGAGTAGCCTTGCAGCAGCAAATCGTCAACCTCCTGCCGCTCTTGGTCAAACTCATCAAATGCAGACATCTCAGACCACTCCTCCGCTGATTTCCGCTTTGGCCGGACGCGGTGCTTCCGCTGCAAACCTTTTGCGGTGCAGGTATTTGCCGGAACCCGCCCGGCCGACAAACCGCTTGTCGCGGATCACGAATTCCCCCCGGCTGAGTACGGATACCGGTTCGCCTTTAACCTCAAAGCCTTCAAACGCGTTGTAATCGACGTTCATATGATGGGTTTCGGCAGACAGTGTTCTTTCCACCGACGGATCAAAAATCACGATGTCTGCGTCGCTGCCTACAGCTATAGTGCCCTTTTGCGGAAATAGGCCAAACAGCTTGGCGCTGGAGGTCGAAATGATATCCACGAATTTATTAAGCGAAATCCGCCCCTTCTGCACCCCTTCGGAGTAGAGCAAGCTGAACCGGTCTTCAATCGTCGGACCGCCGTTCGGGATCTTGGAGAAGTCGCCCAGACCCAGATCCTTCTGCCCCTTGAAGTCAAAGGAGCACTGATCGGAACCGATCGTTTGCAGCGTGCCGCTCCACAGCGCATCCCACAGCACCTCCTGATTCCACTGCTCGCGCAGCGGCGGGGACCAGACATATTTGGCGCCTTCAAAATCAGGCTTCGCGAGCGCGGTCTGATCCAGCACCAGATATTGCGGGCAGGTTTCACCGTAGACACGCAGCCCTTTCTTGCGGGCTTCAGCAATCTTCCAGGCCGCTTCGGCGCAGGTGACATGCACGACGTAGAGCTGCGAATCAGTCAGCTCCGTCAGGTAAGCGGCCCGGCCCGTGGCTTCACCCTCCAGCTCCGGGGGACGGGTTAGCGCATGGTAGATCGGATCGGTGTTGCCTGCGGCCAGAGCCTGCTCCACCAGATATTCGATCACATCGCCGTTCTCGGCATGGACCATAACGAGTGCGCCTTCCCGCTTGGCTGCCTGCAAAGTCTTGTACAGTACACCGTCATCGGCCTGAAAAGTGTTCTTGTAGGCCATGAACACCTTCAGCGAAGTGATGCCTTCGTCTTCAATAATTTGCGGCAGCTCGCCCAGCACCTTGTCATTCAGCTCCGAAACCATCAGGTGAAAGCTGTAGTCAATCACCGCTTTATCCTGTGATTTGTTATGCCAGGTATCGACAGCCTGCTGAAGCGGCTGGCCTTTGGCCGTCAGGCAGAAGTCGATGACCGTTGTCGTTCCGCCATAGGCGGCGGCAATCGTGCCGGTCTCGAAGTCATCAGCCGTCACGGTTCCCCCGAAGGGCATATCCAGATGTGTATGGGGATCTATCCCTCCCGGAAAGACATAACAGCCGGAAGCGTCAATAATCTCCGCACCCGGCGCTTCCAGCTTCAGCCCTATTCCGGTAATAATGCCGTCCTCAAACAGCACATCTCCCGTATAAGTATCCGCTGCGGTAACGATAATGCCATTTTTGATTATCTTCTTCATGCTAGACCACCTCCGCTTCTGAATACGAGCCGTTCAAGCCGCTGATGACCTTCTGACGCTGATTCCAGGTCAGAGGCGCCGCGCCGCTGTCCAGGGCAACCATATCAATGGCTCCGTCTGCCGGGCAGACAATGGAGCACAAATTGCAGCCCACACAGTCTTCTTCACGCACTTGCAGAATTGCCTTTCCTGCGGCATCCGTTAACATGTCGATACATTGATGCGAAGCATCCTCGCAGGCAATATGGCATTTGTTACAGTTGATGCAGTTCTCCTCGTTAATCCGTGCAACGACTTTATAGTTGAGGTCCAGATCACCCCAATTGGAGTACTTAGACACCGATTTGCCAATCAGCTCAGTGACCGAAGCCAGCCCTTTATCATCCAGATAATTGTTCAGCCCGTCGATCATCTCCTCGACGATCCGGAAGCCGTGATGCATAACTGCCGTGCAGACCTGAATACCCGTGGAGCCCATCAGCATGAACTCAACCACATCCTGCCAGGTGGAGATGCCGCCAATTCCGGAGATCGGCACGCCAACTCCGCGGTCGCGGGCGCATTCGGCCACCATGCTGAGCGCAATCGGCTTCACCGCCGGGCCGCAATAACCGCCATGCGCGCCTTGGCCGCCGACATTCGGAATCGTGTTCCAGCTGTGAATGTCCACGCCGGCCAGACTGTTGATTGTATTAATCAGGCTGATCGCATCGGCACCGCCTTTGACGGCATGGCGGGCAACGACTGTAATATCCGTTATATTCGGGGTCAGTTTCACAATGACCGGCGTGGTCGCGACTTCTTTGACCCAGGTGGTCTGCGCCTGTACGAGGTCGGGCTGCTGGCCGGAGGCTGCGCCCATGCCGCGTTCCGCCATCCCGTGCGGGCAGCCAAAGTTAAGCTCCAGGCCGTCTACGCCGACAGCCTCTACCCGTTTGACGATTTCATGCCATTTGTCCTGCCTCGGTTCGACCATCAGGGAGGCAATAATCGCATGACCCGGAAACTTTTTCTTCGTTTCATAGATCTCCTTCAGGTTCACCTCAAGCGGGCGGTCCGTAATCAGCTCGATATTGTTGAAGCCCGCCACACGCTGACCGTTGAAATGCACGGCCGCAAACCGGGAGGAGGTGTTAATAATCGGATCACCGAGTGTCTTCCACACCGCCCCTCCCCAGCCGGCCTCGAACGCCCGCTGCACTTGATAGCCTGTATTGGTAGGCGGCGCAGACGCCAGCCAGAATGGATTAGGTGACTTGATACCTGCAAGATCAATACTCAAATCTGCCATTGATGTTCCCTCCCTGTCATATAAAGTCCGGTTGAAGCCGCCGGTCTTGTATTGCTTGGCACTCCCCGTTTAGACAGCAGAACCTGCCACGCTGTCCTGCAGGCCCAACAATTGCTTCACAATCGCATAAGCGGCGTCTTTGCCCTGCTGGGCGGCGGATACGACCATCGCTTCGCCTTTGCCGGAACCAAACACAATATCACCAGCGGCATAAATCTGCGGATCCGACGTCCGTCCGGTCTTCTCATCAATTTTGACAACCCCATAGTTGTGCTCAAGACCGAGCGCTTCAATCAGGTCCAACCGCCGCTTCTGTCCGATCGCTACCACAACCGCATCCACCGGTATCAGGAACTCAGAGCCATCAACAGGCATCGGCGCAAGGCGGCCGTCTTTGCCGGTCTCCCCGGTCAGCTTCATCTGCACGCACTCCAGTGCCGTAACATTGCCGAGCTCGTCCCCGACAATACGCTTCGGCAAAGTCAGCCAGTTGAATTCCACACCTTCCTGCTTGGCAAATTCATATTCGAAATCGTAGGCCGTCATCTCCGAGCGCGTACGGCGGTAGACCATCTTCACATTCGATGCCCCCAGCCGCACCGAGCAGGTTGCTGCATCAATGGCCGTATTGCCTGCGCCGATGACAGCGACGCGCTGGCCCATCAGCTCCAGTGTGGGAATGCCTGTCTTGGTGGTCTCCACCAGCTCTATCGCATCGTATACCCCGGACAGCTTCTCTCCTTCAATCCCAAGCGGAGGAACATACCCCATCCCTGCAGCCAGCACAATGGCATCATACTCCGCCTTCAGCTCCTCCACGGAGACGTCAACGCCAACCTTCGTTCCGGTGCGGATCTCCACGCCCAGCTGCTCCACCTGCTCCACTTCCCACAGCGATATAGACTGCGGCAGCCGGAAAGAGACAATACCATGCGTATCCAGCCCGCCGGCGAGCGGCTTCGCCTCATAGATCACCACCTGGAAGCCTTCACGCGCCAGCTCTCTAGCCGCTGACAGCCCGGCAGGACCGCTCCCGATGACAGCGACCTTTTTGTCATTAGGAGCACCGGCTTTGAATAACTGAACACCGCTGTTTATAGCCCAGTCCGTGGCATAACGCTGCAGCAGTCCGATCTGGATTGGTGCCGAAGCATCATTCAGAACGCATGCGCCTTCGCACAATTCCCCGGTAGGACAGACACGGGCGCAACTGGCGCCTACAGGATTGGAGTCCATGATCGTCTGCGCCGAGCCTTTTAAATTATCGGTGGCAATCCGCTTAATAAAGGAAGGAATATTAATGCTGGTCGGGCAGGCTTTAATACAGGGGGCGTCATAACAATACAGACAACGGTTGGATTCTTCGATTGCACCTTTGCGGGTCAAACCCGGCTCAGCCTCGGCGAAGTTGCGCATGAACATATCAGGCGTAAACGTGGTTAACGGAGAAGAATGCTCCATCAGATCTCCCTCCTTCTGGACGAGTGGTGTTCCCAGGCATTACCGGATAAAAAATTACATTTTCATCATCGAAATCATCTTTGTGTTATATAATATAACATTATTTCAATAATCGCCTTAAAATTTTACTTACTTATCAGGCTTGATGTAGTAAAATGGGCAATAAACCAAAGAATCCATTCTATTTTCTTTCTGAACGAGTTATATTTCCTCACATATTATATTCAAACTATAGTCATTTTGATTTTTCGTTACACTAGACACATTGTCTAATTTCAAAAGTGTATTTTTTACCTGCCTGACGATATAGCGAGGGGGAAGCTTATGGATTGGGAACTTGTATTTACGGTCCGCGATGCGCTGAAAAGACCGCTGTTCGCGGAAGCGGAGCTTATCGGCGGAAAAAACGGTCTGAACCGGGCGATTCGCTGGGTGCATGTACTGGAAAGCGCCAGTTTTGAAAGACTGATTCACGGGGAAGAGATGATATTGACTACGGGGATGGGTGTAAGTGTTGATTTGCCTGCCTCCTTATCATTTATGCACAATTTGATCGATAAGAATGCCGCCTGTTTGTGCATCGAGCTGGGAGAGTATTTCTGCAAAATCCCGCAGGAGATGATCGACCTGGCGAATAGCCACGATTTCCCGCTGATTATTTTCACCCGAACGGTACGTTTCGTGGATATCACGCTTGACCTGCATTCCCTCATCATCAACCGCCATCACCGCATGCTGCAGGAGCTGGAGAGCATCTCCCGTGAATTCCACCGCCTGACGTTGACTTCCCAAGGGACCCTTAAGGTTCTGCAGCTATTATGTAAAAGCACCCGCACGCAAATTGTATATATGCAGCTGCAGGGCAAACCCCTGTTCTTCCCGGCGCTGCCGCCCGGGGATCAGGCCCCATTGCTTCAGTTCTTCGAAGCCTTCAGCGAGGAGATGGAGGGCGTACAGCCCGATGCCGCACCTTACATCCATGAATTCGGCCACAAGCTGATCGCGCTGAAGCCGGTGGGCGCGCTCGACCAGACCTGGGCTTATATCCTGATGGTCAGCAGCCACAAACCCCAGGAGTTCGACTGCCTGCTGCTGGATTCCGCCTCCCTGTCGATCGCCCAGGAGCTGCTGCGCACACGGTATATGGAGGAACGCAAGCTGTTCTCCGAGAACCTGTGGGTGGATGAGCTGATCAGCGGCCGCACCCAGGATGACAACCGGCTCAAGGGACTGGCGGGACCCGACTTCAATGTCTTGAATGAGCTGCCGTACCGCGTATGCCTGATTGAGATCGAGAATCCCCGCGATGTTAAATGGAACAGCTCGGAGAATGATTGGGAATCCATCACCTTCCATCTGTCGCTCATTCTCCGCTCCATCTTCGAGAAATACTCGCTGCGCCCGCTGATCACACTCAAGAACAACCGGCTCACTGTCATCGCGCTAGATATCCAGTCCAAGCTGCCCGGCAAGCTGCGGCTGCAGCAGGCGCTTGATTCCCTGCTGCATATCCGCTCCGACGAGAAATTGAAGGACCTGCAGCTCGTTATTGGAGTCAGCAAGTCCCACAGGGGCCTGAAACATGCCTATGCCGGTTATCAGGAAGCCGTACAAGCGTTGTCTCTCTATACTTGTTACCAGAAGTCTGTGTTGTTCTACGAAGAACTCGGCGTATTCCAGCTGCTGCTGAACCTGAATGACGGCAAGACGCTGGAGAATTTCATCCGCAGCTATCTCGGCCCGCTGATCGATCACGACCAGTCCAAAGGGAGCGAGCTCCTGCTGACGCTGCGCGTCTATCTCGACCACGACGGCTCCAAGCAAATCGCCGCCCGCAATTTGTTCATCGTCAGACAGTCGCTCTATTACCGGCTGGACAAAATCACCGAACTGCTGGGCGAAGACTTCATGCTGCCGGAGAACCGCATCTCCATCCAGGTCGCCCTGCGTGCCTACCAGTTCCTGTATCCGGAGAAATTCACTCTGCCCAGCTCCCGTTCAGCACAGCTTTGAACGTCTCGATTATAAACTGCACATCCTCATCGGTGGAGGATAACGGCGGTGCGAAGGTAAGCACATTATTGAATCCCGCCACCGTATCTCCGTTTTTGCCGATGATTAGCCCTTTAGATTTGCATTCGGCAATAATTCCTTTGACGACAGCCAGATCGGCAGGCTGCTTGGTGGCTTTATCTGCCACCAGCTCAATGCCGATGACCAGCCCAAAGCTGCGGACATCTCCTACCAGCTTGTGATCCCGCAGCTTAGAGAATGCATCCGCCAGCCTTTGCCCGAGGATTTCAGCACGCTCCACCAAATGCTCCTGCTCCAGAATCTCCAGGTTGCGCAGCGCAAGCGCACAGGCCGCAGGATTGCCGCCGAACGTATTCACATGGCGGAAATATCCATAATCATCACTGTTGTCCTTGAAGACCTCATAAATATCCTTGCGCACCGCCGTTGCCGACAGCGGAAGATAGGCGCTGGTCAGCCCTTTGGCCATCGTCACTATATCAGGTTTGATGCCGAAATTGTGATGGCCAAATCTGCGGCCGGAACGCCCGAAGCCGCAGATGACCTCATCAATAATCAGCAGTACTCCATGCTTGCGGCAGATTTCCTGCACCCGGTCCATATACACCTGATGCGGCACAATGACTCCGCCTCCGGTAATCACCGGCTCCATAATTACCGCCGCAACCGTCTCTGCTCCCTCCCAGACAATCGTATCCTCAATGGCCTGCGCACATTGGAGGTTGAACGCCTCCACAGTCATGCCGTCAGGACGGCGGTAGCTGTCCGGCGGTGCCACATGGAGGAATCCGCCGGTCAGCGGCTCATATTTATATTTGCGCTGCGCCTGGCCGGTCGCTGACAGGGCGCCGAGCGAGCTGCCATGATAACCGCGGTAGCGGGCAATGAATTTATGCCGGTAATGCTGGCCGATTTGCTGCTGGTATTGGCGGGCCATTTTGAAGGCCGCTTCGTTCGCTTCCGATCCGCTGTTGGAGAAGAAAATGACATAGTCGTCGCCCAGCCATTCATTCAACTTCTCGGCAAGCGCGATAGCCGGCCTGTGGCTCTGCGTGAGCGGAAAATAAGGCAGGGTGAGCAGCTGCTGATAGGCCGCATCGGCCAGCTCCTTGCGCCCATATCCGACATTGACGCACCACAGCCCGGACATCCCGTCCAGAAATTTATTCCCGTCAATATCGGTAACCCATGATCCGCTTGCCGTCGCCGCGATCATCGGCGGATGGCTCTCGCTGTAAGGGGTAATGTTATGCCATAGATACTGCTGATCTTTCTTGACGGCCAGCTTGCTTTCGTTCTCCAGGCTCTGCACCGCAATCTCTCCTCTCAACATTCCATTGTGGTCAATAACGCGCAGTGATCATTTTCTTGCGGGTGTAGAATTCTACACCGTCACGGCCGTTGGCGTGCAGGTCTCCATAGAACGATTTCTTATAGCCGGAGAAAGGGAAAAAGGCCATCGGCGCAGGTACACCGAGATTCACGCCAAGCATTCCGGCATCAATCTCTTCCCGGAACTCCCGGACCGCCTTAGCGCTGTCCGTATAAATGCAGGCTCCATTGGCAAATGGGGACTGATTCGTTACGTTTATCGCCTCCGCCAGATCCTTGACACGCACCACAGACAGCAGCGGAGCGAAAATCTCATCGCGCCAGATCGTCATTCCCGGCTCTACACGGTCGAAGATGGTCGGCCCGAGAAAGTAGCCCTTTCCTCCCGCCGCTGCATCTTTCCGGCCGTCCCGTACCAGTTCCGCCTTCTCCTGTACACCTGCCTCAATATAAGCCAGCGTACGGTCCTTGTTCGACTGGCGGATGACCGGCCCGAGAAATACTCCAGCGTCCCTGCCGTCGCCGATCTTCAGCCCGTCGGCCGCCTCAAGGAGACGGCGCACCAGTTCATCGGCAACCGTCTCCTCCACGACGACCACCGAGCAGGCCATACAACGCTCGCCCGCCGACCCGAAGGCCGCAGCGATAATATTCTTCACCGTATGGTCCAGATCGGCATCTTGAAGCACAATCGAATGGTTTTTGGCTCCGGCCAGTGCCTGCACCCGCTTGCCATGTGCAGTCCCTTGCTTATACACATATTCCGCTACCGGCTGTGAACCAACAAAGGAAATCGCCTTCACCTCGTCGTGTTCAAGTAATCCACCCACTACATCATGCGATCCATGCACCACATTCAGCACACCCGGCGGAAACCCCGCTTCCGCAAACAGCTCCGCCAGCCGGTTCATCAGCAGCGGTGTCCGTTCGGAAGGCTTCAGCACAAAGGTATTGCCGCAGGCCACTGCCAGCGGAAACATCCAGCAGGGCACCATCATCGGGAAGTTAAAGGGCGCGATCCCGCCGATCACCCCCAGGGGGTAGCGGTACATGCCCGATTCAATTCCGGTGGCAATATCCGGCAGCTGGCTGCCCATCATCAGTGTGGGGATGCCGGAGGCAAACTCCACACATTCAATACCGCGCTGCACTTCGCCCAGCGCTTCCTCCAGGCTTTTGCCGTTCTCCAGCGTAATCAGCTCAGCCAGCTCATTCCAGTGCTGCACCAGCAGCTGCTGGTACTGGAAGAAATAGCGGGCCCTCCGCGGAACGGCAACCCTCTTCCATGAATGAAATGCCTCTGCCGCAGCTTGTACCGCAGTATCCAGCTCTTCGCGGCTGGAAATCGGCACATAAGCAATCACTTCTCCGGTTGCCGGGTTGAACACTTCCTCCTCCCGCCCGGATGATGACGCCACCCAAACCCCGTTTATATAATTCCTGACCTTTTCAGTCTGCTTCGCCAGCAGAGACATAGCCTGCACCTCTTTCACTGTTTGTGGATGCCGATGATAACAGATGACCGCCAGAACGGGCGGCCATCTACTATCAATATGAGGGAAACCGCTTATTTCGCTGCCATTTCAACAATCTCGTTCGTATAGGCTTCTTTCACGTTGGCCGCCTCTTTGATTACACCGAATTTGAGCGCGATGTCTGCCGTCTGCTGGAATGCAGCTGCATCGGTATACCCCAGCTTGGAAACGTCAAAGCCCTGCGGCTGGATCAGCTTGGCAACCTCCGTCATCATCGTGAGCTGATGCTCTCTTGAAGTGCTGCCTTCTTCAGCGAGCTTCATTACACTATCTACAGCCGCCTCAGGATCGGCGATGGCATCTTTCCAGCCCTTCAAGGAAGCGCGGACGAATTTGGCCGCTGTCTCCTTATTGTCTGCAAGCCACTCTTTATTGGCGAACAGATTGTCTTCGAGCATCGCTACGCCTTCATCATTCATATCAATCACATTCAGCGCTTCGGCCTTGATGCCCGATTCCAGCACAACCTGATATTCGTTATACGTCATCGCCGAAGCCGCGTCGATTTCGCCGCCAAGGAATTGGTCCATCGTGAAGCCCTGCTTTGTGAAGTTCAGGTCCTTATTGGAATCCAGCTTGTATTTATCAAAAAGCGCAAGGATTTCAAACTCGTTACCACCCATCCAGTTGCCGACTTTTTTGCCTTTCAGATCCGCTGCACTGCTGATTCCTGCCTCCTTCTTGGACACCAGCACCAGTCCGCTCTTCTGGTAGATTTGCGCAATCTGCACCAGCGGCATTTCCTGTTCCTGGCTGGTCAGCAGACTCGCCACCCAATCCACGCCGATATCGGCGGAGCCGCCCGCGACCTGTTGTTCAGGTACTATATCCGGGCCGCCGGGCAGGATCTCTACATTAAGACCTTCTTCAGCATAGTACCCCTTGTCCTGGGCCAGGAAGTATCCGGCAAATTGGGCCTGGGGCACCCATTTCAGCTGGAGCTTGACCGTCACCGGTTCCGCAGCCGGTTCTGTGGCCTTTTCCGGTGAAGCCGAAGCCCCCGTGCCTGCCGTCGCTTCAGCCGCCGGAGCATTATTATTGTTATTACCTCCACAACCTGCCAGCAAAGAGATTGCCATGATCATTACCGCCATCAACAGCCCACCGTGAAATTTGCCTTTATTCCCTTTCATCACGCAGCTCCCCCTACCCATTTGAGTTTGTAGTCTGGTGTAACAGATTTAAGATGACGCCCGCTGGGAGGAATGCCACTTGATGAATACCTTCTCCAGCCGCTCCACTACCAGATAGAAGATGACTCCGGCTATAGCTGCAAGTACGATGCAGGACCAGCCCAGCGGCATCTTGGCCACCTTGATCGAGTTGGATAGCAGGTAGCCAAGCCCTCTGGAGGAGAAGAAAAACTCTCCGACAATCGCTCCGATCATACTTGCGGTAGCATTGATCTTCAGCGCGGTGAACACATACGGCAGACTGTTCTGAATCCGCAGATAGCGGAATACCGCCGGCTTGCCGGCTGCGTAGGAATGCATTAAATCCAGCGCCAGCGGATCAACTGATACCATCCCTTTATAGGCATTGATAGCCATCGCCGCCATGGTCGTCGCCGTAACGATTGCGGCACGCGAGCCGATCCCGTCGCCGAACCACAGATTCATAATCGGTGCCAGCGCAACAATCGGCACAGCATTCAATGCAGCGACCAGTGTCAGGCTGCCACCGCCCCAGCGGGGCCAGGCCGTTGCGACCAGGGCGATCAGGAAGCCGCAGGCCGAACCGATCAGCATTCCCGCCACAGCCTCAGTCAGTGTATAGCCGGTATAGGACAAGAGCAGGCTGAAATTATCCCTTATCGCCTCCGCTATGGCCGAAGGCAGCGGCAGCTGGTATTTTTTCAGATCGAACAGCTTGTGGAATATTTGTGCTTCCCAGAGAACCAGAAAAAGCACACCGGCCAGCAGAGGCAGAATCACGCCAGCGTTCAGCCAGCTCACAGAGCGGCGGCCAAACTTCCGCTTGCTCCGTCCAGTAAATACGTCTTCCTTCGTTGTTATACGAGATGGTGTAGATCCCTCATTCCCTGCAGAGGCTATCAACGTTGCTTCACGCACAGTATTCCCCTCCATTAGCGGCGCCCCCCCTTCGGGCGGAATTCAGGCTGCCATGGCGCAACCAGGCGTTCGGCGAGGCTCATCAGTCCGTAGCTCGCCACTCCCAGCAGAGCGCCGACAATTACCGTGGACCAGAACATATACGTATGGGAAGGACCATAATAGAGATTGCGCAGCATGATCACACCTATGCCATGCTGCGCCCCCATAAGCTCTACCAGAATCGCACCGGTCACGGCAAGCGGGGCTGCGACCTTGAGGCCGCTGAACAGTGCCGGCAGTGCAGCCGGAAGGCGCAGCTTCCAGTACACCGCCCAAGGTTTGGCGGCATAAGAATGCATCAGCTCCAGCGCCGGCAGATCGACGCTGCGCAGACCGCGCAGCATGTTGAGCGCAACCGGGAAAAAGGTAATGTATCCGGAAATAATGATCCGGGACACCTGCTCATCACGTACAATACCGTAAATAATGGGCGCAAGCCCCAGAATCGGGATCATCTGCGAGGCTATGGCATACGGAAAGGCAAGCTGCTCGATCGTCTTTGACAGACTCATCAGCACAGCGAGAACCACACCCGCAGAGGCCCCGATCAGAAACCCGACTCCTGCATTGCCAAAGGTAGCTCCCCCCTCCTTAACCAGCGTGCCGCTGTACTTCCATAAGGTAGCCGCCACTTCATGAACATAAGGCAGCTTCGACTGGGCCAGCGGCGTTTGTGCCACATGGAGCAGCATCCAGGAGCCAGCCTCCCACACCATCAGCAGCCCAAGGAGCCAGACGGACAGCGGCAGCACGCGGCTGCGCATAAACGCACTGTTCCCCTTCATCGTTACACCCCTTCAAAGCTGTCGCGGATCGTGGCGATCAGTTCAAAAAACTGCGGGCTGTTTCTCATTTCCGCCGTACGCGGACGCGGCAGCGGAATATCAACAATGGCCGACAGCCTTCCCGGATGCGGAGAAAGCACGAATACGCGGTCAGACAGAAAAATAGATTCAGGAATGCTGTGGGTGACAAAAACAATGGTGCTCTGCACCTTGCTCCAGACAGCCAGCAGCTCTTCATTCAGGCGCTCACGGGTAAACTCATCCAGCGCGGAGAACGGTTCATCCATGAGCAGTATCTCCGGTTCCATCGACAGCGCTCTGGCAATCGCAACCCGCTGCTGCATGCCGCCGCTGAGCTGCCAGGGATATTTGTCCGCGAAGCCTTGCAGCCCGACGAGATCCAGCAGCTCCAGCGCCTTGTCCTCACGGATCGACTTCTTGACGCCCATCAGCTCCAGCGGCAGGGTAATGTTGTGTTTCACCTTGCGCCAGTCATAAAGTACCGGACTCTGGAAAACTATGCCGTACTTTTGGGCCAGTCTGGCTTCCTTGGCGCTTTTGCCAGCCACCGTTATGTTTCCGCCGGTTGGTGTAATAAGATCTGCCATCAATCTCAGCAGTGTGGTTTTGCCGCATCCCGATGGACCCAGCAGGGAGACGAATTCTCCTTTGGCAATATCAAGGCTCACCTGATGCAATGCAAGCACATCCGCAGTCTCCGCCACATAACGCATTTCAACGTTTTCCAGCTGTATTTCAGGAATTCTTGCCGCTACTAATGACATTCCCAGCTCCCCCTTCATCCCTGAATCCATTCGTTAAATGTTAATTAACTTAACGTAAATTCTTATGAAACGCTGAATTTCTTTTTGAAATGTAGTATTAACTAACATGGTACACTCTGCTCCCGGTACACTCACTAGACAAATAGTAAAATTGCATCTGTGAAATTCCGTCACTTTGTCTAGGAGTGGCGCTTTCATTGTTAATAATGAAGAAATATGCCGATAAAAGAAGGTAGCGGTATTCACGCTTCACTGCGTTCAATCCCGAATGTTATCCATGAAGATATGTGGTACTATTTATCTATATTCTTGCTGAAACAGGAGACAATACGTGATGTTTAATGCTTATAATAACGCCTCATGGCTATATGCCCCGTTGTCCCTGCTCCCATGGCCAGCCTCGGCAGCCCACACTACCTGGAGGCCCAGCCGATGGAAGCTATGATCTCGAATTATATTATCATTGTCTCCATCTCCGGTGTGCTGAGCGCACTTCTCGCGCTGTTCGCCTATTACAGAAGAACGGATTTCTCCGGAATCAATGCCTTCATCCTCAGCTCCATCACTTCCGCGATCTATACCTTTGGCTTCGCGCTGGAATTGTCGGGCAGCACTATGCAGGAGATTGGCTTTTGGGTCAAGGTGGAGTATCTGGGTATGCCCTATATCGCTCCTTCCAGCCTGATTATGATCATGCATTTCGTCGGCCTGGACCGGCTGGTTAAGAAAGGGCTGCTGACCGCGCTGTACTCCATCCCCTTAATCTCTACCGTGCTCGTATGGACCAACGATTATCACCATCTGTTCTATCATTCAATGCATTTCCGGGAAGGTGCCCCCACCCCGCTGATCGACATCGTGATGGGGCCTTGGTATATCGTGCAGGGCAGTTTGACCTTCGGCTGCATGCTTGCCGGAATGTGTCTCATTCTCTGGCAGTGGAACCGGATGAAGCGGGTCTACCGCCGGCAGATGATGACGATCTTCATCGGGCAGTTCCTCCCGGCTCTGGGAGCCTTCCTCTATTTAATGAACATGACCCCTTATGGAATGGACCCTGTGCCGGTGATTATGAGCGTGACTTCGACCCTCTATATTTGGGCGATTCTTTCCAGGGGCATGCTGACCGCGGCACCCATCGCCCGGGAGAATTTATTCGAGAGCATGCGTGACGGAGTGCTGGTCACGGACCGCAAAGATACGCTTGTCGACTATAACCGTGCTGCCACGGAAATGCTGGAGGGCCTGGATTCATCAGCCATCGGCAGACCGCTCGCCCAGCTGTTCCTGCCTGCGGGCAAAGACGCTGTAGATTATGTAATGAATTCCGACCCTCTGCTCAGCGAGGAACGCGAGCTGGCCTGGAATATCAACGGGGAGACCAGCTACTACCAGGTCAGATCCTCTCCGGTGCAGAAGCATGACGGTCACCTGGCCGGGCGGATGATTATGCTGATTGATGTGACAGAGCGGACACTGCTTCAGGCCAAGCTGCTGCAGCTTGCCACTGTCGACAGCCTGACCGGTATCTATAACCGTACGCACTTCATGGAGCAGAGCCGGTCTCTGCTGGAGGAAGCAGTCGGCAGCAAGCGCCCCTTGTCCATCATCCTGCTCGATATCGACTTTTTCAAAAGCATCAATGACCGGTACGGACATCAATATGGCGATATAGCGCTCCAGCATATTGTCAGCGTATGCAGCAAACATGTGCGCGAAGGGGATATCTTCGGGCGTTACGGAGGCGAAGAATTCGTCATTTGTCTGCCTGACACTTCCTTGAAGCAGGCGGCTCTGCTCTCCGAAGCTATCCGTGACAGCATTGAGCACAGCGAAGTCTACACCTCGTCCGGTCCAATCCATGTAACGGCAAGCTTCGGGGTGGCGGAGGCGTTCAGAGAACCTATTTCGCTTGAAGAGCTGCTCTCCGAAGCGGATCATGCGCTCTACAGCTCCAAACGCAACGGACGCAATACCGTACATTTATCTAGCGGAGGTTCGATCACCCCCTTTACACCTGTTTAAACGAACAGCCCTGTTCTCCGGCACGAAGCCGATTAGAGAACAGGGCTGTTATCTCATCATTCTGCAACACAATGACCCCGCCAGTGCGTGGCAGGGTCTGAATATAGTCAGTAGAAATTATGAATATTGCAGTTAACGCCGCTTCGCGCCCGCCATGAAATATTCCACACCCTGCAGCAAATCCCCAGGCAGCTCTTCAAGCTGAAGATAGGTCTTCAGCTCCAGCACCACCCGTTCCCGGTTGTGTCCGAACACATCGACGATCCGGGCCAGCCGTTCCCAGGGAGCCAGATCCTCCCGGAACTCCTGCCTGGTCATCGGCAGCCCATGCGACTCCACATACCAGTCCGCGTCATAGCGGTAAGCAATGTCCAGCAATTTTAAGAACCCGGTGCTGCTGTATTGGCGCGGTCCGCCATATACAGAAGGGCCTAGAGCATCGCCCAGAAAAAGCACCTTGTCTTCCTTAACGTAAAGCACGCAGGAGTCCGGCGAATGGTCGCCGCCTACATGGACCACTTCACAGATAACTCCGCCCAAATCGACCGTGAGGCTGCCGGTAAACACAATATCCGGCTTGACGACAGTTACCTCTCTTGCCCCGCCGTACTCCAGACGGATATGTTCCGCGCTTTCTTCACTGATCGTGCCACTCTTTACAAGCTTCTCCAAGCCCTCTTCTCCCCAGTTCCGCCCGGTCAGGCTCTCCAGCACTTTCGCCGTCTCTTCATGGGCAATAGCTGGAGACAACCAGGATGAGAGCCCGAAGGTGTGATCCCAGTGCCAATGGGTCAGAACCAGCATGTCTGGCTGCCTGCAGCCGCGTCTGGCCAGTTCTTCCCGGAACAGCGCTGCATGGGCCGGCGAATTGCCGGCATCCATCAGAAGTGTACGCCGTTCCCCTGTAATTGCTGCCAGTACCGGACGATCCGTGTCATGCTCCGGATGCATAATCAGAATGTGACGGCTAAGCTGTTCGAACTTGTGCTCCATCTCGTGCTCCCCCTTGCAATATACATCAGACTGAAAATAGGCCGGACAACAAAGTATATCCGGACGTTCTTTTGGTGATAACAGCACCCATAGCGGTATTTCCGGCCTCGTTCATTTCAGGCCATCTTTAATCTTCATGTTGCCTCAATTACGGACATTAATCAACAGCCCTTGTTTGCTCTAGAGGGTTTTAAGTTTAATAAGAGTTAGCTGATCTGTTCGGGTCAGGTACGGATATACTGACAAGGAGGAGATTCCATGATTAAGATCGGGCTAACCGGCTTCGGTGACCATGAAGAGCTTTACGGCAAAATCAAGCCCGCTGACCGGCTCCCTACCTATAGCGCGCATTTTCCGATTGTGGAGATTGACAGCTCCTTTTATGCCGTGCAGCCAGTCAGAAATTACGCCAAATGGGTGAGCCAGACGCCGGATGCCTTCCGGTTTATCGTTAAAGCCTATCAGGGAATGACTGGCCATTTACGCGAGAAAAAGAATTATTATGACACTCCGGAGGAAATGTATCAGGCCTTCCATACCTCTATTGAGCCAGTCCGGGCAGCCGGGAAGCTTGCGATGGCCCTCTTCCAGTTTCCGCCGTGGTTCGATTGCACCAAAGAGAACGTGCAGTTTCTGCGTGAGGCCAAGCAGCGGATGCTGGATGTGCCTTCCGCCATCGAATTCCGCAATGACTCCTGGTACAGTCCGGAAATGCAGGCCAAAACCCTGCAGTTTCTGGAGCAGGAGGGCTGGATTCATACAGTGGCCGATGAACCCCAGGCAGGATCAGGCTCGGTTCCGATTGTGCCGGTGGCCACATCACCGGATATCACCTACGTGCGGCTGCATGGCCGCAACGCCCAAGGCTGGAGCCAGAGCAGCCATCCGAATTGGCGGAGCCTGCGCTACTTGTACCGCTACAGCATAGAGGAGCTGACCGAGTGGCGGGACCGGCTGCTTGCGCTGGAGCAGTCCTGCCGGGAGCTGTACGTGGTCTTCAACAATAACTCCGGTGGTGACGCCACCGATAACGCCAAAGAGCTGCAAACGCTGCTCGGAATCGACGGCGGACTGGCCCCGCGCCAGCTGGACTTATTTTCATGAGCACCAGATGTGTACATATCCTCTCTTCTGCTCCTTACTGAATTACGACACCAATCGCATTTATCCATTCCTATCATAATTTTAAAGGAGGCCAAACGGAAATGAAGAGAAACCATACGATGATGCAGTTTTTCGAATGGCATGTCGCCGCGGACGGGAAGCACTGGAAACGGCTGGCTGATGCTGCCACCGAGCTGAAGGCCGCCTATATTGATTCTGTCTGGGTACCGCCGGTAACCAAGGCCGTCTCTGGCGAGGATACAGGCTATGGTGTCTATGATCTATACGATCTGGGCGAATTCGACCAGAAGGGGACCATCCGGACCAAATACGGCACCAAGCTGGAGCTGGTGGAGGCGATTGCCGAATGCCAAAAGAACGGCATCGCTGTTTATGTGGATCTGGTGATGAATCATAAAGCGGGCGCCGACGAGACCGAAGTGTTCCAGGTGATCGAGGTTGATCCGAACGACCGCAACAAGGAGATTTCCAAACCGTTCGAGATTGAAGGCTGGACCAAATTCACCTTTCCCGGACGTGGAGACCAGTACTCCGCCTTTAAATGGAACCACACTCATTTTAACGGCACCGATTTCGATGCCAAGGAAAGCCGGACCGGCGTATTCAAGCTTGCCTCCGACAACAAGAGCTGGAACCCGAATGTGGATGACGAGTTCGGCAACTATGATTATCTGATGTTCGCCAACATCGACTACAGCCATGAGGAAGTTAAGCATGAGATGCTGGAATGGGGCAAGTGGCTGGTCGACACGCTGCAGTGCAGCGGATACCGGCTGGACGCCATCAAGCATATCAATCATGAGTTCATCAAAGAATTCGCTGCCGAAATGGCTAAAAAGCGCGGTGAGGACTTCTACATTGTCGGCGAATTCTGGAACTCGAATCTCGAGGCCTGCCGGGAATTCCTCAACACGGTGGATTATCAAATCGACCTGTTCGATGTATCGCTTCACTACAAGCTGTATTCGGCTGCACTGGGGGGCAGGGACTTTGATCTGACCCAAATCTTTAACGATACGCTCGTCCAGACCCACCCCGGCAATGCCGTAACTTTTGTTGACAATCATGATTCGCAGCCCCATGAAGCGCTGGAATCCTGGATCGGCGACTGGTTCAAGCAAAGTGCCTATGCGCTGATCCTGCTGCGGCGTGACGGATACCCGGTTGTCTTCTATGGTGATTATTATGGCATCGGCGGACCGACTCCGGTGGAAGGCAAGAAAGCTGCCATTGATCCGCTGCTCTACACCCGGTACCATAAGGCATACGGAGAGCAGGATGATTATTTCGACCACCCCAATACGATTGGCTGGGTGCGGCGAGGTGTGGAAGAAATCGAAGGCTCCGGCTGTGCCGTAGTCATCTCCAATGGAGATCAGGGGGAGAAACGGATGTTCCTCGGCGAGGAACGCGCAGGCGAAGTTTGGGAGGATTTCACCCATAACCGTGAGGACAATATAACCATCGGTGAGGATGGCTGGGCGGTTTTCCCGGTAAACGGCGGAAGTGTCTCTGTCTGGGCTCTGCCCGATAACGGCGACAAGGAACCCGATCCGGCATAAAGCATTTATTCAATAAAAGAGGTGAACTACGCGCCGTACCGGCAGCCGTTAGTTCACCTCTTTGCTATAACGTTGACGTTCCGGTTCAACTGAGTTTATAGCTCAGCATATATTCTGTAAGCGGTCCGTCAAGATCAAGCTGCGGATCATTAACGGTCCATTCCCCCGCAATGTCCAGTTCACGGCAGGCAAGCCCGAAATTGCAGGCGGCAATCCCGATATCAATCCGCTGCATCTCAAAGCCCAGCTTGTTGCCGCTGTAATTCGGCGTATGCTGCAGGTAGAAATGGGCCTGCTTCCGGTCTGGAGAGACTACCACTCTCCAAGGCTGTTTATTTGAAGCAGATGGGCCGAGCCGGACCATTTCCAGCGGGGGCGCAAGCTTCCCGGCTGACTCGGGAGCGAGCATATTGCCAAATTCGGTGTCGTAGAACAGCTCCCGCCAAGGCTTCTTCTGATCAGCTTTGACGACATAGCGCATCGTGGCATCCAGCAGCCGCTGCTTCTCCCGTGCATACCCCAGCGGCGTGATGCAAGGAATAATCTCGTCCGGGGCAAGCTCGATTTCGCGGGCAAAGGTCTTGCGGTTGAACGTTCCGCCAAGCCAGCAGGTGCCAAGTCCCAGGCTGGTGGCATAGAGAATCAGCCTATGAAATACATACCCGAATTCCAGCAGCGCCAGTTTGTCGTTCCTAACCTTGCCGACCAGATAGGCCTGCGGATTCTGAATGATACCGTAAGCCCCCAGCTTCACGTTCTTTCCGTCCTCTGTCCCGCTTTTGGCCCAGACCCACTCAATTCCCGGCTTTCCGCCAAACGGCCCGTGCAGGTTGTCCTCCTGGCTCAGATAATCCATTATGGAAGCATGGACGGCCTCCCCGATCGGTGTGGCTTCATAAGTCCGTACAGATTTACGCTTCTCGATAATATCCATAACCGGAATTCCCATCTGATGTCCCTCCCCTTCATTATTTTAAAAAAGATGGCGCCTGCGGAAACAGGAGCCATCCAAGTGATGATGGATACTTATGATTGCTTATTGTGCGATCTTAGTAAGATCTTAATAAGAGCAAAAGTTATTTAGTTATTTTTTTCACATACTAATATTAACATCTATAGACCATGCTGTATAGACGCCGAGCCCACCTTAGGGGGATTTTCAATACACTGGTGACGGCTACTTCTGCACCCAAAAAGAGGACTCCCTCACGGCAAAGGATGTCCTCTTTAGGGTTTGCTGTTTACTTGGCTTCGGGTGCTTACTTATACGCGGATGTCAAATCTTCCTTGGCTGTCCGTAGTGGCAGCAGCGATCTCCTGCGCGCTTGCCGCGGCAAGCGTATTGCTGTTTGCAGGTTTCTCGGGCGGTGTGCTGCTGCTGTTGGCGGAAGCGGAGCTGTTCTGCGATTTCTGGGCAATTTGCGCATCGATCTGCTTGATCTGCTGCTCAATTTGTTTGGTCTTGGTTTCCTTTGTCTTCTCGTCGTCCTTGCTGGCCCCGATCTTCTCCAGATCGGCTTGCAGCTTCGCTTTTTGCTTCTCCAGCGCACTTGTATCGGTAGCACTGGAAGCAGTATAGGAAGCGGAAGATGTAGATGATGCGGATGAAATATTCATTCACGTTCCTCCTTTCACCTCTACACTATAATCCTTCCACCCGAAAGGAACGTTAAAATGCGCTGAAAGTTTGCTGAAAGTATTCGAAGCTATGAATTGGATTAGACCTTGCTCTGACCACTCTCATCCACTGCCTGAGACGTTTTTGGCCGGGTTTTGCGGTTGACCAGCGTTACGCTAAGCAGAATAATCGCCAGACCGGCAAGCGTATTGGCATAAACCGGTTCATTCAGGAAGATTACACCCCATATCAGCCCGAACACGGGGACCAGGAAGGTAACACTGACGGTCTTGACCGCGCCAACACTTTGGATCAGGTGAAAATACAAGAGATACGCCACGGAAGTGCAAATGAATGACAAACCGAGTACGGAAAAAACCGCTGCCGAAGACGGCAGCTCCCGGGGGGCAAAAATTACCGCCAGCGGCAGCAGCACTACAGCCGCCCCGAGCTGCTGGCCTGCAGCAAGCGCCAATGGCGCAAGGCCACGGCCCACGCGCGCAGCGTATAACCCCCCGAAGCCGTAGGCAAGTGCAGCTCCTAGTGAGAAAAACACGGACAACAGAACCTTGCCGGAGAGCGGCACCGGACTCCATCCGACCAGCACAGCTACGCCGAGCAAGCCGATCACGAGTCCTATAGACTTGGACAGTCCCGGCTTCTCCTGTTGTGTTCCCCAAGCTGCTAGTGCCGCAAACATCGGTGTGGTGGCATTGAGGATGGCTGCCAGCGAAGCGCTAAGATGCAGCTCGGCCATGCAGATCAGCGTGAAGGGCAGCGCGGCATTAATGGAGCCCAGCACAAGGAACTGCTTCCAATGCTGCCAGATCCTCAGCTTCCGCTTGGTGACCGCTGCAAAGAGCAGCAAGGTTGCAGCTGCCAGCGTAACGCGCAGCTCTGTCGTAACAACAGGCCCCAATTCGGGAGAGGCAATTCTCATAAACAGAAAGGAAGCGCCCCAGGAAAAGGCCAACAGTAATAGAATGGAATAATCCTTACGGCTCATTTCCTCTCCCCTCTCTTGCAGAGCAGCAGATAGGACAGGATAGAACAAACCCCGGCACCCGCGATCACGATCGCCATCGGCAGCGCCGTATCGTCACCCCCAAGGCCGACCAGCGGAGCGACACAGCCGCCAAGCAGCAGCGGCAGCAGACCCAGCAGCGCTGAAGCGCTGCCTGCGGTTTCTCCCTGATCCTGCATCGCCAGCGAGAAGCTGGTTGTGCCCACCATTCCCACACTGGAAACCACAGCGAACAGGCAGATCAGGATGGGAAGGAGACCGCCTCCGGCCAGAATAGTGATCAGCAGCACAGCACCTCCCAGTGTGCAGAGCAGGAGGCCGCTGGCCAGCAGCTTCGCTTCGCCCAGCCGTCCGGACAATCTTCCGGCAAGCTGGCCGGACATAATAATCCCCAGCCCGTTAACGGCAAAGATCAGACTGTACATTTGCGGAGACACTCCAAAAATATTTTGCAGCACAAACGAAGAGCCGGAAATATAAGCGAACATCGCCGCTGTAACAAACCCTTGAGAGAGCGCATAACCTATAAACTTCCTGTTGCGGAGCAGATCACGGAAGGTGCGCAGCGTGCCTAGCAGCCCGCTTTTTACGCGCCGCTCCTTCGGCAGCGTCTCCGGCAGCCGCAGCAGAATGGTGGCGCAAAAGAGCAGCCCGGCTGCAAATAATACAATGAATACGCCCTGCCAGGTCGTTATTCTCAGCAGCTGCCCGCCGATAACGGGAGCGAATATAGGCCCCAGACCATTGACGATCATCAGCAGCGAAAAAAACTTCGTGAGTTCGGAGCCGCTGTACAGATCGCGGACCGCCGCCCGGGAGATGACCACCCCTACCGAGCCGGCCAGGCCCTGGATAAAGCGCAGCCCGACCAACAGCCCGATCGAGGGGCTGAAGGCGCAGAGCAGCGAGGATACCGCATAAATCAGCATGCCGATGAGCAGCGGACGGCGGCGCCCGTGGACATCACTCAGAGGCCCTGCCACAAGCTGCCCCAAGGCCAGCCCCAGCAAAAAGAAGGTCAGGCTAAGCTGAACCAGCGCTGCGCTGGTGCCGAAATGTTCGCCAAGCGCGGGAAGCGCAGGCAAATACATATCGATGGACAGCGGACCAATGGTGGCAATAGCCCCCAGAATCACAGCAAGCTGAAGCCGCTGTTTCCGCGTTGGGCCTTCTGCGGCCAGCGAATTCTTATCGTTTTGTATTTTGATCATGGTAAATTTTCGTCAACCTTTCCGCAGCAGGCCTCAGGCCAGTTTTTTGTATCCTTCATACTACCTGATGCGGGACATGATGTTCAATGTTTTTTCCTATTTATGTACCTCAGAAGCAACGGCTTTCCGGTGCGGGTTGTATTCGGCATAGGCTCCGGCGATGTGTCTGTAATCCAGCGGGGCATCCTCGATGATCGCTTTGCGTTTGGCTTTCAGTATAATTTGCTCGATATCAGCAAGGCTGCAGCCCGCTAGCAGTTCAGCCATCCGGCGGGACAGCTCCTGCGCCTCCGGTTCAGAACCGACAAACAGCCCAATATACTGAAGCCGGTCTTCCTCCGTCGGCAGCGAATACGTCATTTTCGTATCAAACCGCCGCCACACCGCAGGGTCGAGCTCTTCCTCCAGGTTGGTTGCGGCAACAAAAATACTTTCGCCATGAAACTCATCCAGGCATTGCAGCAGCGTGTTGACCACCCGTGCCATCTCCTTCACCTCATCGCCGGAATCACGCATTCGGCCCAGCACATCGAATTCGTCCAGAAACAGCACACAAGGTGCAGCATTGGCATAGTCAAATACCTTCCGCACATTGCTCCCGGTCTCACCAAGATGGCTGTGAATAATGGTATCCAGGCGGACCAGAACAAGCGGCAGCTCCAGACGGTGCGCGATATAAAATGCGGTCAGCGTTTTGCCGGTGCCGGGAGGACCGAACATCACCATTTTGCTCGGCATAGGCACATCCTCCGCCTCAAATCTTTCTTTCATGCCCTGGATCGTAATAAATTCATCCACAATGGTCCGGTTGACCCCATTCAGAATGATGCGCCGCACCTTGCGTCCACATTCCTTTGGTGTATATACGGTTGCCATGTCCAAGCCCTTGGCCCGGGGTAGCCGGGCGGGGTTGCTGTTCTTTTTGCTGCTGTTCACGTGGGGTAGACTCCTTACATTCATAATATTAAATAGTAACAATTACGATTAAAGTCCATGGTACCAAAAACCGGAGGAATTTGCTATACCCCATGGTTATCTGCAAAAAAAGGCTGGCTGCGCATTATCATGACAGCAAAAACCGCCCGCAGGAGCTTCTAAGCAACATTACGTCACTTATCAGCGGCCCCGCAGGCGGTTGTAGTTGTAGCTTTCCTGAAATCACTTGCTGTTCCGGTTCAGCCAATCACGGGCTGCTTCAGCCTCGGCCGCGCTCAGGCGGTGTCCCTGATTACCCCAGTGGGCGGTAACTTCAGCCCCCGCCCCCTGCAGCAGCTGCTCCAGCTCCCGCGTTTCTTCTGCCCGGATCAGCGGGTCATTGCTGCCTGCACCGATAAAGACCGAAACGCCGTTAAGCGAAGGGATCGCAAGCCCCCGGAGCGGCACCATCGGATGCAGCAGCACTGCCGAACGGAACAGGTTTCCGTAATGAAATAACAGGCTGCCGGCGATATTCGCTCCATTGGAGTAGCCGACAGCTACGAGATTGTTTGGATCGAAGCCGTACTGCACCGCCGCTACATCCATGAACTGCTTCAGCTCATGGGTGCGGAAGATCAGGTCCTCTTCATCAAAGACACCTTCAGCCAGACGGCGGAAGTAACGCGGCATGCCGTTCTCCAGCACATTTCCCCGGATACCCAGTACAGAAGCGCCGGGAGCCAGCAGCTCCGCCAGCGGCAGCAGATCCTGCTCGTTTCCGCCTGTGCCATGAAATAATACTAGTGTTGGTTGATTGGCGTCTGTTCCTTTGTGATAGACATGAATCATCCCTGCTTCACCTCAATTTCACGGATTTCAAATGGGCTCAAATTCTCTTCGATCACAGCACGATGCGGTTCAAACCATGCCGGAAGCATCAACTTCTGGCCCAGCGCATCCGGAGCCTCGTCATTGGCGAAGCCTGGAGGATCGGTAGCAATCTCGAACAGGATTCCGCCTTCTTCACGGAAGTAGATGGCGTTGAAATATTGGCGGTCCTGTACCGGAGTGGGCTGGTAGCCGTGACCTTGCACATGACGTCCCCATTCCAGCTGCTCGGCATCATCTTTAGCGCGCCAGGCGATATGATGAACGGTTCCCGAGCCTCCGGCTCCTTGCGGCACCGGCGAGTCTTTAAGATCTATAATATTGCCGAGATCGGCAGTAGAGCCGTAACGGATATAACCGTCTCCCTTGGCGATCAGCTCCATTCCGAGTGTACGGGTAAGCGTATCGGCCGTTTTTTCGGGATTCGTACTGTAGAGCACAGCCCCGCCAAAACCTTTAATAGCATGCTCCGCAGTCACTCCGGCAAAGGACCAGGTACTCTGCGGACCCGCTTCGCGTTCCACCAGCTCAATCCGCAGTCCATCGTAATCGCTGAAAGACAGGTAAGACTCAGAGATCCGGGTTACATGGGTAACCGGAATCTGATATGCGGCAAGCCGCTGCTCCCAGAAAGCCATCGAACCAACCGGAATCGCATAAGTGGTTACGCCAACCTGCCCGCCGCCAATCCGGCCTTTGCGCCCTGTCGACCAAGGAAAGAAGGTAATAATGGTGCCCGGTGCACCCTGCTCATTCCCGAAATAGAGGTGGTAAACCTCGGGGGCGTCAAAGTTGATTGTCTTTTTTACAAGCCGCAGGCCGAGAATCCCGGCATAGAAATCGGCATTGCGCTGAGCATCTCCGACAAAAGCTGTAATATGGTGAATCCCTGCAGTTTGAAGTGTCATTATAAGTCATCTCCCTAAGATTTTTTTTAGATGATAAGTTTGAATAGATGAACATCTGGCGTATAATCCGATTTAGTTAAAAAACAGGGCATCCAGCGAAATCGAACCTGCTCCGGTCAAAGCCACACCTACTGCGACTACAAGCACCGTTAATGGAAACTCGATTCCGTTGGCCGTCGACCAGAAGCCGTTCGGAGCATGAACCTTGATAATCGCTCCGAGCATCGTTGCGGCAATTAATACTGCAGCCACAGGAGTCAGGAGTCCGGCTGCGAACAGCAAGCCTCCGGCAAGCTCCAGCATTCCTGCCAGCACCGCCATCGCGACACCCGGCTTAATACCGATGGATTCCATCCAGCCGCCCGTACCCTTTGGACCATATCCTCCGAACCAGCCAAACAGCTTCTGTGCCCCATGCCCGATAAAAGCAATCCCGATCACCAATCTTACCAATAACAACCCTACACTAACCATTTTATACCCTCTCCATTCTCTTTAATTTAATTATCTTAACCTTAAGATATTAGCTAAAAAAAATTAGTCGAACCTTGTACTTTGCTAGCCTGGTAAACGCTGATAAGCAAGCTTCCCGCCCCGTTCTTAGGAGAATGTTGCTGGCCTAAATGCCTTTACCAAGCTTCTTTAGCAATTCTATTGCCTGTTCCTTCTCTTCCTGATTCAGACCGCCCATCATCCCGTGAATAGAAGAAACATGGCGGGGGAAAATATCGTCAAACAGCCCGCGGCCTGCTTCGGTAATCTCCGCATAAGTTACACGCCGGTCATCGCTGCAGGGAACACGCTTCAGCAGTCCTCTCTTCTCCAGCTTGTCGATGTTGTAAGTGATGCTCCCGCTGGTAACGAGTATCTTCTCTCCGATCTGCTGCAGCGGAATCCGCGTTCTATGATAGAGCACCTCAAGGATCATAAACTCGGCAGAAGCTAAACCATGGCTCTTCATGTCCTTTACCGCCAGATCCATCAGGCTCTTATAGGCCTTGGATAAGACCACGAACAATTTCAGTGATGAAGCAGCCTGCTCCTGATCCGATGCGCCAGCCGTCTTGCTGATCAGCTCATTGTAGTCGCTCATATTGTACACCTCCAATGCTATCTGTATTTATCTTTAAGTTAATTATCTTTAAGTTAAGATAACTATAATCCTGTGCGGGAAATTTGTCAACAGTTTTTGCACAATTCAAGCAAAGTCTGCTCACCGCCTTTATACGGCAACATCAGATCCCAGGATGAATCATCTCTGCTTGTTTCTCGATAGATTTAATTATGACTGTCTATAAAAGGTAAAGCTCCGGCAATTTTGCAGGAGCTTTACCTTTTATGCTTTTGCTTCTTAGTTAGAGAGCAGAACACCGTACTGATCAACCAAACCCAGTTCGTAGGCTTTCTGGATGGTAGCAAACCGCTGAGACACAAAGGCACTTAAACCATTCTGGGTCTCATAAACCTGGTTGTCAGCAAGCTCTTCTTTGGATACTGCCCGCGAATTGCTTTGGTGCACACCCTCTTCCTTGCGAACTGCATCCATAAATTGCTGGAATGTCATGGAATTATTCTTCTCTGCCTCGTTACCCCTAAGCGTTTGTTTCAAGCGATTCACCACTACCAAATTTGTATAGGCGGCAAACTCAGCTGTGAATTTCCCATCGGCTCCCACTGCTTGAATCGTCAAGATACCTCTCCCCTTTACGCATTAATAATTTATGTATCGGCTTAGGGATTGGTAAATGTTAGGAGTTTTATTATCACTGAACAGTGATATATAAAGTATCTGTGAACGTCCGGTATGGAGGTAAATAATTATTAGCTGTAACTGAAATGTTACCTGTATGCACATCGTTTAAATCAAAAGAACGATAATAGACGGTACCCACAACAATATTGCCCGGACCTGTAATAAACTGATTGGGTGCCGATTGGGTTGTAGGTATCATTGAACCGTTTTGGCGGAGAACCGGATAATTAGGTGCTTGCATAGTCCCTTGAGCATATACGGAAATATACCCCTTCGTACCTGTCAGTGTTACATTGGCAACTGTCTGGTTAGGACTAATGTTCTCCCAAATGAAGTTGTTGCCGTCAGATGTAATTCCTGTATATTGGAGATTGGTTAAAGCAGGCGCAGGTGCAGCTGAAGCAGCAGCCGGAATCATAAATAAAGCCAAGACCATAAGAGAAACTATCCATTTTCTAATCATCAAAAACATCCTCTCCCGATTTTGTTTGACGTGACTAAAATGGTTCGTTGCTCACGGTATATTAAGCCTACTTATGAACGCCTCCCTTCAGGGCATTTTTACAATGAATAGATGTAGAAGCTAAACTCTAGATGAAATGTAACCCTACCGCAAGCTTCTTAATACAGGAATATACTGTAATTTTATTCCTTATTTTAGAATACTCCCATTGATAGAGTTCGTCAATCTGCATTGTTAACCTCTACAGAAGTTCCCCAGTTTGACCTTGACTGCAAAACGGCGTATCCTTTTCCTAGCGAATATTGGCCTTTATTACCAAGCTGCATTACGAGCTATATTAATAGGAGGAGGCTGAAAAATGAAATCAGATTCTACTCCAACTTCTACCGGCAAAGCCGCAGAGGAAGCTCTGCCGCGCGTGCTGATCGTAACCGCTGTCGAAGCCGAGCGGGAGGCGGTCCTGCGCGGCCTGAGGGGCAGCAGCAGGTTCCACGTCATCGCTGCAGGTGCCGGTACCGCAGCAGCAGCGGCGGGCACCGCAGCAGCACTGGCAGCCGGAAGCTACGGCTGCGTTATCAGCGCCGGGATCGGCGGCGGCTTCCCCGGGCGGGCGCCCGTAGGCTCGCTCGCGCTCGCCAGCGAGATGATTGCCGCCGACCTCGGGGCGGAGACGCCGGAGGGCTTCCGCAGCGCGGCCGAGCTCGGCTTCGGCCGCGTGTCCGTGCCGGCCCGCTCCGGCACGGTGCAGGCCGTTGCGGCCGCGCTCGCAGCGGCCGGGCTTACGGTAAGCACAGGTCCTGTGCTTACCGTGTCAACGGCGACCGGCACCGCAGAGACGGCCGCCGCTCTGGCGGCGCGGCATCCCGGTGCCGTCGCGGAGGCGATGGAAGGCCACGGGGTTGCCGTGGCCGCCCGGCACTTCGGGATCGCGGCGCTGGAGCTGCGCGCGATCTCGAACCCGGTCGGCCCGCGCGACCGGGCGGCGTGGAAGATCAATGAAGCCCTGGAGGCCCTGGAGGCCGCGGCTGTTATACTACTGGAGGTGCTGTAATGACAACCGAGCTGAATATCGCCTTTTCCCCTTGCCCCAATGACACCTTTGTGTTCCATGCCTGGGCGCACGGGCTAGTAGAGGATGTACCCAAGCTGAATGTTACCTATGCAGATATTGATATTACGAACGGTCTGGCTGCTGATGGCGCCGGGCCTGAGGTGCTCAAAATTTCCTATGCTGCCCTTCCCTGGGTGCTGGAGCGGTACAAGCTGCTGTCTTGCGGCGGCGCACTTGGCCGGGGCTGCGGCCCGCTGGTGCTGACCCGCAAAGGGCCGGGCGCCATCAAGCATCCCAAGGAGCTGTCGGGCCGCAGAATCGCCGTACCCAGCGAGCGCTCCACCGCCTACCTGCTCTTTCGCCTTTGGGCTGCGCAGCAGGTGCCGGGCGGTCCAGCCGAAATCGTCGTTATGCCTTTCGATGAGATTATGCCTGCCGTGCGTGACGGGCAGATTGATGCCGGACTGGTGATTCACGAAGCCCGGTTCACTTATCCCTCCTATAGCCTCCATATGCTGACTGATCTTGGCAGCTGGTGGGAAAGCGATACCGGACTGCCTATACCGCTTGGGGCAATTATCGCCCGCCGCGATCTGGACAGCGAAGCCATCTCCGGCTGGATACGCAGTTCGCTGCAATACGCCTGGGATCATCCTACAGCAAGCAGAGATTATGTCCTGAGCCACGCCCAGGAGCTGGCTCCAGAAGTCGCCAAATCACATATTGATCTTTACGTGAATGAATTCTCGATGAATCTCGGAGAGGATGGCTACGCTGCAATCTCTGCTCTGCTGAACCGCGCCGCGGCCGAGGGTCTCGTGCCTGCCGTTGCTCCTGAGCTGCTTCGTTAGAGCTTGAAACAGATGACTTCGGAAGCTTTTAACTTTACAATAAAGCTAAAGATCAGTGATGGGAGAGGATTCAATGATTCCTGCAGGCAACAGCAAGCAAAACATCGACCGCTTCTTGGGATTTCAGGACGAATACGACCGTTACCGTCCGGAAGCCCCGCAATTGGTTACTGAATTGTTGACGAATTACCTGGGCTGCCGCCCTGCCCTCGTGGCCGACATAGGCTGCGGAACAGGACTGTCCACCTTTCTGTGGAGAGAGAGTGCCGACTCCATAGTCGGCATAGAACCTAACCCCGACATGCTGGCCAAAGCGCTTGACAAGCTTGCCCGGCAAGGACAGCAACAATCCCTGTCCTTTGTCCAAGGATACTCCAACCAGCTGCCCTTTGACTCTGGCAGTGTTGATATCATTACCTGCTCCCAGTCATTCCACTGGATGGAGCCGATAAGCACGCTGCAGGAAATCTCCCGCTGCCTGCGCCAAGGCGGGGTGTTCGCCGCTTATGACTGCGATTGGCCACTCGTACTACAGGCGGATATTGAAACCCGCTACAAACAGCTGATATCCGCCGCCGATAAACTGCTTGATGTACTCCAGCCATCTGCCGAACAGGCGCATAAATGGGATAAAGAAGGACATCTGGGGCGGATAGAGGCCAGCGGCTGCTTCTCCTTTGCGCGGGAAATTGTTTTTCATAATACAGAAGAATGTGATGCCGAACGTTATGTCGGGCTGGCACTCAGTCAAGGCGGCATTCAAACCGTTCTGAAGCTCGGCTCTTCCGCACTGGAGCAGCTTATTTCCGATTTCTCTGTAGCGGTGGAGCAGTATTTTCAGGGCCGCACCCTGCCGGTACACATCAGCTACCGGATGAGAGTCGGGATCAAATAATGCTTGGAACGGCTATCTGTTATATATAGAACCCAAAAACTGATTTCTGGTTTTATGAGAGTGCATTTTCTCTTCAATTTAAGTCTCCCATCTTTTCACCACCCCAACAAAAAAAGCGCCCAAATACGGAAACTCCGCATTTGGGCGCTTTCTACTGGCTATGACTGACTAACTGGCATATTATGCACCAGCTTATTTCTTGTTCATCTTGAACTTCAGGAACAGCTCGTTGTAATGGGCGAGCATCCGCTTGCCGAGGTTGTCGTAAACCTCCAGCCGGTCGGTAATTTCAGCAGGCGGATAGAAGCGGGTGTCTCCGGAAATATCCTCCGGCAGCAGCGCAAGTCCCGGAACGTTAGGTGTGGAATAACCTACATACTCTGCATTCTTCGCCGCCACATCGGGACGGAGCATAAAGTCAATGAACTTATGCGCCCCCTCCACATTGGCCGCCGTGCGCGGAATGACCATGTTATCGAACCATTTGTTCGAACCTTCCTCCGGCACCACATAATCGAGCTTGTCGTTCTCATCCATAATTTCCGAGGCGTCGCCGGACCATACGATCCCGACGGCTGCTTCTTCGTTCGCCAGCAGCATTTTGACCTCGTCACCGACAATAGCCTTCACATTGGGAGACAGCTTGTTCAGCTTGGCCAGCGCTTCCTGCAGGTGATCCTCATTCCGGTCATTGACGGAATAATGCAGGCTGTTCAGCGCCATCCCCATGACCTCACGGGCACCGTCAACCAGGAAGATACTATTGTTCAGCCTGCTGTCCCACAGGGAATCCCAGCTGCTGAAATCAATCCCCTCCGTCATTTCCGGGTTGTAGATAATGCCTACTGTTCCCCAGAAATACGGCACCGAATACAGATTTCCCGGATCGAAGGAAAGATCCATGAACTGCGGATCAATATTGGCCAGATTCGGAATCTTGCTGTGATTCAGCGGAAGCAGCAGCTTCTCTTCCCGCATCTTGGCGATAGCATAGTCTGAAGGCACAACAACATCGAAGGTTGTCCCGCCCTGCTCGACCTTGGTCAGCATCGCCTCATTGGAATCAAAGGTCTGGTAAATGACCGTAATCCCGGTCTCTTGCTCGAACTGCTTCAACAGTTCAGGTTCGATATAATCGCCCCAGTTATAGATGGTCAGCGTATTGCCGCCCGTATAGCCTTCAGCCGAATTCAGCCTAGAAGCCAGGAACATCAGCCCAAATGCGACGATAAGAATCGCCAGAAAAGCATTCACCAGCTGTTTCATCTAGGCACCCCCACTTCAGCGGCCGGCTCTGCGATATGAACCGCCGGGCGTTGCTTCCGGCGGTTCAGGAAATAATAACCGACGACAAGCAAGATAGTGAAGAGGAAGATCAGCGTGGACAACGCGTTAATCGACAGCGATACACCTTGCCGCGCCCGTGAATAGATTTCCACTGAAAGCGTCGAATATCCGTTGCCTGTTACGAAGAATGTCACCGCGAAATCATCCAGTGAATAGGTAAGGGCCATAAAGAAGCCGCTGAAGATCCCGGGTTTAATGATCGGCAGAATCACCTTGGTCAGCACATCGCGGCGGCTGGCCCCGAGATCACGCGCAGCATCGGTCAGCGTCGGGCTCATGTCCTGCAGATGCGGCAGGATCATCAGCACGGCAATCGGCACGCTGAATGCAACATGCGAGAGCAGGACCGACACGAAGCCGAGCTTGATTCCGGCAATCGTGAACAGGATCAGGAAAGACGCGCCGATAATGACATCGGGACTGACAATCAGCACATTGTTCAGTGAGAGAAGTGTATTCTTGGCCCTCCGGCTGCGGATGCGCTGAATGGCCAGCGCCCCGATGATCGCAATCAGCGTAGCAATCGCCGAAGACAGCAGGGCAATCACCAAAGTGTTAATCATAATAATCATCAGCCGCGTATCCTGCACAACCTCACGGTAATAATCCAGCGTGAAGCCCTCGAAGCCATGCATCGTCCCGCCGCTGTTGAAGGAATAGTACATCAGGTAGAAGATCGGTGCGTACAGCACGGCAAAGACCAGCACCAGGTACAGATTTGAAATCCCATTCTTATTACTTCTCATGCCGCACCCCTTTCCGCGAGCTGCCCGACAGAATCATGAACAGCGCCATGATAACAATCAGGAAGACAGCAACTGTAGAGCCCATGCCCCAGTCCTGAGTGACCAGAAAATGCTGCTCAATGGCGGTGCCCAGCGTAATGACCCGGTTGCCGGCGATAAGGCGGGTAATCATAAACAGCGATAACGCCGGAATGAATACCGCCATGCAGCCGGAGCGCACCCCGGAGATGGTCAGCGGGAAAATGACCCGCCGGAACGTCGTCCACCCGGAGGCACCCAGATCACGGGCCGCATCTACAAGGGACAGGTTCAACTCGTCCAGAGCGCTGAAGATCGGCAGGATCATGAACGGGATAAAGATATATACCGAAACAAAGACAAAGCTGAAACCTGTAAAGAGGATTTGCTGCTCTCCGATGCCCAGCAGGTCGAAGACATTGTTGACCGGCCCGAAGGTCCCAAAGATACCAATAAAGGCATACGTCTTCAGCAGCAGATTAATCCATGTCGGCAGGATGATCAGCAGCAGCCACAGCTGCTTATGTTTCGTCCGGGTCAGCAGATACGCCGCCGGATAAGCCACCAGCAGCGAGAACAGCGTAATCAGGATCGCGTACCAGAAGGAGTTGAGCATCATTTTCATATATACCGGTGTAAAGAAGTTCACGTAGTTGTCCAGTGTAAGATGCCCGTCCAGATCAAACAGGGAGTAGTAGACAACCAGCAGCACCGGCGCTATGACGAACAGGGCGATCCATAAGTAATAAGGGATGAGGAAATACGACCGGCCCTTACTCTTCATGGCTCTCCACCTCGCCGTAAGCTTCCAGACGTCTGTCGAATTCTTCCTCCGTTTCCCCGAAACGCATAACATGAATCGCTTCCGGATCGAAATACAGCCCGATCTCGCTGCCGACCTCCGCCTTGCGCGTGGAATGGACCAGCCATTCGTGGCCGGACCCGTCGTAGCAGCTGATCTCGTAATGCACGCCGCGGAACAGCTGAGAATCCACGCGGACGCGCAGTTTGCCTTGTTCAACGGCAGCAATCTCCAGATCCTCCGGACGGATCACGATCTCCACCGCTTCATTCGGCTTCAGCCCCGCATCCACACATTCAAAGCGGTGGCCGTTAAATTCAACAATATAATCCTCAATCATCATACCGGGCACAATGTTCGACTCGCCGATGAAATCAGCCACGAAGCGGTTGATCGGCTCATCATAAATATCGTTAGGCGTTCCGCTCTGCTCAATACGTCCGCCGTTCATGACAAAAATCCAGTCGGACATGGCCAGCGCTTCCTCCTGGTCATGGGTAACGAAGATAAAGGTGATGCCCAGCCGCTGCTGCATTTCCCGCAGAATGTACTGCATTTCCGTGCGCAGCTTCAGATCAAGTGCCGAAAGAGGCTCATCGAGCAGCAGCACCTGCGGTTCATTGACGATGGCCCGGGCAATCGCTACACGCTGCCTCTGTCCGCCGGACATTTCATTAATGGCCCGCTGATCGTAGCCTACAAGGTTGACGAAGCGCAGCGCCTCCTGCACCTTTTGCGTGATGACCTCTTTCTTAAGCTTCTTGATCCGCAGTCCAAAGGCCACATTCTCAAATACGTTCAGGTGCGGAAACAAGGCATAGTCCTGAAATACCGTATTGACCTGCCGTTCGTTGGCGGGAATGTGGTTGATGATTTTGCCGTTCAAATAAATGGAACCTTCCGTTGGTTCAGCGAACCCGGCGATCAGACGCAGGATTGTCGTCTTTCCGCAGCCCGAGGGTCCCAGCAGTGTATAGAATTTGCCGCGTTCGATCTCGAAGCTGACTCCTTTTAACACGGCTTCTTCATCGTCGTATTGTTTGGTAACCTGGTCAAAAGAAATAATAGTGTCTTCCAGGGTAGTTATGGCTAACGACCTCCCTTACCTTATGTAGTACAACCTATTTTACCCGCTTCTCGCAGGGAACAATCTAAAGTGGCATGCTCAGCGCTGATAAGCGACAATTCCTCCCTTCCTTCGACACACTTCAATATATATAGCATATAGGATTAATGCAATATATGCGATAGCTTACAATGTTAAATGCAGCGCAGAAACTTAACAAGTTCGTAAAAACTATGCCCCGTTATTGTTGTTTTTGAGTGCTATAATGAAAATTGCTGAAAACCTAAAAATGTTCTCTTATTGATGTGAAAGAAGATGACTAACATGAACGAGGGGTTGCAGGACCGCCTTGAAAAATTCGGATTATCTCTATATATGATACGCGTTACGATTGCTGCTTCACTCTCCTGGCTTGCGGTTCACAGCTTGCATGGCGACAGTTATTTATACTTTGCACCGCTTGCCGCAATTCTTATCACCCAAGGAAGCGTCAAGGCTTCACTGGAAAAAGGGATTTACCGTCTGATGGGCGTTGTGCTCGGTGGAATTGTCAGCCTGCTCGTGGGCCATTTCTTCGACGTGGGGGCACTGTCTATTCTGCTGATGCTGTTGATCGGCATCGGTGTGGCCACCGCCTGCCGGATTAACATTCAAGCCGTTTCCCAGGTCGGTGTGACCTCCGTGCTGGCATTGACCTTTTATCAGGACCCTTATATCGTGTGGAGAGTCGCGGAGACCTTAATCGGCGTACTGATTGCCTTAATAATAAATATGATTATCGTCCCCCCCGGGGGGTTCGTCAAGGTGAAACGCCTGGCACTGGAAGGGACCCTGCTGCTGGCCGATGCCTTGACCGGACTCGCCGCAGAGAGCAGCAGTTCTAAGCAGGCTCCGGAGAGGCTGGTGCGTTCCGGACAACTGCTGGCGAAGAGCGACAAGCAGCAGAAAGAGCTGCACTATACGTTATCCCATTATCAATGCCGCAGCGGATTGCGGTCATTGACACAGGCAACCTCGCATCTGCAGAAGGTTCACCGCTACGTCAAGGAGATCGCTGAGGAGATTTCCCTCCTGCCTGCACATTATGCGGCAGCTGACTGGATGACAGAGGTCGTAACGGCAACCGCAGACTGCATCGCCCTGTATGGAACCAAAACTTTATCCGATGCCGAATGCACCCGTTCGCTCCCCGAAGCGCTGCGCCGCGCCCGGGATCTGCAGTTTGCCTGGTTCTCCGAGCTGCAGGGTCAATGCTCGCTGACAGCAGTCCGCGATCTCGGAGCCGTCTTCTCCCATCTGAACCGGGTGCTGGAGGAAATTGAACGGGCCGATTATGCAGCTACAGTTATACCGGCACCAGCCTCCGTCCGGTCCGGAAGCGCGCGCGCCGTACATCTTGTCAAAAGAGGGCTCTCCCACAAGCTATAAGCTTGGGAGCGTCCTTTTTTTGCAGAAACGACCCTGTCCTTTGAGATGAAGGCAGGGTCGTTTTTGCTTGTAATATCGCTTGGACTCAAAGCCGTCCCTTTTAAAGGGATACCAGAGAGATTTATTATTATTAAGTTGAAAAATTAATACTAAAGTACTAGAATTAAGCTTGTTTGTAGAATTATATTGGCAACCAACCCAGTATTGAACATTCCCTGTCGATTTGAGTCGATTAAATGACCTCATGCTGAATGTATATCATTGATCTATTTTTTTAAAGGCAAACTTCCCGAAAGGGCAGGACGCAAAGCGATGGGCCTAAGAATGTGAGACTATCCATTCATGGTCGCCAGGCTGCCAATTGAGATGTGACTTGGGTACCGGTAGGTGAAGACAATCTATCATAGTCCATGATGCTCTTTTCTGTACAGATACCATTGATTATACGAAGAAGCGAGGTTAGAGTAATGCCACAGCATATCATCGAGAAAAAATTCGGGCATGTATTTCATACCACAACGCCAATCGGTAACCCCGATCTTCTGGCTCTGCCCTCAGTGCAGGTTAAGCCGCTCCGTGAGGGAGATGAGGATAAGAACGGACGTATTATCGTACAGAACAACCAAATATTTATTACTCCTCCTCTGCCCGGCGGCAAACCCGCTGTCATTTCCTCCGTTCACCCTGTGGTGTTGAATATTAACCGGAAGACGGTGACAGATCCTACGGAGGTAACCCCCACGGACCGTATCACCTGGGAGATTTGCGAGAAGCCGCAGTATCAGATCACTGTATCCGAAGATAGACTGAAGGCCTACTTCACGCTCTACCGTGCAGAAAAGTACGCCTGGAAGCTCGCCAGCTCCCCGGCTGCAGCAGATGTCACGGTCCGGGCGGAACCAAATTGCGGCCTGCTGCTGTCCACCCTCACGGTGGACCAGATTATCGCCGGCTTCAAGAAAAGCTCCATTATGCGCGAGCTCAATATTCCGGCTCTTTATGCAGAGCTGAACAACCCTACCTATCTCCCGGTCTGCATCGCAGAGGGTAAAGCCCCTATTCCCGGCAAAAATGCCCGGCTGGAGCTGTTATTTGCCGAGGACAGGGAATATGAATTCATTCGGACTGCCGATCCTGCAGATTCCCTGAACCATCCAAGGGTTCCCTTTGTCCAGGAGGGAGAGGTCATTGCCCGTAAGCTGCCTGCAGAAGAGGGAGTGCCCGGCATCGACGTGTATGGCGGAATTATTCCCTCCCCGCCGCCGCAAGATATTCAGCTGGTCACTAAAGAATGTACAACCCTGCTGGCGGACGGCGGGATCGCCTCCCTCCGCCAGGGAAGGCCCCGCTTAACGGGATCTGGTCTGAACCGCAAGGTTTTTGATTTTCCCCAGACATATCTTGTTCCCGGGGACATGGACCCCGAAGCCGCCAAAATGATGTTCCCGGGTGATGTGGTCGCCACCAATGATATCGGAAACCAGACCATCCTTGAGGCTTTGGGAAATGTATACATATACGGCGACGTTACACATGCGACAATCACTGCTACCGGAAGCATTTTTGTCCAGGGCAAGGTTGTCAGCAGCCAATTGTACTCCGGTCATTATGGAGCGAGACATAACCGCCTCTGCATGTACTCCGCTCTCTTGATGGAGGAAATGACCAGTCTGAGAAAAGCGTCGCAGCAGTTGGCGAATACCGTCCAATCACGCCAGCAAACCGTAAAATACGGTCTGGTCGTTATGCTGCTGCTGGAAAGCAAATATGACCATCTCCCCGGCCTGATCAGTGATCTCCAGGAGGTTATTGCCGGGATGAATCCCGATTATCCTATCGACACCAAGCAATTGAGACATATGCTGGAGGTATTCCTGCACCCGGGGCAGTTCACCGATTTTTTCACGGATGCTGTACTAAGCACCTTTCTGAAGCTGTTGAAGGATTTGCATGACGCCATATCCGGGATGCAGGAGGAGAATACACGGATCGACATCGCCTCGTCACAGCATAGCATTATTAAATCCGGCGGAGATCTCCATGTTCATAAGGAGGGTATTCTGCACAGCCAGCTGTTCTCTTCCGGCAATGTCCGTTTCGTAATGAACGAAGCGGAATGCACGGACTCCACAGTCGAGGCGGCAGGCTCCATCAGCGCACAGACTGTAGGGAAGCAGTCCTCCGAGAAATCAGTGCTTACCGCCGGCAAAAATATTACAGTCCGCAAAATCTGCAACAGCGAAGTTACGATTGGAGAATACACCGCCAAGATCAGCGGGACAGATGAAGAACTTGTCTTCACTGCCCAAAGCCTGCGGTTAAGAAATCAGGCGCAGTAGCCTTCCTCTGCCTAAAATATCTGATCTATATAGATTGAACTTATAATTCTTCTATTTTGGGATTGGCCGTGACAGATTCATACTGAGGTCTGTCCAGCTCGAACGTCCGGCCAATTGCTGCATAAGACGCGCCGGCCAGACGGCTGACCGGCTTCAGCTTGCCGACATCAATTCGGCCGTTATGAACCAGCTCATCCTCTACATGAAAGCCTAGCACTTCGCCGATAACCATATCGCAATGTCCGAGCTCCACAAGCTGCACCAGCCGGCATTCCATCGCAATCTTACATTCCTGTACGCGCGGGACCTTGACGGCTTGTCCGGGTACCGCCGTCAGCCCGGCCAGCTCAAGTTCGCTGATTCCGCCGGGTGCATTGATTGAGGTATGGTTGACTGCAGCGATATTATCCTCATCGACGATATGGACCACAAATTCCTTATTCGCCGCTATATTGCGCGGCGTATGCTTCATTTCTCCGCCTGCTTTGCGGACACAGGAGAACATGACCATAGGCGGATCATCATTTACAATATTAAAAAAGCTGAACGGAGCGGCATTCACGATTCCCGCTTCATCCACCGAGGTTACAAAGGCAATCGGCCTGGGCACAATGCTGCCGATCAGCAGCTTATAATTATCATGCGCCGTTTGCCCATCCGTCTGAATATACATGCTTATCCCCCTGTCTTAACCTGTCAGCCGCCGTGCGGCCCGGCCTATCTTAACATTCACCAGAATAATGCTGCATACGATCAGCAGCATACCCACTACCAGATTCAGCGTAATCCGCTCATTTAATAATACTACACTTGACCCGATCGAGATCAGCGGAATCAGGAAGGTGAATGAACCGACCTTGCTGGCCTCTCCCTCATTGATCAGCTTGAAATAAACCATCCACCCCAGCGCAATGACGAACACCGCAATGAACAACGTGTTCACGATAAAGGCGCTGTTCCACGTAATATCAGACCAGCTCTCCACAGCCGAACCGGCAGCCAGCAAGATGACGCCCCCGATCATGATCTGCATTGCCGTCATCCACAGCATATCTACCCGCACCGCATTTCGTTTCGTGTACACGGTCGCCAAGGCCCAGCTGAGTGCGCTGGCCAGGGCAAGCCCTACACCCAAGGCGGAGATACTTCCGGTAAATCCGCCAATGCTGAGCGCAGCTACCCCGAGAAAACCAAGCAGCAAGCCGAACATCTTCATTCCGTACATACGCTCTCCCAGCCAGATCCAGGCAAAGATACCGAGCAGCACAGGCTGCAGAAAGACAATGGCCGAGAACAGCCCTGAGGGCATATACTGCAGGCCGATCGTCTGGAACCCGTAATAGAAAACGATGCTGAGAAAGGCCGAGGTCAGATAGACCGGCCATAGCTTGCTGAACTGAAGGGCCTTCCTTTTAGGAAGCGCAGCAACAATGAGGATCACTCCGGCAATAACCGTACGGATTCCGGCAAACAACAAGGGCGGAGCGTAGGCTAGAGCAATCTTGGACAGCGGCCAATTGATCCCCCAGACTATAACCAGAAATATAAGCAAAGCAATGTTTTTCTTCCGCTGCTGCATCTCATCACCCCTTGTTCTATTTTCATTCCAAATGATACAATAAGCACAGTCATAATTGAAATGAATTATATTCATGAGGGGCATACCAGATTCGATATGAACAACAATCAAATTCGCCTATTCGTCAAAATTGCCGAGAGCGGCAGCTTCACTAAAGCCGGTCTGGCGCTGAACATGACCCAGCCTGCAGTCAGCCGGGCCATCTCCGCGCTAGAGTCTGAGCTTGCAGTGAAGCTGCTGCTGCGCGACCGGCGCAGCGGGCTGATGCTCACTGATATCGGTAAGCGTGTTCTGATTATTTTTCGGGAAATTCTAAACGGGTTTGACAAGGTTGAGCAGGAAATCTCCGCTGAGAAGGGCCTGGAGAAGGGACTCATCCGCATTGGGGCCTTTCCGGTGGCGTCTGCTTATTTTGTCCCCAAAATCATCCGTTCCATTACCGAGAAATATCCCGAGATTGAGATTGTTCTCTATGAAGGTTCGGTTGCTGAGGTTAAAGAATGGCTGGAGACCCGGCTTATTGATGTCGGCTTCATTATTCCGCCGCAAGAAGAATTTGCCACGATTCCGCTCTACCGGGAGAAACTGTACGCAGTGCTTCCTGGCGGCCATCCGCTCCGTGAGAAGCATGTCATCTGTGTCAAGGATCTGGAAGACGAGCCGATGCTGATCTGCCGGGCAGGTTATGAGCCTCCGGTCGTTGATTTGTTCCATCGGGGAGGCAGCAAGCTAAATGTGAAATACGAAGTGAACAGCTACATGACCGCACTCAATATGGTTAAGGAGGGGCTGGCTATTGGTGTCATGTCGCAGCTGTCCCTGCTGTCTCCACCGCCGAATGTGATCATAAAGGAGCTGGCCCCCGATGCTTACCGGGATATCCATCTCGCCGTCCATACACTGGAGGAGACCTCGATTGCCGTCCGCTTATTTATGGACACTGCACTGCAGCTGTTCTCCGGGGCAGATCTGTCTGTGCTTTGACGAAATACACCACTATGCTGAACAAGAGGAGTGAACCACTTGAAATATCACCGTTTGGGTAACAGCGGGCTGCAGGTCTCCGCACTGGGTCTGGGGACCAATTCCTTTGGCAAAAGAGCCGATCAGGAGACCTCCATTGATATCGTCCATGCCGCGCTCGATCAGGGCATTAATTTTATCGATACCGCTAATATTTATGCCGGCACCGAATCGGAGCGGATCATCGGACTGGCGCTGGAGGGCAGACGCCAAAGTGCAGTTCTTGCTACGAAAGCAGGTCTTCCGAGACACGAAGGCCCTAACGGCAGCGGCTCTTCCCGCCATCACCTGATGCTGGAGCTGGAAGGCAGCCTGCGCCGCCTGAAGACCGATTATGTAGACTTATATCAGATCCATACCTTTGATCCCTATACACCGCTGGAGGAGACGCTGCGGACCCTGGATGATATGGTATCGGCGGGTAAAGTCCGCTATATCGGGGCCTCCAATTATGCGGCCTGGGAGTTAATGAAGGCGCTGGGCATCAGCGAGGCGCGGAATCTGGTCAAGTATACCTCGATTCAGTGCAGCTACTCTCTGGCTGACCGGACGCCGGAGGCCGAGCTGGTTCCACTCTGCCTGGATCAAGGGCTCGGGATTATCCCCTACTTCCCGCTTGCCGGAGGTATTCTTACCGGCAAATATGCTGGTGACGGCGCACCGCCGGAAGGCTCCAGAGCCGAAACCGATCCAAACTTCGGCCGCTTCCTTACCCCCGGCCGGATTGAGCTGGGGAACCGGGTCGGGCGGATTGCCGAAGAAACCGGCGCCTCTATGGCTGCGCTGTCCCTGGCCTGGCTGATGAACAAACCGGCTGTATCCACGGTGATTGTCGGAGCCACCCGCGTGGAGCAGGTGCAGCAGAATCTGCAAAGCGTTGCCCTGCAGCCGGATGCTGAGCTCATGGACAAGCTGGATCAGGCCAGCGGCACCTTCCGCAGCGGCGAGCCGTTCGCGGTGTACCGCCTGCCATAGGAGGTATTCGAATAATAAACTGAATAGGGGTACTTCTCATAGCAATGAGAAGTACCCCTATTTTATATGGCACAATGGCCATTCAGTTATACAGCTGCGATAAATTTCTCCATATCTTCTTGTACGGTTGTAATACCGCTGATACCGAAGGTATCGACCAGCACCTTGGCAACATTCGGCGACAGGAAGGCCGGAAGCGTAGGTCCTAGGTGAATATCCTTCACACCCAGATACAGCAGTGCCAAGAGTACAATTACTGCCTTCTGCTCATACCAGGCAATATTGTAGGAGATAGGCAGATCGTTAATATCCTCAAGTCCGAATACTTCCTTGAGCTTCAGGGCAATCACGACAAGCGAATAGGAATCATTGCATTGGCCGGCATCCAGCACACGCGGAATCCCGCCGATGTCGCCAAGCGCAAGCTTATTATATTTGTACTTCGCACAGCCTGCCGTAAGAATCACTGTGTCTCCCGGCAGTTCGGCAGCGAAATCGGTATAATAATTGCGGCTCTTCATCCGGCCGTCACAGCCGGCCATTACGAAGAACTGCTTGATAGCTCCGGTCTGAACGGCCTCAACCACCTGATCGGCTACGTTCATTACGGCCGCGTGGGCAAATCCGCCGACAATCTCGCCGGTTTCGATCTCTTCCGGAACCGCACAGCCTTTGGCCTGTTCAATGATAGCCGAGAAGTCCTTCGCTCCATTGGCATCCGCCGAAATATGCTGCACTCCCGGGAAACCGGTATTGCCCGTAGTATACAAACGGCCGATATAACTCTCCTTCGGCGGCACAATGCAGTTCGTCGTCATGAGAATCGGTCCGTTAAAGCTTTCAAATTCCTCCGCCTGCTTCCACCAGGCATTGCCGTAGTTGCCCACGAAATGGCTGTATTTCTTAAAAGCAGGATAATAATGCGCCGGCAGCATCTCGCTGTGTGTATACACATCCACTCCGGTGCCCTCGGTCTGCTTCAGCAGCGCTTCCATATCCTTCAGGTCATGCCCGCTGATCAGAATCCCCGGATTCTGCCCTACACCGATATTCACCTTGGTGATTTCCGGGTTGCCGTAAGTTGTTGTATTGGCCCGGTCGAGCAAAGCCATCACATCTACACCCAGCTTGCCGCATTCCATCACAAGTGCAGTCAGTTCATCCGCCGTGAGTGTATCATCCAGAGTCGCCACCAGACCTTTTTCCATAAAAGCATGTGCGCCTTCTTCGTAATAGCCCAGCACTGCGGCATGCTCCATATACGCTGCCATTCCCTTCAGCCCGTAGGTCAGCAGTTCACGCAGGGAACGGATATCCTCGTTCTCCGTGGACAGAACTCCTACCGTCTCCGCCTTCGCCTGCAGTGCCTCATCGGTGTCTGCCGTCCAAAGAGCCGCATCATGCCCGGCGTAAGGAACCTCTACTCCGGCTGCCTGCAATTTACTGCTCCACTGGCCGCGTAGGATCAACCCCTCTTTGATTCTGGCAATGAAAGCTTCAGGCATGAAATTAGCATTGGTTATTGTAGCGAACATACCCTCTATAATAAATTTCTCCGTGGTAGAGTCGGTCATTCCAAGCTCCCGGCCCCGGCGTGCAAAGATGGAAATACCCTTCAGCGTATAGATCAGCAGATCCTGAAGATTTGCCACATCGCTAGTTTTCCCGCAGACTCCCTGAATCGTACAGCCCGATCCTTTAGCCGCTTCCTGACATTGAAAACAAAACATATTACTCATTGCACGTTCACTCCTTTAATAGGTATAGGCTACCAATACAGGACTCCGTTCGCCCCGCCTTTACAGTTAAGGCTAATTGTAGTAGACTTTCGCCATACAATCGGTAACGGATGTTACCAGATGCTATAAATTTGGAGGAAATGCTATGAAACCGGAGCCCGCTGTACTGCAATCCTGCCTGCTGTTCCGCGGGAAAACCGTAAAGGAAATCGAAGCGGTGCTGCAAAAAATAACATATACCGTAAGCAGCTTTCATAAGAATTCACTGATCTTGGCGGAAGGTGATACTGCAGACAAACTCGGCATTGTGCTGGAAGGACGGATTGAGGTTCAGAAAACCCATCCTACCGGCAGCAGTGTAACCATTGCCCATCTAAATCAGGGACAGACCATTGGCGAAGCGGTGTTGTTCCGCAGAGAAAATATAGTTCCGGCTACAGTTACAGCCACAGGCCCCTGCTCCGTCATGTTTATCGGCAAGCAGGAGCTGCTCCGGTTGTTCACCACAGACACGGACATGCTCACACGTTTTATTGAGAATCTGTCGGAGCGCCTGGTGCTGGTCAACCGGAAGATCGAAATATTGTCAGCCGGCCCTCTCCGGCGGCGGGTGATCAGCTTTTTACTGGAACAAGCGGCTCAGCAAGCCTCCGAGGTCATCCGGCTGCCCTTCAGCAGAAAAGAATGGGCGGAGCATTTGAATACGGCCCGCCCGTCACTATCCCGTGAAATGGGTTATCTGCGCGATATCGGCTGGATTCAGTTCAAAGGCAGCAGCATTACGCTGCTGAATATGATGGCTATGAACGACTACATCCGCACCGTCCCTTCGGCTCCCGGCCAGGACAAGTAATTCCTGCCGGAAGCTGTTCTCGGGGATACACGAACACATCTATATCTACACATCATATATTGGAGGGTTCACTTATGTCGGAGTTGACAGCCCAAAGCGTTGAACAGATGCTGGCCGAGCACAGTGAGTGGTTTCACAGCGGGGCTACGAAGGAGCCCGCCTTCCGGCTTCGCCAGCTGCAGAAGCTGAAAGATGCCATCCGCCGCAATGAGTCGAAAATTATCGCGGCCTTGCATCAGGATCTGCGCAAGAGCGAATTTGAAGCCTATGCGACGGAAATCGGCTTCACACTGGACAGCATTGGATATATGATGAAGCATCTGAAGCGTTGGATGAAGCCGGTGAAGGTCAAATCCCCGCTGCATATATTTCCGGCCAAAAGCCGGATCCTCAGCGAGCCATACGGAACCGTGCTCATTATCGGCCCCTTTAATTATCCGTTTCAGCTGCTGATCGAGCCGCTCATCGGGGCAATTGCCGCCGGCAACTGCGCCGTACTGAAGCCCTCGGAGAGTACCCCGGCCATTACCGCCGTGATTGAGGATATGATCAGGGAAACCTTCGAATCGTCCTATATCCGTGTAATTCAGGGTGAGAAAGAAGCCACCAATCTGCTGATTCATGCCAAATTCGATTATATTTTCTTCACCGGAAGTGTCCCTGTCGGCAAAATAGTCATGGAAGCCGCGGCCAAAAATCTGGTGCCGGTAACACTGGAGCTGGGCGGTAAAAGTCCGGTCATTGTCGATAAAAGCGCCAATCTGGAGATAGCAGCGAAACGGATTGTCTGGGGTAAGCTCATCAATGTGGGCCAGACCTGTATTGCCCCGGATTATCTGCTTGTCCACAGCGATGTGGCATCCCAGCTGATCTCCTTAATGAAACGTTATATTCAAGAGTTCTACGGCCAGGATGCGCAGCAGAATCCGGATTACGGGCGGATTGTGAATGAACGCCAGCTGCGCAGAATTGCCGGAATGATTCAGCGGGACCAATCGAAGGTCATTATGGGCGGCACCGTTGTGCCGGAGGATCTATACATAGAACCTACACTGCTCTATCCTGCGGATTGGAAGGATGCGGCCATGGAGGACGAGATTTTTGGGCCTGTACTTCCCATTATGGAATATACCCGGCTGGACGAAGCCATCCGCAGCATCAATGAGCGCCCCAAACCGCTCGCCCTCTATCTGTTCACCGAAGACAAACAGGCGGAACAGGAGGTGCTGGCCAGAGTTTCATTCGGCGGAGGCTGCATCAATGATACGATTACCCATGTAGCCAGCGCACATCTGCCATTTGGAGGAGTGGGAGGCTCCGGCATCGGCGGATATCACGGCAGGCATAGCTTTGATCTCTTTTCCCACAGCAAGAGCATTGTGAAAAGAGGGACCAAGCTTGACCTCGGGGTTGTCTATCCGCCATACGGCAATAAGGTTAAGCTGGCACGGAGATTGCTGAAATAGAGTGCAGCGATTAGCAAAAGACAGCAGAAAAGGATACCGCCCTGTTCGGGGACCGGTATCCTTCGCTCCATTATCCCGCCCTCCTGCCCTCCACCCAACTGGCCACCTCTTTTTCCGGTATGGGTCTGCTGATGAAGTAGCCCTGGATCTTGTCACAGCTTGTACGCTCCAGAAAGGCCAGCTGCTCCCGGGTTTCCACCCCTTCTGCGGTCACCTTCAGCCCCATATCATGACCGATGGTTACGATGGACCGGGCCAGTGACATATTGTTCGGTGTATCAATGCTGTCAATAAACGACTTATCAATCTTCAGCGTAGTGATCGGCAGCTGCTTCAAATAGCTAAGCGAGGAATATCCTGTTCCGAAGTCATCCAGGGCAATGCCGATTCCCCGTGTTTTCAGCGATTCCAGCTTGGAACTGATCGCTTCGAAGGATTCCATGAAGATCGACTCGGTAATCTCCAGCTCCAAATATTCCGGCGGCAATCCGGTCTCCTTGAGAATGCCCAGCACCATATCGGTGAAATCATCCAGCATCAGCTGGATCACCGAAATATTCACCGAGATATGATAGCCCTCATAACCTTCTGCATGGAGCTCTTTAATGAACCGGCAGGCCGCCCGCAGCACCCATTCACCTATCGGGACAATCAACCGGCAGTCTTCAGCGATTTTGATGAACGAAAGCGGCGATACAAAACCAAGCACCGGACTGTTCCAGCGGATCAGAGCCTCGAAGCCCCAGATTCCGCCTGAGGCGGTGTCCACCAGGGGCTGATAATGAAGCGAAAGCTCATTATTGGAGATAGCATTTCTCAAATGCTTCTCAATGATCATCCGTTCGTCAAAATGCTGCTGCATCGCCTGTCCGTATAATACATACGTTCCTTTGCCGGCTTCCTTCGCTTTATACATGGCAATATCGGCATTTTTCAAAAGCTCTTCAGCATTGATCCCATTCTCCGGATACTGGGCAATACCAATACTAGTTGAGATGTGAACAACGCTGGCATTCAGCTGGAAGGGCTCCTTGAAACCCTGCACAAGCGCTTGTGCATAGGAGATGACCTCATCCGATCCCTCGATATTCTCGAACAGAATCACAAACTCGTCGCCCCCGAAACGGAAATGCTTGCTGCGTCCGTCCGATAAGCCCAGCAGCCGTTCGCCGACCTTGACCAGCAGCTCGTCGCCAAAGGTGTGGCCCATCGTATCATTAATATATTTGAAATTATCAATATCCAGAAAGAACAAGGCTGCGTGCCCTCCAGCGTGTTCTTTGATAAACTTCTGCAGTTCCTCAGAAAGGGACAGCCGGTTCGGCAGACCGCTTAAGACATCGTTATAGGCCAGCAGCCGGTATTTCTCTTCGCTGGTCTGCAGCAGTGCCTGATTCTCGACCAATTTGTTATATTGCTCCAGCAGCTCATCCTGCAGTGCCGTAAGCTCCTCATAGGTCGACTCCAGTTCCTGGTAGCTCATTTGGAGCTTGCTCTCATAGCCTTTGAGGTCCGTAACATCAACCATGGAGCCGGCAAAACGGACAAAACCTCCGTCTGCGTTGCGCAGCATCTTGCCCCGGGCCTGAAACCATTTATATTCGCCTGATTTGCTCCGCATCCGGTATTCGCAGTAATAGTAGGAACTTTTGCCTTGCAGATGCTCAGTGCGCAGGCGGTTCTCATGTTCTGCGTCCTCTGGATGGATAAGAGTTCTCCACCCTCCATGGCTCTCGTCCACTTCTTCCAGTTCATAGCCGAGCAGCTCATACCAGCTGTCCGAGAAGTAGTAGATCATCGTGGTCATGTCCACATCCCAGATTACCGCATCCGAACCATAGGCAGCCAAACTGAAGCGTTCATTGCTTTTTTCCAGGTTGCTTCGGATTCGCTTGACCAATTGCACGTAGAATAGGAGGATAAGAATAAAGGCCAGCAGAACAGCGAATGCCGCGACAATGCTCAGTACAAGCTTTTTATAGGATTGATAGAAGGAAAAGGGCTTGTTGATGACTTCGCTGCCTTCCGGCAGCTGCTTCAGGGAAACGTTGAAACGCTGCAATTCCTTATAGTCAACAACCTTTCGCACGGAGCTGTCCGAGACAATAGGGATCTCTCCCGCATTTTCTCCTTCCAGAATCCGCAGAGCCAGGCTGGCTGCAGTTTGTCCCTGGATTTTGCCGCTAATCAGATTTCCGCCAAAGGCCCCGTGATTCAGGCTAAAATCATAAATATGATATACCGGCACACTGCTGCTCTCGCTAAGCTCGCTTGAGAACCGGTCAAATTCAGTAATTCTTCCCGTTGTATCACTGTAGTATGTAGTCATGAGAACCATGCTGTCTGATGAAAGGGTGGATACTTGATCTATGATTTGTTCATTGGAGAGACTGTTCATCGGGATGATCTGGAGTCCCCGCTCCAGAGACAGAATCTGGTCACTGACCATTTTACCAGTGGAGAGCCCGCTTTCAGAATTGTCGAATACAATGTACACCTTACGGATCGATGGATTGATCTCCAGCGCCATTCGTATCGTTTCTGTAGAATCGATCTCTTCGATGACTCCGGTGATGTTGCGCTTGTCCGCTATACTGTCCATACCTAACTGATTAATGCCGCTGAATATGATGGGTGCATCGCTCAGGATTTCCTTGCGGTACTGAATGGCGAAGTTCAAAGCGGCATCATCCGTAACGATAATCGCATCGATATGAAGAGCTTGGTATTTGAACTTGATCATCTGGTAGAAGTGCTCGAGGTTGTCATTGCTGGGGAATCGTTTCCAGTCCAAATACTCGGTGTAGATAACCGGCGGATCGGCTGCTCCTTTGAGCTGCTCTTCAATGCCTGCACCCTGGTCATCCGTCCAGGCAAAGCCCTTCTGATAGGAATGCAGGACAAGCACATTCTGAGGGCGCCGTTCTTCGCTGCTGGCGGACACCGGCTGATACAGTGCCGTGCTGAGCATCATAAATAAAAGCAAAAACAAGCCATACCGTAACCTGCGCTGAATTTTCCCCTTGCCCATTAGCACACTCCCATTCATCTATCCCAAAGTTCCCAAAATCAGAAACGGGTAAATTCGACAATTTCTATTAAAAGCGTATGGAACCATCATGATTGGGCTTTGCTATTTACTTATAAGCTTAATAGAGTAAATATATAGACTGAACTTATAATTCTTCTATTTTGGGATTGGCCGTGACTACAGAGAATGTTTGGACTTCCGGCCGCTGTTAGGTTTGGATTTCCTGAATTCAACCGCAAACTGCGGTAGAAATCCAAACCTAAAGGCGGACGCTATCGCTCCTCCAGTTCCAAAATTCCCCTCCGCCACTTTTCCCTAAATGTACATTCTCAAGTTCAATCTATATAGTAAATAAAATTAATTACAATTTATGACGTTTTTCTTCTTATTATATGGGGAAAGTCTAATTTTTGAAACATAAATAGAAGGTTCATCCCTTCATGGACAGTCCCTTGCATCCAAGTTAGAATGAGTGTGCAAAGACCCGCCAAGACAGGAGGTTCCACATGCCTACAATTAAAGACGTTGCGCTGAGGGCAGGCGTTTCGGTGACAACCGTCTCCCGGGTGCTGAACAACAGGGGGTACTTAAGCGAGGATCTGAAGAAAAAGGTCTACAGCGCGATGAATGACCTCAATTACCGGCCAAACGAACTCGCCCGCTCGCTCAGCCGCTCCAAATCAAATATTATCGGGCTGATCATCCCTCATGTCTCTCATCCGTTCTTCGGGGAATTGACCAGCCATATCGAGGAGCATGCCTACCGGAACGGCTATAAGCTGCTGCTCTGCAACTCGCAGCAGGACAAACATAAAGAACTCGAATATATTGATATGCTTCGCGCAAGCCGGGTCGACGGCATTATTATGGGCAGCCACACCCTGGAAGTTGAAGCCTACCGGCAAATGAATCTGCCGCTCGTCACCTTTGACCGCAGAATATCGCCGGAAATCCCTTATGTCTGCTCCGATAACTATCGGGGCGGGGTGCTGGCTACTACCTTATTGATTAATAAAGGCTGCCGCAGGCTCGCCCATATCGGTGGGCATCCTGAGCTAAATATCCTGTCTGTGCTAAGATCCGAGGCCTTTGCGGATACCGCCCGGCAGCATAACCTCCCGCACACCTTGCTGCATACGGATAACAACAGCTTTGATGTCGGAGCTTATGAGCGGCTGCTTGTGCAGCTGTTCAACGAACAGCCCGATGTGGACGGCATCTTTGCAGGCAGCGATTTGATTGCAGCTTATGCGCTTAAGGCTTGCCGGGAGCGGGGATTGCGGGTGCCTGAGGATGTGCGGATTGTAGGATATGACGGCATTGCCCTGCGAAGCCTGCTGGCTCTGCCGCTCAGCACCATCCGCCAGCCCATTGAAGATATGGGCAAACTTGCCGTTGATTTGATCATTCAGCAGGTCCACGGCGGTGCCGTCCGCGCAGAATACATATTGCCGGTTGAGCTGGAGGAAGGCGCTACAACTTGAGTATGCGTAAAATCCAAAGCAATGAATTTTTAGTTGTACAAATTGCAACTACCCCGCGGATAATCTTCCGCGATCAGGATGCAATGTAATTTACGGCACCTGCCAAACGCTAACCCCCGCTCTGCTGTAAGCAAGCAGAACGGGGGTTTTCTGCGTTTGACAATTTAGATCTACAAGTGTAATATCAACCAGGAGATTAAAACTACATTTGTAGATTGAATATTCATGAAACTGCGAGGAGTCGATTATATGAAGAGCATCCCCAAAATTTCAGAGGCTGAATGGGAGATCATGAAAGTCATCTGGGGCAACCATCCGGTTACAGCTGAACAAATTGTCCAGCACCTGCCGGGGTCTATTGAATGGAGCGATCAGACGGTACGCACCTTTATCACACGGCTGCTTAAGAAGAAAGCCATTGGCTTCGAGAAATCCGGGCGTAGTTATCTTTATTATCCGCTGCTCTCCGAGCGGGAATGTGTACAAGCAGAAAGCCAGTCTTTTCTGAAGCGGGTCTTCGGGGGAGCCGCCAACCTGATGGTCACCAACTTCTTGGAAGAGGTTACGTTATCCGCCCAGGAAATTGAGCAGTTGGAACGGTTGCTCCAGGAGAAGAAAGCACAAGGAGCACACAAAGATTCAGGTACACAGGAATGAATGTGATCTACAGCCTGTTTGTCGATTTCCTGGATGATACATTAGCCGCGAGCCTGGTGATTCTGGTTGTAATCGCAATTCATGCCATCCTGCAAAAGGTCATCAGCGCCAGGGTCCGTTACCTGCTGTGGCTGCTGGTCATTATCCGAATGCTGCTTCCGGTGATCCCGGACAGTCCGCTCAGCATGTTCCATGTGCTTCAGTATGGAGAAGGAATAAAGAGCGCGCTCACGGGACAGGCCGCTGATCCATTGCCGAATCTGCAAGCTGCTGCTCCAAGCAATCAGGGGCTGGACTCTGATTCTGATCCGCAATCAGGCACTACCGGAACCGGAGACACCATTAATGCAGGACACCTACAACAAGCAGACGGGCAGGCGCCGGGAGTCCGACATTCCAGTGCGGCAGGTATCTACTCTCCCTGGCTGAAGGCCGCTGCAATAATCTGGTTCGGCGGTGCAGTCTTTCTTTTCCTGAACGGACTTGGCATCATGAGCAGGCAGCTCCGCGGGCGGAAGCGGCTGAGACGGGTTACTGATCCCCGGCCAATTGCGGTGCTTGAGGACGCTCTGAACCGGTTCAGAGTGAAAAGAAAGATCCCGCTCTACACCGGCTCCTCGGCCAAAAGCCCTTTCCTGAGCGGCGTGTTCCGTCCTTGGATATACGTCCCGGAACTGGCGCTTCAGGAGTTAACGTCACCGCAGCTGCTGCACATTCTGGCCCATGAGCTTGCTCACTATAAACGCCGCGATACCCTGTGGAATCTGCTGGGCAGTGCGGCCGCGGCTATTCATTGGCCCAATCCTTTAGCTTGGCTAGGACTGTACAAAATGAAAACCGACCGGGAGCTGGCCTGTGACGCACACGTATTGGATGTGCTGGGAGAAGAAGAAGCTGCGGCATACGGATTAACGCTCGTTGAATTTCTCAAGCAGTTTTCTAAAGGACGGACCGACCGCGAAGTGCTTTATTTCTTCGGATCGCAGCACCGTCAGCAGATTACAAGGAGGGTTTCTATGATCCGCTCATTTAAAAAAGGCTCGTACCGGATATCAGCGGCAGCCGTGCTGCTCCTGGTTCTGCTGAGCGTGGTGACACTAACGAATGCCTCCAGCGATTCAAAAAATAACGACACAGCCGTTAACGATGATTTAATCAATCTGTACAAGAATAGAAATTATAATCGCTTGGACAGAGCCGTGGAGGAAGCGGGTTTTGCCTTCCAGGCTCCGTCCGTGCTGCCCCCGGATTTCATTCTGGAGAGGGCTTACCTTGCGGTCACTCCGCCTCAAGCTGCTACTGCGAACTCAGAGGATAACGAGATTGAACAAGTTACTCTCACTTATGTACGGTACGACGGGGATACCCACACCGGGCAATTTTCGCTGGAAGCTTACAAGGATAGCAGCGTTGAGCAGATTTATACGGCTGTTGAACTTAGTGAATCCTCGCGCGGCGACGGCGGGACACCTCTTCCGGTTGACCGGAAACCCACTACCATTGGCGGAATAGACACAATCTATGTCAATGTGCATGTCAATCAGCATGTACAGAAATTATTCTATATTTGGGAGCGGGATGGGATTGTTTATAAACTATATATAGGCAGCGGTACCCTATCACAGCAAGAAATCGCATCACTCCTGGCCTCCATCAAATATCCGGATGAACAAATGAAACGCAGCTTCGTGAATAAAAAGTTTTTTAATGTAGATGTCATTGATGTGAAGGATTTACGGATGGCTGCCGATATTATGGGCTTTGTGCCCAAGTTCCCTATGGAAGAGTCCGGCTTTGCCATGCATACGGCCACGCTCACCTCAAGCATTGAATTCAGTTATCCTCTAGACGGACTGGGAATGTCCCGAACAGTGTTTTGGACAGCATACTCCAATCCTGATGTCACCTTTTTGCAAATGCAGAATCAAGGCTTATATGAAACCTTCAAACAGGAAGGACAAGTCTTTTTTTACCGGATTGACGGAGAAAAGTTTGCCGTTCCCCTTACCGCCGCTCATGTAAATGGACAAGAGGTGCTGGTTACGGAACCTTACAAAATCGACGGAGAGCTCAGCAAGCCTACCGAGCCGGATTTCCTCAGTTATTTCTGGCAGGATGAAGGCATAATCTACAAAGTGGGATTCACCGGCGTACCGGCGCTTGAGGATCAGCGGACCATTGTCTCTTCATTCATGGAAGTCCCTGCTGCAGACATTGATAAATTGGCCGCAGCAGCGGCGCAGGCTCATTAAGCTCATCCCCGAATCAGTACAACACTGCAGAAACGGCTGTGCCCATAGGCTACAGCCGTTTTTGCAGTTCCATCAGAGCCCAGACCATCCATTCTCACTTTAGTTTGCTTGCTTCAACGCTTACTTAAAGTGTGTAAATAATATTATTTCATGTTATAATTATCGGGTAGTTCATTTCATAGCTGTAAATACTGCTATAAGATGCTTAAAGCATCATTACTGGAGGGATTAAAGTGAAGCAACTGCGGGACATTCCCATCTCCGTGCTGGATCTCGCTCCGATCAAAGAGGGCAGTACAGCAGCGGATTCATTTCATAACACACTGGATTTGGCCCGTCATGCCGAAGAGTGGGGCTATAAACGCTACTGGCTGGCGGAACATCATAATATGACTGGCATCGCCAGCTCCGCCACTTCGCTTGTTATCAGTCATGTGGCCGCTGGTACACGCAGTATCCGCGTGGGCTCTGGAGGCATCATGCTCTCTAACCATGCGCCGCTCATGATTGCGGAGCAATTCGGCACACTGGAGTCCCTGTATCCTGGGCGCATAGATCTGGGGCTGGGAAGAGCTCCGGGCTCTGACCAGGCAGCCTCCAGAGCGCTGCGGCGCGGCCTGGGCAGCGACGGCAGCGAATTCCCAGAGCAGCTGAGCGAGCTCCGGGCTTACTTTGATCCAAACGGCGCAGGCTCGCGGCCACTCGGAGTGCGCGCTGTTCCCGGCGAAGGCCTGAACATTCCGATCTGGCTGCTGGGTTCGAGCGGCTTCAGCGCCCAACTGGCGGGGCAGCTAGGCTTGCCCTTCGCTTTTGCCAGCCACTTTGCACCGGATTATCTGCTGCCTGCCCTGCAACTGTACCGCAGCAGCTTCAAGCCATCGGCTGCCCTATCCAAGCCTCATGTTATGGTCGGGCTTGGAGCTACCGCCGCTGACACTCTAGTGGAAGCCCGAAGACTTGCCACCTCTCAGCAGCAGCAATTCCTGAACATCATCCGTGGACGCACCGGCATGCTCCAGCCTCCGGTAGACAGCATGGATGGCCTCTGGTCCATGCAGGAAAAAGCCATTCTGCAGAACAAGCAGAATTACTCTATAGCGGGTGATCCCTCTGCTCTGCAAGAACGGCTTCTGCAGATTGTTGAAGAGACCGATGCCGATGAGTTCATCATCGCATCGCAAATTTTCGACCATTCGGCCCAGTTGCATTCCTATGAGCTAATAGCCCAGCTTTTTAAGGAGAACTAAATCCCGCAATCCGGCACATAACTAAGCAAGGCGATTATTAGGAAGGAAAGCATCGGCTTCCCTTCCTTGTAACCGCCTTGTTTTTTTGTATACTCATCACGAATCGTTCTTTATAAAACGCTATCATTAACAATAATATGGATAAATAATGAGTAAATCGAAGTAATTAAACGATAACCGGTTATTTTATCCTTGAATTGAATGATTTTAGCCAATAAATATGTTTTATTTCGTTTTTCTTTATTTACAATTTTAATTATACTGTAGATATTCGTTATAACGAACATACATATGGCTATAAAACTCTGATCACTGTTTTCAGGACACTGTCGCCTTATTATGTAGTAGTTCTCCATAAAACCACTTTTTATGACAAAAGTTGAAGAAACATCAGGGTTAAAGTAAGGATTTGTCGAGAGGACGCTGAGGGCAGGATTACTTTCCGGTAGAAAGGAGCGTGGAAAGTGAAGAAGAGAGTTCAGGCCGGCTTTATAGGCGCCTACATTCTGATCATTCTGGCAGGTGTCATCTGGCATGCCGGGGGTGTAAGCGCAGAAGAGACGATTAAGCTCCGGGTCAATTCCCATACGACGAGCACCGAGATTATGAGCAATATGCAGCCGGGCGACGCAACGACCTCAGATTATACGGTGATCAATGAGGGTCATGAACGGTTTAATTATTTTGTTGATTTTAAATTCACCTCCGGAGACGAGGAATTGTACAATATACTGCAAATGACCCTGCAAAAAGAGGGAGTAATCCTCTATTCAGGAGTGATGAGCGAGGCAGAAGGCAGGGTAGCCATAGGTACACTTACCGGAGGCTCACAGGAAGTGCTCCAGATGGATGTGTCCTTTCCGCTGGGAGCGGGAAATGAATATCAGGGGAAGACAACAAGCATCGACTTCATCTTCTCCGCTTCAGCCTCACCAGATCCAACAGCTGAACCTAGCGCAACACCGGCCGCTACCGCGACACCGGGTCCAACCAGTAATCCTAGTCCGACAGCAAGTGCTACCGTGACACCGGGTCCAACCACTGATCCTGGCGCGACACCAGCCGCCTCCGCTTCAACGGAGCCGTCGGGTAATCCTACAAGCGCACCTAGCAGCGGGCCGACAACGTCCCCAGGCATTACTGCCACACCGGGAACTTCGTCGGCTCCAACCGGATCACCAGCCGTGACAGCTTCAGCGGGAACCGCTGTAGTGACTGTAACGGATGAACCTGTGCCAATGGGCGGCACCGACAATGGAACACCGCAAGTCTCGGCCACGCCGACACCGTCTCCGGCACCAAGCGACGACGTCATTATAGATGATGATGAGATTCCGCTCTCCGGACCGGGAGAGGGCGACAAATTGCCGGATACAGCAGAACCTTGGTATAACCTGATTCTGATCAGTTTGGCCGTTGCCATACTCAGTATTATCGTACTTCGCAGACTGAATTCGAAAAAATAAGCTGATTAAGCCAAAGGTTGGAGGTGAGAGTATGAAGAAGCGTTCCGGGCTATCCATTGCCGTGAAGCTATTCTTCATACTCTCTTTGTGTGTGCTGATCTATTCCGTAGTGCAGATCTTAAAAGCACCCGCTGAAGCCCGGCATGCCCTAAACGATTGGGACAAAAAGAGGGAGGAAGCCGTCAGTCTCCAGGTGCCGGAAGAAGAAACTCCGCTGCCCGCAGGAATGGTCAACCTCTCTGGAGAGAAAAACATTGCCAGAACCGATTATACCGGGGGCGAGGTTATTGGAGAGATTTATTTTCCGAGGCTCGATAAACGGGTAGCGATTCTGGAAGGAACCGGGCGCCCCCAATTAAAAAAAGGCGCAGGGCATTATGAAGGGAGCGCAGCGATTGGCGCCATCGGCAACAGCGTGCTGGCCGGCCATCGCGATACAGTGTTTCGCGGCCTTGGCAATCTGGAAGTCCATGATCTGATCGAGCTGGAGACCGCCGAAGGAAAATTCATTTATGAAGTTACCGGCAGTCTCATTGTAGACGGCGATGAACGGGGGGCGATTAAGCAGAGTGATACACCGGTGCTCACCTTGATCACCTGCTATCCTTTCTCCTACGTCGGTTCGGCGCCTGAACGTTACCTGCTCTCAGCGTCATTGCTCCGGCAGGAGCCGCTGTCCCATGAAGCGGAATAACATATGCACGCCACCACCAAAGGATGAGACCTTGTATAGAAAGTGATAATATAGACATACGACTGGAAGAAAAAGAGGAGCTGAACCATTTTGAAAGAAGAGCTGATCAAACGTTTTGTGTCTTATGCTGAGATGGATACCCAATCGGATGAAGACAGTGACACCTGTCCTTCCACTCCGGGGCAAATGGTGCTGGCCCGCAAGCTCGTTGATGAGCTCGGCGAACTAGGACTTGCCGAGGTTACGGTGGACGAGCATGGTTATGTCATGGCTACCCTTCCCGCCAACAGCGACAAGGAGGTTCCGACGATCGGCTTCCTCGCGCATTTGGATACCGCGACAGATTTCACCGGCTCCGGTGTGAAACCGCAAATTGTCGAGAATTATGACGGGAACGACATTGTGCTGAACAAGGCGCTGAATGTGGTCCTCTCCACGGAGAGTTTCCCTGAGCTGCCCGGGTATAAGGGACATACCCTGATTACGACAGACGGCACAACGCTGCTGGGAGCAGACAACAAGGCCGGAATCGCCGAGATTATGACCGCGATGGCGTATCTTCTGGAGCATCCGGAAATTAAGCATGGCAAGATTCGAGTCGCCTTCACCCCCGATGAGGAAATCGGACGCGGGCCGCATAAATTCGATGTCGCCGCCTTCGGCGCTTCCTATGCTTACACCGTTGATGGAGGGCCTCTGGGAGAACTGGAATATGAGAGCTTTAATGCTGCTGCCGCCAAAATCAGCTTCAAAGGCGTCAACGTGCATCCCGGCACTGCAAAAGGCAAAATGATCCATTCGTCCAAAATCGCCATGGCCTTCCACCTCCGGCTGCCATCCGGCGAGGCTCCTGAATTTACGGACGGCTATGAAGGGTTCTACCATTTAATCTCCATGCAGGGATCGGCGGAGCACAGCAAGCTGCATTACATTATCCGCGACTTTGACCGCACCCAGTTCGAGAACCGCAAAGCGAATATTTCTGCGATTGTAGATGAATTCAAATCCACTTATGGCGATGAGAACATTGTGCTGGAATTGAATGACCAATATTATAATATGCGTGAAAAAATCGAGCCGGTCCGCCATATCGTCGATATTGCCCACGAAGCGATGGAGAACCTCGGCATAACACCGGTCATTCGCCCGATCCGCGGCGGGACAGACGGTTCACAGCTCTCCTACATGGGACTCCCGACTCCGAACATTTTTACCGGGGGCGAAAATTTCCACGGCAAATTCGAGTACGCTTCTGTAGATGTTATGCTGAAGTCCGTCCAGGTTATCGTTGAGATTGCCAAGCTGTTTGAGCAAAAGGCATAGCCGAGGGTTTCCCCTTGCGGCTGCACAACCCGCTGCAACAATTCGGCCTGCCCGGTCAAGAGCAATTGCTCTGACCGGGCAGGCCTCTTTGCGCAGGTAGTGAAGCTCCTGCGGCTTGTCCGATTTTATTATCTGCGCAAACTGTGCAGAAATAAAAACCCTCTGACCGCCGCAATACGGGAGTCAGAGGGTTTTTGCTTGGTGAGAGCTTCCGGCGGCAGCCGGACAGCAATCAGTATGGGACGCGGATTTTCTGGAAATCGTTCCCCCGCTGTCAGAAAAGACCCCGGGCACGCAACGGACCCAGCAGCTCTTATTTTCGACTGGAGCATCATTCCGGCAAGCTATCGGACTCCAATGCACTTATGCACGGGTATTGGCCTGAAATCCGGCTGCCGAAACGGTAATAAGTGCGCTACGGTCCGTTAGTCCCGCAAAATGCACTCTATAGAGAAAATAAGGTCTCCCCGGTCCGCGGCCGTGGCAACACCTCTAACTTAGCTGTAACGGCTCCGTCTGAGACGAACCAAACCAAACGGAGCGGCGGCTGCCCCAATTAATCCGCAGGCGGAAGTTTTACCGCGCCAACGCTCCGCTGGATCGGATTTAGGCTTTGATCGGCATCCAGCCCGGCGTATGGATTAATGCGCCCCATAGCGGGTCCGGTATTACAAGCTCCGCCTGGGCTGAAGGATCAAGCTCCGTCTTAATGCCAGCAGCTCGCCCTTCGGCAACCTTCTGCACCCAGTCCGGATCAATCAGCAGCGGGCGGCCCAGGGCTACCAGGCTGATTCCGGTCTCCAGGCTCTTCAGCGCATCATCGGCCTTATACAGGGAGCCGACACCAATAACCGGAACATCATCTCCTGCACGGTCCACAATCTGCTCAATCCGTGGACGGCTGTCGTCCGTGCCGCGGTGAGGCTTGGACCACAGATCCTGCTGCGAAACATGCAGATAGTCCAGCCCCTCCTCCTTCAGCGCATCAATCAGCGCAAAGGTCTCGGCCATCGTAATTCCCGGTGTTTCCGGCTCCTCGGGTGAGAAGCGGTAGCCGACCAGAAACGGCGACGAAGCATGCTCCTTCACCGCATGTTTGACCTCACGCAGCACGGCGAGCGGGAAAGCCAGCCGGTTCTCCAGGCTGCCGCCCCAGCGGTCTTCGCGTGTGTTGGAATGCGGGGAGAAGAATTGCTGCAATAAATAGCCGTTCGCGCCATGAATCTCCACGCCGTCGAAGCCGGCCTCGATGGCCCGGCGTGTAGCCGCGCCGAAGTCGGCAATAATACCGGTAATTTCTTCTTCGCTCAGCGCACGAGGAACAGGACCATGACCGCCCCGAGGCAGCTCAGCCGGAACATTGCTCGCGCTGACCGCCTGGCCATCCGGAAGCAGCTCAGGAGGACACTGGCGGCCACCGTGGAAGATCTGCAGAACTGCCTTCGCGCCTGCACCCTTGATTGCTTCAGCCAACTCGCGGAGGCTTGGAATCAGTTCATCACGGTCTGCACCGAATTCGCCGGCAAATCCTTTACCGCCCCGCGTCACATATACACAGGCCGTAATCACCAGTCCCGCACCTTTGGAGCGGCGGGCATAATATTGCAATTCCGGTCCGGATACCGTACCGTCCTCATTAGAAGAAAAGTTGGTCATCGGTGCCATAATGACACGATTTTTTAATGAAATCCCATTTTCGAACCGGTAGGATTCCAGCAGTGGACTATAATCTGTAGACATCTTTGATTTCCCTCCGTTATATACTTAGCGCTACTGGCTCCACACTTGCAGCTTGGACCGCAGTCTGCGATCTATTGCTAACGAACGTTATCTATCTTCCTCAGGTATATCCTTCCAGATGACATTATTTCCGTAGTTTTTGCCCCAATCGTACATCATACGCAGTACAGGCAGCAGGCTTTGCCCGTATTCCGTCAAAGAGTATTCTACTCTCGGCGGGACCTCAGCATACACCTTTCTCAGCACAAGCTGGTCTTCCTCCAGCTCACGAAGCTGATTGGTCAGCATTTTTTGCGTAATATGAGGAATAAGCTTCTTCAGCTCACTGAAACGTTTGGTTCCTTCTAGGCCCAAGTGCCATAAGATGATCAGCTTCCATTTACCGCCGATAACGGCAAGCGTAAGCTCCTTCTCGCAGTTGATTTCCTTCAGATTGATACGGTCTTTAATATCCGTCGCCAAGGTATGCGGCCCCCTTTCGTTCTTTAATATCATACTACAAAACACCCGGGGGCCGCACATCACCGGCAGGCGCATCGGGACCATATTCCCTATGTACGCATACAGACCGCAGGCTCGGCCTGCGGTCTGTATGCTGCGTATGCGTTTTATTTGCTGGACAGGCTTCCCTGCAGGCTGGCTGCGCTGAAGTCCGGCTGCGCTTCAATCGTGGTGTCACCCGCTGCTTTGGCTTTTTCCAGTGCTGCATTATAGCGGGTATTCAGATCCTGAAGCTCCTTGTCCAAATCTCCGCCGTCAAAAATATATTTGTTGAAGACATCGACTTTCTTCGTTCCTTCCAGGCGTCCTTCGGTAGTTACCAGCGGAGTTGCCGGATAGATGGCATCAAATTTCGTTGGCAGGAAGTTCTCGATTCCCGGAATATCCGGAGCTTTGGCTGCAGCAGCAACGGAAGGAATAACCGAAACCCCGTATCCGCCTTCCTGATAGGCAATCTGTACCTCATCGCTGTACATCCACTCGATGAATTTCCATGCCGCTTCCTTCTGCTCCGAATCCTTGCTCATCGCCAGGTAGCTGCCGGAGATAACCTGACTGGCACCGTTTTGCTTGCCGTCCACTGTCGGAGGAAGCGCTGCGGCCCAGCGGATATCGGTCGGGAACTGGGTTTTGTAGACGCTAGGTTCGACAGAATGGTTGAAATACATCCCGATTTTACCCTGGGCGAATTGCGCGCGCAGCGGGTCAATATCCAGCGATTCCGAACCCGGCATCATGCTTCCGTCCATCGTGATCTGCCGCAGGGCTTCAAGTGCTTCCTTATACATGCTGAAGTCGAACTGGCCAGTCTGGAAATTGAAGCCCTCTGTACCTGCAGTTTTGCTGAGGGTCGTGATCGGATAAGCGATACGTTCAAAGCCGCTTGCGCTTTTGAAATTTCCGGCGAAGCCATAAGCACCGCTGGCTTTACCCACCTCTGTAATCTTCTTGGCATCCTCCACCATTTCCGCCAGCGTGGTCGGCGGCTCGGTAATGCCGGCCTTCTCGAACAGATCTACGTTATAGATCAGGCGCCAGAACTGGCCGATATTCGGCAGGGTGTAGATTTTGCCGTCCACGGTATTCTTCTCATTAATGAGCACCTTCTCGAACCGGCTTTTCATTTCCGGTGTAATATAACTGTCGAAGGACTCCAGGTAGCCTTTCTTCACCCAGGTTGGCACGTTCCCCGTATCCACACGCAGAATATCCGGTGCTTGTTTACTGGAGAAGGCAATATCCACCGACTGGGCGTAGTTCTCGGCCATCACTTTCATTTCAATATCGACATCGGGATTGAGGCCCTCATACTCACTGATTTTCTGCTCTATAAAGTCAGAATCATGACGGTCGATGGTCCAGTAGACCAGCTTTGTTTTCTCAGCGGCTGTATTGTTGCCCTCCGCCTCCGTATTTGTATTGGACGAGGAGCACGCGGCCAGCGAACCGGCCAGCAGCAGCGAAACTCCAGTCAGCATCCACTTATTTCTTTTCATCTAAATTGCCTCCCTTTTCTTTTTGTAATCGCATTCATTTCATATAAAAATTATAGAATGTCCGCCCGATTCTAAGTGAAGGAGAAAACAACTATTCATGGGAGACGAAATCACTGTTTCCGCGCTGCGTGACCGAAGCGTATTTGGAGCGGAAGTCGGTAGGGGTCATGCCGGTATATTTTTTGAAGAGTTCAGTAAAATAGGGGCGGTCCTCATAGCCCAGCGAGACGGCGATATCCTGAACCTGCATGCCTTCCAGCACCAGTTCCTTGGCCTTTTCCATTCTGCGGCTGATAATGTATTGGGCGAGCGTCATTCCTATCTCCTTTTTGAACAGATTGGAGAAATAACTCGGGCTGAGATGAACCTCTCTGGCACAATCAGCTACGGAAAGGTTGCGGTGCAGATTTCCATTGATATGGGCGATGGCCCGCTCCACCAGTACACGCGCATCGCTGGACTGGCGGATTTGCACGTACGCACAGCCCTGGCGGCAAAATTCCCGGATCTGCCTGCGCAGCTCCTCAAAGGAGGCGGCTCCGTTCATGTCGGCCAGCTTTTTCTCCAGCGTCTTGACCTCCGAGTCCGAAGCCTTGTCGGAAAAGACCCGGTGGATGGAATGGGCCAGTTCAAGACACATCGTCTTGACGATAGCCGGACCGGGCAGGGCGGGAGCGCTCAGCCATTCATTCCAGATGTCGCCTAGCTGCTCCTCCGCTTTGGCCAGATTGGCCGAACGCAGGCAGTAGAGCAGCTCCTTCTCTTTGTCGTAAGAGTACCGGGGCAGGGCGGCATCCCCCTCCAGTGATTCCACATAACGGTATACGCTGTTCCCGCCGGTCAGAAACGTGTTTGCCAGCGCAGACAACGCCTGGGCGTAGGATACGGACAGCTGGCCGGCCTCTTCGACCTCCCCGCCGAGTCCGATCGACACCGTCTGGTATGTATGACGGCATACGTTCTCCCGGCATTTCTCCGCGAGCTGCTCCGCATCCAGCTCCGCCGGGGGATTCATGACGATGACGAATTGATTGACATGTTCGCGGAAGACGAGGCCTTGCGTATAGGCAGCAACCGTCTCTTCCAGAATATTCTGCACCGCAAAACGGATCAGCTCTACTTCAGATACTGGCAGGGCGGCCGTGCGCTCTGCAAAAAAGTCTATTTCCGCCACCAGCACACAAAAGTCGCGGCTGTTCATTGTAATGGCATAGAAATCCCACTGCTGGCTGAGGTGCTGCTGCCTGCTGCCATAGCGGATCAGCAGACGCATGTACTCCTGGCGCAAATAAGGCATGCTCTCCCGCAGCTTCTGCTCCATCCCCCGCATCTGTTCGGCCTGGGAGCGTTCCCGCTCCAGCATCTCTTTGGCCTTCAGAACCGATTCAAGCACCTGAGGCTTGGTAAAAGGCTTGACGATCAGGTCAAAGGCCCCGAGCTTCACCGCTTCCTGGGCATATGTGAAATCGGAGTAGCCCGTCAGGAAGATCAGTTTGATGTCCGGCTGCTCCGCCTGAATAATCCGCATCATCTCCAGTCCATCGGTAAACGGCATGCGGATGTCGGTCAACACAATATCAGGCCGGTGCTTGCGGATCTGCATTAGCCCTTCTTCTCCGTTAGCCGCTGTTGCTGCAACTACAATGCCGTGCTCCTCCCAGGGGATTCGCTGCGACAAGCCCCGGACAACGGCCGGGATATCGTCAACAATACATATTTTAATAGGCTCAGTGTGGTTCAGGATAAACTCCACCTTCCATTGGAAATGAGAGAACCGCTTCGGTTTCGATAAGCGGACGGCTGCAGAAGGTTAATCCGGCCTCCTTGCCGTAATACAGCTGCAACCGGCTGCAAATATTGGACAGGGCGTACCCTCCGCTGCCGACAGGCTCCTTCAGCCGGGCATTCAGCTTCTCCGCATCCATGCCCGCCCCGTTGTCGGTTACCCGGATTACAAGATTGTGCGCCTCCGCTGCCACGGAGATCCGAATCCTCCCCCCGTTCCGCAGCTCCTTCAGCCCATGAAGAATCGAATTCTCCACGAGGGGCTGAATGATAATCTTCAGCACGGGAAGCTCCAGCAGCTCCGGCCCTGCGGTTATCGTATATTCGAACAGTCCCTCGTAGCATTGCTGCTGGAGGTTCAGGTACTGGCGGACATGCTCCAGCTCCCTGCCCAGAGTCGTAATTTCCTGCCCGTTGTTCAGCCCCAGCCGGAACAGGGCGGACAGAGAAATCACCATCTGCTTCACATCCTCATATTCATCCATTTCACATTTCCAGAAGATTGTATTCAGTGTGTTATATAAAAAATGGGGCTCAATCTGCGCCTGCAACGCCTTGATCTCCGCTTTCCGCTTTTCTTTTTCTGTATCCTTGACTTCAAGAATCAGCTCACCGATCCGGTCCAGCATCTGGTTGAATTTGCGGCCTGCTTCCCCGATCTCATCCTGAAACGGACTCTGGAAACGGGCGCCGAGATCCTCCTGCTCCACCCGCGACATCGTCTTCTGCAGCTTCAGCAGCGGCCCAAGCAGCAGTGCCGACAAGTATCTCGCCAGCAGCAGCGCGATCACAATACAGACAGCCATGATCATCAGCACCAGCCACTGGATGCTGCGCACAGGCTGGAGCAGCTCCTTCTTCGACTGGTAGCTGACCAGCAGCCAGTCGTCTGCATACCGTGATTCGGCATAGCTGACCAGCATCGGCCCGCCGCCGGCGGAATACTCGAAATTGCCGCTTTTTGCTTCAAGCAGCTTGTCCATAAATGCCGCCGAGCGTGACCATTCCGGCCGTTCCTTGTCTCCGAAGACACTTGCCCCCGTCTTGTTGATCAGCAGAAACTTTGCGCTGCCGAGGCTCGCGCCCCCGCTGACCGTATCCTCCAGGATGTCCTCCTTTACATTGACGGTCAAAAAGACATCCGGCACATAATTCTCCGTAAGCGGCTGAAGCAGCAGGGAAATGACCTGATGTTTTCCGGCGAACAGCTCGTCCTGATGGCTCTCCACCCAGTTGGATTCCGGATTGTCCTTGATCCGCTTATACAGCAAAGACTCCATAAATGGAGTCGCTGTTCTGCGCAGATTGCCGGCGGAATAGAAATCCCCGTCCGGCGTACTGATCAGTATAGATTCAATGGAGTTCTCCGTTAGCTCCGCCTGTGTAAAGGGGCCTTGCAGCAAGGAGAAATTGGCGAAAAACCGGTCTGTGTTATGCGCTTGTATGTCCCTTATGGTCTGCTTGTACGCTTCACTCAGCATCATGGTGGAGGAAGCCACAATAATCTGCTTCAGCTTCTGGTCCAGCACGTTGACCGACTGGTTCAGCACATTGCGGTTCAGGTCGATGGAGTTGCGCTCCATAGCCCGCGAAGCAATCGAGTAGGCCCACAGGCCGGTAATAGAGATGCAAAAGACCGTCAGTGCGGTAAACGACAGCCATATTCTTTTCTTCAGCGAGGTCCGGTAAAGCCAGGCCTTCAGCATGGTTCCACATCCTTTGTTGACCGGCCGCCCGGAGAATCGCTGCGTTAGCCTCAGCCCTTTACAGAGCCAGCCGTCATCTGCATAAATGATTTGTTGGCAAAAATGTAGACAATAATCATCGGCAGCATGGACAAGCATGCGCCGGCAAGCATTAGCTGGGGCTGCGCCGCATCCCCGATACCGTATTTCAGCCCGGCTAAACCTACGGTCAGCGTCTGCAGGGCAGGCTGCGTCATGGTAAATACCAGCGGCAGAATATATTCATTCCATGCGCCGCGGAAGGTCCAGAGTGCAGTCACCCCCAGTGCGGGCGTCAGGAGCGGCAAGATAACACGAAAGTATACGCTATAAAAGTTGCAGCCGTCAATAAACGCCGCCTCGTCAAGTTCCTTCGGGATCGCCCGCACAAAACCGATCAGCATAAAAAATGCAGTCGCATGGGCACTAATCAGAATGATGATGACGCCCCAGAGCGATTTTTGCAGATGAAGCGATACCATAAGATCAAACTGGGGACGCAGCACGACAGCACCGATGGAGATAAACAGGGTGCAGGACTGAATGATCACATACAGCCGTTTCCCGTAGAAATCAACCCTTGCTACTGCATATGCAGCCATCGTTCCTATCAATAGAGTGCCTATAGTAGTAAATGTGCTGATAAATACGCTGTTCCAGGTGAAGCGTGCGAAATTTGCTGAAGTCCAGGCCTGCGAATAGTTATCGAATTTCCATTCCTTCGGCAGCAGGGTTGTTCCTGTGGTCAGCTCCAGATTGGACTTAAGCGATCCGAAAAAGGCCAGAACAATCGGGAATACCGCAAAAGCCGCCACCAGAAGCAGGAAAATCCACAGCAGTGCCTTGGACAGCAGCGCTTTGGTCTTAACCGAACGCTCAGCTTGTGCCGAAGTCATTTTCGTTTCCGCATGCAATGTGCTCACTGTACATTCTCCTCTCTTTTAATAGATATCATTCAGCTTTTTGGATACATAAAAGTAAACCAGAGTGATCAGACCGACGATAACCGCAGTGGTGAACCCGACCGCGCTCCCGTAACCAAACTGCTGGATGCTCGAGCCTCCGCTCGATACAGGGAAAAACAGTTTATAGAGATACAGATACATGACTTCCGTCTTGCCGTACGGCCCGCCCTCAGTCAGCACCATAATGCTCTCGTAACCTTTCAGAGAGACGGTGATGGCCAGCATGATGATCATTTGCAGCACAGGTCCCAGCATCGGAACGGTAATGCTCCACATCTTCCGCAGCGGCCCCGCGCCGTCCAGGGAAGCGGCTTCATAAAGATCCTCCGGAATATTCTGCAGCCCGGCAATAAAGAGCAGCATATAGTTGCCGACCGCACCCCAGATTGCGATAATAATCGCCGTGATTAAGGCGTGTTTGGCGCCGAGCCAGTCTATGGGAGCGGATACAATTCCGGCACCCATGAGCAGCTGATTCACCATTCCGTTGTAAGAGTTGAAAATAACGTAGAACACAATCGCCATCACCGAAGCACTGATCACGGTAGGCATGAAATAAATCGCCCGCAGCAGCTGGCGCCCCTTCAAGGCGCGGTTGAGAATCACCGCCAGTACAAAAGACAGCGGAATGGTGATCACAAGCTTGCCGCCTGCATAGATGAAGGTATTGACCACGGAATGCCAGAAATCCTTATCGCGGAACAGCCGCTCGAAATTATCCAGGCCGATGAATAGCGGTGTGCCGAAGCCCTGATAATCATAGAACATGTACTTTAAAGCCCAAAAGATAGGGTACACCCCAAAAATCAGCGTCAGAATCAAGCTGGGCGCTACAAAGGTCCAGGCGTTTATTTGACGTTTCGTTTCATTCATTGATTGTTCCTCCTGTCATTGGACTTGCGCTTCTGCCCTAATCATACGTCCCTCCGAGCATATACAGTTAGGGAGAAACCGACTGCGCTAAGGGGGAGAATTTCACTTTTTCATTTAGAATAAGCTCCGAGATCAAGACCTCACTTTGCGGGGCAGTTTTCAGTCGCTTTGTCCCCTCTGCTTCCTGTTTTTATCCATCCCTGATTTCATCCCGGGACAGCTATACTTAAAGAAGAAAGTAAATAACAGAACAGGATTACAACTTCACAGGGAGGTTTGATTCTACCAATGAATTCAGCATATAAAGACGCAGCCGAAGCCCGCCCCTTCGGCTGCTATGACCGGGAACAACTGGGGGAAATCCGCAGCAGAATTGAACAGATCCCCGCAATTGCGCAGGAATACGCAAGACAGCAGCAGCTGTCCGGACAATTTGCCGCCCGCGAGGCAGCCGTTCCGCTTAGCGGCCTCGGTATATTCCGGGTGGAACCCTTCGTCTTCAAAGTTCCCGCCGGGGCCGCCTTCCTGAAGCTGGCTGTACAGGTACGGGGACAGGGCGTTGCCCGTATCTGCGGCGTGCGCCTGACACATTCCCAGCTTGGGCTGCCGGTGGCACTGATAAACGGCAGCTTCGGGGAGGCACTGAACGGCTGGACCCAAATGCCCGGAAGCGGCAGTACCATTGTGCTGGAGCAACTGTCCGGCAGCGGAAGCGGCCTGCAGCCTTCCGGCGTAACTCCGGCTGGCAGTGCGCCGGAGGACCATGTGCGGAGTGTACGAATCAGCAATACAGCGGAGGCAGAGTGGACGGTTCTACGTTATGAGGAGCTCCTGCTTGTATGCGCAGGCGATTATTACGGTATCCAGACAGAGCTCAGCCTAGAAGCCCCTCTTGTGAACGGCGGAATATGCACCGGGGTTACTTTTCTGGATACCGCAGGACACCCTCTTGGACTTGAGCGGCTGTCCCCGCTCTTCAACCGGCCCACGCTGACCAACTGGGCGTATCTGCTGGAGGCTGCCGGTGCGGATGCCAACTTGTATATGGTCTCGGGTGAAGAGCGGTATGCCGGGCTGGCTAAGCGCAAGCTGCAATACATGCTTGCCGATATGCGGCTCGGCATGGATATTTTCCGCCGGGACGGCTGGCATGACGACGACACCTACGGCGCTGTGCATATCGGCCGGGGACTGGCCGCCGCCTCGGTCATCTATGACCAGATTGCAGGCAGCGGAGTACTCGCTGCCGGGGAAACGGCGGCACTGCTCGCCGATTTCCGCTATATCGCGGCTATGATGATGGACACCGCCTACTACCGGTTCGACCTTACGACCTTCCCGGACGAGAAAGGCGGCAAGCGCAGCAACTGGAATGCCGACCGTGCAACCGGGCTCGGGGTCTATGCGCTCCTCTTCCCGCAGGAAGCCGAAAGCGGAGCATACCTGGAGCATGCCCGCTCCGTGATCGACTGGCAGCTCGCGGAAGTGGTTGATGCGGAGGGCGCATGGCCGGAGAATGTGCGCTATCACGGCGCCGTACTGCACCGTTATTTCCTTTTCTTTGCCCTGCTGAAGCGCCTAAAGGGAATTGATTATTTCCGGCATCCCAAGGTAAAGGCGATGTACCGCTTCCTGATAGGCATCGTGACAGCGGAGGACATTATTCAAGGCGGCCCTTCCGGTGCGCCCGTTCTGCTTACTCCGGCAGTCGGCGATGCCAATGTGCAGGAACAATGGTTCCGCCTGCTCGGCTACGCGGCCCGATTCTATGCAGAGGAAGATCCGCAGCTGGCAGCGGAAATGGTCTGGACCTGGAAGCACGGCGGCGCGCCTGTCCAGGATACCGGAGCCTTCCCGCTGCCGCTGGCCGCACTGCTGTATCCGCAGCCGGATCTTCCAGAGCAGACACCTGCTCTCCGCTCCGTACATTATCCAGGCATCGGTTATGTCATCTTCCGCGGCGGAGAGCAGAACCTGCAGCATTACGCCATTTACGAGGCTTCACCGCTGACCTATCACGCCCATCATGATGAAGGCCACTTCTCCATCTGGGCAGACGGGGTTCCTCTGACGCTGGATGCCGGAACCGGCGGCTATTACAACGGGGACCGGCACTGGTATGTGTCGGGAGCCGCGCATAACGTCGTCCAGTTCGCCGGTGAAACGGGAAATCTTCTGGACGGTCCGCTGCAAAGCGTCTGCCGGGAGGTCCGCTTCTCGGAGGAGCTGGATTATGCAAAAAGCCTCATTCCCGATGCGCGGGCCGGAGAACATGAGCGGCATTTCTTGTTCATCAAAGCGGGTTTTGACGCTTATCTGGTCTGGGACCGGATTGAGGGCGGGGCAAACAGTGTCTGGAATCTGCATACGCTGAGTACGGAGGCCGAAGTCACGGAGCAGGCCATTGACGCTGTAGGCTTAGGCGGCATGCGGCTGAGCGCGCATATCGCCGAGCCTGCCCTCCCGGTCATTACGACCGGAGAGGGTGCCGTAGGCGGAGCGTACCCGCTCGCCGCACAGCAGCATTTCCGTGTGCACGGCAACGCTGGTGAGGACTACGTGGTGCTGCTGCATCCCCGGGCAGCAGCGGCTCCCGCACTCCGGCTGGAGCCGTTGGAGTGCGAAGAAGCCGGGGAAGGCGTCCGCTTGTATAAGATCGCCCGCGCAGACGGCGTTTGGTGTGTCGCTGCCATCAACGGCTCCACAATGACCCGCCGCATCCGCGTTCCCGGCGGCGTTCCGCTCAGGCTGCTCGGCCCAGCAGAAACAGCTTTGGCTGGAGGGGCAGAGGCTGAATACACAGCGGCCCAAGCTGCGGAAGCCCGGAATTCGCAGGCTGGGCTGACAGTTCTCGAGGACTCGGAAGCGGACATTCTTAGCCTTGAGCCTGGGACAATTCAGATTGCCGTTCCAAAAGGATTTGAACGAGTCTGACCCCTATCTATTCATCTTCACGTTCAGACTTGTCAGGCGGCAACTGTATTGCAGATTCAACTAACCTAAGGAGGAAATAAACATGAGCAATCTTGGAGTATGGGAACCGGCGGAGCCGGGCGTCAAACGCTGCATCCTGAATGCGGCAGCCAGTCTGATGATGATGGAGGTTCATTTCGAGAAGGGAGCCGAGGGCTATGAGCACAGCCATCCGCATGAGCAGATGAGCTACTGTCTGCGTGGAAGCTTTGTGTTCCGCATTGATGGCAAGGAATATGCTATAGGAGCAGGCCAGAGCATTGCTATTCCTTCCAATGCCAAGCATGGCGTGACTGCACTGGAGGCAGATTCAGCGCTGCTCGATGTCTTCACTCCTATCCGTGAGGATCTGCTTAAGCGCTAGGCTGCATCCATAGGATCAGCAGCAAAATACACCTAAACAAACCACGCCTGTCCGGGCAGCCGGACAGGCGTGGTTTGTTTTATTCCAAGTTGGCATGCTTGCCGAACATCTGTGTAGTGGTCTGGCCGGTCTGCTCCATCATCCGCAAAATCACCGCATCATAGAAGACGAGCAGGGTCTGTTCAAACAAGGAGGCCATAGGCTGGATGGTGGCGCGCTCTCCGCCGTTCTGTTCTTTCGGAGAGCCTGGCAGCTTCACTGTATAATCAGCCAGTCTGCCGATCGTCGACTCCGGCGCAATGGTCACAGCGGCAACCTCCGCGCCAACCGCCTTGGCTTTCTCCGCCATCGCGAGCAGACTCTTCGTTTCACCCGATCCAGAACCAAGCACCAGAACATCCCCCGCTTCGATTCCCGGCGTCACAGTCTCGCCGACTACATAAGCTTCTTTGCCGGTATGCATCAGCCGCATAGCAAAGGCCCGGCCCATCAGCCCCGACCGGCCCGCCCCGGCGACGAACACCTTGCCGGAGCGCAGCAGCAGCGCTGCAAATTCCTCAGCTTCTGCTACATCAAGCTGCGCTGCCGAGCGCTGCAGCTCCTTCACTATTTCCTGTGCGTAGCTAACGGTATCCATACGAACCTTAGGCCTGGCTCACAAGGCGTTTCATTTCTGCCGCCGCTGCCTTCGGGTCACTTTCACCGGTGATGCCGCCGCCAACGATGACGAGGTCAGGTCCAGCTGCAATGACTTCCGGCAGTGTGCTCAGCTTAATCCCCCCGGCAATCGCAGTTTTGGCCCGCTTCACTACGCTTTTGATCGCATGGAGATCGGCGAAGGAATTTTTGCCTTCGGCCTGATGATCATAACCGGAGTGTACACACACATAATCCACACCCAGTGCGTCCACTTCAGCAGCTCTTGCCTTAATATCCTTGACGTTGATCAGGTCAACCAGAATCTCTTTATTCGTCTTCTTGGCTTCCTCAACAGCACCTTTAATCGTCGAATCATCGGAAACGCCCAGCACGGTAACGATATCCGCACCCGCCTCCACGGCCTTCATCACTTCATAACCGCCTGCATCCATAATTTTCAGATCAGCCAGTACGGTCAGCGCCGGGAAAGCTTCTTTAATGGCCTTCACCGCGTGCAATCCTTCATTAATAACAATCGGTGTGCCGATTTCCACAACATCAATAAATTCAGCCACCTCCGAGACAATTTCCTTGGCTCCGGCGATATCCACAAGATCTAGTGCTAATTGCAGCTTCATATGATAAATCTCCTCTTTAGTGTATTTTTGTAAGTGTTGCACTAAGTGTAAGTTCATGCAGTCCAAAAGGGAAGTAGGCACTTTATTGTGATGTAGTCACCTGGAGGATACTATTGTGCTGCGCAGAGGCTTAAATGATGCCAATCTTGAAAGAAATCCATCCAATTTTTCATTATTTCCGTAAAAATACTGCATTTTCATAAAAGCTGTGCTAACATACATTTTGTTTGGGACTAAAGCATTTACATTAGTACGGGCAATAATAATAAGAAGGTGTATTATGGAGCAAGTAAAACATCAAGAGTTCAACTTGATTAAGCTAACCTGGCCGATCTTCCTGGAGCTGTTCCTGTTCATGCTTATGGGCAGCGTCGATACGTTTATGATCAGTTCGGTATCGGACGATGCCGTATCGGGTGTGGGTGCAGCGAATCAGATTATAGCTATAGCCATTCTAGTACTCAGTGTAATCGGAAACGGCGCAGCTATCGTCGTCTCCCAATATCTCGGTTCGAAGAAACCGCAGGAAGCGGCTAATGTAACCGGAAATGCCATTACGCTCAACCTGGCCGTAGGCCTCATTCTAAGCGCGGTTCTGCTGCTGTTCGGCGGAAGCCTGCTGGCTGCGCTGAATGTGCAGGGCGATATCCTCGTCTATGCCAGAATGTATATGAACATTGTCGGAGGCGGTATTTTTCTGCAGGCGCTGCTTAACGCCCTGGCGACTACGATCCGCACGCACGGCTTCACGAAGCAGACGATGATGGTCTCCCTGCTCATGAATATCATTCATGTGGCCGGCAACTACATTCTGATCTTCGGGCATTTCGGCTTGCCTGCAATGGGAGTACAGGGTGCGGCCATTTCCACAGTGCTGAGCCGGCTGATCACGCTGGTACTGTTCTTCCTGCTGCTATACCGGATCATGGAGGTAAGGGTCAAATGGACCTACTACATCCACCTCTCCAAAAAATATGTGCTGCAGATTCTCAAAATCGGCATTCCGTCTGCTTTTGAATCCATTACCTATCAATCCTGCCAGCTGGTATTTACGCTGTATATTACGTATTTGGGCGCTGAAGCGATGGCCACGCGCCAATACGCGCTGAATATCTCGAGTTATATTTTCTTGTTCAGCGTCGCAGTATCCATGGGCACCTCGATCATTGTTGGACATTTGGTCGGTGCAAAACGTCCCGAGGAAGCCTATACGCGGGTATTCTCCAGTGTGAAGTGGGCTCTGCTTGTCACTGTAATTATGGATGTCATTGTTATCGCCTTCCGTGTACCGCTGTTCGGACTGTTCACCGACAATGAGAGCATCGTCCGGATGGGCGCCCAGGTCATCCTGCTCAGCTTCTTCCTGGAGACGGGACGCACCTGCAACCTGGTGATCATCAACTCTCTGCGGGCCTCGGGCGATGCCAAGTTCCCTGTTTATATGGGGCTGATCTCCATGGTCTGCATGAGTCTGCCGCTTGGCTATTTTCTGGTGTTCACGCTTGACCTCGGCCTGGCCGGGGTATGGCTGGCCACCGCTTTTGACGAATGGGTAAGAGCAGTGATTATGTATTTCCGCTGGAAGAGCAGAGCCTGGGAGAAACACGGGCTGATCCAGCATGATGCAGAGACACCGGTTAGCCCCTCCCCTGCTGCAGCACATTAAGCATTCCGCAAGATGAAACGGCTTATATTTTAAAGAAGGCGGTTCGCCAAGGTCTTTTCGACCTGACGAGCCGCCTTTTTTCATTTATAATGAACTCCATAAAAATACATAACAGGAGACGAGGCCGCATATGACCACACATTCACCGAAAGAAAGTGAAATTGAACATTTCAATGCACTGGCCGCCGGATGGAACAACAGCGAGGAAGCCGTTGCACTGGCCCAGAAGGTTCTCCAAGCTCTGGGCATAAAAGCAGGGCAGAGCCTGCTGGACGTAGCTTCCGGCACCGGTGTCATACCCGCTGCGCTGCATAAGCTTGGCATCCGCCCAAGCCGCTATCTGGCCCTCGACATCTCAAGCGCGATGCTCGAAGCGCTGCGGGAAGGCTATCCTGAAGCAGAAACGCAGTGTGTTGACTTCGAAGATCCCTTCACTTGCGAATCCGGCTTTGATAACGTGCTGATCTATAACAGCATTCCCCATTTTGTAAATCTGGAAATGCTGTTCGCCAACGCGGAGCGGAGCCTGAATCCCGGCGGCACATTTATGATTGCCCATTCCAGGACCAGGCAGGGACTTAAAGAGCATCATGCGCGGATTGGCTACAGCAGCATGCGTGAACCGATTCCTCCGGATCAAGAACTGATAGAACTGGCTGTCCAGCATGGTTTTGACGGGATTACGATTGAGGATGAAGAATTATACTGCTTCTCCTGCTCACGCGTCAGCCTTTAACAGAACCGGCGGCAATGCCCTCGACAATCCGTTCACTCATAATCAGGAACACCAGCAGAATCGGCAGAATGCTGATCATCAGCGTGGCACCGATCGCCCCCCAGTCTGTAGTATACTGGCCGATAAAATTCTGGACCCCGACGGTTAGCGTCTTGTATTTGTCGGAGCTGATGAATGTGTTCACGAAGATAAACTCGTTCCAGTTGTAGATCATATTGATAATGGCTGTTGTCGCCAGCACGGACGAAGTCATCGGCAGCACAATCTTGAAGAACATTCTGTTCACCGAGCAGCCGTCAATAATTGCCGCCTCCTCCACTTCCTTCGGCAGCGCATAGTAGAAGCCAAGCAGAATCATAATCGTTGTGGGCAGGTTGAACGCCACATACGACAGAATGATCGACAGCGGATTATCCGTTAAATGCAGCTTCAGAAACATACTGAACAGCGGAATCAATGTGGAATGGACAGGGATCATCAGCCCGACCATAAACAGGCCCAGCACCAGTGATCTGCCCTTCCAGAGCATGCGGGTCACGGCAAAGGTGACGAAGCTGGCCAGCAGCACCGTAAGCACCAGTGCAACCGCCGTAATCCAGACACTGTTCAGAAAATACTGTCCTATATTTCCGTTGACCCATACATTTTCATAATTGCTCCAGTGCGGATGCGCCGGAATGGCGAATGGAGCCATGTTGAATACTTCCTGATTGTTCTTCAGCGAGAAGATGAGCAGCCAGACTAGCGGCAGCACCTGGATCACAGCAACGGCGATTAGGGCGAGGTACATGACACCATAACCGGTTCTGTGCAAGAGCGGCACCCCGCTGCGCTGCCGAATCGGCGGGTAGCCCGCAGCGGCTTGAGTTCTCATGATAGGCTCCTCCTTTCAAGGCGGGCAATATTTAAGAATACTGGATCGTATCTTTCGAAGCAGTCGCCTTACGGATCAGATAAGTGGCCACCAGACAGATGAGCAGCAGGAAGAACCCGACCGCGCTGCCATATCCGAAGTCAAAGCTGCGGAAGGCCTTGTGATACATATAAGATGCCATAACTTCACTCGCCCCGTTCGGCCCCCCGTCAGTCATGACATAAATGAGATCAAAATATTTCAGCGACCCCACCACCGACAGTACCACCGTCACCTTAATCACCTCACTGATCAGCGGCAGCTTGATCCGGGTAGCGATCTGCCAAGGATTGGCCCCGTCTATCCGCGCGGCTTCCATCAGCGATTCGGGAATGTTCTTTAAGGCAGCATAATAAATCAGAATATAAAAACCGGCATATTGCCAAATAATCGGGATAAACAAAGCAATCAGCACGATGGAGGGCTCAGCCAGCCAGGACGGCGGATTGTCGACCCCGAGAGAAGTCAGCAGGCTGTTCAGCACACCATTGGTGGGGTGATAGATCTTCATCCACAACTGCGCGATGGCTACGGAAGACAGCAGCATGGGGATCAGGTAAATCTTGCGCAGCAGATTTGCGCCCTTGATTTTGCCGGATAAGACCAGTGCAATCCCTAGATAACCGATGAGGCTGATGCCCGAGAACATAGCGAGCAGCAGGGAATGCAGAGCGCTTTGCCAGAAGGCGTTGTCCCGCACCAGCTCCTTATAATTGTCCAGTCCGATGAATACCATCTTGCCGATGCCGTCCCACTGGTTCAGTCCATAATAACCGGTCAGGACAATCGGAATATAAATAATGCCCATGATGAGCAGCAGGGAAGGCAGCACATACAGTGCGATCACCAGCTTGTTGGACATCACTTTCGCCATGGTGCAATCCCTCCTTTCCTTCCTGAAATACTCGTATTAAAGGGGGCGGAAGTCCCCCAGCCAACCTGAGGCTTCCGCTTCACACTCTATTCTTAATTGCCTTTCTCTACAGCTTCTTTATGTTTGGCGGCGAATTGTTCGGGGGTTACCGCCTTGCCGAACAGCGCCTGAATCATATCCAGGTGGACTTGTGCAGCGCCCGGTTTCATTTGCACATCGGCAAACAGCGTGATGCTGCTGGCATTGTTCAGCTCATTCAGCAGGTCTACATACAGCTGAGGCAAATTGCTGTTCGCTGTATCGACCTTGGTAGCCGGGATTACGCCGGCAGTGGTTACGGACTCTTCACCCCACTTGGAGACAAAGTACTCCACAAACGCTTTAGCCTCTTCCTTCACCTTGGAGGACTCGGCTACGAACAGGCCGACACCGGGACCGCCCACCCAGCTGTTGATGTTGCCCTTGCCGCCATCAACGGTCGGGAATTTGAAAAAGCCTACCTTGTCCTTGAATTCCTGCGGAATATCCGGGTTCGTCGTAAAGTTCGGAAGCTCCCAGGTGCCCATCAGGTACATGGCCGCTTTTTCATTCATGAATTCGGACTTGCCTTCATCGTTGGACAAGCCGTTGAAGCCCTTGTTGAAGGCATTCATGTCAACCAGAGTCTGCACTTCGGCCGCCGCCTGAATGAGGCCCGGATCATCGAAGGAGCCTGTACCGTTCGTAGCTTTCTTCAGCGTGTCACTGCCGGCAATCCGGTCGGCCAGATACATATACCACAGCGAGCCGGTCCAGCGGTCTTTGTTGCCGAGGGCAATCGGGGCCACTCCATTATCGGACAGCGTTTTCACAACTTGCTTGAATTCCTCATAGGTGGCCGGTACTTGCAGGTTATGTTTGGCGAAGATGTCTTTGTTGTAGTAAATCGGTGAAATGTTCAGCTCAATCGGCAGCGCGTAGGTTTTACCGTCCACTGCATAAGCTTCCGTAGTCCCTGCGACGAATTTATCCTTCAGCTGTGCCCCGCCAAGGATATCATCCAGCGGAGCGAACAAACCGCCTTTTACATAAGGCTCCATGAAGCCTGCCGCCCATGTAATTCCGACATCGGGAAGCTCATTGGAAGCGGACAGCACCTTGAGCTTATTCTTATACTGCTCGTTCTCCAGCACCTCCTGCTTGATAGTAACGTTCGGATGTTCCTTCTGGTATTCGTCTATAATCTGTCCGACCAGTTTATTCTGCTGGGCTGAGCTGCCTGCTGGCCATAAATGCATCATGTTAATCGTGACTTTCTGCGCAGGAGCATCGGTAGCCGCTTCTGTGTCCCCCGCTCCCGCCTCGCTGCCACCCGCGGCGTTATTATTCTTCGTCCCTCCGCAGCCCGAGAGAATCAGCGCCAGCGTAAAAGTCAAAAGCAGGCCTTTAGTCAACTTGTTCCTTGGCATTGCTATAACCTCCATTTTTTCAGTTGTGTGCGGATTCTGTAACCGCTCTCAGACAAATTTTAACATTGCAACCGGAGGTTTATAAGATCACGCTCATTGGTAAAACTTCCACTTTTATTGGATTTCCGTCTGCTTGTCCCCCATCTGCTGGCGGTAGCGGCTTGGGCTCATCCCTTCAAGTGATTTGAATACCTTGATAAAATATTTGTCCGTGCGGTAGCCTACACGCTCGCCGATCTCGCCGATGGACATTCGCGTCTGCAGCAGCATTTCCTTGGCCCGCTGAACCCTCAGCCGTGACACATATTCGCTGAAGGGAACCCCCGTCTGTTCCTTGAACAGCACACTGAAGTAACTCGCGTTCAGGTGGATCAGCCCGGCCACCTCAGCCATACTCAGCTGCTCTTGCAGATGCTGCTCCACGTACACAAGCGCTTCTTTCACCGGCTCTCCCATGCCGCTACGCTCCGGATCCATCTCCAGCAGCTTGTGGTCAACCAGCTTCTCCAGCTTCTCACGCCGCCGCTCCTCTTCCCCGCGCTTCAGGGCAGCTTCAACCACCTGCAGCAGTTCACCCTTGTCCAGCGGCTTGAGCAGATAATTGACTGCCCCCAGCTGCAGTGCCTGCTGCACATATTCAAATTCAGCATAGCCGGAAATGACGATCACCACCGGCTTACGCGCCTGCCCCTCCAGCGAGCGGATCAGATCCAGCCCGCTGACCTCCGGCATCCGGACATCGGTTATCAGCAGATGGACCCGCTCGCGCAGCAGCCGTTCACGGGCTTCAATCCCATTATCTGCGGTTTCCACGGTATATCTCCCTGCTGCCCATACTTCCAGCGTCTGCTTAATACCCTGCCGGGTCCGCGGCTCATCGTCCACGACCAGAATCATTTTGTTGCCCAGGCTCATAGGTATATCCCCCATTGTTCGGTATTTCAAAGCTAATGGCCGTCCCTTGGGACGGTTTGCTGTCAATCATCATTCCTTGAAGATCCGCATTTTCCCGGCCATAGTAGAGCTTAAGCCGCCGCTGAACATTTACAAGGCCCACACCGTTTCCCTTGGAAGAGATAGAAGGTCCTCCCTCTAGCGAATTGTAGAGCGCCTGCAAAGTGTCTGCATCCATTCCGGGACCATTATCGCTTACGGTTATTGTTGTCCAGCCCTGCCGGAGTGACGGCTGGACAACAACGCTGACCAACCCGCTGCCGACACGGCTCTCGACTCCGTGCAGAATCGCATTTTCTGCAATCGGCTGGATCAGCAGCTTCGGCACCGGAACAGCCGCCGCCTGCGGAGCCAGCTCGACATTCCAGGTCAGACGTTCGCCCATCCGCATCTCCATAATCTGCAAATACCGCCGGACCTGCTCCACCTCTTCTCCAAGTGTTACCCATTCATCCATGTTCGGATTGCCGATGATATAACGGAACAGCCGCGACATCACTACGACCAGTCCGGCCAGCTCCTCTTCCCCTTTCTCCTCCAGCGACCAATTGAACGCCTCCAAGGTGTTGAACAGAAAATGGGGATTGATTTGCGCCTGCAGTGCTTTGAGCTCCGTGCGGCTTTGCAGCACTTCTTTTTCATAAACTACCCGGATTAAGTCGTTCATATTGGTGATCATACCATTGTATGTGTTGTTCAGCTCCCGAAGCTCCATCGTAGATACAGACTGCAAATTGGGGGTCAGCACCCCGAGCCGCGATTTGCGCATCGCCCGGATCAGATGCATGATCGGCCGCGTAATCATGGTAGACAGCACAAACGACATAATCAAAAACAGCACCGTTCCGAGCGCCCCGGAAACCAGCAGCACCGTCCGCAGCACAGAGATCCCCTTCGTCACATAACTGACAGGCGTAAGCACCAGCAGTGTCCAGTTGGTCTTGTCCGAGCGCAGCTTGACCTGCACATATTCTTTGTCCTGGAAGCTGACGGTCTGGTCCTTGCTGTGGAGCAGCGGCAGCAGATTAGCCACCGGTGCTTCGCTGCTGCCAAGCAGCTGGCCGTCATCACTGACAAGCAGTATCGACTCGCCGCTGTCGCTGCCGGAAAGCGGATCATTCAGCTGAAAGTAGCTCCGCTGAATCCGCGCCATGAGATAGCCGCCCCGTGAGAACCAGCGGTCCATCAGGCTGACCTGGCGGATCGCCAGCAGACTCTGGTCATCATTCGGATCGACACCGATCCAGACCAGTCTGCCCTTTTGCACATTGGCTTCGCTAATATAGCTGCCGTTAATCCTTGTGCTCAAGCTGCCGTCTTTAATCGGGAACAACAGCCGGTAATCAGCCGTATACAGCTCAAGGGAGCCTACGCTGGGCATGTAAGCCTGATAGCTGGATACAATCTTCAGCAGAGATTGCCGCTGGTTAAAAGACACTTTCTGCCCGTTCAGCTCTTCCAGCAGCAGCTGCTGGACCGTCGGATGATTGGCCACCTGCTCTGTGAGACTGTCTATCTGGCCGATCAGTGCGTCCAGTCTTCCGTTGGCCTGAACCGCAGTCTGCTGGATATGCCGCTCGGAATTATTTTTCAGCAGCGAAGAGACCCGGTCATACACAAATGCTCCCGAAACAACAATAATGATCAGCATCACAAGCAGAAATCCGATAAAGATTTGATTGCGTAGCGTATTAAGCTCTTTGAATCTTCCGTACACTTCGGCCCCTCCTTCACTGACAGCGCTTCCAGCTCTATTCTCCAGAAGTGCTGCCGCTTGGTCAAGACCTATTATCATTGGGGGCACTCCAGGACAACAAAAAACCCCTAAGCAAGTCCCTGATTCAAGGGAGCTTAAGGGTATCGACGTTAGAAGAAAACCGGTCAAAGCAACCGGGAAGAGAAAACTACGTAATTGTAATTCCCTTCTTTATTTCCTTCATCTCATGATTCGTGTTGACAAGCATAGGCAGGATCTTCATGCTTCGGGTCATTGGTGAATTGCATTGCCAGCAGGTAGGCACATATTGAAAGGCGAAATTATCGCGCATCCAACCGGTGCAGCCTTCTTTGGTGCAGGACCAAATGGCTGTGTCTTCCTGGGGAAGATCCTCCAGCGCTTTTTTACGAAAATACATAAGTACCCCTCCTTAGTTCGTATCCATACGATTCATTACCTTTTCAGGAACGTTAGGACAGGTATGCGTAATAAAAAAGGCTGCCCTCAACTTGTGTTAAGGACAGCCTTGATTTAAGAAATTACAGTTTTACAACGTTTTCGGCTTGTGGTCCACGAGCGCCTTGAGTTACGTTGAACTCTACGCGTTGGCCTTCATCCAAAGATTTGAAACCTTCACCAGTGATTGCGGAGAAGTGTACGAATACGTCGCTTCCACCTTCAACCTCGATAAAACCGAAACCTTTGTCTGCGTTAAACCATTTCACTGTACCTGTTTGCATAATATTACCTCCAATATTTTATTTAACACATGTCCTTTTATTCCTACGTATTGTACGAACAAATAAAAATTCACACATTGGAAAAGGATTCATACGCACAAATGATAACCTTTTACAATATGTGAATTAAGGGTTAAATTTATGATTGACTTCATTGTAGCACATTAATTTACCGAAAGCAAAGAAAACGGCAAACTTTTTTTGGAGCAGCTGCCCATGATTCAACCGGAGTGAACCATGAGCCGCTCCCAGCCGCAAGGTTTCTAATCAATATACCCTGCAAGCCCTTTGTCCATCAGATAGTCCATTTCTGCATCGAGAATATTCTCGACTGTCAGTTCGTCCAGCTTCACATCACGCTGGGCAGTAACATAATCAACCAGATCATCGTTGTCTATATCAACTTCGCCTTTGCTGTTGGCTTTGGCATTGTTGATAAAGTTCTGCTCATGCTGCAGCACCAGCTTGATCAGCTTCGGATCAACCTTCGTCTGGGCGGACAGCACATCCAACAATTCCTGCTCATTTACTTTATCGCTCATAATCGTTAGTCAGCTCCTCAGGCATTTATGCTCCATTATTGTAGCACAAGTCAATCTGCCGGCGCTTCGTTTCGGCTACAGGCTCCAACCGGGGATTTTGCGCAAATCTCCATCCCAGATCTGCACGGTGCTCTTCACCGGAACATCCCGGGGAGACGATGCCGTCTGAATATAACAGGAGTCAATCCCTACTGCTGCAGCCCCGGCGATATCCGTACGCGGATCATTGCCAATCATAATCGCCGAGCTTAAGTCCGCACCATAGGTGTCCGTCAAATAGCGGTAAAACAACGGGTCCGGCTTACTCACCCCCGCCTCCGAGGAGATAGCCACCCCGTCAAACAAATGCAGGATGCCAAGCATAGTCAGTTCAGCCTCGACGAAGGTTTTCTGTCCGTTGGACAGCAGGAACACTTTTTTGCCGCCGGCTCTTAAGCTCTGGAGAATTTCTGCCACTCCGTCGTACAGGGAGATATGGATCATAGATAACGTCCGTACCCACCTTACCGTTTCATGCAGCCAATCCTCGTTCGGACTTCCGCCCAAATCCCGTGCCACCACCCGGAAGACTTCCTCCATAACGAAATCGGGAAACTCACAGCTCTGTGCAGCAGCAGCAAGCTGGATGTCCCGCTCCGCCAGGAACCTATCCTGCAGCTCTGTTCCCGTGATGTTCATACCGTGGTAGCTAAAGTGGAGCGCCAGCCGTTCCCATACCTCGGGACGTTCTTCATCAGTTTCAATATCAATCAGCGTACCGTACAGATCAAAAATATAGGTTTGATACATAAAAATGCCCCCTTTATTTCGTTTGTGTCCGGCTTACCGCAGTTAGAATGCCGGATAGAATTCGTATTTTTAGTTTACTATAACTATATAAATCGAACCTATAATTCTTCTATTCTTCTATTTTGGGATTGGTCGTGGCTACAGAGAATATTTGGACTTCCGGCCGCTGTTAGGTTTGGATTTCCTGAATTTAACCGCGAATTGCGGTAGAAATCCAAACCTTGCCTATGCTTCCGAAGAGAGCTTTCCTGCGGAAAGCTTTCAGGCGGACGCTATCGCTCCTCCAGTTCCAAAATTCCCCTCCGCCACTTTTCCCAAAATGTAATTCTCAGATTTCAATTCTTAAAAATTGCAACAAAATCAAAATGATCACCGTTAAGAAAATGACGCACACCTGACATACTACTCAACTAAAGGAGACTACACACATGAACAAGTCACTGAAAACAAGCGTTGCCCTTTTAACATTGTCATTGGCCCTTACTGCAGGAGTCGTATCGGCCGGACCAGCCATAACCTCCATCAAAAACAACAAAACGCCACAGGCATCCGCCAGCACGGCGGCTAAGACTTTCACTATTGAAATCAACGGTTCGACCCTTTCTGATACCGGCTTCCAGCCTTCCAGTGCCAAAGAACCCTTGGTTCCCCTGCGCACCGTTGCTGCGGCGCTTGGGTTTACCGTCACATGGAATACAGAGACCAAAGCCGTTGATCTGAATAAAGGCAACATCTTTACAACCGTGAAGAATGGTGAAGACCGCTATGCCATCAATAAAATGTATACAACACTCGGAACAGCACCGCAGATGAAAGGGAACCAGCTGTATGTTCCAGCTTCCTTTGTAAGGCAGGTATTGCACCAAACCATCTCCGTGGAGGGAAAACAAATCGTGATTACTCCATCCGTAGAACATCAGAATGAGAGTGGCGTCATTACTGCCCTCCGCAATGACGGTAAGTTCCAGTCTGTACAAATCAAAGGTACGGGCACCGCAGGTATTGTGCTGAATGTGGGCAAGGATACCGTTATCCAAATGGCTGACGGCACAAAGCTTGCATTTACCGATCTTCAGCTCGGCATGACCGTGGAAGCAGAGCATGCCATATTCGCCACCATGAGTCTGCCGCCGCAAACCCCTGCTTACAAGATCACTGTACAGGACTCGAAAAAGCAAGGCACTACGCTGGCGACGCAAGGTACTGTGGAAAAAGTAATCAAAGCTGAAGACGGCTCACTCAGCATCCGGATTAAAGGCACTGCCCTTAGCGAGCAATCGCCAAGCGAGGTTGTGCTTCGTCTGGCTGAAGATACCGCGCTTGTTAATGAAAGCGGCGAGGCTATAGAGGCAAGCACACTGGTTCAAGGTGCCAAGGTTATCGGATTCTATAGCCCCTTAATGACCAAAAGCCTGCCGCCGATCGGCACAGCCCTGAAGGTCGTTGTAGAGACAGTCCATGAATAATTGGGCAAAGTGACACAAAGATAATTTATACAGAAGACCACGCTGACTGCCTTTGCAGAAAGCGTGGTCTTTTGAGATATTCCTTAAGAGACCTTATCCCTTAATTGCCTCTCTGATTACAGGCTTGCGGCCCAGCGTCACTCTATTCTTGCCGGCAGCCTTCGATAGATACAACGCCTCGTCAGCCTCACGGTATAAGTCCTCAAAGGCGATATCACTTTGCTCTGTAAACGCAATCCCGATGCTTACGGTGAGCTGGATACTGTGTCCGCCGTCCAGTTGAACAATATGCTCGCTCATTATGGAACGGAAGTTCTCAGCTTCCGCCAGCGCTGCCCTCTCACTGCCGGTAAAAAAGCATACGGCAAACTCCTCACCGCCCACTCTGCCGGCAATGCCGTTATCCTCGTACACCGCAAGTATTTTACCGGAGAGATCGACCAGAGCCTGATCACCCGCTATATGCCCGTATGTATCATTGATTAATTTGAAATCATCTATGTCGAACAGCAGCAGGGCCATCCCTGCCCCCTCACGAATCGTGTACTTCTGCACCAGGCGCATGAAATGCCTGCGGTTGTACAGCCCGGTCAGATCATCAACCGTTGCCTGATAGAGCAGCTCCCGCTCGTACCGTTTCTTCTCACTGAGATCGCTGACCACAATAAGCATGCCGGAAGGCCCCGTCTCTCTGCGCCCTGAAGCAATTAGCGACACCCCGTAACAGACATCCGTGGTGCCGGGGGCCTCGACTTCGAACTGCCCTTCAACCCGTTGTCTGTAGTAACTGGCGATGTCACCATAATGCTCCAGCAAATGATGGATGCTCCGGCCTTCCCAGTTGCTTGTCTGCTCTCCAATCAAAGCCGATAACATGGTCTCTGCGACTTTATTGACGTCGATAATGCTGTCATAACGGTCCGTCAGCACGATGCCGTCCTTCATATTCTCGAAGATCTTGTTCTTGGCCAGCGGATATAGGGAAAGCCGAGGATCGCGGAACAAGGACAGGTACGCCGCCAGAACCGGAGGCAGATATGTAAATGCTGTAAAGCCTGTAACCGAAATTTTGAGGAGCGGGAGGAAGAAAACAGAAATTACCGGAATTATAAGTCCGGCCAGCAAGAGCAGATTTCTTTTAAAAAAATACTTGGGTGCATTCAGCAGAGATAGGGCCAGCAGATAGACGGCATATATACCAAAGAGCTGGTCGTAGGCTATGAGGATCATACTCAGAACCGTCGGTTCAACCATTATTCCGCTTATCCCCGCTACAGTGGTTATGCCAACTTCACTGCGCATCAGATGATGAGCGGAGTCCGTGAAAATCAGCACAACATCCAGCACAACCGGAACGCAAAAGAAGGCAAGCCGCCGGTTTAGCCCTTCCGAAGAACGGGACACATACTCTTTAATCGCCGCGTAAGTAAATATCGTGCTCAAAAATAGCGGAGCCTGCTGAACATTTTTCCAAAACAGCTTGGCCTGAAAGGAAAGGGAGAGGATTTCTCCGGCCGTAGCCGCGAAGATTGCGCTGACAAGCAACATTAAAATCCATAAATAGCGTCTTCCAGGTGTGTTGCGGTGCTTATATGAACTGACGCCCATGTAGAGACTTAGAACACTGCCCATTAGTAAATAATACGGATAACCCTGCATCCATGGCATGTCATATTTCTCCTAATTTTGAGATAGCTTTGCCTTATTATATCCTACTATTTCGCACAAATGAATCACTCCTTGAAAAAATTACTTTCTTTTCGGGATTGTGGAAACTGAATGTCCAATAGGCAAATGTGCCGGTTATGCAGAGGGCAGGCCAATATACAGGAAGACCCTACGGGCAGCCCGTAGAGTCTTCAAAAGGTGAGAAGCGAATTTTTAATTATGCCAGTTTCCAATTGCTAGGGTGCTGTTCCAGAAAACAATCGACGCAATCTCGATTTGGTCTTCCCTTTCAGATAGTACATGGGTTAATCAACTACCTTTCGGAATACACATTCACATGCCGTTCCATCCGTTAATTGATACCTTCCACTTCCCACCTGCTTATTATTACCCGCTCCCAGCGGCGGCCAAACAATAAATGACAAAAAAAAGAGATCCCGGTCCGCCATCTGCATGACTTCCGTAATCTCCCTGTTTGTCTGAAAAATGTTATTTCTTCTGTGCCAGACGCTGTTTGAACTTGTCCACGCGGCCGCCAGTTTCTGCATCTCTTTGTTTACCTGTATAGAACGGGTGCGATGCGGAACTTGCGTCCACACGAATCACCGGATACGTGTTGCCATCTTCCCATTCCATTGTTTCACCGGATGACTTAGTAGAAGCGCTCAGGAATTTAAAGCCTACGCTGGCATCCAGAAAGATAACCTGGTTGTATTTCGGGTGTATGCCTTCTCTCATTGCAATAACCTCCTTCCCGGGTAAATAATGCTCTATGGTAACATGAAGCCATCTCTAGGTCTATTTAAGCAAAGATACTTAGACGAAGGGAAATGCATAATTTCTACGATCAAATTACGCCACTCCATCATACGCGATCCCAATCCCGGAGTCAACCTTTGTCCCGTTTTTATTCCTATTCTCTTCCGGTAAATGTCTATATAGATAACTTCCTATATTATTAGCTTGTCCTGAATTTTCATATTAAACATCATATTCGAGCTGCTTCTTGGCCTGAACAATGAAATCAAACGGATTCTCGATGGTTTCGGCCTCATATTCCACAGCACCAATCTTCAGTCCCAGATTTACCTTGTATTTGGTAGAGAACTCCGTATCGTTTAATTCCTGAAGCTTAAATTTGATCCGTTCAATGACAATCTTAGCGCCTTCCCGGTCGGTAAACAGCAGCAGCCCCCAGGTAGCATCGTCCTTATCCAGTAAATACAGCGCATCATTGGTACGAATGCTGGACTGGCTGAGCTGGGATACATCATAGATAGCCTCGGACAGTTGGTCATCCGGAATCAGCCGGCGGATCTCACTCCAATATTTCACCTTAATCACAAGCAGCGTAAGCGGGATCTTGTATCGGGTTGCTATGCCTGTAAAGAGGCTGGCATCCTTCTGGAAAGATACGCTGTTCCGCAAATCGGTATTCTCGTCTACCGTGGCCAAATTGGCGCTTTTCTTCATCAGCCGCTTGTTCTCTGCCTGCAGCTCGCGGCTGCTTGTAGTGAAGACCCATAACACTACGGTAAGCAGCGGTGTCATGATCAGCCAGAAATAGGTGTCCAGACCGATCGTTTCCCCCTGTGATACCGTCTGGTAGACGATAAAGAACCCATAGCCGAAGATGAAGGCGAGATTCAGCGTGAGCCCGGCGGTTACCGTGGTGAAATAGGTGACCAGCGCCAGCAGAAACGCAAGATTCAGAATGATGATATTCTGGATATAGTGATCCGGCGAACCGGAGATAAATACAATACATATGAATACCAGCACCAGAAAGGCCAGAAAGCCCAGGTCGGATACCAGACCGCTGCGGTTACGTCTCACGCTGATCACCACGTTTCCTGAAATGTTTGCGAAGCAGCAGAAGCAGCGCCACAAGCACCAATGTGACCACAAGTACGACTGCAACCACAAAGCCCAGCACATCGCTGCGGGCTGTAATTTGCTTTAACACCGAATCCTTGGCCGCACCGGTAATCGTCTTGAACCGGTAAGCGCCGACGTTGCCGTCCTTATCAAGGATGACCCCGTCGCCATACACCTTCCACTTATCCTTCTCGGTAGAAATCAGCTTGGAGGCCAAGTAATAATCCTCCGGGTTGACCCCTGTTACTGCCAGCAGCCCGCGTCCATTCTCATACGGGGAATTGACAAGCTGCAAGGTTCCGATTTCCGCACCATACTTCTCTTCAATACTCATCTTCTCATTCGAGAGGAGCGTTGAACCGTCCGTATTGTAGCGGAAATAGAGCTTGTCGTTATTGTCCCGGATTACCTTATTATTCTTGTAGGACCCTATGGCAATGATATTGTTATTCTTCAGATTATCCGCACCTACATCATCCGTATAGTAGTGGATATCTCCTGTATTGCCGCCAGCATACCGCCCAAGCAGATTGAAGACATTGCCCAGACTTTGATAGGAGTAATCATCCATCTCAGCAGGCAGTACAACAGCAACATGGTTATAAATTTCATCGCGCAGGAATGGATACGGATAGTTATTGAACAGCAGTTCCGTGCGGTCTTTTGTATTCAAATGCATCGCTGACTCTTTGCCGATATAGGCCCAAGGCATTTGCTCCGTATTCGGCGTGCAGACGGCACTTGCCATTTCCAGATCAAAAGCGACCGTAACAGAGAAGTTTCCGGAAATATTCAGGCTTTGCGGCACCGATACATTCAGGGTATCGCCGTTAGCCAGCTCCTTCGTCAGCTTCTTGCTGCCAATTGGCGTATTATTAATGCTCACTGTAACCAGGGACCGCTCAAAATCAAGATTCTGGGCATAGCGGAAATCCAGACTGATTTTACCGGAATCGGCAATGGAACGGTTAGAGGGCAAGGAAACAAAATAAGTCCGTTCCTGATGATTGGGTCCGGTCAGCTTGTCGCCCGTCTCGGCAAAGGTTACATTCGAACTGATGGAATAGGCCGGATCGGCAACTTCGGTGGCAGCATCAACTGCCTTCACCTCACTGCTGATCTGGCTGAGCAGCTCCTGGCTTGCGAGCAGCCGTCCGGCTTTGATCAGCAGGCTTTCGTCCTTCGAGGTTACTACCAGCGTTGGCCGGGTATCCGTCTGGACCAGCTGAACCAGGGCATGGGTACTAAGATCCTCAGTGGAGCTTAAGAGCTTCTTCAGTCCGGCGGGAACATGGTCATACATCGCCACCACGACCACGAAGCTCTTGTCCTTGATCGTATCCTCCCGGTAGGGCAGCAGCGGAATCGTCCGGTCTTCCAGCGTGTTCCCCTTTACCAATCCCGACAAAGCATAGGTGGCAGACTCCAGCTCAGAACCGCTGGCATTCTCCGGTATGGCAATAAGACTCTTATTGCTGTTTAACGTATCAATCCCGGAGAACCTTTCCGTGAAGTCACTAATGCCTCCGGTTAGTGCCTTCGGGGTGTACATCACTGCAATGCTGGAGGTGTTGAACAGATGCAGCCAGCTGCCCTGCTTGTTGTCAACATAACATATTTGGTCATCTGCTGTCGTGGTCCGCAGATACCCCTGAATGCTCAGCGTATTGCTACCTTCTCTCAGAAACCCTTTAGGTGCACTAACACTTAAGCTCTGCTCCCCGTTATTCTGCAGTGACGGCCTGAACGAGTAGAATGGACTCCCGTTAAGCGACAGGGTGACACTTGAAATCTGCTCCTCTGTAATTTGCGAAACTTGAAAATGCAGATTGATTTTAAGCTCATCAACATTCCAATAATCCATTATTGTGAAGTTCTGCTGCATGGAGCTTGATCCCGAAAGGGCAGTATCCGTTGCGGTAAAGGATGTCTCATAAGTCAGCCTGCCATCTCCGGGAAGTGCCGGCGCGGCAGAAGCCGCAGGGAGCTGGATCAGGAGCAGGGAGAAGCAGAGCACCCATAACAACATCTGTTTTTTTATCATATTCCGTATCTCCTGTGCATCTTATTTCTCTTGCTCCGGCCGCTTTAATAGCGTTCGGTTTTGTACCATTTGGCTTCCCGTTTGAAAATGACGTCCTTAAGATAGTTGTATAAACCGTAAGCGGCGACAACCATCCAGAGCTGGCAGTATGAAACATACATCAGCAGAATGATCCATAGATTAGACAGGCTCATCTCGCCCTTCTCCGTCGTCAGCGTGACGAAGATTCCGACCACAAACAGGATGATGGCAAGCAGCCACAAGAAGCTGCTGAGTCCGGCAATCGTAGTATGGACATAACCCATCGCATGAAGAATTAACAAGATATCCGAAGTCACAAGCGAGATCAGGAGCAGGAAGTAGATCGACAAGTAATACAGGATATCAAAGCGTATTTTGGCAGCCGACTTATTGAAGAGCAGCGGAATGTTCTTGACGATTACATAGATATTGCCTTTCGCCCAGCGTGTCCGCTGCTTGAACCAGACCTTCACCGTCTGCGGCTCCTGCTCCCAGGTCACCGATTTCGGCTGAAACTTGATCCGGTAGCCCATCATGTAAATCCGGAAGCTGATCTCGGTATCCTCAGCGATTGCTTTGACATCCCAGCCGCCGATGCTCTCCACAATAGACCTGCGCATAATAAAGTTGGTGCCGGGAATGGTGCAAAGCTTGAACAGCTTCCACCGTCCCGCCTGGGCCATCCACTGAAAGGACAACGTCTCAATATTAATAAACCGGGTGAGCAGGCTCGCATCACGGTTGCGGGTTCTGAATTTTCCGATTACCGCGCCAAGTGTGGAGTCGTTAATAATCTCCGCTACCAGATAGCGCAGCGCCGTTCTTTCCGGTGTATTGTCAGCATCATAAATGGCGATCAATTCGCCCTTGCTGCGGGCAAAGCCTATATTTAGCGCATTGGATTTGCCTTTGCCGCCCGTGACCGCATCCGTGTTAATGATCATCAGATTGCGCTGCGGATGTCTTTTCTGAATGCCACCCAGCAGCAATGCACTATTATCCGAGGAGTTATCATTAATGACAATAATCTCATAACGGTCATGCGGGTAATCGAGGGCCAGGAGCGACTCTACGGTCTTACTGATGACCACTCCCTCATTGTGTGCGGGAACCATGATGCTGACAAAGGGATACTCGCCCTTAATCTCGGGGACATCTTCGTTTTCCGTTGTGATGTAATATAAATATCCCGCGATGATTAAAGCCACATTCACAAGCAGCAGCGACCAGATACAGATCACCGCGATCACCATCAGCACATCCGATATCGTCATATTCTTCTCCTACTATTGATAAATTTTCTTTATTTCAAATATTTTCTCCGGTACATCCTGTAACCGATAATCAACAGGCTGCCGAACACTAGCAGAGAGATGATGATGACCACAATAAAAAACTGATTTTGCGCACTGAACAGCCGGGTGAAGCTTTTGACCTGCTCCTTCTGATACTGGTAATCGCTGTCCACCACTTCCGGGGCATACCCGACATTAAGTGCCTTGCCGCCCATTCTGATGACCCCGTCAGCAGAGGCAATAGTGTTCGTATCGGTAACTACCTTATGGGCTCCCTGCTTATAATCGGCAAAAGAGATCCAGCTCTGTTCCACCCAGCGCAGCATGGATTCCAGTCCTTCTTCGTCCTCCGGAAGATCGACAACAACCGCAGTATCCAGCGGTAACTGGGGCATAGCCTTTCCGGTATGCCGCAAACCCTGGAGGAACTCCGGCGTTACACTGTACAGGCTGGAGGCAAAAACCGCCGAAGTGTCGGTCTGCTCCATATACCGGGCTTCTTCATCCGGATACAGCACAGCTGAGTCGAAAAAGCCCATTCCTGCCCCCGCATACTCTTTGTCGTAGATCCAGTATCCTTCCGCTCCAATGCCCAGCGGTGCTATACCGCCCGCCACCAGCACATTGATGAACCCGTTCATCTTGCCCTTTAGCGAGCGGTCACTCAAGCTGATAGGCGGCCTTACCGCAGGGGCGTTCACCACAATGCTCCCGTTGCGGGATTGCACAATTCTCAGCGCCTCCAAATAACGCTTCATCGCCGGGAAGCCGGTGTTGCCGAACACCGGCCGGACACTGGCAATGAACGGAATTCCGTTCTGATAGAGCCGGTCTGCTGTCTTCTCCAGCAGCTCAAAATCCGAGAACGGGTAAATCTCCTTCAGCACCAGATAGGTTTGAGGTGCCGCAGAAGACGGAAGCCAATCCTTCAGTACATAAGCCATTGCGACAGTGCTGAAATTCCCTTTCTCCAAATAGGGTACATAAGTGTATTGTCCCCGGCTCACGGCATACGGCGCCTGCAGACTGCCGCCCTGAAATGAAAAACTTCCGTAGGCGTGCGTTGCCTTGCTCGCCGCAATATAGGGCATGTCTGGCACATTCAGGCTGACTCCGGAGAACTCTCCAATAGAAAGGCTGGCGTATTGTCCGCGAAATACAGCCGTGGATAGCTGCAGCGACTGCTTCATCTTGACTGGGATGTTGTAGCCAACATGCAGAACTTCCCCCCGATAATTATCCGCGTCCTCTAGGTACGCCTTATTCGTAATGGCAAGATCTTCACTGTTTATGACTGTTATCACGCTGGAGTACGATGCCAAGGTGCCTTGCTCGTATTCATCCAGGCTCATTAGTGTAACTTTGGTGCTGTAGGCGGCCAGCAGCCGCTGAAGCTCCGTGATATTGCCTTCCCGGGGCGTTCCTTTCGCCAAGCTGTCGAACAGCAGCAGGGTCTGCTGCGGTGCGGGAGCGGAATGTACGGGAACCGGAGCCGGAAGCAGCAGTGCTAATATAACCAGCAGCAAGCCTATGATTCTCTTGCGGTTCAAGCACTCACGCCCTTTTCGGCTACGGGATATTCGCCTGCAGGGAGGGCAGGGCTCGCGGGAGTCGCGGTTGAGATTTTCCTTTTCAAGAAGAGCCCCCGTCCAATGACACTTGATACGGTAAAGAAGGTCACTAAGTCAAACGACAACGTGAACAGGAATTCATGCTTGGCAATGTCGGCATCGCCCGCTCCGATAATAGATACAAAGATACCGGACAGCCCCACCAGCATCGTCGCTATTATCAGCAGCAATCTCTGCAGGCCTCTGAAATTCCCGGCTTTCGCTGCCGTCACAAAGGACGGCGTAAAAATCCCTATAATAACCGCCATCCATAAGAGGATAAAGGCGAAGGTTCGCGGGGCCAGCTTTTCTTTAAGCATACTGTAAAGAGTGAAGAAATGACTTTGCGCGCGGAATTCCTTACCTGCTGATTTCTCGTAGTTGCCCATCGCCGCAGGCTTGATGGTATAGGCACTTTTCGCGGCAGTATCCAGTATAGAGCCCATCTGGGCAGGATTGGCCAGATAATATTTCAGGACCGAGACAAAGCCGTACTGGCTGTAGAAGTCCTTCTCCAGAATGTCCGATTTCACATCAACTGTGCCGTATTGGTCGTAATACGTATTTTCCCTCAGAATCGCGTATTGCTCGTTGATACCGAAGGATTTCAGCGCCGTTTCCGGATTGTCGGATTGCATCATCACCCCGCGGGTCATCGCATGATATTGGTTAATATTCACGAACTCCTTGGAGATGTTCAAATAGGTTGCCACACCCGTGATCATCATCAGCACCGCAGCAGCAATAGTAAGCCAGCGGAAGAGACGTTCCCTGCGAATCCAGATAAGCGAAAGCGCGAACAGGGAAATCACCATGCCCACCGGAGCATTCTGCTGCTTGGAGGTCGTCAGGATCAACGTACTGATCAGAAACACCGCCAGCATGGCATAATCATTGTATCTTCCGCGGTAGAGAAGCAGCCATGAGGCGAACATGAACAGCATAGTAATCATCACAATGCTCTCGCCAAAGAAGGAATTGAAATACGCCGTATAGCCGGTATCTCCGAAGATAACAATCGCAATGACCGCGGTAACCATCCCCCGTCTGCGGGACATGCGGCAAGTAACAGCTTCTATTAACAGATAAACAGCTGCGACATAAAGAACCAGATAAATGGCCGCCTGAAAGCGGATATCAAAGACCTCTTTGCTGAAGAACAGCTTATTGACGCCGATCGCCAGCTTAATAAAGAGGGATTGGGAGGAGACCAGCATAGAGCTGTTCTCATTATAATATTGATAGATTCCGAACTGTTTAACAAAATAGCCAAAATACTGGCTGTCATAATCCGGCAAGTTGAAATAGAGGCCGTTGCTGTAAATGATGCGGAAAAAGTCGCCGTTATCGGCCATCCCCACATAGGGAGCCGTAAACAAGGCGATAACTGTAATGATCAGTACGCCAATGGCCGCTGTCAAAGCAGGGGTTACCGTTAAATCAACAGGGATTAAACCTCTGCGCAAAGGTATTTTCATTGTGTTGTCATCCATGCGGGTTCACCTTCGTTACTATTAGATTAAATTAGTAGGAATAAGCGAGTAAGGCCATAAGATTGTCAAAAGAATAGGCTTGTCCCGTCTCAGGATTTCCGAACCCGCCGTATAGGACACTCCCTGTATCCGTAACTCTAAATTCGTTCATTCTTTCTATACTTCTGCTATAAAGAGAGTCGTCGCCGATCTCCGCGCCAATTATTGCCGTAAGGGCATAAATTGCCGTGGAGCGGATATCATTGGCCGGCTGGCCGTCCCTGGTGTATTGCCCGTACAGCGTTCCCGCCTCTACCTGCTCCTTGATATAGCGGATACTCTGTGGTTTCTGCCGGTCCACCTCAGCCAAATTCAGAATACTCAGCAGCGATTCCACCGTATTGATTTTTTCCGAGCTATAGTTTCCTGTCTTATAATTAAATCTCGTTTCATAGAACGGGAACTCATCTGACAAATACCCGTCCTCGAGAATTGTGTTCATGTTGTGTAATAAAATTCCGCGAATTTCGTCATCTATCGACAAATTTTGCAAGACATCCAGATTAATATAACATAAAGTAACAAAGTCATTGGTTACCCGGAGATCATTGTCATAGAAATCGTACATATATCCATCTTTTACATTATTCCGGTAAAAAGTCTTAGAATATTCGGCTGCTTCATTCGTGTATTCCTTGTTGTCAAAGGTGTCTCCTGCTGCATATAGCGCACCGATTAAGCGTAAATCATCAACGGCGGCATTAAGGGGGTATTGTTTTTGGAGTTTCGGACTATAGCGATAGCTGAAACCGCCCTCTATACTGAACGTTTGCTTCGCCTTTGCCCATTCTGAGGAGAACAGCTCCTTATTACCGTTCAGTACGGCGATCCTCATCATGAGTGAAGCCGACTCGCTCAGCACTTCGTGGCCAGTGGCAACTTCTGCCGTCTGGCCGGTGTCCTGCAAATTTGTATAGACGCCATAAGGACCCGTAAGCTGTTTAGCAATAAATGTGTACAACTCCTGTTCTTCTTTATCTATATGGACGGCTGGTTGGGTCCTTAACGGAGTAGGGGATGAAGGCAGAGAACCCGTGCTGATCTCCGGGGAAGATATCGGCTGCTCCCCATTGCTTTTGCAGGAGGCCAATACACATAGAGACAGCATAATAGCCGCGGCTTGAACGCTTTTATTTCCCAATCTATCACTTCCTTTAGAGATAGCATTAAGGTTTCGATACTATTATAACGGTAATATAAGTCACTAAATGTAGATTAATGTTGATCATTATGTGTCAAACCAATAAAAAATATCTAAATATTTACATTTTATGCGCCGAATAGACAAAAGCCGCCCTACAGGTCATTTACCGGCCCGGGCAGCTTCATTTTTATGCATATAATGGCTCTATCCTTTAATTCTCCGGTACGTCTCCTCATCCGACACAATATATAATCTGGCATCTTGCGGAATGGGCTGATTAAGCTTGCGGTTGATGCTCAGGTCGCCGTGGTCAGACAGCAGGGTTGCTCCCCGCGAAAGCAGATCCTGAAAGGCATCTCCATAGGTTTGCCAAGCGGCATTCCGCGGAATCTCATAAATGTCGTCGCCATGCTGGCGGCTGAGCAGCTGAGTGATGACTTCCGAATTCCCCTCCTGCAGTGCGGAACGCACAGCCAATCTGGAGATGGCATCATGCGACAGCACGAACTCATTCACCTGAACATGCCGGAAATTCCGAATGTTCTTCTCCTGCATAATCTCTACAGTAGTATGTACCTGCGGGGCGAGCCGCTCAATGCTCGAAGCGATCAGCAGCGACTTGCCGTCAATCAGCGAAGCTTCGTCGATCCGGTTGTCACCGAACACAATAGCTGCCTTGGCTCCATGAATATTGGCCTTCTGCAGAATTTCATCACTGGAGGCATCACCGCTGATAAAATGAACCTGTTCCATATGCTCCAGCGGATGACGCCCTGATTCGTCAATAATGACGATCTTGCATTTCGGTGTGTAGCATAGAATCTCTTCGACGGCTGCCTGCGTTTTGCGGCTCCAATTAATCAATACAATATGATCTGCGGCGTGAAAGCTCAAGGTTCCCGCTCCTCTCCTTCTCTGCACCTCTCCCATGGCCTCAACAATCTTTCCGATGACCAAGCTGAGCAGGCCGATGCCGAACACGTACAAAAATATGGTGAACAGCTTTCCCATTACCGAAGTCGCAAAAAAGTCACCGTATCCAACAGTGGCCATCGTAGTCATGACCCAATAGAAGGCGTTGAACCAGTTATGAAATGTACCCGGCTCCAGAATAAACGCGATGGTTGCGCTCAGAACAATAAAAAAAAGGATTATCAGCCCAATTGACTTCTTCTTTAGACGCATCAGCTTTCCGGATACTCTGAGTAAAAAATGCACCATTCCGCCCCGCTTCCGCTGTTAAATAGGGCTGCCGCACCGTGACCCGGCACGCGCAGCCTTAGTCTGCCGGCTCCTACAGGGAGCCCGCTGAATTAAATAATCAGACTGCTGACGGCAAAGGCAGTTCCGATGAATACCAGGCAGAGCATGGTGCCTACGGCCACATTCCCCTGCTCTAGCTGTTCGGAAATCCTGAAATTGGGAGTAAGCAGTTCAAAGATCCAATAAGCGGCGATCAGGCAGACGTAACCTACCGCAAACCATAACATCATGTGCCAGATAGAAGTATTCGTATATGCCGCTACGCCCAGTACGATCGCTGTGGCCAGAAATTTGCCTCCCAGCGCCAAAGCTACAGCCACATTGCCTTTCTTCAATTCCTCCATATCCTTGAACGGAGTCATCAAGCCGAATACAACCATGCCAAGCACCTGAAGCAGAATAATAGTCAGAACGCTGACTATCAAATTAATAACAATCGTCAATTGGCCCACCCCCGAAATTTCGCATAAGCCGAATCATAGTCGGCAAAATCATGCACTTCCTCCAGTACCACGGAAGCTGTCTTCTCTTTCTCCAGCGCTGTATAACGCTTGTCGTCAATCGGCTGCTTGATCCGGTTGCCGGAAGGCAGCTCAAGCACGGCGAAGTTTCTTGTCTTCTCCTTGAACTTGGTCTTATAGACCCCGACAAGATCCACATCGGTGGTAATAGATACTTTAAGATTCTTCAGATCCTCTGCAGCCGTCTTCTGGTCTCCATACGATTTAAGCGTGGACCAGGCGGACAGGCGGATCTCATTCTTCTGGTCAGCATCTGTAATCAACTCGGCATCCATGAACTGCAGCGTCCAGATCTTGTCTCCAGTGGCATAATTGCCATCGTTCGGGAGCAGCTCATTATCCGGCAAAACTGTCATGTCGCTGCCGATCAAATCACCCACTGTGCTCTCCACTACCCGGTAATCCCACGGCACACGGGATACACTGTCCGTTGTTTCCGCTGCAGGAGTACCTGTATGAAACACACTGTCCTCATTGCTTGAGCATGCGCTCAGCAGCACCGACAACAGCAGTATTCCAAGGACCGCGCCCAGCCGAATTACCCCGAAGCGCCCGGTCCGCACCTTTCTACTTTTACTCATCTCCAAGTTCCCTCACTCCTAGCGCGATAAAATGACTGGCATTGCCTGTAATCGGTCCGCCTGCCCGCCCGAGCAGGCCACAAGGTTTCCCGTTAATGACGAACATGCCGGTGAGCAGATGAAACTCCCCCTCGGCTGTCTGAATCCGGGCCATTTCGGCTCTTTTTTGATAGACGGTAGGGAATATTGTACTGCTGTCAAAACCTTCCTCGTCCTGCAGCTCAAGTGTGCCGTTGTCATCGAAGAGACGTACAGAACCGCCTTCACGGCCGAATACAGACTTCGAGACAAAGCTCCCGGAGAACACCGGCTTATTGTAGGTCGGCAAAATATAGCGGGAAACCGCCTCGCGCTCTTCCTCACTAAACAGCAGCCCCAGCTCATACATCCCCCATGCCGCCGCAATCAATCCCTTGGACTGCAGCAGGATGCTGTGCGGTCCATTGAACAACTCCAGCTGTCCACTCTCCACGGCATAAGCGAGCGCATCGCCGCCTTCGTCTACCGCCATCCATTCCTTGGGATAGAGCGCGAACATCCGCTGAATAACCCGGTCCTCTCCATCCCGTACAGTCCCTTCATCAATCCATAGATCGAGACAATCCACGCACTTGATATCCAGACCGCTGTGCTTCACAAGCGCCTCAATCGTGCCGGAGTCTTCCTGATGGGAACCGTAGGCGACACAAGCCGCCGTGTCCGGCCGTTCTGTGCCCCAAGCTGACGCAAGAAGTCCCTTCATCGCTCCATTGGGGCTGGCGATTCCCGCCTGCTCGCAGATCCAGGGCGTAGCGATGGAGGCCTCCACATAACCGGTAGGCGTATCGGCATTCAACTCCAGCAGCTTAATCGTCCCGTTGTCCGCCACGGCGAAATCGAACCGGGCATAAAGGCTGATGCGGCCCGGCTCCGGCAGCGGGCATTCATCAAGCATCTGCCACAGGACGGGGGGAATGCCGAGCAAATCATATAGGTCATGTCTACGGTGGACATAGCGGACTGTTTTGTCCAGTATAGCCCACAGCTTGACCGAGGCTTCTTCAAGTTCCCGGTAAGTCTCGCCGCGCATCACCGCAACGGCATCAAGCCAGTATTCTTCATCCTCCAGGTCTGCCCAGGTGAAGCCAAGCTCATGCAGCTTCTCCACTCTTGGCGCCCGTTCCAGACCGGATTGATCTACAAATTGAAAGACACTCTCTGCAGAACTCATCCGCCGAAACCGCTCTTGCTGCTGGAGCTTCTGCCGGCGCTTGATTTCGAGGAGCTTGATTTGCTGCTGGAGCTTGAACCGCTGGAACCTAAACCGCTGGATGTGCCCCCAATGCCGCCTTTCTTCGAGGATGTCCCTCTTCTCGTAATGGAGCCGGTGGAGGAAGTAGAGGTTTTCGGCTTTGCCACTGATCCGGCTACCTTCTTGTTCTGGAAGCTGCCGCTGTTGTAGGTTGGCGGCTTGTAGGTAGTCCGGGTACCTCCGTAATAGGTCGGCCGGTCATTGTACCAGCCTCTGGAGGAGTAGAATGAGCCGCTGTTGAACAGCATGTGATACAGCAGCATATCATCCCAGCCGAAACCCGAGCTGTAACCGCCATAATTGTTAATGACGGTTGTCCCGCCGGAGGTTACCACCCCGCTGCCCTCCTGCACGGTCTCTTCCACATTCCCTTCCGGGTACGGAATATTCCAGTCTACATTTTTATCAAAATAAGCCTTGACCTCTTCGGTGGACCAGGAGACAAGCTTCGGCTCTTCGCCTGAGCTGCCGCTGGCACCCGCCCCGCCCGGTACGAACAGTGCATTGGCCAGCAGCGCAATCCCTAGCGAGGTGGACAATACACGCAGCGGCTTGCCTTCAGCATTGAATAGTTTAGACACGGCGGATTCTTTAGCATTTTCATCTTTTCCCAACATGGGCCCCTCCTTTCCTGACAATTTATCCTTCAGCACGCATCGGAACCAGCAAAAGCTCCAGCTTTCCCTCGTCCACGTTCAGCCGTCCTTCCACTGCCTCATACTCCCGGCTGCCCACTACAATATAATTGACATGCTCCAGGGCAGTAATCATATTCATGCTCCAGGTACGTTCCTCGATGACACGCAGGTCGCCTTCCGGCATTTTTTCAAACAGGATGACTTTCATTCCATTATCCACTTATTACCCTTCTTTCCTGATAGCTGTTTATGCTTCTGATACGCTGTAAGCACAATTTCGTTTCATGAGCCCGCAGTCCATCCCTATCTATTTTATCTGTTTGGGTCCAAGTAAATTCTAGGGTATTGGAATAATATTGGCAATCGAAAATATGTTAATGGAAGTCTGACCGGTTCCGTATATTTTGAGCAGCCGCGAAAGCAGCGGCAAATAGGGATACCAGCAGCAGACTCCCGGGAATACGCTGCCAACATTTTAGCATACCTCCTCCCCCTCTCTAAAAAAAGCCGATTCCATTTATTTCGGAACCGGCTGTAATTCTTATTAGAGGTGCATATTGGAATTACTGTGCATCCTGCACGGCGGCAGGAGCTGTATTATCCTGTGTTTTGGATAAGAACAGATTCAGAATGATCGCAGTAAGCGACCCGGAAACAATACCATTCTGCAGCAGCATTCTGGCAAACTCCGGCAGTTGGTCGAACATGGAGGGCAATACCGCCGAGCCCAGGCCGACAGCGATGCTGCAGGCGGCAATCAACAGGTTGCCATCCTTGCGCAGATCGACCTCGGAGAGGATCGACATCCCGGAAGCCGCGACCGAACCGAACATTACGATCATTGCCCCGCCGAGTACCGCATTCGGCACGATTGTGGTTAAAGCGGCCAATTTAGGCAGCAACCCCAACACAACCATGATACCGCCGGCGGCAAAAATCACATTCCGCGTCTTGACACGGGTCAATGACAGCAGTCCGACGTTCTGGGAGAATGCAGTATACGGGAAGGCATTAAACAGCCCTCCAAGCATTATCGCGAGACCTTCCGAGCGGAGGCCGTTGACAATCTGCTTCTGCTCAACCTTCTGGTCTGTAGCCTTGCCTACGGCAAAGTATACGCCGGTTGATTCTACCATGGATACGATATTTACGATAATCATCGTGAAAATGGCCGTAACGTTAAACTCGGGCCAGCCAAAGTAGAACGGCTGGGCCACGCTGATCCAAGAGGCAGAACCGACAGTTGAAAAATGTACAATGCCCATAAAATAGCCGATAGCTGTCCCGACAACCAGGCCTACCAGTACAGAAACGGAACGCAAGAACCCGGTTGTCAGCCGGTTCACAGCAAGAATCACCAGCAGCGTAATTAAGGCCAGCAGCAAATTACGGGGTTCTCCGAAATCAGGTTGTCCCTGCCCGCCGGCCACATTATTCATAGCAACCGGAATGAGCGACAGCCCGATAATGGTCACTACAGAGCCGGTTACCACGGTCGGAAAGAACTTCAGCAGCTTCCCGTAGATCGGGGCGGCAAACACAACGAATAATCCCGATATAATAATCGCACCATAGGCTGTTGCCAGATTGGAATCCAAGGCGATAGCAATAATGGGGCTAACCGCAGTGAAGGTGCAGCCCAGCACCACCGGCAGGCCGCTGCCGAAATATTTGCTGCCCATGACCTGCAGCAGCGTAGCCAGTCCGCAAGTGAACAAATCCGCAGCGATGAGGTAGGCCATCTGTGTTCCATTCAGGTTCAGCGCCCCTCCGACAACAAGCGGCACAATGACCGCGCCGGCATACATGGCCAGCACATGCTGGAGTCCTAATGCGAAGACTTTTTGTTTGCTTAACATCCTGCACTCTCCTTGATCATTTCTTTAATATCAGCAGTATTGTCTATAAAATGAATTTCTCCCGGCGCCATGGAAGCGATTCGTGCCAAGGCATGCACGGGGATTCCTCTTTTCTCCAGCAAACTGCGTCCTTCCTGAAAGCTCTTCTCGATCACGCAGCCTACGCCAAGCAGCTCTGCACCGGATTCCTCCACGATATCAGCCAGTCCCACCAAAGCAGCGCCCGTAGCCAGGAAATCATCGATGATCAGCACTTTGTCGCCCGGGCCCAGATATTTCTGCGAGATGCTGATCCGGTAGTGCTCTTGACGGGTAAAGGAATGCACCGGGGCCGAATAGACGTCCTCCGACTGTGTGATGGCTTTCTTCTTCTTGGCATAGATGAATGGCACCTTCAAGGCAATGCCTGCCGCCATCGCAAACTGAATTCCGCTGGCCTCAACCGTCAACACCTTCGTAACTGGCAGATGCCCGAAGATCGTCTTGAATTCCTGCCCGATCTGCAGCGCAAGCTCCGTATCCACCTGATGGTTCAGAAACGAGTCCACTTTCAGCACCGTATCCGACAGAATCAAGCCCTCTTCTCTGATGCGTTCCTCTAATATTTTCATTACTGCGGGTGATCGCTCCTTTGATATGATTTGATGAATTCTTTGAATCGTGACATAAAAAAGACAGATCCCCTTGAGTGTTTCTCAAGTGAATCTGTCCCTCTGGGTTTTTGTCCCTAAGTGGTGTAACACATAAGCAGTGTCCGCATCGCTTGGACCAGCCCTTCTTCTGCCGCGGCACAAGAAACGGAACCCTAGACGCGCTATTTCACTCATAGTCGGATAATTACAGTGGTTATCCGGTAGAAACTTATGGGCCATATTCCCAAGATTATATGAGTTGTTTATGAAATGTCATAGTAAATACCTTGTATATCTTACACGCTCTGTCTGAACCTTACAAGCAAAATTTTAAGCATTATTTCATCCATTTATGACATGTTTTCATGAAATACAAATGTCTTCAATCGTCCTATTAGGCAAGCGTTTGTTTCTAAGCACACTCCGCCCGTATTGCTCACGATTTCCGCCCCCATGCATTTATGATAAGGAAAACTACTCAGAGAGGAACGATACGGGTGGCCAAACAAAAGGACCGGATTGTCGTTATCATTCAAAATGGAAAACGGCGGATTGTTACACGGACGCCGCTGGCGGGAGTAGACCGGCTCGTATTTGTCATCAATAATCAGTACACCAACGCAGCCAATACCACCCAAATTGCCAGCGGTGCGGGAAGAAGCAGCGCAGCTGGAAGCAATGCGGCCATTGCTTCCCCTTATACACGCCAGCAGCAGAGCGTCGGCGCTGGGGGAGATGCCGCTAACCTGGGGAGCAAAGGACGAAACGGAGGCAAACATCCTCTCCCTTTGATCTGTCCCCGCGGCAAGGAGATCGTCGTTGTCATCAACAACCAGACGGTCAAGCTCCCTAAAGGCAGCATGAGTTCATCGGCCACACAGGTAGGCAGCGGCGGCGGAACATACAGTACGGGCGGAACCAACTCTGCCATCGACAGCCCCTATACACGCCAGCAGCAGGCGGTCGGCGGGGGCGCTGGAGGCCATGCCCTGAACAGGGGTTCAGCCAAGCACCGCCAGAGAAGAAGACGGTCCCGTTAACTTTTGTCCGCAATTCATAGAGAAATCTGAGAATAACGCCAGTAAATCCTGTTCTTTTTGCGGATTAGCCGGCGTTTTCTCTCGCCTTCCCCTATCGCCTCCTCTCTATTAAAAGTATAATTAAAGGTGATTCGTGATACTAACTAGACAAAGGACGGGCGAGCATGACAATAAAACAACGGGTTTGGTTAGCATCATCTGCCTTTATCCTTTTTCTCAGCAGCATGATTGCTGTATCTATAATTTATCTTGAAGGGGTTCCTCTACTCCTGTCTTTAGCATTTGGTGCAGCCGGCATTATTCTTGGAAGTGGACTCATGATGAGTATCCAGCGGAACATCCGCCGGGGTCTGGATAGGATTATGAAGATATCCGTAGATATTGCGCAAGGCACCCTCGATTCCTCCGCAATCAGTCCCGAAACTGGAGATGATTTCGGGGAGTTAGCGCATTCCTTTCACGCTTTAGCCGTTAATCTGGAGCACAAGACCACAGAAGAACGCAGCCTGCGCCTTCAAGCCGAAGAACAGGCCTGGATCAATACCCAAGTTACAGAAATGGCCCTGATGCTTCAGGGATCGGTACATTTAGAGACCGCAGCCCGGGTTTTTATCGGCAAGCTGAGTGCCGCTGTCAGCGGAGCCTACGGAGCGGTCTATTTGAAGCAAGGGGACAAGCTGCACTTCACCGCCGGTTATGCCTTCGATGAAGCCGCCAGCCGCCGCGAACCCTTTGCGCTTGGCAGCGGACTGGTTGGACAATGCGCACTGGATCAGAAGATGGTCGTGCTGCATGATCTGCCGGAGCATTACATCCGCGTGCATTCCGGACTGGGTGAAGCTGCCCCGACTACGCTGATCCTGGTTCCTGTTATTTATGAGCAGGATGTTGTCGCCGTGGTCGAGCTGGCTACCCTGAACACATTGGCTGACAAAGACTACGAATTGATTAAACGGACCGGCCGGAACATGGGCGTGCTGATCAATACTTTGGCAGACGTGGCCAGAATCGAGGAGCTGCTGGGTGAAACCCAGCTGCAGAAGGAAGAGCTGGAGGCCCAGACGGAGGAACTGCAGGCCCAGACGCAGGAGCTCGAAGCGCAAACCGAAGAGCTGCTGGCACAGACCGGTGAGTTGCATTCACAGACCGAGCAATTGCAGGCGCAGGGAGAAGAACTGCAGATGCAGGCAGACAGCCTGCTGACCTCGAATGAGCAGCTGCAGCGGCAGATGGAATTGACGGAAGAGCAAAAAGCCGAAATTGAGGCCCAGGCCGATGAATTAAAGCTGCAGACGGAAGAACTTTTTGCCTCCAACCAGGATTTGCATAAGCAGATGGAGATTTCCGAACGGCAAAAGGAAGAAATACAGGCACAAGCCGACGAGCTGCTGGCGCAAACCGAAGAACTTCAAGCGCAGACTGAAGAGATCTCGGCAGCAAATATTCACCTGCAGCAGCAAATCGAACTTACCGAGCAGCAAAAAGAAGAGATCAAAACCCAGGCGGAAGAAATCTTCATGGCCGCCCAGTACAAATCAGAATTTCTAGCCAATGTATCGCATGAGCTGCGCACTCCGCTGAACAGCCTGCTGATTCTGTCGCAGATTCTTGCCGAGAACAAAGAAGGCAATCTTGGCCCTAAGCAGCTTGAATATGTGCATACCATTTTCTCCGCAGGCAAAGATCTGCTGCAGCTGATCGACGAGATTCTCGATTTGGCCAAGCTTGAGGTAGGTAAGATGACCGCTGTCCTTGAACCGGTCTCCTTGCATGATCTAAGCAACCACCTGTTCCGCCACTTTGAGCAGCAGGCCAAGAAAAAGAATATCCGCTTTGATGTCCATTGTGACAGCAGGCTGCCTGACCATCTTATGACCGACGGCCACAGGCTGCAGCAAATCATCAACAATCTGTTATCGAATGCTGTTAAATTCACTCCGGAGCAGGGCTCCGTCTCTCTATCTATCCGCATGAGCGGAAATGAGGCGGTCTTCTCCGTCAGCGATACCGGTATCGGGATTCCCGAATCCAAGCTGGAGAGCATCTTTGAGGCCTTCCAGCAGGCGGACGGCACAACCAGCCGCAAATATGGGGGAACCGGTCTTGGCCTGACCATCTGCCGCGAGCTTTCCACCATGCTAGGTGGAAGAATTGAAGTTGAATCCACAGAAGGCAAAGGCAGCACCTTCTCCCTGGCTATTCCCGCTGTTGAGCCGGAGGGTAACGCTCTTGCCCAGGCAGCTGCGACGTTCGCAGCTGCCGCCAGCAGTGAGCTTCTCAATCCGGACACCAGCAGCCGGGAGAATACCGCCTTCCGGGAATCCTTCGTGCCCGATATCTCCATATCCAATCCGAAGCTGCTGCAATTCGCAGAAATGGAGGATGACCGGGGAAATCTGCTCAGCGATGACACGCTCCTCCTGATCATTGAAGAAGATGCCGAGTTCGCGGCCATTCTGCTGCAGCTGGCCCGCAGCAGAGGCTTTAAAGCGATCGTCGCCTTTCAGGGCGATCAGGGCCTCGCTCTGGCACATGCCTACAAGCCGGATGCCATCCTGCTCGACCTGCATCTTCCCGTCCTTGACGGCTGGTCAATCATCAGCCGCCTGAAGAGCCGGCCGGAGCTGCGTCATATTCCGGTGCATGTGATCTCAACCGCAGAAGAGAATCAGCAGAGCCTGGCCATGGGCGCACTCTCCTTCTGGAAGAAACCCAGCGATCAGGCCGAGCTGGAAGCTGCCTTCCTGCAGATTGAAACCTATATCAGAAGGCCGGTTAAAAGCCTGCTAATTGTTGAGGATAACAAGGATCTGCGCAGCAGCCTTGTAGAGTTCATCGGGCATCCCGATGTACGCATTGTCGCAGTGGGGACAGGACGGGAAGCATTGGAGCAGCTGGTAAGCCATCATTTTGACTGCATGGTCCTTGATCTGGGCCTGTCGGATATCAGCGGCTTCGATTTGCTGGAGCAGGTCAAAACCAACCGCAAACTGCAAACCCTGCCGGTCATCATCTATACGGGCAAGGACCTCAGCAAGGGCGATGAACAACGTCTGAAGCATTATGCCGAGAGCATTGTCATCAAGAACGTGCGCTCCATGGAGCGGCTGTACGATGAAACCGCGCTGTACCTGCACCGCAAGCATGCTGATCTGCCGCCGGACAAGCAGCGCCTGATCGAGAAGCTGCATAATCCGGAGGCGGCTTTTGCCGGGAAGAGCATCCTGCTCGTGGATGATGATATGCGCAATATCTTTGCGTTATCAAGTGTCCTGGAAGGTTATAATATGGATATCAGTTTTGCCCAGAACGGCAAAGAGGCGTTACGGCATCTGGAGCAGCATCCCGAGACCCAGCTTGTATTTATGGATATTATGATGCCGGAGATGGACGGGTACGAGACGATGAAGCATATCCGTGCCATGCCGGAGTATGACCAGCTTGTGATTATTGCCCTGACCGCCCGGGCTCTGGAAGAAGACAGGGTTAAATGTCTGCAGGCCGGCGCTTCCGATTATATCTCCAAACCGATTAATACCACCCAGCTGGTTACTGTACTGAAGGTGTGGTTAATTCAATAATTACCAGACAAACTTCACATTTTAGAAATTTTAGCTGGCTGTGGGAGGAAATATGGATTATCCTGTGAATATTTTACTTGTTGATGACCGTCCGGATGAATTTCTGTCCGTTCAGGCGCTGCTTGCAGACACTCCTTATCGTCTAGTTGGTGCCAGCTCCGGTATGGATGCCTTGAAATGCCTGCTGGAGCAGGAATTCGCCCTGATTATTATGGATGTGCTGATGCCGGACATGGATGGCTTCGAAACGGCCAAGCGGATTAAAATGCGCCAGAAATCGCGGGATATCCCCATTATATTTCTAACCGCACTAACCTCCGAACTGGAGAATTATATGATAGCGTACACGGCGGGAGCGATTGATTTTCTGACCAAGCCCTTCCATCCCATTGTCCTGAAAAGCAAAATAGACGGCTTTGTCCGCCTATATAAGACCCATAAGGAACTGCAGATCAAATCACAGGAGCTGGAAGCGGCAAATGTCGTCCTTACAGAATTGAAGGAGACTGCTGAGGTTGCCCTAAGGATCAAGAGCGGGTTTCTGGCCATGATGAGCCATGAAATCCGCACCCCCTTGAATGGAATTATTGCAATGTCGGATGTGCTCAGAACATCAGAGCTGGAGACAGACGATCTGGAAATGGCAGAAATTATTCATACCAGCGGTCACGCACTTCTATCCGTAATTAATCACATTCTCGACTTCACAAAGATTGAATCTGGCAAAATGGAGCTGGACTACGAGCTGTTCAACCTGCATGCCTGCCTGAAAGAAACGATGGATCTGTTCAGGGCACTCGCCAAAGAACGCAACTTAAGTATGGAAATGGATATCGACCCGGCGATTCCCGCACTGCTGGTTGGCGATCCGAACCGTCTTAGACAGGTCCTGAACAATCTGATTGGCAATGCCATCAAGTTCACGGCAAGCGGCGGTGTAAAGGTACATACCCGTCTCAGACAATCGCTGGATGGGGTCCTGCAGCTGGAGTTTGTGGTTGAAGATACGGGCATCGGCATTCCGGCGGATAAAATGGGTTATTTATTTCAGCCCTTCACACAGATCGGCGCGACCATCAACCGCAAGTTCGGCGGAACCGGCCTTGGGTTGTCCATCTGCAAAATGCTGGTTGAACTCATGGGCGGCACCATCTATGCCAAACAAGGCATCGAACAGGGCGCCGTATTCATTTTCACCATTCAGGTTACCGAAGGCCAGCCGGATTAGTCCGCTTATGGGAACACAGAAAAACCGCAATCACTCCATTCCTTGGAGGCTTGCGGTTTTTTGTCAGTCTGGCAGGCTCTATGATTGTAAAAGAGAGTGCGATCCCGTTATCCGGCGCTTACTTATTCAGCGTATCCACCGGCAGGAGCCGGATGGGCAGCGATATATTCCAGGGCATTGTAGATCTGTTCCGCTGCTTCTGCGCGGGTAATCTCCTTGGCCGGATGGAATTTGCCTGCGGTGTCCAGACTGGCGATTCCAAGGGCAAGTGCCCGCTGAAGGGAGCCGTCGTAGCCGCCCGTGAAATCAGCTTCGTCGGCAATATCCACCGGCATGAGCTTGATCATCGGAAGGTTGCTGTGCTTCTCAATCGCCAGCATCAGCTGATGGGTGAACTCTTCCCGCGTCCAGTTCTCCGCAGGGTCCAAATCTGCCGGCAGGCCAATATTGTTATTGGCAGCGATAATCAGCGCATCCGCATACCAGGCCGTATTGCTGGCATTCGGGAAATAGTCCGTCGCCTGCGGGGCTTTGATGAAGCGAACCATGTCGATATTAAGATCCAGGGCATTGACGAATAGTTGAATGCCTTGGGCAGTGGTAACCGGAGCATTCGGCAGGAATTTACTATCAGTGACCCCGTGAATAATCCCCTTTTGCTGCAGCTCTTCAATTTTTGCTTTAGCCGGGATACCGGCCAGATCCTGAAAATAAGCAGCGGCGGCAAAGCTCTGCCCGGCAAAAGTCAATGTCAGTACTGCCGCTGCGGACAGCACAAGCTGTTTGAATGTATGATTATTCATGTCTACTCACCTCACGGTAGGTTTACTTGCTTAATTGTGCCTTCTTTCTACCAGACGGAGCCGATTATCAAAAGTTGCAGTTCATCTGCTGCTATTGGAACGTAGGACAGCCCCGGCTCAATGCGTCATTTCCGCAGAGAGCCGGGGCTGTTCAGTCTGCCTTTTTGTGGTTCAGCACATTGTCCTCCAGAACGGCAAATTTATCGCCATATTCCCTGATGATATGCTGTTCCCCCCAAGCGCAGAGGGAATCCAGAATCGACCGCAGCGACAAGCCGTATTCGCTGAGCTCATATTCCACTTTTGGCGGCACCTGGTTGTAGCTGATCCGGTTGACGATGCCGTCCTGCTCCAGCTCCCGGAGCTGCTGGGTAAGCATTTTCTGTGTAATATTCGGCATATGGCGCTTCAAATCACTTGTCCGCATCTTGCCGTGGGTCAGGTGGCAAAGAATAACGCATTTCCACTTGCCGCCGATCACCTCCAGCGTTGCTTCCACGGAAATATTATATTTTTTAGCCATGAGGATTCCTCCTGAAAAGTTTGGTGAGCTTTGTCTTCAAATACACCTGCGGGTACTTTTTAGTACCTATAGCACTAAAAAGTACGTACTATCCTTTAACGTCCTGGTAATCCATAATAGCACTTACCGGCCGGTGATTACCATACTGTAGGAGTGGAAAACATGTCCTTAGATAAAAGAAGAAGCACCCTGGCGCTGCTGGCTTTGGCAATCAGCGCCTTTGCGATAGGAACAACCGAGTTTGTCAGTGTCGGCCTGCTGCCGCTCATTGCTGATGACCTGCATATATCCGTAACTACAGCGGGATTGACCGTCACTCTATATGCGCTGGGCGTTACCTTCGGCGCACCCGTGTTAACGTCACTGACCACGGCGGTCTCACGCAAAACCCTGCTGCTGGCGCTGATGCTTCTGTTCATTGCCGGCAACAGTCTGGCCGCTGCCGCTGACGGAATTGCCGTGCTGCTAACCGCACGGGTCATTTCGGCCCTCTCACATGGCCTGTTTATGTCCATTGCCTCAACCATTGCTGCCGATCTCGTGCCCGAGGACCGCAGGGCCAGCGCCATTTCGGTGATGTTCACCGGACTTACGGTTGCTACCGTAACCGGAGTGCCGCTGGGTACATTCCTCGGGCAGCAGCTTGGCTGGCGGGCTGCCTTTATCGCCATAGTCATTACCGGTATCGCCGCACTGATCGGGAACCTGGTTCTCGTTCCCTCCGGTCTGCGCAAAGGCACGAAGACGCCTTTGCGCGACCAGGTCAAGCTGGTGACGAATGGCCGCTTGCTGCTCGCTTTTGCAATTACAGCTTTGGGATACGGCGGCACCTTTGTCGTCTTCACCTATTTATCGCCTCTGTTACATGATATCAGCGGCTTCAAGGAAAAGACGGTTGCCGTCATTCTGCTGGTATACGGCATCGCCATTGCCATCGGCAATGTGATCGGCGGCAAGGCGGCGAACCGCAAGCCGATGAACGCCTTGTTCTATATGTTCGCCCTGCAGGCTGTCGTTCTGCTGGTTTTGGCTTTCACGGCACCCTTTAAGGCCGCAGCACTGATCACCATCTTCTTCATGGGGCTGCTCGCATTCATGAACGTACCGGGCCTGCAGGTTTTTGTCGTAATGCTCGCCGACCGGTATGCGCCAAGCGCCAGAGATATCGCCTCTGCTGTCAATATTGCCGCCTTTAACGCCGGCATTGCCATCGGAGCATACCTTGGAGGGCTTGTCACCGATCACATGGGACTGATTCATACCACATGGGTAGGATCAATCATGGTATTCGGCGCTGTAATCCTTACCGCCTGGAGCCGTGCGCTGGAACGAAAAGATGAGCTTACACTTCAGACTGAAGCCGCCTGATCACCTGCCGCTCCATTCAATCCGTTTCAAATACTCAAAGTACTAACTGCAAATCACTAATCACATTACATTCTGGAGGTTATTATAGATGGCACAGCATTTACAGGATACGACTACACTGCAGAACGGCGTGAAGATGCCCTGGCTAGGATTGGGCGTCTTTAAGGTCGCCGACGGGGAGGAGCTGGTACTGTCCGTGAAACAGGCCATTGCCCATGGCTACCGCAGCATTGATACCGCTGCTGCTTATCAGAACGAACGGGGCGTTGGCCAGGCGATAGCCGAGGCTATGAAGGATAACGGACTGAACCGTGAAGATCTGTTCGTCACCTCCAAGGTCTGGAACGCTGATCTCGGCTACGATGCAACACTTGCCGCCTATGAGGCCAGTCTGGAGAAGCTGGGCCTGGAATATCTGGATTTGTATCTCATTCATTGGCCGGTAGAGGGCAAATACAAAGAGTCCTGGCGGGCGCTGGAAACGTTGTACACAGCGGGCCGGGTCAAAGCGATCGGTGTCAGCAACTTCCAGATTCATCATCTGGAGGATGTGATGCAGGATGCCGTAATCAAGCCGATGGTCAATCAGGTGGAGCTGCATCCTTACTTGTCCCAGCAGCCCCTGAGAAGCTTCAGCAAGGAGCAGGGCATCCAGATCGAAGCCTGGTCGCCACTCATGCAGGGACAGCTGCTGGAGCAGCCTGTACTGCAGGAAATCGCCGCCGCATACGGCAAATCCGTAGCACAGGTTATCCTGCGCTGGGACTTGCAGCATGGCATTATCACGATTCCGAAGTCAACGAAGGAACAGCGGATTATCGAGAATGCTGCTTTGTTCGACTTCCAGCTCAGCGATGAAGACATGAGCCGGATTGACGGGCTGAACCGCGATGAGCGGGTCGGTCCGGATCCCGATAACTTTGATTTCTAAGCGGACACCACGCTAGAATCATACAATAAAAGAAACGACGGCAGCCATGGACAAGAATAACGTCCTAGACTGCCGTCGTTTTATATTTCTCCTTCAGATACCTTTAGGAGTGCTCCCTTTTATAAACAATTGACAAAAATTCGGAAATTAGATATATTTAGTTTTGTAATATTATATTTTGCAAAATATAATTTAGATAACTACTAATTAGGATGGAATGGAGGAGATTGTAATGATGATTTTGAGTACGATACTCGTAGCACTGGTTGCGCTTGAGCATGTATATATTTTGGTTTTGGAAATGTTTATGTGGACTACTCCAAGAGCGCAGAAGGCGTTTGGAATCAGCAGGCAGTTTGCGCAGGAAACAAAGTCACTAGCCGCTAACCAAGGACTGTATAATGGCTTTCTGGCCGCTGGTTTATTATGGGGATTGTTCCATCCGAATGAAACGACGGGGTTTCAGCTTCAGCTATTTTTTCTGATCTGTGTCGGTGTGGCAGCGATTTATGGCAGCGTCACTGCCAAGAAGTCGATTTTATGGGTTCAGGGCCTCCCGGCCTTTGTGGCTATTCTGGCTGTTCTTGTGGCGAATCTGTAGGTCAATTCCCCATAGTGAGCCATCCTTTGTGGATGGCTCTTTTTGTGCCCTCTTCTCCAGAACATTAACCGGCATCAGACTTAAGCGCACTAAAGTCCAAATTCTTAAGCCGTTCTGTTTCAATAAATATCATCAAATTGTCGCCATCATGCCAACACCATTCAAGATCATCATCGGAGGCAATGGTTAACAGAGAGATCCACCCCGCTCCAGGCGATGGATCATATTCAAGTGTACAATGAGAAGGATAACCTAGAAGGTAGTCTGAGCTTTTATGCAAAGAATCTCGTATTTCAGTGTATATGTCGTTCTCTTCTTCCCCGAAAGGCCAGTCCTTCACCTGGTATTCGTCATAAGGAATATCCATCGCCGGGATAAATTCAATCACAGTGGTCTTGCCATTATCGGAATTGGGCGGCGGCGATATCTCCTCCAGATCTATGGATTCAGGAATATATATAGCATGAACATATCCGTCCTCAAAAGCCTCCAGGCAACCCTCACCCTCGGGGTCATCCGCTACAAAAAGACTTAGGAGTCCTGTAGATGGCAAGTCTGCTCCAGTTAATGAGATTTCCGCAAAATTGATTTGGCCCAGGAATCGATATGGATTGCCCGCATATGTAGGCCATTCGCTACCGGCTGGTAAATCAGGCGCTCCTCCAAAACGGCTACAGCCCAATCGTGGTTCAACATCGTTATTCTTAACTATATCAATTGCTGGTCTCACAACTTGGCGTAGATACTCTTTATGGCGTGCTATCCCTGACTGTTCTATCTTCTCTAAAAAGTCGTTGTTATTCATTTGTATCTCCTTCTCCTTGAAAAACTTTACGATTTCAAGCGGCAAGTTTTGTTTAATATGTTCTCTGCATAGATTATAAAAAAATCTCATGATACCTTATTTCATATAACGACAGAGGAGGTCATAACATGAAGATTACGTTAAGAAGGTATAGATTACTTTCCGATTTTGAAAGAGTCTCTCAGTTCATGAGATTAAACTTCAAGAAGTATCAGTTGGGTGGTAATGTCCCGCAGCCTTTTTGGGAGTATGCGCATACACACCCTTATTTTAATCATTCTCTAACACATCGATTCGGTATTTGGGAGGAGAACGAAGAAGTTGTAGGTGTAGCTTGCTATGAAATGGACGTTGGCGAATGCTACTTTTCAACCAAAGAAGGATATGATTTTTTAAAACATGAAATGGTTGAATATGCAGAGACAGAGCTGTCTAAGAGATCCGCTGACCAATACAGCCTCGATATTAGGGTATACGATTATGAAGAATATCTTATAAAATCGCTTGTCCAAAAAGGATATCACAAGGTATACAGTGAGCCAATCCGAGTTTACAATTACGTTTCGGGTTTTTCCACGCGCACATTACCCGAGGGATTCACTTTCATAACTTTAGAAAATGAAAATGACCTGCGTAAAATTAACGATGTATTGTGGCGGGGATTCAACCATGGAGACGAGCCTGACGATGACCTTGATTCCAGATTGCTCATGCAGAGTGGTCCACATTTCAGAAAGGACCTTACCGCAATAATAAAAGCCCCCAATGGAGAGTACGCCTGTTTTGCCGGAATGTGGGTTGATGGTGTGAACGATTTTGCATATCTTGAACCCCTTGCTACAGATCCGCGATATCGCAGTTTAGGGCTGGCAACTGTAGCCGTAACCGAGCTAATGAAGCGCACTGAACCATTAGGAGCTACTTATTGTTTCGGAGGCGCTCCCGACTTTTATCCCAAAATTGGTTTTGAAACCGCCTGCCACCGGGAAATGTGGTCAAAAGCATGGTAACCAAACGGCAGACAGAAGCGGATATTATCTGACCCTATTCCCGCTTCTGTTTGCCGGAATTAACCGTTAACTTCTCATCTAGACTCACTAAGTCCTTTCACTTCTATTACCTTTTTACTAAACTGATACGTTACAGTAACATTTTCTATAACCGCAGTATCCTGATAGGCAAGAGAACCCTCAAACTCTAAAGTATCATTGTCTTTCCACACTATTTTATCTGCATAGCTATAATTCTCATAATCTGTGCGAATCCATGTATCTAATTCTTTTTGTGCACCATATTTGACTCTTGCAGATTCTACTAACTCTGGACTTGTCATTCCCTCTTCAATATTAATAATTTGAACGAATTCACTTTTATTAGAGCATGTCACTATCGCAACTAACTTCTTATTGGGTGAAGGAATAATATCTGTAATATACATAGATGGTGGAGAAAAACTTGAATATTCTTTAAGCACATTGTCTTTTATCCTCCAGAGGACATTTTGACTCCCATAATCCGAATAATTATTAAATAACGCAAACAATATACTTCCGTCTGCCAACTTAAAAACATAAGGGCTCCGGTAACTTTTTGACAGAATATCTATAGCGAAAGCAGCCGAATCGGCGATTTTTTGATTATCATTTTCTAAAAATGGCTGGAGTTCTTTTAACGCTTTTTCTCTCAGCTTTTGATCATTAAAGCATTCTACTAGCCTATTAATAGCAATATATACATATTCTTCATTATCACTTTTTAAAGCGTGCAGAAATTTATCCGCATCATATTGAGTAACAGGCGCTAGCTCCATGTCTTCAGCTCTTAAATAACGTATATAAGGCTCTGCATTTTGATTATTTTTATAATATTCTGTTGCTAATAAAGCTGAAGCGGTTGAACTATAAAGGATAAGGCAGGCAACCAAAACAACCCACTTTTTAGAAATACTTTTTTTCCTTTTCCCGATTCCACTGTGCTCTGCCGCTTCAATTAAGTTCTCATCAATGAATCCGATCTCTCTATATAACTCTTCTCTTTTCATAGGTTAACCCCCTCTTTCTCCAGATGAACTTTAAGTTTATTTCTTAATCTAAATAATATGGACTTCACTTTACTGCTACTCATATTAAAACTCTTAGAAAGATCCTTTATTGAATAGGAGTACCAGTACCTCCCAATAAATAAATTTCTTGCTTGCTCATCTAAGGCATATAAAAATTGATTGATTAAATTGGCTATCTCACCTGCTTCATACTCTGTTTCTACAGTCTCAGGGGAAGCTAAACATTCTTCTAATTCAGTTAAAATAACTTCAAACTCACGATTACGCTTTTTCGCTGAATTATAACCATGTTTATCAAGCGCAATATTACGTGTGATCCTCCCTAGAAATACAGGGAACTTCCTAGGCATATTAGGGGGTATTGCATTCCATGCTCCTAAGTATGTATCGTTCTCACACTCTTCAATATCCGAATAACTGGAAAGTGTGTTTCTTGCAATCACTCTGCAGTATGCCCCATATTTATTCTTAGTCTCTATAATGGCTTGCTGTGAACGCTGTAAGTACAGGCGAACTATTCCCTGATCTTCCATCCGGTATTCTCCTTTACAAATCTTATCCCTCTTATCTATATAGTAGAAAGTTCGTAGGATTGGTTGCACTTTTCTCGACTCTTTCCTATTAATTAGAGCGTGTCCTCAAACTGGAAGAGCTCTGGGGAAGCAGGGTTTAGTATTGAATGAAGATAGGGTCCCTAAAAGCACACAGCGGATTCGTTCACTCGGACTCAGGAGACGCTATCGAGAGTAAAACCCCTGTTTATTCTCTTTTGCGGACCCAGATGCACTTATCTGCTCTGGATTCTATCTAAAAACGGTCTTCAGGGAGAAATAACTGCGCTGGAGTCCGTTTCCTTACTGTAACAGGCTAAAAGCCCCAAATAGGTGCAACTCGGTCCGTTTGTGCTCAGAGCCAGGAATACACTTTCCGGACGCACACGCCCTTGTTCAAAAATGTTTTTTTATTATTCCTTATTCTCATCCAAACAGCAAGAAAGGCCCCTCCCTTTCAGGACGACCTTTTCCTTGAGAGATTGAACCAATGTTCTCTTCGCGCCAAGCCTCTCTATTTCGATATGGATTACTATACTCACGATTCATCTTTGTCAAAATAGTCATCGGTCAAATGCAGTTCCCGCAAACAACCGATAAATTTCTCTCTGAAATTCGGATTGCCTTTATACTCCGGCCATACCGCCTTATAGTAAGGCAGCAACTTCTCATGTGGAATAAGGCCCCAGTATAAAATCGAGTTATTCAGAACCTGCGGGCCGCCCCCCATCAACATCTGTTCAATGATCTCCCAGCTTCCCTGCTTGTTCTCACAACTGCGCGCGGCATAGATGGCAGTAGTTTGCATCTTCGGGTCGGCGTGGCACAAGAAAGGTGCAAAGTTCTGGAGAGTAATCGCACCGTAATCCTCCAGGATATACGCTGCATAACGCAACGTTTCCGGGTCGTGAATCCTGTCAAGCCTTTGCAAGATCACTGGAATGAACTCCGTTAAATTCACAGTTTTACTGGAAGCCTGCAGAATCTCTAAAGCTTGCAGAAAACCCTCATGCCCATCCGATTGCAACAGCTCCAGAAGATATTTTCTACCCGCATCAAAAGAAGTTTTGCAGATTAGCCAAATTGCTGTCGTCCGATTTTTTGGGCTTTGCTTCGCTATATTTTTCAAAAAACCAAGGGTTGGCTGAGAGATTTTCTTAAACTTGAACATTCCATCTAGCGCTTTTGCCTGGATTTCTTCGTTTGGAGCGCTCTGATAAATCTGGATCAGCGCATTCTCATCACCCGGCATTCGACTGCCAAACCACCCGTTATCATAATCCAGAATAATTTCATCCAGCCAGCGCTCATACCAGTCCAGAAAGTTGTCTTCATAGACAAAGAAAAAGGGATGATCGGGATGAAAATCGGAGGTGTACACAATTCTCCCCCTGTGTTTCCCTTCAAGCACAAGATACATATCGTATTCGCAGCCTTGGGTGCCTATGCACAACATGCCTCCCAGCACCTTATTACGGGCGTCGTCGTATTCCTCATCGGGGATGTCCTCGTCGTTGGTCAAGGGCTCCGTCAGATGGTTCCATTCCTCTTTGGTCATCCCGGGATGCAGAACAGCTTCTGCAAGGAGTGCCTGGCGCTCGGTATAGGAAGCTGCCTTTTCGATCGAATAAATTCCATAATAGGGTCCGGCGCCTCCGTTGCCGACTTTCGTTAAAAACTGCGCGAAAGGCTCAGGAAGTGTGACCTGATTGTGGGCTTGCCAGTCCGCCAGCTCTTTTGCTGCAAGCTTCCCATTAACCCTGTATTGATGTGAGGATGATCCAAACTCCGAGAAAGCCGTGTCTTTACACATGGCTAGATTCAATTTGTTTTTTATTCGATCCAGTTGCGTTTCTTTCTTCCCAAACCACATATTTGAACCCTCCTGTTGACGATAGCCAGGTTTTCTTTGTTTGCCACAACGATAGTATGTATATAATTTATATCCGTAAGGTACAACAGTTCCTGTATGCAAGGCAGTTTTAAAAAGGGCCACCCTTCACAGGATGACCCTTTCTTTTGTAGATCAAGCTTCCGCCTGACGGGTGCTCATTTAATCACTCATAATTATACGTTTATACGATAAGGGCAACAATCTTTCACTTCAACTTTTACACCGGATAATACCGCTCCTCTCCCAAAATGGTCCCGATCGCATTCTGCCGCCCGCTGCCATGATGGTTACAGTGCCTCCTGCTGTTATGTTTGATGCATTCAGCGTAAGCGTGTTATTGTCGCACTGGCTGCAGGTGCCAGACTTACAGTAATGTCCACAGTCCGGGTATCCGTTATGGCGGTATCGGTCCAGGACGTTCCGTCCCATACCTGCTTCTGATGGGTCGCTAATAGAAGTCTCATTACTTTTCTCGTAAGCATAAATACCTCCTCAAGATCAATATTCTGCTCCTTAAGCATGGGAAAACCGATAGGATATGCCGATGACACGAAAAAAACGGTTTGATGGCTGGCCGTAAAACGCCGTGGAGTGGTAGCCCAGGTAACCCGGTTTATTCAAACCTATACCGGCCATCGATGAAAAGCAGCGCAGCTCCGTTTGCCGAACCTGTATACTTGCTTGTTCTGTGTAAACGCTAATAATATATAACAAGTCCCATTTTTACGGCTGATCAACCCCCTCCCTTTTCCTCTTTTTGGTGATAAACCTTATCGAGAATAGTAATCGCTTTCATTTCCCGTCACACGGAGTTATTCATTTACTATAATCCTTCTCCAAAAAAAAGGAGCGGGGTAAGCCCACTCTCCAGGGATAAAATTGTACTGTTCTAACAGATACCAGCCATCACTCTGTAGCACAAGCATCATTCGGACCACGAGCGCATCAATCAAAATGCCGAACGCTAGTGATGATCTCCTTCGCTTTTTATCATATGCTCTTCTCTATACTGGCCGGGACTAACGCCTACATGCTTCTTGAACACTTGACAGAAATACCGCTGGTTATCATATCCGACATTAGTGGATATTTTAGAGATTTTGAAGCTGCTTTCCCTCAGCATCTTTTTTGCTTGCCGGATGCGCAGCAAAGTGACATATTCCAGAATCGTTTGCCCGGTTGATTTAGAATATAAGTTGCTTACATAGGAAGCGTTGAGATCAAACCGCTCTGCCAATTGATCGAGCTGGATATTCTCATGATAATGGGATTCAAGATAAGCTTTGATTTCATGAACCACCTTTTCCTTCAGGGTAGTCTTCGTTACGTTCAAATAAAATTGCACACTCTGCGCCAAATCCATACATATTTTCTTCAAAGATGCCCAATCCGGCGCTTCATGTATCTCTTCAATCAGCCGCGTGCGGTCTCCGGTCACTCTCTCGATCTTGATTCCATAGTCCTGCCCGATCAGATCGTGCAACCGGTTAGCCCACTGGGCGCCTGTCTTCTTCAGGGTATCGGGAGCGATTAATTGCTTTGTCCCCCATTCTGTCCAACGTTCTAGCATCGCTTCGAACTCTTTTTGTTCGTAACGGATAAAGGATTGTATTTGATTAGACCAATCGGAGACCACTCTTTCTGAAACACGGGAAATCTCCGTCCAGCTGCTCACGTCCATTACCGGAGCGCCGAAGAACAAACCCATTTGACATGCCTTGCAGGCTGCCAAATACGAGACATGCATATGCATTATTTCGGTTACAACCGGACCGATTCCAAACGACAATAAAGTATCGTCCCATGAGCCGTCATTTGAAAATGTTGCGGCTGCAGCCATCAGAATTTCCGTTAATGACGCGTCTTTCTCCAGACTCGCCATGCATAATAAGATGACTTTTTGCTGCTCATAGAGCAGATCCACGACGATTCCGCGGTTCGTCAAAAAGCTCAGGAGAGCATCGGTAATGCCCTTATCCTTCATTCGTTCGAGCAAAAGCGTCGCCGGGCTTCCAATCAGGATCACTGCAAACTGGTCATATTGTCCGTATGGCGTTTGATCGAATGATGGACGTTTTCCATTGACGATTAGATCCGTAAATATCGCCCGGTCTAATGCTTTTGCAATTCGATGCTCAGGGTTATTCCCCGTTTGATCCGCTTTGCGCCCCAGACGTTGAATTGCCCTTGAGACGGTCCTTGCCACTTCATCTAGCTCTGCAGGCTTGATCAGATAATCCACCGCCTCCAGTTCAATGGCCTCTTTGGCGTATTCAAACTCGGAATAGCCGCTCACGATGATGCATTCCGCTTTGCAGCCATTCTCCTTCAGGGTACGGATCAGCTCAAGTCCGTTCAAGCCAGGCATCCTAATATCTGTCAGAACAATGTCCGGGTCCGACTGAAGAATCCGTTCCAAGGCTTGTTTGCCATTATTTGCAGTGCCCACAATCCGTATCCCAGATGCATTCCAATCGATCATGGCCGACAATGTCTCCACCACAAGCTGTTCGTCATCCGCTATAAAAAGTTTATACATGATGTTATCCCACCTTCGCAGCCCGGCCTCAATCCATTATTCCGATCTCTAGGGTTACTTTGGTTCCGGCGCCTGGAACACTGTCTATGCGGATCCCGCGGTCTTGGCCGTAATGCAGTTGAATCCGTTCCTGTATGTTCCTCAGGGCATATCCCCTTGGCCTCATGGCATCAGAATCAAAACCTACTCCGTCATCTTCGACTTCGAATATAAGCGTTTCTCCTTCTATACGTCCCCGGATGGCAATGTTCCCTTTGTCCTCCTTCAACTCGATTCCATGAAAGATCGCATTTTCCACCAACGGCTGAATAAGTAGCTTCAGCATGCGAATGTGCTCGATTCCAGGTTCGAGGTCGATTATCACCTCAAACTTCCCCTTATAGCGGATGTTCTGAATCTCTAAATAATTTTTCACTTGTTCGATTTCATTCCCGACAGTTGTAATATAGTCCCCGTTGTTCAAGCTTAATTTAAAAATATTCGAAAGGGACATGACCATTTTGGAAATGTTTTTGGCACTGATTCGTTCCGCCATTAGATATATGGAATTTAACGTATTGTATAGGAAATGAGGGTTGATTTGACTCTGCAGCGCATGAAGCTCAGCTTCCTTCTCCTTAAGCTTGGCTTCGATCAATTTGTCCGACAATTCCGTGTTGGTGCGGAAGATTCGCAGGAATTGATTTCCGATTTTACCGATTTCATCTTCTTCTATAAAAAGGATTCCTTCGATTTTATCGCGTTTTGCCGCTTTTCTTGCTACAGAAGTGAGCAAAGTCAACTGTTTGGTGATCCGCTTCGAGATGAGATAAGCGCCGTAGGCGGCAAGCAGGAAAGCTACCAGCGTCAATGAGAGCGTAACATTACGAATCAGGATGATTTCCGAGTTAATGCTTGAATAAGGGATCATGCTGACCACTTTCCACTGGGTTACCGGATTCGTTTCGAAGGTGATGACATACCGTTCTCCATCCATCGTTTCGATGCGGTTCCCTCGCTCAGGCAAATCATAGATCTGATCCAAATCCTTTTGAGGAATTTTTTTTAAATCATTGTTATGGGAATTAGAATAGATGATTTTGTTTTGCTCCAGGATCATCAAATCCCCTTTTTCCGCATTGGAAATGTTCTTGAACATTTCATCGAAGACCCGTCTATCGATGGAAATAATCAACATGCCGATCGGCTCGAGCGTTTCAAGATTGTTTAACCGTTTGCCGTACAGCAGCAGGTTCGGGCTGTCCTTGAGAAGCCGGACTTCATCGCTGTTCAGCCACAAGCCCCGGCCGCCCATCCCCCCCACCTGTTGATACCATGTTGTCCGTGAGACCGCCTGATAGATATTGTCATAAGTCAATCTGTCCCATTGGTTTGTGGTAATCAGTTCCCTTTGCCCGCTGCCAACGTAAACGTAACGAATATAGGATTTGTTGTTGGTAATATTGACGATCAGACTGCGGGTCGCATTTTGAAGGTCATAGATCTCCTTGAAATCATTCTTAGTATAGGAAAGGAAGTTCTGAACATCTCGGGAAGACAACATCAGCTTCGAAATCGATTCAACATCATTCACGAAAGTCTGGATATTCCAATTGATGGAGCCTAGCAAATTCGAGGTGGTGTCGGACATCTTGTTCTCGATCACTTTGCTTAAATAGACAAAGGTTAAGGAAGCAATCAGGACCAGCGGAAGCAAGGAACAGGCTATGGACAAAATAATAATCTTGCTTCGGATACTTATCGACAGGAACAGCCGTTTTATGCTCATGAAATCCCCCTGACCAAGAAGAGTGGCAACCTGATACTATCAGTATACCTTCAGTCATATGCATATGGGAGATTAACCTTTAGTCGCACCTGCGGTCATACCGGAAATAACGCTCTTGTTGAAAATGAAGTAAACCACCATAGTCGGGATGGTCGTAATGCTAATTGCAGCAAAGGTGGCTCCCCAATCCGTCAAACCGTACTGCCCGATATAATCCATCAAGCCAACTGGAATGGTCCGTGATTTAAGGTCATGAATAAACGTATTCGCGAAAATAAACTCATTCCAGACAAATATCAGATTCATAACGACAACCGTGACTATCGTATTCCGGGATAGAGGGAAAATCATCCGCCAGAAAACCTGATACACACCGCAGCCATCCATGACAGCAGCCTCCATGATCTCATTCGAAATGTATTTATAGAAGCTCACGAAAAGATAGATCGAGATCGGCAGTGCAAAACCTACTTGGGGCAAAATGAGAGAAGTGAGCGTATTGATAATTCCTATTTTGTTATAAAGAATGAACAGCGGTATGAGCACGACCTGGATCGGAATCATAATGCCGCACAGAAATAGAAACAACACGCTTTGACTCCATTTAAAAGACATCTTCTCAATAACGAAAGCAGCCATCGCGCTGAATAGGATCACAAGCACGATGGTCGTCACGGCGACGATGAGACTATTGGAAAAATAAGTCCCCAAATTCCCTTTGTTCCACACATTGAAATAATTATCGAAAGTGAATTGGCTTGGCAGGCTGAGCGGGTTATCACCGGAAAAATCGGTAGGCGCCTTAAAACTGGAGATGAACACCCAGACAAGCGGATACACTTGAATGACAAGCAGAGCAAAGGAAACTACCACAAGAACCGCTTTAGTATAGCCAGAAAATTTCATCATCAGGTCTCCTTACTGTCCATCATCCGTCTGATAAAGGCGACTGCAATGAGGCTTTCAACGACGATAAATACGGCCATCGCGCTGCCATAACCAAAGTCCAGACTGGAGAATGCAGTTTTGTACATATAAGTCGGCAACAATTCCGTTACGCGGCCCGGTCCCCCGTTCGTCATGAGATACGGGATGTCGAACCCTTTTAGCGCTCCCGTAGTAGCCATAATGATAGAAACCATCAGAACTGGCTTAATCAGCGGCATTTTAATCGAACGAAACAGGTTCCAGGAAGAAGCTCCGTCAATTCTGGCAGCTTCCTCGATATCGGAAGGAATGGAAATTAACGCACTATACAAGATAATCATATAAAGACCGATATAACGCCAACCTTCGGGTACCGATACGGCACTCAGAGCCCACTTCAAGTCGGAAAGCCAAGGCCTGCTCCAGTCTCCAAGACCAATCTGCTGCAGACAAAAGTTCAGGATTCCGACAGGTTCAAACGAGTACACATTTTGGAACAACTGTGCTATGGCTACTGACGTGATGATAGCAGGGGCAAAATATAATGTTTTGAACAATTCTCTCCCCTTGGTGATGCTGGTCAGCAAGATAGCAACCACCAAACCAAGAAATACCTGCATGGCTACAATAATGAAAACATAGATCAGATTGTTGCTGAATGCCTTCCAGAATGTCTTGTCGCCGCCGAACATCTTGGCGTAATTGTCAAAGCCGATATAGAGCATATCTGAAACTCCGTCCCAGGAGAAGAAACTGAAATACATCGACCAAAGGATGGGAGCCAGGACGGTAAGCAAATACACTAATAATGCAGGCAACAGGAAGACAAGAGCGGCTTTGCGATTGCGTAGGACTTTATCCATATGCTTGCTCATTCCCTAATTTTAGTTTTATTTTACTTACAGGCGGCCAACCGGCTTTCGATTGGCCGCTGTTTAGCATCGCTATTTGAAATATTTCGGCGCATTTTCTTTAATCGCCTGATCCATTAATTCTGCAAAATCATCCGGAGTATGGGCTCCCAGAGCCAAGGCATTCAATTCGTTGCCGAGCAGTTCATTCGTGGCCGGGTCAAGGCGCGTATCCCACGGGACCGCAAAGACGTTGCCGGATTTCGCGATTTCGTCTTGAATTTTATAGAAGAGCTCCGGCATCCCTTGCTCTTGATCAAGAGAATAATTGAAAGGCGAGAATTGGCCTTTTTCCGTATAGGCCTTCGGATATTGTTCCAGAAGGAATTTGACGAATTCCTTCATCGTATCATCGAAGGTCTCCTGGTTGAAGGCAACGCCGATGCCCGAGTTGATGAAATAATCATTTTCAGCCGTTTTGGCACCTTCCATCATGGGAAGCCGGAAAAACCCGATATTGTCCTTCATTTCTGTGCTTACTTTATCATTTACGAAGTTCATAGTTTCCCATGAACCCATGTAATACATGCCGGCTTTGCCGCCCAGGAACAAGTCACGCGCTGCGGTGTAATCCGTTGCAGTGAATCCTTCCTGAAAGTACCCTTTGGTGCCCAGATCGTGCACGAACTTAATACCTTCCATGCCGGCAGGGTCCTTGAAAGATGCCTTCCCTTGCTTTATATTTTCAATAAAATCATTGCCTGTCATGCGGAACGGTTTGTACGCCAGGTACCGGAGAACCGGCCATTTATCCTTGCCGTCGACGGCAATCGCCGTAACCCCGCTTTGCTTCAGCGTCTCGGCAACCTCCATGAACTCATCGAACGTCTTCGGCGGCTCCAGGCCAAGATCCTTGAACATCTTGATGTTGTACCAGAATACCTCGATTCCATATTCTAACGGGAAAGTATACATGCTGCCGTCTGCGAACTGCTGATATTGCAAGGCCACCGGACGGAAATCTTCATATTTCCCCAGCTCCTCCAGCAGTTTTTTCATATCGACCAGTTTGCCTTGCTCCACCAGCTTGGAAGCATAGGCATCCGGATCTGTATCAAACATGGCGGGCATCTCATTGCTTGCAATCAATGTGCGCAGCTTCTGCAGATAGGACGGGCGATCACCCGTACCTTCCAGAACCAGCTCGAATTCCGGATGTGTTCGGGAAAACTCGTCCGCAATTTCCTTTACGGTAACGGCTGGAGGGCTGTCTACACCGCGGGCCACGAACCACTTGTATGTTTTCTTGTCCACCTTCGGCGGATTTGCCGATCCGGTTTCTGAAGCGCCGTTATTAGTATTTTTGCCTCCGCATGCGCTCACCATCGCCACCAGGACAACCAGTGATAACGAGAGAGTCAGCCATTTGACATAAAGTTTCATTTATAAGACCTCCTGTTAGTTGGGAACCGAAATGGATGCCTGTTCGAAATTCGCCCGGCCTTCCTGAACAAAGCAGCCCCAGTTGCCGGTTTTTAAATTATACAAACGTGTAGTCATGGCGACCTGGTCGGCCAAGTATACGACGCAAACAGAATTCTCCATAACGATCTCGATATTATAATTCGTATCGGCATGCAATTCTATTGGTACTTCCAGCTCTACCGCATGCGGGTGGTCTCCTTTGATATGCCACTGCATCTCACCCTCTATCCGGCGGGGCCACATGTCGAACACCAGGCGGTTATGAATAGGTTCAAGGCGAATATAATAGGCATCATTGTTGTCCTCGCTAACACGAAGCATAATACCGCAGCTTCTGGTTCCTTCGGAGAAGGACAACCGGGCCGAAATTTTGCAAGTTTCCGGCATGGAACCCGCAGATATGCAAGAGAAGGTCTCGTCTGCCACCGCCGCTATGCCTCCCTCTGACTCCTTCCAATCCCCAAGCCGGGAACCCCACACGGCAGCCTGTTCATTTGAAAAATGATGTGAGACTGTCTCCGGGATACGAACCGTTAATGTTCCATCCTGTTCCTGAACGAGTTCGTGCACGACCAAATTCCCGGCCCATTGCCAATCACCGTAATCATCCTCGTTTTCCTTGCTAGGGTCCCAGCCAAAAGCATATCGCTTGTTTCCGTCACTCCATGTTTTGGCGGCATAGAACGCCCTAGCGTCAAACGCATCGTTTCTCGGCGCCGTCCAAGGTCCGCTTAAAGATTTACTCATACGATAATGGGTGACAAATCGCTCCGAGAACGTGGAGTAAACCAGGTACCACCATTCCCCGATTTGAAATAAGTCCGGGCATTCGTGCGTCACGTACATTTTCGGATTCCAGAACGGTTCGCGGATTTCCCATTGCTTGAGATCCTTCGAAGCACAGAGCCCGATGCTTCCCCGGCGCCGGGAAGGGCCCTCTTTGTTCCTTGCGGCGAGAAGCATCCAGTATTCCCCCGCCTCTTCGTTCCAGAATACAAAGGGATCGCGCCAGTCATGCCTTTCATATTGAATTCCGTCGGAATAGAAGGTATCCTCGGGAATTTTCCGCCACTGCTCCATATCCGTGCTCACGGCGTGCATGACGCATTGGAGTGGCACTCCGTTCTCTATGAATTCCGGATTCGGATTGAGGCCAGTGTAGAACAGATGATATTCTCCATGGGCTTCGATGATCGAGCCGGTATAACAGTTAAGATCCTGCTCGCTCACACTTCCATGCTTCAGCATTTCGCCCATTTCTTCGTAGTGCACGAAATCGCTTGTGCGGAGCTCGAACCAGGAAGTTCCCTCCCCATGAATACTCTTGTTCTCCCTCCAATCATGAAGATAGAACAAACGGAAGCTGCCGTCTTTGTAAAAGGGGATCAGGTCCCCCACCCAAGCCCCGTTCGGCTTGTAAAATAAGTTAGTCAATTTTTGTAACCCCTTTCTTTTATCATAACTTGATTATAAAAGGGATTGAAAACGCTTTAAATTCTAACTTCTTTGTCATATGTTCAATATTTTTGGTTTTCCTAATTTAATGAAAAGACTGTGGATCAGTATGTACGAGAAGGATTTCGATATGGCGACCTCTTCAGGCGGGATGATGATGCAGATGATGGGGCTGAGTACCAATGGAACATTATCGTGGAGAAAATCAAGATGGGGATGAAACAACGCGTAAGGGACGGAAGGTGGAACGGTGGGCCGGGGGCTGAGAAGAATCACCAACCAAGTGAACCGCGAGGGCTACAAGACTTGGCCTGGTAGTTGAGGTTCACCGCGATTGTGAAGCATCCTTATCTTTTTTGCAAAAAGATCCACCATTGCCGGTCAAAACCGGGAATAAAAATCTCTTCGCACCCCTCAATCCCGTTCAGCCAGCGTCTGGTCAGGGGGATGATATTCTCAAACAAATCTACCGGGTAGCCCCAGTCAAGGTCCAATTGGAACATATAATGATTCATAGCGATAATGCCATCTGTTCGCAAAAATATCAATAAAGTGTGGATCAAGGTGATAAAAGGCTGCATGGCATGAACTTCGAGTGTACCCGAGGCAACCTCCTGCTGAAGAAGTTTGATCATGGCCGGCAAAGTTTCCATCCAATCTGTATGGATGGTGTCGATTCCAGCCTGTCCGCACAAAATCGCCTGGATGATATCATTGACCGCATGCTGAAAAACGATAAGATCCACTGACCCGGAAGGCAGATGTTGCTCGAGATAAGCTGCATCGTCCTCTATGATTTTCATATGCAGGGGAAGGCCCCGCGTTTTCTGCAGCAAACTGGTGGTGAGGCTTTTATTCATATTGGCCGTTATGTATGTACTGTCCGGATGGGTTCGTGCCATGACCTGGGGAACCATATCTGCATCGCCCGAAGCCACCTCCAATAATGTCAGTTCATCTCCCAACTGCAGTGCTTCAAAAACCTCCGCCCAACGCGCTCTGAAGTAGACTTCATTTACAATGGTAAATTGGGCAATCGGACTTTCCAGCAACAGTTTAAGCTGGTGTTCAACCTCGTTTTGCGGGAGGGAGAGATATTGCTTCAGTTCTTGCTCACTCAAAAAACGTTGTGCCCGCTCATTTATTAATGGGTAGCATTTGTCTACGTCATCTAATGGAATCATTTAAGCTTCCCCTTCCTGGCTAACCTATATTTGCTACTATTATATTTATTAATGGATTTTCCATCAATCAGAATTATTAAAGATATATAGGTTAAACTAAAGGTTTTTGGGGACCCCTATCTACTCCATTCCTGGCTCTGGGCATAGACGGACCTAGCTGCTCTTATTCGGGGATTTTTGCCTGTTACAGTAAGGAAACGGACTCCAGCGCAGTTATTTCTCCCTGCTGGCCGTTTTTAGATAGAATGCAGAGCAGATAAGGTCCGCTGGGTCCGCAAAAGAGAATAAACAGGGGTTTTACCCTCCTTAGCGTCTCCTGAGTCCGGTACGAGTAAATCAACCCGCTGCGGGCTTTTAGGAACCCCACTTTCAATACTAAATTCCTGCTTCCCCGGAGTTCTTCTGTTTGTAGACACGCCCTAGCAAAATTGATTATCCTGCTCTCCAAACACATCGCAGGCATGTTTAAAAAGGCCATCCTTTGCGGGATGGCCTACATTTTATAAGATATTTTCACCTTGAACAGATCAAACTTATAAACACCAATTCTTGCAAAAAAGAGTCCCGAAATTTTCCAAGACCTTATCCAACATCATATCAAACGGGGAATTATAAGTCTATATTTTTTTGATTATATATGTAAAAATATGTTCGTTAACAAATGTATGGGAGGGAATGAACATATGATTCCAACATGCTTTTCAGCTTATTACACATTGATCCCCTTATTAAATGAAATTTCCGAATGGTCACTTTTAAGGAAATGGTCTCTTTCAGAAGTTTACAGAGCAACATTGAGAACAGGTGAATCACGTATTATTAAATGGGGAGGAAGTGAGATGGCAGGGGAAGCTGAAATTTACCAGGAGTTAGTTCATCCACTGCAAATCAAAGCTCCGCACATCTTTGAATTTATTCAACTGAAGGGCAGTGGAGTATTCATCATGGAAGATGCCGGAAAAAGAAATTTGGAACAGCAACCAGAACCTGAGTATTTTCTTGAGGCTTCGAGGGAATTAGCAAGGCTTAGAGTGAGAGCAACAGCCAACTTAAGGATGCTACCAAGAAAGACCATTGAAGCATATTCAGTTTCAATGAGCGGATTTCTTCAACTGTTGGATGATTTATTGAAATCGAATACGTTAGAAGAAAACAGAGTGTTACTAAAAGTCGAAAAAGTGTTACCTCTTCATTTAGAAAAACTATATCAGATGGTCCCCACTTCTCTAGTTCATCATGATTATCATGCAAAAAACCTTTTGATTCAAGAAGATGGCATTATGCCGATTGATTGGTCCAGTGCTTATTTAAGTCCTCATCTTGGTGACTTGTATTGCTTAATTACGGAAGCGCACACCTTCTGCAATCTCTCAAAAGAAGATATGATTTCAGCTTACTTAGAGGGAACTAATTTACATATTAATCATTTGAACTGGCAAGTGCGAATTGGCGGTTTATGTTGGCTGATTAAAACATTACGTTGGCTTGTATACGGTGGCATAGAGATAATCCCAGGATCAGAAGCTTGGATACCTGATCTGCTGAATAATGTAGAAAATCTATGTGAGGAATTGATATATGATAGCCAGAGCTCCCCTGAATTAGTATAAATTGGACATATTTATGACGACTCTTTGAGCGGACCCTCCTAAGGTGTTTGCTCATCACACTACATACATTGCTGTGAACCGTAACCTACATAAGGGCTATAAAATAGGGGCTGCTTATTCTTTATGGGCACAGGAGCAGCAGCAGCGCGGGCTCGTTACACACTGCCAACCACCACAATGAGCACCGGCAGTACCAGGAAAGAAGCCAGCGTTGTCCATACAATGCAGCGGGATACCAGGGAGGGAGAACTGCTGAACCGTTCGGCCAGCACGACGGAATTGACGGCGACAGGCATGGACGCCAGAATGAGCAGCACCGAAAATAAGGTGCCGGTAATATTCAGCAGGAGCAAAACGAGTGCGGCAAGCAGAGGAGCCAGCAAAAGGCGGACCGTGATCCCGGTCCAGAAGGCAAGCTGCACATTGCGCTCTGTCTGGGCCGCTTTGACCTTGACCATCTGCGCGCCCAAAATCGCGAGCACCACGGGCGAATACGCCCCGGCCACCATCGCGACTCCGGATGCCAGTTCATCTGGCATATGCAGGCCGAGCGCCCGCAGCATCAAAGCCAGAATCGCCGCATAGATGGCCGGCAGCGAGAACACGGATTTAACGGCGCTGCGCACTGAGAACTGTGATCTTGCAGCGAAATAAACGCCGATGGTATTGACGATTACCATCTGGCCAATGACATAGACCGAGGCTTTATCGAGGCCAAGCTGGCCGAAGGCCAGCAGCACCAGCGGAAGCCCGTAATTGACGCTGTTCGTAAACGTGGAGACCAGTGTCAGTCCGGCGGCTTCTGCCGGAGCCAGCTTCAGTACTCGCCCGAGCACATTGGCCAGGCCCCATAAGAGAAACAGATTCAGCAAGGAGAACGACAGTGTCTTATAGACGTCGTCGAAGGAAATTTCTGCAGTAGCCAGCGTATCGAGAATGATCGCCGGACTCAAAAAGTACAAATAGAGCGTTAACAACGGTTTCGTATCGAGGTTCTTGAACCGGCCCAGCAGCGCTCCGGCGATGACCGGAATGGACAGCGGCAATATGACCTTAAATAACGTCGACAACACAGTCTCAATCACGGGCCAGGACTCCTCTGTTCTATAGTTACTCCCTACTATACCTGCTGAAGTAAGGCCCGTCTAAGATATGGAAACAATATGCTTAATAGAAACTGCCTATGGCTGCACATAACTTCCCAAAGGATAGTATTGTGATATGATTAAGAAAAATCGCTATTCCTCAGGAGGCTAGTTGAATATGAACCATTCAGAGCCTGTTATTATAACCAAGGGCACTCCCGGCGAACCCTGTCCCATTGCCAAAACACTCGATATTATTGGAACCAAATGGACCTTTCTCATTATCCGCGATCTGCTGATCGAAGGCACGATGCGCTTCAGCGATCTGCTGAAATCCCTGGAGGGAATCAGCCCGAAGACGCTCTCGCTGCGGCTCCGTGAGCTGGAGAACCATGGCATTCTGGAGCGTACAGTATATCCGGAGGTACCGCCGCGTGTAGAATATACCCTGACCGCGAAGGGGGAACAGCTGGAAGGAATTTTTATCGAGCTAAAACGATACGGACTCACGCTCTAAAAAACTTTAATCCGGCAACCCTTCCACTGCACAAAACTATACTTTTGGAAACTGTATAACAATTAGGTAACTACTTCCCAAAAGGAAGTTATAGACATATACTTTCCTCACAAAGCACAACATGCTTAGCGATGCTTCCGAAGCAATTGCGGCGGATGTCTGAAAGTAATGCTCCATAAACCTTTGAGGAGGAAATGAGATGTTAACAGGACAAAAAGTAGTTATTGTCGGCGGAAGCTCTGGAATCGGTTTGGAAACGGCCAGACGGGCCGCCGCGGAAGGTGCGGAGATTGTAATTGCCAGCCGTTCCCGGCATAAGCTGGAACAGGCCAAGGCTGCCATCGGTACAGGGGTGAAAGTAACTTCGCACATACTGGATGTAACAGATGAGGAGCAGGTGCGGCTGTTCTTCGAGCAGACCGGGACTTTTGATCATCTGGTTGTCAGTGCGGCCGAAACAAGCGGCGGGCCTTTCCTGGCAACGCCGACAAGCACTGCCCGCTCGCTGTTCGAGAACAAATTCTGGGGCCAATATTATGCCGCCAAATATGCGGCTCCGATGCTGAACCCCAATGGGTCCATTACCCTCTTCTCAGGGGTTGTAGCGTTCAAATCCATGATCGGCTCCTCCATGCTGGGCGCAGTGAATGCTGCTGTCGCAAATCTTGGCCGGACCTTGGCCCTGGAGCTGGCCCCGCTGCGGGTGAACGTCGTCTCTCCGGGCATTATTGACACGCCTTCCCGGGCAGGGATGGCGGAGGAATCCCGGAATGCCTTTTACAGCAGCACAGCTGCCAAGCTGCCGGCCCAGCGTGTAGGCACCGCGGCGGACGTGGCTAAGGGCGTTCTCTATCTGATCCATAACGGATTCACCACAGGCACGGTACTTCATATCGACGGCGGCCATAGCCTGATCTGAAAGCGGCAGAGCCGCAGGCCTGGAAGCTGCGTTCCGTCATTCCCCCGGGCCGCCGTTACGCCGTAATGCCGTTATTCCGGAGATGCGCTCACCTGTCTACAACAAAAATCCTCATCCCCAGAGAAATGACAAGGGGATGAGGATTTCCGTTTGTTACAGCATTTTGATTTCAAGCAGTTCATATTTTATGATGCCCATCGGGGCATTGACGCTGATGATGTCGCCCACTTTTTTGCCGATCAGCTCTTTGCCCAGCGGACTTTCATAAGAAATCTTGTTGTCCAGCACATCAGCCTCAGCCGGGCCCACCACTCTATATTCGATTTTTTCGGAGTATTCCACATCATTCAGGATGACGATGCAACCTACACTGACTGCACTCAAATCCATCTTGCTCGAATCAACGATCTGGGCTTTCGTCAGCATTTTCTCCAGGATCATAATCCGGGTTTCCATGAACGATTGATCTTCCTTGGCCGAGTGGTACTCACTGTTCTCCTTCAAGTCCCCGTAGCTGATTGCCAGCTTAAGGCGGGCTGCCAGTTCCTTGCGTTTCACCGTCTTCAGATCCCTAAGCTCTTCCTCTAACTTAGCCAATCCTTCTTTAGTTAAGAATACTTCTTCATTGGACTTAGACATGTTCTACAACTCCTATTTTTGCCTGCTTTATTGTATTTTACCCCATATTGCGCAAACATGCGAAGAAGAAAAGAAAATTACCTCCTCCTCCTTTACCCGGCACAAATGCGAAGATGCCAAGGCCGAAGAAGTGTGAATCCCTCTTAACTCTCCAAAAACATTGACGGATAGGGATGGACCTGATAAATTAAATTAAATTAATCATACAATTTAACTCGGAATTATATTCCAGCCAAAGGGGTTGATCGCCGTGAACTTTATTTTCTTTTCCCCTCATTTCCCGAGGAACAGCGCCGATTTCTGTACTCAGCTGCAGCGTCAGGGTGTGCTGGTGCTGGGGATTGGTGATGCCGAATATGCACACTTGGAGGACAAGCTGCAGCTCGCGCTGACGGAGTATTACAAAGTGAATGATCTGGAAAATTACGAGGAGATCTTGCGGGCGGTAGGTTATTTCACACATAAATACGGCAAGATTGACCGGTTCGAGTCGCTGAACGAATATTGGCTGGAGCAGGATGCCGCCATCCGCAGTGACTTCAACATTTACGGCACCAAGACCGATTTCGTCTACAATCTGAAGCAGAAGTCCAAGATGAAGGAATTTTTCCGCAAAAGCGGCGTCAACACCGTGCAGTTCTCCACCGGAACCACCCGGGAGAGCGTCGATGCGTTCATCCGTGAAGCCGGCTTTCCGCTTGTTGTAAAGCCCGATCTCGGCTCCGGGGCCAGTATGACTTACAAGATCAATAATGAGGATGAGCTGAAGCAATTTTTTGACACCAAACCCGCTGAGGTCCCCTTTATTATCGAAGAGTTCATTGACGGGGTCATTCTGACCTATGACGGACTGGTCGATATCCATGGTGAAGTGCGCTTTGCCGTAAGCCATCTGTTCGAGAACAGCGTGATGGAGGTCGTCAACACCGATAACCATCTGTATTATTTCTGTCTGCGGGAGATTAGTCCGGAGGTTGAGGCGGCGGGCAGAAGCATTCTGAAGGCTTTTGACATCAAAGAGCGTTTCTTCCACATCGAGCTGTTCAAGTCGAATAAAGATGGCCGGATTATCGCTCTAGAAGTAAATATGCGTCCGCCCGGCGCCTGGATGACCGATGCCATAAACTTCTCGTACGACGTGGACATCTATAAGGAATGGGCCAGCATGATCGCACATAACGAGGTTGACGGACCCTATGAAGGCAAATATTATACCGGCTACGCCAGCCGCAAGAAACATAAGCATTACACCCACAGCCATGAAGACATCTACCTCACCTATGGCGATAAGATCGTGAATTATGCCGAGATCGAAGAGGTATTCAGCAGAGCTATGGGGAACAGCGCCTATCAATTCCGTTCCGCCGCATTAGAGGATGTCAGAGACATCGTGAACTATATTCAACAAGAAGAGGGATAGGATGTGTTAACGGATGAGGACAAGCTACCATAAGGAGTACAGCCATAACTTGCACAGGGAAATGGAGTATAAAATATACGGCCACGCCGGCAAACCGATGCTGGTCTTCCCTACGTCACTCGGCAGATTCTATCAATACGAGGATTCGGGCATGATCCAGACGCTCTCGGAATTCATTGAGGCCGGCAAGCTGCAGATTTGGGCCTGCGACAGCATTGATGAGGAGACCTTCTTCTCTGCCCACTGGAATCACGAGGACAAAGTGCAACGGCATGAGCAGTATGACAAATACATCACGCAGGAGCTGATCCCCGGCATTCTCGACCAGAGCAAATGGAACAATGGCGGCAGTGACCAGCGCATTCTCATCTCCGGCTGCTCCATGGGCGCATACTACAGTGCCAGCTTCTTTTTCCGTTATCCGCAATATTTCGATACCTTGATCGCCCTAAGCGGCGTCTATTCCACCTATTATTTCTTTGGCGACTATATGAGCGACAACGTCTACCTCAACTCTCCGCTCCACTATTTGCCGGGACTTCAGGATGATTATTATCTGCAGCAATACCGTGACAGCAACATCATCATTTGCGTCGGCCAGGGCGATTATGAGGACGAAATGCTTCATGAAACCCGCCTGTTGCAGGAACTGCTGCAGCGCAAGGAGATCCCTGCCCGGTTTGACTATTGGGGCCACGATGTGAACCATGACTGGCCTTGGTGGAATCAACAGATTCATTATTATGTCGGCAGCTGCCTATAGTCGTTATATGTTGCAAAAAGGGAGCTGCCATAGTGGCAGCCCCCCTTTCCTATGCAGAACCCGTCTTACTGCCTCAGATAGCCACAGGGGTTCCCTTGCATACTTCCTTACTCCGGCAGATGTTCTGTACAGAACAAGGCCAGTGCTGCTTCCTCGTCCTCTTCCATATCGAAATCCAAAACGCGGCCTGTCGTCGTTTCCAGCAGATCGTAACTGACGATGGCGCTCTTCTCTTCCTCAACTTTGAAAATCACGCGGGCCGATACCCCGTTCTCTTCGTACAGTTCATCTTCTTCCGGCACATCCAGGTTAATCATGAACTCATATCGCTTGCCGCTTAAAATACCGAATGGGTCTCTTAAATTTTCCACGGTGTAGCTTGTAAATGTCAGCACAACGCATACCTTCTTTCCTAATCACTGCCAAGCTATTGTATCACAAAAATCCTTAGCAGGTGATGGAAGGGATTATGTCCTGCTAACCAGACCGTCCGCAACCTGCTGAAAATGGTCTCCAGTCTTACCCGGCTACTACCCCGTTCTTATCCGCGCTGCTGTCCTTGGTCTTCTTAATCTGCTTGCTGCGCAGCTGGCCGCAGGCGGCATCAATATCCGTGCCATGCTCCAGCCGGGTGCTGACGCTGACTCCCTGCTTCTTCAGCGTGTCAAAAAAGGCCCGTACCGACTCCCGCTCGCTCCGCTGGTACTGACTGTGTTCATCCACAGGGTTGTATGGGATCAGGTTGACATTGGCCAGCTGACGCCGGTCGCCGATCAGTTCTGCCAGCTCCAGCGCATGCTCCTCGCGGTCATTGATGTCCTTCAGCAGAATGTACTCCAGTGTAATTCTCCGGTTCGTCTTCTCCAGATAATAATCAATCGCCGGCATTAATTTCTCTATAGGAATCGCACGGTTGATCTTCATAATCCGTGTCCGCAGCTCGTTATTTGGCGCATGTAAAGAAATCGCCAGGTTGACCTGCATATTGGCATCGGCAAATTCTCTGATCTTGTCGGCCAGACCGCTTGTCGAGACGGTAATGCCCTTGCCGGCAATCGCCAGCCCTTTGTGGTCCTTGATGATTGTCAGGAAATTCAGCAAATGTTCGAAGTTATCGAACGGCTCGCCGATCCCCATCACTACTACATGGCTAACCCTCTGCCCCAGTCCGGCCTGATCGAGATGCTGCTGCACCTTCATAATCTGCTCCACAATCTCGCCGCTGGACAGATCACGGCTCTTCGCCAGCAGTCCGCTCGCACAGAAGCTGCAGCCGATATTGCAGCCGACCTGAGTGGTGACGCAGACGGACAAGCCGTATTTCTGCCGCATCAGTACCGTTTCAATCAGATTGCCGTCCTTTAGACGGAACAGGAACTTGATCGTACCGTCAGCCGATTCCTGCTTCACATGCTCATCCATCGTTTGAAATACATAATGCTCGGACAGCAGCTGCACACAATCCTTATTCAGATCGGACATCTCCGTGAAATCCGTAATCCGCTTGCGGTAAATCCAGTCCCAGACCCGGGCTGCACGGGACTTTTTGTGGCCGCGCTCCGATAGCCATGACGCCAGTTGATCCAATGTTAATCCATAAATGGATTCTTTATTCATTTCATATCCTCTTTTCAAAACTTTAAGTTCAATCTATTCTACCTTGACAGGACTTTTCCAACAACATCTACTTATTGTCTCAAATTTCGTTTATTAAAACAAGGGGAATCCCTGCCTGTGGCCCAGTTAAATTAACAAAATCAGGCCGCCGGCCCATCCACATAAAGCTGCCGCAGCCCTTGCAAAATTACTTCCAGCAAAAAGCCTTGTCCAGTGTATGGCAGGGCCTGCCGGAAGATCAGGGAGGGCATGACGGCATCATGTCTGCTGCACTCCCATCAAGCAAACTGTCTACAGTTAGGTGTCGGGCAAACAGAGGATAATTTCACCTAATCTCGAATATATGAATTACTGTTATAAACTTAACATTTCAAAAGGAGACTTAATATGTCACAGGCATCAACTTCGCACTCTAGATTTAAGGCTGTATTAAAAGGATTGACCCAAGAAAAGGCTATTGAAGTTACAAATGCAATGATGACTGAATTTAAAAAAGCAATTAGTACAAAAAAAACACCAGTTCTCGAAACTAACTTTATTAAAGAAATCATGAAACAAGGTGAACAAGATTTCTTCATCGTTCCTACCTTTAATCCAAATGAGCCTTCAGTTGGATTAATGTCCAAGAACCTGAACGCTGTTATGCACGTTGCTCTGAATCGAACGGATAAAAAGTTTCTAAAGCACTATAACTCTCCACAAATCGTAGATTTACTTCATCTCCATTCATACCGTAAAGGAGAAGGGAAAAAGTTAATGGAGGCATTTCTGCAAATTCAAGGTAACCTAAATATTCCGGGTTCATTATGGACGGAAACGACTGAAACTATGAAGTATTTTGAGAAATACGGTTTTGAAAATTTGGGGAAGTTAGGGGACAGCTCTGAATTTCTTATGAAATTACCTTGTGGAACTTGTTATAGTCGTTGAAATGGTCTTTTTCTTTGGGGCTTAACGTCAAATTGCGGTAATGGGGGAAGTCCCCACCGATGATTATAAGCCGGAGAAGGATTGTATAAAGCGCACCCATTTACAATGGACACGCTCTAACCCTGCGGATTATTTAAAGATAGCGAATTTCAAGCCCTTGCTCTTAAGATATTGGATGATTTCAGGGAGGATCTTTACGGTTATGCTTTTTTCATGCAAAAGATAGATGCCGCCCGACGGATCGGTTGCGCGGAAATAATGAAGAATCTCCTCCGGGCTGTCCGCCTTCCAATCCTCTGGGTCACGGTTCCAGAGCAGCACCTTCATATGCTGTCTGCCAACTTCAGCCGCCAGCTCTTCATTCACCGCTCCATACGGAGGACGGAAGACCGTTACCGGAGACTGGATGAGTTGTGCCAGCGCGTGGTTAACTTGACTTAGATTGTTCCGGTTCTCTTCACCGCTGTTCCTGGTCATGACGCTGTGATCCCACGAATGATTGCCGACCGCCATGCCCTGCGTATCCGCATAGATTACTTCCTCAGGGTAGTGGAGCACATTCTGTCCAATAAATAAAAAATTGGCCGCAATGCCTTCCGCCTGCAGAATATCCACGATCTCCTTGGTATACTTCGAAGGGCCATCATCGAAGGAGAGCGCCACATATCCCTTGGGCAAGGCGTATTCATAGCTGTCTCCGCCAAGCTCAATCTCCTCGTACAGCAGCTTGTGCACTTCTTTCTCATCCACTACTGGTACCGTGGCTTCTTCCGCTATACTGCTCTCAAGTGAAGTCAGCCGCACCACAGGGGCATAAGGAGCAGACAAGTTGTCATCCTGCCCGGAACTATGAGCACCAGCCTCAGACTGGGTGACTTCCACCTTCGCTTCGGCACTGTCCGAGAACAGTCCATCGTCCATACGCAGCAAGAATACGATCAGCAGAAGGCTCAACACAAGTCCTCTCAGGGCAATTGACCGGGCTCCAGCCCTGGAACTGCTGCGCTTAACCGGTTTCGGTACTGCCGCTACCGCCGGGGAAGGAATCACTGCTGCCTCTTCCGGCTGCTTCAAGCGATGAAGTAAGGAGATATATTCCTCGGAGCAGGCGAAATACAGCGTTTCGCTGAAAGTCCGGTTCATTTTGATAAGCGAGCTGAAATGTGTCTGGCGGAAGGGATCCCACTTCGCATACAGTGACAGCCGAATCCGCTGTCCTTCAAAAGGGGGGAGTGCGTTCATTTGCAGATATGTAAGTTCATCTATGTGGACCATTTGTCTGGTAAAGGCACCGCTGCGGGTTAGACCTACCTCCATCCGATAACCGTCCTGCCCGTGCTCAAGCGACAGCAACTCTATCATCAGAGCGGCGCTTTTTTCCTCAACTGGCATAAATATTATGTATCCCCATTCTCATCACTGCGCTCTGCAGGCAGGCTGCTGCCGCCAAAAGGTGCTGTCATCCGGTTGGTGAAATCGCTGATCATGCTGGAGAGGTAGGCTTTCTCCTGCCGGACCATTTCGTATTTCTGTCGAAGATGGCCATTTTCAGTCTCCAGACGTCCGATCTTCTCTTCCAGCTCATTCATTTTCTTGAGCTTCTCCGCATGGACCTCATTGTGCTTCTGCACAAGGTTAACGTATTTCTGCTGCTCCAGATCAATGGTGCTCTTGAGTTCATCCATTTCTGCAGAAAAGGTGATATGAAGCTCGCGGTAATCCTCCAGCACCTGATCCACCTTCAGATTACGCTCTACCAGCTTCTGCTCCAGCTCCATAATGTTCTTCTCCCGGTCTTCAATCACCTTGTTGAGGTTCTTGAGATCCTTGTTCAACCGCTCCACATGTCCGCTGGAATGCGCAAGCCGGTCCTGAAGCTCACGGTTATTCGTCTCGGCATGTGTCCGGTCCTGAATCATCTGTTCAACCGCAAAAATCAAATCCAGTGATTTCTTGTCCAGCTGTGCTTTGCCCGTCGAAATCAGGCTGTTCTGGCTGTCACTCTTTTCATAGCTTTCCGAATCTTCAGGAGGACTTTCTGCCAATTGTACCTTTTGAACCATGCCCGGCTTCAGCGTTTTGTCCACCGCGTCTCTTTTCTTAAAAAAAGGAGCAGCCATCTATAAATCACCTCATTATAAATGTCAAAAAATGTCGAGCATATACGAGTTTATTATAGATGATTTGTCCTGGATGTAAGTGAGCCTTAATATCTAACTTTCCTAAATACATCTAAAGACCCAATTTGTTGCCACAGAAGGGATTAACCACGCCAGAAGGCCGGATTTCCGCGGTTGCCGGATTTTTCGCACAAAAAAACGCAGCCCTATTGGACCACGCCTTTTGCCCTAAATTCATTATTTATACAGGACTTTCTCCACATTGTACTTGGCTTTCAGCTTGTTCACAATGTAGGTTTCGTAAATCTCTCTGTCGACCGGATCCTCAACGAGGCATACCTCAATCTTGGTGACTTCGTCGCGATGGGGCTTCATTACGGATACGTTATCTTCAAAATGCTTTTTGATTCTGGGTCTCAGCTTTCTGGCCTTGCCTACAAACAACAGCTCGTCGTTGTCGTTATAGAACATAAAGATACCGCCGGCTTCACGCGTAATCAGGTGGAAATCCGTAAATCCGTAAACATGGCTCAGCACAGGATTCTCCTGCTTGGTAATCGTAACATCCGGTGCCGGGATGGTAATGCTGATCATTCGTGCTCACTTCCCTCTTGTATATAGAAATAAATAGTATCACAGATCAAGTGGCCTGACTATTTCTATCTTCTGCGGCTTTGATGTATTTTATAAGCGTGTTCACAAAGATTTATTCTGCCGGGCCTTAAGCACGCGGATCGTTTCCGTAATTCCCTGTTCAAACGGTGTGGCCGGAATCGGCCCGACGGTACGTTCATATTTGTTGCCGCTTAAAATAAGGGGCTCCTTCGTTAGATAGAGCATCTCGACAATCTCCTTCATGACCGGGATGAACAGTCCCAGCAGCGACAAGCCGGCGGCACCGACGGGTATAACAGGTTTTGATAATCCGCTAGCCGTCCGGGCTATCCGGACAATCTCTTTACCCGAGATGATGCCCGCACCTGGAATGTTCCAATTCTGCCCGTACGCTTCCTCCCTGCCCGCCAGCTCCACCATCATCACTGCGGCATCCGGGAGGTAGACGTATTCACGCGGAACGCTCATATTTCCGATGAACATCGCTGGTTTCCCGGCGGCAATCGCCTCCAGCGTCGAACCCAGATACGATGCCTCGTTGGCGGTCGGCCCGTAATAATCGGGCAAGCGGACGATCATTCTTTTGGCCCAATTCCAGCGCGGGCTGAAGAACATCCGCTCAAACTCAAGCTTGACTTTCCCCTTTTTGGTATGCGGATTCTTCGGATAATCCTCATTGATCGGCTGCTCATTCCGTCTTTTACCGTACGGATAAATGCCGTCCACCGCAACAATCCGGGTCCCTAGCTTGCTTGCCGCCTCCAAGACCGCTTCCCCCATCGGCAGCAGCTTGGTGCTCATCTCGTGATAAGGCACCGAAGCACAGTGGAAAATAACATCAGCCCCCTGCGCGGCCTCCTGTACATCGCCCGCCTTAAATACGTTGCCGGTCTTCAAGCGGAGTCCTGTTGGATTCCCCAGCTTCGCTGCAAGCTGCTCCAGCTTTGGAAACGATCGCCCAAAGGCGACCGTTTCCACCCCTCTTTTCAGCAGCTCGGCAATAATGACCATTCCTGTTCCTCCGGTTGCACCTAACACGACAGCTTTGTTTAACATTTTAATTACCTCCTGATTAGTGGGTTTGGGTTTGGGTTTGGGTTTGGGTTTGGGTTTGGGTTTGGGTTTGGGTTTGGGTTTGGGTTTGGGTTTGGGTTTGGGTTTGGGTTTGGGTTTGGGTTTGGGTTTGGGTTTGGGTTTGGGTTTTTGGCTCTTGGCTCTTGCTCTTGGCTCTTGGCTCTTGGCTCTTGGCTCTTGGCTCTTGGCTCTTGGCTCTTGGCTCTTGGCTCTTGGCTCTTGGCTCTTGGCTCTTGGCTCTTGGCTCTTGGCTCTTGGCTCTTGGCTCTTGCTCTTGGCTTCAACGGATTGGGTAGTGATTAATCAATAATTAAACACTTTCGTGGTTTCTGACTGTCACGGACTGGAGAGACGTTATCTTGCTGATCGAAGTCTATTTGACTTCCATTCGGACTCAGGTGCACTTATTGAGTGTGAAAATCAACAAATTGAGTGTTATTGTGAACAATAGCTGCACTGAGGTCCGATCACTGCTGCAAACAGGAATTTCTCCGAAATAAGAGCTCTGGTGTCCGGAACACCATGCTGACGAACCATCAGGAGGATTGGCTTTAGGGTGATACGGCGAGATAGCGAATCGGCTTTAGCAATAGGCTATGAGATCGGCGTTACGGCCACTCGGATTAGCACTAGGCTATGAGATCGGCGTTACGGCGATTCGGATTAGCACTAGGCTATGAGATCGGCGTTACGGCGATTCGGGTACTTAACTTAACCATATTGCCATACGGCATACCGATGGAGACTAATGCTTGGCGATTGACTATTTAACCAGTTGATGAGCGGCTCAAGATACCGTTGCTCCTTAGTACTTTAGTTTCTAACAGGGCACTTTTGTTATTGGCTAATCACTAACTAAAATTCATTAATATCTAAGGGACTCCGCCCTTAGATCCTGGTCACTAACCAAACTCACCCTAGTACTCGCTGGTGCTTACAGATGCTTTGGCTTTAGTTCCGGCATTCCCAGCGCCATTGCGATATTGCACAGCATGCCGTTAGCCATAAAAGTGCTGACCTCAACCTCGGGATGCTCCATTCCGGCAGCCACAAATTTCCCCTTAACCAGACTGGTGACCTCAAGCATTCCCTTCTGCATCGCACGGAGGATCATTTCATCACGGATGCCCAATGCCTGCACTTGCAGAAGAATCTCATTAGGATGGGTCTCCATCAATTGCTCATATACCCGGATTGTTTCCGCAAGCAGCTGATCTGCAGGAGCCTCAACACTCTTAAAGGTACGGATAATCCGCTCAAAGGCACGGTCCAGTGCGGCTACAAACAGTTCCTCCTTGTTCTTGAACAGCTTGAAAATATACGGCTGGGAGATGCCCACTCTCTCCGCCACCTGTGCAGTGGTCGCCCGGTAATAACCAAGTTCGGCAAAAACCACAACCGCCGCCTCCAAAATCTGCTCCCGCCGGTTAACGGAGGTTGCTTCAGCTGCCTTAGACCGGACCGTACTGGATTGTTTGTTCATGATGGCCTTATGCCTCCTTTTCTGATGAATAGTGAAGTGATTCTCGCCTCAATCGGTGGTTATTGATCAATCACTTTCCTGGTTAGAAGTATATACTCCAATCCTTAAATTATCAAGCCCGTATTTTAAAAGCCTAGCCGGCTGTTCCACCCTTACAATCGCTCGGCTGTCATCCTCAGCAGAGATGAAGGACTGGATGGAAATGTCTGTATCACTTGCAGCCAGAGTGCCGTTTAGGAAATAGTCCGCAAGTTTTCTTCGAATTATAGTTACGCTTGGGATTTCCCCTGCTGAGCATTCTGTCCGACACCACACTTGCAGATGAACGCTGAATCAACTTATGGTGCCCCCTTCAAAATAAATGTATTTACTGCAACTATTCAGGGGTACAATAGAGCTTTTTTTAGAGATAGATGTATTTCGTACAACTAGAATTGGCGAAAAGCAACCTTTTGCCCAAATCACCCCTAAATAATTGTACAGAATACAGCTATCTCCCATACTGCTCCAAAATGCTGGTTTTTAGATGTATGAGATGCAGTTAAAGAAAACGAGAAGCTGATAGCCCGGAGGAACTATTGCTGGTGGTGAAAAGGGCAAGCCATCTCCGCCGCTGCATGTCCAGGTCCAGCAGGAGTTTCTTCGCTCCGATGCTCCATGGCGTCCAGGCCCGCCGCAGTGGTAGAACTGGTATGCCCCGTGCTATCTCGCCTACCTTCCTGCTCAGCTTCTTGCATACCCTCCTGAGCACATTCTCGCGCACTTTCTCGCGCACCTTCCAGTGCCCCCACATACGTACTTCCTCGGGTACCTTCTTGCGTACCCTCCTGCATACCTTCTCGCGCACCCTCTCGCGTACCTTCTCGCGTACCCTCCAGCGCCCCTTCCTGCGCTCCCTCTTGCGTACCCTCCAGCGCCACTCCCTGCGCACCCTCTCGCGTACCCTCCAGCGCGCCCTCCTGCACACCTTTCAGCATACCATCCGCCTCCTTCAGCCACCCTGCATAAGCAGAACTTTGGTAGACCAGGCGCGGGCTGAGGTTAAGCTCTTTCAGCTTGTTGTCATTCCAGATTGGCGTAGCCGAGGGTGACATTGGCGGGATCAGCCAATGCCATTTCCCCGATACTTCCCGCCCCCGCTGCTTCTCCTGCTCCTGAAAGCGGACGAACTGATCAGCAGCGGTATGATGATCCACTATGCTTACTCCGGCCAGCTTGTAGGAATGCAATACGGCACAGTTAAGCTCCAGCAGAGCCCTATCCTTCCAAAGCGAAGTATTGGTCGAACGGTCCAGTCCAAGCAGATCCGCTACAGCCGGCAGCCGGTTATAGCGACTGGTATCACCAAGATTGCGGGAACCGATCTCCGTTTCCATATACCAGCCGTTAAAAGGAGCAGCTGTATACCGGATCCCGCCAATTTCCAGCTGCATGTCCGAAACGATCGGCACCGAATACCAGCGCAGCCCAAGCTCCGGGAAACGTTCGATTTCCGGATGGGTTAGCGGAACCTCCTGCACGATTCCCTCAGGAATGGGGAACAGACGCGGCTGTTCACAGCCGATACTGATTACGAGCGGCAGCACATCGAAGTCGCCGCCGGTCCCTTGCCAGCCAAGCTTCCGGCAGAGCGAAGTAAAAGCATCGGACGCTGGGTCGCCAGCGCGCGGATCCTCTCCATTCCCGGGATACCCGGCATAACGGATCAGTTGATGATTCCAGATGCGGATCACTTTCGCAGGATCTTCACCGCTGCGGAACACGGTCATCACCGGACGGATGCGTCCTCCGTTATTGGCCCGCTCCATGTGGGCCAGCAGCGCTTCGGCCACCTCCTCTGCGGTTTCCTTCCCGCGTGCGTCAATCACCTCGAGCGAATGCCAGAACAGACGCCCGATGCAGCGGCTGTTATGCCGCCACGCTACCCTTGCTCCATGTGTCAACTCTTCTTCGGTATGCTTATAAGTACCGCTTTGCAGCACTTCTTCATGTATGGCCGATATCCGCTCAAGGATCTCAGGCTCGGATTTCTCCAGCTCCCCGTAGCATAACCGGATGAACGATTCGGCCTGACCTATTAAGTCTTCGCGCAAAACTCCGCAGTTATTATTTTCCATACCGTCCACTCCCTTGCTTGATCCGTTCTGCCGGATGTTCGTGATATTTTTCTCAAAGAGGGATGAATTTGTATTCCTGTGTCCCTGAAGTTAATAGCATAATCATAGTAACTCCTGCGGGAATAAGCAAGAATCGGACAGGCTGTGGGCAAGGAGACTCAAGCGATCCTTTGAATGGTTATATACCGGAGACCAGCCAGCTCTATAAAAATATAAACTGAAAAAAAATCTAATTTTGTATATTATAGTATGGAGTCTTCAGTTGGCATTATGTGATCAAGTGGCAGCTGTCAAAGTTTGAAATACCTCTTTCGGAGATTGTGGAGGTTACACAGGACGATACTTATGGCGGTTCCGAAAAAAATGCCATTCGAATCGGTACTCCTTACGGCACAACGGACAGGGTTGTCATTAAAACACAGTCCAACATTTATATTTTATTTACCTCGGATGCAGTGGCAATTATAAAAAAAATAGAGGATCTAGGGAATTCTGAAAGTTAACCGCTTCTGTTAAAATAAGAATCTGGGGTGATACATATGAGCAAATATGGGATGTACGCTAAATTTACTGCACAACCCGGCAAACGCGATGCTTTGGCAGAAATCTTGCTGGAAAGCGCGGCAGCTGCTGAGACTGTCGAAGAGTGTGAGCTTTACATCATCAATTTCTCGGAGACCGAACCGGATATTCTCTGGGTTACCGAGGTATGGAGCAATCCTGAGGCACATGCGGCCTCGCTCAGCCTGGAAGCTACCAAAGCGGCTATCCAGCGCGCCATGCCGCTGATTGCCGGTGTGGAGTCCACAAAGCTCAAGCCTGTTGGCGGCAAAGGGCTGTCGTTTAATTAAAACGCAGACGAACTTAGTGAAGAATATAAAAGGCAATAAACGCAGCCTGCAGCGGCTGCATTTATTGCCTTTTTAGCGTTATCTCAACTCAGCTATTCAAAAAAATCTATAACCATAGATTTATTCCATTTCAGCCAGCCTGGCAATAATTCTACGCTTACGGTACAGCATCCGCGCGGCCTCAGCCACATCCTCCAGCGCCTTCCGGTTTAGATATGCGCCAAAAAACATCCCGGCGACGGGAACGGCCTGGAGCATCTTTTTCCAGCCCCAGTTATCGCGGTAGACCGTAATAACCTCCTTCCAGCCCTGGATCTTAGAGACGGCAGCATTCGTTCCGGGGGTGATATCGCCGTTGCCTCCGGCCTGCAGATTAAGCTCCTGCAGGATGGTCCGTTTCCCCACAATATCCGAAGACGCGAACTGCATCACCTTCACCGTAAAAATCCGTTCCGCCTTGTCCGTAGGATTATAGCCATAGCATAGACCGATTTCCTGAATGACCTTCAGCGACAGGCCCAAGATAGCGGGAATATCGGCAGCAAGCGTGAAGAAACCCCCGAACCCGGTTGTAGCCCCTTGCGCCGTTGCTACATTCCGGCTGCTCTGACTCAGCTTCAATGCGGCCTCATCCATCACAGCGAGCGGAAACGGTCCCTTCTCGCTTCCCCCGGCAGCCCGGCTGGACGACTCCAGGAGCGAGCCCACCTTACGTCCAGCCACCAGATAGTTGCCCCCGTTCTGGATATAACTGCCCAGTTCATCCAGCAGCCTGCCCAGCTTCTCGTGTATCACCTTTGGTGTGATTTTGTCCAATAGCTTGAACGGCAAGCGGGTGATCCGGTCCCAAATCATCAGCTTGTTCTGCTCTTTTTCCCATTTTACAATTACGGCAAGTGCGGCCCGCAGCTCCGCAGCCGTTTCAAAGCGTGGCAAGCCTTCGGCAGTTTCCGGCATAGGGTAACCTCCTAAAAGTTTTGTGAGCGTTTCTTCACTGAGTTTACTTCGTACAAAATCCACACGCAACAGCGCCTCTTATCTTTATAACCGAATTAACGGCTATTGATTGCCTCATCCTACTATTCGTTTCCGGGTCAAGCCAAACAGGCATTTCCGGAGACTCACCGGAAATGCCTGCGGCTGCACATACTGCCTGGGAAACACCATCATTGAGCTGGGCTCTAATCCTTAATCTGGCTCTGCTGCACTTCCAGAGCGGCTAACCTTTCCTTCTCATCCTGTAGTCTTTCTTCGGTTAGATCAACGCCATGGCCGCCCACCGAGCCCTCCGGGGCATGCTTGACTGCATTTTCGGCATGCTCCAGACTATTCCCCGCTTGGGCAAGAGTCTGTTCATTCGGATGGCTTAAAGCCTGCGTTACTGAGTTATGCAGCTTGGTCACAGAATCTTGTGCCTGGTCCACCGTGCTGTTCGTCCGCAAACTGGATTCATAGTGCCTCATAAGTTGAATACTCCCCCTTCTGTCACGCTTCCGATCCTCTTTAGCATGGATAAGGGGAGGTTTTCTTATACACAATATCTACATCAGGAACATGGCAGCAATCGTCGTCGCCAAGAGGCCCAGCAGCACCGGCTTCAGGTTCCGCCGGGCCAGCTCGAACGGGCTGACGCCGCAGATGGCGGCTGCCGGAATGAGCGCCCACGGAATCAGTGTACCGCCGCCGACCCAGATGGCGGCCACCTGTCCAAGGGCGGTCAAGGTCGCCGCGCCGGAATGAATCGCGGCGGCAAACATCTGGGCAATCGGGCCGACCAGCGAGATGCCGGAAAAGCCGGAGCCGTCAAGGCCGGTGATCGCGCCGATCGCCGTTAATGTTACGGCTCCTACCGCGCCATTCAGCGGAACGTGCGCTGCAAGGGCGACGCCAAGATCATTCACGATGCCGTGTGAGCCGCCGGGCAGTGTGTTCCCAAACAGCTCGGTGAAGGCCGAATCACCGAGATAAAAGAAGGCCGCGATGGGGATGACCGGGCCAAATACTTTAAAACCAAAGATAAATCCCTCGATCAGGTAAGAGGTGATTTTCTCCAGCCCCTGGTTATGATGGGCCTGCAAAGTGATCGTAATCAGGATCAGCACGGCGGTTCCGCCAACCAGGGCCGTAGCATCGCCACCCTGCAAGTCAAGGATAAACATCGCCACTACATCGAGCAGGAACAGTAAGGGGATGGTGATTGCCAGCCCTTTTTTCAGACCGGGGCTCATCAATACCGGAGCGGTCTCCTCCGCTCCTGCTGACAACGGACCTGAAGAACCTTTGACCGACACCAGCCCGTCTCTCCAGGTTCCATTTCTCTGATCTCTGCGCATCATCCAGAACGCCGTGACCGTAGTGACCAGTCCCATCACTATAACGAGCGGCAGGCTCGCCTCCATAACACTGGACACCGGAAGGCCTGCGGCATCTGCGGTCAGCTTCGGTGCCCCCTGAATTATATAATCACCGGATAAGGCAATCCCGTGGCCGAACAGGTTCATCGCCATCGCTGCGCCAAGCGCGGGCAAACCCACCCGGACAGCCACCGGGAGCAGTACCGCCCCGACCAGCGCCACCGCAGGTGAAGGCCAGAAGAAGAGCGAGGTAACCATCATAATCAGCCCGATCCCCCAGTAGGCCATCGCTGGTGTGCGCAGGAACCGGGTAAGCGGAGCCACCATCGTTTCATTAATGCCGGTAGCCCTCAGAATCCGGCTCATGGCCACAATAATGGAGATGATCATAATTGTGCTCATCAGCTCTTTGGTCGCATAGACAAATGAATTGAAGATTCCCGACACCGAACCGCTGAGCGTACTTGTTGCAAGCAGCCCCAGGGCAAAAATCCCGGTCACACAAATCATCGTTGTATCGCGCCGCCTGATCAGCAGCGTCATAATAAACACAATAAAGACCAGATACACCCAGTGAACCGCAGATAATTGAATGCTCATCATCTTTGGCGCCCCCTTTCCTCCTCAAGCAAGATGGTGCTATATGCTATGCGGAGGGTTGGGCTATTGTTCTACTGCCTCTTGTCTGACTTGCTGTTTCTGATCAGCAAACTTAGCTTTAGCAAATCCCTGGAGGACAGAGCTCTGATGGCAGCAGGAAGCGCTGGCTCCCCTGGCTGGGTAACAGGCTGCTTCCCGCTACCCTCCGGCATGACCCATTCGGTTTCATTCCGCGCTACTGCAGCAATATGTGCCTGCTCCGCTTTTTCCTTCAGCTTATCTGCCTCGATTCGTCTGCCTTTCTCCACTTCCCCGGGAGAAGCTACTGATGCAGACCAAACCGTATATGTACCATCTTTGTGTATAATCAGACTGTGCCCTGTCACTGTGACCCCATGCAGCTCTTCCATCTGGGCCAGACTCTTCAAATCTTCATGGATATAGCTATCAATATAACCGTAAACCTTCTTCTTTATGGAAGGGTCCTTGCTCATTAGATGCAGAATGTTTGGTGCCACCACCACTTCCTGCAGGCTGCCGCTTATACCTCGCTTGGTAATGTCCTTATCATCTGCCGGGATGGTTTCGATACTGACTGTAAAGTCGTAAATATCCCTAATCTTCTGCGCCTGTTCCTCAGTCATAGCCGTAACGGAAGCCAAGGTTTCAGAGAAGCCAAGGGAGGGCGCTGCTGTGGTATCCTTGATCTTGGACTGCGGCGGTCTTTTAATTGAGCTTCGCTGAACTCTTGATATTGAAATGTTCATTCAGCATTCCTCCTTCCTGCATAAACAATGCACTATACCCTATTTATCGGCGCATAAGAAAGAGTTATTAAACCGTGCAAGCTCCCGGCAAAATCTATAAGACTAACCAACAGTGCCGTCGTAACTGCGCTGAATCCGCAAAAAAAACCACCCGGCGCTTAGCCGAAATGGTTGATTAAGAAAAGTATTGGGGAAACTCATTTCCCTAAAGCGCTGCTGGCAGCATCTTCACCGCCAAGACGGCCGGAAGTGAATGAATAGCCGATGCCGACACCATTACCAACATAGGTATCGTTGAACAACACGCCTTCCGACTCCAGTCCGACAGCGTACAGGCCTTTAACAGGCACACGTTTGTCGTTCAACACCTGGAATTGGGTGTTGACGAGCAACCCGCCGACAGAGCCCAAGTTGTTGATCTCGGCAATAATCGCATAGTACGGACCGCTTTCTCCCATAGGAAGCAGATAGTCCTTCGCTTTGCCGAATTCAGTATCTACGCCTGTCTTGGTCGCTTCCTTGTATTTGCTGAAGGCATCTGCGAATACAGCCGCGTCCATTCCGGCATTCTTAGCCAACTCTTCAATGGTGCTGCCTTTATAGCCATCTCCATTCTCTACCATGGAGTCAAAGACTTTGTCCGCATCCTTCCAAGGGTTCTCCAGCGTGAACTGCTTCGCAAATGTTGCGTAGAATTCCGGCGGCATTCCCGGCAGACTAGGTGCTTGTACACCGTTCATCCCTTTAGCCTTCAAAGCGTCGATCTGTGACTTGGAGACAATCACGTAATGATAGGCACCGTTAAATGCACTCGTATTGGCGGCTGCCACTGCAGTAAGCGTAGCCGCTTCGTCTCTGAATCTCGCCCCGGACGAGCCTACATTCATGAAGTTCGGCAGGTAGGAAAGCATCAGCGGGTAGCTGGCCTCAAACGGCTCATATTGTGTCTTCAGCTTCTCTGTTGCTCTGGCCAGCGTCTGGTGAAGCATTTGTCCGCCGAAGTTATCAGGAACCTTGGCCCCGGCAGCCCAGGACATTTCCAGGCCTTCGCCGATATTCTGGCCCAGTCCGCCATTTATACCCTCAAACCCGAAGGCTTCCTTAACCATTTCCTTGTTGGCAGCATAACCGCCGGTGGCCATCACGATGCTTTTGCCGGTAATCTCCAGCGTTGTACCGTCTGCCTTCTCGGCTACTACACCGGTCACTTCTCCATTACTGCCTGTAATCAGCTTCTTGGCTGTAGTTTCTGTGATAACCTGTCCGCCTTTTTTCTCCACCGATTCTGCCAGCATCGCCCGGAGCAGGTCCTGGCGGGTCTCGTAGGCCGGAAGCATATGCAGCTGTTCACCTGCGAAATTAATAAAGGTGGTTTTGTAGCCTTTTTGATTCAGCCAATCATAAGTATCCCCGGACTTCGTCACATACTGGCGGATCGCCGCGGCGTCCACACGCCAATGGTTATTGACGATCCAGTCGGAAATTTCTTTCTCCACACTGATCTTAAGCCCGCTGCTGACGGCAGCAGAGGAATTGTAGAATTTACCCGCCCAGGATAAATTGCTCGCTCCGCCGATCGTTGCCGTCTTCTCGATAATAATGACCTTTGCGCCTTTATCCGCTGCGGATACCGCCGCAGACACGCCAGAGGCACCCGCGCCCACAACGACAACATCGGCGGCCAGCTGTTCTGTCTTGCCTTCGCCGGCTTTGGCAACAGTTCTGGATTTGAAGGCTTCCACATTGCCGCCTGCCTGCTTCAACGCATCTTCAACAGCAGTCAGGATCGCTGTGCTGGATTCGGAAGCGCCGCTGACGGCATCGATGGCCAAGGTTTGACCGGCTATGATTTCTTCCTTCACTTTATTGATAGCTTCAACGCCGATGCCTGCTGTTTCATTTTGGCTTACGACCTGAATGTCCGTAATCTTCTGGGCTGCATCCAGTGTAACTTCCACCTGAATTTTGCCGTCTTTGCCATCAGCTTCCGCCTTGTACGTTCCCGCTTTGAAAGAAGCCGGGATTTCACCCGAATCGGCTGTTGGCTGCGTCGCTTCAGGCGATGCAGACGGCTGCTCCGAAGCGGCCGGTTCACTTGAATTGCCGCTGCAGCCTCCGATGATCGACAGGATCATGACCAGGCACAGCGATAACATGAATATTTTGGTAATGGATAGCTTGCGCATTGCTTATTTGCCCCCAGTATAGTTTTGTGGCCGTCCTTATTTCTCTCTTCCCGGACCGCCCATGCGTATGTCCAGAGTGTAAACCTTGGTGCAGCACCAAGGTCAATGAATTATATGTGAAACTTTTCTCAAAGTGGGGGGTAGGACGGGAAACCCTCTGCTTTTTGAAGAAGCAGTCAGGTTGTTATTCAATAGGCAAGTTTAGATCGGGATATTAATCTCCAGATAGGTTTTGTTCGTTCCGCTCCTTCGTTCTGTGAACAGAATTTTTCCGATAATGTCACCCGTGATGGCATAGCGGTGCTCTTCGGCATAATCCAGCATGAATTGAAAAGCACTCCGTTCGATGTACTCTTCACAAGAGGTTGCAATCACCGAAGATATGCAGGTCGCCGGCTGAAGATATTCAACACTTTCATTCAGGCTCACTTCAAGCTTCTCCTGGTCCTCCTCCAGCAAGGCCAAGCCCCAGCTGTAATCCAGCTCCGCGCTCCTGTAGATACTTTCCGTATTTTCAATCCGGAAGGAATAGAACGTAAAGGGCAGCAGCTCCATCCAGGCTTGGACCGTTCTTTTCAGGCAATCCTTCTGCAGCAAATGATTTTTGTTCGTCTGCTGGATTCTGTATATTCCCGGCAGATGCTTGATCCGGCACTTATAGAAAGAATGGCTGATTACCTTCAGCTCCTTATGGATCTCATTGATCTTGTTCAGCAGCATCGTGCTGCGCCTGATTTCCGCCTCCAATTGCAGCTGCGCGGCGGCGATCGACTCCACTACCTGCTCCGAAGGCGCATCATTAATAAGCTCGGCGACATCCTGAAGCGGAATCTGCATACTGCGGTACCACCGGCTGGACAGCAGATTCCGGGCATCCAAATCATCAAAATAACGGTAGTTGTTATGATGATCTTTCATGGGTCTGACAATATCATGCTTCTCATACAGCCGCAGCGTATCAGCCGTTATCCCTAGAATGGATGCGAACTCCCCGATTGAATATTTCATGAAATCCCCCCAGTTTGTCGAAATTTATATTTTATATCCTTAATGATAAGGGGTTTTGACGGGAGCCTTTGTGGGTTATATCACATCGCCATATTTCTCACACCGTAGAGCAGAAATCGGACTTTTCCAGTCGCCGCCGCCAATAGCATCGTTTATACTAGACTCTACTAGAGAACGTAATCAGCGGAGGAGATTTCATGCCTATGAATCTAACAGAAAAGGTGGCAGCCCTCCCTTTATCGCCCGGAGTCTATCTGATGAAGGACAGCCTCGGCCATATCATCTATGTCGGCAAAGCCAAGCAGTTGAGGAAAAGGGTGCAGTCCTACTTCTACAATTCCAAGGGGCATTCGCCCAAGGTAAACCGGCTGGTCAGCAACATCAGGGATCTTGAATATAGAGTGACCGATACGGAATTTGAAGCCTTTATGCTGGAGTGCCAGCTCATTAAGGAAATTAAGCCGATGTACAATAAAAAAATGAAAAATCCGCTCGCCTACACTTATATCACCATTCGCAATGATACCGCCTACCGGCAGCTTGAAGTGGGCTATGATCCAGGACAGGCTGAGAACAGCCTATCCTTTGGTCCCTTTACAAGCAGAAGCACGGTGGAACGTGCGGTGCAGGGTATTAAGGAATGTCAGAAGATCCTCTGCAGCAGTCCGCATGCCAAACAGACGCTCTGTCTCAACCATTCTCTGGGCCTATGTATCGGGATGTGTGGAGGCGGAGAAGCGCTGGAGAAATACAATGGCATTATCGACCAGATCATCGCCCTGCTGAATGGAGAGGACACGGGTATCCTTGAGGATCTGGAGCGGCGAATGGATGAGGCGGCGGAGAGATATGATTTCGAGGCGGCGGCCAAATACCGCGACTATGTCGGAGCTGTCCAGTCCCTGCTGCAGAAGGAGAAGGTTACCCGTTTCACGTCAGAGAACCAGAACATCGCCGTCCTGGAGCCGGTGAACGAACAACTTCTAAAGCTTATTCTGATAAAAGGCAGCCGCATTCTCTTCCGGGCCAAGCTGGAAACCGGACATCCGGATATGTCGCAGCTGCAGGCCGGCATCCAATCCGCTATTGCGGAGACTTTCACCCAGTTGACACGGGAATCGCCGGAAGCGGTCAACCGCCATAAAATTGACGAAGCTCAAATCATCTACAGCTATTTAAAAAGCAATTCCGGCAGCTATATCCTTGTTCCCCATGAGCTGCTTCATCCAGAGCATCAATCGTCTCTTCGCGAGGCGGTGCGTGAACTGCTGGAGAAATTTCGTGCTGTAACAAAAACGGCTGAATGAGCTTTCCATAGGAAAGCTCGCTTCGGAAGCATAACCAGTCACCGGATTTCCACCGCGTATAGCAGGTTATATCAAGAAATCTGGGGACAACAGCGGCCGGAACTCCAAATATTCACCGCAGTTACGTCCTCGCCAAAATGGGAAATCTTAAATTCAATCTATAGGAGGAAAACACTTGAATCTCAAAAGAACTTATACCTTATTAACAGCAGCTCTTCTACTTCTTGTACTGGCAGGATGCAGCAGCAATGCCGAGCCCGTCACCATGGAGCCGGATACCTTCTCCCAGCAGGATATGGCCATCTACAAGGCGGTTAACAGCAAGGAACGCGTCAGCTACGGCATGAGCCGCAAGGATGCGGAGAAGGTGCTGGGGACCGGAAATAAAGGGATTCCGAATTCGTATACATATGATCCCGGAGTGAGCGTGATCTACAGGGATGATAAGGTCGTATCCATAGCGCTGCGGAAAGAATCCCAAGGGGTATATAGAACTGCCCGGGGAGCTGAAGCCGGCATGAGCCATGCGGGTATTAAAGAGTTATATGGAGAGAAATATGCGATAGAGAATGCTGAGAATTATATGGATTATTACTACGATACAGAAACACGTCAACTTGTGAAAAGTTCTGTACAGGAGTTGAATTCGCTCTCGGGGGAAGCGCTCAGAGGCATACATATGGTTTCGACAGTCTATGATGAGGAAGGAAAGGCCACGATAATCATACTGATGGATAGGCAGGCAGCTACTACTATGAAATAGTTCCTTGAGAAGGAGTACACAAATACAGAAACTAACAATTTGTATTACATTATTTAGGAGGTTGGTATGAGCGATTTTTTCCAGGATTTTAAGTTGATCGAGAGCAATGCGGAAGAATTTCATATTTTGACACCGGAGTACATCTATTCTGAGATTGGAAAAGAGAACGAAGCACTTGTCGTCCAAGCACTTGCGAGAGGAGAGGATTTTCCGGCAGAAGTCCGTCATGGAAAAATATTTTCAATCGGGGATATTGAATCCGTATCCTCGAACAAAAAGGGAATGTTTACGAATATTGTAACTAGATCTAGTTTCGGAAAAACAGAGACTGACTTTATCGTAATTACGGATCCCGACATTCGCGAAGATTTCATCAGGTTATTACACATACATATGGGTAGTGAATATAAATTTAACAAAAAGCAGCTAACAAGCGTCACAGCTTCCTTAAAGCCCTTATTTTTTGTGCTAATCATTCTGGGGGTAGGGGCTGTTATGACTAAACTTTCAATCAATGCTCAAACTGAACCTATTGAGGAAGGTCGCATTTTGAAAGCTAGGGTTCGTGTTCTTTATTATTTACTGGGCCTGATTAACCCCGTCTGGGTAATGGTTTTTACCGGGATTGCCTTGTTCATTGCACTTGTAATCGTCATTCGCAGAATTGCAAATCCGCCACATATTATCCAAATCAAGCCTGCTAAAAGAAGGGTAGCTTATTTGGCCAGATTTCGATGAACTGTTAAGTTAACTAACTATGCAGGTATGCGGCATGGCATTGCTGCCCTGTATTCAAAAAAGAGTCTGCCCTCCGGTTATGACCGGCGAGGGCAGACTCTTCTTATATTCAAGCCAGGCTGATCATTGACAGGCTGGCTTTGTGCGGTTCAGGCCAGTGTTTACGCCTTCGCACCGTTCAACATTTCACTTATGCCTTCGCTAAGCGGCGTGAGCGGACGCTGCAGCAGCTTCCCGAAATCGTCGCTCTCGATGTCCAAAGCACCTTCGCGGATCGCGGCTTGAATCGCGACCACAATCGGGAGCGCTGCTTCCGGCACGCCCGCTCCGGCCATAACGCTGGAGTAGGTGGCATCATCCACCTGCTGCACAGCAACGTCCTTGCCCAGCACGCTGCCGACTATTGCAGCCAGCTCTGCCTGGGTTGCCGGCTTGCCGGACAATTCGTACACGGCGTTCTCTGTACCTTCGCCAGCCAGAACAACGGCTGCTGCCTCTGCATAGTCGCGGCGGGTAGCCCAGCCAACCTTGCCTTCGCCGGCCGAAGTCAGCCAAGGGGCTCCGGCTTGAACGGCCTGAATGGAGCCGATCTCATTCTCCAGATACCAGTTGTTGCGCAGGAAGGCATAAGGAATGCCTGACTCAATAATGAATTGTTCCGTTGCACGGTGTACCGGAGCAAGGAACAGAGTACTGTTGTCGGCATGGCCAACGCTGGTGTACACGATGTAACCTACGCCTGCCCGCACAGCGGCATCAACTGCTGCCTTGTGCTGGCGGATCCGGGTATCATTGTCGCCGTCTGCTGATACGATCAGCAGACGGTCCACACCGGCAAATGCCGCATCCAGCGTCTCGGGCTGATCGAAGTCACCATGACGGATGTCGACTCCACGAGCCCGCAGGCTCTCAGCCTTCTCCGGGTTTCTTACACTGGCTACAAGCTTCTCAGCCGGTACGGATTTCAGCAAGGTTTCTGCTACGATAGAACCAAATTGTCCTGTTGCTCCTGTTAATGCGATTGTCATGTTAATTCCTCCATTGGATATATTTATTTGAATGACGTATTGCATTTCATGCTGTGTTGAGGTTTTGTTGATCCTGTAACCATTGTAGTTACATGTAGGTAAAATGTCAAATATATTGTTTTCCGCCTTTATTATTTTCAAAAAAAGGGAACTACTCCGCTTTTACTGCGTCTGTATAAATAAATTCTGAAGCTCATGCTTCCGAAGTGAGTTTGTACAAAGTCGATTCAAGGATTTGCTCACAAAACTTTTAGGAGGTTATTCATGAACAAGCTGATTGTTTATTCGTTGGCTGGGATCTTAACAATTGGAATTATGGCATCTTGTGGTGATAAATCCGGCACAAATGCTGCATCGCCAGCGGTGAGTGCTGAAACTGAGATTTCGGCAGCCCCTCAGGCAACGGCTCAACCAACCGCACATGCGACTGATCAGCCCGTAACTACTCCTCAGCCCAGTCAGGGGACTTTTACTACAGGGGTGTTTCTAGATTTAGATACGATCGAAGATCCCTTATTTAACGAGGAGATTAAGAATCTATTGAATACAACATTGGAAGCCTTGGCTAATAAAAAGGAGGATGCCTTCCGCAGCGTGTTCAAAGACAGTCAGTCCGCGGATGCATTTATGTATTTGTTCGGGAAAGATTATTATTTTGATACTATAGGTACCGTTGAACAAGATAAAGAAGGAAGAGTAATCGTAGAAATTAGAGGGAAAGTTAAAGACAGCGGTGAAATAAAAGAGCCTAATTTGTTCTACTATTTCATGAAGGACGCAGACAATCACTGGAGTTTGCGGGCGATTGATTAATCGCCCGGCTCCCGTGCCCGCCAAAGGACGGCGGGCACGGGGAGTGATCTTTTAGAACGGAGAGCCGATTATGCACTCACCGTTTTGAAATAGCGGTACACCTGCTGAAGCTTCTTCGCGTGCTTACCCCGCGGGCTCTCCATGCTGCCGAACTCGAAGAATTTCACCTTGCGGATACCCACGTAGTTAAACAACGCTTTACGCATCAGGGCTTTGTGCGAATTATTCAGCCACAGCAGCGGATAATGCGCCGGACCTTTCATGCTGGATACACATACCACCGATTTCCCCTTCAACAGCCCTTCCGGCAGAAGCCCGCCCTTATCCTTGTACGCAAATCCCGAAGCAAACATCTGATCAATATAGCCCATTAGCATTGCCGGAGGCCGTCCCCACCAGATCGGGTAGACCAGCACGATTTGGTCCGCCCAGATCAGCTGTTCCCTATACTTCGCCAATGCCGGATCACTGTGCATATCCCTCCTGCGTTTGTGCTCATTGAAGACCAGCACTGGGTCAAAACCTTCCTCATATAAATCCAGCACCTTAATTTCCTTGATCTTGCCATTCTCCTTGCTCCCCCGGATCACTTCCTGCAAAAAAGCATAGCTGAGGCTCTTGTGATTCGGATGTGTATAGATAACCAGTGTGTTCATATTCGCTGCCCCTTTACTTATCATTTGATAACAAAAGAGTAACACATCCCAATTTTAGTTGTCAAATGATAATTGTATTTTGATAATTATTTTGCTATGGTGTCCTATAGAGGTGATCCTATGGACCAGAATAATTTATTCCAGAAATTCGTGACTTTCACCACCGCTGTCCATCAAATAACAAGCGATATATCCAAAGGCGTGAAATCCGAGGCGCTAACGCCTGTTCAGTATAAAATTCTTGAATACATTGCCGTGAGCCAGCCCGTCACGCTCAGCGAAATCAGCGACTGCATGCATATGTCCATGCCCAACACGAGCCGTGAGCTGAAGAAACTAAGCGAAAAACATCTATGTCACAAAATCACCGATCCCGCCGACCGGCGCAAGCAGGGCATCACCCTCTCTCCTGAAGGCGAAACCATGATGAACGAGGCCTTCCAGCACATTGCCGTCCGGTTTGCTGACCGCCTCGCACATGTTACAGCAGAGGAACGCAAAGAGATCGAGCACGCGCTCGATCTGCTGCAGGAGAAAGTATTTTATTGAGCGGAATCTCCGTTACCAACATTTAACACAAAACCATTTCGGCTTGGCATCGTCCAACTGTATAGAATCAAATCTATCAGTAAGGTGATGAATACATGACGAAAAGCAAAACTGTACTATTCTCTTTATTGGGCCTGTCCCTCTTCTACTCGGCTTCTGCTCATGCAGACTCGGTGATCCAGACGCAAATCACACCGAAGAAGATCTCCATCTATTTGGACGACAGGCAACTCCAAGCCGAGGTTCCGCCGGTCAGCCTACGTGGCGCTGTGCTGGTTCCAATGCGCGGACTGTTCGAAGAGCAAGGGGCCAAGCTGAATTGGAATAACACGGCAAAGATCGTTACTGCCACCAAAGGTGACAAGAAGCTAACCTACCGCATCGGGGATACCACCGCCCAGTTGAACGGGCAATCGCTCACGCTGGATGTTCCCGGTCAAATTACGGATGGCTACACTTTAATTCCACTGCGCTTCGTCAGCGAAGCACTCGGAAGCAGCGTAACATGGGAGCCGATTACCCAGTCAGTGCGGATCTTTTCTCCAATAACCTATGAAACCTCCATCCTCTGGGGTGTTAACTTGCGGAGTGCCCCGGACGCCCAAAGCGGCTCCGTCCAGTCAGAAATGCTGCCTAGCGGTGCGAAGGTTCATGTGATCCGTGAGGTTAACGCTTTATGGCTGGAAGTGCGGACCGAAGACAACCAAAGAGGGTACATATCGGCGAAACCGAAATACAGCGATTATACCAGTGCTTCTCTGCTGGATAAGCAGACCGAAGCGCTGATATCTTACGGAAAGACCTATCTGGGCACCCCGTATGAATTCGGGGCTTCTCCGGATCAGACGAAAACCTTTGACTGCTCTTCGTTTGTGAAGCGATTATTCGGGGACACCCTGTCCATTGAGCTTCCGCGCGTATCCTACGACCAGGCCAAAGAGGGCAAGAAAGTCGGCATCGACTCCTTGCGCAAAGGTGATTTGCTGTTCTTCAGTGCACGCGGCCTCGATATCGGCCATGTGGCCATCTATGCCGGAAACAATCAGATTTTGCATACCTATTCCAAAGACCTGAATGTTCACGTTGAAGCCTTTGACGGCCAGTGGAGAAAACGGTTTGTGACTGCCCGCAGAATTCTATAGAACAATTAACACCCCCTCCAAGGCGCATGAATTAGATCCTTATTGCGCCCTTTGAGGGGGTGTTGTCTTGCCGGCCGTTCGCAGCACTAAGCGAACAAAAGCCCCATATATAGATTGAACTGAAAAGTTTAGAGTAAAGGGCCAGTCGCAACTTCGGTGAATATTTGGACTTCCGACCGCTGTTTGCGGTTGAAATCCGAAGACAAAGGCGGGCGCTATCGCTGCCACAGTTCCAAAATTTCCCACCGTCGCTCCGCTCTCTTTCTTCAAGTTTCAAGTTCATTCTATATAACGGGCGAATAAGCTGGTTCACTAGAGAGATAACGGCAACGGGACCTCTAATATTATTTAACCTCTTATTTTATCTGGCCCGCATACGGTGAATTCAAATGCATCTTTACCTCTCATTCCGCCATCTGGCCCGCATGCGGTGAATTCAAATGCATCTTTACCTCTCATCCCGCCATCCGTCCCGCATACGGTGAATTCAAATGCATCTTTACCTCTCATTCCGCCATCTGGCCCGCATGCGGTGAATTCAAATGCATCTTTACCTCTCATTTCACTTTAGCAACTTGTAGGGGATGTAAGGTTCTTTACGTGCAGTATTCCTCACAGTGTTCACCATAACGCGAGCTGAAACACAACGCGCCTACGTATCACCAAGTTTTATCTACACCCTTTTTTAGATTGCATAATTTGTACAAACAAAGGTGCCTTTACAGGAGCTTTACAGCAGCTAAATCAAGACTGTGGGTGGCACCGTTCCAGCCATTCATTCCGAATGAATTTTTCTCTTGCAGGTGACGTTGCGTCACCCGTTATACTTGAAGTAATGATTGTTATTCTGCCGCAAAGTTGAGGTGATGGACAGGATGCACAAAGGCTTAACCACCGGACAAATCTCCCGGATAACCGGGGTGACCGTCAGGGCGCTGCGGTATTATGACCGGATCGGGCTGCTGAAGCCCTCCCAATTCGAAGGAGACACCCGCCTGTATAACGAGGAGGATATCGCCAGACTCCAGAAGCTCTCGGTGCTTAAATTTATTGGGCTTTCCCTGGAAGAAATGAGCACCGTGATGGAGATCGGCAGCGGGAGTGATCTGCGCAGCGCTCTGCAGCTCCAGAAGCAGCTTATCCGTCAGAAAATAGATCATATGGAGAGTGTAGTCCAGGCCATCGATGCCTCCATGGACTATATGGAGCAACAAGAGCAGGCAGCGGACTGGGAAGAGCTGGCCCGGATCATCCACATGATCCGCACGGAAAGGGATTGGGGCCGGCAGTATCAGAATGCCGCCCGGCTGCAGGCGCGAACCCGGTTGTATGATGAGTTCAGTACGAACCCGCAAGGGTGGCACCGCTGGTTCTTTGAATACATGCTGGAGGCAACGCAGGAACTGCTTTCATCCTCTACCCTTCCTTTGCGGGTGCTGGATATCGGCTGCGGCGATGCGGCTCTTTGGGTTCGAAACCGGGAGCGGATTCCGCCCCGCTTGGAGATCACGCTTGCTGATGCCTCCCCGGGGATGCTGGAAGCTGCGCGCAGCGCACTTGGGGCGGCGGCTGGAGGATTTCAGTTCCGCCAGGCCGATGTTATGGCCATGCCTTTTGCGGATAACGAATTTCAGATCGTGATTGCCAATCACATGTTATACCATGTGGAGCAATTGACGCCGGCATTCGCGGAAATTTCCAGAGTGCTTAGCCCCCGGGGAAGCTTCTTCGCCTCCACGATGAGCAGCCGGCACTTGCGGGAGATGGAAGAACTCGCCCGCGAATTCGATCCAGCCCTCCGGGTACTGGATGACACACTGGAACAATTCAACCTGGATAATGGCGCAGAGCTATTGCAGCCCTGGTTCCCGGCTGCACGGGTTGAACGTTATCCAGATTCTCTTGTTGTGACGGAAACCGGTCCGCTGATCAGCTATATGACCTCTACGCCCATGAATGCGGGCAAGGTGCTGAAGGGTGAGACGCTGGAACAATTTATAGATTTTGTAGAGCGTAAGATGGCGGACCAGGGAAGCCTGGCCTTTGCCAAGGATATGGGCGTGTTTACATGCCGTAAACTATGACGGAGCGGCTGGATACAACTAAAAAGGAGGCTTCACCTATGAACCCTAACGTGCGAATCAAGCAAATTGACCTGTTATCAGACAACTGGTATACACTGAAGAAATACACCCTGGATTACCGGAGCAGCGACGGGACCTGGGAAGAGCAGCAGCGCGAGGCTTATGACCGCGGTAACGGCGCGGCCATTCTGCTCTACAACCGCAAAAAGCAGACGGTTGTCCTGACCCGGCAATTCCGTCTGCCCACCTATATTAACGGCAATACATCCGGCATGCTGATTGAAGCCTGTGCCGGACTGCTGGATCAGGACAGCCCGGAAGAATGCATCCAGCGCGAAGCCGAGGAGGAAACCGGCTACCGCCTGTCGGAGGTGCACGGCATCGGCGGAGTGTATATGTCGCCGGGCTCGGTAACGGAGATGCTGCATTTATTCGTCGCGGAATATTCCGACGAGATGAAGACGGGGCGGGGCGGCGGACTGGATGAGGAACAGGAGAACATCGAAGTGCTGGAGCTTCCTTTTACCAAAGCAATGGAGCTGGTGGAGAGCGGTGAAATCCGGGACGCCAAGACCATTCTTTTGCTGCAGCATGCGAAGCTTCACCGGCTGCTCGAACCGGAGGAGCCGAAACCTCTGCACATCCTCATTGCCGGTCCTTACCGCTCGGGAACCGGAGACGATCCGGCATTAATTGCAGCTAATATGCAAGCCATGAATGAAGCTGCCTTACTGGTGTACAGGCTCGGCCATCTGCCGGTGCTGGGCGAGTGGTATGCATTGCCGCTGATGGAGGCGGCAGGCTCAACAGCCATCGGCGACAAGGTGTTCAATGAAATGTTCCACCCTTCCTCCGTGCGGCTGCTCGGTCATTGCGATGCCGTCCTGCGGATTGGCGGGCCTTCCCAAGGCGCCGATGAAATGGTGCGGATCGCCAAGGAGAGCGGGAAAAGAATCCTGTATGGGTTAGAGGATGCGAACACTTCCTTATGCCATATGTAAGGAGCTGTCCACCTAAGGCCATAGGGAACAACTCCCTGCTCCCCTGTCTACAGTTTCCTGGCGAACTCATTTAGTTTCTCGGACATTCCTTGAATCTCATCCATAAACGCGGATGCTGCTCGGAGGACCAGGAAGGAACGGCCCGGCCGGTGAAGTTCGAATGGGTGCCAGATCCTGAATTTCCGCCGCACCGTTTATGCTGATTCCCATCAGAGACACAGCAGGGAAATATATATCTGTGCCCTCCACAACAAAGAAGCGTCAAAGACACCTGTGGTGTTTCGGCGCTTCTATCTATTCCTTAATGTTCTTTATTATAAGGTTGCCTGTTCAGCGTGAGCGACGCCTCGCTCCCGTCCATGAACCCGGCCTCTATACATAACTCCACCAATTGATGAACACCGTTATACTGCTGGCGGTTGCGCCGGTCAATCTTAACCAGTGCCTCTACCGTAACTTCCTTCACCTTCTCCACACTGTTCTGCTCCAGGGCTTGCACAAGCTCTTTCATCTTATCCAAATAATACACCGTGGTTCTAAGCGTTCGAATCAGCATGATTTGCCTTGCGTGTACCGGAGTGTACAGGCGGTAACCATTCTCCTGATTTCTCTCCGGGGACAGCAGCCCTTCCTTCTCCCAGTGCCGGATGGCGGAGGTCTGCACATTCGTGATAGCCGCCACTTCTCCGATGCTCATCTTATGCTTCATTCCTTTGCCCATAACCGGATGGAGTCCGGGGTCCTGCAGCAAGGCGAGCGTTCTGCCGGCGGTGACTTTCTCTTCCTGCAAACGGGCCTGCTCGGCGCTTACCAGCCATAAGGCAGTGTCCAGCTCCCCTTTCTGAATATGGCGAAGCACCTCATAGGTCAGCGGGTAGCCAAAGCCGGGAAGCATGGACCGAAGACAACGGAAATACGCCATATGCAGCCCGGTGTACAACCGGTAGCCGTTCGGAGCCCGTTCCGGTGGCGGAACCACGCCCCAAGCCTCGTAATGTCTTAATGCACTGGTGCTGATACCAAGCGACTTGGCAATTTCAGCGGGTTTGTATATAACCATCTGCCGTTCACCTCTTTGCATACCTGATGATTGTAACAGTAGCAAAACTCCCCCGTGATGGCAAACCTTCAATCATAACCTTAAAGTGCTTTGACAGCCTTCGGGAATAATACAACCTCTGGGGACAAGGGGCCTTCCGCTAATGCTTCTCTCTTGCATCAATGTTGTATATTGGTTGGTGTAATAGATTAAGCAGTAACTAATAGCTGAAATGGAGGGCTGATCATGCTTACAGCAAAATTACATGATGGAAGTGAAATTGAGGTCGTAATTACGGGTGAAGGACCGAACCTGCTGCTGCCGGTTAATCCGTATCCTGTTATAGGTCCCCAGGCAGCGGAAATGCTCAAATGGGGGGCCGATCCGGCACTGGGACGTTCACTGATCGACGCGCTCAGCGGTAAATACCGGGTCATTGCCTTTGACTATGAAGGGCATGTCCAGAGCAAGCCGAAGCCGGATACGCTGACACCCGCCAACATTGCCAAGGACTTTCTGTCTATTGCCGATGCTGCACAAGCGCCGCAATTCGCCTATTACGGCTACTCTTGGCTGGCGCTTAGCGGACTGCAGCTGACTCTTCGCACAGAACGCATCACCGCGCTTGTCATGGGAGGATTCCCTCCCATCGGCGGACCCTACAAGGAGATGCTCCGGGTAACGATGGCTGCGCATGAGCTGTCTCAAGCCTCACATCAGCATCCGGCCCCTTCGCCGGACAGCCAGCGCGAAACCTGGGACGACTTCGACTGGTCCACGGTGGAAGTCACCCTGACCGAAGCCCAGACGCGGCAGTTCGTCACGTTGTATGGTGCACTACAGTCATTCGATGACCGTGCCGCGCAAACCGTGCTCAGCTGTTCCCGGATGTGCTTTGCCGGTGCTGCCGATACTATTGATTATGATCAACGCTGGGGAGGTGTGAGGGTCGACATCGCCGGACCTTTTCTCCGGCAGCGTGAAGTGCTCGAAGCGCTGGGCTGGAAGATCTCGGTGCTGCCAGAGCTCGACCATACCGGGGCCATGCAGGCGTCACACGTCCTTCCTATCCTGATTCCCTGGCTGGATTCCAAGCTGCTGTAGCCATGCGGAAATAAATGATTTGAGCGCAGGATCAAAGCCGGTATTTTCGGGTAAAGGTATGCAACGAATCCTATATCAGCAGGACAGAAAGGATGTTGTGCATGCAGCAGGCTATGATCATCATTAATCCCTCCGCCGGCAAGGAGGATGCGCTTGAATATATTAGTCAGGCAGAAGAAATTCTACAGAATAACGGATACATGGTTACGGTCAATGAGACGGTAAAAGAAGGCGACGCCACCCGCTTCTGCATTACTGCATGCCAGGAAGGTTATGAGCTGGTTGTTTCCATCGGCGGCGACGGCACGCTCCATGAAGTCATTAACGGGCTGATTGATCAGGAGCACCGCCCGCGGCTGGGTATAGTTCCGCTTGGAACGATCAATGATTTTGCCCGCGCCTTGCAGGTTCCCCTGGATCCCGGACAGGCCATCGCTGCACTCACCTCCTCCAGGATTCAACCAGTCGATGCCGGCCGCCTAAATGACCGGTTATTCGGAAACGTCGTCGCCGCCGGTTCACTCGCCGAAACGCTGTCAGGCGTATCGTCAGATGACAAATCGAGGCTGGGAGCCTTTGCCTATTTCAAGGAAGGCTTCAAAGAGCTTGCCGGAAGCGGCAACCCGGCTCATTCCTTGACCATCCAGTATGATGGCGGGATATGGGAAGGCGAATCTCCACTATTCGTCGCCGCTCTTACCAACTCCGTAGGCGGATTCGAAAAGCTGGCGCCGGGTGCTCAAGTTGACGATGGCCTGCTTCACTGCTTTATCATCAAAGACCTCAATATCTTCAATACGCTTACAGTCAGCATCTCCTTGCTGCTGGGCAACCTGAAGGATCATAAGGATGTCATTTATTTCACGGCCAGCCATGTCACCCTAAGCTCACCCGCCCCCGTCCGGACCAATGTGGATGGCGAAGAGGGCCCGGCTCTGCCGATCCGGTTAAGCACCCTTCCCCGTTATGTTCAGGTAATCGTTCCTGAAGAAGAGTAGCGGGCACTCCCAGGGGAATGCCCTATCCCCCTCCTCATACTTCAGGCTTATACTGGTTTAATTTCCCCTCGTAAATCAACTGCAGCCGGTCGCTCTGCCGAAAATCATCGGGCGTAACGAGCGCTGGAAGCTTGTTCCATAGCTTGATGCCGGAACGGTCCAGAACTTCCGCAACAAATTGCGAGCAAAAGTAGGAGTTGCTGAATTCGACCGGCTCCTTCAGTGCGATACCGATAACACCGAGGATGTTATATAGATACTTCTGCTGGCTGCGGATAAAGATGTGCAGCACACGTTTCATTTTCTCCACCTCGCGGTCCGTGACCTGAAGCTCGTAGATGACGCATGTTGTATTCGGATATTTGCTGAATGTGCCTGTCTGAATATCCTCCTTCACAAATCCGCCATTCAGAGGATTGCTTGGATGCTTTCTCCCGAAGCTGTACATTTCCGAAAGCCCGCGGTCAAAAGCGATCGAGGCGTGATTATACGGCGCTTTCGTGTAGCCTTGAATGAGCTTCGTAAACAACGTGCCGGTATTCGTAAGCAGGATAAAGACCGATTGATTACCTGTCATTTACAAAATTTCCCCTTATCAAGTTTGGAAGTTTCCTTCATAATAACATATGATTCCTTTAATGGAATCCTACCCTGCGACAAGTTGGTGATAGCTATAGACCGCTCCTTATTAACATTAGTGCTTATTTTCGCTGCCCTTTCGGCCATCCATTTAATTTATGTTGTAGTGAGCAGACTCCAGAAGAACAAGGACTATACCGGCATCGGCTTCCGCATCAAAACCTGGTGGGGCATGCTCCTTATCTTCTGCCTGGCCACCTTGTTCAATCCGGTCGTCTCGCTGCTGTCGCTGATGGCGCTCACTTTCTTCGCCCTAAAGGAATATTTCTCGATGATCCGGACCCGAAAAGCCGACCGCCGGCTGTTCCTCTGGGCATACCTGGCGATTCCTTTGCAGTTCTATTGGATTTATATTGAGTGGTACGGGATGTTTATCGTCTTCATTCCCGTGTATGTATTTCTGCTCCTGCCGCTCCCGCGGCTGATCAACAAAGGCACGCTCGGCTTTCTGCGCAGCGTCAGCTCCACCCAATGGGGACTTATGCTGATGGTGTTCGGGCTTAGCCATCTGGCCTACTTTCAATTTGCCACTCCGGAATACGGAGCCGGACTCGTCCTGTTCCTGGTCGTATTAACCCAGCTCAATGACGTCATACATTATCTGGCCTCGATCTATTTCGGCAAACACAAGGTGGTTCCGACCGCCAACCCCAACCTGACCTGGGAAGGGTTCATCTGCGCATTTGTGGTAACAACAGGGGTATCCTATCTGATCTATCCCTACCTTACGCCGCTTAACCCGGCCTTCGGATTTTTGTCCGGCATGCTGATCAGTCTCAGCGGTTACTTCGGCAGCTTAACGGTTTCGGTGCTGAAACGGGATTTGCTGATCGGAGATGATGACAAGTTCGATGCGCTCAAAAAAAGCTATTTAAGCCGGGTCGACAGCCTGACTTACACCTCGCCGGTCTTCTTCCATGTCATCCGTTATTTCTTCGATTTCATGTAGGAGAAACAGCAAGCAGCACGCCTCCGCTGGCCGGAGATGTGCTGCTTGCTGCATTATACTACCGTCTTTTACTGCTGAACTTCGCCCTCAGCTCCGGTCGGTGGAGTACCCCCGCCGCCAAATCCGCCTTCAGGTCTCGTTCCGCCGCCGCCTCGGCCACCACCCATGCCGCCGCCCATACCGCTCGTGGCAGTGGTTACTCCGGATTCATTCAACCAGGTTACGCTGCTGGAGATGTCGAAGGATACCCCTTCGGTACCGCCGCTATAAGCGCCGCCAGTGTACAGGCCATCTACTGCCGTACCTGTCGAGCTTCCGCCAGTGAAGAGAGTGTACGACCCGCCTTCTTTAAGATCCGGCGAGCTGACGACTACTGATCTGTAGCTCTTCGATGGAGCAAACGTAGCGATCGTATTGCCGTCGCTGTCCTGCAGATGAACCAGTTGTCCAGCCTCCTGGGAATCCGTGAACGTCATGGTGATCGAGTATTGGCTGGATGCATCACTTGGAGCCTGAAGCATCCCCGCACTTCCCGCTACTACCAGATAACCGCCGGTGATCTCGAAGGTTCCGTCATAGTCCAAAGCGCCATTGCCATCAGCAGTTGGACCATTGGTGATCACAGTACCGCCTGTCATCACGACCGATCCGTTCGAATCCAAACCGTCCCCTGCAGCATCAACGGTTAATGTGCCTCCGCTAATCGTGAGCAGGTTGTTGCCGGAGCTGGTGAACTGATCCTGTCTCTGTGTTCCTTCCGCAGAATTATCGTCATTGCCTCCGGCAACATTCACACCGTCATCGGACGCAGTCACATCAATCTCACCGCCTGCAATGGTGATATTCGCACCTTCAATTCCTTCATAGCTCTTTGTAATATTAACGGTTCCACCCGACAGGCTTGTCAGGCTGTCCGCATGAATACCGTCATCTCCTGCGGCAATCTGGAGTTCTCCATCTGCGATGGAGACATTGCTGTTGCTGTGCACCGCATCATCGGCGGAATCAATCGTGAAGCTTCCGCCGTTCACCGTAAGATCTCCCCCGGCTTTCAGCCCTTTAGCGCTCGTGGATTCGGTTTCTGTTACAGTTGCCGTATCAGCGGATGCCGCTGTCGTGTCACTCGTTGCAGTCGTTGCGGTCGTCGCAGCGGTTGCGGCAGGTTCGGCTGCCGTATCTGCCGGTGCCTGGCCCGAACCCGTACCGGCTGCGGGAGCCTGAGTACCTCTCATACCCCGGCCGCCGCCCATTCCCATACCTCCTCCTTGGTCGCCCGTCTTCACTTCAGCGTTAGCATTGCCGCCGCCCGTCAGAAGGTTAAATGTCCCTCCATCAGCAACCAGCGTTGTCTCGGCCTGGATTCCGTCATTGCCGGCCACAATATCAAACGTTCCGGCCGTAATGGCAATGAATCCTTTGTCGGCATCCTCATCGTTGGTCGATTTGATCCCGTCTCCCTCGGCATTGATAGTCATTGTGCCGTCTTGAATGGCGATCAGATCTTTGCCGACAATCCCGTCATCGGCTGCCTGCACTTCTATCGTGCCCGACACAATCTTCAGGTCATCCTTACTGGTGATTCCGTCCTTGTAGCTGGCGGTAACCGACAGCTTGCCTGTTCCGTTAATCGTCAGGTCTGCCTTGCTGAAGATAGCCGCACTTGGCTCATCGGTAGTGTCATCAGCCAAGATATAGGTGGTGCCGTCGGTAATCTTGTTGTCCGTCCCTTCCTGCAGGGTCATAATGACCTTGCCTGCTTCCTTAATGTAGACCGGTGCGCTGCTGCTGTTATGAAGCGTAGCGCCGTTCAGCACGAGATGAACACTTCCTTTATCCTGAACATCAATAATGATCTGTCCTTCATTCAGCGTTCCGCTGACAACATAAGTACCTGCCGCTGTAATGGTTACTACTCCCCCGGAGGCTGCTGCGCCGGAACCGCTAACGGCTGCGCCCGTTCCATTCAACGCTATCGTGGTGGAGCTGTCCGCGCTCCATGCTATAGCGGTATCTTCTTCGTCAAAGGTAACCAGATCCGCTGCCTTGACACTTGCCAGCTGTACACTGGAAGCCGTTGTGCTCTGTGCGGATGCCGTTGTTACGGCTGCTGATGTTGCAGGGGTTGAGGCCGATTGTGTTGCGGAACTGGCTGCGCCGCAAGCCGACATTACAGCAGCGAGCAACAGCACCAGTCCTACTTTACTTCCCATGATAAATTTATTCATATCAATCAATCCCTTCATTCTTTTAGTATTCTGTGAGAGTCGGGCTCATCGTCAGTGACAGATCCAGGTTGCCGTTGCGGCAGCGGATCGCATCCAGCAGTTCCTTCTGGCTCGTGTGCTCATCAATCGTCACGGCGTAGACCAGTTCATATAAGCTGCCAAGCTCAGTGGTGCGGATCTTTTTCAGTTCATAAGCGACATTGAATTTGGCAAAAACCTCTGCGAAAGCTTCCTCGTAACCCAGGTTCTCGGGAATGGTCACTTTCAGCGTTTTTTGCATTGTTGTTCTAACACCAAAACCTGTGCGGTTCAGGATAAACATAATAATGCAGAGAATAATGGTAAATAGTGCAGCGTAACCGAATGCGCCTACGCCGCAGGCAAGGCCGGAGGCCATGGTGAACAGGACAAAGGTGATATCCTTAGGATCACCCGGCGCGCTTCGGAAGCGGATGATCGAGAACGCCCCGGCCAAGCTGAAGGCTCTGGCGACATTGCTGCCGATCAGCAGGATGATGATAGCCACAATAACCGGCAGCAGCACCATCGTGAGCGTGAAGCTTTGCGAATATCCCGCCGGGCTTGTTTTCATATAGGTCAGACTAATAATCGCGCCTAGGGCGATAGCGGTCAGGATGGTTAGAATGGCGTTTGTGAACGTTAATTCTGTACTCGTCAGAGCCGCCGAAAAGAGGTTATCAAGCATACAGGACACTCTCACTTTCTGTTTTACTGTTTCTCAGCATTTTTTTATATTCATTGCCGTATTTGGAGAAGCCCGTGCGGTACATTTGGTGTTCGGAGAGCATTTTAGAGAGCCAGACCGGGATCGTTTTTTCCGCCTTCACTTCCATCAGCCATTGGCCCGGTTCCATCAGCGGTTCGCCGTGAGTGCCATGCTCCATCTTGAGATCGTACCGCCGGCTGCGGATATTCGTATCAAACGTGATGCGGAGATCGCGGTTATTTTTGCAGAACATCGCTTTGCGGTCATAGGACAGATACACCATAGGCTGCAGATCATATCGTGTCAGGAAGTATTTGATTTCCTCAATAACCTGCTTGTTCATGTAATCCTTGTATTCCGGCTCAACTCCTGTGCGGACAAAATCATATGCCTCGTGCAGTGTCAGCGAGGTTCTTCTTTTGTTGACCAGGCCGAACACCTTTTTCTTAATCTCCAGATACACCTTCGTCTCTCCACTTGGTATCCCGTAAGCTCTTAACCTAAGCTTTTCCTTGTATTTTGGCTTGGCCAGGCTGTTGCGGATCAGCGTATGGTGTGCCGTGTCATAATACAGATTGGTGATGGAGTAATATTCATGCTGCTTGTTGTAATCGTCAGGCTCCATATATTGAAGCAATTCATTGTAAAGGTGGTGGTAGGCTTCATTGTCGAACAAATACTTGTTCTCATATCGGTTGAAAACTTCGATCGCCATGGGGTTCAGATCCTTTCTTATTCGAATATTTCGTGTGTCCCGCTTGCTTATGAATGTATCTTAGTCCCCAAACCTTTAGCGAAGCTTAAATGGTTTTACACAGGTTTGATTTATTTACACAGGCTTAACAAAAGGGAATATAGCGGCGTTTGCTATATATGAAGAGAGAGCTTCCATTAAGGTTCGCTAAAGGTAATCTTGTTATAATGGCGTAAGCAGCAAGCACATAATAAGCAGAGGATGTTTAACCCTATGAGAATATTAATAGTAGAAGACGAGGTGCATCTGGCGGAGGCCGTCACGCAAATCTTGAAGAAACATAATTATTCGGTAGACGCCGTGCATGACGGCAGATCGGGACTTGATTACGCGTTAAGCGGGATCTATGATTTGCTGCTGCTCGACATCATGATGCCGGAGATGGATGGAATCAGCGTGCTGAGGGCGCTCCGGAATAAGCAAGTGGCTACACCTGTCATTTTTCTGACCGCCAAAGGCGAAATTACGGATATGGTAACTGGGCTCGATTATGGGGCTGATGACTACATCGCCAAACCTTTTTCATCAGAGGAATTGCTGGCCCGGATACGGGCGGTGCTGCGGCGCAAAGGCGAGGTTCTGCCGGATGATGCGCTGAAGTTCGGGGATTTGGAGCTGAATACGACCAATCTGCGGCTTACGGTGAACGGCAAGGAAATGAAGCTGAACCTCAAGGAAAGCGAGCTGCTGGAGCTGCTGATCGTACGGAAACAATCCGTAACCTCCAAAGAGCAGATTATTGAGAAGCTGTGGGGATTCGATTCCGAGGCGGAGCATAACAATGTGGAGGTCTATATCTCTTTTCTGCGCAAAAAGCTCACGTTCCTGGGTTCGGCCATACGCATCAGCACTATCCGGAACGTCGGTTATGTATTAGAGGTGAATACCTGATGTTCAAAAAGCTTAGAAACCGGTTCCTGATCGTCAATCTGGTCACTATCTCCGTGATGATGCTTGCCGCCTTCGCCGCCATCTACATCATTTCCTATCTGGATGTGCAGGCTAAGAATGAAATGGAACTGCACCGGAGTGTAGAGTTGTACCAGAAACGGAAGGGCAACAATTCTGACGGGCCGCGGGATAACGGCACTGTCACCGGAATGCCGCTGCCGGATGGCGGGGACATGGGCAGCATGGGCGGCGGAAATCCCCCGCCGGAACGATCCGTGTCCTTCATGATTGAAACGGATGATCAGTGGAACCAAACAGGGACGCCAAAATCACAATTCACCATGGAAGACGAGTTCTATCAGCAGGCGCTGCAGGAAGCGGTATCCGCAGGCAAAAATACCGGGCGCTTCACCCTCGACGGCAGCGACTGGACCTTTGAGATACAGCCAACCACTGCCGGGCATATGCTGGTCTTCCTCGACATCACCGCCCGGCAGGAGATTCTGACCAATCTCAACTATACCTTTACTATCGTAGGCGTGGTCATGCTGATTATTCTCTATTTCACCAGCCGGTATTTTGCCAACCGCTCCATCCAGCCGGTCAAAGAAGCCTTTGATAAACAGAAACAGTTCATCGCCGATGCCTCCCATGAGCTGAAGACACCGCTCGCCATCATTAGTACCAATACCGATGTGCTGCTCTCCAATGGGGAGGACACGATTGACCAGCAGTCGAAGTGGCTGCACTATATCAAGTCGGAGACAGAGCGGATGGCCAAGCTGACGAATGACTTGCTCTATTTAACGGAGATAGATGATTCGCGGACGGGCATGATCCATACCCCTTTTGATATCAGCGAAGCGGTCGAGAATATCATTCTGACGATGGAAGCGGTAATCTTCGAGAAGAACGTTGCTCTGGAGTATGATATTGAGCCTCATCTGACCGTTCAGGGCAACAGTGAGCAGATCAAGCAGGTGGTCATGATTCTACTGGACAACGCTGTGAAATATACCGGCCCGAAAGGTGAGGTGAGCCTATCCTTGCGCAAACAGCATAACGATGTGGTGCTGGCCGTTACCAATACCGGAGAGGGCATCGCCCCGGAGCATCTCCCGCGGATCTTCGACCGGTTCTACCGCACCGATGCTTCCCGGGCACGTAAGCAAGGCGGGTACGGGCTTGGCCTGGCCATTGCCAAATCCATTGTCGAGCAGCAGCATAAGGGCAAAATTTACGCCCGGAGTGTGATGGGAGAATCCACTACATTTTATGTCCAGCTGTCTTGAGAAGAAACATAGACTACGATTATCCCTTTATGTCGGTGGTCCGACTTTTTTGCTTCCCATGCATGAAATTATCCGATAAAGGTCAACCTACTGGTTAGCGTTCCTTTGGGGCGCGTTAATAACAGGAGGCGATCAACCTATGGCAAAACCGGATAACCGGGCAGACAATGTTGAGCATTTACAACAAAGCATTCAGCATACAGAGCGGAATTTGAGGGAAGCGGAAGACTACCTTAACGAATTTTCCTCAGAGATCAGCAGCGAGGAACGCAGCCAGATCGAAGCCAAAAATGAACGGCGCAAGGAAAGCATCCGGGGCTTCCGCGCGGAAGTTAAGGACGAGGCAGCTCATTCCCAGGAGTAGTTGACGGCAAACGGCGGCCCACCCGGTTTACCCGGGCTGGACCGCCGTTTGTATGTCGATATTTTACTATTTGCGGGGTTTATAGGCCACTGCGTCTATCTGCACCTTGAGTCCATCCGGACCCCCCACATGGGCAAACTCGGTGGAAATGGTTTTTCTGGCCGGATATTTACCTTTGAACCTGCGTTTGAACACCTCTTCCATGACCGGAATATCCCACACATCCCTAAGCAGGATATCCACCTTTACGACAGCATCCAGCTGCAAATTCACCTGCTGCAATCTCTGGCTCATATCATTCAGCGCTCCTTCAACCTGCTCCCCTGACGATCCGCCCACATTGCCGACACAGAAGCTGAGAAAGATAAAATCCCCCGCTTCAACAATTCCCGAATAAGCATACTCTTCATTTACATCAAGTCTAACGATTTCGCTCATCTAATTACCATCTCCCTATACAAGATACACCGATTATATAGGGTGATATCGGACAACAGAATGTCGCAGATCTCAATTATATAGTTTGAACTTAAGATCTTTCTGGTTTGGGTTATTGTCGTAACTGCGGAGACTGTTTGGACTTCCGGCCGCTGTTTGCGGTTGAAATCTACAGACAAAGGCGGACGCTATCGCTCCGTAAGTTCCAAACTTCCCCTCCGACACCTCCACCCTTTTTAAATTTCAAGTTCAATCTGTAAGAAAGGCGTTTCACCACTAGGCAGTTTTTTCGGTAGAGGCTTACGTCTCGGTGTTTCAAAGACTTCGCTCTTTTTCCGAAGGCGTGTGTGTGCATGCGGAAAGTGTATTTCTGGCTCTGAGCACGAACGGACCGAGTTGCAACTATTTGGGGCTTTTAGCCTGTTACAGGAGGAAAACGGACTCCAGCGCAGTTATTTCTCCCTGCTGGCCGTTTTTAGATAGAATGCAGAGCAAATAAGGTCGCCTGGGTCCGCCAAAGAGAATAAACAGGTGTTTTACTCTCCATAGCGCCTCCTGAGTCCGTTACGAGTACACGAACCCGCTGCGGGTTTTTAGGGACCCTACTTTCAATACTAAATCCCTGCTTCCCCAGAGCTCTTCCAGTTTGAAGACATGCTCTAGAGCAGAATCCGGTTTTCCAAAATATTTTTCAGGCTGATATGCGACTTGGAGGGTCCAAGCTTCATCAGGGAGTCCTGGAATTCCGCCAGTTCGCCAATGGATGCCGTCTGCACTTTGATAAGGTAGTTGTATTCTCCGCTGATGCGGAACAAGTCCGTCACCTCCCAGGCTTGTTCGCAGAAATCAACGAGCTCCTGGCAATATTCTGTTTTGAGCAGGATGAACGTAGTCGTGCCCCGGTTCAGCTTATTTAAATTAAACGCCGCAGTATACCCGGAAATGATGTTCCGCTCTTCCAGCTTGATGATCCTCTCCTTTACGGAGGGTTGGGACATAGAAATTTCTTTACTGATCTGGGACACAGGCATCCGTGCGTTACGCTGCAGCAACTGCATAATCTGTTTATCAGTTTCATCCATTGGATACTCCATATAGGCACCTCCTGAGCAAGTTTTAATATAATAATGCTTTCCAGCTGAAAAACCTTATAATAAATAATCATTTTACTATAAAACCCTTATTATTCGTATGTAATTCAATGTTTCTTTCCCCTATAATTAATTGCATCTTAGTTAGGGGGAGATTAGATGTGAGTATTAAAGGCCTTGCCCATGTGGCAATCCAAGCGAAGGATTATCAGGCAACACTTGCTTTTTATACAGAAGTGTTAGAGTTCAAGGTGGCGCATCATTGGAGTCTGCCTGCTTTCAAGATCAACGAGGCTTGCATGCTGCTCTCACCGGATCAAAGAACCTGCATTGAGCTTTTTGACGATGAAGCGGTGATTGCGGCTCAAGGAAAAAAAGCGAAGCGCGAAGAGGATGTTGCTCACGGTGCGCTGCTGCATCTGGCCTTCTATGTCGGCAATGCCCGGGAAACATATCAAAAAGCCCTTGCTCATGGAGCAAAGGCCTGTATAGAGCCCGACCAATTGTCGCTCGGTGAACCCGCGCTCATTGTGCGAAATGCGCTCGTTCACAGCCCGAACGGGGAGATCATCGAATTCATTGAAGAGGTGGATTGGACTCGTTCCACTGAGGGATGATCTCCTTACATAAAATCATTGAAATTGATCAGCTTCAGCCGCCGGGCTTCCACTACCGCCTCGGCGCGGGAACGGACGCCCAGCTTCTCAAAGATACGCGTCAGGTTATATTCTACCGTCCGCTGGCTCATCAGCATCTTGGAAGCGATATCCTTGTTGCTGTTCCCGTTGGACACTTCCTGCAGTATCTCCTGCTCCCGTTCGTTAATGGATACCTCCTCCAGCATCTTCTCTTCCTTGGACTCATTGAGACGGATATCCCTGCGCCGCAGCTGCCTCAGCAGGGAGACCGGAATGATTGCCTCATCCCGGAGAACGCAGCGGATCGCGTTAAGGAGCTGCTCGCGGGTAACTGTCTTGCTCACGAAGCCAGATACGCCGGAGTCAATCAGCAAGTTGAAGTTCGGGCTGATCTCATACCCTGTATAGATTAACACCCGGCTCTCGGGCTGGACGCTCATCATCCGCTTGGTCAGCTCAAGACCGCTGATTACCGGCATATTCAGATCAAACAGCATGACATCGAAGCTCTCCGACTTGACCAGCTCCAGTGCCTCCATCGCTGAGAGAATCACCGTGACTTTCATCTCCGGGTCCTGCTCAATCATATTTTTGGTTCCTTCACCCACGGAAGGATGGTCATCAACCAGCAAGATTTTTATCATCTAAATCGTCCCCACCCTCTCTTGTCATATTTGCTGACTCCAGCGGCAGTGTGATGCAGACCTCAAGTCCTTCACCGACTACCGATTGGAAGAAGATTTCGCCCTCCAGACTGCGCACTCTCTCCTTAATGCCTGACAGACCCATGTGCTGGTAGGAATCATTCAATTCGCCGAGTTCCATCCCAACCCCGTTATCTTTATACATCAGCCGGATCGACTCCCGTTGCTCAAGTCCAATCTCAACCACTGTAGCTTTGGCATGCTTATTGGCGTTGCGCAGCAGTTCCTGAACGATGCGGAACAGCGCCAATGTCTGTTCATCACTTAATTCTGTTATATGATCCGTTACCTGGAAATTGATCACATAATTTGAACGGATCTGAGCCTGCTCGAACAATTGCCCGAGCGCTTCGACAATGCCCATTTCCTTAAGCAGCGGCGGTCTCATCTCATTGCAGGTCTCGCGAATCTGGTGGATAACATCCAGCAGGCCTTCCCGTACAGTCTCAAGCTCGTGATAGATATCCTCCGGCATCTGATGGTCGAGCATGACCGTTTCCAGCTTGCGGTACCAGATCAGCTGGTCCTGCAGCGCCGAATCATGCAGGTCGGCAGCCAGCCGGCGCCGTTCCGTCTCCGAGAGATTAAAGATCAGACGCATCACCCACGGTGAAGCTCCCTTTTGCTTCTGAAATTCCTGTTCAAGATCTTCAATCAAGTTTTCGATCAGATATAGATTCTCATACACGATGGCACTGTAATTAGCCAAGGTTTTCAGCCAGCTCAATTCATCCAGATTATATTTGGTACGATTCTCCTTATCCGCCAGCCAGAGGACGTGAAAGGTAGAGCCTTTCTGCCCCATAACAACGCATAATCCTGAAGGAACGGCCATAGTCTCCCCAACGGCCAGTTTATGAGCAGCATCCCGCAGGGCAGAAATTACAGAGATAGGCACTGAACCGGAGTCTGACTTTGAGCTTCCCCGGGGACCCAGTTCTCGGTTTACCTCCAGAAAGGCCACTTTCTTGACCAGTAATATAGAGAGTACTTCCTGCTCCAGTAACCGCTCCAGGTCGGCCCGCTTCATCACCCGCGAAATACGGGTAGAGAACCGGTCCAGGCTTCCCTGGAAGCTGTACAGGTTCTTGTTAAAACTTGGTCTGAACCGAAAATCGGCATACTCCTTGCTGAATAACAGAATCGTAACAATAAAATACACCATCAGAAATAACTGTACCCATCGAACCCACGTATAATTGTGCTGCTGGGTAATCAGAATCCCGAAGGTGGTAATTAGCGAAGTTGGGATAAACGCAATAATAATATGGTAAAGAAAACGGCTCAGAACAAAATCAATATCAAACAGCTGTCTTGTAGTGAACATATACAAGTACACTACGGGAATTGCCAATAGAAAAATTGAGGCCACCTGCGGAGTAAGCAGAGTTATACCAAATAAGCTAGGCACGCCAAATAACAGGATAAACGGCATAAATCCAAGCAAATGACCCAGCAAGGTCAGCTTAAATAAATTTCGCAGTGAATCCCGGCGGTGTACCACAAATTTCTGAATCAATTTATAAATAGTGTAGAGATTTGTTAAGATAAAGAGAGGTAAAATGGGTGATACTTCTATAAAGAAAGGCAAGTAGTAACCCGTTAATATTGTGATAACCCGCACGGTGACAACCGCACCCGCAATACAATAGATACCGATAAACCAGTTTCTAGGAACCAGAGGCTCCTGATACTGTATCAAATACCGGTTGAGAAACTGCAGGAAAAATACCGGGACTAGGACGAAGGTGGCAGTGAAGATTATGTTGCCTAGAATATCGGCTCGCCCCGAAGAAGCCGCGCTGAAGTAGGCAAAACCCGTCGATAAGAAAAACAGGATCAGATATATAGCCGCCTTGTCTTCTTTCTTGCGCTTGTAAACAAACAGTGAGAATCCGGCGAATAACAGCACGGAGGATAACGGCAAAATAAATTCCAGCAGCAGGTTCTCAGATCCAATTCCCTTCGCTACAACAAGTGTGATTCTCTCCTGACCGCCATCAGGCTGATTCCGGTTCAAAGTGATGGTGGAAGCCCCTTCTATTACATCAAATCTCTTAATAGACTGAACTGAAGAGGCGGATCTTCCATCAATTTCTTCTATAATATCGCCCGGAAGAATCTTTCCATATCCCCAGTAACCGACAGGTGTATCTGCCGCCACGTAACGTCCCTGGCCATCCTTTTCGATATCAGTCCCAATCATTCTATGCTGCAATATGCTCTGGGATAGGTAGACGGCAAGGATAATCACAATGACTGAGAAAGCGGTAACGTTCATTCTTCTCGACAATCCGGTTTCCTCCAAATAAAGCTAGATTAAGTCCAATACATTGCCATGCGGGGTTCAGTTTTGCCCTCTTTGCTGCCCAGCACGTCAATAAATGCTCTATGTTCAGTTTCACTCATTCCCGCCAATTGAAGTTGTCCAGTCTGTACACGAGTCCACGCACTTGGATCTGCCATCAACTTTTGAACCATTTCCTTCAACATTTAACATTCCCCCAATCGGTTTATAAGAGATCTTCCTCTTGAATTCAATATATCAGGTGTTGTCCCAACTGGAAACGACAACCATACTAGTACTTTCCGCAAATGTAATTGCGGTGTGATTGCGGGCTTTTGCGGTGATTTGTGGCGGTTTGTAGCGGGCTTTACGGTACCCTCTGACTCAGTCTGCCATCGCAAGCATCTGTTCCTGCCAGACGGGGGCAAGCCCAAGCTTGCCTACTAAATCCAGATAATTATAATAGTGGGTTCTCATTCGGATAGAAGAATACAGGAACGTTCCCGATTGCTCGATAATGCGCTCAATCTCTTCTTTGCGGTGTGCCACCTCCTCCAATTCCAGGCGTGCCTCAAAATAATCAGTGATCCAGCCCTCTCCCTCCGGGATGGACTGAAGCAGATACAGTGTCGGCAGTGTTTTTTTGCGGTTCCAGAAATCATTTTTGTTGTCCCAGTTCAGCAGGTCACGGATATCATTTTTCATTTGAGCTGCTATTCCGAGCTCCTCCGCATACTTCCTTACCTCTTCATGGATTTCGCCGGTTGCCAGCAGTGTTCCAATCATACAGGCGGCCACAAGCAGACCGGCAGATTTCTGCCTTACCATCTCTATGTATTCCTCTTCGCTCTCAATATCGTTCAGCAGATCTGTTGTTTGGCCATTAATGGCAGAGAGCACCTGCTCATTCATCAGCCGCGCGGCACCGCTTGCCCGCTCCTCCGGGAAATCGCTGGTCAACAGCATCTGCTGGGAAAGCGTCAACAGCCCAAGGGCAATATTCAGGGCGATTTCCGGACTCATCCGGCTCCATACCGTTTCTTTGTTATCCTTGTCCTGCAGATCATCAATGATATCCAGACTCAGGATCATCAGCTCCACAGCGGCGGCGGTCCGGTAAATCGCCTTACCGCTTCCGCCAAACGCCCGGTAATGAAGCACTGTCATTCTACTGAACAGCAGTGATTCCCGCAGTTTTTCTTCCACACAGGCTGTTCCTTGCTCCAATAAATGCGGCACGGTAAAAAACGACCGCAAACCCGCTCTGATTTCCAGCTCTATCATTTCTGCACAGCCATCCATCCTCAGAAGCCCCCAATCAATTTCGGTCTCCTAAACGCATCATGGGGTACGTCAAAGTTGCCACGCGTCAAGCAGATTCCTCTAATAGAAGGGTATTCTATATTCTCTTAGTATTTCCTTCTTCTGAGTGGTATAACATGGGGTATTCTTGTCAAAACCGCCCTGCTTCCACTGTCGCACAATAAGGACCCGGCCATTATGCGGCCGAGCCCGTACACCGGGTTACCGGTTCAGGAATATGCCTCAAAGCTTCAGTGATAGTCAGTGATCGAACGTTCAAAAATCAATTCCAAAAAGGCGGCAGTTCCGAATCCATAGGTATTCGGAGCGAAAATTTGAAACAGTTTCCACCCCTCACGGGCATGCTCATGAATAAGTTCGTGATAATCCTCCTCAGGCTTGCTTTGCAGGATTCCCTTTAAATCGACTTTGACAAATTTGTATTGGTACATCTACTTCACCTCCTCCAGAATCAGACAGGAAAGCACCACTTCAGAATGCCCGTCTATTTCTAGCAGCTCCTGAACGTCCCGGTCATAAAAAGTGGCGACAGGCTGGAATTTCCATCCGAATTTATGGGTGCACTGTGATAAACGCTCCGTTAACCGCCCGCCTTCCAGCAAGCTGAGCCGGTACCCCCGTTCTCCGAACAACTTCATGGAGCTTTGGATTTTGGCCGTTACAAATACGGCTGCCTCCGCCGTTCCCTGGATCAGATCGGAATGGAACAGCCGGTTCCAAATGCCGGGGTCTGTCTCCTTCACTCGCTGAACGACCATTTCTGCCGGATTGCAGTAGAACAGCTCATGCCTGCCGGATACCGGACTTCTCGAAAAGATATACAGCCCCGGACCGTTCAGCTTGGCCCCGCCCAGCTCTCTTAAGGGTTCATAATCCAGAAACGGTCTGGACTGGACCTGAAGCTCCTGCAGATGGACAAGCAATTTCATCATGAACGGATGCTCTGCCAGCTCGCTCTTCTGCAGTCCGAAGGAAGGAGAAGAGAAATAACGTTTTGCGGGCTTCACCTCAACATTCCTCTGGGCAAACAGTTGATTCAGCATTTTCATCCGCGAACGGGTCAGCACCTCAAGCTGCGGATTCACATTGGAATTGGAATGATACTTCAGTGCCAGCCGCTCTTCCTCAAGTTCATGCTCCGACCGCCAATCCATAGATTTAACCTGCATGCTTAACACATCCTCGTAATAGATTTGGTCCTGGAGTCTGATTGAAAAGGATGGAGGAGAGATCAGGCGCTGAGAGCGTCCAGGATAACCACAGGTTAAACTACAGTCCAACCGCCATCGACCACCAGATTATGCCCGGTGATCATGCTTGCGGAATCTGTGGCGAGAAACAGTACCGAATTCGCAATATCCTCCGGTACCGCAAACTTGCGGAGCGGAATACGCGGCAGGTTCGTACGCCGGAACTGAGGATCATCCATCTCCTGCTCATTGGACTCGGTAATGACAAAGGTTGGGGACACCGCATTGACTCTAATCCCGTGTTTTGCCCATTCAGCAGCCAGGGACCGTGTTAGATGAATCAGTCCTGCCTTGCTAACGCTGTAGGGCGCATGGTTCTCACTGCCTACTACACCGTCATGGGAAGCTATCATAATGATGGAGCCCCGCTTATGGCGGACCATCGTCTTCGCGACCTCTCTGGTCAGGAAGAACGTACCCTTGAGATTAATATCTACGACGAAATCCCATTGCTCCTCGCTCAGACTCAGCGCAGGCGACAGCAGGTTCACGCCTGCATTGTTGATCAGAATATCGATGCTCTCCACCTGTTCTTCGATAGAACGTATACACCGCTTGATGTCCTCCACGCTGCGCAGGTCAAGGGGCTTGCACAGCACCTCAACACCGTATAGGCGCTGAAGCCGTTCAGCCTCATTCTCGGCATTCTCCAGAAATTCAGGCAGCTCCGTGAGCACTATAGAAGCGCCGGACTCTGCAAAATGCTCAGCGATTTCCGCCCCTATCCCGCTTCCGGCGCCGGTCACCATTGCCCATTGTCCAAGCAGCTTTTTGCCCTCCACGGCACGGATCGGGCGCTCTTTCCACTGTGCCTTGCCCGGTTTAAGCTTCTCCGTTTTCATTGCATTTCCCATATTCTCATCCCCCCTCTATAAGGCCTTTATAGCTTTGTAGAGCAGTTTAGGATTCAGCTTCTGTCCATACAGGAGGACACCCACCTGATAAATCTTCGCCGACAGCCAGCAAGCAGCCAGGGTAGATACGAACAGGATCAGCGTCGGAATTACAATCTCCAAGGCTGTCAGATCTGAGGCACCAATTCTTGCGAACATAACGAACGGGGTAAAGAAAGGAATGTATGAGCCTATCACTGCCAGTGTGCCGTCAGGGTTCAGCATAGCTAACATAGCAACAATGAGTCCTGCCATAAGCAAAATCGAGATAGGCAGCGTCACCTGGTTGATTTCCTCGCTGCGGCTAACCATCGATCCAGTTGCCGCGAACAAGGCAGCAAAGAAGAAATAACCGAGAATGAAAAAGAGAGTTAACAGCATAATTGTGGTTCCGCCCAGAATGGAGAAATCCACCGGCATGCCGAACAGCTCCAGCACCCCGCCCGTACCCGACATCGTCAGGATGAGGTAAACCGCGCCAACAATAATGGCAAATTGCAGAATGCCTGCCAAGCCGACGCCAAACACCTTGCCGAAAAGAAGCTGCACCGGCTTAACCTTCGTAATCAGGATCTCCTTGACCCGCGAGCCCTTCTCTACGGATACAGATACCGCTACATTGCTTCCGAACATGTAGATTAGAAGATACAGCATGAACGTCATCATATAGACCGGCCAATACGTGGCAGTTAAAGATTTGCTTCCTGCCTCCATCTCCTGTATTTGCATCTGAACTGCTGAGGTCAGCTGCTTCTGCTGCTCCTGTCCCAGGCCCAGCTTGTGAATTTGAAATATCGTATACTGATTCTGAACGTAGCTGTTCAGTTCACGGATATAAGGAGCATCATCCGCCTTGTTTACGGTTAAGGAAAGAACCGGCTGGCTGCCTTGATTCTCAATCTGAACAATCCCAAGAAGTGATTTCTTCTCCTCCAGACGCTTCAGCTCCCCGGCCCTTTCATTCTCGGTGATCATCCGCCAGTCATAGGAAGCTGATACGTTCTCCTTGAAACTATCTGCGTTCGGGATGGCTCCTGTCCTATCCAGCACATCAATTTCGCCCTTCGCGGAATCCCCGTCACCCTGAGTTAATTTTGGAACCAGTACAAGTGCAGCCACAGCCACAATCATAATCAGTGTCAAATAGGTAAAGGCTTTGGAACGCAAGCGTTCCTTGAAGGAGTAAGCAAATACCAGACCAAAATTCCTCATGACACTTCACCTACCTTTTCCACAAATATCTCATGCAGTGTTGGCTCTTTAATCTCAAATTTCAGCAGCCGGATGCCCATCTGGGTTAAGCGCAGCAATAGCTCATTGGCCTCATCCTCATCCCGCACCTTCATCTGCCATTCCTTTGCATCTGCGGTAAGCGGCTGAAGATGTGTTGCCACCAGATGCCGGCTGAGATCTTCATCGCTGCGCAGCAGCACGTTGCAGCGCTCATAGGAGCGTTTAATGTCTGCTATGCTGCCCGATACTATCATTCTTCCGTGCCTAAGAATGCATATATCCTCGCAGAACTGTTCTACATGCCCCATCTGATGGGTGGAGAAAATCATGGTCTTTCCCAGGGACAACTGCTCCTTCACAATCATCGCAAGCATATCCGAGTTAATGGGGTCGAGGCCGCTGAATGGCTCATCGAGAATGATCAGCTCAGGGTTATGCAGCAGGGCAGAGATAATCTGCACCTTCTGCTGGTTCCCTTTGGACAGCTGTTCTACGCGCTTATGCTCATGCTCTGCGACTCCGAGCCGCTCCAGCCAATGCTTCATGGCCTTTATAGCCGCCTGCCGTGACATGCCCTCCAGTCTGGCGAAATAAACCAGCTGTTCACTAACCTTTTCCTTAGGATAGAGGCCCCGTTCCTCCGGCAAATATCCAATGCTAGGACGGTTACCGAGAATCGGTATTCCTTCCCACAGAATGTCTCCCGCATCATAATCCACTAATCCGAGGATGGAACGGATGGTCGTTGTTTTACCTGCCCCGTTTCCTCCCAGAAGTCCAAAAGCCTTGCCGGTAGGGGCATCAATGGTAATATCGTGAATGACCCGGTTGTTCCCATATTGCTTCATTAATCCATTAATCTGTAGTCCCATGCTGTTTCCTCCATTACATCAATTAAATTCGGGTTAAATGGCAGAGCAGAACATATCCGATTCCCGGCAGGCCGTCTCTATATACTTGTTAGTCCATGTATGTATAACTAAGAAACTGTTATTTTCGGATTTATGAAAGCCTACAGCCATAGGGCTGTAGGCTTGTGAGGTGGCAAGCTACGTTCACAAAACTGCGACAGGATGTTTCAGGCATCCCTCCTGCATAAATAAGTCTGTAGCCTGGGATATGATTTGGTCAGCTTGTTCTTCTTCGACCTGGTAGCGGTCCCTAAGGGCCTGCTTCAATTCAAAGCGATTGGCGCCCGCCATCATTCCTTCCAGCAGCAGTGCCATGGGCTCGCTCAACCTCAGTAATTTCTGGCTGCTAGTCTGGTAGACCGCCGGAGTTTCCCCGATAAAGAACAAAAGTACGGTATCTGCGACTGCCGAGCGGACATTTCCCCTTCGTTCATAGGGGTATTTGTGTGTGCAGGTTGGCAGCGACATCCGGAAGTTGTCCACACTAAGACCGTCTAAAGCCTGCGAATATTTGTTAAGCCCTTTGAGCATTTCAATGGTCTGCATATATAAGTGCATTGTGTTATGTTTCTTGCGGATATTACAATATTGCTGGCGGTTCATGTAGGCGGGCAGGAAACTGCATTTGGTGCAGGAAGCGTTGATTTCACAAGTCGCGCAGCCTCTTACTAGCTGCTCCCGATCCGAGACCACCGCAGTCTGCAGCAGCAACCTATCCATAGAATCATCCAGAGTGCCGATAGCGGCGCAGCCTCTGCACCCGGATACCGCCTGATTGCCGTCTACGAACAGCCTCGGAAGCTGCTTCACTGTGCAAGTCTGGGCTCCCGACCAGCGGCAGCTATCCACCAGATACGACTGGATTTCATATCCGTGCCGGAAGGTCCCTGTTCGGCTGAAATGGTCCACATCCTCCAGATAGGCCTCCAGATCTTCAGTGGATGTTATCCTTAGCATCTGGAACTCCACGTTGTTCCTATCCCGTTCCCTGGTTGCCGCTTCTGAATAGCCCATTTGCCGGATGCGGATCGGCTCCACCTGGAGAAAGTCATTCAGCTGCAGAATATATTCAGTTCCTTCCGTCTGCACCACTTGATGAGCATTGGATAAATAGTATTCTTCTTTGTCAGCAGCCTCCGACAATTCCTCAAATCTCCGGTTGCTGCGCTTCCATACCCCATCGGAATCATAATAGATATAACTCGGGTTTTCTCCCCTGTATACTTGGTTATATTCGTATATAAGTGCGCTATTGAGGGCTGTGTACTCCCCAAAATAGTTACTTGGCACTTCTTCCTCTAGCGGTTCTGTGAGCCCGATATGCTTGACCCCGCCGCCGATCGCCTGCTGCGGATAGTATCCGGTCATATAGGCCGTATACTCGTTTAATAAGAACGGAGGCTGCTCTGTGGTCAGATGCTCAAGCATTACAACGGCTAAGGCTTCCGGGAGAATGACGGGCTGAATGGCTTTGGCCCGGTCCATCGGTTCTGCCCGTACAGATACCGCCTCAATCACTCCTTCAGTGATCCATCTGTGCAGCAGCTCCGCCGTAAGGCTGGGGTCTGCTTCCCGGTTTCCGTCATCGGTAAGCGTAACGGAGAAGGTCATCGGCTGACTGGTTTGCCTTTGCCATATCATATAATTAATTGCTTCTTCTTTCGGGAAGGCATCCGGCGTGGTGCCCAGGGGAACCTTGATCTGGAGTTGTTCTACCCCACACTGTTTAAATCGCTCAAGCATTGAATATGTACAGGCTTCCAGCGGAACAGTCAGCTTATATCCGGCCTTGAACTCCGCTTCCTCCAGAACCTCCAGAATCTGCTCTCTCTGCGCCTCATCCCGGATCAGGTCGAATCCCTCAATAGTAATGACGGGTGCCGTCTGTCTGGATGTCCGGACCGCAAGCTCCAGATCACGCTGCAGCCGCTCCGGAGAATGCCTCCGTATCCCTTGGGCAACATAATGAGGATTGCCGAGCTGATCCGCACATTTCACTGACAGCATCGCCGCCCGCCTCCGGTCTGACATGTCCTCCCATACCCCGGTCAGCTCATCCAGCTCCATGACGCCTGCTGCAGCCGCGGCTTCCTCCTCCGCGGGAAGGGCCAGCGAATCTCCACCAGGCTTTCTGCCAACCATGGCCCGGGATGTAAATCCATTCACAGCAGACCAGCCCTCTACCTCTGTATTCACCAGCCGGGAGAGCGTCCGTTCAGGACTCCACCTTACTAAACCGTCCACTTCTGTTTCCCCGAACACTTCCTCACCGATAACCGCTGCCAGATTACCAAACCAAATGACCCGGTTCCGGCCCTCCTGCTCCTTAAGGGTGGAGGTCAACCGCTTACATAACCGGTAGTTTGACGGTGTTACATGAAGTGCAATGATTTCATTCCCCAATGCAGCAATATCTGCAGTTGTATCATATATGTTAGATAGATTAGGTTCGATATATTGAGTCGCCGTCATGCCTTGTCTTTTGAAGAAGGCTCTGATATACCTGCAATCCAGATGATCACCGGCAGTGAACAACCTGGGTTTCTGCTGTTCGAAGTGTATCAGCGTGATCCCGTTCCCGAAGGATAGTCCAAGCACCATTCATCTCTCCTCGCCGTCTTATGTAACTTTTGGGCCGTATTATTTTTCTTATGGACTAATCATAATTCATATTTTTAGGTTTTACACCGAAAAGCACCCTTCGTCATCCCACAAACATCTTGCGGAATGCAGCAGCAAAAAGCGCAACTAGCTGGCAAAACTAAGCAGGTATAGAATTCTTAACTAAATAAGTTGAACTTTAGACTTACCGATCCGGCATAATATGCAACTGCGGTGAATGTTTGGATTCAGGCCCCTTCACCCGCCAAGACCCCGTCTCGGTGTTTCAAAGACTTCGCTCTTTTTCCGAAGGCGTGTGTGTGCATGCGGAAAGTGTATTTCTGGCTCAGAGCACGAACGGACCGAGTTGCACTTAATTGGGGCTTTTAGCCTCTTATAGTAGGAAAACGGACTCCAGCGCAGTTATTTCTCCATGATGGCCGTTTTTAGAAAGAATACAGAGCAGATAAGGTCGGCTGGGTCCGCAAAAGAGATTAAACAGGGGTTTTACTCTCCATAGCGCCTCCTGAGTCCTTTACGAGCAAACGAACCCGCTGCGGGCTTTTAGGGACCCTGCTTTCATTACTAAATCCCTGCTTCCAGAGCTCTCCCAGTTTGAAGACGCTCTGGTTCAACTGATATAAACAAGTGGAAACGGCTTTGCCGTCCTTTTTAAGGACGGCAAAGCCGTTTCAGCGAGAAATAGAAGGACAAGTTATCGTTTGAAACATATAAATTCTTATATTTTTAAAAAAGCCGCTTGGCAGCGGCTCTCATTCCTTCTTAATAATAAGTTTAGCTAATCGAGTTCTGCACGGGAGAATAAGTCACGGATAAGAGCGTCGTCCTCACAAGCTGCTTTGAAGCCCGCTGCAAAGCTCTGCACAGCCTCTCTATTGCTGGAATACGCGCAGAACATATCCGCTTCGGGGTCAAAATGGATGCTGTCCGAGAGCTGGGGCATCTTCTCTTCCAGAAAGACAGATGCCAGGGAAGCCCAGTCATAACCGCTCCCTTCGAAGCCCTCGTCTTCCCGTGTCTGAAATAGTTCGGCTTTATAAGAGCCTGCGTTTAAGATGACTGACATGCCGCCGTTGTCCTGCTCTACCAGAATAAAGGGTTTCAACTGGTCTCCTCCTTCAATTGCCTCCTGAGTAAGCCCATCATCCCTGTCATCCTCAGACACATCATAATCATATTCCTCATCATTCACCAATCCGCGGATAAAGGCCTCAAAGCTGCCGGCCAGAAACGTAATTTCATAATCGCCTTCCTGATCGACATGAATAACCGCAGGTTCGCCTTCTCTGCCGCATAAACGGTAATCCAGCATTACTACATCATGGCCGGCAGATGGGCAGTCGCAAATTACCACCCCAATGTCCGGATACCCCCACTCTTCAATCATAAAGCGGCTGCCCAAATCTCCGCACAGTGAATAGCTTTTCTCCCGCCCGATTCCCATAATACTTGAAATGGCAATATGGTCTTCCGCCCATGAAGTTGCTTCCCCGGTAGGAAAACAGGTGTTTTGCGGGATTCCCCCATTCTGCAGCTTCATCAGTTCGATATAGGAGGCCGGCAGCTTGTAACCCAGCTCCTGCTCCACTGAGGCAATCATCTCCTCCGTCGGCGGCTCGGATACATATTCTTTTAAAGCATAATCGCTGTTCTCCCAAAAGTCCGAGAAATCCGCTGGCTCAAAGGAGTTGCTATCACCGCTCTGTTCCTTGGCCATTTGTGCAGCCGCAAAACGCTTCTGCTCCCTTTTCTGCTTCTCGGCACCGCGTACACTCCAATTGAATAGCATTAGCGTATCCTGGTCTCCGGGATCCAGTTCGTCGGCCTTTTTAAAGGCTCTGGCAGCTTCCTCATATTGTTTCAAATAGTAGTAGGAATACCCCGCACGAAAATGCCATAACGGATCATTCGCTCCCTGCCCGGCAATAGCCAAAAGCTGTTCCAGCGCCTCTTCGTATCGCTCCAGATTATTCAGCGCTCTCGCCAATTGGCCGATGACCGCATAATCTCTGTCTTGTGCAGGAACCTCCATAATGCTGTCGACGATTTGTTGATATTCATCCGCCTCATGCCAAAGCGTTAGTTGGTTCATCCAATGATTGTCCATAGTTTACCCTCCCGGATTAGTCTGCTATTTCAAAAATGTAATCAATGATAATCGCATAGAAGTGTTTAATTCTACTCTAACCGTTTAGATAATAAAATCAACCTCAGCGTATAGGTGAACCGCAGCCTCATTTCGTATAAAATAGGTTTAACATTGTTTACAAAGGAGGGGCCCGTTTCCATGGCCGTATTCATCAACGAGCAAATCAAAGCATCCGAGGTGGTGCTGACCGGCCTCAAGGGGGAGAAGCTCGGCACGTTATCACGAGCGGAGGCGCTGGCGATGGCCCGCTCTGCCGGTGCAGACCTCGTCTGCACCTCGCTGATGAGCAGCCCCCCTCCCTGCAGCCTGATCGCTAAGGGCAAGGGGAAAGCTGCCGCGCAGAAGGAAGCCGCGTCCCGCAAAGCGGGCGCTGGACATGCCGCCGGCCAGAGCGGCGGCGGGAAGGTCAAGGAGCTTCGATTCACCGCTCACATCGAAGAGCATGACTACGATACCAAGCTGCGCCAGGCAGACAAGCATCTGCGCTCCGGCAAGCCGGTGCAGCTAGTCGTGAAGGCGAACGGAGCGAAGGAGGCGGCAGCAGCCAAGGCTGTGCTGGAGCGGCTGCTGGGCGATTTGAAGGAAGCCGGATTGAAGGAAAGCGGTATCCAAACCAGCGGCAAAGGCTCGCAGGTAAAAGTTAATCCGCGATAAGCAGTAAGCCCCCGATCGGGACTTCTCCCCAAGAGCTGACGCCCATGCTGGGCATATGAAAAAAGCAGTCCATCCCCTACAGGATGAACTGCTTACAGCTTGAAGATTAACCTTGTTCCTATTGGGCATTCCCCAGTCTAGCCCGCATCTGGGCATAAGCTTCCGGGGTGCCCACATCATCAATCGTGCCCTCCGTATAGTAGGCCCGCATCTCTTGGCGGGAATGCAGCCACTCGGGAAAATAACTCGGCGCATCCGGGTTGCCGCCATCGGCAAGATAACGGGAGAATAACGGCAATGTAGATCGCTTGTAGATATAGAGTGCAAATACGCCAATGTTCGTCTTGGGTGACTGCGGCTTTTCTTCTAAAGAAAGGACACGCCTCTGTGCATCCAGCTCTGCCACGCCAACACTCTGCAGTTCCTCAATATCGTCCACTGTCCGGACCAGAATGCAGTCTTTATCGACTTTATGAAAATAATTCAGATACCCCTCAAGGCCAAAGCCGAGCACGTTGTCGCCCGCCAGCACCAGCAAATCCTCCTGCAGCTGTTCCCGCCCGATGACAAACTGGATATCGCCAATCGCTCCTAACCGTCCCTCTGGAGAAGAGGTTCCGTCATTCAGAATACGAATCGGCTTCGGCCCCCTGTACTGCTGATGCCACTGCTCAAAAGCATGAAAGAAGCGGTCATTCGTCACAATCAGAATCTCCGTAATCTCCTCCAGTACCTCCAGACGGTCAATCAGCAGATCCAGAATTGTACGGTTTCCTTGAACCGGCAGCAGCGGCTTCGGCGTATCCCTGGTTAACGGATAGAGACGGGTCGCATACCCCGCAGCCAAGATCAATGCAATCATTCCTGTTCGCTCCTCTACCTTGGAAAATGTCCCTCTACTATATACCACACGCCACCTCATTGAACCAGAGTCTATCCTTTATCCTCTATGACAAATTTAAGTAAATATCGTGCTAATGGTGGGAGGTTCTTTGGTTTTGTAGTTTATGGAGGTGGTTATCAATTGTTCCGAGTGTTGTAATATCCTGATAGCGCTTAATCTGCTCATCCGTTTGAACGGTCAACCAATTCCAGGCAATTCATAGTCCAGTCAAGCGCCTCTGGCAGTCTGTCTTCCCGCCTATGGTATAACGCCAAGTGATAACAATAGCTGTAATAATGCGAGATATTGCCTGCATCCTCATACTCCCCAAATCCGGCACTCTGTTCCGCGAAAGTATGCAGCAGATCATCCACATCAAACCCATACTGGACCGCAGCCTGCAAAACAGTCCCAAGCCCTGGCAGTAGCTCCTCGGGATTATCCTGCAAGAATCGCGCATACCCCTCCAGCAATTCCGTCTTGCCGGACAGAATCTCCACGATGTATAAGTTGGCACGAGCCAGAACCCGGAACTCCTCGGCAATCTCCCGCCCTTCCTCCCCCAAATCCTCCATCCAGCCCAGCTCGGCATAGCGGTATATGGATTCTCTGGCCTCATCATACTTCCCCTGCTTCTGGCAAACGATGCCCCGCATCAGGTGACTGAACCCGAAATAATAGACCAGCGGACGCTCTGTATCCAGAATCGGTACCGGAAGCTTCTTAGCCTTGTGATACTGCCGTTCCTCATAGATGCACTGCGCATAGCTGTACAGAATACCCGCCGTATTCAGCATCTTGTCCCAATCCTCGAAGCGATAAGCCATCTCCAGCATTTCAACTATAATATCCGGCTTCAGTGATTTCAGAATGGAAGGGCGCACGGTTGGGGCCTCCTTTTTATCCATTTTCAGTTAATTGTATAGCCGATTTTATATTTGGTCAATATAAATAGTACTTTTAAGTACAATTAATCAAATAATAAGTTTGCACTTGATGATCTGTAATGGTCAGTGTACCTCTTCTAACCTTAAGTGGAGGTGATGACATGAATTTACCAGAAAGTGTAGGAAATCGGATACGAGAGCTCAGAAAGGCAAAAGGATGGACCCAAGAACAACTGGCCGAAGCAGCATCGCTTCATTACAGTTACATAGGTGGAGTAGAACGGGGAGACCGGAACATTTCTTTGGAAACTCTGGAGAAAATAATAGCCGCCTTCCAAGTTCCGGCTGTAGAAATTTTTCGTTTTGAGGATGAAGCTGACCGCCGTAAGGCTTTAGATGAACATATGACTTTGATCAGTGATAGAAGTACAGAGGAAATAGCAGCACTCACTAAGATTAATCGGGAAGTTATTGCTGCTCTGGGGATCAGATAATGAATATCTTGACCAGGCATAGTAGAAACAAAGCTTAGAATGCATATACCGACACTATCCAACGAAGTTGAAGAGTATAACGTTAAGTTATTTAATCTATTTGGCAGTCTAACTGTATGTAAAAAGGCACCTGTTAGGTGCCTTTAGATTATTTTCCAGATACAGGTCTCTCAGCAAAAATCAGACTAGCTTTTCTTAACTGATCTGAACCATCCTTTGACCAAAAGGAGATCATATTTAATCCACGACGTTTACGGTCGCCTGTATATTGACTTAAATCTAGCATGTAAGCAATATAAAGTTTTCCAGCTCTATCTCGAACAGTAACCCTTGGATTTATTCGATGAATAAGTCGAAGATCAACTAACTCCTCTATATCTTTCGCTCCATCTTGATTCCAATCACGTTCTACCAAAAAACAATTTGTACCCGTATTAAAACAAAACTCTCTTACATTTTCAAAAAGTTTTTCAAGTCTCTCTCTTTCATCGTTCGTATCCCTTTTTAATTCTTCTCTTTTTGAAGAGTCATGCTCACCAGCAGCACGGTTGACATCCTCAGCTCCTATTTTAGGTCCTCTAAACCCTCCACCTCTTTCCCTTGCTACCTCTACTGATCTACGAAAAATAGTTAGAAAATCTCTTGCTACCCCGCCACTCGCAAGTACCAATCGATCCATGGCACTTTCTGCCATAATGATTCGAGGGTTTTGCGAGCCTGCCTCTTCAGCTATTTCCTGTAATACGCTTGATAAAAAAGTTCTTGCAATTGAGAATTTTTCAAGAGTAATGTCCAGATCAATTTCATCTGCATCATCACCAAGTTTTAAACCCTTAGGCGGATCACTATGAAGATACCAGTCTGTGCGGTGACGAATCGTCCCAGCCTTTAACCATACCTGATTTCCTTTTGTTGCTCTATGAAAATAATCAAGTACATTTGCTTGATCAGATCTTCTTATATGATATAAATCATCTAACATCAAAAATGCATCAGTACCAGCTAAATCTGAAATCTCTTTAAATAATTTTCGAAAGTCAAGCATATGTCTATGCAAATAATTGACCTTAGATCGACGAGAAGCTTCAGTTACTTCTATATTAGAATCATTTTTTCTTGTTTCTTTTGAGTTTACACCCGCTTTAATCCCTTTTAACTCCACCCCAAGTTCTCCGGTATTTTCAGCTTCTACCGAGTCACCAGATGACCATTTATAACTAAGGTCCGCCTCATCTTCGGAATGTAAAATAGTATTCAGATTTTCAATTTGTTGATTTAAATTTATTACTAATTGTCCACTTTTCGTTTTATTTAGAGGAGATCGCTCAGGCTGTGCTCCAAAAACTTTCTTCCACCATGAAATTTTATTCGTAGAATTCAAACCAACTTCTTGAACCCACTCCTTAAAAGATTCGAGAGTAGCTATTAATACACTAATTAAAACATCTGGGTAACTATGACTCTTAAACTGTTCCATATCGACAAAAGCAACAGGTGTTCTTTTTAGAGATAAGTCTCGTTTGGCCTTTAAAAGCAAACTAGTCTTACCTGATCCCCTACGTCCAAATACAATATGATTTCGTTTTGACATAGCCCTGCTCAAAGTACTCCCTGCTGGTTCTATGAATCTTGTAGTACTCATTACAGTCGCTCTGGTTGCTTCTTCAACTGCACGTACTAAATCATCGATTTCTGGTTTATTTAATATATCCTCACTTTTTTTCACAGCCACCAAAATCACCCTCGACATTTAATAATACAAGTATATATGTATTTCCAAAATTCAATAATAAAAATGTCGATTCAATATATTCAACTTCTAAATGCCAAATAATTCTCTCAATGCTTAGATATTCCCAACGCGATAACATATATTTTCATGAAAGGTAAAAGTTACTCCCGAATAATCTTCCGATTGCCTAGGGGCCGCTCTCTCATCCTTTAATCATTCTTTCCTTTGGGATTGTCCTGCAAATCATCCATAATCACCCGGATATCCTCCACATTGCCTACACAGAAGCTGAGAAACACAACGTCCCCCGCCTCCACCAATCACGAGAATGCATACTCCTCATTCACATCATGCCTAACGATCTCGCCCATACCTGTGCTCGTCTCCTTATCATTTCAAGATACGTTTATTATAGGAGGGGAAATCGGACAGCTGTGTCGTGGTTTGATATGGAGATTAACATTTTACATCTTACTCAGAATACTAATAATTCTCCCCGCGATAATAGCGCTCCAGCTTATGCTCCAAGTGAATGAGTTGAGCTTTTTTCTTTTCAATATCGTCCAAAAGGGCTTGCTTCTGGTCCTGGATGAGTTTGGTTCTCTCCGGCAAGGTAGATGTTCCGGCTTTGACCATATCGTAGTACTTTTTGATCTCCTCGACACTCATTCCCGTTTCCCGCAGACATTTCAGAAATAGCAGCCAATCAATCTCGTTGTCGGTGTACAAGCGATTGTTTTGCTCGTTGCGGACCACGGGCTCCAGAAGACCTTTTCGTTCATAAAAGCGAATCGCTCCAATATTTATCCCTACTTTTTTGGCAACCTGTCCAATGGTGAAAATTTTTGCTCACTTCCTGACTTTTAGTGTTGACCTACACTTAGTGTAGCATAGTAAGCTACAAATTGTTGATAGATCATATCTTGCAGAAAGAAGGATGAAGATGACAAAAACCGCTTTTGTAACAGGTGCCAATAAAGGGATCGGCTTTGAAATCGCAAGACAGCTTGGTGAAGCCGGATGGAGGATATTGCTTGGCGCACGCAGCATCGAACGGGGGAAGGACGCAGCTTCTAAATTAACCAGCCAAGGGCTGGATGTGGAGTTCTTACCCATTGACATGACGAATCTCGAAAGTATTGAGCAGGCAGCCGATACGATTCGCAGCGATTATTCTGATCTGACGCTTATCATTAACAATGCCGGCATGCCGGGGGCGTTCTCCGGTTCATTCAGCGATACCCGGGAGGAGCATTTGCGGAGCGCTTTTGAGGTGAATTTCTTCGGCACCTTCCGCTTGAACCAACGGCTTTTTTCCATAATTAAAGAGAATGAAGGAACGATTGTGAATGTCTCCACCGATATGGCGTCACTGCACTTCATGCAGAATTCGGAATACGCACTGAATGCGTTTGACTACAATTCCTCCAAAACCGCAAACAATGCGATGACTGTAGCCATGGCCATAGAACTCCAACACAGCAAAGCTCAGGTATTCGCAGTAACCCCCGGCTTCACGAAGACGGATCTGAATGGTAATGCGGAAGGCGGGAAATCCAAAGAAGCTGGGGCGTCCATTATTGTGGGCTATGCCACGGATGGCAAACGCCATAACGGAGAGTTTTTGGATGTGAATGGGGTTTACGCGTGGTAATGCTGGTAATAAACGTGCTGTAACCTGCTTGGCTATTAATGCCCAATAACACAAAGGCTCCGTTACCGGAGCCCTGGGCTTTAACCATCTATTACCCTTCCATACCTGACGTGTTCTCCCAACATTCAATGTGATCCAGGCCTTTAATACTATCTTTAACAAAGACCGGGTTTTTCCCAGCCTGTTTCTGCCGCTTGTAATCATGAAGGGCAGCAAAGGCTACTTTGGATAGGAGAAGGATGGCAATCAAATTAACTACCACCATGAGCCCCATAAATAAGTCAGCCAAATCCCATACCAGTTGAACCTTGGCAACCGAACCGAATATAATCATGGCCAAAACACTGTATCTGTAGAATATGACTACTGATTTCTTTGAGTTTAAGAACTCTATATTCGTTTCTCCGTAATAATAATTTCCAATTAACGTGCTGAACGCAAATAAGAACACCATGATAGCCAGAGAACCAGATGCCCAAGAACCGATATGCTCGCTTAGTGCAGCTTGCGTAAGCTTGATGCCATCCAGCCCAGGCTGCTTATACGCATCGGATAGCAAAATAATGAAGGCGGTGCTCGAACAAATAAGCAACGTATCTGTAAGCACACCGAACGCTTGCATAAGTCCTTGTTTTACGGGATGACTTGTCGTTGCCGTTGCTGCAGCATTCGGCGCACTTCCCATTCCCGCTTCGTTCGAGAACAAACCACGCTTCACCCCTTGCAGAATCACCGCCCCAAGAGACCCTCCTATGACTTGCTCAAATCCGAATGCACCCTTCACAATAAGCGCCAGAACCTCCGGCATTTTGGTAATGTTAATCAGCACAATGCATAAGGCAACAGCGATGTAAATCACGGCCATAAAGACTACAATATACTCGGACAATTTGGCAATACGTTTGATGCCGCCAAAGATAATACTTGCAAACGCAACAGCCATTAGAAGCCCCACAATAAAACGATTGGTGCCGAATGAATTTTCAAAAGCAACGGTAATCGTATTGGACTGGACCGCGTTAAAGACGAGGCCGAAAGACAACGTGATCAGCACGGCAAATAAAGATCCCATCCAACGTTTCTTCAAGCCTTGCTCCATATAATAAGCAGGCCCCCCACGAAATCCCGTCTTATCTCTAACTTTATACACCTGTGCTAAAGTACTCTCAATAAAGCTGGATGCTGAACCAATAATCGCAATAACCCACATCCAGAAGACAGCGCCCGGCCCACCTAAGGCAATTGCAATTGCAATTCCTGTTATATTGCCTGTCCCCACCCTGGCTGCCATGCTGATACAGAATGCCTGGAACGATGAGATGCTGTCTTTAGATTTAACATTAGACTCTTTTAGAACAACAAACATTTCCTTGAACATGCCCAATTGTACAAATCTCGATCGAATGGTGAAATAAAAACCACAACCAATAAGAAGAACAATCAGAAGCTTAGACCATAAAAAATCGTTTGTTAGACTGATACCCTCTAATACTTGTTGCATGTAATTCCGCCTCTCATCCTTTTATGCCGACACCTCAGCTGCTTACCCTCTCTAACATAGTATTTTCAAATATAGCAGTCATAATTTCAAAAGCCAATAAAAAAGTTATGCAAAATACTTCCATATGAGCACACTCTGATGAATGGAACAAGCTGATGGCTTTTCTGAAGGAGATTATTCCTGATCCAGCGGCTGCTGTATCCCGTCCTCATAGAAATCGAACACCACCTGCTGCTGCGTGCCTCTTACCGCATAGAACACATCGGCCAGCGACTTCCCTTTCCGCTTCTGCCTCAGCTCATTCTCCAGCCACTCCCGGGTCAGCCCGTTCCGCTTCAGATTGTCCTCCACCAGCACGCCATCCATAATCAGCTCCACGGGAAAAACCTGCGATTGCAGCGCCAGCCCCAGATCCTGCTTCGTGACGAACTGATATGCTTCCTTCTTCAGAACAGAGACCTGTCCGTTATCCTCAAGTACCGCATATTCGACCTCTTCGATATTAAAAATATCCTTCTCTCTCAGCGCCTGGTCCAGCGAATCCAGCGTATAGTGGATCTTACGCATGTTGGCCTCCATGATTTTGCCGTCCTCGATCAGCACGGTGGGGGAGCCGGAGATCCAGCTGCGCAGGCTGCGGCTTTTGAGCGCAATGAAGGAGAGCAGGAACGAGATGGCTGTAATAACAACCAGAGACAGGACAAGATATGAGGATTTCAGGCTAATATTGAAGGCCAGGTTGGCCGCCAGGGAGCCCAGCGTAATGCTGGTCACGAAATCGTTCGACGTCATGCTCGAAAGGGTCTGCTTCCCTAAGATTCGGGGAATGAGCAGCAGCAGTCCCACTGCGAGAATGGTCCGCATTAGAATTTCTACATAGTTCATCTTCAATCCTCCTCCCCCCATTATTTCCAAACGGGTTCAAAAGAAACAGCAGGGCTTGAGAATCCTCCCCTGTAGGGATGCGCTGCGGACCAGATGATTATTTGAGCAATGTAAGGATCTCCTTCACAAAATTATCGGCGAATGACCGTTCAGGACGGGATTTCAGCATTACCGTGAGTCCTATCAGTGACACGACCAGTGTCTGTGCCAAACTTTTGGCGTTAATACAGGCATTCAGCTCGCCTGAACGCAAACCCCGTTCAATCGTTTCCTGAAATATTACCGAAAGATACATCTGGTGCTCCCTCGTCAGGATTTCAAACTTCTCATCATGAGGTGCAAGCTCCACCATTGAATTGATGCAAAAACACCCCCAATTCGCACCATTTCCATATTCTTTTGCCACCAGAGCATCAAAAAAATCACGGAACGCCTCTCTAACCGTTACATTCTTTTGAAGGCTGGCACGAACATCAGAAGCGTGGGCACTTGTGTATTTCCGCAAAGCTGCCTCAAATAGTCCTTTTTTATCTCCAAAGGCCGAATAGATGCTTGGCCGCTGAATGCCCATAGCGGATGTTAAATCGCTTAATGAGGTCGCTTCGAACCCCTTTTCCCAAAATAGCTGCATAGCTGCATCCAGTGCCTTTTCCTCATTAAATTCGCGAAGCCTAGCCATAATGCACCCCTTTACATATCGAACGGTATGTTATTCGTCTATAATACCATAGATTACTTATCAATAATCCACATTTTTTAGCTCGCCTCCCGCATAATTTCCGTTTAATTCCTTGACAAATAGCATTTTATAGCAGTATATTTTCTAAGACCAATTACATACCAATCAGTATGTTATTATTAAATTGCTCAATACTAAATTCATGGAGGTATAAGCTTTGAAGAAGCTTGATGCAGAAACGAAGTTGATTGCAGTAGAGAATACAGGCACCGGATGGGAGCCAGCTCAAGCAGAAGCCCCCCGCTCTGCAATCCCCCGTTACGTGCCGCTCTTGTTTGCCATCGCCTGCGGGCTTGCAGTTGCCAATATTTACTACGCACAGCCTTTGCTTGACGCTATTGCGGATGAGTTCCGCATCCCCCATTCATCCGCCGGAATCGTTATTACAATCACACAAGCATGTTACGCCCTGGGGCTGCTGCTGCTGGTGCCGCTCGGTGATCTTCTGAACCGCCGCTCACTAATCGCCGGACAGATGCTTTTATCCGTCCTGGCTTTAATTGTGGTGGGGACTGCCTCTTCCAGCATCGTATTATTCATAGGTATGGCCATTGTTGGCCTGCTCGCCGTAGTGACGCAGACGCTCGTTGCGTTCGCGGCAACCCTTGCGGCACCAGCCGAGCGCGGACGTGTCGTCGGTCTCGTAACCAGTGGAATCGTCATCGGCATTCTGCTTGCACGGACGTTTGCCGGCCTATTGACGGATTTAGCCGGCTGGCGCTCTGTTTACATAGTCTCTGCCGGATTATCGCTGCTTATGGCTGGCGTATTGTTCCGGGTACTGCCTCATGATGAGCATGAAAGAGAGCCATTATCCTATTTGCAGCTGCTGCGCTCTACACTCACCTTGTTTTTACAGGAACGGGTCCTGCGCATTCGCGCTGCCCTCGCCCTGATGATTTTCACTGCTTTCAGTATTTTATGGACCTCGCTTGTGCTGCCGCTTAGTGCTCCGCCGCTTTCTCTTTCACACACTGCGATTGGAGCGTTTGGCCTTGCGGGAGCCGCCGGGGCGTTAGCGGCAGCGCGGGCAGGGCGGCTTGCGGATCTGGGGTTAGGACAGCGGACCACTGGCGCGGCACTGATTCTGCTGCTTGTGTCATGGCTGCCTATCAGTTATACCGAACATTCACTTTGGGCCTTAATCGCTGGTATCCTCCTGCTTGATCTGGCAGTGCAAGCGGTACATGTCACCAACCAGAGCATGATTCTCTCTGTGCGGCCTGAAGCGCGAAGCCGGCTTACCGCCGGTTACATGATTTTTTATTCTATTGGCAGCGCCACCGGGTCCATTGCGTCGACTACGATCTATGAACACATGGGCTGGAATGGAGTATGCTTGCTGGGCGCAGTTGTCAGTGCATTGGCCCTGCTCTTCTGGGCATTGACCCGCCGATTGTACTGATTCCAACATCACAAAATTAACCCTGCTATAGCTCGCAGAAGCTCTCCAACACCAACATTGACGTGCCCTGCCCAGACTCCTACCCCCATTTCTACTGGGCCTCAGACCAGTAGAAAGACTGGGCGGAGGTTAGTTCAGATCAGGGTGGAGGGATTGCTATACTATTCCATGGATATACATACATTGGAAAAAGAGGGGTTAATCATGAAAATTAAACTGGCCAGCACACCTGCCTCCGCTACGGGCGGACAGGAAGAACGAATGCGATTTGCCCGTCGGGGACTTCTCGTTTTTTTCACCCTGCTCATTCCCATCTCTGTCATCGGCTATATTTTGGGTATGAAAAACCCCGCTTTTATACTGCTCCTGATGTGGGCGCCGGGCCTTGCCTCAATCTTCGCCCGTTTGATCCTGCGCGAAGGGATCGCTGATATCTCCTTAAGAGTGGGTGGACGCCGATCGTTAAAGAAACTACCTTTTGTACTTCTGTTTCCTGTCTTTATTGGCTTCGTAGCCTACGGTATTGCCTGGATCACTGGACTCGTGCAATATGTTACGCCTGAAACCTATATTAAGGCTCCCCCTGCTGTAGTCTTCACGGCACTTCTGCTGGTGCAGATGGTCGCCGGTACCGCAATGGGGCTGATCGGCAGCCTCGGCGAGGAATTGGGCTGGCGGGGTTATATGCTGACACGGCTGATTGATGCGCATGTTCCTTACCCGATATTGACGAGCGGGATCATCTGGGGACTATGGCATCTTCCCTTAATAATTGCTGGACTCTATTATTCCGGCCCCTATCTCGCTCTCTCCATCGTATTGTTTATGGTTACAGTAACCTCATTCGGATATATCATTGGACGTCTCCGCCTCACTACCGGCAGCGTCTGGCCTGCTATCTTCCTGCATGCTTCTTGGAATGCTGTGATCCAAAATGTCTTTGATACCTTTTCTGAAGGGGATCAAGTGCTGTTATGGACGGGTGAGTCCGGCGTATTCGTGGCCCTTGCCCTGCTGGTAGCGGCATTGATCCTTTCACGCATACCGATGAATGTAAAAAGACTGTGAAGGTTTAAATGCGGATGCGGATTAAATCCCATAATTACCATATTTTCTATATATAGCGAAATTGATTATGATTTCAAAAAGACACAAAAAGCACCCATCCCTTTAAGGGTGAGTGCTTTGCTCCCGCAGAATAAATTATGCTGTTGCGTATTTTCCCTTTAGAAATGCTTGAAATTCTTCAATATCCGCGAAGCGGTTGATCTCCACTCCCTTGGAGCGGAAAAGCCCTTCCAAATCAGCATTTAACCGTTCCACAGCGGTTTGTAACGGCGATAGGTCATCCGGGTTCAGCAATCCAGCCAGCTCCGGGAATCCCAACCGCCGGTATACGTCCTCATAAGCCGAATGAAGCATCAAATCGCTGGGCCAGATTCCCGTCTCGGCAAGAAATAAAAAGCTGGCGATCTCCTCCTGTGCCTGTATGGCGGAAAAGAATGCCGTATCATAATCATTCCTTTCGCAAGCGGTAATGATTTTGTCCAGAACGCCCTTCACCTCTTCATAACAACCCTTCATGCGGTCGGGGTAAGAAGGTGCGTCATAGCCCATTTCCTGCTCCGCTGACAGAATAGCAAATATACCCGCTACCAGTTCCTCACAAGCTTCTACAATCTCGCTTGTTACGCTGCTGCGCATAATGGTTTCCATCAGCGGCTCCAGGCGGGGCGGTTGTAACGGAAGACTGAGAACTTGCTCCCGGTTTTTGCCGAAGCCGCTTTTATAATATGTTCCATTCAGCAACGCCAGGCTTTGCAGCCCCCTCGTTAATACGCCGTACGCTTCTGTTCTGTAATAAGCTATATTCCCGGATGCACCGGCGCGGCAAAGGTTATACAGGTGTGTGTATACATTGCAGAACTCGGCTTCTGCTTTTCCGACCCTGTTGCTTCTGTTTTCGGGGGATTGCATGCTGGAAATAGGTTCACGCAGCTTCATGAGTCTTTCACGGTCTTCCTCTGAGCGTACGTACAGCAGCTTGCAGTCAGCGATAATCGAAGTTTTGAATTCCTCAAATGAGGCCATGCTTGCCGCACGTTCCCAACTGATTGGCCAAAAGTCGAAACTGATGTCATCAATAATAAACTGAATGCTTGCCCCGTAACCTTTAGGCGTAGCCGGAATGAAAAAGAAGTCCAGGTCCGAGCGTTTAGTAGCCGTCCCTTGAGCATATGACCCGTAATAAGCAACCAGCGCGATATCTTCGGAATAAACTTTTTCAATATGATTTACAAGCGTCTTGGCAACATCAAACACATTCAACATTGTATTTCCTCCCGTTATGTAAGCCTTGCCCCGTCATCATAGCAAAGTTTAATCCCCCCGTTTAGGCAGAGTTCAGCTATAATTTTTGTCTACTGTGCAGAAGAACCGGCTATGTCCTTTCTTATCAGTTGCAAAAAGGCCCTCCTAATGGGGGCCTTTGCATTCCAACTATTCAGCATGACGTCATTACACTGAACTGCACGATTCTATCCGCGGCAACTCAGTTCTCCGCACTCACCAGTCCGCGAATAAAGGCCTCAAAGTTATTGGCCAGCTTCGTGATCTTGTAATTATTGTCCTTGTCCACATGAACAACCTCCGGTTCGCCGTCATTGCCGGATGAGCGGTAATCCAGCATTACCACTTCATGCTCTGCAGCAGGGGTGTCGCATATGACTACGCCAATCTCAGGGTATCCGCCTTCTTCAATTCTAACCCGGCTGCCCGCAGCTCCGCACAGTGATTGACTCTTATCCCGTCCAATGCCCAGAAAACCGGAAATTTCGAGAGACTCTTGTCCTAAAGGAATACGCGTGCTGTGTGGAATCCCCCCGTTATGTAATTTCATCATGGAAGTGTAGAACGCAGGCAGTTTGAAGACCAGCTCTTCCTCCACGGAAGCAATCAGCTCATCCGAAGGCGGCGCTGATACGTAGGTATCGAGCGCATACTCGCTGTCATCCCAAAAGTTCGAGAAATCGAATTTTTGTACAGGCTTCTTGACAGTGGACTTCTTCTTAGCGGCTTTACGGCGGCTGAGTGCCAGAAACTCCAGGGTATCTTCATCCTCAGGGTCCAGCTTGTCAGCGATTTCAAACTCTCTGATGGCTTCATCATATTGCTTCAGATAGTAATGGCAGAAGCCCACGCGGAAATGCCACAGCGGATCCTCTTCACCCTCTTCGGCGATTTCCTCAAAAAGCTCCAGTGCCTCTTCATAACGTCCGAGATTATTCAGCGCTCTGCCCAAGTGGCTATTCAGCACATAGTCCCGTTCCTCCGGATCAATCTCCTCAATCGCATCGACGATCTCCTGAATCTCGTCTTCTTCATGCCACAATTCCAGTTGTTCCAACAGATTTTCACTCATTATTTATGCCTCCCAGTTCGATAACTACTACTTATAGGAATTATACCATTTCCAGCCTGATTCCAGCCAACCAAGGACGAAGTGGACTTTATACTGCACCGGAAGACGCACAAGATGATGTTTAAATCACAGCAAGATTTATCAAAATCGGTTCAGATGTATGTTATATAGTATTACTTGCCGGAAGGGGTGAACATACTGTACTACCATTTGATCCATACGAGCATTGAGTATATTGAACAGCATCTCGAAGAGAAGCTCAGCCTGGAACGGATTGCACAGGAAGCGGGGTTCTCCAAGTATCACTTCCACCGTATTTTTCGTAAATATGTCGGCAAAAGTGTCTATGAGCATATCCGCAGCCGCAGGCTGAGCTGTGCGGCAAATCTCCTGCTGTATTCGGAGGAGCGCATTCTTGATATTGCGTTGCAATATGGCTTTGAGAGCCAGGAGGCCTTTACCAGAGCTTTTAAGGAAATTTATGCTTTACCGCCTGCCCAATACAGAGCGCAGATGAAACTGCTGATTCAAGAAAGAGAGGTCTACACAATGTCAGAAATTAAAGGCTGGAAAGTTACCGGAACGACTCCGGAGAAGTATAACGTGACGCTGGATACCCGAATCCACTATAAGACCACCCCCTCTGTCTGTCTACAGTCTACGGCCGGAGAAACATTCGAGTTCAATGATTTCGGTACAGTGATGCAGCAATTCCAGGCCCAGCCGTATACGGGAAAGCGGATGCGGTTTGCCGGCTTTGTCAGTACGGAGAATGTCACCGACTGGTGCGGTTTATGGATGCGGATTGATGATAAGCTGCAGAACCTGTTAGCCTTCGACAACATGCAGCACAGAAGCATTCGGGGGACCACGGAATGGAACCATTACGCTTGTGTGCTGGATGTACCTCCCGAAGCCGTATGTATCAATATCGGAATCCTGTTGACAGGCCCCGGGAAGGTATGGCTGGGAGATTGTGAATTTGAAGAAGTAGGCAAGGATATCCCGGTAACGGATGGCCTGGTGGATGCAGAAGTCTTTCCGCCGGAACCGCAAAACCTGAAATTTGACCAATAGTTCTTATACCACATAGGTTTGGGGAGGCCGTAATTTTGTTTTCCATCATCGGAGAAGTATTAAAGACAGGTATTAAACTTCTGACAGAACTGTTTTCAGGGGAATTACCCGGATATTTCTATACATGCTGCATCGGACTTACCCTGTATATCCTCATTTATTCCTATTGGGAGAAACAGGCGCAGGCCACTGCAGGAAGCTATTCAAAAAATGTTCTTATAGAAACAGCTTCCCATCTGATCGCCTGGATCGTGGCCATGCTTATCGCAAAGTTTTTTGCAGGTATTATCGACCAAGGGGTTGCTCCGATGGAGGACCGCACCTACTATACTGCCGGCATGCTCATGGTGATCGCGTATGATCTGTCCGTAGTTTTGTCACTGATTACCCAGAAATTGAACATAAAAAGAGAGGCCGGGGAAATAAGCTCCTTTCTCTTCGGTCTGGGTCTGGCTTATGTCATCTTCCTGCTGGCCGGGGAGTATTGGTTTGCGGAGTTGACGATGTCGCAGCCCTATCTGATCACCTTATCCATTGTCACCGCCATTTTTGCTGCACTGTTCAAGATCTCGCAAAGGGAAGAGTTTGGTTAGATACCCTGCCATTATTCCACAAGGCCCTGAAAGGAGCGCAATGTTCCATTAAGGACTCGAAATCTCCTTCGCCCGCAAGACAGCCGTTCTCCATCACAAGAATCTTGTCGACCTCTTTAATAAAATTCAGCCTATGGGCTATAATGATCACCGTTTTGTGCTGAAATTCGCGGAAGACCGTTTCCATGATGCTTTTCTCCGTAATATTATCGAGGGCTGATACCGGTTCATCCAGAATGACAATATTTCGCTTCTGCAAAATAGCCCGGGCAAAGGCCAAACGCTGTCTTTCGCCTCCCGATAATTTGAGGCCTTTCTCCCCTACCAGGGTATCCAGCTGCTCCGGCAGCTGCAGCACCTTCTCTTTCAAATGAACCTTGTCCAGCACAGCATACAGCTCTTCATCCGGAAGGCTCTGCTCGAACACCATATTCCCCCGGATGGAATCGTCAAAAATCGGACTGTCCTGAGAGAGATAGGAGATATGTTCGTAATAGCTGTTCAGGCAAATCTGATCCAACTCCACGCCGTCGAGCAGCAGCTGGCCTCCGCTCTTTTTTAACAGTCCGGCCATTAATTTGATGATCGTCGATTTCCCGCTTCCGCTCAGTCCCACCAGAGCAACCGACGTTCCGGGCGCAATCGAAAAGGATAATTGACGCAGAACCGGAACCTCTCCATATTTAAAAGACACATCTCTGAATTCAAAAGCACCCCGCAGCTCTGTAACTGCTGTTCCGGCTTCCAGATTCCGGTCCTCCGGCGCATTGATGAACTGCTCAAACCGCTGGTAGGTTACTTTATTCAGCCGATAATTCACGAACAGCACATTGAAAATGGCAATCGGCGTATATATTTTATCAATAAACATAAACAATGCGACCATCACCCCAAGAGAGGCCTGACCTGACACCACGTTTCTCACCCCGTAGATCAGCACAATCACTTTGATGACAGTAATAAACAGTTCGAAGATTGCAAAAAAGGACTCATGAATCATTTGCAGCTGAGCACTTTTATGAATGATATTTCTTGCGGTATCACTTATTTTGCGGATCTCCTGCTCATACTTTCTGTTCGTCCGGAAGACGACCAGCTCCATAAATCCACGAATGGAATATCTGGACATGGCTTCTTGCTCTTGAAGTATGGTTGACTTGATCCGGTACAAAACTTTGAGCAATACGTTTGTGATCAGGAAGATCACAACATAGCCGGCAGCAATCACCAGCATGATCCGCATATCGTAGAAGCTGATGAAGATCAGGCTGAAGATTATCGTGGGCAGCAGCTCATGCAGGGTTTTGAGGAAAAAGGAGTAAATAATGCTGTTGCCGGCCGCTGCGCCGTTCTCAATCACTTTGATCATTTGGCCTGTACCCATCTCCTGATAGGCCAGATAATCGATTTTGGATATTTTGGACAGCGCCAGGATCTTCAATCGCTCCGTGATGCTGTTCGACAGATGGGCGCTTGGATATTCATCCACATAGTTAAGGACGACCACCAGGCCCAGCAGTACCCCATAGCTCACAATAAAACCCGATATTTCTCCTAAAGATGTTCCTTCCACAGCCCTATCCAGGATCTTCTGAAAGACCACAATCCCCAGACTGCTTAAGAATTGAATGGCAAAACCTAAACTGATATACAGCACAATCCACCCTTTCAGATGGACAAGACATTTTCTCAACATCACAGATATCCCCAATCTTTCAAATGAAGTATATAAAAAAGCCGGGACTTCCTCCGCCGTTCAACTCCAGAGAACCCCCACAATTCAAAAATGTGTGTCCCAAAGTTAAACCGCTTAGTGTCCCGGCTCCGTAAAATGACCGCCCGACACCATTCCGAATGCTAGTAATAGTCGATCAAAGAGACAGACTGCCCCCTTGATAGCTGGTACGCGTGTTACCCAGCCCGATTACTAGTTCCTCGGAACGATACGGAAAGACATCCATTCACCTCATTTGTCAGATTCTCCATATTATATATTTCGTATTGTTATTATTCAAGAGTGAAAAGCAAGGATACTGCCCTTTCTTGTCGAATACTTATGCCTTGAAGGCAACTGCGTATTGTCACAATATCTGCGAGGGTGGAGGAGTGTATCTTATGGCTTACACGATTAATAATCTGAAAGATAACAGCAATGTAGTGATTAAGGAGCAGCTTGGCGGATTTACGGTCATCGAATATAAGGAGGATCTGAGCAGCACCACACTGCTGGAAGCCCAAAACAACTTCTTCATGAGCAAAAGCAATATGCGCAACAAGCAGCTTATGATTGAACTGAGCAACAGCGAGGTTATGCTGGGCGCAGGGGCGATGCAATATATGATTGGCAATATTGAAATGACCTCCGGGGTTAAGGGTGTTGGAGGGCTCATGAGAAACATCGTCTCCAGTGCGGTGACCGGCACCACGGCAATCAAACCGCTTTACAAAGGTACGGGAACGATTCTGCTGGAGACCACCTATAAATATTTGTGGCTGATTGACGTCGACAACGACCATATCGTCATTGACGATGGCATGTTCCTGGCTTGCGAGTCGACACTGGACGTTGCTGTCACTGCGCGTAAGAATGCATCCTCTGCCGTACTGGGAGGAGAAGGACTGTTTAATCTAAGTGCCAAAGGAAAAGGCATTCTGGCACTGGAAGCCCCCATTCCTTCCGAAGAAGCCGTCGTCATCGAATTGCAGAATGATGTACTGAAGGTGGATGGAAACTTTGCGTTAATGTGGTCCAATTCCCTGGACTTCACCGTTGAGAAATCCGGCAAAACCCGGATGGGCTCTGCGGCCTCCGGTGAGGGACTGGTCAATGTATACCGGGGCACGGGTATGGTGTGGCTGGCACCGCTGATTCAGTACAAAAACAGTCTGTTCCAAGCGAATCCCACATCTTAATCCGTAAACTAACTTATATTTGGAACAAGGGCCATCCGCTTGGATGGCCCTTTGTCTTCTTCGGTATCGGGGAATTTAATTCCCTGCCCTGTTACCCTTTTTTTATCGGTGCGGTAAGGACCATCTGCCCCCGTGGTGCTTCTCCACTGGCATCTGGCTCAAGGCTGATCGCCACTGTATCGTATTCCTGCGGTTTGAATGAATAATAGAGCGCGCCATTCCCCGCGCGTGATACAAAGGTTCCTGCATTCTGCGGGGCATCTCCCTTGATCAGCCATACCTGAAACACTTCCGTTCCTGTCAGCTCCGGCAGATTCTCCGCTTGAACGACAAGATGGGTGCCGCTGCTGTCAACGACGATCGTCGCCAAACCGCTGGCCACAATATCCTTGGCCGCCGGACTCAGTGCGACCGACTCATGAACCTTAAGCTCCTGTGCCGGCTTCGTGCCGCCGGCAATCTGCTGCTGGAGCTGGTCCACATCCTGACGCAGCTGTCCCGCATAAATCATCATAATCAGCACCGCTGCGGCAAGACCCAGGCTTACGTACCGCCAGAATGGGATTTTTTTGGCGGGCGCAGCCGGGGGCACTGTCTTCACTTCCCGTTCTACAGGAAGTGCCTGGACCGGCTCCTCTTCTATTGAACGTTTGACCTGTGCCGGAGCATCCGTTACCAGTACCCGGGACATTATCCGTGACTTCATTCCCGAGGGCAGCTGAACAGGCTCTGAGGCAAGAGGAAGCAGGTCCATCACGCTGCGATATTCCTTCACCCGCTTGCTACAATCTGTGCACTCCATTAAATGAGCCTCGAATTTCTGCATTTCATCTTCAGGCAAAGCTTCCAGAACATACAATTCAACCAGTTCACATCTATCGTTCGCCTCTTCAGTCATGAACATGCTCCCTCCTTCCCCAATGGCTCAATCGCTTCTGGAGCTGTTTCATTGCCAATCTTACCCTGCTCTTGACCGTGCCCGGCGGAATGGATGCAAGGTCTGCTGCCTCCTGCTGGGTTAAGCCCTGATAATAGATCATATCCAGAGCCTGCTGCTGATCCCTGCTCAGCTCTCTCAGTGCTGCCCTTACCTGCTCCCCGGCCATCAGCAGCTCGGCCGTTTCCTCGGTCATCGTCGCCTGATCCTGGATCAGCTCCAGACTCTCTGATCCGGGTTGCTGCGGAACCCTTGTGCTCCGCTTGCGAAGATGGGCTATGGCAATATTGCGGGTCACCGTGAACATCCAGGTGGTGAGCTTCCCCTTGGCCGCATCAAAGTGCTCCGCATTCTTCCAAATACGCAGGAACAGCTCCTGCATCACTTCCTCGGCCGCCATCGAGTCCTTTACTATCCGGTAGGCAAAGCTATAGATTACTTGTTCATATCGGTCGTAAAGCCTTTCGAGGGCATCCGGGTCTTTTTGCATTATGCGCTCAATCAATTGCCCATCGTCAGCTGTATCAAACAATTCCAGTCCTCCTTTTACAAAGTAAAATGGCCATTCTTATGTGTGTTTAAGTTTTTAGACCGGCTGCTTAGCCCAGCCGGAACGAAGCCACTCCGCCGATTGTTCCATGTAGCCCAACTGGTCCACAGCATCAAAATGCTCAATAGCCAGCGTATCATCGTAACCGCTCGCCTTCAGCCGGGTCAGAATCTCTTCAATCGGGATGAAGCCATACCCGGCGGGCGATGGGAACAGCCGCGCTCCACTCATGGCCAGCTTCGGCATGCCGCCATTCTGTTCATCCACTGAGCGGTCTTTGCAGTGGACATGGACGACTCTATGCTTAAGCTTCTCAAAGGCTTCCAGTTCATCCTCACCACGGTAAACGAAATTCCCTGTATCAAAAGTGATGTGCAGCTTAGGCGCATGCTCCAGGAACCAGAGCAGTTCCTCCGAGCCGGAGAACGGCGCGCGAAGGTCATCGAAGTCCTCCATCGTCACAAGAATGCGTTTACGTTCAGCATAATCACAAATCGCTTTCAAAGCCCCGGCCATATTATGCAGCGCCTTATTGCGCTCCTCGGCACTTGCAGATTCATCAATGAATCCGGGGATCATGAGCACTTTCCCCGCTCCCAAATATTCCGCCGTGTCGATAAATTCAAACCCTGGATTGGTATCGGGGTCATTCCCAAAATCAAAAAAGCCATACATCGACGCGACCGAAATACCCGCTTGTTCCAGCCGTTTCTTCATGACCTCTTTGCCGCAGCCTAAGGCCTCTTCAAGATCCAGCTCTACCGCACTGATGCCAAACTCCTGTGCTTTATCCAGTACTTCCTCCAATGTCAGCCCGGTTTGCTCGCTTGCCCTTACAATATGATTGTAAAACACAGATAGGTGCACAAGAAACCTCCTTTCATGTCATTCGGCTAGAAGCTGGCACTATTATATCACTTTAGATCACCCTAAATCACATGGGTCGAGGAACAGGATGAAGCGGTTCACACCCCACCCAAAATATTGAATAATGATTTAAATTATGTTAATATGCGAACATAAGTTCCTATCAAATAGCTCAACTAGAGGGGCAATTCACTATGGAAAACAAAGATGATGCTGAAATGATCACAGACCGCCAGATCCTGGAATTAATGCAGGCTGTCAGGCAAAAGGACCCGGAAGCGATGCTGGAGCTTATTCAGCTCTATAAGGAAGATATAGTAAATATAAGCAAGTTCATTCACATGCCCAAAGAAGATGCTGTTTCTGAAATCATCCTTGAATTTCTGGAGTATATCCAAAGGAGCGATTGATTCTGATATAATGTATTTTATTTCCTATACTAATTTATGGGGTGCTCTTTATATGTCAATTCAAGCCGTATTATTTGATTTTGATGGGACGCTTGCCGATACTTTGCCGGTATCCTTCAGTGCCTTTAAAGCCGTATTTAAGCAATACGATAATCGAGAGGTTACGAATGACGAACTGGTTGCCATGTTTGGCCCGACAGAGGAAGACATCATTGGCGGCAACTTCAAAGATAAAGCCTCCGTTCTGCAAGGTATTCAAGATTATTACTCGTTATATGAGCAGGGGCATTTTGAAGAAGATTTCCAACCCGACCAGGGAATTATGGATCTGCTTCATTTATTGAAGGGACAAGGTGTGAAGCTTGCTGTAATCACGGGGAAAAGCAGACGCGCGTTTGAGATATCAACCGGGGCTTTGAACATGACGGACTTTTTTGATATCACGATTACAGGGGATGACGTGGATAGACCCAAGCCAGACCCCGAAGGTATACATAAAGCATTGAACATACTGGGCCTTGATCCGGCAGATGCTGTATTCGTAGGTGACAGCAATGCAGACATCCTCGCAGGCAAGGCTGCCGGACTGCGTACTTACGGTGTCCGCTGGTTATCCACTTACCAGAGCCTGGTCTACGATGTTTCGCCGGATGGAATTTTCAGCAATGTAGCGGAATTCCGCGAACTTCTTGCTAAAGAGATCTCATTCAAAAAAATTAAGGGTTGAAAGATGCACAAAAGCGGCCAGCGAATGTTATCGCTAAAGCCGCTTTTGTCTTTTTATACCTTTTTCACAAACTCTGATTTTAATTTCATGGCCCCAAACCCGTCAATTTTGCAGTCAATATCATGATCTCCGTCAATCAGACGAATATTTTTTACTTTTGTGCCTATTTTCACGACCAAAGACGTTCCTTTAACTTTCAGGTCTTTAATCACTGTTATCGTGTCGCCATCGTTCAGGACATTTCCATTGGAGTCTTTAACAATCTTTTGATCTTCGCTGTCCCCGGCCTCTGCTTCCAGACTCCATTCATGGGCACATTCCGGGCATACGAGCAAGCTGCCATCCTCATAAGTGTATTCCGAATTACATTTTGGACATTTTGGTAAATTCGACATAGTATTGTTGTTCCCCATTTGCTGTTTTTCTACTATAGTCCCATAATCCTCACCTATTGGCAATCCTTAAAGAAACCACTCCTGAGCGGAGTGGTTTCTTTAGATACCGGAACACTGGACAGATCCTTGGCATAGGTCCTTATGAGGTACGTTTTAACGCATGTTTTCTTCTTACCACATGAATTCTCTTTTTTCTGGCCAAACGTTGCCTTCTCATTGCCAATTTGCGTACTTTTCTCTTCTTTGCACGATGTCCTTTAATCAGCCTTACCCGCTTGAGAGAGCGGAATTTGAGACGGATCAATCTTTTTCTTCTCAGTCTTAATTTTAACCGCAACACTCTGCGGCGTTTCAGTCTGTGCCGCTTTACGGGAGGCTTCACCGGAACTGGTGGGGCCACCTCAGGGACCAGTGGCGGTGGTGGTGGTGGTGGTGGTGGTGGCGGTGGCGGTGGCGGTGGCGGCGGAAGCAGTATTTCTGCAGGCTGATGCACCTCTTCCACATGCTGTATCTCTTCTACATGATGGATTTCCTGAGCGGGTAGCTCAGGGGCGATGTAGACCGGCTCCGGTTCATAAACTGGCTCTGGTGTGAATTCTTTAGACCAGGGAGTCATGGAAAGGAACCTATTGTACAGCGGTGATGCAGGAGACTCCGGCTCCCACCATTTGGTGTCTCCGGCGAAATGAACAATTTTATTATTTAAATCCAGTTCATCATGGGCGAATGTATTAAACCGCAGATCCATCTGCAAAAAGTTGGAGCTGTATATGGCATTCAGAACATCCTGATCAGGCATGGTCATCGTTGGATAATAGCGCAAGAAATGAAGCATTTCTCCATACCAGTTCGGATGCTTACGAATATTATCCAGTTGGAACAGAATGACTCCCGAGTTGAAATACACCTCCGCATTTAATCCAAGTGAAATAAAATACTCCAGCATATTTTCGCCCTGATCCAATACTGCGCCCAAATAGCGTTCTCCCAGATCGATGCTCCACAATTCGTTAATATCCATATTGACCAAAATGTCGCAGTCCAGATAAATAACCCTGTCAACCTGAAGAATTAGCGGAAACAACAAACGGTACATACTGGCTATCGTCCAATAGTCTATTTTTTGCACACCGGACGCAACCTCTTTCAAGTCCTCAGGAACAGTAACATGATAAAAATAAATGTTGTGATAGAATGTTTCCACCAGTTGGGTAAGCTTCCACTTGTTTTCTCCGCTTAAGGTATCATCGTGCACAATGTGCACATTGATCGGTTGCTGGGTATTGGAAAAGATTGATGCAAGTACAACACCCGCATGTTCGGTATAGCTCCCGTCTTTGTCATTGATCGTCAAAACCAGCTCAATCATTCTCAAGGATCACCTGCCCTTAAAAGTATACTCCTGCACATTTGTCTGATGCATTAGACTACTTTAAGTGTATGTTTATCCCTGTGTCTGGATTGGACTAATCCCCAGTACGTATCTAAATTATTTTGAATCGCCGTTCTGCGGGTCAGAATGGAGTCTTGTGACTGTTGAACGATCACCCAGAATATGACGGGCCGGCTGCTCGTGAATTTCCTGTTCGGCCAGATGAACATGTGATCCAAACACACTTCCCGCCGCATGGACATGGGACAACCGCACCTCATCCGTCAAAATACTATTGGTTATAATGCAATCTTCGACGACACAATTCGGCCCAATATACACATGGGGTCCAATCACACTGTTCATTACGAGGGCGGTTGGATCAACAATGACGGGAGGAATCCACTGAACCTTACTGTCCTGATCAGAGCGGTCTGCAAAGTTCTTTGGATCATGATCCATCTTGTAGCGATTCGCCTCAAGCCAGCGTTCATGGGTACCGATATCAAAAAATGGCGCCTCCGTCACACTGTACGCCACATGTCCGCCTTGTGAGATGAGCATTTGAATGGCATCAGTCAACTCATATTCTCCGCGGGGAGAAGGCGTAAGTCTCTCAATGACCGGCCAGATGGCCGCAGTTAAAGCATATACGCCGACAATAGCCAAGTTAGATTTCGGAGATTTCGGCTTCTCCTCCAGACTGACAATTTGCTGTTCCTCAATCACGGCAACACCAAATTGACTGGGGTCCTCGACCCGCTGAAGCAATATCGAAGCCTTAAAATGATCCGCGTCCAGTGAGCCAATCAAGGGCTCTATGTCACCTTCATATAAATTATCGCCAAGCATTAATACAAAAGGAGAATCCGCCATAAAAGACTTTGCACTTTTGACCGCATCCGCCAGACCCTTAGCTTCATCTTGCAGCAGAAAGGTTAAAGAGGCGTTCCACCGCTCCCCGTCCCCGATCGTTTCCCGGATCTCCCCTTGTGTAGCGTTCACTACGATTCCAATATCGGTAATACCGGCAGCAACAAGCTTCTTAATGATGGAGACAAGAATATACTCCCCGTTAACAGGCAACATGCATTTGGGTTTGGTATAAGTCGAAGGCCGAAGTCTTGTTCCCTTACCGGCGCATAAGATTAATCCTTTCATAACCATCCTCCTTACTCTTAAAATCTGCAATCTTTGAAACTCAGTGAAATGGAGTCTCTTTATATTTTATGCACAAACTGTGAAGGGGCTTGGGTATATAATAAGCAGCAATAACCTATTAATCTATTATCTGGTTTGACTGCACGAAATGGCCTTTTTTGTAGAACAGTATCCTTCAGCTAACCGTATGTTTGCTCGTAATAGCACTTTGTTTAGCGAATAGACACCTCCTTTGTCACCCTTGCAGGGAGTCGCTTAAAGACAACGAATTGGTTATAGCAAACACCCCGAAGCGGAGGAATCGAAATGGAAATGTTAAAAACAAAGGAAGCTGCAGAACTGCTGTCCGTTAGCCAGACGACAATCAAACGTTGGGCCGCCATGTTCCCTAATTTCTTTCCAAAGGACCGATTTGGGCACTACATCTTCACCGGGCAGGAAATCGGCCTGCTACAATCTATTAAAGAGCGAATCGAGCATGGGGAGACCTTGGATAGTATTGATCTGGGGGGCAACAAACAACCTGAGCCGGCAGAGCCGCTGCAAGATATGCGCCCCCTGCGCACACCGGATAAGCCTATGGAAGAGCTGTTATCCCGCATCGTTCATATTGAACACTCCCTTGACCAGAAAGCCGACGAAGTGGTCTCGGTTCAACTGCTCCGGCAGCGTGAAGAACTCGAGGACCTGCGCCAGATGATCCAGCAATTGGCTGTATCCATAGAAACAATTCAGAAACCAAACAGCAAAACATCGTCCTCTGAAGAAATACGCCCTATTGCCACTGCCAAGCTTCAGGCTCCACCCAAAAAGCGCGGCCTTTTGCGCACTTTATTCTCACTGTAAGGTACATGCAGCCTGAGTCCTGATGAATACAGCACTCGGGCTGCTGCTTGTCAACGCAAAAAACCGTCCCCAGAGGGACGGAGTTAGCTATATTAAGAATGATGTAGTTGATCCGGCAGAAGCACGCAAGCCTGTATAGCTGCTGCTGCAGCTTCATGGCTTAGGGTTGGTCTTTGTTCGCAAGCTGCTCCTGGGCAAGACGGACCATTTCCCGGACCATCGCACCGCCGATTTTCCCGCCAATATGTCCGGCTGATTCCGTAGTCAGACCGCCATTGTTGCCTGGCTGCAGAGGAATACCCAGCTCCTTGGCCACTTCGTATTTTACGTTGTCCGGGTGGCTGGGATCAACGGCATAACCTTCGCTCTTCATCACATCTGCTTTGAACGTCTGCATCCCCTGTGCAGCCCCGGGCACGGCATATCTTCTATTTCTTCTGGCCATCCTCATGCACTCCCTTGATGTCTTTTCCCTAACATACCCTGAAGGCTTGAGAGTTATCCCTGTTCATCCTCAACATCCAATGAAAAAACTTCCTTGAAGCCCCTTTTGCCCTCAGAAGTAATCTTTATGGCTCGTGTGTTAGGCAGACGCTGCACCCAATTCACCTCTAACAGCTTCTCCAGAAGAGCACTCCCTAATGCTCCGGCAAGGTGGTGCCGTCTTTCACTCCAATCCAGACATTTGTGTGAAAATGAGCGGCGTTTTTTCTTAACCTGTTCAACGTCTATTTGAAAGCTTGCAAAAAAATCCTCCCCGTCTTCAGTTACAGCAAACCCTTCCTTATCTTCACGCAGAATACCTGCTCTAAGGAGGGCATTGGTTAATTGAACTCCTATACTCCCGGCGAGATGATCATAACAAGTTCTTGCGTAACGCAGTGCTTTATCCTCTGAAGCTTGTCTTAAAGACTTAATTGGGACGGGTGGAGCGAGTGATAACAAGGATTCCATCACCTGGGCTACCTCCTGATTACGAATCCCATAGTACCGGTGTCTCCCTTGTTTCTCAACGGCAACTACGTTAGCATTGACCATTTTTGCTAAATGGAAACTTGCTGTTTGAGGCTGGATGCCTGCCATATAGGCTAACTCACTTGCTGCATGAAACCTTCCATCCAGTAAAACAGTTAATATTGCTGCACGGGAAGTTTCGCTCACCAGAGAAGCAATCACAGCTACATTCGAATTTGCTTTCATTTTCGCCCTCCATTTTTGCATTCCACATTTCGATGATGATTGAACTATTTATATTATACAATTAGGGAGGATGTATACAAAATAGGAGGAGAACGACTAATGAACAATACGAACCAGATGCCACAGACAGAATTGATTAAACCTAAAATTCTCTATTATGGAACTCCGGTCATATTGCTAAATACATTAAATGAAGATGGAACAGTAAATATTAGTCCTATTTCTTCATCATGGGCATTGGGAGATTGTATTGTACTAGGGGTTGGACTGGAGGGGAAAGCGCTTGAAAATTTAGAGCTGCTTCCTGAGTGTGTAATTAATATTCCGGGCCCTTCCCTTTGGGAGAATGTAGAACAATTAGCGCCTTATACCGGCAAAAACCCCGTTCCAGAGCATAAGCAGAAATATGGATTTTCCTATCAAAAAGACAAATATGCTATAAGTGGATTGACTCCTGCCCAGTCTATAGCGGTACAACCTGCACGAATTATGGAATGCCCGCTACAAATTGAAGCCCGCGTAAAAAACATTCGGATTCCTGAGCATTCTCCGGACTTTGCTATTATTGAGACCCAAGCTGTGCATGTACATGCGCATAAAGAAATTATCCTTGAAGGAGATCATATCGATCCGCAAAAATGGAGTCCGTTAATCTATAATTTCCGTCATTATTTCGGCCTGGGTCATCCGCTCGGTAAAACCTTTCGGTCAGAAACATAAAACCCGGACATTCCATAAAAAAGAAGACAGACTGCCTAGGGTTCCTTCGCAGTCTGTCTTTCTACCCTATTCCCTACGCTCACGGCTGCATCCCATCTTCGATCCGCTTCATGAAATCTTCAACGGCGCTGTAACCGAGCTGCTTCAGGTACCAATTGTTGGCGGCTGCCTCGATCAGACCGGCGACATCACGACCCGGCTGAAGCTGGACCTCGATATGCGGAATTTGGACGCCAAGATATTCGGTGAACTTAGGTACCAGCTCCAGCTCATTATTCAGAGAATTCTCCCGCCATGGGGACAGCTCAATGTCGAGTACGATTCGTGTCTCGTCCTGAAAAGCCCTGCGCCCGTATTGGCGTACGACATTAATCAGCCCGATGCTCCGCAGCGCCAGGAACTCGCGTGTTGTCTCATTATGCGTCCCGAGCAGCGTAGCCGGCCCCAGCTTCTTAAGCACCACTATATCGTCCGCCACGAACCGGTGGCCTCTTCTAATAAGCGTGTGTGCGGTTTCGCTTTTGCCGATCCCGGACTTGCCCCTGAGCAGTATGCCTATGCCCGATACGTTGACGCATACGCCATGGATCGACAGCTCGGGCGCAAGTGTCTTCACCAGATAGCTGTCCAGCTTGGCGATGAACTCGGTTGTCGTCTCTGCTGTCCGCAGCAGGGGAATGCCCTCCTGGTCGCAGAACAGGGTCAGATAAGGGATCTCCTGCTGGCCTGTCGTCACAATGAAACACGGCGGATGATATTTGACGATATTCCCGATATGCAGCCTGCGTTCTTCTACGCTTAGCGTCAATAAATAATTAATTTCCTTGCGCCCGAGCACTTGCACCCGCTCCATGGGAAAGAAATCAAAATACCCCACAAACTCAAGCCCCGGTCTATGCGTCCGCGGACGGGTAATTAAACGGTCCATACGGCTGGAACCCGCAAGCACCTCCAAATGAAACTTTTCCGTAAGACTTTGAACGGTGATCGACTTCATATTGTTCTCCTCCTGCGGCTTATCTGGATACGCCTACTTATTCAATAGTGCGGTTTCGGATATATTCAACGGCCGAATGGTACTTTCCTGTATTAATCCCCTTAATATCTTGTAATCTTTCCATGCTGATTATATATTAAAATCAATATATAAGACTCTAGACCCACATTGATTCAAATTACTAATAATAGCAAGAGGGTGCACCAATTGGCTTTGGAGTCGTGGATTGATTTGATACTTTGCTTCATTTTATTTCTTTTGTTCGTATACATATTTACTTCAGTCACAATTACAAATCTGCATAAAGTATATTTGGCATTTCATTTTTCCATGATGATATGGCCTTACTGCCAGTTCGCCATCAGATCCGCCCGGGACCCCATTCACCAATTGTTTTATGTGAAGCTTGCCTTTGTGGATGCTTCTCTGCTGACTGCCGGCTGGATCTTCTTCACCATTCTTCTCTCAGGCCAATCGCAATTTCTCAAGCGGAAAATATTAATGCTCCTGTTCATCCCGGCTATCATCTCATCGCTCGGTGTGGTGCTGAATCCGAATGGCTGGTTTGTTCTCCCTGTAAACGGCGGATATGTAGAAAGAATCTATGGTCCTATTTTTTGGATCAATATTTCGATTCTCGTTATCCATGCCATCGTATCCTTATATATCATTTATGTAGCCCTGGTCTCCGGTCAGGCGCCCCGGATTAAAAACCAGGTCATGTACATGCTGAAAGGGATACTGGCGGTGACCGTATTTCTTATGCTCGATATCTTCCTGAATGTTGTACTAGATGATTATTTGCCCGTCATCCCGGGGTTCACCTCTTTGGGTATTGTGATCTCAGCTATTTTCTTTGTGATTACAATTCATCAGGATAAAGTGTTTGATATTGTGACCATCGCCCACCAGGATATTATAGATACGTTGGAGTATGGGATTCTAGTGCTTGATGATCATGAAAAGGTGGTGGAAATCAATCAGGCCCTGCACCCCCTCCTGCTAATGGAAGCCGGTGACCTGTTCGACATATCCGGCATCTTGCCCGGCAGCACCGTAGAGAACGCAAACTTCCTGCTTCGTTACCGGGAATGTCCCGATGAGGTGGCTGAGATTGAGTTCTGGAAGCCTGACATCCAGCTATACATCCACATTCATGCCGCGCCCATTATGGTTAATGCTGTCAGGGTGGGGCGGATCATCACGTTCCAGGATATGAGCGAACTTCGCCGGCTCATTGAGGAGACTAATCATCAGAACAGCATCCTCCAGGAAAGAAACGAATCTTTAATCAAGGTCCAGGAGGAGTTGTTTCAGACCAACCGCAAGCTTACGAAGATGGCGATCACCGACAGCTTGACAGGATGCTATAATCGTCACTATTTAACCCAACAGCTGGAGAGTGAAGTGACCAAGAACCGGGAATACCGGGCCCCGTCCACACTTATCCTGATAGATATTGATTTCTTCAAAGCGGTCAATGATCGTTACGGTCATTTGGCCGGAGATGCGGTGATTTGCGGTACGGTGGATATCCTGCAGCAAACGATTCGGCAGGATGACATCTTAGCCCGTTATGGCGGAGAGGAATTCATTATTTATTTACCGGATACGGATGAGTCACAGGCACTGCTCCTGGCCGAACAGCTCAAAGCGAACATAGAATTCAATAAGATGAGTATCGAGAATGTGGATCAGCCTGTGTCGGTCACCATTAGTATGGGTCTTCTAAGTATCAGTGATTTCACGGCCCGGCAGCCAAGGGACGCGGCTGCCTACTTAAGTGATTTGTTCAAATCGGTGGACGAAGCCTTATACGAAGCTAAAGATCAAGGCCGCAACCGGATTGTTTCCATTCGAGGATAAGGACTTATAGCCGGAGCGCTACAAAAAAGTTGAACCGTACGAAACGGTTCAACTCAAGGATGGTTTATGGGGTCGTTTGCGGTTCTTTTTCACTTAGACCAAGTGTCTGCGTTAGAGAAGCCAGAATCTCCTGGAGCAATTCCGGGTTGTCCTCCAGTGAAATGCCGTAAGAAGGAATCATTTCTTTTATTTTCGGCTCCCATTGCCTGATATGCTGCGGGAAGCATTTCTCAAGTACTTCCAGCATCACGTGAACGGCAGTAGAAGCACCTGGAGAAGCGCCCAACAGCGCAGCTACCGACCCATCGGCGGCACTCACTACTTCGGTACCAAATTGGAGCGTTCCTTTACCACCCTCCGTATCTTTGATCACCTGCACACGTTGGCCTGCTGCCACCATACTCCAGTCTGCACTTTTGGCGTTGGGAATAAACTCGCGTATTTCATCCATACGTTGTTCATTCGATAACATTAGCTGCTGGATCAGATATTTGGTCAAAGACATTTCTTTTACACCAGCCGCCAGCATGGTGAGGAGATTATTCGGTTTTACCGAACCGATCAAATCCAAATTCGAACCCGTTTTCAGGAACTTTGGCGAGAAGCCGGCAAACGGTCCGAACAGCAGTGCCTTTTTGTTGCCGATATAACGGGTATCCAGATGCGGGACAGACATTGGCGGAGCCCCAAGCTTGGCTTTACCGTATACTTTCGCATGATGCTGTGCGACGACTTCCGGATTGTGGCAGACCATAAATAATCCGCTTACCGGAAATCCGCCAATATGTTTGGACTCTGGAATGCCGGTTTTTTGCAGTAAGGATAAGCTGCCGCCTCCAGCCCCGATAAAGACGAATTTGGCGGTATGGTACTCAATTTTACCGTTATCCAGATTATGCACTTTAACTTTCCACATACCGTCGCTGGTCCGTTTAATATCCTTGATCCCATGCTTATAGTTGATTTCGACGTTTTGGCTTTTTAGATGATCAAACAACAGGCGCGTCAAGGCGCCAAAGTTGACATCTGTTCCCGAGTCGATCTTGGTTGCAGCTACCGGTTCATTCGATGTACGGCCTTCCATCATCAGCGGAATCCATTCCTTCAGCTTCGCAGGGTCATCGGAATACTCCATCCCCTGAAACAGAGGATTTTTTGATAGCGCTTTAAATCGCCTGTTCAAATAAGAGACGTCCTTTTCCCCTTGCACCCAACTCATGTGCGGAAGCGGCATAATGAAGTCCTGCGGATGACGAATCAGGTTGCGTTCCACCAGATAAGACCAGAACTGTCTGGAAAGCTGGAACTGTTCATTGATTTTTACAGCTTTACTGATATCTATGGATCCGTCGTACTTCTCGGAAGTATAGTTGAGCTCACACAGTGCCGCATGGCCCGTACCTGCATTGTTCCATTCGTTAGAGCTTTCTTCTCCCGCGCCTGCAAGCTTCTCAAACACTTTAATTTCCCATTCCGGTGCTAACTCTTTCAGCAAAGCTCCCAAAGTCGCACTCATGACTCCGGCACCAATTAAGATAATGTCTGTTTTTTTCTGTTCGCTGCTCATAAAAAACCTTCCTTATCTCTTTTATATTTGCAAAAAAGAGCCAGACCGACTGCTTAGGGGCTGTAAGAGGCAAGGCTCCACTCAGGAATACTATTAAAAACGTTATCGGCTGTTATCAGATAATTATATACAATTTGAAGCAAATAAAAAATCAAAAGTTTACACAATCCGTATGACATTTATATGCAGATGTTTGATATGGGAATACCGGATGATTCGCTTTCGGCTTGACTCGTTACGTTTACACTTGTAAACTATAACTATCGTTTACAGACGTAAACAAAAATTATTGAAAACAGGTGAAGACAATGCAGGAATCCCCACGCATTACCGAGGCCGAAAGCGAAGTGATGAAGCTCCTCTGGCAAAAAGAGCCTTTGTCCGCTAATGAGATTATTTCCAAGCTGACGCAGCAGATGCAGTGGTCGGATCAGACGATTAAAACCTTTCTGAACCGGCTGCATAAGAAAAAGGCGATTGCATTCGAGAAGTCCGGCCGGAACTATCTCTACTACCCGCTGGTTTCACACGATGAATACTTAAAAACTGAAAATCGTTCTTTCCTGGACAGGGTTTATAAAGGGGCCGTCGGTATGTTATGCGCGAAATTTCTCGAAGAAGAGAACCTCTCTGAGAAAGAAATTGAGGAGCTTCAACAACTTTTGGAGAAAAAGAAGAACTCATGAAGTCTATCGACACCCTGTTCCTCCTCTTCCTGGCCGCGTCCCTGGCTTCAACGGTCATCCTGCTATTGTTGCTCTTGGCCCGGAAGCTGTTCCTCAAGCGCCTTAGCCCTAGAATCCTGCATGCATTGTGGTTTATCGTTTTGATTAAGCTGCTGGTTCCCTTCGCTCCGCAAAGCCCTGTCAGCCTATTCAATCTAATACCGCAAGCGTTGCCTGTTGAATGGAGTCTGAATCAAAAGAATACCCTACCGATGCTTTCCTCCGAATCCGACTCCAGTACGAAGGTGACAGTAACGGATAGTGGAGAAAAAACCTTGCGTCCAGACACTGTCCCGATCCGTTCGGGAGAACAAAGCTCGTCTATTGCACAGCCGCCCCCTCAAGAGAACATCTATGAGAAAGTTTGCGATGGGCTGAGCGGGTTAGCAGTAAGCACGCTAGTTTGGCTTGGAGGACTCCTTTTTTTCGGTTCATACTCCCTGTTCTTCACGCTCAAATTCAGAAGCAGGGCCGGAACCTCCCGCAAGTCAGACAACCCGGAGGTGCTCTCCGTTCTCGCGGCGTGCCTAGAGAAATTAGGCATTCGCCAAACCATTCCCGTCTATGAAACGAGCAGCCTTCGCAGCCCATGTCTCTATGGCTTAATGAAGCCGAGAATTTATTTGCCCGAAGATATCGTCGTAATTGCCGATACAAGGCAGCTCACACATATTCTGCTGCATGAGCTGACCCACTATCAACGCAAAGACTTATGGTTCAATTCCCTGTGGACGTTAGCGGTCTGGCTCCATTGGTACAATCCGCTGGTTCGGCTGGCCATGAAAAAAATGAATGCCGATCGTGAGGTCGCCTGCGACGCAGGCGCGCTCGAGGTGCTGGGTGAAAAGGAAGCTGCGTCGTACGGTATGACACTTCTTATGCTGTCGCGCTTATTTTCCAGAACCTCTGCCCCGCGGGTCAATCTTTCGCATTTCTTTGAGCACCAGAATGAAACGAAACGGAGAGTGACGATGATCGCCAAGTTCAAAAAAGGTTCGTACAAGCTATCCGCCGCCGCTATTCTCTTGGTTCTTGCCTTGAGCATCGTCTTGCTCACCAATGGAGCACAAGATGCAAATGGCACCCAGCCGGATGTGAATACCCATGCAACAGACTCCCAGAAGCAAACTGTTTCTTCATTCAGGATCGTCAGACCGATGAACTCGTTCAAATGGTTTAACCGTCTAGACCGGGCGATCGTTTTTTCCAAATTCGACTTTAAAGTACCTGACTATCTGCCCGAAGGTTACCAGCTTGAGAATGTGGCATTGAATAAGCTATTCTCCAATCCGAACAAAGTTGACCTCATTGATACAGTAACCATTACTTATGTATCCCATTTCGGACAAGAAGACGAGAAGCAGTTCGAGATGCTCGCCTCCAAAGGCAAGGGTAATATGCTGGAGCACAATTTATTGTGGGGTGCTCCATACTCCCAAGAGGCTACAACCTCTCCTTCTTACCGGCAGGAGGCGGTTGCGATGGGTAATATCCAAGGCACTCTATTCACGGCAACACAAGTCAACGGGCGTAAGCCGGGGACGGGCATAAGCTACATCTGGCAAGACAAGGATATAGCATATGCGGTCAATTCCTACAGCCTGTTCACACAAGAGGAGCTATCGAAAGTCGTGCAATCCTTTGTTTCTCCGCAGCAGGTTCAGCATGTCCGCTACGATGGGGAGGGAAATTCTTTTCCTCTATACGACGAAAAAGATTTGCTCGAAGCGAAGAATATTCTCGGCTTTAACGTGAAGTTTCCGTTCGGTTTGCCCGACACCCAGCTTACGCTGGCCGACTCGGTATTGCTGAAAGCCGGAGACCAGAACACAGGGTTCTCGTTCAGACAGACCTCGGATGCCCTGTGGAATGACTATCGGGCACCTCACGATTCCAAAATCTATGATATGAATGATGTACTTTCGCTTTATCAGAGCAAAGCTCCACTGTTCAATACGTCCAAGCTCTCGTTCATTCGGAAGCTGGAGATTAACGGCATCGAAATTTCAGCTTATGCCGATAACGCACACGTATACTCTGAACCTTTTTACAACAGCTCAGACAAAACAAAGATAAAAACTCAAACTTATTACTTCTGGGAGCAGAACGGTCTGTACTATGCTGCCAACTTCCTGGGTATGGATAAAGACCAGGAACTAAACCTGAAGACTTTAGTTCTCGCCCCTGTTCAATAGGTCTGAGTAGCTTCTCCTTGTTGTTATATCGGATTGGCGGAAAGCAAGAACATCAGAAAAAGACGACATTCATTCGCAGCTTGGCGAATGAATGTCGTCTTTTAGGAGGTACCACTGTTACTCTATTAGTTCAATATGTGATTTCAAGTCTAGTTGCAACGAATTTACAGAATACCAATTCCTGAATCCAATTCCAATCGCACTTAAATCAGAAAGCATATTTGTTCTGTAAACTTCTACAATGGATGTACCTTGATCAGCAACAGAAAATACATAATCTCCATTATTCTCAAGTCTCACTTGTAATATCTCAACATTCCGAGCTACATTATAACTAAATATCGGATCAATAGATTTGGATAAAACAACTTTTTCATTGTTAAAAATACCCCAAATATATGTCTCACCAAGTTTTGTCCTAAAGATAATACCCGCTTGATATGCAGACACTTTAGGTTCTTGTGCAATAGAAATCTGTACATTATATATAAAATTTTGATTAGGCTTTATATGATACATAAATTTAGGAGAATTATTGTAATCATATTCTTTATCAGTTTGAATACAAAACTTAATCATATCTTCGTCAGACTGTATAATACCTTCTTCATTGTTTTCTGTGTTCCATTTCATTTCAGGCATTTCTTTCTGTTGTATTTCCCGTAATGAATAAAGCATAATTAAAACTTCTTTTAAATAAGTTTTTAAGGAATTCTCTAATATTATTGCTTTTTCTGAGTTCACTTGTACACTAAAGGATCGGTTTTCTGTAATTAAGCTTTTTAAATAAACCGAAATAACTGTTTTCCATTCTTTAATAAGTTGCGCGGATGTCTCCTCTATTTTCTCTATTAAGGTACTATTTATTGAAAAACGCTTAAATTGTATCACTAATTCTGCGTTAAGGACTTCCTTTGATTTAACCATCCCTAATAACTTGGTGCCAATGTATTCAGTAGTTATTCCGCTGTTGTTCTCTTGGTGCTGTTCCATGGCTATAATCTCATTATATATCGGTGCATTTAGGATCTCGTTTATGCAGGTAATAAGTAATTCTGATTCTAGTGGTTCTACATGTAAGCTTTCAATTGAGAAAAAGTATTCTGTATTATATGTTTCATGAGAGGATGTCGCCAAACTTTCTAACATTTCCGTAGTGATAACAAATTCATCATACTTATAACCTTCATTTTTCTTTTGTGCACTGTCCATAATATAATAAACCCCTGTTGTGGCATTGTACCCTTTAATTAAAAATAAATGCATCCAATCAGATACATTATAATGATGACTGTAATAGAGCGCTTTCAAGTTGCCGGAGACAAGAACTGGTCTTTGGAGATTTATTTGTTCCCTAATAATCGTATGTATATCTTTGCACAGGGGGAAATAATGTACCTTTAGACCCAAAAGACTCATAACTTTTTCAGTGTTCTTACAAAACTGGCTGAAATCAATTTTTAAATTCGAACTATGGTATAATTCAAAACACTTCTGAAGAATTAGATAATAGTTTGAAAAGTAACTCCTTTTCCCCTCTGCAACAATTAATAACGTTTTTTCTAGACAATTCACCTGATCAAGTAAATAATTATCTTTGTTTGGATGAATAAAAGGTAAAATTAAAGTCATACTCATAATCTCCAATCTGATTAGAATAATGAGTTACACAGATCTTCAACGGTTTTTAAAGATTATAATATCTAAAGCTTCATCATTAAATTCAATAGCAAACTCAATTTCAATTAATACCATTCAATACCTCCTACTCAATTTAGGAAATCGTTTGCACAACTTTACAATAGCATACCATTTATATGACCATATGGGAATATAATACTAGTAAAAAGCTGCTGCGAATGAAGGGATTAAGTGAAAGTGCTATTTTAATGATCAGGCTGCTCAGAGAGATTGGGACCACCTGCCTTTTTATACCGATCAAAAAAGACATTCTCTTCAGAAAAATGAGGAGAATGTCTTTTTGAGATTTTAATGGACTTTTTCAGCGGCCTCCCTTTTGGGTGGAGGTTTTGCTCATTAGAGTTGTTTACTTGTTTGCCAAGAAAGCATCAATTTGAGCTTGCAGTTCAGCCTGGATTTTATCAATGCCAGCCGATTTCAGTTGCTTGTTCAGCTCTGCAAGGCCTTTGTCGATGTCATCAATTACCCCGTACTCAAGCGGAACCGCATAGCGGAGCATCACATTGCCTATATTGGCGATTTGCGTTTTCACTTTGCTGTTGTCGAATACAAACGTTTCAAGCGGATAATGGTAGACTTCTTTTGCTTCCCAGCCATTCACCAGATCGGAAATTTCTTGCGGGAAGGCTTCATTGTCACGGTTGAGCGGTGAGTTGAAGCTCCAGTTCGAGAAGCCGGTAAAGTTCGCATTTTTAGCGGTTGCTTTATATTTGTCGTCGCCCACCGCTTCATAGTGTACACCGCTTACGCCGTACATCATCAGATCATGCAGCTCTTTATCATTTTGCATCAGATCGATTAACATCAGGGAACGTTCCGGATTCTCGGAAGTTGCATGGACCGACGTACCGTTTTGTGTAGAAATAGCTACCGATTTTTTCTTGCCTTGGTTGATGTCGGCCAGCGCTACTTCATAAGGAGAATTTTCTTGGCGCATTAAAGCCATGAGTGCTCCAAGCGTTCCGTTGTTGTGCGTAATCGATGCCGTTTTGCCTGCTTTGAAATCCGCCTGATGATCGTTTTTGCTGTTCAGAACGTTCTTCGACCATGCATTGTTATCGGCAAGATCCTTGTAATACACGAGCAGATCTTTGAACTCCTGCGTTTCATATACGTTAAAGATTTGCCCTTTTTCATCCGTCAATTTAAAGGCAAACGGAAGGTCGAGATCAAACATATTCCATTCATTTTGCTGCTTCAGCAAGACACGGTCCAAATTATGAAATTTCCAGTCCCCTGTTTCCGGAGTGAAAGGCGATACGCCCTTCTCCTTTTGAGCTATTGCTTTCAAATAAGTAGCATAGGTTTCCGGGCTGTTGATTTCTGGCAGATTGTGTTTCTTACGCAAATCTTCACGATACAGAATCAGCTTTTCGACGGACTCCCCTCTGTTCTGCGGAACCATGTACAGTTTTCCGTTTACTTTCGCCTGATCCCAGCCCACATCAGACATCGTAGCCATCGTTTGCGGCATATATTTGGTAAGCAGCTCATCGGTCAATTCCAGGAATCCGCCTTTCAGCGCCTGATCATTGTAGCCGGCCCAGTTTGCTGAATAGATGAGGTCAAAATCTTCATCCGCCGCCAGCTTCAGTGGATATTTTTGCGCCCAGTCAGACCAGTCCAGGAACTCGCCTTCGACCGTGGCATTGATTTTTTCTTTCAGCTTTTTATTAATTTCAGCAAAAACGATATCATAGTCTACAGGCTTGGGACCCACAAAAATCATTTTCAGCTTCACTTCTTTGGAGGTATCAATGGCGCCTGAGGTGTCTGAGCCGCCTGTCGTATCGCTGCCTGGCTCTGCTGACTCTGATGCATTGTTAGTAGCCTGAGCAGGTGCATTGGTATTGTTCTTTCCGCCGCCGCATGCACTCAAAATCATTACGAAGGTTAAAACGAGCGCCAACATGATCAATCTATTTTTCTTCAGCATTTCAAACCTTCCCCCTTATGTTTAAATATATTGATTAACCGGGTTTCCCCGGGTTCACCCTTTCACAGCGCCAATCGTCAAGCCTTGGACGAAGTACTTCTGTACGAACGGATAAGCTAGCAGAATTGGCCCGGTCGCTACAACCGTCATCGCCATCTTCAAGCTTTCGGTCGGAATCGAAGTAGTTACGACGGCTCCCGCACCCATCATAGCTTTTCGCATGCCATCCATATTGCCAAGCATTTTATATAAATAATATTGGAGCGGCATCAGGTTTTCATTGGATATAAATAGCAGCGCGTTGTACCAGTCGTTCCAATAGGCAAGTGCAAGGAACAATCCGATTGTAGCGAGCGCCGGTTTAGAGAGCGGCAGGATTAGACGGGCATAGATCTTGAAGTCGCCTGCGCCGTCAATTTTGGCCGATTCGACAATTGCTTCCGGAATGCTGCCCATAAAAGACTTCATGACAATGATATAAAAGACGTTGAGCATCATTGGAATCACTAAGGCCGCCAGAGTATCCTTCATATCCAGGTAGTTGACCATAAGCAGATACCACGGGACCAGCCCGCCACTAAACAAAGTCGTAAAGAAGAAGAAGAAGGAAAACTTGTTGCGCCACTTGAAATCTTTTCTGGACAGCGCGTAAGCGGTCATCGAGGTCAGAAACAAGCCCAGCAGCGTGCCTATTATCGTAACACCTATCGTCACCAGGTAGGCCTGAATCATTTGCTCGGGATACTTAAACAAAATGCTGTAGGCTTCCGTAGAAAATGCAGTCGGTATAAATTGATAGCCTTCCGTAATGATTTTATTTTCTTCCGTAAAGGATGACGATACGACAAGCACAAAGGGAAAAATACATAATATCGCGAGAAAAATCAGGGATACATAACCAATACCTGAGAATATTTTACGATCGAGCTGCTTCATATCGTTACCTCCATTTTGAAAAACTAAACTCCTACTGCGCTTAGAACAGGGCGCGGTCTTTGTCGTATTTACGGACAGCAAAGTTCACGGTCATGATCGTCACGAATCCAAGAACAGATTGGAAAACGCCAGCCGCAGCCGACATGCCGATGTCATTAGAAGTAATCAGCGATCTGAAAACAAAAGTGTCGATAACATCTGTCGAAGAGAACAACAAACCGTTGTTGCCGATCATGTTATAGAACATCCCGAAGTCACCCCGGAAGATATTCCCGACCGCCAGCAGCACCAGAATAATAATCGTCGGATAAAGATTGGGAATCGTCACTTTCATGATCCGCTGAAAAATATTGGCACCATCAATTTCAGCCGCTTCATACATCTCGGTATCTATGCCCGTAATCGCGGCCAGGTACATCACCGTTCCGTATCCAAGACCTTTCCAGGCAGAAACGAGAACCAGGATATACGGCCAGTAGGAAGGTGTATTGTAAATATCGACAGGCTCCAGTCCTAAGCCTCTAAGCAGCGCATTCACAGTGCCGATATCATAGTTGAGCAGGTTATAGGCAATCGCCCCGACAACGACCCATGAGATAAAGTAAGGAAGAAACAGCGCCGATTGTGTAATTTTCCGGAACCATTTGCCGCCGACCTCAAACAACATGATTGCTGCAAATATTTGCAACGAGTTGTTCACAATAATAAACGCAATGTTGTACAATGCTGTATTTCGCGTGACCCGCCAGGCATCTCCCGATTCAAAGAAAAAGCGGAAGTTGTCAAGTCCGTTCCAGGCACTCCCAAAAATACCGCCAGCGTAGTCATAATGCTTGAAGGCAATAATGATGCCTGCCATCGGGACATAGGCAAACAGAAGAAAAAATGCAACCGCTGGTGCCAGCATCAATAAGAGAACCCTATAGTTTTTCAAATCGCTCCAAAATGTATGCCCTTTCATCTTTGCACCCCTCTCTTCTCTATATCTCTGATTATAATAGGGCGGGTGCAGCGGCATAATTCAGCGAAACAACTAAACCTAATACTAATTCAACGATTCGACAAAAAATAAGCCCTGTCCCGTCCGGAACAAGAGCCTCACGAATAGATTCAAATTTTGTTTCTCTTCCGGTACTCGCCGGGGGACATGCCCATGTACTGCTTGAACTGCCTATTGAAATAAATAATATTTTTATATCCGGCCTGTTCTGCAATTTCATATATTTTCTTCGTCGGATCTTCGAGCAGCTCGCATACCCGCTTCATTCGCAATTCGCCCAGGAAATCGCTGAATAGACTGTTGGTTTCGACTTTAAACAGATGACCCAGATAGTTGGGCGTAAAATCGAAATGAGCGGCAACCTCGTTCAGCGTTACTTTTTGCTCCAATCTTCCTTTCACATATTCCGTAATTTCATCAATTAGCTTCCGCTTTTGTCTTTGCCGCTTCAAATACAGCAGCTCCGACAGTTCAAAGAACCTTCTTCTCAGCCACGAAAGGATATCATGCACCGTTTCGAACTGAAACAGCACAAAAGGATGATGGGAATCCCAATTCAAAATCTCGTACAAATGCTCATTCATTTGCCGCAGATCGGCATGAAGCTTGGAGGTAATCCGAATAATGATGTCGTAGATGTCGTTTTTCTGGGAGATCGGGCTGTCTCCGGCAAACAGCTGCAGCAAGCAATCGTCAATGGTTGTAAGGTCGTAGTCGAGCATAGCCTTAAGCATCCGGTCAACAATAACCTCTACATCCGCAGCGATCTTTTCCTTTGGATGCCACTCGGAGGCGTCTTGGATGAGCCTGTTCTTCCCGACAATCCATTTGATGCTTAAAGCGGCCTGAGCCTGCCGGTAGGACTTATGCAGCTTGTCGAGTTCGGTTGTGTACATCCCCCGGCCGATGGTAATGGAAAAGGAAAATTCCTGATAGAACGCCCGAATCAGCTCTTCCATCAAAGCTGTGAAATGTTGTTCCTGAACCGCAGCCAATATCACAAAGTGATAGTCATAGGTGGTGATGACCATGCCTAAATTTTGATCGTGAGCGAACTTCCGGATGAAATGATTGGCGCTGCTGCTCCATATACTTCGTTTCTCTTCCGTCCATGACTGGATTTTCCACGCCATGTCGTCGATCTCAACGATGGCGACCGCGGACGCATCTTGTAAATAGGGCTCAAGGAAACTCTGAATATGCGTCTCGACCTGCCCCGGAGTGGACTCGTTAAACCAGCGCAGCAGCAGCTCCTGATTGACAAGCGTCAGCGTCTCCGACAAGGAGATATGCTGCTTCCGGGCTTTCTCAATTTTGGCGCAGAGTCCGCTCAGCATATCGTTTAGCTCATCGTCATCGACGGGCTTAAGCAAATAACCGGATGCGCTCAATTGAATCGCTTCTTTGGCATAGCTGAAATCCTGATGTCCGCTAATAAAAACAATATGGACCTCAGGGTTGATCTCCTTCGCTTTCCGCGCAAATTCTACTCCTGACATAATGGGCATACGGATATCGGAGAGAATGATGTCAACAGGATACTGCTCCATCACTTTGAGAGCGGCGAACCCGCTCGCGGCCGTTCTAACGTTATGCAAAGGCAAATGCTCATTGCCCGCCACACGCCGTCTGAGCCATTCCAAATCGACCACTTCGTCATCCACCAGCAGAACGTTAATCTCCATCACCATGACCCTCCTACTCCCCCATAACTTCCCGGATTTCTGCATTATCGACCGGTAAAATAATTTGAACTGTCGTTCCCGCCCCAAAATGGCTGCCAATCTGAATGCCGAAATCATTGCCGTATCTCAGTTTAATTCGTTCTTCCACGTTTCTCAGACCATAGCTGTCAGAATGAAGCGGGTTCGACCGCATTGTTCTAAGGGTATCCGGCCGCATACCGATCCCGTTATCAATGACCTTAAGTTCAATCCGGTCACCAAGCCGCTTTCCGGTAATACGGATCGCAATCGTCTCACCGAACCAGGCGTGCTTGAATATATTCTCGACAAACGGCTGCAAAATCAGCTTAATAATGGGAATCCGTAAAATTTCCGGATCGATATCATAATAAACCTTGAAGGCATCCGCATACTTTACTCTCTGGATTTCAAGATAGGTCCTTACCTGCTCCAACTCTTTTTCCAGAGAGATATACACATGTCCTTCGTTTAAGGTAAGCCGGTAAAATTTGGAAAGGCCTTGTACCATCCCCGTTACCTTCTCAACTTCGCCCAAATTGGCCAGACTGCCAATCGTCGACAGTGTGTTGTACAAGAAATGCGGACTGATTTGGGCTTGCAGCACATCCAGCTCAGCTTGTTTTTTCTGGATGCCCTGCTCGTAGACGTCGCGGATCAGTTCCTGGATGCTCGTGGCCATTTGATTAAAGCTATTGGCAATGTAAACAAATTCATCATTTCCTGAAAAGCCGATTCTTTTGTAAAAATTCCCTTCCTGAAACGACTGGACCAAATATACGATCCGTTTAATTTTTTTGCCGGAGATTCGGGCTACCAGGAAGCCGATAACAGCCATAACCAAAAAGCTGATGGAACAGACGGTGCCAATCACCTTCTGCATTCTGCTCGCGTCTTTGTTCAAATAAGTGTGCGGTACCCTTGCCTCGATGGCATATCCCGGTATCGGAACATCTTCGCTAATAATCAAATAAGAATCTTGCTTCGCATGCTCATCTACAATACCCTGTTCATATATAGTCGATCCTTGCATCCTGTCAATCAAACGAAGGTCAAGCCCCTGTTCAACCGGAAAGGTATCGAAATTGCCAAAAAGCTCGTCAATTCTCGCCGTGACACGAATATAACCGATAACGGCCGGACCATTTGAAGAAACGAGCTTACGGACATACGAAATGTTGCCCAGCTCGCGATCGGTGTCTGCCTGAAGCCACACGCTGTCTTTGCTATCCGTGACGATCGACTGAAACCACTCCGCATTTTCGATCGTCCGGTAAGGAAGAACATAATAATCGCTTCTACCGATCGGCATCGACATATCGTCACCGGTTATTTCAAGCATCGTCTCATTCACGGTATAGAGCGCAAGTCTTAGCTTGTTCCCGTACAATTGCAGAGGGGCCTTCATATAAGGAACGATATCGTCTCTCATCTTAAGCATGTTATCTAAAGGCTCCCCCCTAAACTGAAGAGCATTTTGAAAGTTCGAATTGAGAAACAGCGAATTACTCATTCGTTTGATTTCATCCGTCTGGTATTCGATGTTGTTCCTTGTCTGCTTCAGAGCGGTCCTGATATTCGTTTCCGCCATCTCTGTCCTGGATTGAATAAGCATCGTATATGCGATATAGCCGACCAGCACATCTGTCAGCAATACAAGAATGAGATATGGAATCATCATCTTGTAGGTGAACGGAATATACTTTTTCCTGAACCAGAACCTCTTCATGGGCATGCTCCCTTGTAACCGTGTCAATGATATACCTTTGTTTTTATCCATTCTACAATGAACTGAAAGCGGTTACTAGAGAATGCATTTGGAAATTCGACTTTTAACGACAAAAAAAGCCCGCAGCACTATAATCAGCACCCTCTCCATGGTGTGTTCCTACCATGGCCGGAATGATGATAAAACAGGCTGTGCGAGCTTCAACTCCATACCTTTCTACCTATTCAGAAGAGGCAACGTTAGCTTGTTCATTCATGAGCATGAACCAAACCTTGTTTTAAGCGGTCCAGCTGCAGAAGATGATGACGGTAGTGCATTTCAACTAGCAGAAACCATTCCTCTGCGCACAATCCACCGAATCGCGGATGGGGCACTGTATTTTGTTTGGACGCTTCCCCAAGGGTCGGTTCAATCTCCTTCATTCTCTGGATGACCGCGTGCAGCCCTTGAATTAGCTGCTCTTTGCTTTCCGGCTGCTGCGGCGTATATTGAGGGGAAGGCGGAACCTGAACACGAACGGGCGGGAAACTTCCTTGAGCGAATATTGCCTCACCTGCTTCGGTTTTTCCCGCTTGAGATACCAGGGAGTCTTCGCTTGGCACCAGGCATTGATCTACATTGCGAAGCTGCATATAAAGCGCTGAGTTAATGAGATGTTGAACCATCTGTCCGATAGACCACTCGTTGTCGCTTGGCTTTTGCTTCAGCTGCTCCATACTGAATGGTTCCAGTTCATGAATATAATGTGCCACAGTTTCCTCAAAACGTTGTAAGGCTTCCTTAGTTGTAACCATCATGTATTAGCTCCTTTAATCATCTTTTGTTCTAAGTATACAAAAACGCTACTGACACCCTTATGTCAGTAGCGTTTCAACATGTTCTCAAGTTCGTCTCTTACCCGATATCGGAAGGATTCCGGCTCCAGTACAACCACTCCCGCTCCCCAGCCGAGCACGGATTGCAGCAATTCCTCCGCCTGCCTAACACGAAAGGTTACCAGCAAGCCTTCCGGTTGATCCTCTATCGTATCTATATAGAAGTTGTTTGACTCCCTTACCTTATCGGCAATGTCAGGCTGGACCCGGATGCGCACACGGATGTTGCGGTCGTCTGGAGGCCGGTATGCCTCCAAATTAAAATCTGCTGGAAGCTTGAATCCAGCTTCCAGTTCAATAAGCTCTGTCATCCGGGACAACCGGAAATGACGGATGTCTTGACGCAATTCACACCATGCGATGAGTACCCATGCCCCATGAAGGAGCACAAGCCCATAAGGAGCAACTGTACGAACGCTTTGGCGGTTTCCATCGGCTTCGGCAATTTTTTTGGAATAGTGGAAGCTTATTTTTCTTTCCTCCAGGATCGCCTGACGAATCGCTTCCAGGTATGCCTTCTCTTGTATTCGTGATACATCCTCAGCAGACGTACGCAACCGAATGCTCTTACGTATCCGGGCAGCCTCACTGCGGACCGGTTCCGGGAGGATCGCCTCAATCTTTCCTCTGGAAGTACGGGATTTACGGCCATAGTGGACATCAAACCACTGCTCGATAAAATCCGTTCCGATAAGTAACGTCACAGCTTCTTCTACCGTAAAGCTGACTGGCGGCAGGAAATACCCCTCCATTAAGGAGTATCCCTGTCCTGGCGCCCCTATCACGGATACACCTGCTTCACTTAAAGCCTGAATATCCCTATAAATGGTTCTCACGCTTGTTTCAAAGGTAGCGGCCAAATCCTCGGCCCGCAGCACCTTATTACGCTGCAGCTCAAGCACTATGGCTAACAAACGATCCGTTTTGTTCATGCGGCTGCACCCTTTCCCGGCTGTTTACCGTTACTTACAATACGGATCACTATATCATCTATAGAGCAAAATTTACAGGAAACCCAAAGCATATTTACTTTGAATCATAAACTCAGGGGGGGTGAAATGGAATTCCCGTCTCTTGTGCGATCGAAGCAGCTTCTCCATTTACATCCCTTGCAGCCTGTTCGTAGAATCCTCATAATGCCCTGCCAGCCTTAGCTTGAAAGTGGTCCTAACGCTTGGCGACAAGGCCTCCACCTGTAAAATGGCCGTGAGCAGCTCTTTATTCCGTATATCCTTATACATAACATCATTGACCCTTGCAATGGAAATTTGAGAGGGATGAGTTTTGGAGCAAAAGAAAGGGCTATCCATGCTAACCCACCCTTCCTTCAGAACACGCATGAGAAAACCGGTTCTCCCCAGATTTTGAAAAAGAAGCGGCAGCTGAGGGTTGCCAAACTTTTTAGCCAGCTTATGACATGGGGGGCGGGGCTGGGTAATCTCAAGCAACGCCTCCCCCCACATAAAAATATCGCCGATATGTACTTCCGGTTCCCTCATACCCCGTACTGTTAGATTTTCTCCGAAGGAACCAAAGGGAAGCTCCATGCATAGCTCCTGTTCCCAGTCATCGTAATATTCTTCAGGATAAGCGCAAACCGCTTTGTCTAGTCCACCATGTCTGATTTTGTTCGCCTGTTCATCTCCTTGCAAACCTAGAACGGATAAGAACACCTGGTCTTTTGTTGGTATCTTCGTGATCGCAGACAATACGCGTTTCCCTTCACATTCAATCCATCCGGCTTTTCCGATGTTCACAGAACAGATTTGCATTCTGATTCCACTCTCCTTAAACCGCTGTATCCGTCTGCAGCTCCTTTTGCATTAGAGCGACTTTCTGATTCTGTGCATTACGGATTAGTTGATAGATGGCCACGCCACAGAGAACCAGCAGACCAGCGACAAGCGAAAACATCATTCCCCCGCCAAAATACTCAAAGATCAGTCCGAAGCAAATGGGGCCGAGGATTTTGGGGATTTGCATATATAAGCCAAAGATAGAGTTATATCTTCCTCTCATGCCTGCAGGTGCAGCAATGGAAACATATTTTTGCAAATGGATGATGCCTATAATTTCGCCTACGGTAAAAATCAGCTCCGTGACCACTAATACGAGGAAAGATGCAGCAAATCCATAACCCAGACTTACGATGGCAAACAGCACATAACTTATCAATATCATGGACTGCGGTGATTTGTTTTCCGTCTTCTTTGGCAGCCAGACCATGAGCAGAATCACAACAATAGAGTTAATTGTCATAAGTCCGGCAAAGATGGAGGAGGCATTAGAAAAGTTAGTTTTCAGATGCAGCGGAAGAGTGGTTTCCACCTGTGAGTACAATAATCCCACAGGAAGCGCGAACAAGGTCAACAGGTACAGCAATCTATGTTCCCGGTATGGAAGTCTGGTCGAATGGGCCGCAGGCTTATCAGGCTGCAGGATCTCTTCCGTTCGTGTTTCCGGCACCTTCCACCAAATAAGCAAAGCGAACAAAACATAAGAAGCCGAACAAATCACAAAGATAACACTCTGGTTCAATAGATACACGGCCAAGCCCAGCAAGGGCCCCAGCGCACCGCCAACATTGACTGCACCATGAATAAGGGCAAAGGCTTCCGCACGTTTCTCCTCGGGAACAATGTCAGAAATCTGGGCATTGGCTGCCGGCAGAAACATCGGCATCCCCATGCCCCCAAGTACAGAAATCAGAATCAGCATCCACAGGGTATCGGCAAATATAAAACCAAGCATGGACAAAGCCTGAATAACCAAGGATACAAGCATAACCGGCTTGCGCCCGTAACGGTCAGCCAGCCCCCCGCCCCAGAAGCTGAGCATAATTCCCGCCAGCGGTTGAAGACCTACAACCAGCAGAGGCATCAGCACAGTTCCACCAAGCTTATCCGAAATATAAAAAATGAGAAAAGGCCGGATCATAAATGTAGTTAATGCACATAATCCGGTTCCAAACACCCGAATCCATAGTACGGGGTCATGTCGTCTAAAATAAGAAAACGTAAGCCGCATGAAAGAATCAACCTCTCTTCATTCTATTCAACAATGCCCATATGCCCGTTACTCTCAAGCGACAACTCCCAGGTGCGCAATTCATAATTCTCTTTGCCCGAAAGGACATAAGGATCACGCTCTGCTATCTGCACGGCCTCTTCTCTGGACGCAGCGCGGATAATGACCATACCGCCGGCATAATCCGTAAACGGCCCGCACAATACCAGCTTCCCCTCCCGGTCAAGCTCACGTAAATGGTTCACATGGGCGCGAATGAGTTCAAGACTCATTTTTTCATTCGTTGCATGGCTGAGCAAAATAACATAACGAATATCTTCATCTCTGGTAACATAGCTCATTTGTACATTCCCCTTTTTTATTAGACTGTGATCCGGTCTGCAGACTCCGGTGCGGAATGCAGCCAGCAGTGTGTATCATCAGCTAAATAGTCGTGATACAGGCCATAAGCAACCCCGCGGCAGCCCCCGCATTTTTCCCGAATTCCGCATTGCCCGCAGTTTCCGCCCAGGTTGCTCCGGTCACGCAATTGCTGGATAACAGGCGAGCTGTCCCAAATCTCTTTTAAGGGGCGCTCATGGACATTGCCTAAATGTACCGGAAGCATAACACAGGGAGTGACCCAGCCATCTGCAGAAATATACCCTTGCGCCATACCGGCTTGGCAGCCTCTGAAGCCCTCCTGGCAGGCTAAAGTGGGATCAACCAAAGCCATTTGCGCCAAGTGGCTGCTGAACTTCATACGCCCTTTAAGCTGCTCCCTCTTGTTCACCCACAGCATCGCCAAAGATCTCCATTGCCCGGGAAGCAAGTCCATACTTTGACTTCCCCGGCCTACAGGCACGAACTGGGACAGATTGAATAGATGGACTCCTTTGGATAAGGCATATTGAATGACCTGCTCGGTATGATGCACATTTTCCTTGTGAGGAGTAAAGCAGATATGTGTCTGGAGTCCTGACTCCAGAGAAGCATCAATAGCACGTTCTACACGATTAAACAGCCCCTTCAGCCCTCTCACTTCATCATGTGTCTGGCCTATGCCATCGAGGCTGATCTGGATGCGCTGAAGTCCTAATGCTCTCAGTTCCTTCGCTCTTTTCAGATTCAGACCCCAGCCGTTGGTTCCCAGACCCACCTGCATATGATGATGAACGGCATGTTCGATGATCTGTTCGATATCTGCCCGAAGCAGCGGCTCCCCGCCGGATAAGGCTAAATCAATACAACCCATATCCGCCAGCTCGTCAATTAACTGCAATGCCCGCGCCTGATCCAGTTCTCCCGGAAGACAGGTTCCAGAGCTTGACGAGCAATGTATGCAGTGGGCATTACACAAATTAGTAACCGACCAGACCATATGTACAGGATAGCGGAACCATTCCTCCACCATGTTTAGACCAGCTCCGTTTCTTGTGATTATCCGTATATTTCAAAGCACTCCTGGTTGTTAAAATACTGGGCAATTATATTTTGAAGGTCACCTATACTGATCTGATCAATGAATGTCAGAAGTTCGTCCAGAGGAATCATACGTCTATGCCGCATCCAGGCCTGGGCAATTGAGACCGAACGGCTGTGGGATACGGAAGCATCCAGGGCCATTTGTGTTTTTACCTTTTGCTTGGCACGGTTGTATTCGCGTGGTGTGATCCTTCCAGCCCCCATCTGGCGCAGCTCGCCCAGCATCTTTTCTCGAACCCCCTCCAGTTGAGCTGCACTTGCCAAACCATAGATTTTGAACAGTCCTTTGCCGCCCAATACGGAGTATACACAGGTGATCTGCTGGGCGAATCCAGGGGCAACGATCACATTATAAAGCCTTGAGCCGATGTAATTATCGTCGCCCAGCAAGGTGCATAGCAAATGGACTGCGTAATGTTCTTTATCTTCAAGCGGCGGGAGACTCCAGGCCCATACTGAGTAACATAGATCTGCACGCTTTTGCGAAAGGTTAACCACCGCAGGTTGTGCCATTAGAGGCTGTTCAAGCCCGACCGGAAGCATAGGCTCCTCCCAATCCTGTAAAGCCTGCAGGCAGGGCTCCAGTCCGCTGCATTTCTCAAGGCTGCCGGAAATCACCAGCAGAATATTGGAGGGAATATAATGCCGCCGGTGAAATTGTCTAAGCTCCAGAGCGCTCAGCTTTAGAATATCTTCATCGAGACCAATCAGCAGCTTGCCGAGACGTCCCGGATACACGTATTGATGGAGCGCATGAGTGAGTCTGCTCCGCGGTTCCTCTAATTGTCTTGATAATTCTTTGCGGATAATATTCTGTTCCAGACCAAAATCTTCTTCCCGCAATAGAGGCTGACGAATCATATCCATTAATGGAAAAAAGATTCCGGGCAATTCTTCAGGGATGGAACGGCTGTAGAAGCAAGTATATTCCCAGGTGGTAAAAGCATTCATAGTCCCTGTCATTTGAGTGAATTCGGGACTCATGGCTCCCTTTGGATAAAGCAGCGATCCCCGAAAAAGCAGATGCTCCAGCGCGTGTGCTATACCTGTCTGTTTCGGGGACTCATGTCTTGCCCCGCTCAGTACAAAAAATCCGGCCGTCACACTTGCCATTGAAGGCATATCCTCCGTGATTACGTTCAGACCATTTGGATACTTCCACTGCGAGTAGGCCATAACGTCCTCCTAATGATTCAATACTAGCGCTGAAGCGGATACCGGACCCAACGTCACCACACCCATTTCTGCAGTCGGGGCGGCGTTCTGTAAAGCGGACTGAATCGCCTCCGGAGTAACCGAACTTATGGCTTCTTTCATGACCGTTAACGTCCCTGGGTATCCCGGATACCATGAGGCGGTCAACAGCGTGTTCATTCTGGAAGCTGTACTCTCTGACCTTAGGACCATCTGGTTTAAAAGCTGGTTTTGGGCGGCCTTGACCTCCTCTCTGCTCATTCCGTTATTCCTGATTTGCTCCATTTCTTGAACAATGGCAGATGCCGCCCAGGATACGGAATTCGGTCCGGTGGCCAGATAAAAGGTCATGAGTCCCGTGTCCCTGAAGGACATCAAGCTGCTCCGTACTTGATAGGCCAACCCTTTTCTCTGCCGGATACTTTCAAAAAGTCTGGAACCGTCTCCTCCACCCAGCGCCTGTGACAACACAGCAAATGCGAAAAAATCAGGATGTCTGCAGGATACACAGGGCAACGCTGCTGCCAGATGAACGAGTCTGCCTTCCTGTTCGATGGAATACGTACAGGATTGCCAATAAGGGGATTCTTCCCGAGGAACGATCAGTGAATCCTGTACAACGCCGGCTTCACCGATTTCATCCAGCAGCTTCTCCAGTCGTTCCTTTGAAATGCCTCCAACCACAGCAACCACACAATTATTTGGAACATAAAGACGTTCATAGACGCTCTTCACCTTGGGGAAATCCAGCCTCGCTATATCTTCAACCCGGCCTACAGCTGACCGTCCGATCGTTTTACCCCCGGACATTTTCTCACGCAATACATCCATTACGTACGCATTTGGTTCCTTCCGGCGTTTACTGGAAAGAACTGCTGCATACTCCTTGCTGGCCGCAAAGGTCTCAGGGCACAAATCAAACTCCAGAATATCATGCAAAAACAGTTTGAAGACCGGCTCAAATTGATCACAAAGCACTGTAGTCCAGTGGCGTGTCCATTCTATATTGGATGAGGTTTTCAAATTAGCTCCGAAATCCGCCAAAATATCATTGAGATCCTCTTCCTTCTGTTCTCTTCGCCATATCCAATGTTCGAGAATCCGCGAACTGCCTATTTCATCTTCCGCTTCCAGCCTTGCACCCGCACCCGATAGCAGGCCCAGCGATACCGTGTTCATACCGGCTAACGGAAGATGAATAATTCCCAATCCACTGCTTAACCTCCGGAAGGTTGTTCTGCTCCGACCCATTGGCTGCCTCCTTGTAAAAAGAACCTCCGGCAGCGCCCGAGGCTCCTTGCTTGCTAAATTACTCTCCAGGCAATAACAGATAATTCCCCTAAATCTACAATATCCAGTTCTTGAATGGCTGCCAGCAAATCAGCGTCTTCCATTTCCGCCATATTGTCACGGGCGATGTCCCACAGCAGTTCTCTGGTTGCTTCCATTTCCTCACCTCCTCTCTATAGGGCTGGTCAGGCTGCCTGGAGCAAGCCTCGTTTCAATAGCTTCTGAAGTAATCCGTTCACTTCCCCGCGTCCCTGGTCACACTGGAAGGCTGGAATGGATTCCTCAACAAGCCCCGTAATCTCGGCAACCCGGGCGGGCTGCTCACATAGCTTCAATATGGTATAGGCCAGACGTGATAACACATGAAGCTCGTCCGTAGCCGGGTTGTACACCACGTACTTGCTATTTTCCTCTTTGCGGGTAACAATATTGGATGCGAGTGTTAGTACCGTATCCGAAGTTAAATTTGGCATCTTATCCTCTCCTTCTACACTTGAACTGCTTCAGGAACCACCCAGCAATAAGGATCGCCCATTGAAGCATCGTTATGATAGGCTAATGCCGCAGAGCGGCATCCTCCGCAGATGAACTTATGCTCACAAGTGCCACAATTTCCTTCGTTTCTTGTCGTCCTGTCCCGAATATTCGCTAGGACCGGCGAGTAGCTCCAGATGTCCTGAAAGCTCTGCTCACGCAAATTGCCTGCTGTGAGCGGTAAAGTCACACAAGGGGTGACATCACCGTTAACCGTGATACGGGCGGTAACATAACCTGCACCACAGCCTATATATTGTGCTGCCTGCTCTGGCGGCAGCATCAGTGCAACACGGCAGTCATGCCAGTATATCTTCAGCTTTCCGGCGTACTCCTGCTGCATGGAGATCCACTCCACAATCACATCGCGAAGCTCATTTGGCGTAAGCGCCAATGCCTGATCTCCCCGTCCTGTGGGAATGAACTCAGATAAATTCACTCCATTTGCACCGAGCCGGGCGGCCAATTCTACGACCCTTCGGCCATCCCTGAAATTAAGCCGGGTCGGCGTATACCCAACAGTTACATTAATCCCATGCTTCACTAATGTTTCTATAGCGCTAACAGCTTTGTCATACAGTCCTTTGACACCGCGCACCTGCTCATGCACTTCTGCGGTTGCTCCATCAATACTGACACAAATTCCAGACACTCCTGCCTCGATGATCCGGCGGCACATCTCATCATCAATCACGGCTCCATTGGTGCCGATCGAAACCATCATCCCCTTCGACGAAGCACGGGAGGCTATGTCCATCCAATCGGGCCTGAGCAGAGCTTCTCCCCCGGAGAGTCCAAGCAGGAGGACACCGGCCTCAGCTAATTGATCGACTACGGAAAGAGCCTCTGCTGCGTCTAGTTCGTCGGGGTGCCGGCGGCCTGCGCCTGAATAGCAATGCACACAACTGGCGTTGCACAAAAGTGTAATCTCCCAGACCAGGTAGAACGGAGCTTTGAACTGACCCTGTATTGCTGCAATATTACTCATATTTCCCTCCCTCACCGGGAACGTTTGCTCCCGGCTTTCAATATGTGCTACTAAATTAACATATATTAGAAGATGAAGGATCGTACATTTGAGGTATTTTTATAATATAATTTGGATATTAAGCCGCAAAAAGGATCACCTCCTCAGTCAACTACCGGGAGATGATCCTTTTCTATTACTCACTAATTATTATTTAAGCAGCTCGGCAAAAAAGAGAGAAACGGCTTCCTTTTGGTTGTGTACTCCAAGCTTGCTCAAAAGATTACGGATATGGGTTCGTACCGTAGTATAAGAAATGTGTAGCTCTATAGCAATCTGCTGCGTTGTATGGCCTCTGGATAATAGGTCCAGCACTTTATTTTCTTGTGAAGTCAGCTTTTCCATCAGGGAAAAAATCGCGGCCTGTTCGAGGGTCACCCAGATTAACCGTTTATCGTAGCTGCTGGCCCGTATATTCTTCAAGAAAGGAACCCGGACCGAACCACGTTGAACAAATACCCTGCGTGATCCGTTGCAATTGTTCATATGTTGCGTAGCACTTAGAACCTGGCAGGTTTTACAGAGGCTGTTCCCGGTAGAATCACTGAAGAGATCAAGGGAACGGCAGGCCTTGCCGACCGCTTGTGTAGCCGAAATACCAAGCAGCGTTCCAAGCTCCGTGCTCCATTGTAAAACTTTCCCCGTCTCATCGATGATAAAATAGCAGTCAGAAGTGCGCCTGATCCAACTCATATCCTCTACATTGGTTACGAAAGGCGCTTTGAGCTCTCCCATCTCTTTACCCCCATTTTCCAAACAGTGATTAGTGAAGTTTGTCTGGATGCAGGTTCCAAAAAGAAAAAATAATTGCATTATTTTCTATTTATTTGATTATAGCATTGCTTTCGAGACTGTCAATTCTTCATCTACAAAGATATCTCCAAATGACCGAAGCGGAGGAAATACCCCCACTTGGGATTCCCCTGCGTGAAGCTAAGCTGTTCTAAAAGATCTCTAATCTGTACCTCCCGGCACTATCGCTCCTACAGTTCCAAATTTCCCCTCCGTTACTTTTTCCCTTTTGTGTAGTTATTAAATTCATTCTATATAAGGATACAAAAACGCTACTGACAGCCTTATGTCAGTAGCGTTTTAACATGCTCTCCAGCTATTTAATGGCTATATAAATCTGCACTTCAGTGTTTGCTGGATCCGAATTCCTGGAATCATAAAGCTCAAAATCGCCCGTATAGGTTCTCACTTCCGGCGATTGCTTGAAATAGGCCCATATCTCCCGCCACGCCTCAGGCACCACTTCATACATAGGTCCCTTCTTTGACGTGAATACGATGTACTTACTTTCGGGTATTTCCACAACCGCATGATTATCATCATCCTGGACGAATTCATTGTCTGTTTCATGTCCAATTACAACGGTATAAGCTCCGTTCACGTCGCTTTCATAATCCGTATACAACGAGTATAGGAATTGAGGATTTCTGATCCCCTCCGCAGAAACAAGATTACTCTGAAAGTAGGTGTCCCAAAGCTGTGGCAATCGACCGTCCGGTCCCGTTTCTTCAGCGTTTGTTGTACGTACAGCCACTCCAGTAAGGATCAGCTTGGGCTTGTGGGTCGTATAAGTGTTCATGGTTGAATCCTCTCCTTTCTCCAAAGTATACATGGAGAAACTCGACATCTGACTGTCATGTTTATGAAGAGAGATCCTTGGTTAGTATTCATCACTGAATTTGCTCTACCTCATACAAGGACTTATCCGATGCCGGAAGGAATGGGGTCCACTCTCCCGTTGTACAGATCAGAAGCCGGTGCATGGCACGCGTGCATGCGGTATAGAATAGCTTGCGCTCGCTCTCCAAATGATACGTCTGCGAAGATGCGTCGTAGATTAGAACGGCATCAAATTCAACGCCCTTGGCAAGATATACGGGAAGGATCAGGGTTCCCTTCTCAAAGTTGGGCGTACTCTTCGTCACAAGCTTCAACCCCTGGCAGCCCTGAGCTGTAAGGAGATCATAAGCAGCTTTGCTTTCGGCCGCTGTCTTGGTGATGATCCCGATGGAGACCAAGCCTTCCGCCCGAAGCGCCGCAAGATGCTCAGCTATTCTTGCTGCCCGCTGCCCGCCACTGCCCATCTGAGAGAGGAGCGGTTTCCTGCCACTGCGTTCAAAGGCTACAATCTCCTTGGCGTTAGGCAATAAAGACTTCGTGAATTCCACAATCTCACGCGTTGACCGGTAACTGCGAACCAGACGGAATACGCTCGTTTCAGATTTGCCATACAATCCGATGAGCGGTGATTCTTCGCCGTACAGTTCTGTGGCCTGAGCAAAGATAGCCTGTCCGAAATCGCCAAGCACCGTCATGCGGGCACGGGGAAACATTTTTTTGAGGAACTCATACTGAAACATCGAATAATCCTGACCCTCATCGACGAATACATGCCGGATCTCCGTGTTCACCCGAACGCCCTCGATGAGCTCCTTCAGGTACAGGTACGGTGTCGCATCTTCATAGAAGAGCTCGGACCGGCTAAGCTTCTCCTTGGTTTGCTGACAGATTTCCGGCCAGAGCGGGGGAATTCCAGCTTCATTCGTCATCTCCGCCAAAACATTCTCTTCTTCAAAGAACTGGATGTACAGCCCAATCATGTCTATGAACAACATCCGCTTCACACTTCGCTTCAGCGGTTTAAATTGCTCCTTCACGACCATCCGGCGCAGCAGTGCTTCCTCCCGCTCAGCATAATCGAAATCGCCCTCGTCCAGCCTCCGATTGCCGCGCTGCATTTCGCGGGCTTCTTCATATTGTTCGGCAAAGTCAAACACACCCCTGTCTTTATGCAGTTCATTAAACGCTTCGGCGTACTGATCGTTGTCAAGATAATCAAGCTCCTCCTGCACCCAGAACGCCTCACGTTCCTTGTCCTCCAACAGAGAAATTTCACGCAGTAGCCATTCCTGCAGCAAAGCGATGCGGTTGGATAAGCGAATGGAAGAATCATAGCTGTAGAATTTCGATTCCATTTGCTTAGCTGTGATCAAATCGCGATCCCGGAAGCGTATGCTTATGAATCGCATGCCCTTCCCTTCCAACCCCTGCGCATACTTCTGGAGCGCTTGAAGAAAGTCCACAGATGCCTTGTATTGGATTCCTTTCAGCCGGGCTTCATACCCGCGGTCAGATTGTTCTTCCAGCACGTATTCTATCTGGTCGAAGGGATCCTCTAAGCGAAACGTCCTGCCAAGCCAGTAATCGAGATATTCATGGAAGGTCGTCTGCTGCATGTTCTCTTCACCGAGTTCAGGAAGTACGGTAGATACATAACTGTTAAACATCGGATTAGGCGAGAATAACACAATTTGGTCAGCCCTCAGCCGTTCGCGGTGTTTATACAGCAGGTACGCCACCCGCTGCAGGGCCGCCGAGGTTTTCCCGCTGCCAGCCGCCCCCTGCACGATGAGCATCCGGCTGTTGTCATCGCGGATAATGGCATTCTGTTCCTTCTGGATCGTCGCGACGATGCTCTTCATCTGATTGTCGGCACCCTTGCCAAGCACCTGCTGCAGCAATTCATCGCCAATCGTTAAGCTCGTGTCGAATACGTTCTGCAGTTGATCTCCGCGAATCTGATACTGCCGCTTCAGCTGCATCGTTCCAGCGATAGCTCCACCCGGCGTATCATATCCGGCCGTGCCCGGTGAATAATCGTAATACATACTAGCAATCGGAGTACGCCAGTCATACACCAGAAAACTCATGCCATCTGAGTCAATGAAGGATGATACACCGATGTAGACCTGCTCGGCAGTGTTCAAGCCATCCTCATGAAAATCGATGCGTCCGAAGTAAGGAGAGGACAGCAGCCGTTTCATGTTTTTCCATTGCTGTGCGCGCAACCGCTGGCTTCGCTCCCGTTCGGACAATAATGCTTCTTGCTGTCTGATACTGTAGAAAGTCTCTTCAAAATCTTCACTAGTGCTTGTGTTCACAGTCACTTCTTCCCAAAAAAGCTTGCGGATGTCCACCACTTGGTCATGCAGCCCGGCCACCTCCGGCTCCAGTTCGGTGATCTTCGCTTGCAGTTTTTCCATAACCTGCTTCAGCCGTTCCTGTTCTTGCTTCCAATCCTCTGCACTTATCATCTTCCTGCATACACTCCTTCATTCGAATTTGTAAAATGAAAGTTTGACAACCCGTATTACTGTGTGGTAAGATTAAGTTGTAAATAAGATAGGATTATTAGGCTATTCATCAAATAAATGATCAGTAATTCTCCAATTATATCATACTATTTCTGTGTGCACAACTTAATCGAACATGATTCTTATGAAGGCCCTTCAATTGGAGGGCCTTTTTCTTTTTTAGGGAACAAACCCAACCATTGAATGCGTAATGCGCTCACCTGCAGTAGATAATTTCTAAAACAAGGAGAGTGGTTAAATTCTCGCCACCTATTTTGAAGCACGCGCCTGCTACCAGAAAAATGGTGATAATCTGGTCAATTTGAAACCCTCACTTGCCGGATTAGGTATCGCCAAGATGTGCTATGACACTGTTCTGGAATATGGCCTTCAAGCGAAAATTGCTGTTGATCATAAAGTTTCCACACCTGCGGTTGAAAAAACAATTGAAGCCACCATCTATTTAAGTGGCGTGGGGGCTGAATCCGGCGGTTTAGCCGCTGCACATGCCATTCATAACGGAATGACCGCTGTTCCCTCACTGCATCATGCACAGCATGGCGAAAAAGTAGTGTTTGGTTTATTAACACAGCTTATTTTAGAAAGTGCACCCAAGGAAGAACTGGAAACGGTAATCAACTTCATCAAAGAAGTGGGCTTACCCTTAACATTAAAAGATCTCGGTCTGGATCAGTTTAGAGAGGACGAATGGCGGAAAGTGGCGGAAGATGCATGTGCTGAAGGAGACACGATGGGCAATATGCCACATCCCGTAACTCCTGATGATGTATTCCAGGCCATCATTGCGGCAAATGCATTGGCAGAATATTACCATAATTAAAATCTCATGACCTATTGAAACGCTAAGCAGCCAGTTGCCGGGATGGAACCGACAGCTGGCTGTTTTGTAAGATATGCCATTCCTGAAATCGTATCTCCTTCCGCCGCTCTTTTTCTAAGCAACGCTGGGTTAAAGCCGCTGAAACAACTGCTCCCCTTTTGTCTGCATATATCTATACATTGCCAGGCATGCCGCTATCATAATCATGCCAACCCCTAACAAGAGGAGATTTGCATTTACCTGCGTCAGAAGAAGGGATAGTCCCACGGGAACTAATAAACTGATGAACCCTATGAGCATAGATACAAGAACTGCTGCACTTTGTTTGATTGCCGTAACTTCACTTTTCCACTCCAGGTTAGGTAATTTCAGGTTAACAATAATGCCCATCAGCGCGGAATAACAAGCGTAGATCAAAGGGATAACAAGCAATAATAAGCTTTCTATCCATCCCGTGCGCAACGATATCATAAGCATTACACTACTTATACTCAGGACCGGTAATGTGATGGTGAGATTCACGGCAACTTTGCTAAGCCATATCGCTTGTTTCGATACGGGTGAGCTTTTTAGTATCCATAAATTATTGCCTTCAAGCGAAATGGAACTTGATGTTGTGCAGCTTAACACTACAAATAAGGATAGTAGGATGGGAGCCAGCGTACTCAGGTAATGGGATAATTGCGGAATTTCAATCATTTCCCCCAGCTTCTCCGAACTGACAAACAATAAGGCAACCGACATCACCAGTAATAGAATCATGCCTATACTTGTATTCAGCACATAAACAGAAGATCCAAAATATCGGCGCAACTCCTTCTTATACAGTGCACGAAATGGAGAGGAGGATTCTAACGGCTTCATGGTATATTTGCTGCCTGCATGGCTGGTCATTAGACCGGTATGAATCGCTTTATATCTTGTACTTAACACAGTGGCAAATATAATAAAGGAAAGTACGGATAACGCAATAAATAATAACAATGATCCTACCTGATACGAGCAGACCGCATCGACATACATCGCTGCAAGAGGATACAGCTTAAATATCATATCGGCCAGCTCAGTCCCCATATCAGCAAGTGCCTGCTCGTTTCCATTGAGTGTAAATGAACCGACCATAAGTACAATCACAATGGCAAAAGTTAATACAAGACTGATCAGCCTGCTCGCTTTAAACCGGGAAGAGATCCAGCTAATGCATGAACCAATAATCGTTGCCGCAATAATCGGCAGTAATGGGATAAATAAAAGGGTCATTAGAAAAAACAGATAAAATAACGTCCCCGGATTCACTTTTATAGCATATACCACACCTGCTGGCAGCATGACCATCAAAGAAAAGAACAAATTCAGCACATAGAGCTGAAGAACACGGCTTGCCACAACATGACTCGTCTTGACCGGCAGTGACATCACCAAATCGTAGTCCTTATAGCTGAATAATACACCGCTTGCCTTATAGACCGTGGTGAAGAACCCTACAATAGAAGTAACAGCCATCATAATGGCCAGCAATAGATCCATTCGCCCCATTTGTTCAAACGTCACTGCCAACATGAAGCTGTATCCAAATGAAACTACTGCTATCATAAGCACTCCCACAAGAATACCAAAGGCGAGTAGAAGCGATTTGCGTTTTTCTTTAACATCTTTTGTATGTAAAGCTTTATTCAACCCAAATGAAGAAAACAACTGCAGCTTCGTTAATCTCCAGATATTAATCATTGTCGATCAGCTCCATGAATAATGCTTCCAGGCTATTTTCGCCCTTTACTTCTTCTGTCTTGCCATGGACTATTAATTGGCCCCCCTTTATGATCGCTATCTTATTGCAGAGCTTCTCTGCCACATCCAGCACATGCGTGGAGAAGAAGATGGCACTGCCGTTGCTGCACAGCTCTACCATAATTGTCTTTAGCATGTGAGCCGCTTTTGGATCAAGGCCAACAAAGGGTTCGTCTAACACCAACAACTTTGGTTTATGAATAAGTGCAGAGATAATCGCAAGCTTCTGCTTCATTCCATGGGAATACGATGAGATCATATCACCCAAATGGGCCGTAATTTGAAAAGCATCGCTGTATTTTTTAATAAGCTGCTCACGATCCGCTTTGGATACACTAAAGAGATCACCGATAAAATTCAAGTACTGGATGCCGGTAAGATGATCATACAGATCCGGGTTATCCGGAATATACGCAATCCTCGCCTTGCAAGCTACCGGATCTTTTTTAATGGAGATACCGTCTATTTCAATATCCCCTTCTTCAAAATCAAGCACGCCCACTACCGCCCGAATGGTTGTTGTTTTACCTGCTCCGTTATGTCCGATAAAGCCATAGATATCGCCTTGCTCCACCACCAAATTCAAGTCATTTACTGCCTTTTTTCCACCCTTATAGCTTTTGGTAAAATGTTTGATTGTAAGCATTCCCCTTCACCCTTTCAATCCGTTTCTTCCCATACGCTCTTCCCGTAGAATAACTATAGTACGAATAGCACCGCCCGAACGTTCATTTGCCTGTATAGATATTAAAAAAAGCCCACCCCCTTAGGATGGACTTTCTCATTATTAAAAAATCAAGCGCCAGCGTGGCTTCACACTTCTTCTACTTTCTGAATGCCGCGCAGCCATATTCCACGGATGGATAACGTATCGGAAATAGTCGTGGTCGGGTCGCCGTCGACCAAAACTAAGTCTGCCCTTGCCCCCTGAATGATACGCCCGCGGTCATTCAGGCCGAACCGGCGGGCTGTTTTTGAAGTAGCGGACTGAAGAGCTTCTACGGGCGTGAATCCCGCTTCCACCAATAGCTGCATTTCATGGTGTACACTGGCCCCATGGGCAAGCCCGCCAAGCGAAGGAACCGGCACGGAGACATCCGTACCCACAAGGATATCTACACCTGCATGATGAAGGTCCATCACATTCCGGTAGTTGTCTTCCATGCTGCCTTGCGGGTAGGTATGGAAGCTGGCATTCAGCGTATCCACCCATTCCGGACTGAGCCTGGAACTCACACGGTGATCCTTGGCCAATTCCGCTGCGGAGTTACCGATAATGGAGGAGTTCAAGACCAGACACGGTGTAACGAAAGCACCGGCCTCAGCGATCATTCTCACCAGATCCGAAGTATTGTCCGGGCGGTCGATGAATAAATGGGCCAGACCATCGACCCCGACTTCGATGGCTTGCCGGGAGGAGTCCGCAGTCAACACATGGGCAATCGCAATCTTGCCGTACCGGTGTGCTTCCCCTACGGCTGCACTTAGAATATCTTGGCTTAAAACAGGCAAGCCGGGGGCGGCCAGTACCGTCCCTTCCTCAATCATAATCTTAATATAGTCGGCTCCCTCCCTGACTTGTTCGCCTACAAATGCCAACGCCTCGTCCCTGTTCGATACCGCAGCCGCTTCTCCGTGATCGTGATCATGGGCATGAGCAGCCAGCATAGCATTGCGGTCTTCCTCGCTCATTTTCTCCAATTCCTTCAGTACAAAATCCGGGATTTCCCCATCCCCAGGCATAAGTTCATCGGGATGCCCTCCAGGAGGTGTGACCCCCATTCCGGCAGACCGCACGTCGGCAATATCCTCAATCCCCTGGAGCTGTGCCTCGCGGCCGTTTTTCGTAAACCCGCCCATCATTTCCAGTTCAGTCGTCACACCGAATTTCAGTGCGTCACGCAGGCCCTCTACGGAAGTGTGAACATGGGCATCGATCAGACCCGGCAATAAAGTCCCTCCTTTCGCATCAATGGTGTTTGCATGTGCCGGTATTTCCCCGCCTACCGATAGGATCTGTTCGCCTTCAATCAGGACCGTCGTGGCTCTGATCACGTTGTCGCCGTCAAATATGCGCGCATTGGTGATTGCTGTAATCATTGTGATACCTCCTATAATGGGATAGTGTTTGTTATTGATTGAAATATAACAGTTAGACTTCTAACTGTCAATCATAAAATTAAATGAAGTCTAACCATTTGAATTTGACAATTTAGGGACCGAAAATTAAGATGTTCTTATAATTAGAATTCAAACTATAGCAAGGGAGTCAGGCACAGGATGACGAAGCAAGCTTTGCTTACCCCCTACTCCGATTTAATCCGGGAGATTGGATTGAAAATCAGAGGTATGGCCAATGTCAGATTATCGGAACTGGGACTGAATGCGCAGCAAGGGCAGATGATGGGCTATATTTTTGAACATCAGGACAAAGGTGTGATCCAGAAGGATTTGGCCGAGCGTTTCAACCGTAAGGGAGCCACCATCACCAGCATGCTTCAGGGGTTGGAGAAAAAAGGGTATATCAAGCGGGTGATTCCGGAAGATAATGAACGGCAGAAAAAAATATATTTATTGCAAAAAGGGGCCGACCTCGTCGAAGAATTCCACGATATATTCATGGAAGTAGAACGATGTGTTACCCAGGGCCTTACCGAAGAAGAAAGCGCGGCCTTCTTGAAGTTATTAATCAAAGTGAAAGAGACCTTGTAGCAAGACAAAGCCACTCCTGCCCATGTGAGTGGTTTTTTTACAAAAACCTTCTTCTATGCATCAAGGTAATTTGCGCTGCTATGTATTCAGAATTATATTGGATGCCATCCTTAATCCACCACATAATAATCCCCAGCAGTGATGATACCACAATATCGACTGAAACAACCTCCTTTATGGAATCTATTCTTCTCGCGTTTCTTCGTGTTTCTATCGTATTTTTCAACAGGTTGGACAAGTGATTTTTGAAGCCTTTATGCTCAACGAATACAGCAAAGATCTTCCGGTATTCATAAAAATAATTTAAGAATGTAACCAACTGCTCCTGTTCGTTGCTGCTCTTCACTTGTAATAGCGGTTCAACTTTCATGGACAGGTCATCAAAGATTTCATGTACGATCTGGCGCAACAAATCGTTAATATCCTCATAATGCAAATAAAACGTTGCACGGTTCAGTTCTGCCCGGCTGGCGATTTTTTGGACGGTCAGCTGCGAAATATCCGGGTTTTCTTCCAATAATGAAAAGACGGCAGTCTTCAGCATCTTTTTCGAGCGAATGGCTCGTGGATCTACTCTCTTTTGTGCAGACATTTCATCCCTCGATTATCGTTTATTTGTCACTTCATCTACTAATCCACCCGTTCTGTCGATTAGTCAACATTTTCAATAAAATTGTAAATAGGAATAATTCTTAATTACTGATATGATTCATTTTATTGACACTGTGTCGAAAAAGCAATGAAGAGGGGATTACACTGTGCAAGAAGACATTAAGAAAATAAATAAAGGAATCTTACTAACCATCTTAATTTTGGGTTGTTTCTTATCCACACTCAATCAGACGTTATTAAATGTCGCCTTAAGTAATTTAATGGATGTATTTCATGTCACGGCAACGACTGTACAATGGATTTCAACGGGCTTTATGCTGGTTAACGGGATATTAATTCCGATTACAGCCTATTTAATGAAGCGCTTTACAACGCGGCAATTATTTCTAAGCGCCATGTTATTTCTATTAATGGGCTCAATCATTTGTGCAGCGGCACCAAGCTTTATTGTGCTCTTAATAGGACGTATGATCCAAGCGGCCGGCGCAGGCATTATTATGCCGCTCATGATGAGTGTTGTGCTCGCTATCTTCCCTATTGAGAAACGCGGCAGCGCTATGGGGCTGCTTGGACTGGCGATGATTTTCGCTCCTGCCATTGGACCGACGCTCTCGGGATTTATCGTCGAATATCATTCTTGGCGCTGGTTATTTATTGGCCTCATCCCCCTTGTCGTCATTGTCATAGTGCTGGCCTTCAAATATTTAGTGAATGTATCCGAAACGTCTAAGTCGAAGCTCGATGTAGTGAGCGTTCTTTTATCAACCATCGGATTTGGCTTAATCTTATACGGCTTCAGCAGCGCAGGCAGTAAAGGCTGGGACGATGCACTAGTGATCCTCTCCATAGGGATTGGGATCGTTGTAACGGCCCTATTCTGTATTCGGCAGATCAAGTCCGATGACCCGCTGTTAAACCTGTCTGTCTTCAAAAATAAAATCTTTACCTTAACGTCTCTAATTAACGTGCTAGTCACGATGATGATGTACGCAGATATGATTCTATTGCCTATTTATCTGCAGAATGGCCGTGGATTCACAGCATTTGATGCAGGGCTTCTATTATTGCCGGGTGCGCTTGTAAATGCTTTGATGTCACCCGTCACCGGTAAATTATACGACCGTTTCGGTGCGAAGCCATTGTTCATCATCGGTTTACTGTTTGTTATTCCATCCATGTGGGCGGTAACAGATTTATCTGAATCGACAACGTATATGTATTTAATGATTCGTACGATCTGCCTGCGAATTGGATTAAGCTTCATTACCATGCCACTTAATACGGCGGGACTAAATGCGCTGCCCAAGCAACTCGGTACGCATGGTACAGCAGTGAATAATACCGTCCGCCAAATTGCCGGGGCGATTGGTACGGCTGTCGTGATTACAATTTATACAGTGCAGGCAACAAGCCATGCAGCTACAGTGATCCAGCAGAATCCTTCTACTACTGCTGAGCTCCTTAAATCCCTTACATCGATTTTAGGGGCAAGTGACGCCTATTACTTCATGATGATTTTATCCATTGCCGCATTTGTTATCACATTATTTATGCCTACGAAAAAGAAGATCATAATTGAAAAAAAAGCAAACGCAGTCAGCAAGGAAGAACCTCTGTTGTAACACGCATGAGCTAGCAATATTAAGTATATGAAGAAGAAAAGCCACTCTTTATGCGGAGTGGCTTTTCTTTTATTATGTTCGCAAACCAAAAATACGCATAGCGCATTCGACTGTGAATTGAGTTAATCCGTCATGCAAATCAAGATAAATTAATCCTGCAGTTCCATTTACGGCTTGTCTCTCCGGTAAATATCAATGCTTTTATACCCTTCACTCAGAATCCTCTTCATTTCCGCCCGCCGTTTTTCTCTAGTCTCCTCTTGTACGGCGCTGTATACATAACGGGCCCAATCCTTTCGGTAGCCGGGCGTAAGGGACTGGTAAAAAGCCAGTGTCTCCGCACTATCCGTCAGATCTTGCTCCACAGCGGGGATCATAGAGGTGTAATCGTCCACACGTTGACTTGGCTTTGAGGATGCTTCCTTGTTCTTCCGCGCCTCCTCTTTGAATCCAACTACGGTAAACACATCATTTAAGCCCACCATACGTGCAAACTTCAGGTTGCCCGTGCCAATATAACCGTCCTCATCGGCTCCTACCCCTTCAAAAAGACTGTCTCTGTGAATATAGGTCGGATAAACCTTATTCCCCTTTTTGGGATAAGCGGCGAACAAATAGCCGCCTGTATTTAAATAGTTGTGATCAATCACTTTCTGGACGAGATTCTGTAGCGATTCCATATTGAGCACATAAGCAAAAATCAGATCATAACTGCTGGCTGTTAATTCAGTGTCATGCTCTGCTAATCCCGCTAAACTGTCGTCATCCTCTGGTCTGTACAATACAGCAACCTTTTTGAATTTGTGCATATTTAGCTTTTCTACAATTGTTTTAGCCATGTACGGACCCCCGTTATATGTTGTCTTTATCATAAAACAGCCCCCAAGATCCCTAAAACGTGGGATTGGAGGCTACTTGTGAGAAAATGTTCTTTGCTTTAAAACTTGAACGTTAGCTGTTAACAACTATCACTTCGCGCTGCGGTCCACGAGTTTATGAGGATCAACTTTATTGTCCATTAATAGCGGGGTCTTTGCACCTTTAGCAATTTGATCCCAGGCTACCACTTTAAAGTTTTGGTTAAGCTCTTTGCCATTGTTAATGTTGGAATCATCCTGTGCGATGAAAATGCCATAAGGGAACTGTTCGCCCAGTCCGAACCCGAGTACATCAATACCATCAGTCACTGAGGTGCCATCGGTCAATGCGCCATCGGCGATATTAAAGCTAGTGAGGTAAGCGTTATTGCCTTCACGGTCATATATCGCGTAGCTGTCACTGCCTTGGCTGGAGGCGATTAAATAACCGTTGCCGTCGGCACCGTAATAGAGAGTCAACCCTTCAATATCATCCTGCAATCGGCGTCCGTCCGCAATATCGACAGTGGATAGAGGTTTTGTGCCGCTGTCAGGCTCTGCATTATATTTGTATATCGCGTAATCCTCTTCCGCTATATACATCATGCCATACTCATCATCGGCTACCATTCCTTCTGATTGCGTAGCCAGCTTAAACTCGCGAACGAGCTTACCTGAAACTTTGCCCTTCCCGTTCTCAGTCAGCTCATATTGCTCAAATTCGCCTGCTTTACCCAGAACCAGAGCGTAATACTTATCCGATTTCAGGCTATGGTAAAGGCTGAAGCCGTATACCTCTTCCATCTTTGCTTTAATGGGCTCTGCTGCGATGTCAGTCAACTTCCCGGTTGCCCCATCCATGGCAAAAATATCGATCGTGTTCGTAGAACGGTTCGTCGCGCCAACAATATCTACTTTTTTATCGCCAAGCAGAAAATTATAACGTATATCAATATTATTCATTTTTCCTACTTTATAATTCTGAAGCTCTTTGCCGTTCAAATCATAGACGAGAATGCCTCCGCCTTTGTTCGTGGCAATGATTTTGGAATTCGCCGGGTTCGCAGAATCGAGCCAAATGGCCGGGTCATCGGCTGCATCCTCGCCATCTTCAACGGCTGCCGTCTCCACCTGGGCGGTTACCGGATACGGGGTGATGATATCCGCGGAATTGATGAACTTTGCATTTTCCGCCAGAATTGCTTGAAGCAGCTTGGAAGGAATGTACATCGTGCCATCGACTAATTTGACCTCCGCTGGAAGCTCGCCTGCTTTACCCGCTAGACGATATTCCTTATCGCCTGCCGTGAACGTGCCTGCGAATCCGTTCTTCAGCTTGACCAGTGCCGACTTATCGTCGCTATCCCAAGTGATAGTTGCTCCGATCCCATCCATATGCTTGCGCAGAGGTTCATATCCTTTTAGGTCTGAGGCGGATGCTGCATTAGTTGTTGCGGCAGGAAGTAGAGCGCCTGCAAGGAGTAGCGTAGATAGTACAGTTTCCCATGTTTTCATTGATGTTCAATGTTCCCCTCTATTGTTAGTAATTGCTTAACTATAGAAGATGAGTGTAAAAGACGTATTAACGGACAACTAGGCCTTTGTAAAATTTACAATGTAAATTCAAGATAGTATTTGATTATTTCTCAGCAGGGAATTTGCTCATATGATATAGGATACGACATTTATGATAATCTGGGAAATGAGTTAAACTCGATTGCGAGGGACACTGTTGCAATTACCCAGGATACTACTTCTGAAGATTTATTGTTCGGGACGACTCACCCGGCCGGAGCATATAAATTGGATCTATTAAAAGAGCGACCTCGGTCAGGCATCCATGGGATGTGATTCTGTACTGATTATTTTGCTGCTTCTTTCCCGCTTTCTCCGATTCGCCGAATACAAAACAAATAATAAAATAAACCATAACGGCGTCAATAATAAGGCCGGACGTGTTTCTTCAGCAAACAGCATAATAATGAGTATGATTGCAAACAACGCTAAGACTACATAATTAATAAATGGGGTGAACGGGGCTTTGAATTTTGACTTCGCCTGCAATTCGGGCTTTGTTTTCTTATACCGCACATGGCAGATCAGGACGATACCCCAAACCCAAATGAAACAAATGGCACTGATGGTTGTCACGATTCCAAAAGCAGTCTCCGGAATCAGCTTACTCAAAAGAGCTCCCATGGATAACACAAGCGTGGAGATGAAGAGCGCATTGCTTGGGACATGATTTTTATTCAGCTTTGCAAAATTGGCTGGAGCCTGGTCATTCCTGCTCAAATTATATAGAATCCGGCTTGTTGAGAACATTCCGCTGTTACAGGCAGACGCGGCTGAAGTTAATACGACAAAGTTAATAATTCCAGCAGCAATCGGTATCCCGACTAAACTAAACGTTTTAACAAAAGGACTTTCTGCCGGATTTAGTTCTGTCCATGCGTTGATGGATAATAAGGCAATAATGGCACCCACGTAGAAAAATAGAATTCTCAAAGGGATTTTATTAATCGCTGATGGGATGGTTTTTTCTGGATTAGATGTTTCTGCTGCCGATACCCCCACCAATTCCACACCTACAAAGGCAAACACAACCATTTGAAAGGAAAGTAAGAACCCTGAAATCCCGTTCGGGAATACTCCCCCATGCGCCCAAATATTACTGACAGTAACCGTTCCGTTAGCTGTTTTGAATCCAATCACGAGCAGGATTGCCCCGATAACAATCAACGCGAGAATAGTCACTACCTTGATTAATGCAAACCAAAACTCTAATTCGCCAAAACTTTTTACAGTTAATAAATTGAGCCCTAATAAAATGATCAAACAAATGACGGCAGGAATCCATTGCGGGATATCAAACCAATATTGTACATATACGCCAACAGCTATAATATCCGCCATAGCCGTCATGATCCAACAAAACCAATAGGTCCATCCGGTTACAAATGCTGCGCGCGGTCCAAGATAATCTTCGGCGATGTCTGTAAAAGATTGATAACCCGCTTTTGACAACAGAAGTTCTCCCAACGCCCTCATAACAAAAAACACGGCAATACCGACGATTAAATAAGCAAAGATGATGGATGGTCCTGCGAGTTGTATAGCTTTACCTGATCCTAAAAACAATCCGGTCCCGATGGTCCCCCCAATTGCAATGAGCTGAACATGCCGATTCTCTAAATCTCTCTTTAGTTCTTGTGGTGCCATGTGAAACTCCCCCCTCTAAATTTAATAATTCTTTGTGAAATAATGAACAAGTAAAAATGACAATAAAAAAGAGACTGGATGCGCTCCAATCTCACGGTCATAAGAATATTAAATAAAATACACTCATTATTCTGACGATTATCAGAATAACAAATGAAATATCCAGTACTCTTCTGTCCTTTTGCCTGAGATTGTGAACCCTTCGGCGCCGGGGAATCCCCACGGTCTCTCCAGAAGCTGCTCCTGCTATAGTGTGATCCATAGCATTCATAGCTTAGAAATTATTTGATTATAGGATCATAACTTCTTTTAAATATTTTTCAATACTAATCATAGTCAAAAGTTTTGTCAATAACATTAATTACCACCGTGCTTCGCCAAAATAATTATGATAGGGCTTGAACGTTGCCAGTACTTCGTCTACCTTGCCCATTCGTTCCTCCAGGCTTCCCCGAAGCGTGATGTACGGAATCCGCCGCGCCTTCAAATCCGCAATAATTTGCTTATGGAAAATATGCCGCTTCTGATTCCCGCTGCGGTCCCATGTATCCTCGTAAGGAATATCGTCGTCACACAGGAAAAAAAGGTCATACCGCTGTGCATTTTCCAGGGCGATCCGGGTTAAGCGTTCAGGGGCCCGGCCGTGGTAATCCAGGGCAAACATATAAGTGGTGATCGCATTGGTATCGACAAAAAGATATTTATCCGCTTGCAGTAAAGCCCGCTCTTCCCGCTCCATATGGCCGACAGCAATTTCATCGAACGCCTCCAAGCCAATTCGGCGGTCCACCTGATGCTCCGTCCAATAATCGCGCCCGTATTCGCTCGCATAGGTTGTACGATACCGCCGGGCCAACGCTTCGGTGATCGTGGATTTGCCGGTAGACATCGCTCCCACAAAAACCACTTTTGTTATTAAATCCCGATATACGCTATCGCTCACATATTCCCGGTACTTGTAAGGATCCGAACGGACCATAGTAGCTGAAATCGGTACCTGCCCGCGGGCTTGATCCACCCTCCGGTCTACTGCGCCCAAAGCGATGCTCATATGCTCTCCGTAAAACTCGCTGGAGTAGAAATGTGTCACTTGCTCGCCTTTCAGTAACCCCAGAATATATTGCTCTTCCCTTATCTCATGCTCCCGGTTGTTAGAATACCCATCGGGACCGTCCCAGGCTTCAATCACCCGTACCGCCGGGTAGAGCTTGCGAATCCAGTTGGCCCGGATATGCAGCGGGATCGGGGTCACCGTCGTCTCATAGATCACTACAATCAGTTCATCGACCTCTTGCAGCGCCGTCTCGAACATAAACTGATGCCCTTTATGCAGCGGGGCAAACTTCCCGAGCGTCAAGCCAAGTCTCTTCATGCTGATACCTCCCTAGCTCCCTTGTTCCAATTGTAGTAGCCGTATACAGCGTTAACCAGATACGCACTCCACATGACGATCATCAGCAGGCCTTCACCGCTCCCCTCCAGCATTCGAATCACCCACAGCAGCACCGTGAACATATTGAGGACCATATAGACCAGCCATTGTTCCTTGAATCTTCGAACCATTAAAAGCGTGGCGACAACGGATAACACCGTCGTAATCGCATCAATATAAGGCGAATTCTGCCCCGGTATGAACGATAGACCCAGGCCCAGCAACAGGCTGCCTAATACGCAGAACGCCCCCACAAGGAGCAGACGCTTGAGCTCCAGCTGACGCATGGACAGCTTGCCGTTAGTCTGGTTATTTTTCCACATGTAGAAGCCAACCACATTCATAGGAACAAAGAAAAGCAGATTTAGCATAACCTCTCCAAACAAACCGTTGACGTAAGCCAAGTATGCATAACCAACGGTATTGTACATCCCAAACACATAACTCATCAGATTTCCCTTCGCCGCGAGCACCACGCACAGCACCCCGGTGATAAAGACCGTAAATCCGAATAAAGAATCCTTAGAAATCACCGTAAATCCAACAGCAATTGAGGTAAACAAAACCAGCCAGGTCAATTCAAACAGGTTCCAGCCGCCCCATGATTTATTCACTTGCATCCCCTCTGCTTTCATCCGATTTGTGCACCATAAGGTTAGTTCGTTCTTACTTTCAATTTGATAATAACATATTGTTAATATCATTGAAAGCAAAAAATGTACACTTGATGAATCGAATGATCCAAAGAGAGGCTTCGTGCCTTGTGGCCGCTAATGTAACTGATAAGTTAATTCGTTTAACCACGCGGTCATTGAGGAGATTTTAAACCACAAGTTATAATTCAAGGGACTAGTCGAACTGATAAAAATTGGAGGGTATTCAAATGAATATTGAGATCGGAAAAAAAATCAAAACCCTACGTTTACAAAAAGGAATGACTCAGGAAGAGCTTGCAACAAAATTGAATATGTCATCCCAAGCCATATCCAAGTGGGAAAACAACGTAACCATGCCAGATATTCAAATTCTCCCTGAGTTATCTGTGATTTTAGGGGTTACAATTGATGAGCTATTTGCATTATCTGATGACACACATCTAGAGCGTATTGAAAATATGATTAGTACCGAACATTTTATTTCCAAAGATGATTTTAATTATGCTGAACAATTTCTCAAAGAAAGGCTAACTAATGACGAAAAAAAGGCCCCATGTCTCACATTGCTGGCTCAGTTACACATTCATCGTTCAGAGGAGCACCGTGAATTAGCTTCCCATTATGCCAAGGAGGCCCTGTTATTAGATCCACATAAAAAAAGTAATCATAATGCTTTACGGGATGCGGAGAATGGAGTCATTTTTGACTGGAACTATTCAAATCACCATAAACTTATAGAGTATTATAAAAATTTCGTGCCAAATCATCCAGATTACTGGCAGGGTTATGTATGGCTTATGAACCACTTACTTGCAGATGGCAGATGCGCTGAAGCTAAAGAAACTCTAGAAGGATTGAACAAAATCCATCCAGGTTATTTATATCAATTATATGGAGGACTGATCTGCAAGGAAGAAGGCAACCTTTCTCAGGCATTAGTTATTTGGGAGCAGATGACGGATCTGTATCCTGATGAATGGCGTACGTGGTCCTTTAGGGGAGACTGCATGGCGAAACTGTGCAAATACGACGAAGCCATCGAATATTACACCAAAGGATACGAACTACAACCCAATCCCAAATATATAGATGCATTGATAGCAAATTCACATATATATGAGATTCAAGGAGAATATGATAAAGCTATTGAGAAGCTTCAAGAAATCATCGAACAATTGGAAAGTAATTGGGAAATCACAGAGGGTAAGGCAGTTGATTTTTATGCAAGAGAAATAGAATATTTCAAGAAACTGTAAGTAAAGTGGCATAAATGACTAGCCCATCAATTACACCGCTTCCCCTGCTATATTATGGGGTGGATTTCAATTCCGTTCACGAAAAGCCAATCAATGGAGCTGGCTCCATTGATTGGCTAATTCGGTGCCCCGTGATCACAGCTTCCAGCGGCAGGTCATCTTTAAGTTGCCCCCGTGCAGCTCCGCTGTCAGCGTGCCGTTCATCTTGTCCATTAGACTTTTGGCGATAGAAAGACCAAGTCCCGATCCTTGGCCGGATCGGGTGCGGTCGACCGTGTAGAAGCGGTCAAATAGCAGCCTCACATCAATATCGGATAATTCCTTCGCTTCGTTAATGATCGTGAACTCGGCAATCTCAGGCTGTTGCTGGAAGCAAATTTTTACATGACCAGTCGCATGCTTGATAGTATTGGTAAGCAAATTCTCAATGACCCTCCGCACGGCTGATTCGTCAGCATATACGGCTACCTCTCCCTCCGGCATCCGGATATCCGGCGTAATATCCCGTTCGTTAAACCGGTCGTAGAAACCGACCAGAATGTCTGACAAGAGGACAGTCATTCCGATCCGTTCGGTCTTAAGCTGATAATCGGAAGATTCGATTAGGGATAACTCGAAGAAATCGTTCAATAGAGCTTGCAGCCGTTTTGTACGATTCTTAACGATGGTGAGGTATTCGTGCTTCTCCTCAGGCGTAATAGGCTCCGCTTCCAGCAGTTGGATATAGCCAAATATGGAGGTGAGCGGAGTACGGATATCATGGGAAATGTTCGCAATCGCCTGCCGCAGCTCATTCTCGGTTCGTCTTCTGCGGGCCTCAGCGTCGACTACGAGATCGGACTGGCGGTTAATTTGACCTGCAAGCGTTTCGAGCCTATGGTCGAATAGAGTCACGTCTATTTTTTTACCGGTTGTCCGTTCATTATAGTGACGCAGCTGCTCTGTCATCCGCCCCAGCTCCCGCCTCATCAGCAGCAGATGGGTAAGCAAGAGAGCCGCCACCGTAACCGATATGAGCGTTATGATAAGCAAGACTCTCCCGCCCCTCTCATTATTATTTAATTTCTTTTCTGCGGAACACGAGAATACCGAGTAGCGCGGATACGACAATCGTCAGCACTGGCACGAGCAGGAGCGCTGGCAGATCGCCGCTGGCAATACTGGGCTTGCCGATATCGTTCATCAGCTTGAAGATAGAATAATCATACACTGTAGTAAAGAAAGGGATGTACTCACCTAAGCCCCCCAAAATCGTATCAATCATTAGGAAGAAAATCATCGAGAAGCCGATCGTTTTACCGCTTTCGGTGAACACGGCAGTGAACAGCGCCCCGATCGCCGCATAGCCTGCAGTGTACAGCAGTGTCAGTCCTAGGACCCGCGGTATGAAGAACGCGTCAAACCCCTCCGGCAAATGGCCGAAACCTGAAAGCAGGGAAACCTCGGTCGTGCTTACGATCGGGAATACCAGAGAGATAGCCATGGCTCCGACCGAGAAGCCGATCAGTTTGGCGGTGAACAGCCGCCCTCTATCGTTGCCCGACGATGAGATCGTCTTCATGACACCCGTCGCATATTCATTGGCGATGAAGAATCCGGCCAGCGCTGCAACGCCGAATTTGATCAGATAGGCATTGCTTGCAATAAATTGAATCAGAAATTCGGCTCCCGTGAACTGCGGCTCTCCATTCGACTTATGGTCAAAGTAGTAAAGCAGTGGATAGACCAGTGAAAGAATGGCGGATATTAGCAGCAGCACGCGGAATGACCTGTCCTTACGCAGCTTGAACAGCTCGGATCTAATCAGATTATACATGCCCGGCACCCCCGATCCGCTTCATGAAATAGCTCTCCAGGTCTTCGCCCATCGGCATAAACTGCTCAATTTCCAGACCTGCGGAGAATAGCGTCGAAGATACTTTACCTGGCTGTTCGATGCGGCCAAACAGCTTAATCGCGCCGTCGGGCATCACTTCGAAATCGTTGGTGTGGAGTTCGTTCTGAATAACCGTTGCCGCTTTGTCCGGATCATCCGCTTTAATAAACACATATTGCTGACATTTATCATTCAATTCCTGAGCAGTGAGCTGCTCCAGCAGCTTGCCGTTATGAATAATGCCGTAATGGCTTGCCAGCAAATGCAGTTCGCTCAGAATGTGGCTGGAGATCAGAATCGTTATCCCTCGTTCGTGGTTGAGCTGCTTGAGCAGCTCGCGCATTTCGATGACGCTCATCGGATCGAGCCCATTGGTCGGCTCGTCCAGAATTAGAAATTCCGGATCGCTTAGCATGGCGATTGCCAGACCCAGCCGCTGCTTCATTCCAAGCGAGAAATTCTTCACTTTTTTCCTGCCTGTTTCCTGCAGTCTGACCAATTCCAGCATCCTTGGGACGCAGTCTTTGCCGGGGATGCCCCGGAGGAGCCGGTTCACCTCCAGATTCTCGGCGGCGGTCATGTGGGGGAAGAGCGAGGGGCTCTCGATAATCAGACCCATCCGCTTACGGGCCTGGGTCAACGCCCGCTCGTCGCTCGCGCCGAACAGCGCGATATTTCCTTCGGACGGAAAAGCAAGTCCGGTAACGATGCGCATCAGCGTCGATTTCCCGGCTCCATTCTGCCCAATAAAGCCATATATGGAGCCTTTACGGATAGATAAATTCACTTTATCCAGCGCTACGCTGCCTTTGAACTTCTTAGACAATTGATTCGTCTGCAATACATATTCGCTCATTGTAGTCTTGGCCTCCCTTATGTGATAGACCAAGTATAGAAACGAAAACTTAAGAGGAGCTAAAGCCAATCCTTAAGAATGTCTTAAGGCTTTAGCCGATAGCCCATGCCCCATACCGTCTCAATAAATTCGCTGCCGGGCGCAGCCTTCGCAAGCTTGCTCCGCAAATTGCTCATATGGACGTTGACCGTATTGTCGTCTCCGTAGTATGGCTCATCCCATACGCTTTCGTATAAATTTGCTTTCGTGAATACCTTTTTCGGTGCCGATAGAAGCAATGTGAGAATCTCATACTCCCGGGCGGTCAGCGCAACCTCCGCTCCCTCTGCCGTCACCGTTTTGGAATCGTGATCGAGCACAAGTCCCTTATGCTGCAGCACGCTCTTCACAGCCGGCGGAGCAATCTGCGCAAACCGGCGCAGATGGGAATCGATTCGCGCCGAGACTTCCTCGATATCGAAAGGTTTCGTAATGAAGTCATCCGCACCCCCGCGCAGCGCTGACACCTTGGTCTGCTGCTCACCCTTGGCCGAAATGATAATGACTGGCACGCCTCCCCGCAAGCGGATCCATTTAAGCAGCTCCTCGCCCGTCATTCCCGGCAGCATCAAATCTAGCAGTACCATGCTCCATTCCCGCTGCTCCAGATAGAGTAGCGCCTCTGTTCCGGAAAAGGCAGGCTGTGGCACATAACCGCTTTTTCGAATAATGCTGCACAGCAGCCGGCTGATGTCATTGTCGTCCTCGGCCACGAGAATATTTATTGAATTATCCATCTTTTCTCCTTGTATTATCCTTAATCAGCTGTCATTTAGATGTTCTATAGCCTATATGATAGACGATTTTTACCTCTATTTCCAGAATAGCCTTCCTGATGCGGCCCTTTCGGTGTTCGCTGGAATCCGGTGGTTTTTTATGCTATTCAAATGTTCCACGTGGAAATTCGAATCCGCTGTGATGAACATGAAAAAGATCAACCGAGCCCGGTTTTTTCGACCACAATACTATCTCCCCGTCTCATCAATCTATTGCTTCAAAAATTCATCCACACTGATTTGCTGTAATTCATAATCCGCACCGATGGCTTTTAATTGGTCCTCTATGTTAGCCGCAACCCGATCAATGCCCTTATACACCAGTAGAGGTGCCGCCTCCAGATAAGTTTTGGCCAGCGCATAATCGCAGGAGAGTATCTTTTTGATGAACACCAATGTTTTTATTTTGTCGGTGCCCGGGCCTGTAATGAATACTTTGTAGTAATCCAACTGCCCGTCTTCGCCCATCTCCCATTCCTCCTCAATCCCCCTAGGAAGTAAGACGCTGTGAAGAAATTCGATAAGATTATCATAAGCAACAGAGAAATCCCAAGAACCCTCTCCATGCCTTGCAGTATAAATCACGGTATCTCCTCTGGAGAGATCCAGGCAATACGGGTCACCTTCATCCGACGCAATAACGAGATAATCGCGCGGCCAATCGGTAATGACCTCTTCCGTAACGGGATTATAATTGTAACCCGATTGGCCTTCAACCAAGTCCTTGGCGCCGTAAATAAATAGATTGATATATTCATCCGTGCTCCAGGAGACTGATTCGGGAACATAGTGCTTCAGAAAGTAGGTGTACTCATCGGGCAGATTCCATTCCCCGGAGACGGTGCGTATTGCCTGCTCTTCCGCCTCGGTTAGCAGCTGCATTGGATACTTCGCGTAAAAATCGGGGTTTTGCTGCCTTGTCTTCTCTAAAGCTGATTGCATTTTCTCCAAAACGTTGTCTATTCCTTGATAAACGTTCTGCATTAAGATCACCACTTTAATTAAGATTGGATTGCTTCGAAGGAATCAAAAACTGTAGAAAACAGTTTCACCGTTTAGGAAGGGTTTGCAGTAATTCTCAATCAAATCCGGCATTTGTTTACGTATCCACATATGCTTATCTTGGTTACTTATCAGAAAAGAGTAGTAGGAAAATATCACCAAAAATATGAAACCCTCTAATTGTTCAGTGTCTATTTTTCTGGAAATGACAGTTGTGTAGCCGGATAGTAGAGCGTCTCGCAATTCTCCTTCAGTCAAAAGGGCGCCCATAGCGATATCCATCGCGTAATATCCAAAACCCGACAAGCCAAAGTCAATGAATGAAATCCCCTTTGGTGTGCGGATTAGGTTACTATAGTTAATGTCTGCATGGATGAATCCCCATGTCTCCATCGTTTTGCTCAATACTTTAACACGATCATTGATCAACGAAAATGTATTTTCAAGAATATAAAAATCCTTGGTAGTGATAATCCCCATTTCTTCACCGGATCGCAATTTGGCCAGCATGGTATTTGTCCACTCTATTTCATATTCGGGCCTAATAAAACTTGAACCCTGTTGATAGCGCATTGAAAACTGATGCAAATGGGCAATACGCGTCCCAAAGGTACGAACTGTTCCCTCACTGTTTAAATCTTGCTTGGACATGATTTCCCCAAAAATCCATTTTAAGACGGAACAGTGCACTTCTTCGTGTTCAATAACAACAGTTGTTACCAGTTCACCGTTTAAATTCGGAACAGGGATTTGAACAGGTAATTCGGAATGAGAAGACCAAGCTAACAGATATTCCAACTCCGATTGAACAGCCTCACGCGTATTATGTACACCCTGCATGTTTTTTGTAATGGGTTTATGCATCCGCAACAAGTAAGTGTCTCCAGAATACTTTTCTGTGACCTTGTATGTGATGTTCTCGTTATGACGGATCAATTCCACGAAAGGGTCAATAAAAGAATACTTCAGTAAGACTTCCTTAAAACACTTCGTATAATCCATAGAATATCCCCCCTAGTTACCCTACTCTTCTTGGAAAATCTCCTTAATTCCCTCTAATTCCCGGGGCTTAATTCCGTTCTCACTAAGTACAACCACGGAATCGGCCCTTTTCCAGACAAGAATTTCTCCGTTCGTATCCCAACTAATAATATCCTCAGGGAAATCTTCCACCTTTTTTAGCCCCAGCAGTTTGACTAATTCACCATACTTGTTCTCATCCACAATCTCATAGTAGTCTCTATATGCGTCTAACTCATATTTATAAACGGTCTGCCATTTCCCTTTGTTGACCTGATTCAGCATGGCTGAACTCTCTATATGGGTCTCAAAATTGTTGCATTTCAAGTCGTATCCCTCATAATATCTGCCTTGCTCATCAATTGAAAATATCTCTTGATACAACGTATCTGCACAATTAAAGTGGCGTATGACGATATCATCCTCCGGTTCCATTACGATTAATCCGCTCTCATGTTTAAAATCGCCCCGGCAAGGCACCTTATGAAGAATTCCATATACGATAGGCTCCAAGTAAGCATAGAGTGTAAATCCGCCGAATCTTGTTTGGAAATCTATTAACGGATCTGTAGGCATGATTCTTGCCGCTTGAAAGGCATTGATTATCTCCTTCTCATCCTTAACAGAGTCTTTCCATTCGGAGTGTGCAAGATAATCACAAGCTCTTTTTGACAAAACCATATCGTCACCCTTTCCTTATTCGTAATTTAACAGCTGGTTAGGTCGCGGCCATACTTTTGTTTCATAATAATTCTTTTAGTACATTTTTAGCCAGCCGTATCTTCTCATCATTGGCATCACGAAGTAAAGCCACAATGTCTTGAATATCGCTCTCTGCTGATGTAACGATGAAATCTTCATCCAGATATGCAAACAACTGTATTAAATTCACTTCAAGGGATTCCGCAATCTTATTTAAATTCAGCAAAGATACGTTTTTCTCCCCAGGTTCAATCCTGCACTATTTATAGATTACCTCTTAATTCTTCGGGTGTATCCCCCATTATCCTTACAGAATCCTTAGAATCTCCCCTTACACTGTGGAAGTGGAAAGGATGATATAATATGCGGGACATTATTTTAGAAACTCAGAATCTTTGCAAGAGCTTCAAACATCAACCAGCCGTCAACAAAGTAACGTTAGCAGTACCCCGTAACTCGATCTATGGGCTCTTAGGGCCGAATGGCGCAGGTAAATCAACAACGCTCAAAATGATCGCAGGCATGCTGCGCCCCGATTCCGGGAGTATTCGCATTCATGGAAATGAATGGACCCGGAAGGATTTAAGCGAGATTGGCGTATTAATTGAGGCGCCACCGCTCTATGAGAATCTGACTGCCAGAGAGAATCTTAAGGTGCGCACGCTTGCCCTCGGACTGCCGCAGTCCCGCATCGAGGAAACGCTCGCTGTCGTGGATTTAACCCATACCGGAAAGAAACGTGCCGGACAGTTCTCCATGGGCATGAAGCAGCGGCTGGGAATCGCGATTGCGCTCTTGAACCAGCCCAAGCTGCTGATTCTGGACGAACCGACCAACGGGCTGGACCCCATCGGGATTCAGGAGCTGCGGGAGCTGATCCGTTCTTTTCCCGGGCAAGGAATCACCGTCATTCTGTCGAGTCATATTCTCTCTGAAGTCGAACAGGTAGTGGATCAGATCGGAATTATAGCCGGGGGAGTTCTGGGATATCAGGGAGCCGTTCCCCACGGGCAAGAGCTCGAAGCCTTGTTCATGCAGGTCGCCGCAGCCAACCGAAGGGCTGGTGAATAACATGCTTCGTCATATTAGGGCTGAACGTTTAAAATGGCGGGGCACCTTTATTCCTAAGCTTGTCTGGCTAGCACCTGTGTTCACGCTGCTCCTTTGCGCCATCTTAATGGGCGGACGCTTATTTCAAAGCGGGGCGTACAACTGGTGGTACACGATGCTCTTGCCCGGGGCGCTGACCCTAACCTGTTCACTGGCTCTGCATAAGGATGCCAAGATGAAATACCGTGGACTGCTGGCTCTGCCCGTTGATCTGAGGACCCTCTGGACCGGGAAAATAATAGCCTGTGCAGAATGGCTATTAGTCGCCATCCTCCTGTTCCTGGTTGCCGTTACGTCAGGGGGAATACTGTTCGGCCAAACCATTCCGCTGATGAACAGCATGGCCGGGAGCCTCCTGATCTTCGTCACGTTTCTGTGGCAGATTCCGCTGTGTCTGTTCCTGACCGCACGGCTCGGATTATTCGCTGCTGTTCTGCTTAATATATTCGGTAATGTTATGGGTGTCGTTGCCTTCGATACCGGAGGACTGTGGGATTTCATGCCTTATACTATTACTCCCAGGCTCATGTGCCCGGTTCTGTCCATCCTGCCGAACGGTCTCCCCGTACCGGTGGACAGTCCGCTGAGAAGCACGGAAATGATTCTTCCGGATGTCCTGATCTCCCTGGCCTGGTTCGGATTACTCTCCCTCCTTACTGCGCTATGGTTTCGTAAGCAGGAGGCGAAGTAACATGGCTTCACTACCGGGATTGCTGAGAGCGGATCTGCTCAAAAGCCGGCATACGCCGTTTCTGCTAATTCATCTGCTGGTTCCTCTTATCGGAGTTGGCGTATTCTTAGCGTACTATTCGTACTCCCCATGGAGTGCAACCGACAAAGCTCTGGCGTTTATGCAGTCTCTAGGATGCGCATTTCCTACCCTGATCGGGCTAGTCTGCTCCATGGCGGTGGAACAGGAAGCGGCTGCAGGACAGTTTCAAAGCATGCTTGCTATACCCGCAAACAAAATTACTGCCTATATAAGCAAGCTGCTTCTCCTGCTGTTGTTTGGCTTTGGAGCCGTCCTGTTTGCTTACACCCTTTTTGGCCTGGGGTTCGGCGGAATTCTCCAGCAAGACAGATTGGGAATGCCCTTTTACATCACCGGGGCGGTTATTCTGTTCGGGAGCAATATGTTTCTCTACCTTCTTCATCTGACAGCCAGTCTGCGCTTCGGAAGAGGCGCTTCCATCGGGGTGGGGATTGTAGGGAGTCTGGTCGCCGCCTTAATGCTCACCGGGCTAGGCGATGCCATCTGGCCGTATATTCCCTTCGCATGGGGCGTCCGCTTCATCTCTCTATGGACAATCCACGCTTCCGGTACCACGCTATCCCCCACTGTATCAGGGCTGAGCGCCGGAATTACGGTCTGTGTACTGGGAACGATAATGGCTGCTCTTCTATGCGCTGCATGGTTCCAGCGGTGGGAGGGACGATCAACCGATAATTAGACATACAACTTACAATCGAGGGAACGAATATGGCAAAAATACTCGTGGTAGACGATGAACCCGCCATCCTGTCGCTGATCCGCAACGCGCTTATTACTGACAATCATCTGGTGACAACGATCTCTGATTCTACACAGGTGTGCCGGAATGACCTTGGCGCGTATGATCTTATTTTGCTGGATGTGATGATGCCGGGTGTGGACGGCTTTACACTCTGCCGGGAAATACGCGCGGCGGTGGATTGCCCGATCCTTTTTTTAACGGCCAAAACACTGGAAAGCGATCTGATGTACGGCCTCGGACTGGGGGCAGATGATTATATTGTGAAACCTTTTGGCATAGGCGCGCTGCGGGCACGGATTGGCGCCCACCTCAGGCGGGAAAGCAGAGAGCGGCGGAATGTTCTCTATCTGGAGAATGTACACTTCAACCTCTCCGGTAAAGAACTGTTGGTCCAAGAGGACAAGGTGCCTCTGACCAAAAGCGAATATGAAATTTGCGAATTTCTGGCCCGCAGCCGCGGACAGGTCTTCTCCAAAGAACATATTTATGAAGCGGTCTTCGGGTTTGACGGAGAAAGCGACCGCAGCGCCATTACGGAGCATATCAAGAACATCCGCGCCAAGCTGAGCAAATACGGGATCGACGCGATTGAGACTATCTGGGGGATTGGATATAAGTGGAATCTGTGAAACGAATCAAAACAGTGCGCCTTCGCACCTTTTTCCTGCAATACCTCTTGTTCTTAAGCACAGGGACGATTCTGCTGCTGGTGCTTGTACTTGGCTTGTTCACACTGGCGTTTTCCTCCAATATTATACTCCCTGCTAACTATGCCGAGAAGGAGATTGCTGCGTTCAAGGAGCGTCTTGCCTCAAGCAGAACAGTAACGCCCGATAGCGTTCCGGGAATGGTAGATTATACGGTTTTCACCCAGGAAGGAGAACCTCTCGCCGGTAATCTGAGCCGGAGTGAAGCAGCACATGCCTGGGAGATTATACAGCAAGGCAATACTCAGGACTCTCATTTCTATACAACCGCCCGGCACGGACAGGAGATCTGGATATTCCGGTATAGCTTAACACCGCAGTATGCATCTTCCTTGCTGCGCAGCTATCTGCCGAATCCTCAGTTGCTGGGAGTGCTGCTCTTCATCTTGGGCATTTTGCTCCAGGCAGCCTTGCTTGCCGCCCGGTTCGGCAAAAAGCTCACTGAGAAAATGGCAGGATTACAGGAAGCGACAGAGAACATCCAGCGCGAGAATCTTGAGTTTACCGTCAAGCCCAGCGGTATCCGCGAAATCGATGATGTGCTGGCCTCACTGGACCGGATGAAAGAAGCCCTGCACACCTCACTCAAGCGGCAGTGGGAGCTGGAGCGTTCCCGCAGAGAGCAGATTTCAGCGCTGGCCCACGATATCAAAACCCCGCTTACCGTCATTCGGGGAAATGCAGAGCTGCTGCAGGAGACGACACAGACTGCTGCCCAGCTGGAATATAACGGATACATTCTTCGCAGCGCCGAGGATATTGAGGCCTTCGTACAAGAGGTTATTGATCTGTCCAGCATGCAGGCCAGTTTTGTTCGTCAGAAATCGCTGGTACGTACAGCGGAGATTATTGGGGAATTAGAGCTGCAGATGAAGGCTCTGTCCTCCGGCAAGGACCTGCATACGCATATCCAGAAGGATAAGCTTCCTGCATTTCTCCTCTTAGATAAGGAACTGTTTCAGCGGGGAATCGTCAATGTGATCGCCAATGCGGTCGAGCATACGCCTCCCCAGGGGAGCGTTGCTTTGCTGGTCCGGGGGGATGACGCTGCTGTCCATTTCACGGTCACGGATACGGGCAACGGCTTCTCGCCAACCGATCTGAAAGAAGCCGCCACCCAGTTCTATAGAGGGGACCAGAGCCGAAGTTCCGGCAATCATCACGGGATGGGGCTGTACATTGCCGAGTCCGCCGCCAAGCAGCATGGAGGGAGCTTAGCTATAGCCAATATGCCATCCTCCGGCGGAGGGAAGGTGACTATGAGCATTCCTGTTTCTGCGGGAGGCTGGGATGGTTATGGGCAGGAGTAACGAGCGCTCTTGTGGTGTCCCTAGATTATTTCAGTTTTACAGGTTCGAATAAATTCAGATAATATTTGCTTCCGCAACCATCTGGATTATCATTACGAATGTGTTCTTCCAAGCATACTCTTGAACGGTCAGATTTGTACTTATTATGCTTGGACAAGTGACGCATTAACGTTTTCCATGAATCACCTATATCGTCACTGCTTTCAAGCATAGCGTATAGGCCCCCGGGTAACATCATTTCTTTTAAATGTTTTGGAACATCCGTACCATCTGGGATGGTAGCACACATGCCATATCCATATGGGGTACCCAGATGACTTGGCATTGGCTTCACATTACCACCAAATAAACGTGCTGTGCCCAGTAAGTTTGCCGACTTAATCCAATCCAGCACCGGTGCCATTGCTTCATCTTCCGGGGATACACCTATAGCAATATTGTAGGCCACCCTCATAGGAGGAAGGGTAATAATTTTGATTATGTTGGCTTCTTTCAAATTGCTCATTAACAAATCCTCCGTTTCAGTAAGAATCTCATCCAGACTAGACAAACAGTCTGCGTTTTGCTTTTGAAGCAGTTTCAAGACCCGGTCTAATTGCTGTTCAAAAAGGAGTACTTCTGCTCTCTGCACCTTTAGAGTGGAGATTTTATTTGCAATAACCGTGCTAAGCTGTGAAGGGGACTTGTTTGCGATAACAGATTTTATATCCTTTATCGGAATATCCATTTTGCGAAGTACTGCAGTAATTCGTATACATAAGAGTGCATTTTCATCATAAATTCTCCAGCCAGAGGAGGTATCCCTTGAACTTTTAAAGAGTCCTTCTGATTCCCAGTGGCGCAAGGTGCGACTCGTCAGTCCCATCTGCTCCGACAATTTATTGATTGCAACAGATCTGTTCATCCTGATCTCCTTTCCGAGCTCTCAAAGTTATAATAGCACTTGACGCTGCGACAATTTCAAGAGTGTTCCTTCTCTAAGCACAGTGAAGTGAAAAACGCTCCATTGAGTCATGTTCACAACCACCCATACAGGAATGAAAGATTCTAAATCACCTTCCTTTTGAAGATAAGGTTTCAAATCCACCCGAGGATTTCAAAAATGTTTCTCTGGTCAAGCTCAAAAAGGCTTCGATTGCTGGCGAGATCCACTTCTCTTCATGCCAAAACATTTGGGTTGCAAACGATGTGGCGGTCAAATCCCACGGCAACGGAACCAGTTCTCCCCGATCCACTTCTCCTATCACGGCCATTTCAGGCAATATGGCAATGCCCATTCCTATTTTTGCGCATTGTTTAATAGCCTCAGCACTGTTAAACTCCAATTCGGTAATTCCCCCCATGCCCTTCTGTGAAAGACTTCGATCAAAAAAAGTGCGATAGGAACATCCCTTTTCCGTTAACAAAAAGGTCCCGCCATGAAAATCTTCAATGGCCAGTGCAGTACGTGCAGCCAAAGGATGATCTGGTGATACCAATAGATAAAAGGGCTCATCCAGCATTTTTTCACCGCAAAATCCTGTCTCGCCCTTGTCCTCATCCAGCATAAAAATAATGTCAGCGTCCCCTTCACGCAAGCTCTGTTTGAGGTTCGAATTAGCCAGCGGACGAAACATTAACCGAATCCCTGGATAGCACAAACGAAACTGGCGCAATACAGCCGGCAGCCGGTACGTACATAACGTTTCATCGGCACTTATGACTACCGTACCCGTCAATTCGCCGGATTGCTTAACGGCATGCTGTGCTTCTTCAACCACACTCAATATGTTATCTGCATAGCGCAGGAACTTTCTCCCTGCATCGGTCAAAGTCACATTTTTACCCAATCTGTCCACCAACTTGACACCCAATTCTTCCTCTAAGGCCTTCATTTGCATCGTAACCGTTGAAGGGACATAGTTCTGCACTTCTGCAGCTCGGGTAAAGTTGAGTGTGGAAGCAAGCGTATAAAAGGTTTTTAATTGGCGCAATTCCATCACATTTCCGCTCCTTAATTCAAAAAAAATGAACGTTATATTCATGAACGTTTCTTTGACTTAACAATAGCGGCATCGTAGAGTGATGACAAGGAAGGCAGTCCCTACTTTAGCTATGAGAAGGAGTTTTTATATGAGAGATTATGATATTTATGAACTAGGAGATGTTCTGCTGCAATCCGGTAACACTCTGCCTAATGCCATTCTCGCCTACAAAACATACGGCATGTTAAATGCAGCCAAAAATAATGTGATTGTATATCCCACCTGGTTTGCCGGCTTGCATACTGATAACGAATGGTTAATCGGACCTGGCAAGGCACTGGATCCAGAAAAATATTTTATTATCGTCCCTAATATGTTGGGCAATGGACTCTCCTCCTCGCCAAGCAATACGCCATCGCCCTATCAACAAGCAAATTTTCCACTGATCTCAATTTATGATAATGTGCGGCTGCAGCATCAACTGGTGAATCAAAAGTTCGGTATTACAGAAATCGCCCTCGTTGTAGGTTGGTCACTAGGCGCTGTGCAGACCTTTCAGTGGGGGGCAAGCTATCCCGATATGGTAAAACGAATCGCTCCATTCGGCGGGACTGCCATGACCCGGCCACATACAAAGGTTGTATTTGAAGGAATGATCGCTGCCCTTCAGGCTGATTCTGCCTGGAAAAATGGTTTTTACACACAGAAACCTAAAACGGGATTGGCAGCCATGGGTCGAGTCTACGCAGCTTGGGGGTTCTCTCAGGCTTATTATCTAGAGCAGCTCTATCAGCAGGAGGGCTACCACACACTGGAGGAATATCTCGTAGATTACTGGGATCAAGTATTTTTGACCTTTGACGCTAATGACCTGATCACCATGTTACGAACCGGCATTACAGGTGACATTAGCGCTAATCCGATGTATAACGGTGATTTTCACCTTGCATTAAGCAGGATAACCGCACGGGCCCTGGTTATGCCGGGAAGTACAGACCTTTTCTTCACTCCCCAGGATAGCAAAGTTGAAGCACAACAGATACCAAATGCATTCTTCCTCCCTGTTGAATCCAAGTGGGGGCATTGCGCAGGCATTGGACAGCATGAACCAGATTCCGTATTTATAGATAAAAGTCTAAAGAGTTTCTTGCTTGAATGAAACTGAGGAGAAGCGGATTAAATTGAAAAATAAGTTGATTATATATGTCCTCGCACTTACTGTTTTTCTAATCGGAACCATTGAATACATTATTACAGGAGTCATTGAAATGATCGCCGTGGATTTAAGAGTATCTACTTCCGAAGCTGGTTTACTAGTGACTGTATTTGCTCTGGGAGCGGCCATTGTTGCTCCGATTCTAATTGCATTAACAATCAATATGGAGCGCAAGAAGCTACTGATGGCTGCCCTCAGTGTGTTTATTATCAGCAACGGGCTTATGCCCGTACACCTTTTGGGTCTTGATAGCCGATGCCCTCTGCAATTTCCTTCAGCGTAGCATCTGTTTCAAGCAGCAGGTGGGTGAATAGCTGGTCATTCGCCCAAACATGATATTCGTACAATTGCTGCCGGTGTTTAAGCATGTATGAAACCACCTTTCCTTTATTCATCATCGTTTAGCTGCCAATTCCACAGCCTTATCTCTATCGTATACCGGGTTCGCTGACAACCATTGTCAGCGAAGTCAATCGGAATCGTCTTCGTAATGTTTTGCGATTCCGTAGGCCATTTCCTGAATCCGACGCTTCAGCTCCAGCGGCTCTCGTATACAAATGGCCGGACCAAACGTCAGCAGATACATCGGAAGGTACTTGTTCATCGTAGGAACGTCCAGCAGAAACCTCGCCTCGCGATCGGTCCGTTCCGTCAAATAGTGGCGTAGATGCCAGTGGCGGCAAACCGCGTTCAGGGTGTCGGGCTCTCCCTCGATGCGGATAACCGTCAGCGGTCCGTCCGCCTCCCGTTCCTGTTTAGACTGGTCGCGGAAATAGGCGGACGCGGAGAAATGCTCCGGCTTTTCGAACCTTGCATCGGTCGGCTCCAGCCGCGCGATACGATCTACGCGGAACGTCCGCATTGCCAGCGACCGATGGCAAAACGCGACAACGTACCATTCGTTCCGGTCGTAAGCCAACCCGTATGGATCGACTTTACGTTCGTCAGCCTGCCCCGCATTCTCTTTACGATAAGCTATGCAGACCGTTCGCCCATCCTTCGCCGCCTGCTCCAGGTCCCGCAACAACAGAACGCCGGAAGGCGGACGCACCGGAGAAATCACATCCAAGCCACTCGTCTGGCGGGACAGATCGTCGCGCTGCTCTTCGTGCAGCCCATTCTTCACTTTCTCCAATGCACTTTCCAGCTCTTCGGTATACGGATAGCCAGCGCCTTGCGCAAATTTAAACGCGTCCACAAGCGCCTTCAACTCTACGGAATTGAAGAATAATGGCGTCTCCCTGAAGCTTTCCAGAATGTGAATGCCGCCGTCATGGCCCGATTCCGCAACGACTGGCACACCGCTGGCGCATAATGCGTCGATGTACCGGTACACGGTGCGGATGCTGATCTCCAAACTGTCCGCGATCTGCGCGGCGGTGAGTTTCCTTCCGGAGCGTAGCATCCAGAGCATCGATAGCATATTATCCCATTTTGCCAACAGTAGCACCTTCTTTCCTCGCGAAAATTCAATGTTATATCATCATATTTGGAAGTAATTCTTTACGATCTACGGATGGATAACTTCAGTCTGTTCATCAAAATATCCAGCTTCGGATAAGACGGTCTCACTCAGATCATATTTCACAAATATCCGTAAAGACCTGGCAATATGATCCCCAACATTCTCACCAAAGTAAATACTGTAATAATCCCTTTGATCTACCTCATTACTTTTACTATCTGGTCTTTTTTCGACTAAAACAAAATAAATAGGGTCGCTCAATTGTTCTTCGTCTTCATCTGTATCAGGCCAATCCTTTAGTTTTACTGTAGTTTCGTTTAAATTACTGTATTTAAGAACAAAGGAAAGGATCTCATCATCTGAATAATTGTTCACGCTGGTGGTACTGGAACCCTTAGGAAGCTCTGTGGGTGAAGCTGTTCCCGTAGAAGTAGCTACTGATGGGGCGGCTGCTATTTGCTTGGACGAATTACTGCTATTGCATCCGACGATGAAAAGAAAGTGATAATGAAAAAAAACCGGATAAACTTCATCAATCTGGGAGTCCCTCCAATGTAAATAGATAGGTTAAAGAGTGAAGTTGCATATCAATCAACCGGAACATTTAAGATCTTACGCAGATGCTTAACGTCGTTCATTGGGGAACGTCCAAACATGCGGCTATACTCCCGGCTGAACTGCGAAGGGCTCTCGTAACCAACGAGAAAGCCCGCAGCAGCGGCTTCTAATCCCTCTGAGAGCAGCAAGCGGCGTGCTGTCTGCAGCCGGATGGCCTTCTGATACTGAAGTGGGCTTATCGCCGTTACCTTTTTAAAATGCTTGTGCAAAGAAGAAGGGCTCATGTTCGCTTCGTTCGCCAATTCTTCGATCACAAGAGGCTTGGAGTAATCGCGGTTAATCAGATGGATCACTTTGGAAATGTTATACGCATAGCTGCCGGCTATGGCAAATTGCCTGATTAAAGCTCCCTGCTCACCTTTCAGCACACGATAAAGAATCTCGCGGGTGATAAGCGGCGCTAGGAACTCAATATCCTCAGGGGTGTCCAGAAGCCGGACAAGCCGAAGCAGCCCATCAAGCAGCGGTGAGTCCGATTGGCTCACCAGTATACCCCGTCCCGTCTTTCCGTTCCATTGGGGGCTGCTCATCTGAATTATATCCAGAATGACATCTGGACTAATGGATAATTGAAGGCTTAGGTAAGGAAGCAGCGGCGAGGCTTGAGTGATTTTTCCGATTACAGGCAGATGCACCGAGGTGACCATGTATGTGGTCGGATCGTACACGTAATTTTCCCCTGCCAGCGTTGCTGTCTTTGAACCTTGTGCGACCACGTACAGAGAGGGCATATTGACCGTATGCTTGGGCTCCGACACCTGGCTTGCGCGCCTGAAACAAAGTTCCGGTACCGCTGAAGCATGTGTTCCGTCCGAAGGCGCGTGACGTTGAATAAGAAGAATCAGTTCTTGCAGATGAGCAGAAATCTTAGAGGGAGAGACGAAATCGGGCATGCTTCACCTTTCCTTTCCACAACGCTGATGGCTAATTATATCCACACCGAATAGGATTAGGCAAGAATTGGACGGGATTGGTCTACCTGCTTCCATCGAATTTTACTTAAAATGTACTTGCAAGGCCAATAGATCAAAGAAAGAAGGATTGAGCTATGAGCTTGGAAGGAAGAATGGAGAACAAAGTCGTCGTCATCACGGGTGCAAGTAGCGGAATTGGAGAAGCGACAGCACTGTTGCTTGCCGGGCGCGGAGCAAAGGTCGTGCTTGGGGCGCGCGGAGTTGATCGCCTTGAAGCATTGGCGACAAACATTACGAATAGAGGCGGCGAAGCTATTTATGCAAGCACTGACGTGAGACGGCGCGAGGATCTGTGCAGACTTGTTACATTGGCTTGCGAACGGTTCGGGAAGCTTGATGTTCTCGTCAGCAATGCTGGCGTTATGCCTATTTCCCCTCTCGATGATCTGCGCGTAGAAGATTGGGAGGACATGATTGACGTCAACATTAAAGGCGTTTTGTATGGCATTGCAGCAGCGTTGCCTGTTTTTCGCAAACAAGGCTTCGGGCATTTCGTGAACACTGCTTCTACAGCAGGACATAAGACCGTGCCGAACCAGTCGGTCTACTCCGGAACAAAATTCGCCGTACGCGCCATCTCGGAGGGACTGCGCCAAGAGGCTGGCGATAAGCTGCGTGTAACCATCATTTCGCCCGGTATTGTACAGACTAATTTCACGGAGGGCATGACAGACCCGGCATTGAGAGACCAACTCGCCGCCATCCGGGATAAAATGGCGATGACGCCAGACGCGGTAGCCCGCGCAATTGCATACGCAATAGAACAACCGGATGATATCGATGTGAACGAGATCGTGCTCCGTCCCACCGCCCAAGTGTAACGCAAATAGATATGGGTACCTATTCCCCTGGTTTCAATACGAAGGGGGTGTCCCAGAAGCCATCAAATGGCTTGGTACACCCCCTTTAAGTTCCCGATTACTTCCAGATCTCTTCGGTGGAATTTTCAACGCCGCATTGCGGGTTCAGGCAAATACGCTTCAGATCTAAGTAGCTATTCCGGCTGAGTATCCCCGTTATCTTCCAAATTTACTATGACACCATTGTTCTCCAGCTCTTGGATAACCTGCTCCGCTTGCTCATTCAGCGGGTTGTTTGCCAAAGATACTTCTTGTAATTGGGGCAACGTTTCGAGCACTTCAATATCCTGGATGAGGTTATCGTCTAGATAGAGATGTTCCAAGGTTGGATGATTTCGTAACGGCGTCAAATCTTGAATTTTATTTCCGCTCAGTAAGAGCCATTCTAACTTCAATTTCTTAATGGGACTTAGGTCTTCCACCTGATTGTTGCTGGCAAGAAGATCGGTCAGCTTATTTAGATTTTTTAACGGCACTAGACTTTTTATCATGTTACCGTCAACAACCAGCTTCTCTAGAGAACTTAACCCGGAAATCGGTGAAAGATCAGTAATCTGATTCTCCTCAACTGCTAAGAACGTTAACTTTTTCAACTTGCTTAGCGGTTTAATATTCTTTATCTTTTGGCCGGGCAGAAATATGCTCTCCATGTTAACCGCATATTCAAGACCTTGTAAACTGGTGATTTTAGCCTTAGATTCGCTAGGATACAAAGATTCCAACTTCTTCAAATCAACTGCCTTCAGCTCTTTCTTAGCCGGCAGCTCTAATTCCGCGCGAACGGCTTTCGCCAAAACCGGGTCCGTAATGACGGATGCGGCCCAAATGGATGTTGCCGGTAAGAATACGAGAACCAAACAAATCACGATGATATTTTTCATTAGCTTAGTAGGCATATACATTCTCCTTTTCAAGCACATTGAATAAGTGCCATTCCTTACCTTTATCGGATTTCACTGCAGAAATGTTCAGCTTAACCTGTTGAATTCAATCAAAAATTAAAATCAACACCGAAAAAATGCCCTAAAACTATATCAGATAGTCATAGGGCATTCGCGCTAAATTTAAAGAAATATGAAAGCTTATCTTGTCATTAAATCTCTCGTCCGACATTGGTGTCCGTTCTATACATTTTCCCTGCTTCAATAGGACTTTCTTTTGCTGTCATATGGTGCGGGATTACCCGGTAAACTTGAACCGGTCCGCCGAATACAGCCGACCTATACTTGTCCACATGCTGCTTGGACAAGGGGCGGTTATAATAGGCGGGTACGTATTTATTGATCAATCCCTGAAGTACATGAGTGGCTTCGTCCAAATCTGTGATCGGCTCTGCTTGTCCAAATATCATTACGCTCATATAAGCCGTATCCGTTTTAGCAGGTACCGGATCCGTAATGGTCCCGTATTCCTCACATACCGTAAAACACACCTCTGGATTTTTGCTCATGACCTGATTACGTCTTCCATCGCCAGCCCCGTGAACATAGAGCTTCCCCTCAGACCATACATAGTTTAGCGGTACAACATAGGGGAGGTGCCCATCAACCAACCCAAGATATCCTATTCTCGCTTGCTGCAGGAAGCTTTCAATTTTCTCCTGATCCTTGCATTCCCTGGTCTTGTAACGAACTGGATCCATTTCGAAACCTCTCCTTTCACTCATGAGACATTCATCCCACTCCAATAGTTTGAACTCCGATACTCTTCTAGAGTGCGGCAACGACTCAGATTGCAAATACCAGCGTTATTACGGTAGTATATCAGTGAATGGAGTGCCTTTTAAGATCCAAACATTAAGGTTATGAGCAATCCATAACTACTTAATATTTTATGATTGGAGCTACTATTTGGAGGTATACACGATGATGAAAGTAATTCGTAATGATAAGAGACCGATCTGGCAGCAATTGCTTGATCAAGCCATTCATAATATTACAAGTGGAATCTGGGCTCCAGGAGAACTGCTGATTCCTTCCCGCGAACTCGCTCACCAGATAGGCGTTTCTCGCTCAACTATACAGATCGTCTATGAGGAATTGCTAAGCCGAGGCTATACGGTTACATCCCGAAGAGGAGGAACGCGGGTTAGTAAATGGAATCAAATTACTGGGTCAACGAAGGAAATCATAGCAAATGGCCCTCTGCCTCCCTCACTTCCCTTGTTGAACTCAGCGGTCGATCAATTACAGGACTGGTTCAGAGGCAAAGAACATGGAGAAGCGGATATTGATTTTAGTCCCCACGAACCTTATTTGGATGGACATTTTCAAAAGAACTGGCGGCAATCGTTTCTCCACGCATCCGCTGCAATGGACTTATCAAGCTGGGCTTACGGCAACCCCTATGGTTTCACACCATTACGTGAGCAAATTCAGCGTTATTTATCACTTGAACGAGGTATCCATATCCAAACAAATCAGATTCTGTTGACCTCTGGAGCTCAGCATAGCATTGACTTAATCGCACAATCGCTTTTATCTGATGGGGACACTGTCTGTGTAGAAGATCCCGGTTTTCCAGCTTCCTGGATGGCGATGAACTATCGGCGTATGAATGTGGTGCCCGTTCCCGTTGATGCGCACGGTCTTGTGGTTGACCGTATTCATCCACAATCCAAACTGATCTTTACGACTCCTTCGCACCAGTGCGCAGTCGGGGTTGTTATGTCAGAGCCGCGCAGGCAACAACTGCTGCATAAGGCCGCGCAAGAACAATTTTGGATCATTGAGGACGATTATGACAGTGAATTTCGATATCGTGGGGACCCGCTTCCAACGCTCTTTAGTCAGGCATCTAATAATACCTTGTACCTCATGAGTTTTTCTAAAATGATTGCTCCAGGCATTCGTATTTCGGCTATCGTTGGATCTGCCCGGGCAATTGCTCAACTAGCCAGGGTACAGGAGCTGACTTACCGTCATCTTCCGATTATGGATCAGCTAACACTAACCCACTTCATTAAGAATGGACATTTTATGCGCCATATGCGAAGAGTCAGAAATGTGTACCGGCGAAGACACGAAGCTATGACAAAGGCTATTATGGCTAGCGGTTTAGGGGAACGCTTCACACTAAGTGGAGTAGAAACAGGATTGCATATGTTACTTGAAGCTGAAGAATCATACGACGAAGAAACCGTGACAAAGTTAGCCCTTCAACAGGGAATACGTGTATACCCTCTTGGACCTTATTGTCTGGAAAGCAAAAGGAAGGGATGGGTGTTGGGGTTTGCAAAAGTAGATGAAGCATCGATTGAGCAGGGAATCCATCGTCTTGCGGAGCTGATTTTATAGGGTCATGTTCACAATTCCCAGCCTTCTGAGTGTATTCATGAACGTTAGGCTGACAATTCGGTGCCGGGGCGCTTGAAAAGTCAGTCTTTTTATTGATTTACCTTGTAGAGTTGACCGGCACGTTATAATACTCTCCTAATCTCGTCCCGTCAAGAGATAATGTGTGAATGAGCGGCGTAGCGGGGATTCCCCCCTTTTACTTTCGAAATATAGATGAATTTCCGAATATGGAGAGCGATATCACTTTTTCCAATTCATCCGATTTCACGTAAAATTTTCTTCAGGTTGTTGGGGAAAAGGAGAATCTGCATGCACAAAGTGATTAAAATTAAATTCACGCTTTTTCACGGTGAAGTGCCTGAAGCAAATTGTGACGGATACATGGAGTTGAATCGGGATGGTCATATGATCGCGCTCTACAATAGGTATGGCGAGGAAATAGACATGTATGGCGGACATGAATTTGTCAGGGTGCGGACGCTTGGCAAATTCGATAACGAAGACCGCGATAATTTTTACTCCTTGTTAGAAAGTGATGGTGTGGGATAATCTGCACGACAGGCTGGCGGTTCATTACTAGGCAAGTTTGGGCCACCCTTTAGCAGATGGCCCTTTCTTCCGCCCAGAGAATTATAAAATGATGCTCCAATCCTACGCATACAGCCAAACCCCCGCCACCGTCATCAGCCCGGGCAGCGCCGCCTCGTCCACCTCCACGTTGTCGTACCAGCCGCCCACAGCCAGATTAAGCAGCAGATAGAAGGGCTGGTCAAACGGCATACCCGGCTCCAGCTGGCGCTGCGCGAAGCAGTACCCGTCTACCAGCCAGCGAATAGAACCCGCATCCCATTCCAGCGTATAATCGCGGAACTCATTAATGGTTCCGTCTTCAAGCTCGTGGGTGAATTCCTCAACCACTTTGCTGTCAAGGTCCTTTCCGTAGTGCAGCGTGCCGGCAATCTGCCGGGGCAGGCGGCCCTTGGCCTCCAGAATGTCGAGCTCTCCCGAGGCTGGCCAAGGCCCGTATGCCAGATTCTGCGGCAGCAGCCAGATGGCAGGCCATAGACCTTGCCCTACCGGCAGCTTGGCGCGTATGACAAGCTTACCGTAGCAGAAAGAGAAGTGATTCCTTGTATCCAAACGGGCCGACGTATACGCAAAGCTCCGCCCCTCCTGCTGGGCTTTTTCAAGGCACGCTCGCAGGTTTAAGCCGTACTCATCGAAATAGAGATTGTTCGGGTGATCCGTATAGAACTGCTGCTCGCCGTTTCCCCAGCCGGCATAGATGGGATTGTCGTTATCATCAAGCAGATCGTTGCCTATACGGATGTTCCAGAGACTCAAATCACCTCCGCCGTTCACAAAATCCTGCTCCCATATCAGCTTACTCATCCATGACACGCTCCTTTCCATTTAATCACAGCATAATGCATTTCAGCGCCCGGTCCGAATGAATCCAAAAAAATGGGATAGGGTCAAAAATCATGCCCCTTTTTTTCCTGGGTCTTTTTTCTTACGATGAAGAGGAAAGGGGGGACACGAGACATGTTTCAATTCCAAACGAAACAAATGAAAGCGTTTTTTAGACAGTGGCAGATGCAAAGTATGGTCATTCCGGGAATCATCTGGATGTTGATCTTTTGTTATTTTCCGATGCTGTGGCTCATTATCGGCTTTATGGACTATAGTATCGCGAAGCCTATGCTGGAGTCGCCGTTTGTCGGGCTGAAGCACTTTCAGGATTTTGTGACGGACGACCGGTTCTGGCGTTCGATCCGCAATACGCTGGGGATGAGCAGCATCAAGCTTGTGCTGGGATTTCCGATTCCGATTTTGTTTGCTCTGCTGCTGGGCGAAATCCGCAGCCTGCGCTTTAAGCGCACCGTGCAGACCATTTCGTACCTGCCGCACTTTATCGCCTGGACGATCTTCGGCGGCATCGCGCTCAACTGGCTGGGTGAAGGCGGTGTGGTCAACCAGCTGATGATGACACTCGGACTGCAGAACCGCGAAATTCTCTTTAACAGCGACCCGAAATATTTCTGGTGGATTACCTTTTTTACCGATACGCTGAAGGAAACAGGCTGGAGCGCCATCATCTATATCGCGGCTATATCCGGCATCGATCCTGGTCTGTACGAGGCCGCGGAGCTTGACGGAGCGGGACGCTGGCAGCGCATGTGGCACATTACCGTGCAGAGCATCCGTCCGACCATCGCTATTCTGTTCATCCTCGCCGTCAGCGGCATTCTCGGCAGTAACTTTGAGCAGATCTTTATGTTAAAAAACAATATGAACATGAAGATGGCCGAGAGTCTCGATCTCTATATCTATAACATGGGACTTGTGTCGGGGCGCCATTCTTTCTCAACAGCCGTTTTATTTGCCCGTTCCATCGTGGCGCTGGGGCTGCTGTTTATGGCGAACCAGACATCCAAAAAATTGACTGGCGACGGCATTTTCTAGAAAGGGGGCCATCCGGTGAAAAGACGCTCAGGACTAAGGGGCATCGGAGTATTTGAGGTCTGCAACACCCTCCTGATGCTGGGGGTATGCTTTCTGACGCTGTACCCGATGTGGTTCGTGCTTATTAACTCGCTTAACGCGCCGGAGCAGGCGTTGCTGGGCACCGTCAACTGGTTCCCGGAGCAGTTCTCGCTGGCCAGCTACAGCGTCGTATTTAACGACAAGACAATGATGAACGGGTTCGTAATTACGACCCTGCGTACCGTAATCGGGTCGGCTGCGCATGTCTTTTTTACCGCCATAATAGCTTACGGCATGAGCAAGACAACGCTGATCGGCCGCAAGCTGTATATGAAAATTGCCCTGATTACCATGCTCTTCTCAGGCGGACTCATTCCAACGTTTATCCTGATGACGAAGCTGGGCCTGTACGACAACTTCTGGGTATTTGTCATTCCCGGCATGTACAGCTTTTTCAATATGGTCATCTTTATGAGCTTTTTCCGCACCATCCCGGATAGTCTTGAGGAATCGGCCAAGGTGGACGGGGCATCAGATTACGGCGTGCTGTTCCGGATTGTACTGCCTAACAGCATGGCTGTAATTGCTACTATCTCGCTGTTCTCCGCAGTTTATCACTGGAACGATTATTATCAGGGCGTTATCTATATCCGCTCGCAGGAGATTCTGCCTTTGCAGACCATTTTGTACAAAATCATTGCCGAAAATTCCATGTCCTTCATGCAGCAGCAGGCAATGGCCCAGTTCGGGGCAAGGCTGCCCGGCAACTCCATAAAGTTCGCCTCCATGATGGTGGCTACCCTGCCGATTCTGGTGTTCTATCCCTTCATTCAGCGTTATCTGGTCAAAGGGGTCATGATCGGCGCTATCAAGGGGTAAACCGGATTCCCTAATCAGTAACCTACAAAAACTGAAAGGATGATCTTCTTATGAAGCATAAACCCGTTAAAAGAAGTCTGACTATAATGCTGACCTTGATGCTGTCGCTGGCTCTGGCTGCGTGCAGCGGCAATTCCGGCAATAATGAAAGTGCCCCGACTGCGCAGCCGGCAGACTCCACACAAGCGCCGCAGAACGAAGCAACGCTGAATCCCGATGAGCCCGCATGGAAACTGGACACGAGTCCAATCGATTTAACCTGGTTCGTTGGTGCCAACTGGTACGCCCACTCCTGGGGCGAAAGCTTGACCTCTAAGTACATTACAGAGAAAACAGGCGTCAATGTTAAGCTCGAAGTCCCTTCCGGCGAAGCGAACGAGCATATCACCTTAATGATGACCTCCGGCCAGCTGCCGGACCTTATCTCCATGGGATCATGGGAAACCGCTGTCAAAAAACTGTGGGAAGGCGACCATGTCTATGCCTTAAACGAACTGGCAGATCAGTATGACCCTTACTTCTACAAGGTGGCGGGCGACGGGACCCTGAAATGGTACCGGCAGGAAAACGGCAACACCTATGGCATTCCGAACGACTCCTACAGCCCGAATCTGATGCATGAAACGGGTATGACGGCGGCCAATCAGACGTTCCTTGTACGGAAGGACCTGTATGAAGAAATGGGCAGTCCAGACCTCAGCACCCCGGAGGGCTTTCTGAACGCGCTGCAACTGTTTAAAGATAAATATTCCAAATATAAGGGCCAGCCGATGAGCCCCTTCTTCGCCCAAGGCAATGTGCCATACGGCATGACTGAATATCTGCATAATCTGTTAGCTATACCGCACGAGAAGGACGGAAAAGTATATGACCGCGTAACCGATCCCGAATATATTGCCTGGCTGAAAACCTTCCGCACCGCTTACGAGCGCGGGCTGATCAACGTAGACTTCCTGGTGGATTCCGATACGCAGGTGGAGGAGAAAACGAATAACGCTCGCTATTTCATGATGATCCGCGAATGGTCCGGCATGACGGCCGTGAATCCGATGCTGGCTGCCGGCACCAATCCCGATTCGTATTATATCGCTGTGGATGGACCGCAGAACAGCAGCGGCGACAGCGCCAAGCTGTTCCCCGGCAATATGGACGGCTGGATGGTGACAATGATCAGCAAGTCGACCAAAAATCCGGAACGGGCCATCCGCTTCCTGACCTATCTCTCCAGCGAAGAAGGGCAGCACGATCTGTTCCTCGGCAAAGAAGGCGAAACATGGGAGACGGTGGATGGCAAGCCTCAGCTCAAGGCTGATATGCTGAACCTGATTGAGAGCGATATTGAGACGCTGGAGAAGCAGTATGGCGTGCTCGATACGTACTGGATGATGCGTAACCCGGTTATCGTTAACCAGTGGAGACCGGAGAAAGCACCTGTAATCAAGCAGATGGAGGACTTCGCCAACGCTCAGGCCGATATTGACAGCGGCATTTACAAGGGGCTGGACCCGCTGGGTGATTCCGAGGTTGCAGTAGCCTGGTCACGGATTTCACAGAACTGGGAGGAAGTGCTGCCGGAGCTGATTACAGCCAAGGATGAGGCTGCGTTTGACAAAATCTTCGCAAGCTTCCTTGAGCGCCGTGACAGTTACGGCTTCCAGCAGGTAATGGAGTTCCGCCAGGCCGAGCTGGATGTGCGGAAAGCGAAAATGGCCGATTAACAGCACTGCCGGCTGCCTGAGGGCAGCCGGTCTTGCCTGCTTACGCAGGGGTTTCAGCAAGTTCGCTCATTCTCCTGTTTACCTGCCTGAAGGTTTGTAATCCATGGTATATTACAAATGTAGGGAGGTATGGGAATGAAGGCTGTATGGATGAAAATAAGGAAGCTTTACCGCAATTCCCGTATATCGCAAAAATTATTTCTGGCTTTCAGCCTGATGATTGCCATCCCTGCCATTGTGGTATCCTTCCTGTTTATCCGGGCGCAGGAAACCCAGCTCTACAAGGACGCCATGGCCACCGGCAGCAGCCACGTCTCGCGCCTGGAGGAACAGCTGCGCAGCCGCATGGATATACTTGAGAACGCTTCCTCAACAGCTCTTACACAGAAAGCATTTGTTGACTTCATTCATTCCGATATGCGGGCCGACGGTCTGCGGCTCGTCAAGTTCAGGCAGAATCAATACGAGCAAATGCATAATATTATTCAAAGCTACGACATGGTTAGCGAGCTAAGCTTCTATGTCGATAACCCGAACCTGTACGAGATCTGGCCGGAAATCTATCATTACGACCGGTTCTGGCCGCAGGACTACTGGATGTCACTGCGTGAAGAGAACGGAGCCGCTTACCGCTTGTTCTCCCTTCAGGACGGGGAGCATACGTTATCCTACTACAGATTGGTGCGCCTTCAGGGACAACAGTACAAGCGGCCTACCCTCATGGAAATCCGGACCCGGCACAGCGTCTTTTTCAGCAATCTTTTGGAGGAGGAGACAGGTGGTAATTTCTTCTCCGTTGTAATGGATGGAACCATTCCTTCACGCCATATTTATAATACCTCTCATGCTTTTGCCCTGGACGCAGGCGGGCAGCTGAATGATATCCTTACCCGCGTTCACGGGCAACTCGATGTACTGCAGCATAACAATCCCGTCGAGGTCCGGGCCGGTGATCAGACCTACTATGCGCTATACCGTTACATCGCGCCGCTGGATGCCTATGTCATTGATATCGCTTCCCGCCATGATCTGATGAAGGGGCCGCGAAGCTGGTACCTGCTCGTCGTGGCCATTACATCCTGCGTGCTGCTGATGATGCTGCTGTTAGTTTCATATATGACCCGGCGCATTTTCCGCCGTCTGGAGATGGTACTGGCTTCCATGCGCAAGGTGCGCAGAGGCCAGCTTGATGCCAAGATCCATACAGGTCTTGGAGACAATGAACCCGGTGATGAAATCGACTATGTCGCCGTCAGCTACAACAACATGCTTGATGAAATCCAGCGCCTGATGACCCAGGTCATTGATAAGCAGCTGATCGCCAAAAACGCACAGCTCCATTCACTCCATTCGCAGATTAATTCCCACTTCCTGTACAACGCACTGGAGTCGATCCGGATGCATGCGGAAGTGGAGCGGCAGCCGGCTATCGCCGGGGCGTTGGTGTCACTCGGTTCGCTGCTGCGTTACAGCATGCAGTGGCGGGGCGATACCGTCAGTCTCGGGGATGAGTTAGCCAATATTCAGAGCTATATCCGCTTCATTAACTTTATGGAAGGCAGCAGCTTCGAGCTGCAGGCGGACCTTCTGCCTGAAGTGCTGCGCTACCCCATTCCGAAAATGTGCATGCAGCCCATTGTGGAGAACGCCGTGCATCATGCGGCACCCCCGGGAGGCAGCGTGAGCATCGAAATTAACGTAACCGTAGAGAACAACCTCATGCTTCTGATCGAAATCCGCGACAACGGAGCCGGCATCAATTCTCAGACGCTCAGCACTCTGCAAGAGGCGCTGGAGGATGAGTCGGATAACCCGATTGTCGCCAGCCAAAATGGCCTAGGATTAGAGAATGTGCACAAACGGCTGCAGCTGCACTACGGCAAGGGCAGCGGCCTTTCCATTGATAGCATACCGGGCGCCTATACATGCGTCACGATACGGTTGCCTTGGGAACAAGTCAATCTGGGGGGATGGTAAAAGTTGATCAATATGCTGATTGTGGACGATCAGAAGCATATCCGCGACGGCCTGCAGGCTATGGTGCGCCAATTCCCGCTCCAGCCGGACAGCATTTACTGCGCAGGGAATGGCATTGAAGCGCTGCAGCTGCTTCGCCAGAACAGCATCCAGCTCGTCATTACCGATATCCGCATGCCCGATATGGACGGACTGACGCTGATGGCGCACGCACGGGAAGAGCACATCACAGCTGATTACCTGATCATTAGCGGATACGGCGATTTCGCTTACGCCCAGAAGGCGATCGAACTGGGGGCGAAGGGCTATTTGCTCAAGCCGGTGAACCGCGAGGATCTGCAAGCCTCGGTTGAGCATGTGTGGCAGGAAATCCGGACCCGGCAGACGCTTTCGCACAACATGGAGCAGCTATCCCGGCTCGCCCGGGAGACGGACCGCAAGGAACTCAGCCTATACATGCAGGGCTCGGCAAGCGATGAAGTGTGGGTGGGCGAGACGGAGCAGCAAAATGCGGAGCTATGGCGCAGCTACCGGCTCTGCCTGCTGCGCGAGGAGCGGCGGATTAACCAGCCGTGTGTAAGCAGCGCCCACAGCATGGAATCCATCGCCTACCGCGTGTATGGCAGTGAGGGCTGCATCTGCCTTCAGCACCGGCCGCACCTGATATTAGCCGTTGATGCCTCTGTTCCTACCGGCAAGCTGCCCGCCGCTCTCAAGACCGCACAGATTAGCGCTACAGCCGTCATGACCGGGCCGCAGCAAGGGTTAAAGACGCTTCCCTGCGCCTACACCGAGGTCCAGGAGTTATACCGGCACAGCTATTTATTCCCCGAGCTGCGCTGCATGCTGCCGGAGAACATCGCGGGGCTTATGCAGCAGTGGCAGCTTCCCCATGAAGAGCTGTACGCTTTGTTCCGTTTCATTGGAGCTAACAACGACGGCAAAATCGCCGAGGGCATTTCGATGCTTTTTCACAAAGATGTGCTGCAGCGTTATCACATTCAATATACCGACCGGTTATGCCGGGCTGTGGTGCAGATGCTGGAGGAGTACGAGTGGGTGATACGCCCTTACATGGGGGAGGATGCGCTCGATATTGAATCGCTGCGTAACCTGTATGACTATCCTGGTATCCGTGATTATATTCAGGCGCTGCAGCATCAGATGCTGCGTCTCAACCATTTCTATTACGAGTTTAAGTGCAGCTACCGTAACTCACAGGACCTGAACGAAGCGATCCGCTTCATCCACGAAAATTACCACAAGCCGCTTGATCTCGCCATGGTTTCCAACCATGTATCGCTGAACTACGCTTATTTCTCCAACCTGTTCAAAAAGAATGTCGGTAAAGGATTTGCCGAATACTTGCGTGATGTGCGGCTGGATAAAGCCCGGCGGCTGCTGGCCGAGACGGAATATAAAATCGTCGAGATCACGCCGCTGGTCGGGTATGAAAGCTACAAAAGCTTCACCCGGGCCTTCCGCGAAGTGATGGGCATGCAGCCCACGGAATACAGACAGATGATCCGGCGGAAATAAGTGTACCGATCCCCCTTTATGGGGGATTTTTGGGGTTCATCCTGTCTAAAACTAAAATAATGGGACTTCATATAAAATCCTGTACCTTTAACCGAATTATTCCATTAGTTAGAATATAGATGTATTAATCTGAAAGCGTTTTCTATTGTGCCAAACGATTCTAAAGGAGGGCAAGTATGAAACGAATGTACAAAGCTGAGATTAGGTTTACACGCAAAGTATGGGGCCTGTTCCTCGCGCTGGTGATGTTGTCGGGCATCGGATTGTTACCAGCTTCCAGGGTTCAGGCGGCAGGCAGTACTGTAACGTCCATGGCTTATTTCTCAGCGGCAGACGGGCCGGTCATCTCCAAATCCGGAGTGGGGCAAGCCAGCTTTGGGTTTGTTATGCCGGTCTTTAATGGAGGTTCCGCCAGCTGGAACGACGTTTCCGGCGATGTAGGCGTTAAGGTGAAGAAAAGTGGCAATTGGGTAGACATCGACAGCGCAGGCGGTTATGTCTATAACCAGAACTGGGGACACTGGAGCGACGGCGGCGCGAATGGCTACTGGTTTACGCTAACTGCTACCACAGAAATTCAGCTATACTCCAAAGCCAATAGCGGAGTTACACTGGATTACACGCTTGTGTTCCAGAACGTTAACACCACTACCATCACGTCAATGACGCCGACGCAAGGACCGGCACTTACGGCGGGCTTCACCGGCAGCGCAGGTTTTACGTATCCCGTCTTCAACAACAATCCGGGCCTCATCTATGATGCGGTAGCTCACGATCTCAAGCTGTCCGTCAAGCCTGTTGGCAGCACCCAGTGGGTTAACATCGACAACAATGCGGCCAGCGGCTGGATCTATGACAGCAATTTCGGCCAGTTTACTGAAGGGGGCGGAGGTTACTGGTTTAAGGTAACAGAATCAATCAACGTCAAGCTGGAGTCGAAGACCTCTTCCGCCAGCCTCATCTACACCATTACCTTCAATCAGCCTGTCCGCAATTCGTTCGTCCTCTCCGCTTACGACGGCACCACCTACACAGCGGACAAGAGCGGCGCCATCGGCTTCCCGTTACCTAAGATTGACGGAGGCGCGCCGATTGGCAGCGAACTAGGCAACTTCGTGTATCAGATTAAAATAGGCGGGCAATGGGTCGATCTCAGCAGCTCCGGCCAGAGCAGATTCGTCTACTCGGGCAACGGATACAATAACATGTCCGCCGCCAACCAGTGGGGATACTGGGCAGACTACGTCTACGGCCTCTGGTTCCAGCCGATTCAGGAGAACATGGAAATCCGTATCGGCTACCCGTTAAACGGGCAGTCCGGCGGAAACGTCGGCAGCAACTATGTGTATTACAACTTCATCGGCAACCCCAATGCGCCGCGTCCCGATGAAACCGACCATGGAGACATTGTGATCGGGACGCCAAGTGATCCAGCCATCGCCGGCATGAACCTCATCTGGCAGGATGAATTCAGCGGCACCGAACTCGATACAAGCAAATGGAATTATGAAACAGGCTATTACATCAGCGATGATCCCAACAGCTGGGGCTGGGGCAATGCAGAGATGCAGCACTACACGAACAGCACACAGAACGTATTCGTGACTGGCGGACAGCTGAACATCCGGGCCTTGAACGATCACCGTTCGTTCCCGCAGGACCCGAACCGGTACGCAGAGTATTCCTCCGGCAAAATCAACACCAAGAATCATATGTCCCTTGAGTACGGCCGGGTGGACATCCGCGCCAAGCTGCCTACCGGCGACGGTATCTGGCCGGCGCTCTGGATGCTGCCGGAGAATTCCGTGTACGGAGCCTGGGCTGCATCCGGCGAAATCGACATCATGGAAGCCAAAGGGCGGCTGCCCGGCACCACCAGCGGGGCTATCCACTTCGGCGGCCAATGGCCGGTGAACCGCTATATCGCCGGTGAGTATCACTTCCCGCAAGGGCAAACGTTCGCGAACGATTACCACGTCTATTCTATGGTGTGGGAAGATGACAACATCAAATGGTATGTAGACGGCAAATTCTTCTTCAAAGTAAGCCGTCAGCAATGGTATTCTGTCGCCGCGCCGAACAATCCCGACGCACCGTTCGATCAGCCGTTCTACCTCATCATGAACCTGGCAGTCGGCGGCCATTTCGACGGGGGACGCATACCGGACCCATCCAGTATCCCGGCTACAATGCAGCTAGACTATGTGCGGGTATACAAAGAAGGCACGGGCGGCGAAAATCCCGGCAACGTTCCAGTTAGCGGCGTCACCGTCACACCGTCCTCTTCCCAAGTAGAGGTAGGCAAGAGCGTCCAGTTAACTGCGGGCGTAGCGCCTTCGAATGCTACCAACAAAGTAGTCAACTGGTCGGTCTCTAGTCCCGGCATCGCCTCCGTCAACGCAACCGGCAGCGTAGCCGGCCTCGCGCCGGGCGTTGTCACCGTAACAGCCACAACCGCTGACGGCAGCAAAACGGCTGCCAGCACTATCACTGTCGTCACGCCGTCACCCGGCACCGTCGTCATCGGTGACAGCGTGCGCGGCCTGAAGAAGACCGCCAACAACCTGCAATTCTACGTTAACGGCGCGACCTTCGCCGACCTGCATTACAAGATCAATGGCGGCGGCCAGATCAACGTCGCCATGACCTCTACAGGGAACGGCAACTTCACCTACCCGCTCCTCAACCTGCAGCAAGGAGATACAGTGGAATACTCCTTCACCTACAACCCAGGTCAGGGAGCGCTCGACACGCCTTGGCAGACGTATGTGCATGGATTGACACAGGGAGTTCCGGAGTAGGGATTATGGCGGAATGAGTGATTAAGCGGAATGCAAATAACCAAGCAATGCCCCTGGGGCAATGCTTGGTTGTTTTTATACTTGTAAACCTAATCGGTTAGCTAATCCTCTTGCAAATTCCTTTTGTGCGTCCAAGTTTAATTCACTATACACTCTAGCCGTGTGTTCCTGTGCTTTTTCCATGACTGAATGTTCACTGTTGCTGGAAAAGTCAAAGGCAAATTGATCGTCATTTCTTTACTACTCAGTGCAATGAATCAACGCACCTGATCTAGCAATTGATAGGCTTCTGCCTTCGTTTTTACCGCCAACAGTTTTTCCCTGAAGTCATCATCCATCAGCTTTCGGGACAGCATTTGTAAGACTTTCAGATGAGCGTTTCCTTTACTGTTGCGTGGCACTGCAATCATAAAGATCAGTTTGGCTTCACTTCCGTCCAGGCTCTTCCAGTCTACTCCGTTCTGCTTGATGCCAAAGACAACACTTGGCTTCAGTACAGCGTCCGATTTGCCGTGCGGAATGGCAATATTCATACCTATGCCTGTCGAGCTTTCTTCTTCCCGAGCCCATATAGCCTCTTTAAAATCACGGGTTGAACTTACCGCTCCGACGCTATCCAATGTTCCAATCATTTCGTCGATAATCGCATCCTGAGTATCCCCGTCCAGATCTAAATCAATTAAATCGGGCGTAAGGATATCGGTTAATTTCTCAATGTGGAAGACTGGCACTTCTTCAATAATCTGATCCTTTATCTGTACAGATGCTGACACAGCTGTAGCAGTTCTCCCACCAGTCACAACTGAATGTTCAAGATCCGCTTCTCCCGCGATATCCAGAGTCCCTGTTACAACATCCTTTTTCAACATACTGATCATAAGAGCTGTTACTATTGAGCCGACAATAATAGCAATAAAAAACATCAAAACATTGTCAACAGCACCAAGAACAGCTACAATAGGTCCACCATGGGCAACTCTATCACCAACATGGCCAACCATCGCAATCACCGAACCTACCATCGAACCTACCACGACACTTGGAATGACACGTAGTGGATCTTGTGCAGCAAACGGAATCGCACCTTCTGTGATACCAAATAAGCCCATTGTAAATGATGCTTTACCTGCTTCTTGTTCCGAAGGTTCGAATTTACGCTTGCGAATCATCGTTGCAAGTCCCGTACCAATAGGCGGGATACAAATAGCAGCAGCAATTGGACCCATTATTTCATAGTTTCCTTCACCGATCATGGCCGATCCGAATAGGAAGGCAACCTTGTTCACTGGACCGCCCATATCGAAGGAGATCATCGCACCTAGGATGAGAGCTAACAGAATCGAACTTGTACCTTGCATACCTACGAGCCATACCGTCAGGGATTCAAACACCTGTGCGATTGGAGAACCTATAACGAACACAAAAATCAGCCCTACAATCAAAGAGGTCAATACGGGTATAATAATGATTGGCATAATAGGCTTCAACGCCTTAGGGACCTTAATCTTCTTAATTCCGAGCGCTATATACCCTGCAAGGAAACCGGCGATAATCCCGCCAATAAATCCGGCTCCTGCTTCACTACCATAGAAACTTCCGTTAGCAGCGATGAACCCACCGACCATACCTGGAGCAAGACCAGGCCTGTCCGCAATACTCATTGCTATAAATCCGGCCAATATTGGTACCATGAAAGTAAATGATGCCGATCCAATATCCTGAATCGTCTTCCAGAATGAATCATCTGGAATTAATAGCCCCCCTGGGGTTTTCACTCCGCCTAGGGACACCGCTATAGCAATCAGCAATCCGCCGACCACGATAAACGGCACCATATAAGACACACCGTTCATCATATGGCGGTAAAATGAATTCTGTTTCGACTTCTTCTCTTTCTTGATATCATCAGCCGACCGTAATTGTGCCCGATGGACCGCCACATCACCGCTCATTATCTGTCTAATCAGATCCTCCGGATGGCGAATCCCTTCCTGTACCCCAACGACGAGTAGCTTTTTGCCGACGAAACGATCTTTGATCACCGTTTTATCCGCCGCGATAATGATGCCGTCTGCTTCACGGATATCCTTTTCGGTCAGCTCATTCTCCACTCCAATGGAACCCTGAGTTTCAACCTTCATCTCTATTCCCAGTTTATCAGCAGCCTTCTGAAGGTTCTCAGCCGCCATATAGGTATGTGCAATTCCATTTGGACATGAGGTAATCGCTAATATTTTCATGATCATTCTCCTTTACAATAGTTATTCCCGTTACATTCATAGTATAAACGGCAAATAAACTATTATCGGACTGAAGTTTTACCGTTATTTCCGGCAAAACCTAGTTTAATGTTCCATAAAATAAAGAGCTATTCATGGCTCATGATCCTTATTTCATCCGTTTTAGCATCGCACTAATTCCACGTACACTCATGCTGACGTCAAATTCCCGTTTAATCTATTCCGCCACCAGTGTAGATTGCTGTATTCAACCGTTCAATCTCTTCGTTGCACATTTTTATCGCCGTCTCGGATTCATTTATTATTTACCCTTTCAGTTTACTTAGAAATTTCATCACATCGGTCTCTTTGGACAACGCGCTGACAAAAGCCGGACGTTCACTGACCAAGGACAACTCTTTAAACAGCTGCCTCGCATCTTCCCGTTCGTCACTTTTTAATGCAAGCATAAATACGAGTTCGACCTTTTCAGTTCCCCAGAGGATTGGCTGCTTTAAAGTGGCGATGGCTATAACCGACTGTCTGATCCATTGCGGATTCCCGTGCGGAATCGCAATCCCTCCCCCTATTGTCGTAAAGGACATACTTTCTCTCATCAGAGCGCTCTCCGAATAACCTGTCTCTGCATATCCCTTATCCATCAATATTTGCCCCAACCTAGCTATAATCTGGGCCGGACGCTGAACATCCTGTTGGAGAAAAACTAGAAATGGTGAAGTGTACTTTAGAAAAACAGATTCTTGTCTGCTGTCAGGCTCATCAAGTTGCTTAATCTCTAGTTCAAGCTTTCGCACATCTCTCGCCTCCAGTAGGGGGGAGACAAGAGTGCAAGGAACTTCCAACCCCGACAGCGCAATAGTAGAAATGACAAGATCAACTTGATGGGAAAGCAGATAATCTTGAACTTCCGCTTTGCCCATAGAGGCTTCCACCAGCACAGACGGAAATTTTCGTTCAATTTTCGTTCGCAGCAATTGGGACATGCCAATGCCCATGTGACATACAACAATTACCTTTTTGGGATTACTCTGACCTTGATGAAACCTTTCGACGGAAGCTTGGAAATGCAACGCCAAATAAGCCGCTTCTTCCTCTGGAATGGATAGATGAAGTGATTTTCTCACCTCTTCCAGCACCATAATGACCCGATCGAACATATAGGGATACATTTTCTTGATCTCCACCAACATCGGGTTGGAAACGGATAACCCGTAATCGAAACGATTCAAAGTAGTATATAAATGGACTTTCAATCCATTCATCAGAATCAGATCTTGAGAGAACTCAATCATGTTAAGCTCCGACATTCGGCGCGTTAACTGCTCGATCAAATCAGGTAAGAGCGGATGTCTGTCCGCCAAATCTTCTTCGCCCTCTTGACGATAGCGAAATTTTCCACCAAGCAAATGTAAGGCTAAATAAGCGGCTTCTTCGCGAGGGAAAGACATGGCAAACAGCTGTTTCAAGCGCAACAGAAAATCTGTAGCCCAGGTAAATTCCACTTTCTTCTGCAAAAATGAAATTTCATTATCCGATAAAGAAATCGGCTGCTTAAGTTTCATTCGTTTGACAATCAGTAGGACATGCAACATCAAACTTTCAAAAGCTTCATCCGTGTAATACAGCGAATGCCGCTTTTGCAGCTCTCTAAATTCATAGTATACGCCAGTAATCTCATGCGGCTCGAACTGTTTTTTTATCATCTGCCCCGTCAACTCTGAACTGTCTATTAACTGATCCAAGCGAGCTAACGCCCTCCGTTTGTTCTTCTCGGAGCCTTCAATAACAAGACCAACTCGCTGCTTGGAAAGTAACCGTAGATTAAACCGATGCAGCCACCCCTCAATTTTGGCCACATCTTTACGAATAACCGCTTTGTTTACAAAATACCGCGAGACCAGGTCCTGAATTGTAACGGGCTTGGTGTCCATCAACAGTTGATAGGCTAGATGCAGTACTCTCTCCTCGTCAGATTCCTGTCGAACCGGGCTTTCTTCCTCATAAAGGCGGTGGAATAGCTCAGCTTGATCAGTTTCGTCAATGTCTAGATAAATGCCCCGGCCAGGTCGTCTCACTAGGCTCGCATTGGCGTACTTTTCTATATATTCTCCAATTATTTTCAGATCGCTCCGTATGGTTTTCTCTGAGCAATTGATCTCATCAGCAAGATTCTGTACTAACAACAATTGGTTCGATTGAGTTAATAAAATGCTAAGAATTTTCTTTTGTCTTTTATTCATTAAATTCCTCTATTCCTTCATGGTTTTGAAGACAGCACCAAGAACAGGGACACATTGTCATAATATATAATTGCCCTTCATTCACTGGAATACACAGCATAACTATACAGCTTACTACAAAATAATTTGCTCTGCGGCTTCGATACTGGCAAACAATACCTGCACTTTCTCTTGCAGCTTGGCCTTGTGTTTAGTCACGGCTTTGCCCCAAACAAAGGTGTAGCGATTGGCATTAGCCTCAATCTTGGTACCATCCACGAAATAATGCTCCAGGGAGACGTATTCTTCGTCCGCCAGAAATTGAAGCACGGCGGTGAATACCGTTTCAAGGATACCTTGTTCGCGGGGCGTCCTCACCAAGTTCCTATGTGGATCCTACTCCAAAACCAAGGGGCGTCCCAAGCAGCCATTACATGGTTTTTGGGACGCCCCCTGTACTTTGAAGACTTACGCTGTCCCTTTGAGGAAATTCAAGGCACATTGCTTCGCTTATGTAGCCCTCCCGATCATCAAGGCATGATAGTTGACGACCTTTAGGCCTCTTGAGGTGGCATGGCGAAGGAATATTTCCTCCACATCTTTCAGGCATTCCTGCCAGACAACTTCCTTCAATGTTTCCTTCTGGCCAAAACATTTCTTGATCAATACATCCTCAGGTCTCGACAGATATTCAACCTCTTCAAATATCTGTAATTCAACCTTCTGTAGATTGCTTTCGGTCAGTTGGCGTTCAAATTTCGCTTTAATCTCCCCCAGGTAGTTGTCCGGAAGTGGAGAATACAACCCGGGAAAGTGACTTCGAAGTCCCCCGTCTGTTCCGCAATGATACAAACCCAGCGCCATACCGCCGGGTTTAATGACCCGATGCCCCTCATCATTTCCCTTGTGGAATAGCCACGGTCCCTTTTTTGTGTAGACGACGTCAAAAGAGTCCACAGGAAATGGTAATGGTTCCTCAGCATCCATTACAAGAAATGTAAGGGATTTGGCTGCGCCCTCTTTTGCTGATGCAATGTATCCCTCGACGGCATCAATCCCCACGACTTCTTTTGCTCTGCAAGCAAACGTCCTCGTGAATTCACCGTGACCGCAGCCAACATCCAATACTCGTGAGTTCTCATGGAGACAGGCTGCAATTTTGTCTGCAAAGATAACCTCGGCCCGCGGTTCATCGAACACCGACTTCCACGGATACTTGTATCCTCCGGTTTCCAACGCTAAATTTGCGTACCACGCTGTAGTCTGCGGCGGAATCCAATCGGGATGTTTCATTGGGTCAAATAATAGTTTCGGCACACTAACATCACCCTTTCTATAAATTACAAAATATTCGCGACCTAGCACCAAGCTCCCTCTGCAGGACGTTGCGGCCCCAAACTACTTGTTTGCGGTTTTATCCTTGATGTACCCGAAAAATGTCATTTTGCCGTTTTCGTTCTCAGCAATACTGTACGGATGGATCTGGTCTGAATATCTGCGGGCAAATCTCCCTTCGCCTACCGGATAGATCTCAATATGAAGATTGCCAGAGTATCTCATAAAGTATAATTTCCCATCAATAAGTTCTACTGAGATAAAGGCTTTTATAAATTTTTGATCGTCAAATGTTCGTACCGAAGCCCCCGTCTTCTCCATACGTTCCCGAAAAGCTTCTATACAAAAGTACACTACCTCTTCTCCACGCAGAATAAGCTCTTGCACAACTCCAATCGTTGGATTGATATGTCCCTCTGATCGGCCATTAATAAATAAAACAAGCGCCACATACACCACTTCTTAGGTATATTGCTCTCTAACTCCTTCTAATATAAGGCATATTGACCGGTGCAGCTTTCATTCGAGGTATGGTATATTCATTTGGCACTATCTCCAAAGCACTGCAAAATTCGCATGCTCCGACTATACAAAAACGCTACTGACAACGGAATAGTAGCGTTTAGCATTTATTTTATGGTTTTTTAAATAATGTTCCACCCGTGTATTCTGAACGTGACTTTTCTACTCTATTCGCTTACAAGGGTTTCTTTGTTTTGAACATAGGTATATTCAAACAAATCTTTATTAAATGATGTACGCGTTCAACCTTTGCATACACAATCTGTATATAACCTCGAAGCCCCACTTCGTCCCTATATTCATCTTCATTTATAAGATTCAAGTATCCGATGATAGAGGTTAGAGGGATCTAAGGTCATGGGCAACATTCGTCACCAAATCATTTTTAATCTGTTCTGATCTTCGCTCTTCCGCAATGGCCTTCTTGGCTTGAATTACGACATTATTAATGTGGGTAACAAGTTCATCTAAACCAGCTTCCGCTCTCTCTTCTATTTTATAAAATCAAAGTAACCGTTAGCAATAAGCTCAAAACCAACAATTTTATCCATGTCTTCTGCTTTTGCACTTAACATCAAGACTAGAATTTAATGCTCTCTTCGAATTTCTCTACAAACATCCAGTCCATTCATCTTGGGCATCATAATATCTAATATCACGAGGTCAATAGAGTGACGCTCCATGAATTGAAGTGCTTCAAGTCCATCCTGCACTGTATAAATTTGATAGCTTTCATTGCGCAAATACACCCCGATTAACTCGGCAATCTCTTTATCATCGTCTACAATAAGTATCTCGGTAGTCATATATTCCCGCCTCAAAAACCATATCCAACGTCACCCTATCATAATCTTATCTTATTCAATAAATTATTCCCATTGCTTCTCTTTAATAGTCCATTTAATTACTACATACCCCAAAACCACTCCGCAGTGAATCCTCTCTTCGGCAAAACGCTGCACATAAAGAAAAGCCCAAGCATCTTCTCTGCTTGAGCCGATTCCCAACAAACAAATTACTTAAGTACAATCAATTCTGACACGCAGGTATCAGCAAACTTTTTCCCGGGATAGGTCGATAATATGGTTAATTTAATCTTGCTGACTTCTTGTCCGATCTGACCGATCTGTTGCGAAAGAAGATATATGCTATTCTGGTCTGCAGCTTTCTTGGAATCGAAAGGCAAGTCAGCAAGATCAACATCTTCCGTTATCCATTCTGAATTGCGCATAAGGTACGATAAACGAATGGTTTTGATTCTTGCATTGTTCTCATAGCTCTCCTTGCTTTTCATATAACCGTTGATAATCCGCACCCCGTCAACATATGTACCTGGTTTCAACTCTAAAGTAATGGTCTCCCCGATTCCAGTTCCTTTGGCGCCCTCAACCCATGCTGTATTCAGCTTCCCATCAAACATATTCGTAATTTTGTACTCTTTCCCTAACTCAGTAGAAGCAATTGCGCTCTTGAACTGACTTATCGGTATTTTTGAGGCTGTAATATGTTTGGATAATAAATACGCCTCGTACTCATACTTAAACTCAAGCTGGCCAAGTTTCTTCAATTCAGTATTTTCCAGTTGGAGTTTAAGTAATCCTTTTTCTGTTTCTTTTCCGTATGGAAGTGAGAGACGGATGGGAGAGCCGCCTTTCCTAATAATGTCGCGGTAATCAAATGTGATGTTTAGTTTGCCGGCTCTCCCATTCCCCCAGTATCCTGCTGGTGCTACATCGTAGCTAAAATGTCTATCCCCGAAAATTACTAAAGGCTGGCCGGAAATCATCCAGTCGTAAAATCCAGCGTTTACCGAATATCGCACCGTAAGCTTTTTGGTCTCTCCCTTTGCAAAATTAATCTCAGTTATGTATTCGCGGGTAACTTTTTGGACGATATATTCATCTTCTATTACTTGATTTACAGTTTTGGTTGTATGTTCATTTTTTATTGGGAGTAACTTATTGCCATCTGTAATCCGAAAGTTATCTGCTTTGAAGTCACAATTCGGTTCGCAACCATGTTCATTAACGTAGAAATGAATAGGAAAAATATACGCCGTTTTATCAGCTCCGCCTTTATTAAACAAAGTATATGCTGCAGTGATTTCTACCGTATCACCCTTGATAATAAAAGATAGATTTTCTTCTTTAAGGATAATGTTTTTCTTTTGGGTGAACTTCATTCCCCCTCCTTGAACATCTGGTGATATATCCCCAGGGCCTCCATTGGCTGTCGTCTGGATAGGTATTGCAACAAGAGCAGATACTCCTGCAATAAGAAAGACACATAACATTTTGGTAAATTTACGAATAACTGAACACCTCTTTACTGGAATAGGTCTAACTCAATGAAGTCAGGGTGAAAGAGCCACGGCAACCTGTTGCTCAGTCCCCTTTCTTCGGAATTCGCTTGATTCAACTACCGTATCCGGGCACTAGGTTAGCGTACATCCAGCTAAATGTCCCCAAGAAGAGCGTCAAGTTGCTCCCACCGCTCCGCAGTGTGGATCATTTCTTCGGCAAAACGGACAGGTACCGCGCTGGACGATTCGAACGACGGCTGGATCCACCAAAGCGATTCGATACACCAGACGTACTTGATTGCCCTCAAAATCGAGCCTGGCGGTAGTTGCCGCACACTACGGTAGCCTTCAGTGAAAGCGACCACTGCATCCTTGCGGAATCCGCGCCCGCTGAGCGTGCCGGAAAGGACAGCCCGCCCGAGGTCCAGCGCTGGAAACGAGTAGCGTGCCCGGTCGAAGTCAACGATGGCTGCCAGAGCGTCTCCTTCGAAAAGCAGGTTGTCTGCCCACAGATCGAGGTGGGCCCAGCCGGCAGTCAGAGGCTTAAAGTCATCATCTCCAAGTGAATCAACAATCGCCTTCTGTAATTGCAGTGCATTCCGGACACGCTCAGACGAGTCACGGGCCGCATCCCAGCTTACCTCCCAGGTTCGCTCCACCTCCTCGCGAGACAACCGCCAAACCGGTTCCTCCGGCGGCACTGCTGCTCCGAACCCCAATGCCGCCGCGGAATCCCAGACGGTATGCATATCCGCGGCAGCCCGTCCGAGTGCATGCATTCTATGCTCACCGATCATGCCAGCAGGCACCATAGCGCCCGGACAGCATGTCATGACGGTCATGTACCTTCCGCACGGCAGAATGTGCATGCAGCGCCCTTCCAGCATCAGCGGCTCAGGGCACGGTCCACCCGACTGATAAAAAAGAAGTTGCAGTTGCAGCGCATTTTCAATCTTGCCGCGAAACTCCGGATCACCCATCTTAAACCGCTCAGGGTGATAGCTTTTGGCGAACAGCCACCCCTTGTTCGTCTCGACGATCCACTTCTCGTTCAATAGCCCACGCCTAACACGCCCGGCAGACAGCAGCTCAGCCGAAAAATGCTTTTTCAGCCAGTCCGCGATTTCGTTGACTATTTGGTCCTCAGTCGTCAAGAGCATTTAAAACCAACCTTTCCAAATGCCTCTGCCCCCGAACAGCGAAACTGCGCAGAGAGCGTAGTTGAGTTATAAACTATAATGAAACAATGTTAAAAAGAGGCAGTTCTCCCCTTTCCGGGGGATACGCCTCTAAATGGTCAGGTCACAGCCATGTTTCGGCCTTGTTATATGCTTCATAATTAAGAATATTATGGGGCCTCAGAATAGTCAAACTAAATAAGAGCGTTAAATTCACTTTTGCTAAGAACCGAAATTCACGAGCGATCTCTAGTCCTTTTTTCCCCAAATCCTCCAACCAGCCAAGTTCTGCGTATCTGTAAATACTATCTTTGGCCTGCTCATAATCCCCTAGCTGTTGATATGCAATTCCCCGCATCTGCTGACTAAACCCAAAATAATAAACAAGCAGATGCTGCATCTTAATTAGGGGTCTAGTCAGTCCCATCGCCTTGCAATACTGCCTCTCTTCATAAATACGCTGAACATAGTTATGCAGGATATCCGCCGTATAGAAAACGTCGGCAATCGCATACGTGAGCTTAGAAAAGCAAAAGGATGGACTCAAGAACAATTGGCAGAAGCAGCATCGCTTCACTACAGTTACATAGGCGGTGTCGAACGCGGAGATCGAAACATTTCTTTGGAGACGCTGGAAAAAAATCATTGCAGCGTTTCAAGTTCCCGCCATTGAAGTTTTTCGTTTCGATGATGAGACCGAGCACCGAAAGGCGCTCGATGAGCATATGGCTTTGATTAGCAATAAGAGTGCAGAAGAAATAGCAGCAATCACCCGGGTTGTGCGGGAAGTGATTGCTGCAATGGGGATAGACTAGGATGAGAAGGAAGATCTTTTTAGGAGAATAAAATGAAGAATATCTCAATAGGAGGAAGTCCCCTTTGTATATTCTCTAAGAAAGTTTGTTTTCTTTTAAAAAGCTTCAAAAATCGAATCCAAAGAACGACTGCCACTCTTTTTCAGTTTACCAGCCTATAACGCAGACTGGAGTTTGACCTTCGTTTCCGTTACCATGTGGGTTGCGGTTGAATTGCCCTGCCCCTTCCCTTTCTACGTTAAGACGAATCTTTTCCGAGCTGACTCACAAAGGACCTTGCCCTCTGCGCTGTCTGTATCAGCAAGTTTTAGGTCTATCCTTTGCGGGATTTGATCTCGCTTTGTTCTACTATCGTAGCCGTTAGTTTAGCAAAAGGATACGTCATACGTACATGTCAAACTATAACTTTCTTGCCCAGATAATAGCACGATTTGCTTCAACAATCGGCTTCGGTATCGATTCAGCCGTATAATTTTGATAGGTACGCTCTATAGTAAATCCAGCATCGGACAGCCAACCGTAAACTTGCGTTTGTGTAGGAATATGCTTATGCCACCGCTTGGGTACAATAAATTGCTCACCGCTATTTGTGGTAAGCTCCCAGTGACCAATTCCGGTACAAATCTGGGTTATAGGATCATACACGCTGCCATAGCTAACAGTGCGACCAGTCGTGCCCAATTCGTCTGTTCCTTGGAAATAGCTACTCTCATTCAACCTGCTGAATGAGGCTGCTGGATTATAATATAAGTCAAAATCCATATAAAGATGTCCACCAGTACGAAGCGACGCCGCAGCATTTTTAATAAAGGTCTTCTGTGCCTCTTTGTAATCCATTTTGCTTTCAATGTTAATCAAGATATTGCCTGCCATAACTACTACATCAAAACCGAGACCCCAATCAGAAATCGCCGCTTCAGCCTGATAACAGTGTATATTAGGCAAACCCACCATCCGGCGATAACAGCGTAGGAGCATATGTTCATCTGCATCAAAGCCTGTAACAGTATGATTCGCCTTTGCAAGTGATACACATATCCTACCACCACCACAGGCAACTTCAAGAATACTTTGTGACTGGTTGCCTGTTTGCTCTGCAAGTACTTTTAATAGAAAATCGATGTCATGTGTTTGGTTTTCAAACTTTTCATACACACTGGCATACCAATGTTTTGCGATAAAATCTCTGTTCACAGATTTACCTCCAATTTTTTAGGAGGGTTAAAGTATAGTCACCCTCCAAGAAATTATGCGGGTGGACAATTCTGTTATATTAATCATCTAACATCATCCTTTCAACATTTAATGGAAAGCGGGATAAATAAAAACTGTGTTTCTATATGATTATAATTGGAAAAATTTCATTATCAATGTAAAAGTTCTTTATAGTTATTCCCGTCAGCTTAAAAGGATTCGTCAAAATTAGGATAATTCGGCCATGCTCTGTAGAACCTTTTCACTAAAATAGATCCCACATTGCTTTCAGCGACAAACCTTTTTGCGGATCCCCCTCCCCTCCCTGCAAGGAAAGCCATAAAAAACTTGCCCTACTTATGATACGGTTCACCGCAATGTATCTTAACACAAAGTAAAGTTTCCACAAAATATATATCAATATATAAAAGACATAGCCACTCCTGGCAATCGAGTGGTTTCTTAATAGAACTAGCTATTTTATTGACTACTCACTTTTGGGAGGAATATACTGTTCTAGCAATGGTTTTAATACTTCAAGACAGTGATTGACACCAATAACGATTGAATTAAACTCCCAATGCAAATCAATGTGTTCCTTCCAAAAGTCATATCCTATATCTAACATGGCACAAAGCAGATCACCTGTATACCTCGCACCTGATACAAACTCGTTCACGGCTAATCGTTCAAGAACAATAGGGACAAGATACGCTAAACAGAATTTCTGACCAATCATTAACCTTAGGTCTTCATTAGTGAAATCTTTTAGTGGTACTGTTCTAAGACGATGAACGGTTTTAACAAGGTTAGAATTGAATGTAGGCTCACCCCAATCATCTCCATCTAATTCCTGCAAAGATTTTGTTATATCGAATTTAATTAAAGAATTTCCCATACAAAATATCCTCGTTTCACTAGGATGAAATCCATGCTTTATTTAACAATCAGGTCTTTCCATGTAAAACTAATCCGCTTAAATTAACGATGACTTTGCCATTATTTATGATACGGTTCACCGTAACCTACATAGTGCGTCGCCCATCCGATAACCGGATGAGCGGTTTTACACATTCTACTTCTCCTGCTCCTTTATCACCTGCTCAATCCCGAGCAGAATCAGCTTCAGCCCGAACTCAAACGCCCCGTCGGTTCCCATTAGCTCGAATAGCCCGCTCGTAAACATCCTCCTGAACAGTCCCGTATCCGTCTCGCTCATGGAATCGAGAAGCCGAATCAGCTCCTCACCCGGAGGCGCCCCCTGGTCTTTAAGGATCGCGGAGACATTGCGCTCATGCTGATAATTGTCCAGAACGAAGTAGAAGACATAGTTCACAAGCGTAGTAACCACCTGCATTTTCTGCGCTTGCGCGAGCGGTGTCGATTCCACGCAGAGCAGCATACGGTTGGTGAACCGGATGATGTCCGGTTCGTGGGGCAGCGTCATCATCATGAGCTGCGTAGAGCAGGGATATCGGCTGAGCACGCTCCGTACTGTTACCGCAAGCCCTGTCAGTTGCTCCTTCCAATCCCCCTCGGAGTGGAACTCCTCCAGGATCACCTTCGATACCTGATTGGCCAGGCGCTGGTAAAGATTCTGTTTGCTCTTAAAGTACCAGTACAGGGAGGGAGCCTGAATCCCCAGCCTGTCGGCCAATCGTCTCATGCTGAATTTCTCAATGTCCTCCTCTCCAAGAAGCTCCCACGAGGCTTCCAGAATCCTATCCTCCGAAATTTGAGGCTGCTGCTTTTTCATCGTTATCCGCCCTTTATCTAACAGTGTAAGTTTATGCTTTACAGGTTTATAGGTTCATGATATCATCTAACACTGTAAGGTTCAATCTAACGCCGTTAGATTGAATAAAATAAAGAAAGTGGTGATCCAACATGGATGCAGAAAACCTCTATTATTTTGAAAAAGCACCGGTCGCAAAGGCCGTAGCTCACTTCGCTATACCGATGATGCTAGGCACCTCAATGAATGTCATATACTCCATCTTGAATGCCTATTTCCTTGGTACACTCCATAATACTGCTATGTTAACCGCACTCGCGCTAACCTTGCCGCTATTCGCAGTCATTATGGCGCTGGGCAACTTGATTGGCATGGGCAGCGGTACCTACATCTCCCGTATGCTAGGAGAGAAAAAGTATGATGACGTAAAGCATGTGTCTTCATTCGCTTTTTACAGCAGCTTAGCTCTTGGTCTTATCGTGATGGCCGCGGGTCTTCCGTTGATCGATCCCATCGTTCATGGCCTGGGGGCAACGCCTGACTCCTTCGGATTCACGAAGGACTATGTCACTATTATGCTTATGGGTTCACCATTCGTCGTATTATTTTTCACGCTGGAGAATATCGTGCGCTCGGAGGGTGCAGCCATCACCTCGATGATCGGTATGCTTCTAAGTGTTGTTGTAAATATCATTCTCGATGCGCTCGTCATCTTCGTGTTCCATTGGGACGTGATCGGCGTTGCGTCAGCTACGGTCGTTTCTAACTTGGTTGCGAGTGTATACTACGCCTTCCATATGAGATATAAAAGCCAATTTTTAACGGTCTCCGTAAAATGGTTCAAGGCTACCAAAGACATTCTGGGTAATGTATTCAAAATCGGGGTTCCCGTCTTTATTATGAGCATCTTTTTGGGGGCAATGTCGCTTATCTTCAACCATTTTCTTGTCGAATACGGGGATTCGGCCGTAGCGGCTTACGGAATTTCATCACGTTTATTGCAATTTCCTGAGTTTATTCTGATGGGCTTATGCGAGGGGGTCGTGCCGCTCATTGCCTTCTCTTTTACAGCGGATAAATTGCGCATGAAGAATACCATTGGATTTACGACCAAAGTGATTGTGGGGTTAGCAGCCGTATTCGGCATCATCGTCTATTTAGTTTCCGACCATTTAATTGGTCTATTTACAAATGACCCGCAATTAATTGAGATGGGCAGCTACATTCTGCATGTGACGTTCTTATCCTTATTCATTACAGGAATGACCACTCTGTTTACCGGGGTCTTCCAGGCAACAGCGCAAGGAACGGCCGCGTTTATTATGTCAATTATTCAAGGAGTTACGCTGATTCCTGTACTTTATATTGCCAATCAAATGAACGGCTTCCACGGGGTAGTCTGGTCGATTGTCATTGCGGATGCCGCCGCATTCCTTGTCGGTGCCGTCATGCTGTATGTTCTGCGGAACAAATTGCAGCCGGAATTGGATAGTTTGCTGCAGTAGAAGTTATATAACAGCCAGATCAGCCAACCTTGGAGTTCTGCCTCCTCGTTAAAAAAAAGAAGGTGCGAGCAGCCGGTTCATCACCGGACGCTTTTCGCACCTTCGCTTTTTTGTCTAAATCAACGCGTTGAAATGGCCCTCTGAGTTTACTGTCGCCGTCCGGGGATCAGTCAGACCAATGCCCTTGAGGCCTCCCTTTCCTTCCGTCCGCCAGAGCGGGAGATGGTCTTGAAGCGGAGGAGCCAGTACAAAATCGACCGGGGCGCTACTCCCACTTTTCTGCACCATTTGGGCCTCCATCAGTCGAATTTGCCGCTGCAGCTGCTCCCGGCGATAAGGAGTCTGCATCTCTCCGCCCTGCGCTGCATTCACCTTGTCCAGTTCCATCAGCAACCGGTTCCGCTGCTTCTCCAGGGAACTGACATCGCTTTGTGTGCCACCGTAAGCTGCAATGGCCTGTACCGGGCTGATGCCTGATACTGTCTGTGCCGCCATGATCTTTCCCTCCGTTTACTTGGCTCCTAATCCAAATTCAGCCAAATTTTAAAGTTCTAATCATGTCTATTACCCGGCCACCCCCGCCATGACAACATCCCAAACGCATATCGGATAAAAATCGTCGCATAGTCTCAGTCGGCCGCTTGTTTCGACCATACCAAAGACCCATATATCATTATAAACAAGTCCACAAACGCCGAAAGGGATCGTGGAAGGTTTTTGTCTATACTGTTAATAAATCTTGTTCAACAGCCCAATCACTTCATCAAGGGTGAGGCCAAAGGACTTGTAATATGATGTGTCGCTGTCCATTTGCTTCAGGACCATTTCGTTGCGTATCCGCAGCATCTCATCGGGCGAGAATTCGGCTACAAAACATCCTTTACCTGTTACCGTATTGATCAAACCGCTTCGCTCAAGTTCTTCCCACGCTTTCTTTACGGTGATAACACTAACATGAAGTTCCAGGGCCGCCTGACGAATGGGCGGTAAACAATAGCCGCTTTCCAGCTCACCTTTCAGAATTTGTGCGCTGATCTGTTCGTAAAGCTGCTGATAAATCGGCTTCTCGGATGTGTTCGAAATCGTTACGTTCATAATATCTCCACTCTTAGGAATCTCTTTACCGCAATCCGATAGGCAATCAGGGTGAATGAAATAAAAATTACGAGGCCCGCGATCAGAATGGATAGCTGCAGCGCTTTATTATCCGTCCCGGAGCCATAGAAAATGTCGTTCATCCAAGGATTTTGGATTCCGGCCCATTGGGCCACTCCGGCAAAAAGTATAGCGGCCGTAGTGGATGTGGTCGTTGCCACGCCATACTTATACGCCGTCTTGTAGTACATGGATATAAATATGATGTTGAAAATCGCAAGCATGATAAAGCATAATCCCCAAAAACCCATGTGTGGTGCATAGAAAATGTAAGTCAGATGGGGGTATAAGCGAAACGTAAATATACCGAAGATCATCGCAACAAGAAGATGCATTAGTTCAAGAATGACAACAACGGCTATCCTGGACTTCACGATGTCTGTTTTGGTCACTGGCATCATCGTACTAAACATCAAATCGTTCTGACTTTTAAATCCGCCAAACATGTTCGGTACGGTAATGAAGCAGAAATATAGCGGGACAAGAAAGTAGACCCAACCGGGAATTAGCATTAAGCCGCCCAGAATTAAGGGTAATGCAAAGAACCAGGGATTTACTCCCAATTTCAAATCCTTCATCACTAAATTATACATATACACCCTCCTTTTTCGCAAAGTAGATCATGATTTCATCGAGGCTGGGCGTGGTTGCCCTTAGGCTGGAGGATGGATCGACATCATTGGCATGAATCAATCCGGTAAAGCCGAACGAGTTGATTTTGTAGGAAATCAAATATTCCTTTACTTCGCTCAATTGGGCCTCGCTGCCGCTGATTAAACGATAGGACTCCTTAAACTCGTTTTTCTCGGAACTGGCGACGATTTGCCCGTGTTCAATGAAGGTTATATAATCTGCACATCTTTCCAAGTCGGATGTAATATGGGTAGAGAAAAGAATACTGATCTCGCCGTCAATGATAAGCTCCTGAAAGATATCTAGAAGATCGTCTCTCGAGACAGGATCGAGTCCGCTGGTCGGTTCATCAAGGATAAGCAGCTTTGCGCCATGCGATAAAGCAAGGGTCAAGCTGTACTTTACTTTCATTCCTGTAGACAGTTCCGCTATTTTTTTATTTTCATCCAATTTGAATCTTTTTAGATAATTGTAGTAAGTTTCATCATTCCAATTCTTATAGAACTTCTTTGTAATATTGGTTAGCGTCTTTATCTTGCTGCGTGTATAGAAATCGATATCACCGAATGCGCATCCAATATCCTGCTTCAATTCGGTTTCATGTTCAGCGATGTTCTTGCCAAAAATGCTGATCTCGCCACTATCGGCTTGAACCATGTTCAAGATCGATTTTATCGTGGTTGTTTTTCCCGCGCCATTGACCCCGATAAAACCCATAATATAACCCTTCTCCAATTGAAAAGATACGTCTTTGATCTGAAAGTGAGGATATTTTTTATTTAAATTTCTAATATCTAATGCCAGCATACCATACCTCCTCAACAAATTGTGTATTCCGTGTATGCACAATATATCATGAGGCTTTTACAAAGTCAATTGGTTCAAGACGCAGAACGACAGGAGAGCTAGCCAGCGCCACACATCCCTTCCCCGAATAGTGATAATCCCTTTTTTAAAAGGATTACGGTACGGTTTACAATAAAATCACTAAAGCAGTCATATAACCTTGTCCGTTCAGCACAATCTCCAGCTCCTTCATTAAAATAAAAAAGGGCGTCCCTTCGTCATTATGACTTGGGACACCCAATGTCGAGCTATTCATATCCCTACAACACTCTCCGACTTTCTACAACAATAGGGGCACTTTACTTATATTTATTTTCTTCATCAGCACATAGCACCAACCGTATTGTGCAGGTGGTTTTTATTGATTATGACTTCAGTACTGGCCTGATATACTTCAAAAACCGCTCCGGATCGTGATAAACGTAAATGATTCTCCCAGGGGAAGTATCAAAGCAGTAACCAGTGTCTGCAAAATCAAAAGTTGCCATTACCTTTTCCATCTTTTCCTCCACCCTACGATTTTCCTGCTCATAATTGAATGGCCCATGTTCAAAAACAATATACTCGGCTTCGGGAACATCAATCATAAGCATTTGTGGTGGTACTTCACCTTTATAGTCAAAAGGAAGACGTACACCAAAACACTCTATACGTGGAATCCCCCAATCGCAGAGTCTGCCATCCGGGTCATTAATGTAAGCCATAATCTGACCGCTGCCACCGTTAGATTCACTCCCGCCATCATCATCCAATTTGCCCTTGATACTATCGAGTAAGCCGCAAATTGTTTCGCAGTCCTGTCCCGGAATAAGGCTTTGCTTTTGCCAAAAATCCCAATACCCATTACTCTCATAGTTTTTAATGTGCAAAAATTTGTGTGCGGGAATGGTTACAAAATAAATGTTAACATCATCTGTAGATTTCATCATACCCATCTCTCCAACTCCGAAAAAGTAGCGGTCGAAAGAGTTTATTTTTGTACGAAGGACTGCAGGCATAGGCTTTTTTCGGTATTCACTTGGAGTTACACCATATGTTCCCTTGAAAGCCCTGGTAAAAGCTTCATGTGATGAAAAACCATAATCAAAAGCAATATCCAAAATGCTTTTTTCACTATCCCGAACCTCTTTTAGTGCAAAGGCTAATTTTCTATGCCGCAGATAATCCCTAAATTGCATACCCGATATTTCCTTGAATTTTCTCGTAGTATGAAATTCGGAATAACCTAACTTGTGAGAAAGAAATCGTAGCGTTATTGCTTCACTGTTACGATTCTTAATACACTCGTCAATTTCATTAACGATTATTTGGATTTGCTTGTGCCACTCGTACAATCGGCCTGTTCACCTCGTTTCAACCACTCTATAGTCATTGTAGAGTAATGGAAATTGCATTGCTTGATTTCACTTGCGGAAAAGAGAAATCCGAACCGAAACTAAGGAGTGGCTTCTCGGGTTAAGCTAATAAGCGTTTGTCTTCCATGATGACCGAATCGGGTACGCCTAGCTCCTGAGTTATTTCTTCGCTTTCTGCTTTTTCACAGCATCATCAAGGCTCTTTTGAACTTGTGTTTGAATTGAAACTAGCGCTTTGTCTAGTGTCTTTTTGTTGCTTAATACCTGTTTCAGTTCACTCTGCAGTATAACTGAATACTGTAAATCGTTAAATAGATTCCCTATTGGATTAACATATGGCGGTGTTTCCAGGTTTGGTTTTAATTTATAGAAGGTCTCTAAGCTATAACCATGGTACTCTTTACTATAATCCATACGGGTTAGGGAATAACCTAAAAACCGATCTGATATGGATTTGGATTTAGCATAATCCGCTCCGTTATACAACTTGATGAAATTCCAAGCAAGATCTTTATTAGCAGAACTAGTTTTAATCGTCATGATCGAAGGAAGATGGATATTCCGTGTTGTTTTCAGATTCTTAGGATCTGCAGGACCCGCGGCTATTTTAACAGTAAAAGGTTTATAATTGGCTACAGCAGCTTTATCCGCAGTTAAGTCTCTTAAAGTTTCCATACTTTGAGTACTTACCGTCATCGCCGCCCGTCCCATAATGAAAGGATCATTGGAATAGCCAGTTGTATTCGATCCTTCTATGGTATTGGATTTTATTGCAGTAATAGCCATACTGAATACCCTTTTCCAAGCCGCTGTATTCATAGTTGCTTTAAGAGTATTAGGATTATACCGGGTTAACCCTTCGGAAGTTGCTATGTCATTGATTAGATAGGTGTAATTATCAAGAGGATAGTAAAGTCCCCAGATGCGGGTGTCTTTATTTCCGGAAGTCGGGAATTTAGCGGCTAATTCCAATATTTCCTGCCAAGTTATTCCGTCCTTCGGCAATGGAACATTATATTTTTCAAATAAGTCGGCATTGTAGAAAATGGACTCTGTATTGAAGGTTGGACTTAACCCGTAAAGCTTTCCATTAACTTTGAGTGCGTCCAGCAATCCAGAATACATTGTTGTAGTATCATAATTGTCAGCCTTAATTAACTGGCCGAGTTCTGCTAACTGATTCTCCTTGGACAGCTGCTGATATTCAAGAGTGTTCAACATCATAACGTCAGGTGACTGCTTGGCGATAAAAGCTTTTAAATCCGATTTCCCATCCCATTTAACTTCCTGAATTTGAGTATTGGGAAATTGCTGTTTGAACAATTCCTCATCGAAAAAATATTTCTCTTTGTAGAGCACCTTTAGCGTTTGTTTCGTGTCTACCTGGGTATTTGAATTAGCAGAAACTTTTGGGTCTAGGCTAGAACCTGCTGAAATCACCAATAGCATAGCACTCAAACTAACGATTAAAGCCTTCTTTAATAGATTAATCTTCAAAAATATAACCTCCACTCATTTGTTGTTTAAACGATTATTCACTTGTGCTGAACCAAGTATAGAAGAGAAAGCTTATCAGCCGGCTACCGAAATTCTTATCATTTCCTTAAATATTGCTGGCGTTATCCATTGCATAAGAAATATCGCTTATAATTATTGTTCTACTCTTTAATTTAAGAAAGATACGAGAACTAAGGGAGGACCTATGGCGGAAAGCACAATTTTGATGGTAGATGACGAAGCGGAAATTATCCAATTGATGAATATTTATTTCAATAACGAAGGCTACAGGCTCCTGCAAGCGTCAAATGGACTGGAGGCCCTGGAGGTTCTGCAGACCCGGCAGGTCGATTTAATTGTACTGGATCTAATGATGCCCAAGATGGACGGGTTGCAAGCCTGTATGAAAATACGAGAAACAAATCCAATTCCCATTATCATGCTCTCGGCTAAAGACCAGGATATCGATAAAATATCAGGCCTCAGTATCGGCGCCGATGACTACGTAACCAAACCATTCAACCCGCTCGAGCTGATTGCACGCATCAAGTCGCAGCTTCGAAGGATGAACCAGTTCAACTCCGCTGCGGCTAACGTGAACGAAATACATATTGAAAACGTCGTTATTAATATCGCGTCCCATACGGTAACAGTGGACCAGCAGGAGATCAAGCTGACTCCCCGCGAGTTCGCGCTCCTTCACATGCTGGCAGTCAATAGAGGAATGGTGCTGAGCATGGATCGCATCTACGAGGAGGTCTGGAACGAGCCCTTTATGGAGTCAAAGAATAGTGTCATGGTTCATATCCGAAAGCTTCGTGAAAAGATAGAAGCTAAGCCGCGCGAACCGAGGATAATCAAAACCGTCTGGGGGATTGGATACAAAATCGAAAGCGATCTAAAAGCAAGGGGTGAGTAGGATTCAACTACAGTGGCTGTATACGATTCGTTGGAGATTAATGCTGATCATGGTTGCAAGCCTGGCCTTAACAGGCGCGGCTATTTTTTTCGGATATTTCATGGCCGGAGAGCTGCAAAAAGTCAAATACGTGGCTGCCCCGGTCAATTGGAGCATTGAGCATGCCGGATCCGTCCGCATGATGATCATAACCGGTATCATTCTCTTTCCCATTACTTTTTTCCTTGCCAGCCTCCGTCTGGTTCGGGATTTGCGCGAAATCAACGCAGGATTACAGGAAATATTGGCAGGCCGGTTCGGGCGTGTGGTCACGGTAAAGGGCACGGATGAGTTAAGCGTTGTCGCAGAGAGTGTGAATCAGCTCAGCAGCGAATGGAATCATTATCTGGCGGAAATCACCTGTGGTTTGGAGAAGATTGCTAACGGGCAGTTCGGCCATCAAATTCCAGAAATTCCAGGTAACAAATTGGGCGAGGTCGCGTTCAGTATCAACCAGATGAGTATACAGTTGAAGCATTCGATAGCAGAGGAGCGTAAGGCGGAAAAGACCAAAAACGACTTAATTACCGGTGTATCGCATGACCTGCGCACTCCACTGACCTCGATTCTCGGTTTTCTCGAAGTGATTGAGGAGGATCGGTATCAGGATGAACTGGAAATGCGTTATTACATCAACATCGCTTATGAGAAATCCTTGTCGCTCCGGCGCTTGATCGACGAACTGTTTGAATATACGCGAATCAACAACGGCATGCCTCTGGAACTGAGCGAGCTCGATATCGCCGGGTTGATCTTTCAGCTGGAAGAGGAATTCGTGCCGGTTACGGAGAACGCAGGTATGGAAATCAGGCTGAACATGCAAGAAGGAGAATTCAAGATCCAAGCGGACGGAGGGTTGTTGGTACGGGCGTACGAGAATATAATCGCCAATGCCATCCAGTACGGGCAGGCGGGAAAATATATCGATATCGATATTGCTAAGGATGGAGATGTGCTGATCGTGCGGATCCAAAATTATGGAGACCCCATTCCAGAACGGGACTTGCCCTTTATTTTTGAACGCTTTTACCGGGTGGAGCGCTCTAGGTCGAAGCAGACCGGGGGGACAGGTCTAGGACTGGCCATCGCGAAAAGCATTATCGAGGTACACGGAGGGAGTATCACCGCACACAGCAGCAAGAAGGCAACTACATTTGAGACAAGGTTCTCGATTTCCGACCTTAATCAGGCGCATGCGGCTGCTCCGGATATAGTCCATAATGAATTTAAACGGTTACCGACCGTGCTCCCCGAGCGAGGCCTAACGCCAAAACAAAGAATATCACTTCAGCAACGAAGCTTATTCCAATCTAGGGTAGCCGCAGGTTCGATGATCGTGTTCCTCGTCTGTGCGGTGGTGGTATTCAGCGTTAAGAATTCATTTATCTCCTCGCTTATGGTGAAGCTGGATGAAAATGGCGATTCAGTGCTGATGCCAACAAGCAGAAATAACGAGATGGTTTTAATAACCGGTAAAACAGACAAAGGCTATACACTTCTCATTCATCATTACTTATTCGACGGTCAAAGCCTAATTATCCAATACTCCATGAAACATTCTAACCAGATATCGGAGTCGCAATGGGTGGAACAATCGGTGAAGCCGACTTTTCAATTGGACTCTGCAACGATACAGGCAGTTCCCGGCATCACCACGGATTCAGGTGTAACGTTGGCCAAGAACGGCACCATCAATTATTCTTTCAACGGGACCCCGCCTCCAGACAAGTTCATGTTGAAAGTCAACGTAAAAGGTTTAGTCCTGTTCGAGGGCCCGGCTCAGCAGCGTGTGCTCGCCGGAGACTGGGGCTTCCAATTTCCTGTCGAGAAAAACTATAAACGAAAAGCCAACGGCCAAAGTGAGCCCTTGTAGAATTCAACCTAAATTGTAGTGGACATCGTCAGGGAATTCGCCCTTCGGGCTTCCTACAACCAAGTTTCGCCCAACTTATGATAAGGCTCACCGTGCTATCTGTAGCGGCAAGTTTAAAAGCCATCCTTTGCGGGATGGCCTCCGTCCTGTTATATTCTACATTTCTAGAAGGAAAGTGCTGTAAGATGAAGGAAAAGAAAGAACTCAAACATGGGCTACCTCTGATCTTGACGATTCAGCCAACGACAATTTCCCATCTTCCATCCGGTATACCTTGTCGCAATATTCAAGCATACGCTCATCATGGGTAACCATAATCGCCGCCTTCTGGCGTGACTTCACCTCTTGCGCAATTAGACTGACCACTTCATGGGCGCGCTTGGTATCCAAACTTGCTGTCGGCTCATCCGCCAAGATGATGTTGGGATTATTAATTAAAGCACGGGCAATCGCTGTCCGTTGCTTCTCACCACCTGATAACTCTTCCGGAAGGCTTTTTAACTTCGAGCCCAGACCCAACTCTTCCAGCAACTTAGTGGCGAATTCCTTATCCTCCCTGTTAACCTTTCCCGACATCCTTTTTACTATTAGCAATTGATCAAGAACATTTAAATAGGGAACCAAATTCGATGATTGCATAATAAATCCGATTTCTTGTAGTCTTATATTCGCTAGTTCTTTGGCAGTAAGTGTAGAAATATTATGTCCATTCAGCTTAACCTCTCCTTCTGAAGCCTTAAGTAGTGCTCCAGCAATAGACAAAAACGTACTTTTACCTGAACCCGACGGTCCAACTACAGCAACAAACTCGCCCGGTTCCACTGATATTGACACATGATCGAGTGCCGCGATCCGATTGCTTCCTTCGGCATAATACTTTGTGACTTTACTCAATTGCAATCCCTTAGTCATTATTCAACCCTCCCGAGCGCTTTGAGCGGATCAATCTTTGTAATCTTGCGAACAGATACCATCGAACTTAACATAGCGATAATTAGCAAAATAACAGAATACGTGACGACAAGACTAGTTTCCAGCTTGAACGGCATACCCTTCGGCATAATGGCAGCTGTTCCATAAGTCAGTAAGATTCCAACTACAATACTAGTCAGCGAAAGCACAAACACTTGCGATACAATGGCTTTGCCCAAGAATCTGTTACTAGCACCTATAGCTTTCATAATGCCGAACTGGTTGGTCTTCTGCATCGTAATTACATAAAAGAACACCCCAAGCACGAATGCGGAGATAGCGAGCAGAAATGCAAGCATCATTAAAATAGTACCGTTCTCTTCTTTGTACCCTGGCATTCCTTGAACGGCTGCCGCTCGGTTAACCGTATCCGTATTTGATAGCTTACTATTAATTAAATCTGGATCGATATCCTTGCCTTGTAACATAATCGCATTAACGGGCCCTGCAACTCCTTTATCCGAACCCGGAGCCGCAAAGGTAATCTTCCGCCATTCAACCATTGGAGTAAATACTGATGCAACGTGGTTATAGGTCTGATTCTCGACAAATCCGATAATCGTCAATGATTCCGTCGTGGCATCTAATTGAAAAGTGTCACCAATGTTATATCCCTCATCCTTCATGGACGAATTTACTACGACACCAGTAGGGTTCTCAGAAGATAGGCCTTCCCCTTCTACGATAGCCGGTTCCAAGAAGCTTCCTGGGTTAATTCCTATAATCGCGATATCCAGCTTATCTTCATTCTTGGTGCTTTGTTCCTTCAACGCTGTTGCCATCGTACTTCCCATAGGTGCGGCAGCACTCACATTTGGTAGTAGCTCCACCTCCGCCATTAATTGATCAGACAGCAGCGACTTACTCATTGAGGACTGGGACCCTTCTTCAAAAATGACATAATCAGCCTTCATAGTCTTGAATGTTGACGCAGCTAGCGTAGATAATCCATTCCCCAAACCTGACAAGATAAATACCAACCAAGCAATTAGTACAAAAATAATGATGATCATTAAAAATCTCATTTTACTATGCATCAATTCTTTCATAGCTAAAAACATTTTCTTTTCCAACTCCTTATCCCTATATTTTTTTGACACTTGTGTCAAATTAAAAACACTATCACACTCGACACATTAATTAAACAATATAAATGACACTTGTGTCAAATTAAATCCAAGACTGCGGCTAGCTCTTGGCTCCTCCGATCCACATTTGAAACAACAGCTTTCCCCAAGCAGGAACAGGGATATTCAACATATTAGGCGTATCAATTAAGTTAAAAAAAACACCAATAAGTACAGGAAGTGGGATATCCTGTCTCAGGCTTTTTTCCTGTTGTGCGCGTTCAAACAAACGTGACAATTGTATTTTAAGAGTCTTATGTGCTTCCTCAATAAATTCAAGATCTCGCGCTGCTGCAGAAGAATTAGCAGTATTAATTTTAGCAGCATTTCCTAAAAGCTGATGTAGCGCAGACTCTTCTACGTAAACGAGAAGTAGCTGTTCGAGGGCGTCCATGGAATCAGCCTCATCAATGGCTGATGCATTTGCTAATACCGTTGCCATTACGCGCTTCATACAAGCAGCCACAATCTCTTCTTTATTAGAATAATATTGATAAATAGTGCTTCGGGCTCCTGACAGATGCTGTGAGAGCAGCTTGAGATGAAAACCGTCGTACCCATACTCAAGCACTAATTTTTTTGTTGTATCCAGCAGCTCTGTCTCCGTAAAAGACTGTTTTCTTCCCATTGAATCTCTTCCTTTTTATCATTTAAGATCTGTGTTAAAAGTTGTCCTATTCTCTAATTCTATTTATTATCAGTTTATCATATGTTTAGTTGGTGCCATAGGCATTCATCTCCTGGAAGTAGACTTGGGTAAATAGCGCGTGAGGTGATTCCCCGTCGAACATCCGAATGTTGTTTTGATTGCGCTGTACGCTCATGAAGTAGCAGGGAGTTCAGCATCAGTCGTGGGCGTCATTCGCTGAAGGACGGGGCAACATGTTCAGCAACGAAGTGCTGGCCTTGATCGCAGAAAAACACAACAAGTCCATCGCCCAAGTCGTGCTTCGCTGGCTGGTCAAGCGTGGAGTCGTTGTCATTCCAAAATCGGTGTGCAAAGAGCGGATCGCCGAAAACATCGACATTTTCGATTTTGAGCTCCGCGCCGACGATATGGAACAAATTTCAACCCTCGATACGCGGGAAAGTCTCTTCTTATCGTACCACGATCCGGATGTCGCCAAGAGGATGGGCAGCTGGTGACTCGACCTGTAAACCTCGGTCATAGACAAACTCATTTTTAATTATTGAATCATCTTCTACTCTTCGGTACTGAAGTCCGATTAGGGCGCTAATATATATGCACCTTGCTCATAATCATCGGCGTCCTTCCAATGAACGCGCAGTGACTTCGTAGTGTACAGTTCCGCGCTGTTGGCAACCTCGAAATGAAGATGTGGTTCGCTGGAATTACCCGAGTTGCCGCATTTACCCAGTGTATCTCCGGCTTTCACTACGTCGCCGGCTTTGACGCTGACCGATCCTTTTTGCAGATGAGCGTAGTAGCTGAACTCTCCATTGCCATGATCGATAATGACATGGTTCCCGGCGATCTGCTCCGTATTCTCCGTACCAACAGGCTTATTGTCTTGGACGTCATTGACGATTTTCACGACTTTGCCCGCTGCGGCAGCCAGAATAGGTTTTCCGAAAGCAAAGTAGCTTTCATTTTTGGTGGCGTCGCCTTTATAGCTAAACCCATTGTTCACCACGATGAGATCATACGCATACCGCTGCTGCTCGGCCCCGTAATGATAATTAATTAGCTCATTCGTGCCCCCCCAATAGACAAACCATTTCCCTTGAAAAGGAAGTTCAAAAGTCGTTTGAGTACGCTTCGCATCCGTCTCAGGATACTGCTGCATCGTACTAAATATTAGACCCTCTATCTTGTTCTTTCTGTCAAACAGAGCTTGTATCGTTTTTTCCCCTTTGGGGTCCTTCCAAGCATAGTAGCTGGTATTGTTTATGAGAAAATGACTAACCAGTTTATAGGATGTGACGTTCTTGTGGTTTATGCTGACCTGTTTCTTGAAATCCTTTAACGAGAATTGCTTCTTGAATTCGGCTCCGAGTTGTCCATAAATTTGTTCATATTTCTCTTGCTGCAACAGTTTTAAAAGTTGGTCCGGCCGGATGGAAGAAGTCGCTACTGCTACTTTCGGGACAGAGCTTGCTGATACGACCTCAGGCTTGGCGGACTCAGCCGACGCCGAGGCTGCGAGTGAGCCCACAGTCAGTGTGCCAGCGAGGCTAAGCAGCATCAGGCTTCTTTTGCTAATGATATTGTTCATCCATTTCCTCTCCTTTATATGGGTTTCACGGATAAGTGTATGCGATGAAGTTTAACACCTGCGAAACGAAACCTTATGATTGTATTAATCAGCGATTGGAGAATTAAGGTTCTGTTAATATCCATATTGTGCTGCTGAAACAAAATAAATGATATATTTAAATGGATACCAAGTTATGTAATAGGGAGCTAAGGAAGAGATGAATCAATCAAAGATTCTAATTGTGGATGATGAATCGTCCATTCTAAAGCTATTGAAAACAGTGTTAAATAAAGAGGGATTCCCGCTCATTGATACGGCCACAACAGGAGAACAGGCCATATTAGCCTGCCAAACCACCAAGTATGATCTCATTCTACTTGATGTTATGCTGCCGAAGCAAAACGGCTTCGAAATCTGTCCATGGATTCGGCAAACGACGGATGCCCCTATCCTGTTCTTAACGGCTCGGATAGGCGATTTTGATAAATTGACCGGTTTTGCCGTTGGGGGCGATGATTATATTACGAAGCCGTTCAATCCGCTAGAAGTGATTGCGCGTGTCCGGGCACAGCTGCGTCGGTATCTCAAAACTGCCGATGTTCCCAATATGAACCGGATATACACTTACAGAACATTTCAAGTTGACGAATATGCCGGAGAGCTTCGCGTGAATGATATCACGGTCGATTGTCCGGCTCAGGTCTTTCAGCTCCTCTTGTTTTTTTGCCAAAACCCCAACCGGGTATTCAGTAAAAGGCAGCTGTATGAGCAGGTTTGGGGCGAGCAAAGTCTTAGTGACGACAATACAGTCATGGTTCATATCCATCGTATTCGCGAGCGCATTGAACCCAATTCCAGTGAGCCAGTATATTTGATTACGGCACGTGGCTTAGGGTACAAACTTGTTCGTGAATCTGAGGGTTAATGCGATGAACATCAAGAAAAGGTTTATCCTTCAATATATTAGGCAATTGCTGTTTATCGGCGTCCTTCTATTTGTTCTGTTTTTAGGTACATTTACTTTAAGCATTGTAAAGCTGGAGCGGCTTGATCAACAATTAGACTTCATTAAACCCAGTTTGCCTGTGCTCACAGACTCCATTACCCATCATGACGGTAAAATACAATTTGATCCGAAGCTTCTTGCCGAGGTACGCGAGCAGGGGGGCTGGCTACAGGTCATAAGTAAGGGTGGAGAAACTATTGCCGCTTACAATACTCCAGCTGATGTACCCGAACGTTACACTCCTGGTGAGCTGATGAGCTATTGGAAAGCGGAGATGGATTTCCCTTACGGACTATATGCATGGATTCAAGAGCTGGATGGACAAACCTATACCCTCTTATACGGAGTGAAGAATGATATTGCCATGCTCAAAAAAAACTTGCTGCAGCAAGTGACATGGAGAGCGGGCAAGATCGAAGTGAACGGGAGCTTCAAGCAGCAGCTTGATGATATTCATGGCTGGATCGAGCTGCTCGATGATAATGGGAAGGTACTAGGAGGTTACGGACAAAGGGGCGAAGCGCCAGATCATTATAGCCTTCAGGATTTGATGCTGCGTAACCAATATCCGGAACGTTATGGCATGCAATCATTTACGGTTTATGATTCTGCGGCAGGCAGCACCTGGATCATTCATGCTCCCCTGTCTACAACGGTGGCTTCATGGGTCAATGGCGATACGTATAAGGAAGATATTACTTTATTCTTCTGGAAATCTGCTGCTTTGCTTGTGATGATTCTTATTCTCTTCTTGCTTCTTGCTCTTTGGTACGGTCACCGGTTTGGGACACCTATTCTGCATATGATTGATTGGCTTCACTCTTTGGCCAAGGGCGAATTACGTGAACCGATCAGTCCTAACTCAAATGGGATGCCTCTTAGCCGTAAGCAATCTGGACATTTAAAAGAAAGATTCCGCGTACATGCCGAATTGATAGAATCCTTAGCACACCTAACAGAGACATTACAGAAGAACGAGCATATTCGTAAGCAGCTGGAGATCACAAGAGAAGAGTGGATTGCAGGTGTGTCGCATGATATGAAGACGCCGCTTTCTTCCATAATGGGGTACGCACATATAATGGAATCGAGAACGTATGAATGGTCACAAGCAGAAATTCGTGAATTTGCAGCTATTATGCGTGAGAAATCCACTTATATGGATGAAATGATCAACGATTTAACCTTAACATATCGGTTGAAAAACGAAGCCTTTGCTTTTGAATTCATCCCGACAGACATGAATGAATTCATCGATCAAACCATTCAAAAGTGGAAACAGCATCCTCAATTCGCCGATGTTCCAATTCATTATAAGGCTTCGGAAGCACCGATTACCTATCCGATAGATGCCAGATACTTCAGACGCGCTCTGGAGAATCTGCTTGCAAATGCTGCCCTCCACAATCCTGAAGGTACTTCGATCAACGTTTCTATAGGTAAGAATAACGTTTCACAATTTGTAATCCAGATACAAGATAACGGAGTAGGCATAGATAAAAAAACGAAGGAATTGCTATTCGAGCGCTACTATCGCGGCACCAATACGGATGAATTAATCCAAGGTACTGGACTCGGTATGGCAATTTCCAAGCAGCTTGTGATCCAACACCGGGGGCAGATCGAAATAGAGAGTCAATTGGGGACTGGTACGACAATTTCATTAGTCTTTAGCACGACAAGATAATAAAATTCATCCTAAATTATGGTGTGAAGTAATTTAGTCTATTTTTTCGCCAGGTCCAATAGTTGATTCTATAATAACTTATACCTTCATCTGTCCCTTGATCACTTTCAGGAGAGTTGCAATCATTCTTAATTGGAACTTCCTTTCTCCTCAGAATATTTGCAATCTCAAGTGTTGAAAGATTCTCTGCACTAGAAGCTATAAACCGCTCTCCATTTGCTTCGGGACGGACCATTGCCAGGTTATGCAGCTCTGCAACATCTCGGACATCCACATAATCAGAATATTCTAACCCCTTCCCTTCCTGTTGAATAAATTCCCAGGCAGCTTTTTCAGCGAGTGTCTTGGATTTTTGATAAGGATGAATTTTGGCCTCTGTGTTGGACCAATCATCCTCAGTGATAGAAGAAATATCCGCACTCATCCGGCTTTTTCATAAATAAAAGTCAGGGAAAATACACTGAGATACCCGCTATCAGAATGGATAACTACAGCATTTTTTAGGATTGACTATTATACTGAATACAGGTATATTTAGTTTCGTTAAATTAAATTTTACAAAATGTATTTTCGTTAACTAATACATATCATAAGAAGGAGCCTACTGATGTCCGAATCCAATCCAGCTTTTAGTCAAGCACTTGTGAAATCTTTAGTTGGAGAACGTGGCCATATTCCGATTGCCAGAGCCTTGCCGGATATTACACTGGAGCTTGCCGGGCAACACACGGAAGGGGTCCCGTATACGATCTACCAGTTGTTGAAGCATATGAGCTATTGGCAGGATTTCATGCTGACCCACCTGGAAGGCGGCAAACCTCAGAAACCTGGAAGTATTCAGGAAAGCTGGCCTGATGAGGACGCCCCGGCGGATGAGGCACAGCTTCGGGATGTCACTGCGCATCTGCTGCAAGGAATTGAGAAGGCCGTCGCTATGGCTCAGACCGCCCAGCTCGACGAGCCACTCGCGAATTTTCCCGGTGAGACCAAGGGAGGCATTTTACGCAATATCGCCTCACATAACTCCTACCATCTAGGAGAAATCGTTCTGCTCCGTCGCCTGCATGGGGCCTGGCCACCGCCCGGAGGCGGCTATCCGGCCTAATTATTGGGAATCACGCCCTTGTTAGGGTAGAATTCCCACCACAAGACTTTCATCCGGTTCCCGTACTTACATTGCTTAATACAGTTGCTGCGCCTGCCAGCTTTACGAAAGGGTATAAACGAAGCATAAGTTTACCATTCGACGCCAAAATAATTATACGAAAATCATTTCCACGATTAACTAACATGCAAAATTGATTATTTCGTTGATCGATTAGTCCAACACCAGAGAACAAATACTCTTTGTGTTCAATAACCAAATCTTTAAAATCCTGAAAATAACCACCAAAGTTAACCGGGGCATTATCAAAGAAATACTCTTCACCATAACACTCTGTACGCGGAATACCCCAATAGCAGAGTCTGCCGTCCGGGCATTTATGTACGCCATAATCTGACCGCTGCCGCTGTTGGTTTCGATCTCGCCATTATATATCGCCAGAACCATCCCTTTGGCTACCTACACAATCTCTTTATTAAAATGTCCTCTTGTGTCTGTTTCCTGATTAAAGACAGCATTATTCATTGAGCCATTTAATTTGCCTGACGCCATATTAATGACTTTCACAACCTGCTCTTTTGATTCAACTGTGAAGTTTAATCTGAGCGCCTCGATTCCTTTGATGTTTTGTAGCTCATCTAAAAGATTAAGCGTCTTCCCATTAAGGAGAGTCGTTGTACAATCATTATGGGAAATTATAGGGAACGTTCCGTGCTCATCTTTTAACTCATAGCTCTTCGTTTTGCAAATTCTGCATTGATTCATTTTTTTCATCGGACAATATTTTGTAAACATCAAAGGAACCTTACCATATACAATCATTTCCAGTGCAGGATAGCCGTCATTTTCTTCAACATAGGCATTCATTAAATCTTCAATTTGGCTCTTATTCAATTCATAAGATAAAGTGACTCGTTTTGCACCTAATTTATATAATTCATAGCAACTAGTAGCATTAACAACATTTAGAGAATAGTCCGTAACAAACGGATTAGTTTCTCTGTAGTGATAAATTCCACCATATCCTCCGATTAGCAGCTGCCCTTCTTTTTCCTTATAATCATTCTGATTTCTTCTAACAACGTTTTTAAAATAGATTTCCTTAATTCCACAGCTCACGCAAGCATCGTACTGCTCCTTAGTCGTTACAGAGGCCGTAAGGTATGGTTTTTCAGGGGCAAAGCTTATTTTTTCTTTTGCTTTCAAAGCCTTGGTTCTTTTCTTTTGGCTGTTAAGCTTTAAGTCATATAAGCCCAGTACAATATCTCTTCTTGCTGCATTTAACAGTTTAGCTGGAATAAATGCATTGCATTCCTCAAAATCTACATGATTAAGTTCGAATATAGTATCATTTAATCTTGAAAATTGCTTTATTACCTGGTCTTTCGTTGTTGGATTATTAATGGCTTCGCCTAGTATTTCCTCGCTTTCATATAAATAATTAAAGCCTAAGCCCTCCGCATCTATGAAAAGCTTTGAGTCTGGACATGCATATACTCTAATATCCAGGTTAAACCGCTTAAATTCTTTTTCCAGTGATGATTCTAATTCTTTGTTATAGAAATAATCCTTCGTTTTATATACTAAATCTCCCTTAGACACCTTTTCTTTGATTTTGATATAGCAGACATCATCTGCTTTGTTGATTAATTCGCCCTCTTTATCGTACAGTTTGGCAACCGTTAAATTAACATCTTCATTGTTGTGACTTATTCTGATTGTATCGTTTTGATTTAAAGTACGTGTAAGTGTTATTTCATACCTATCTTTAACAATCTTGCTAATTGTTCCAATTTCATAACCAAAGTTATTAGGTCTTAAGATGTTTGTAATATTTTTCTTATCTTCGTGAAACAAATATCCTTTAGTAAACGTTCTATTGAATGTTTTTTTCAGATTTTCTTTATCTTCTTCGGTTATTTTATTATCTAAGGCCATGCGATATTTTGATACAACATTAGCAACATACGTAGGCACTTTCATTCGACCTTCTATTTTTAAAGAATCGATTTCTTTTAAATCATGGATATAATCGATGGTGTTTAAGTCCTTAGTAGATAGAATATAGTTTTTCCCTAAAGATGTATCTGTTGTCTTATCCATTAGTTCATACTCCTTACGGCATGAACCAACACATCTTCCGCGATTTGCGCATCGATAGCCGATTAATCCTGACATTAGACAGTTTCCCGAGTAAGATACACATAAAGCACCGTGAACGAAAATTTCTAAAGGTATCTCAGCTATTCTTTTGATCTCTTTTACTTTTTCAATCTCAACCTCACGGGACAGAACAACTCTTTTAGCACCAAGTTCTTTAAATAATAAAGTTCCGTCTAAATCGTCTATTCCCATTTGAGTTGAACAATGTGCTTCCATATCAAGAAAGTTATTAACAATATAATCGAAAGCAGTCAGGTCCTGGACGATAATGCCATCAACACCGATTTTATTTAATTCGTGTATCTGCTCTTTCATCTCTTCAACTTCATTTTCAAAAACGATGGTATTCATTGTAACATAGAGTTTAACGTCCCTCAGGTGCGCATACGTAACAGCCTCTTTTAACGATTCAAAATCAAAATTAGATGAGTATGCACGTGCACCAAATTTTTGCATTCCTAAGTATATTGCATCACAACCATTAGAAATCGCAGCTTTTAAAGCCTCCATATTTCCTGCTGGAGCTAGTAATTCAGTCATTTTTTCCTCCTTATGACCCATAAATTGCGAGCTGTTCAAAAAAATTGTCACTTTTTATAAAATTTTCATTCTTGTTTTTACCCAACCAACCTTGGTTGCAACACTCATATGCAAAAAGCCAACTACTCTCATAAAGACTCTCCTGAGTTAATAGGCTTTCATAGAAAAAAATCTAAATTAATTACTTTTTCTTTTGCTTCTGGTTTAAGTTTATTTGATATTTGTTTATAGTATGATTCAATACCATTTATTCTACTAACTCTGCGGAATAATGGAATCCAACCATTTTGGCTGCCCCATATTATTGGTAGTGTTGTTTTCGGGGTGTTGTAATAGAATATTAATAGAGCACCCATCCCCTCATAGCCTATTGGCATTTTCTTTGAACAAATCGAGCCATAATGCTTCAATCGTTCCAAAATTCCTTTTCTTTGATCGTGAGGAATAGAGTCATTTCGAGTCTAAAGATGTAATAGTATCCTCTTCAATCTCCGATATCATATTCCTTATATTCACAGGATACTTCATAGATTAACCTCCATAAATAATCTCGTTTACGCTCTCAATTTTCATCAACTCGAAATCATCGTGACCGTTCTTTTATTCATAAAGCTAAACCGTTCTGTCAAACACCCCAATAGTACCACATTATGGTAGTAATTAGGACAAATAACCCTAAAACTAAGTTTTAGCGGTCATGTCCTATATATTCTTTATCTCTAATTGTCGAAAACTGACTATTCTTATCCTCTACCTACCAAAAATAAATTTCGCCCTACTTATGATACGGTTCACCGCGTTGTCTTTAACGGCATGTTTTTGCCTATTATTGTGCCATTCTCCTTTTGCAAGAAGAAAAATGTTAGTTTGTTCAAAAGCATGCTTCATAATTAGGGAGTGACAGAACATTTAATTTCCTGCCCATCCTTTCGACTGCTCCCGGACCAGTGAGAGGAATGCTGCCGCTGCCGGCGACAACGTCTCCTGCTTCCGGGTACAGACGGCAATCGGATTTAACAGCGAAGCGCCGTTGACCATCACACGATCCACATCCCCGCGCTCCACATTGTCCCTTACGGCCAGGGAGGAGATAAAGATGGCTCCGTAGCCCGCCATGACGGCCCGAACCATCTCGTTCACCCCGTTAAATTGCAGACCGACCTTGGGAGGATTCACGTTCAAAGCCCGGCACAAGGAGAAAAGACGCTCCCGGGTAGAGCTTCCCTCTTCACGCAGAATGAAGGGAACCTTCATCATTTCCGCTAAAGTTATTTCCTTCCCGGCGTATGGATGATTTTTGGGGACGATAAACCAGAGCTCGTCCTCCAGAAGCTCCTCCCATTCGATGCCCGTTTGCTCTTCCCAGCCGCCTCCATAGACGGCGACCTCCGCATCGTACTGCAGTAGCCCTTCCACCGCTTCCCGGGAGTTGGCAGTGGTCAGGACAACCTCCACGGAAGGATGCTCCTGTTTGTAGAGAGCCAGCCATTCCGGCAGCAGGAGATTGGCTGGCAGATAGGTGGCGACGATCCGCAAGATACCGCTGAACCCTGCCTTGTATTCCCGAACCGCTTCATCCAGCTCACGCTCCAACGCAAACAGCCGTTTGGCGTGACTGGCCAGCATTTGACCCGCATCGGTCAATAGAATGCCACGCCCCTTGGAGGCCAACAGCTGGATGCCCAGCTCCTTCTCCAGGTTGCGTACCTGGGCCGTAACCGCAGGCTGGCTGATCCGTAGTTCCTCCGCGGCGCGGGTGACTCCGCCTTTTTCGGCGATGGTATGAAATATTTTAAGGGCGTGAAGATTCATAAGATGACCTACCTTCTACATCAAAATTGATGAATAACGAATATATATATATTTTTCTGATGAATCGTTATGCTTTATTGTATGGGTTAGGGAAAATTTTCACAAGAGTTCAACGTTAAATAATAAGGAGAGAAAAAAGCCATGAGCAAAACTAAAATCGTCTGCACCATCGGTCCCTCCAGCGAAAGCCCCGAAATGCTCCGGAGGCTGATCCAAGCCGGCATGAACATCGCCCGCCTGAACTTCGCCCACGGAGAGCTGGACGAGCACGCGGAGCGCATCCGCCGCATCCGGAAAGCAGCCAAGGAGCTGAACCAATACGTTGCCGTCCTGCTCGACATCAAAGGTCCGGAAATTCGCATCGGCAAAATGGCCTCGGACTACGCGGAGCTGGTACCGGGTGAAACCGTGGTTCTGACCACCGAGGAAGTGCTCGGCACCAAGGACCGCATCCAAGTCACCTACAAGCAGCTTCCCCAAGATGTGAAGCCCGGTAGCATCATCCTGATCGATGACGGTCTGGTCCGTCTGGAGGTCGTAAAGGCCGAAGGCACCGAGATCAACTGCCTCATCAAGAACGGCGGCAAGCTGAAGCAGCGCAAGGGCGTCAACGTTCCCGGCGTCAAAACCAGCCTTCCCGGCGTAACCGAGAAGGACGTCCGGCACATCAAGTTCGGCATTGAGCAGAACATCGACATCATCGCCCAATCCTTCGTCCGCAAAGCCGAAGATATTCTCGAGATCAAACATATCCTCAACGAGCACAAGGCCGGCCACATCCAGGTCATCGCCAAGATCGAAAATGACGAGGGAGTGGAGAACCTGGACGCCATCCTGAGCGTAGCCGACGGCCTGATGGTTGCCCGCGGAGATCTGGGCGTAGACCTGCCGGTGGAAGACGTGCCGCTGGTTCAGAAAGACATGATCAAGAAGTGCAACCTGGCCGGTAAACCGGTTATCACCGCCACCCACATGCTGGAGTCCATGCAGATGAACCCGCGTCCGACCCGTGCGGAAGCGGGCGACGTCGCCAACGCCATATTCGACGGCACCGATTCCGTCATGCTGTCCGGTGAATCCGCCGCAGGCAAATACCCGCTGGAGTCCGTCGAGACCATGGCCCGCATCGCCGCCCGCGCAGAGTCCGTCCTGGGACGCTACGGCCGCTGCAGCTGCAAGGGTGCCGAGGCTGCCACCGACGTAACCGGCGCCATCGGTGAAGCCGTTGCCCACACCGCCCTCGTGCTCTCCGCCAAGGCCATTCTCGCCTTGACCGAAAGCGGCTTTACCGCCCGGATGATCGCCAAGCACAAGCCGGCTGCACCGGTCATCGCCGTATCCACCAAGGAGAGCGTGCTGTACGCCCTGTCCTTAACCTGGGGTGTAACCCCGCTGCTCCGCAGCGAGTTCGCTTCCAACACTGATGCAGCCGTAGCAGCCGCCGTTGAACTGGCCAAGTCGGCCGGTTACGTACAAGATGGCGACCTGGTGGTCATCACCGCCGGTGTCCCTGCAGGCTGCACCGGAACCACCAACCTGCTGCGGGTTCACCAAGTAGGCGAAGCGCTCTAAAAAGTAAAACAACCGTGGCAGGAGCCAATCGTACCTGCTACGGTTGTTTTTGGTTTACCCTGCGCCCCTATCGAACCTTCCCTCGGCGGCAAGAATTTGTGCAATGGACCCTGCAGAGCTTGTCGGTGATCCTCTACCATTTGGTTTGGTCGGGACTCGTATTGTCTACGTTCGATTGCATCTTCTCGCTTTTTTCTGTGGGGTTTCCACATTGGATACAGGTAGCTGGACGATAAACACAAAGTTGTCCCTCGTCCACCCGTTACAGCCGTCTTTGATGCACGACCAGATGGCTGTCAGTTCCCCCGGTAAATCAAGTAATGGCTTTTTCCGTAAATAGTACAAAAAGCATTAATTGCAACTCAAAAACTTGCCCCTACTTATGATACGGTTCACCGCGATTTATCTTCACCGCCCGGTACACCTGCTCTACAAGCACCAGCCGCATGAGCTGGTGGGGCAGCGTCATGCGGCCGAAGCTCATGCGCTGCTGGGCGCGGCGCAGGACCTCATCGGAGAGCCCGTGGCTGCCTCCGATGACGAAGGCGACATGGCTCGTCCCGTAGGTGCCGAGCCGGTCGATCTCTGCGGCAAGCTCCTCGGAGCTCCAGAGCTTGCCGTCGATCGCGAGCGCTATAACATGCGCCTCGCTCTTGATGTGCGCGAGGATGCGTTCGCCCTCGCGTGCCTTAACCTGGACAACCTCTGCGGCGCTTAGGTTGTCGGGCGCTTTCTCATCGGCTACTTCGATGAGCTGGAGCTTGAGGTACGGCGTCAGCCGCTTGGCATACTCCGCGATGCCGTCGATCAGGTATTTCTCCTTCAATTTGCCCACGCCGATAATTTGAATTAACATAATATCCTCCATACACCGGCCTCCGGGCCGGCTGCTGTATTCTTCGTTGTATGATTAGTAAGGCATCCGCCAGCCATCAGTCTTAAATCAATTCTATGCCCGAGGCTGCACCAGCTGCTCTTTCCTGCTCTTCTCTACGGCCTCGTCGCGGTCGCCCACCTGGAGCTTCAAATAAATCGCCGAAATATAGTTTCGGACGGTCCCCTCTGACAGATGCAGCTTCTGGGCAATCTGCTTATTGCGCAGCCCTTCCGTTAATTCTTGCAGAACCTCCAGCTCCCGCTCGGTCAGGTCATACGGATTCAGTGAAGTATCCAACTGCTGATCCTGGAACAGCTGCTGGGCCACCTCCTGCGAGATCATCGTCCCGCCTCCGTAGACCAGGCGGATCGTCGCCGCCAATTCCTTCGGATGGAGTGCCTTTAGCAGATAGCCCTCAGCGCCAAGCCGTAGCGCTTCCGCCGCATAGGTAATCTCCTCGAAGGTTGTAATGATAATGACCCGGATCTCCGGCCACTTCTCCTTAAGCTGCCGGGTAGCCTCCAGGCCGTCCATTTCCGGCATGTGAATATCCATCAGGACAATATCCGGCTGCTCAGCGGCGCATTGCTCCAGCGCCTGCTTGCCATTCGCGGCAGTACGGATCCGGAAATCCTTCTCCTCTCCAAGCAGCAGCCTCAGGCTCTCGCGGACCAGCGGCTGATCGTCAGCCAGCAGGATATCAATCCGCCGCTCCCCTTCCTGCGTCTGATTCGGGATCATACAGGTTACCAATGTACCGTCATTTTCCTGGGAATCAATATATAGCTTGCCCTGCAATGCCGCTAGACGCTCCTTCATACCGTTGAGGCCGAAGCCGTAGCGCAGCTGTGCAGTTCCCTTGCCGTTATCCTGAATCTGCAGCATGAGCTGGGCCGGATCATATTGCAGGACCACCCGGATGGCGCTCGCCTGCCCATGCCTGCTGGCATTGGTCAGTGCCTCCTGCAGCGAACGGCATAATGTATGTTTGGCCTGCTTAATCACCGCATAAGGCTCGCCCATCGTGCGGAACGACAATGCGACCCCCGTATTGGATTCGAACTGCCCGGCAATCTGCATCAAAGCCCGGTCCAAGGTCACCGGCTCCTCCAGCGGGTCCATCTGATGGACCTGCCGCCTCACATCCTCCAGCCCCTTGCGGGCTAGCTCCAGAACACCCTGAAGCTTATGCTCTCCTTCCTCCGTGGTTACATGCGGCCTCAGCGTTTCCAGACCCAGAATCATCGAAGTATAGCTGTGTCCAATTGTATCATGTACTTCCCCGGCCATCCGGTAACGTTCCTCCAGCAGGGTCATGCGTTCAATCTGAGAGGAATACTGCTCCAGAATGGCATATTGCTCGTTGACTAGCGTCAGCTTTTGCCGGATCGCGTTGATCGACTTCGCTCCCATCTGCAATCCATATCCGGCTGCGTAGACAAACAACCCGTCCGACAGGCTCTTCCAGATCAGCGGGTGCGACAGTCCTTCCCCTATCGCGGGTCCGGCGCTTAAGCTGTACAGCAATAAGGTGATTGGAAGCGTATATAAGTGCGCCTTGCCCCGGGTATGGAAGGCAAGCATCATTACGGCAGGCAGGAATAATCGCGTTAAGTCAAAATAATATGCCAGCGCGAGCGCGATCCCGCCTGCGAATATAAATTCCAGAAGAACATACCGCGTCTTGAAATCCCGTCCAACCCATGCAGGAATTAAGCCGCCCAGCAATACCGCTGGCAGCACCAGCCTGAGCGGGAAATCCGGCTTATCCAGATACATCAATATAATGACCGCTATGCTCCATAACAGGCGTAAGAGCAGAACGGTTAGATCTTGCCACGCCCGCCGGGCTTTATTTTTACGCATCAATCAGCATCTCCAATTCAGCTTGATCTGTTGTCACATCCAGCATATGACACGCAGTAACTGTTCAATATGACAGTCCGCTTGGTAGGTTAAGGGCAGCGGGATTCAGCTAAGCGATATGCAGAATTATATCCTACTACAATCATTTGGAAAAGGGAGGGGTAGCTTTGCCGCTGCTTCAAATACGGGATCTGACCAAGGTCATTGGCCGCAAAACTCTTGTAGACCATGTATCACTAGAAATGGAAAAAGGAGAAATCATGGGCCTGCTGGGCCCCAACGGAGCTGGAAAAACAACGACAATCCGCATGATCGTGGGGCTCGTCTCCAAATCGGAAGGACAGGTCATTATTGACGGAATCGACACCCGGCAGCAATTCTCCGCAGCTATGGGCAAGGTTGGCGTTATTGTGGAACAGCCCGATCTGTACAAATATTTATCCGGATATGACAATCTGATCCTCTTCTCAAGAATGAGTCCGGGCGTCACTGAGGACCGGCTGAAGGAGGTCATCAAGCTTGTAGGACTGGAGCTGAGCATTTCTGCAAAAGTCAGCACCTACTCGCTGGGGATGCGGCAGCGTCTCGGCCTGGCCGTAGCGCTGATGCATAAGCCCTCTTTACTGCTGCTGGATGAACCGACCAACGGCCTTGACCCGGCGGGCATCCACGAGCTGCGGGAGCATCTGAAGAATCTGGCCCGCCAGGAGAATGTCGGCATCCTGATCTCCAGCCATCTGATGTCCGAAATGGAGATGATGTGCGACCGCGTTGCCGTGCTCCAGCAAGGCAAGCTGATCGGCGTGCATCGCTTATCGGAGCTGGTTCAGGAGGATGACGCGCTCGTCCAGTTCGAGGTGGACCGGCCGGAGCTGGCGGTGCAGGTGCTGCAAGCTTTCCTGTCAGGCGCGGAAATTACTGCCGGCCACAATCAGCTTCGTGTACGCCTACCCAAGAACCGCATTCCCGAAATCAGCCAGAAGCTGCTGGATTCAGGCATTAACGTATACGGGGTGAATACGGTGAAGCGGACGCTTGAAGACAAATACCTTGAGATTACAGGAGGGCAAGGACATTGAAGCTGATTAACTATATCCGAAATGAGAATATGAAGATTTACAAAAGAAAACGCACCTGGGTGCTCATTGCTCTCGTTGCAGTCTTCGTCATCCTTCAGATCATCAATGTGCGTGCTGGAGATGGGGCCACCGCAGCGGCAGACTGGAGGTCGCAGCTTGAACAGGAGAATCACCGGCTGGCAGAGGAAGCTGCCGAACCGGATGCGCTGCAGATTGAAATACGGCAGGCGGAGAAAAACATTTTGCTGAACGAGTACTCCCTGCAGCATAATTTGCCGCCTGAGACGAATGCCTGGAGCTTTGCGGGGGATCTTTCAGGAAACATTATATTTGCCGTCTCGCTGATCTCAATCATTATTGCCGGAGAGATTGCAGCTGCCGAATTTGTGTCCGGCACGATCAAGCTGCTGCTGACCCGCTCGGCCAGCCGGACAGAGGTTTATACCGCCAAATATATTGCTGCGATCCTGTTCGGACTGGGGTTGACGCTGCTCGGCCTTCTGCTCTCCCTGCTGTTCGGGGGAATCATGTTCGGCTGGGGCGGTCTTGGAGACAGCTATATGTATGTGCGGGATCACACCGTGCACCAAACGCCCATGCTGCTTTCAATCCTTGGCAGTTACTTGTTCCATCTGCCGTTTCTGCTCATTTCAGTTACATTGGCTTTTATGATATCTGCGGGTTTTCGCAGTCCTATCTTTGCTATCGTCATTCCCTTGTTCGTCTCCGTGGCCGGATTTGTTATTTCCATCGCTATGAACGGCTGGACGTGGACCCGTTTCTTTATTTTCTCCCATTCCGACCTTAGCGGTTATTTCTTGGGTGATCCGGCGGTGAAAGGCATGACGCTCGGCTTCTCTCTGGCTTTTATAGGGCTTCATCTGGCAGTCATGCATCTTCTTTCGCACACCCTGTTCGTCAAACGTGATGTCTCATAACGGCACACAATGCTCTTCCATATTAAATTTAGAAAAGGGGAATTCAAATGCGCTGGACATCGAGATTAATGATCGTAGGTTGCCTGCTGCTAGTAACCGCTTGTAGCAAAGGCGAAGAAACATCGTCAACTCAGAAGCTTGAACTGGATGCAGCCAAGCTGACGAAGCTGGTCATAGACAACCGCAACGGGGAAATTGAAGTAAACGGTGCAGACACGGATACGATTGAGGTCAACGCCGTGGTCACCGCCAAAGGCATAAGTATGGATAAATTAAAGCTGAAGCTGCGGGCAGAAGAGGCTACTGCATATTTGGATGCTTCCTTTGGCAGCCAGATGCTGGCTATGGGCTCCGGGTCCGTAGATCTGGAGATTACACTTCCGCGTGAACTGGCTGTGGAGCTGGACTCACATAGAGACGGCAAACTTAAGGTTGCTGATCTCTCGGCCTCACTGAAAGTGGACAACGTGAACGGTGATCTGGAGGTTATCGACACCAAAGGTCCGGTAACACTCTCCAATAGAGACGGCGATATCACCGTGCGCAATATTGGTACCGATGTTGATATCGATAATATCAATGGACATGTTGTGGTAACCGAAGTAGCAGGTTCGGCCGAGGTTGCTGTCGGAGACGGGTCACTGGATATGGATCATATTACGGGCGATGCCGTGATTTCCCAGACCGGGAACGGTGAAATTAAGCTTGGCACCATTGGCGGAAACGTTAGCCGAAAGTAACAGCCGCCAGACCATCCCAGATAAGCCGGATTTCCGTTCCTTTGCCGGGGGCGGAACTCACGGTGATCTGTCCACCCATCGCCTCGACCAATCCCTTGGAGATCGCCATGCCCAGACCGGACCCGTTCGTTGTGGAAGCCGTATCTCCCCCGCGGTAATACCGCTCGAATAAATTCGCCGCCGTCTGCTCATCCATCCCCTGGCCATTGTCGCGGAAAATAATAACCAATCCGCCGGTATCCATCGCACTCAGCGTTACGGTAAGCTGCGTGTCCGAAGAATTATGCAGCAGCGCATTGGCCGTTAAATTGCCGACGACCCTCTCCATCCAAGGCCGATAGATCCTGGCGGTAATTTCTGTGTCAGGGGATTGATAAATGATCCGACCCTCTCCATACTCCGGGTTGGCCGCGGCCTGTTTCAGCGCATTGCCAAGCCAGGCTCTCATCTCCACGGGCTCGGTCTGCGGGACATGAATACCCGACCTCAGCCGGTAGGTAATGGCCAAATCGCTGATCAGCGTATCCATATGCGCCGACTTCTCCAGCATGATTGCAGAGAACTTGCGGACTTCTTCAGAGGACCAGTCATAAGTATCCTCTGCGAGCAAATGGGCATAACCTTTAATGGAGGAGAGCGGGGTTTTCAAATCATGGGTAATGCCGGTAATCCATTCTTCCCGCAGGGTCTCTGTCCGCTGCCGCCGGTCCTCGTCACGCCGCAGAATTCCGGTCAGCTGGTCCAATGACAGCATGACATCGGCAAAGATAGTATAACGCCGCTTCCACTTGCCTGACTTCAATCGGCTGCGCGGACGGCCCTTGCGGTCCACCGGTTCGTCATAAAAGCCCTGCCCGAGGAAATCGAGCCAGGCCAGCATATGGAACATCGGAGCGCCGAAGCGGCGCGCGTTCAAGAAGGACAGCAGCGCAAAGATCAGCAGCGTCGCCCCCAGCATCCCGGCAATTCCAGTCAGTACAATGCGCATTTCTGCAGAGATCAGGGGGGCCTTGCCCGATGACTTTGCCATATCATTGGGCAAGCTTACCACCCAGGTCTGACCGGTATCTTCATTATAGTCAAACGCCATACGGTATCCGTATCTTCCCTCATACTTCGAGCGCAAGGCAAGCTCTTGTACAGTATATTTGGCTGGAGCAGAGTCCGGCCGGTTAAAAGCCGCTACCTCACTGCCCTCCGGATTAAGCAGCTGCACATAACCGTCAAGCGCCTGGATCCGGCTTTCTGTCTTAGCTGAAAGCAGCAGCTTCCCCTCCGCATAGGAGGAAGGTTCTTCGCTGACCGCTTGCAATAGCGGCTTAAGCACCTGAGGCACCCCATAGAGAAGCGTGTATATTCTGCCGTGTTTCTCCTGAATCCAGAGGTAGACATCATACGGGAAATTCTGCTGCTGCTGCCAATAGGCGGCCAGCTCCCCCGGATTATACTGCGCGGGAACATCAGAAGGCGTGTTATAGGACTTCTCTACTTTTCCGTTCTCATCCAGGCTTTGCAGCCAGCCTTTATTTTGCTTGACCTGCTCCAGCAGCTTCGGGTCGAAGATAACGCCGTCCGCTCCGAACTCGGAGGACTCAACCAGCCTTTCCAAACCCACGGAAACAAAATTATCGGTGAGATTAATCTCCGAAAGCCGCAGCAGCACCCACATAACGGTGATTGCCGCAATAAGCAGCACAACCAATCCGGCGATGGCCGAATGCAGCACGAACCGGAGTGTCAGACGCCTTTTCATCTTCATGCCTGTCCCTTTTCCCTCCCGCTGCGCTGTACCAGCTTATACCCCAGTCCTCTAACGTTGACCAGATACACGGGATTGGCAGGCTCCGTTTCAATCCGTTCGCGGATCCGGTGAATATGCACCATAACTGTATTGTCGTCGCTAAGCGCGGCCTCGCCCCATACCCGCTCGTACAGCTCGCTTTTGGTGAACAGCCGGTTCGGATGCTTGCAGAAAAATAACAGCAACTGAAACACCAGCGCCGGACAGGTGACCACTTCACCCTCCACTCTCAGTTCGCCCGCCGTCTCATCCACCTGAAATCTTCCGAAATCATAGCTAATGTTCTGCTGAACCGGCTGCCGCTCCTGCCTGGCATTTCTCTGGGGAGGCTGTCCGTGTTGCCCCTCTTTATTTTGAACAGGCTCCGTCCCGCCCGCGTCACCAAGATAACGGCGAAGCTGCGAACGGATCCGGGCCACCAGCTCCAGCGGATTAAACGGTTTGGTGATATAATCATCGCCGCCGACCGCAAAGCCGGTAAGCTTGTCAAAATCCGAAATACGCGCAGACAAAAACAGCACCGGCGCATTCGTCGTCTGCCGCAGGAAAGGGCAAATATCAATCCCGCTGCGCCCCGGCAGCATCACATCCAGCACAATCAGGTCATACACCTTGCTCTGGCAGGCCAGAATAGCAGCTTCACCCGTACCCGCCGAATCTATATCCGTGAATCCTTCTTTATAAAGTACCGTCTTGATCAGCTCAACAATGGACGCCTCGTCATCGACGAGCAGAATGGCAGCATGGTTCATGCCAGTTCCCCTTTCGATTTATATAAATTGAACTTATAATTCTTCTATTTTGGGAATGGCCGTGACTACAGAGAATATTTGGACTTCCGGCCGCTGTTAGGTTTGGATTTCCTGATTTTAACCGCGAATCGCGGTAGAAATCCAAACCTAAAGGCGGACGCTATCGCTCCTACAGTTCCAAAATTCCCCTCCGCACTTTTCCTTAAATGTAATTCTCAAGTTCAATCTATCTAGTAATCGCAACTATCATAACATGATTGGCTCCGCCAGGCTGGACGCATAACCTTAACAATAGCTTAATTCGTCTGCCAAAACTGTTGTTCAAAGTTAAGCAACCGTTAATGCAGTGTTATACTGGCAGAAATACTGACTAGCTACAATAAAGAGACGATAGGACAACAGCACTGCCGGGAGGAACAACATATGCGAAGCATCAGCAAAATGATGGCTGGTACGACGGTCTTGGCCGTCTTATTATCAGCCTGTGGAGGAGAGAATTCGATGAATAACAGTCCGGAGTCATCAGCATCTGCCAGCCCCACAGAGGAGGCAGCACAAGTTACGCCTTCCGCATCCCCTGAAACCAGCAAAAGCGGACAACTGCCCGTACAGCCGGAGAATTTGGCCGGGGCCCTGTTAAGCGGCAATTTCAGCGGGATTTATGAGCGGTTCAGCCCTGAATTCAAGCAGCAAATCAGTGAAGAGGAGGTCAAAGAGATGGGTTCGGCGTTTATTCAAGGGGTCACTGCCTTTGAGCCTTCCACTGTGATGCGGCTGAATGGCACCGAACACCGGATATGGACAAGCGATGATGGCCATAAGGGGATTATTGCTGTTTTTGATGAAGCGGGCATCATTCATGGCCTGAACATCACGGAGCTGACCACCTATCCCGAGACGGATAAGTTATTGACCCGGACTGCCATGACGCTGCCGTTCCAAGGGGATTGGTTTGTATTCTGGGGCGGCAACAACGTGCTGAACAATTATCATTATGAGTACGAAAGCCAGCGCTACGCCTATGATTTCGTGCAGGAAGTGAATGGACTTTCATACGAAGGAGATCCGCTGCGCAATGAGAGCTACCATGCCTTTGGAAAGAATGTCACCGCCCCTGCTGACGGAATCGTCACCGAAGTCATAAATGACATCCCCGATAATACCCCTGTGGGCGTGATGAATGAAAAAGAACCCCCAGGCAATCTGGTCGTGATTGACCACGGCGGAGAATACAGCTTTTTGGCCCATCTGAAGCAAGGTTCGGTAACCGTAAAAAAAGGCGATTCGGTCAAAACGGGCGATATCATCGGGAAGCTTGGTAATTCCGGCAACTCCAGCGAGCCGCATCTGCATTACCAGGTATCGAACGGAGCCGACCTGTTCGGCTCCCGGTCCCTCCATATCCGGTGGAAGGACAATCTTAATCCGCTGAAGGGCCAGACTGTAACCGGCAAGACCGCTGCAAACCGCTAACAGCTCAAGAAAAGAAGAATGAACATGATAGGATACGCCTGAGGCAAGCGCCTTAATCTGCATAGTATGAACTGGACCCTGCTGATGGCAGGGTTCTTTTTCCTTTTCGAAAGCTTGCCGCTAGTGCTCTTCCGTCTTCTCCATAAACAGCAGCTTTGACTCACCAGCCGATTCATAGGCCTCCAATATGGAATCCAGCAGGCCCGGGAAACGCTCGTCCAGGTCATCAGAGCGCAGCGACAGCAGGCGCTGTGTTCCCTGGGCACGGGTATGGACGACTCCCGCCTCGCGCAGCGTGCGGGCATGATGCGACATGGTCGATTTGGCGATAGGGACATTGAAGCTGTTGCAGGCCTGTTCACCATGCTTGCGGATTTCCGAAACAACATATAATCGAAGAGGATCGCTGAGCGCATACAATACGGAAGCCAGTTGAATGTCTTTACGGTCTGGATGATACAGTATCTTCATAGATAAATATCCCCTTTGTGGTGCAGATGGGTGCAAAATATTTTAAAATCCCTAATTGCATTTTACCTTACTGCATGCTATATTTCAATTGTTCGTAAGTAATCGAACTATCAAACAATAAAGGAGTGGCCCTCTCATGAGCTCAAGCTCTACATATCCACCTGCAGTGGACAGCTCAGCCCCTTCGGTGGAAGCCACTCTTCCACGGGAAGGGCTGCTGACCGTTCTGTTCAGTGTCGCCATTGTACTCGTTATAATGAATACCGCTATGTTCAACCTGGCATTGCCCGATGTGACTGAAACATTCGGCATCTCGGCTGCATCAGCTTCCTGGATCGTAACCGGGTATTCGATCATGTTCTCCATCGCCTCCATCACATTCAGCCGGCTCTCCGACTTCCTGCCGATTCGCAGGCTGCTTACTATAGGTCTGCTGACGCTTGGCCTGGCGGCGATTGCCGGCTTCTTCAGTTCGAATTTCGTATTTCTGCTGATTGTACGTATTGCGCAGGCCTCCGGTGCAGGCGCGGTGATGTCCCTGTCACTCGTGCTGTTCACCCGCTATGTCCCGCTGGCCCGCCGCGGCAAAGCAATGGCGACCATCATGTCTGCGGTTTCGCTTGGCCTGGGTCTCGGTCCGGTGGCCGGCGGAAGTATCGTCGAATATCTCGGCTGGCACTGGCTGTTCGCCGTTACGGCCGCCATCCTGCTTCTGGTGCCGCTGTTTCTGGTGCTGTTGCCCAGAGAAGTGCCCCGCCGCGGTTCATTCGACGCGCTCGGCGGACTGTTTCTCGGCATCGGAACGACCGGCCTTCTGCTGTTTCTGACCGGCGGATACTGGATTGCGCTGATCGCCGGAGTGGCCTCCCTTGCCCTGTTCATCCGCCGCATTGGCAGCACTCCCGATCCGTTCGTAATGCCTGCACTGTTCCGTGACCGCTCTTATCTGGTCCTGTCACTGGTCGGAATCGCTTCTTATTTATGCAGCTTTGCCACCTTGTTTCTGCTGCCGCAGATTCTGACCCACCGCTTCGGCTTCAGTGCAAGCCACGCCGGGCTGGTTATCTTTCCGGGCTCACTGCTGGCGATTATCGTCTCCCGGGGGGTAGGGCGGATTATTGACCGGTATGGCAATGGGGGCATTCTGCGATATGCACCGCTTCTTGTGCTAACCGCCACCGTCCTGTTTGCTTTGCTCGCCGCGCACTCCTGGATTGCGGTTATGTTGACCTATATGATCATGAGCCTGTCCTTTACGGCGTTGTCCAGCAGTGTATCCAATGAAATCTCGCGGATTCTCCCTTCTGCCCAGATCGGCTCCGGTATGGGATTGTTCCAGCTGCTTCAGTTCTTCAGCGGGGCATTCAGCGTAGCTCTGGCAGCCAGCGCCTTGGAGTGGCAGCGTGGATTATCGCTTTCGTCGGCTTACTCCAATATCTACTGGGGACTTTCACTGGCGGCAGGAATTGCTATTCTTTCAGCCTTTATGTACCGCCGTAGCAGCCGGACCGGCGAACTGGCGGATGCTTAATTCCCTATGTTTCCACAAAAAAGGGGCTGTCCCAAAAGCCATGAAATGGCTGCTTGGGATAGCCCTCTGTTTTTAAGTAGGATTACCGTGAGCACTTGGGTGTACGCTCCGCGAACGCAACGTTGTTCCAATCGCTGTGCTCTCCAGATTTTTTTCATTCCCCTTAGCGGTGAAAATCCGGAGACCAAGGCGACCGCTACCGCTTTTCCACAATCATTTCGTTCTCTCCGCTGTTTATTGGAAATGTACTGCAATACTTATAAATACGCAAAAAGAAACCACTCTTTATGGATCTGGAAGAAGATATTTCAGACAACCACCTCGTTCGGGTCGTTAACGCCGCTGTGAATCGGCTGGACGTAAGGCGGTCCTGCCAAATCTCCTCTGAACATACGGTTTTAAGCATGATCCGCAGCAGCCGGCCGTTTCCTTTGTCTCCATTTACCTACTACAAGCAAGAGTAAGGGCAAGCCGAGCATATTCACCGGCATCGCAAACGGCACCCAGTAACGCTGCAAATAATTTGAAGTCGCCTCCGTTACATCTTGGGGAATTAACGCAAATACAAACATAACCGGGGCAATGAACCAAATCAGGTTCCTCCAGTTGCGGACATGCAAAAATTGGGCGGTGCCATAGCTCATCAGGAAGAGCATCACAGCAAATTTGACGAATACGCTGGCGAGCCATATGACGACCGGAATCGCATCGAAATTATCAATAAAGCCGAACAGTGATATTTTTTTGGTCATTTCGAAAAAAGGGTACCACATGTTAGAGGAAAGATTGACCCCTAAAGTGAAGATCACCATCAGCGTTGTTATCAGTACAAAGAAAACCGAGGTCAAGACGGCCCCGAACGTGTACAACGCCCCCTTGCGCGGCTGGGTCAAAAATGCGGCAAACATAAGGTATTCAACAGAATGACCGAGGTAGGAGGCTGGTGCCAGCGCTCCACCCAGTATTCCCGTCATTCCGCTATCCGCATAGACCGGGAGGATGCTCCTCCAGTGGATATTGTTGGCGCTAGCGATCAGGACAAGGCCAATCATGAGCAAGATGATCGGCCCCAGAACCTCGCCGCAGCGGGCAATGCCTTCAATTCCGCCTGCGTAGGTTGCATAGACAATCACGAAGATCATCAGAAGCATGACCGCTTCTTTCGGTGTCCCGTGAAGCAGCATGACTTGGACCAAATCGGAGAATTGGCGGAGAATTATCGGGGTAATCGTATACCATTGAACCAAATAAATTACGATTACAGCTTTGCCGATCCATTTCCCAAGAATCAAATGACTGTATTCAAAAAACGTCTGCCCAGGGTATAGCTTCGCGGCTTGCGTCGCCAAGAGTGCGATCAGCGAAGCTATACCTCCGGCAACGATAACGGAAATCCACGCATCCTGTTTTGCCTGTAGGCTTGGGGTGACCGTCATGACCAATGTCATCCCGAGATCCATGATAAGGATGATCCAGAAAACCTGTATACCCGTCAATTTCATCTTCATCGCAAAGAGCCCTCTTCCGGTTGATAGTCAGTCCGTTTTTTCTTTATGCGCGGGGGAGTGCGTTTTGCCCGTTCGTTCAATCTTGATGTGGGCATCGACAGTCACGGGAACCTCAGGAAAAATATCAAACCATTCATCCTTCATTTTTTTCCAGGCATACGGATACTCGATGTGGACATCCTCTCCGATGCCGAGGATATCCGACTGGAGCACTTTTTGCACATGCGTTAACATGCTCTCTGCCTCGCTTTGAATTTGCTTCGACAACAAGGTTTCGACACGTTTCATATGATTCACTTTGCTCAGGTCCAGCTTCGAATCGTTATCGATCTCCCGGACGGTGGCATGTAACGAGACCTTTACTTCGGGGAGGTCATTCTGGATTACCAAGTGCATTTTCATGCCGCTTTGCAGCAGTTCAACACCTACGGTCCCTCCGTATTGTTCGTTCTCAGGTTCCACTTGCACAGTAAACCTCAAATGGTGTCCCCCCCCTGTCCACCAGCGCAATAGTTTTAATTCGTCGGATGACAAGTATCCGGATAGTTGATTTCTATGGTAAACTGCAGCCCGGTCAATCGTGAACGTTTCCTTATCAGTACCTTTATGAATGACCCTTATGGCAGCGGTAACCGGTGATCTGTCTTGTGAGGACAGAGCATTCAAGAATTCGTCGATTTTGACAGGAAAGCTTAATTTGCTGGATTGAATTTTGTTGATACCGATACCCGGAATGAGTTCAAGCTGATAGGGGGTGTTCAAAATTTCTTTGGCTGTCTCTCCATAAGTTGTTAGCACATAACTATTGGAGCGGCTCTCAGGAAATCTGGTAAATGTATCCACTACCTGATTGATACCATGCCGGGCGAATTGTTCTCCGAAAATGATGACGCCTCTATGCCCAAAATAGATGGCACGAGACAATTGCTGCTGCAGTTTCCCTGTCACTTCCGATGAGTTCTTCCCGCTGGCCGAGATGACGATGACTGATTTCTTGCCGCTCCCCCCGGACTGTACGGCACTGGGGATTCCCGTTGGAAGGGCGATCTGAAGGGTTATTTCGAGCTGTCCGTCATCTGTAAGATCAATTCCGCTTGCCATAACCAAAGCGAGATCGTCCATTTCATTGCGGTCCCAGCAGCCGGTCATCAATCCGAGAATAACGAAAATAACCAGGAACCTGAATGTCTGGAGTATTCTGGTCATTTGCTCCTTTCACTCCATTCTTCGCTGTGTTTGCTTTTGACGCCTCCGCATTACCCGCCATGGGGCACGGATCAAAGTATCCGTTAGTCCTGTGGGGTTAAACGGTGCAATTGGTGTCATATAGGGAACACCGAAGGATTTCAGGGTTACCAGATGGATCAAGACGCAAATCAAGCCAATCCCAACTCCATACAGACCGAAGCTTGCAGCGAGAAGCATAAGCGGAAACCGTATAATACTGATCGCCTGGCTCATGCCCGGGTTCGGGATGAGAAAGGAAGCAATACCTGTAACGGATACGACGATGATCTGGGGAGCGGAAATAATACCTGCCTGAACGGCAGCCTGTCCAATGACAAGTGCGCCCACAATGCTGATCGTCTGGCCTACTGGACGGGGAAGGCGGATTCCTGCTTCGCGCAGCGCCTCAAAGGTAATTTCCATGATCAATCCTTCCGCTATTGCTGGAAAGGGGACAACTTCCCGCGCCGCTGCAAGGCTGAGGGCCAAGCTTGTCGGGATCATTTCCTGATGGAAGGTCGTGATCGCAATAAATATGGCAGGGAGCGCCATCGCTAAAAAGGCAAATAGATATCTGAGCCATCGTAGCATCGTAACGTATATGAAATTAGTATAATAGTCCTCGGCTGTCTGAAAACCAAACCAGAATGTGATCGGGAGAACGAGCACATTCGGCGAACCGTCAATCAGGACCGCAATTTTACCTTCGATCAGGGAACCTGAAACCAAATCGGGCCGTTGAGTTGCCTGCATCAGGGGAAAGGGTGAATAGGGATAGTCGCTAATCAATTCCTCAATATAACCGGATTCCAGCACACTGTCCATATCAATGCTGGATATCCGTTTTTTCACCTCTTCAACTACGCTTTGTTCTGCTAGATTTTCAATGTACACAATTATCACGTCAGTCTGGGAAAGCCTTCCTGCACAGAGCTTCTCCGTCTTTAGCCGGGGCGTCCGGAGCCGATGGCGAATGAGGGCAAGGTTGATGTCGAGTTTCTCGATAAAACCGTATCGCGGACCGCGAATGACTGCCTCCGTTGCCGGTTCCTCAAGCTGACGATGCAGCTTGTCTTTGAGCCCAAAGGAGAACGCCTCCGTGGAGGATTGGGTGAATAGAACGACTTCTCCCCTAACGATGCTTTGAACGACTTCATTCATATTGGTAGCGATACGGGGTTGTACGATGGAAGCCAATTTGAAGTTCAGTATTTCATAGATGTGGGAGGAGCTGCTGCTGGACGCTGCTTCGGGCTGCATCAAAGGCTCCAAGAAACCGTCATCCCAAAGTTGATCGTCAACTAATACATCCAGATAAACGACCATACCCGGAATGGAGCCAAACATATGAAGTTTGCGCACGACTAGATCGGAGCAATTGGCAAACAATTGAGCGAGGGCCGTTTCATTGTCATCCAGTTCGCTGGAAATCTTCAACTCAATTGTTTTATCTAATTCTTTCAGTTTGTTTCCGAAAGGATCAGTTACTCTTTTTTTCGTTTTCATATGCTCCTCCTATCAAAACATAATCTTCCCCATCCATTATTGGATTATTCGGAATAAAATACCATGAGTTAGAGGCAAGTGGAAACGGTTATGCCGTCCTTAAAAAGGAGCATATGCTTCCGAAGCAGCGATACAGAAATAAATTATTGAATTTCGAAAAAGGGGCTATCCCCTTATGCTTTTTCCAAAGCATTTGAGATAGTCCCTTGGTGGGGCTCCATTGAGGTATATTTTCCCTGCCGCCGTGCATACTTCATGCATAACAAAAGAATGCATATGGAAGGGGTGCAAGAAAAATGAAAGTGCTCGGAAAAGCAGCCGCCTTTTTGCTTATTATCGCTTTATCAGGAGCCGTCCTGTATTATGCCACCGCAATGGGTGGTTAGCTGAAATACTTAGTGACAATCTTCTCTGCCGTCCGGGTAGCCAGCGCTTGTGTCGTGAGAGTAGGGTTAGGGCCGCCGATGCCATTGAAATGCACACTGTTGTCGGCTATGAACAGGCGCCTCACTTGATAAGCCTCACAGTTCGTATCGGTGACATATCCCATTCGCATCGTGCATTCGAGATGGATCATGGAGCCAAAGGGGGTATCTGAACGGATAATCTTTCTGGCACCGGCTTGCTTCAGCGTTTCCGAAGCGTATCTCGCCAGTTGATCCCTCCTCTTCAGTGTCTTCAGGCTAGGAGTATAATGCATGATCGGAATCGGACCGTTCTCGTCTTTCAGGAGTGGATTGACCAGATTCAGGCGGTCGTGAAGTACGGCAGCTACCACAGAGAAAAGAGCAGAGCCTGGAAAGAAAATGTCGGAAAGATTGAGAACTGGACGTACGACGAGGCCGAAGACAGGTGGACCTGCCCTGCCGGACACATGCTACATTTTCGTAGAGAAAGCAAGGAACTCTTAGAGAGTGGATATGAAATTCGGAAACGTCATTACCGAAGCTAGAACTGTGAAGGCTGTCCGCTGAAGGAACGCGGCATGAAGGCAGCAGGAAATCGGGAAGTCATTGTTAGTCTAGAACGGCTGCGTTACCAGAAACAGGCTCGGGAACTCCTGCGAAGCGAGGAAGGCTACGCCCTGGCCGTACGTTGAATGACAGAGCCGGAAAGTGTGTTTGGATAACTGAAAAATAACCGGGGCTTCCGCCGATTTCTGCTTCGCGGCATGAATAAAGTGACGCTTGAGGTCGGCTGGCTTTCCCTTGCTCATAATCTATTGAAGCAAGCTGCAATTGATCAAAAACAAAGAGCAGCCATTCTCCAGTGATGGGAGAATGGCTGTTCTTGTTGACCTTTTGTGGTTTTGAAAATGAGAAAGGGCTGTCTCTACTTGATATGCTCCCCATATAGTAGACAGGTGAAATAATAAAAACCTGTTACTGTATGGGGAGTATTTTTATGGAACAAAAGAAGTTTACAGCATTTGAAAAATTAACGATTCTCCAAGAGGTTGAATGCGGCCAGATCGGGCTCAAGGCTGCAGCTCGAAAGTACGGATTATCTAAAACATCTCTAGTGAAGTGGCGACGACGTTATCAATTGTACGGTTTTGAGGGGCTGGAAGTCCGGTCCTGCAACCGAAAATATACTGTGGAAATTAAGCGCCAGGCCGTTAAAGATTATATGGAGGGGGCATTGTCGCAATATCAAATCATCGACAAGTATAAGATCGCAAGTCGAACCCAACTCGCCAACTGGATTAAGAAGTATAATGGTCATAGCAGCAGCTTAACAGCTAATTCAGGAGGAACTAGAGCTATGACCAAAGGACGCGTAACCACTTGGCAGGAACGGATGGATATCGTGCTGTACTGCCTGTCGAATGGACAAGACTACACAAAGGCAGCAAACCATTTCCAGGTTTCTTACCAACAAATATATAGCTGGGTGAAGAAGTACGAAATAGGGGGCGAAGAGGCATTACGAGACGGCAGAGGACGTACCAAAGCACCTGAAGAGCTCACAGAAGCAGATCGCCACAAACTCGCGATGCAAAAGCTGGAATATGAGAATGCGCGGCTGCGTGCAGAGAATGCTTTTCTAAAAAAGTTAGAGGAACTCGAAAGGAGGAGACGCTAAGTCACGTTCGTCAGGAGAACATCTACCTGGCTATTCAGGCCATTCAGCAAGAGGAGTCTTGCTCTATTCAGCTTTTGTGTAACATCGCAGGGATCTCACGGTCAAGCTACTACAAATGGTTGAATCGTGAACCCAGTTCCCGGGAGACCGACAACGTGAAGCTTACACAGGCCATGCTTCTCCTGTATGAGAAGGTGGAACGAATCTTTGGGTATCGTCAATTGACCCTGCATTTGCGCAGACAAATGGGTAGAGTCATTAACGCGAAGCGAGTGTACCGTCTCATGAGGCTCCAAGGCATCCAGTCCGTCATCCGCAGAAAGAGGAAGAAGTACGTAGGCTCTGCGCCTCAGCAGGTTGCAGAGAACGTACTGAACCGTAAATTCGAGGCGGAAATGCCAAACCAAAAGTGGGTAACCGATGTAACGGAATTTAAATATGGTAACGGGCGGAAGGCGTATTTAAGTGCAATAAAAGATCTGCATGACAAGTCCATTGTTGCTTACGTTCTGGGTCATTCTAATAATAATTCGCTGGTTTTTAAGACGCTGGAGTTGGCTTTGCAGGCAGCACCAGAGACCCACCCCTTACTTCATAGCGACCGTGGTTTCCAGTATACCTCTCTGCACTTTAAGCAGATGCTGGACGAGGCAGAACTAACGCAGAGCATGTCCCGGGTGGGCTGCTGCATTGATAACGGACCCATGGAATCCTTCTGGGGGACACTGAAATGTGAGAAGTATTACTTGCATACCTACCGGACCTTTGAAGAGCTCCAAAAAGACATTGATAATTACATACATTTTTACAATTACGAACGGTTACAGGCAAAACTAAACGGCCTCAGTCCCAATGAATTCAGGACTAAGGCCGCTTAAGGATCTTTTATTATTTACGCTGTCTACTTGACGGGGTGCAGTTCAACTAGTAGAAAAACTACTTTTTGGGACAGCCCCTTTCTACTCTTGCCTGATTACTTATTGAAGGTCCCTAGACCACCAAATACTCCGCATTTTTCTCGCATTCCGCACATTTCGCCGGCGGGTCCCAGTCCGAGAACTCGGTTTCCTTCAGATCCACAATATCCGGTGCATCCTCGTACTCGTCCACAAACTTGTCGATGGCCAGCTCCACATGTTCCTTACACACTACGTACATTCAATCAAGCATCCCTTTCTGTGCCGCTGCGGCGTATACTCCTTCTATTGTTCTACCACACTTCCCGGCAAAAAGGAACTACCCGCCCCAAACTGCAGGATATCCTCTGCAATGAGAGCCAGCGCATCCCGCCAGAACTCCAGCGAATGCACATCAATGTCCATCAGTTCCGCGGCATCCGCAATGGTTGTTCTGCTGCTGGCTGCCAGGAAGGATTGATACTGGTTTACACAATCCCCGCCCCGCTTCTTATACTGTGCATATAGTCCTTTGGAGAACAGCAGCCCGAACGAATAAGGGAAATTCAGAAACTCGTTGCCTGTCATATAATATCCGGCTTTGCTGATCCACTGGTATGGATGAATCGACTCCGGAGCGACACTGTCACCATAAGCGGCAGTCATTGCCTCCAGCATCAGACTGTTAAGCTCCTCAACAGTTAACGCTCCTGATTTCCTTCTATTATACAGCCGGCTTTCGAACAGGTAGCGGGCGTAGAAATCAACAATGTAATAACCGGCATCGGAGAGGCTTCGTTCCAAGATAACTAAGACTTCCCCCTCCGGGGCGGACTGAAGCAGCTTCTGATTAATCAGACTCTCGCAAAAGATCGATGCCGTCTCAGCAATCGGTATCGGATAATCGGTATTGACCATCGTCTCCCCGGCGAGGCAGCTGCTGTGATATGCATGCCCAATCTCATGCGCCAGCACGCTGACATCCATATAGCTTCCCGTAAAGCTCGTCATAATCCGGCTCTCTCCGATCGGATAGATATCCACGCATAGGCCGAAATTCCCCTTCCCCGCTCTTGGCTCAGCATCAATCCAGCGGCGGTCGAATACTTTGCGGGCAAACTCTCCCAGTTCTGCACTGAACGTGCTGAATCCGGCTACGATAAGCTCCTGCGCCTGCGGATAGGTAATTCTGGCAGAAGACTCCCCGCCAACCGGAGCAAAGATATCATAGAATGGCAGCGGCCCCGTATGTCCCAGGAGCTTTGCTTTTTGGAGATAGTACTGCCCGAAGACCGGCAGGCTTTCCTCTATAGCCTGAAGCATGACTTCAAGCGTCTCTTGATCCATGCGCGAAGCTGCCAGCACCTTATGCAGCGGCGAAGCATACCCTCTCAGCTCATAGACTGCTGCCGCTTCTCCGCACACGGCATTGAGGCAGGCCGCACTCTGTTCCGCCACGCTCCGGCAAGCCTCGGCCTCAGCTTCATACGCCGCTTTTCTAACCCGTGGATCACTGTCATAGACCAGATTTCGCAGTTCCGGTAGAGCCAGACTACGAATCGCACCTTCCATTTCCACATCCGCGCGCAATGTAGACAAGGTTCTCATGTACAGTCTTTCCCAAGCTTTGGCACCGGTATTCTGCATCCGGGCAATGACCGTCTCAGCCTCTTCACTGAGCAAATACTGTGACTGCTTCTGAAGCTGGCGCAGATAAAAGGCGTGTCCAGCAAGATAATCGCTAGATTGTATGATGTTCTCCAGATCCTCCGCGCTCACTTGGGCCAGCCATTTGCTGAAGCTCACCAACGCTTCGCCCGCACCGGCTGCGGTATCCTCCAGTTCATCCATGCTGTTCACTGCTTCTGTATTACCGCTGTCACTGCTGAAGACCAGCTCCGCATAACTGAACAGGCAGAGATATACTCTTTTAAACGCGTTGTAACGCTCCAGGAACTCTTCCGTTTGTTTGGCCGCATTATCGTTATCCTTTAAATGAAGAGCCGCCCATGCCTTGAGGCCGTTGGCAAGGGTCTCCGCAAGTTTAAGGTCCTCTTGAAATTGATCTGACTGGAATGAGGGGTACAGGCTCTCCAGGTCCCATGTTAAGTCCATCTGCATTTATCTCCTTATCATAGACGCAGCTGAAGCTATACGTATCCCGGCAACCAGCCATAAATACATATAGCAGGCTGCGTATAGTTGAATGTATTTTCAGAACTCTCTAACCTGCGGTTGCAACTCACATGCTTCCACCTCTTCCGATGTTTTGCAAGAAATTCATTCAAGTATATCACGCTTCTTCATGGTGAAATATGCGATAAATAACTCGATATATCCCACTACCAGCGGTTCGCGGAAAGGAAGATGGCCGATCTTTACTAAGATATTCACTAAGATCATCAGGAAATATCAGGGTTAATGCGTTATGATAAGCTTAATTCTATTTATTCGCGCAAAGGAGTACCTATCATGATCAATGAATCCATAACCGAGGGTGTCATTCGTACCCGTACGAAACTCCGCAAAGATCTGCTAATCTCCATTTTTGATGAATTCGACGGTACCATTATGGGCCTGACTCCCGCGAAGCGGGCAGAAAAGTACCTAAAGATGTCGCTTAGCCCTTTTTCATTCTACCGGGGCAGCTCTTATCTGTTCTATTTTGACGCCACAAGACAGTACTTTCCCTACCACACTTCGGTGGAGCGCCCGACCTGGATTCAAGGGGACCTGCATTTCGAGAATTTCGGGGCTTTCCGCAGCGAAGATGGCTCTATTGTATATGACGTCAATGATTTCGATGAGGGTTATGTCGGCTCCTATCTGTACGATGTACTGCGTATGGCAGGCAGTATTGCGCTTGTCGGACGGCAGCTGGGATACGGGGAGGCAGAGCAGCTTAACGTAATCGAAGGTTTTGTGCAGGCCTATTCCAGAGGAATCCGCCGGTTCAGTCAAGGCAAGGACAACCCCGGAAACTTCGTTATGAATGAGAACCGGGCCAAAGGGCCGGTGAAGAAGCTGCTCCGCAAGCTGGAGAAACGCCGCCAGGGTCATTTTCTGGAAAAGGTCACGTCCCAAATGCAGAGCGGCAGAGTATTTCTGGAGAACTCCGAGCTGGCTGTCCCTGAGGTAGCGGAGCAAGCGTTGCTGGAGAAGGCCTGGAGTTTCTATATGCAGACCATTGTTGCCCGCAGCTGGAATGACGATCATTACCGGATGAAGGACATTGCTATCAAACATGGCTCGGGCACTGCATCCATCGGGCTGGACCGTTACTATATATTGATCGAAGGCGGAAGTAGTCAAGAAGATACCGACGATACCATTCTGGAAGTAAAAGAGGTTCGTGTGCCAGTCCCGGCTTATTTCATGCCTTATTCGGAATCTTTCTGGAGCACCTTCGGACATCAAGGGAAACGTGTAGCGGCCACACAGCAGGCGATGCATCACAAAGCTGATCCCTATCTGGGCTTTCTGACGATGGATGGCCGGGATTTTTATGTCCGCGAACGCTCCCCGTATAAAAAAAGCCTGAAGCTCAAAGACATCGCAACTGTAGATGATATGCTCCAGGTTGTTGAAGTCATGGGCAGCCTAACGGCCAAAATGCATGCCAGAGCCGATGCCGATGTGGACCAAGGAATCCTCTTCTACCACAGCGAGAAAGAAATTGCCAAAGCGATGGGCCCGGACCCTGAAGCTTTTGCCCGCTATATTTCCCAATGGGCTTACGGCTATGCCACCCAGGTGGAGAAAGACTTCGTGATGTTTACAGAATGGGTGAAGGAGCGATTCGGAGAGGGAGCAGTAGGTAATTCGTGAACCGCCAATAGCGTGAAGCATATAAATTCTTGTATTTTTAAAAAAGGCCCTTTCCCCTCTTGGGTGGAAAGAGCCTTTTCGTATACATCTCTATTCTCCTGCTCCCGTGCTCACGAACCCGCTTGGCCGGTCCAGCTCATACAGCTTGCGGTAGCGCGGTTCCTTGTCCATCAGCTCGGCATGGGTGCCGCGCATTTCCACGAACCCGTTCTCCATAAAGATCACTTCGTCCATCTGCTCTGCACCGACAAGATGGTGGGTGACCCAGATCAGCGTCTTGCCCTCCATGGCCTCGAACATAGTAGCCAGCAGATCCCGCTCTGTACGCGGGTCAAGCCCGACGGTTGGCTCATCGAGCACAACTACCGGTGTATTCTGCAGCAGAATCCGCGCCAGGGCTATCCGCTGGCGTTCCCCGCCGGAGAAGCGCTGGCCCGCCTCGCGCACCGCTGTGTTATAGCCTTCCGGCAGCGATGAGATCAATGTATCCAGATTGGCCAGTTTGGCTGCCTGCTTAATGTCCTCATCAGACGCCCCGGGGTCACCAAGCCGGATGTTATTGGCTACGGTAGTGTCAAACAAGTGTGGGCTCTGATTCAGCACGGCAATAAGCTGCGGAATTCTCTCCCCATAAGCGGAAGCTTCAATGCCCTTAATCGTGGCCGAACCGACGGAAGGCGTAATGACGCCTTGAATCACCTTCAGCAGTGTCGATTTCCCTGCCCCGCTGCGCCCGATAACGGCAATCTTCCGGCCTTGAGGAATATTGAGCGTCAGATTGCGGATTGACCAGTCATCCCCTGCAGCATAACGGTAACCGGCATTCTCCAGCCGGATAGGCGCCTGCCCAGTTTCCTTGATCGCCTTGACCGCAGCATCCACATGGCGGGCAGTGTCAGCCTTACCCGAATCCGGCGCTGCCCCCGCCACACTTCCTTCCGCGGCTTCCACACCGGCCAGGCGCTCCAGCGAATTGCGGTATTGCGGGATCTTCTCGACCGCTTCCGAGACCGGCAGGAAAGCATCTGCTACCGGAAAGACCACCAGTACGAACGCTGCAATCAGCGTTCCGGCAATGGCCCCGTCCGCGAATTGACCGGCGGCCCAGTACAGCATCGACAGCACGCCGATGCCAACAACCGCCTGCCCGATGAACATGCGCAGGCGCGCCCAGCGACGCAGCGCTCCGTCGGTGTGGGCGACAGCCCGCTCATCGGCCTCGTAGGTTTCAACGAATTGGCCCTGCCGTCCGCTGATCACCCAGTCGCCCATCCCCAGCACAGCATCGGTCAGCTTCTGGTAGAGGCGGTTGCGCTCCTGCTTCACCTGCCGCTGGCGTTTTTGTGTCAGCAGCAGGGAAATCAGCGGCAGCACAACTACCAGCACCAGCATATAGAGTCCCATCAGCAGAGCGAAAGCCAGATCAAACGTACCGATGGAAATCACCGCCGCCGCATAGATCAGGAGAGCAATAATGCTCGGGAATACAGTGCGCAGATACACATTCTGCAAATATTCAATATCGTCGGCCAGCATTCCGAGAATATCCCCGGTACGGAACCGCGAAGATAGAAACAGCGCCTGCGGCTCCAGGATATTGTACAGCCGGATCCGCATCTTCGAGAGAATCCGCAGGATCGTATCATGCGAGACCAGGCGTTCCGCATAGTGGATGACCGCCCGGCTCGTCCCGAACGTGCGCACGCCGACAATTGGCACATAGATCATCAGTATATTTTCTGGCGGTATGGACGCCTTTGAGATCAGAAATCCCGAGGTGTACATCAGGGACGATGCTGAGAAAATCGTCAACGCACCCAGCACGATAATCAGCAGAAACCGCCAGAAATAAGGGGAGACATAGGGAGCAAACCATCCTTCACGTTTCAATGGATTCCCTCCAATTGACTTTGAATAAGCTCATAATAAGCACCTCGCCGGGCAACTAGCTCCGGATGGGTACCAACCTCGGCCACCTGTCCCTGCTGCATCACGACAATCAGATCCATATCGATCATCCAGTGCAGGCGGTGGGTGGCGAGAAACACAAGTTTCCCTGCAAATAGCGGCAGCATTGTTTGCTTCAGCTCGTATTCCGTCTCTATGTCGAGATGGGCGGTCGGCTCGTCGAGCAGCATGACCGGGCGGCTGCTCAGCAGTGCGCGGGCCAGCGCGACGCGCTGTTCCTGACCGCCGCTGAGCGAACGGCCGCCGCCGCCGATCATTTCATCCAGTCCGCTTGGCAGCGACTCCACCAGCTTGGATAATCCAGCGGCGGCAATCACCGAAGCCACAGCTTCCTTCGAAGCTTCCGGGTAATAGAAACGCACATTATCCGCCAGCGTACCGCTGAAAATATACGGCCGCTGCGGAATATATGAGGTCTGCTTGCGCCACTCCTCATCGGTAAGCGCACTGACAAGGTTCCCGTTAATGCTTATGCTCCCTGAGGTAGGATGCAGAAAGCCGCCCAGGATATCGACCAGTGTGGATTTACCCGCGCCGCTCTCTCCGATAATTCCAATCTTCGCAGAACCCTTGAACTCCAGGTTAACGCCCTCCAGTGAGGCGATCCCGTCTGCTTCATATTTAATGCCAACCTGCTCCAGCTTCAGCACACTATCCTGCCGCCAAGAAAATACAGCGGCAGGAGACGGCGCGGCTGTAATAGCTTCCATTCCCTCAGGCTTCAATACCTCCGCTGTTACCGTATCCCGGTCGATAATGTCCTTCATTGCTTCACCGGCTTCCTTGCCATCCAGCGTAGCATGGAAATCCGCACCGACCAGCCGGACTGGCAGGAAATATTCCGGCGCCAGGATTAGAATGGTTAACCCGGTAACCAGGGTCATCTGCTCATTGACCAGCCGCAGGCCAAGGCTTACAGCTACTGAGGCCACAGATAACATCGTGAAGAAGTCCATCGCGAAGGAAGACAAAAATGCTACACGCAGCGTACGCATTGTAGCCGAACGGTAGCGGTCACTGACCTCGGCAATACTGTCACTATGACTGCGGCTGCGCCCGAGAAACTTCAGTGTCTCCAGCCCGCGCAGCGAATCAACAAAATGATTGGACAGCGTCCGGTAGGACTTCAGCTGGCGGTCCATTTGCTTGCGGGCGGTCATTCCGATCAGAATCATAAAGACGATAATAATCGGCATCGTCAGGGTAAGAATAACACCGCTCGACGTATCCAGAGTATAGATGTATACCAGAAGCAAGGCAGGTGTTACTGCCATCCCTACCATCCGCGGAATAATAAGCTCTATATAGGTGCGGAACTTCGTTACTCCTTCAAGCACAAGCGTAACCAGATTTCCCGTTCCCCGGTCGCCCGCCAGCCTCGGTCCCAGCTGGAACAGCTTGTCCATCATTTGTCTCCGCATACTGCTGCCGGTGTTCTCCGCGAAGCGGTAAGAGACACGGCTCATCAGCATGGCGCAGGCATGGCGTGCAAGAAACGCAAGAAGGAACAAGAGCATTGTCGCCCCTTGTTCCTTCAGCGGTTCTCCCGCAAATAGCGCAGAGACTACTTCTGCCAGTGACTTGGCCAGCAGAAGAATGGACAGGCTTTGCACCAGGGTAAGGAAGCCTACGATCAGAAAGACCGGCTTAACTCCTTTGTACCCAAGCAAATTTTTATCCATTAGTATTCAAGATGCTCCTTCTCGTGAACCCGTTTATGGAAGATGAAATAACTCCAGATCTGATAACCGAGCACGAACGGCAGCAGCGTCAGCGCTACAATCGACATCACCTTCAGTGAATAATGGCCCGAAGCCGCATTGGTGATCGTCAGGTTAAACGCCTCATCAATAGAGCTGATCATAACCCGTGGGAACAGGCCCACAAATATCGACATCACCGACAAAGCCATAACCGCTCCGGTCATCCCGAACGCCCAGCTGTCTTTCTTCTTGGTCATGAAATAGCCGGACAGAACGAAGGCGGCAATGCCTAGAATCACTAATACCAGCAGCATTGCACCACGTTGTTCAAATACATCTGTCATATAGTAAGTCATAATTACAAAAGCAACCAGCAGCGCAGCCAGCGGGAACAATAGCTTCTGCGCCAGCTTGCGCGCACGAACCTGCAGATCACCAACCGTACGGAGCGTAGTGAACATCAGGCCATGCACCAGGCAAAGCAGCACTACAGTAATCCCTGCGACTACGGTATACACATTCACGATGTCGAAGAATCCGGCATACATCTGCATGTCACCGTCAATCGGAAGTCCTTTAATGAAGCTCGCGAACACTACTGCCAGCAGGAACGGCGGAAGGAAGCTGCCGAAGAAGATGCAGGCGTCCCAGGTTCTTTTCCAGGCCAGTGAATCACGCTTGCCTCTGAATTCAAAGGCGACACCGCGGGCAATCAGCGCCAGCAGGGCAAAGACGAACGGAATATAGAATCCGCTGAACAGCGTTGCGTACCAGTTGGGGAAAGCAGCGAACATCGCGCCAGCGCCCGTCAGCAGCCATACCTCATTCGCATCCCAGAACGGCCCGATCGAGTTGATCAGCACCCGGCGTTCCGTATCATTCTTGGCCAGGAACTGTGTTTCCATTCCTACGCCAAAGTCGAAGCCTTCCAGGAAGAAAAATCCGATAAATAATACCGCAATCAGCACAAACCACAATTCATTAAGAGAAAGCATGCGATCCCTCCTTATTATATGGATCATGCGACTGACCGTGATCGTGATCGTTATCCATGGCATAAGGGCCTTTTTTAATAACTTTGATGAACAATCCGATCAGCACCGCTCCCAGAATAGCGTAGATCGCCGTAAAGGAGATCACCGAGAACAGCACCTGTCCAGCCGATATATTAGGAGACACACTGTCTTCTGTCGTCATTAATCCGAATACCGTCCAAGGCTGACGTCCGATCTCTGTCATGATCCAGCCTGCAGTATTAGCAATTGGCGGAAGCAGCAGCCCCCAGAACATGAACCGCATAAACCAGGTGTTCGGACGTTCCATCTTTTTGCGCCACATCAGATACATCGCATACATGCCGAGCACAATCATCAGCGTGCCTGCAACCACCATGATCCGGAAGCTCCAGAACGTCGTACGCACAGGCGGGATATAATCCCCCGGGCCGTATTTTTGTTCGTATTCAGCCTGCAGCGTATTCATCCCTTTAACTTCACCGGAGAACTTACTGTAGGACAGGAAACTCAGCATATAAGGAATCTTGATTTCCCCAGAGTTTGATTTATTGTCAGGATCGATAAAAGCACTGGCTGTCCAAGCCGCAGGGTCACCACTGTCCTCCCAAAGGGCTTCCGTAGCTGCCATCTTCATCGGCTGCGTCTCTACCAGATACTGCGCTTGGGCATGACCTGCAACGGCTACACCCATAGAGGAGACAATGCCGACAATCGCCGCAATTTCGAACGATTTTCTAAAGAAAGGCACATCCTGCTTCTTGAGCATTTTATAGGCACTGATGCCCGTAACCAGAAATGCCCCTGTAGCGTAAGCCGCGAGCACCGTATGCGGGAATTCCACCAGCAATTGTCCGTTTGTCATCAAAGCCAGGAAATCATTCATTTCGGCCCGGCCATTATTCATCGCAAAACCAACAGGGTGCTGCATAAAGGAATTGGCTGCGAGAATCCAGAATGCCGATAACATCGTTCCCAGCGCTACCATCCAGATGGACAGTAAATGAATCTTCTTGGAGACTTTGTCCCAGCCGAAAATCCATAGGCCGATAAATGTAGACTCCAGGAAAAACGCCAGCAGCGCTTCAATGGCAAGTGGAGCCCCAAATACATCCCCGACAAAGCGGGAATAATCGGACCAGTTCATTCCGAACTGGAATTCCTGCAATATCCCTGTTACTACCCCTACTGCGAAGTTAATGAGAAATAGCTTTCCCCAAAACTGCGCCATTCTTTTGTACTCATCGTTGCCTTTTCGGACATACATCGTCTCCATGATCGCAATCAAGAGTGCAAGTCCAATAGATACCGGTACAAAGAAGTAATGAAAGATCGTCGTCGACGCAAATTGTATACGCGACAGCATAACTGTATCCATGTTCCTTCCCCTTTCTTCTCCCCATTCGTTATGTCTATTCTGTCAAAAATTTAAGGCTTAAAGTGTGATAATTATCACATTATACACCCGGATTCAGCCTAAAAAACAATAAATTTGTGACAAATATCACAATATTACGTTCAGAAAGCAAAAAAAATAAGACGGTTTTACCGTCTTGGATTTGTTCGTCGTTCTATAGAAAGCTTGACTCATAAAGGCATTGGTTAGGTAATCGAAATACCCTTCTTCAGCGATTTGAGATCGCCATTAGAATTAAGCAATTGCGGCAGCATCTTCATGCTGCGAACCATTGGGGCATGACAGAGACGGCAAGAAGGCGCATGTTCAAATGCGAAATTATCCCTCATCCATCCGTTGCATCCATCATTGGTACAGGCCCAAATTGCGGTATTTTCTTCCGGTACTTCCTCTAAAGGCTTCTTCCGGTAGTTCATTGCCGTTCCTCCCTTCCTTTATGTTACAAGTTGAGAAACAAGTAAAAAAGCATCCAATTATACTCTTTCTAAGATGCTTACAATCCTTCATTTGCAGTTGCTCTACTTCAAGATCATGTTGTGGTTTCATGATGATATAGCAGTTGATCTTATAAAAAAAGACCGTCCCAACTTGCAAAAGCGGGGACGGTGCTTCTATTATTACAGTTTTACAACGTTTTCGGCTTGTGGTCCGCGGTTGCCTTGAACAACGTTGAATTCAACGCGTTGGCCTTCGTCCAAAGTTTTGAAGCCGTCGCCAGTGATTGCGCTGAAGTGAACGAATACGTCGCTTCCGCCTTCAACTTCGATGAAACCGAATCCTTTTTCTGCGTTGAACCATTTAACTGTACCTGTTTGCATGTGTGTTACCTCCACAAATTTAAATTAATATGTTCTTTTTATCTTCAAACAAAGAAAAAATTCACACATTGAAAAAGGTTGTATTACCATTGACAGCCCTTTTCAATACGAGAATTAGGTATCAAATGTATGATTAATCTCATGTTACCACACCGGAGTTACAAAGGCAAGCCAACATCCGAATATATCCGTATTTCCCCTTATAAGGTGTTGTTCCCAATGTAAGGGCTACCAGTCTTTATAAAAAGGGGGATTTGCATCCATATTAAGTAATATACCCAGATGATTTGACTTCGAAACGGATGCCGTCCTTAATTTTATAATAAGGACGGCTGGGCCGTCTCGCTGATCTTGACTGCCACATTATTATATACGGCTGATGCCGCTTTTATTCCTTTTGTTTTTCAAGAAGTTTCACCGTCACCTGTTTTACCTCTCCGTTACGGTAATAAGTAATCTTCAGATCATCTCCGATTTTGGTGTGATCATACAGATACTTGCGCAGCGAAAGGGTCGATGTGATCGGTTCATTGTCAAACTTGGTAATCACATCATTGAACTGCAGTCCTGCATCCTTGGCCGGCCCTACTACATCCAGCACAACTACTCCGTCTTTAACGGTGGTTGGCAGATTAAGCTCCTTGCGCTGGTCTTCCGCGAGCGGCACATAAGGGTTATTCAAATCCACGGAATACACTCCCAGATAAGAGCGGGAAATCTTCCCGTTTGCCTCAAGCTCACCCGCCGTTTCCATAACATGATTGGCCGGGATGGCAAAACCAAGTCCCTCCACGCCTGTATCGGAAATCTTCATTGTATTAATACCAATCACCTTGCCGTCCAGATCGACCAGCGCGCCTCCGCTGTTGCCCTCGTTAATTGCAGCATCTGTCTGAATGACTTCCTGCTCCCAGTCATAGACACCGTCCTGGTTCAATGATACGGGAATGGTCCGTTCTGTGTAGCTGACAATCCCCGAGGTCAGGCTATCGCCGAGTCCCAGCGGATTGCCGATAGCAATGACCGTCTCCCCAAACCGCAGCTTGGAGGAATCACCAATCTGGGCGACTGTGGTAATGCCTTTGGCATCAATGGAGAGCACTGCGATATCACTTACTTTATCCGTACCCACAAGTGTTGCCTTGCGTGTCTCACCATCCACCGTAACCACTTCCAGCTTGCCGAAGCCCTCAATCACATGATTATTGGTAATAATAAAGGCCTTGTTATCGTCCTTCTTATAGATCACTCCCGAGCCAAGTGCCGACTCATCGAGAATGTTAAGTTCCTTATTATCTTCTTTATGATTAATTATGCTCACAACGGCCGGCCGGACAAGAGCCGCAGCCTGAACAATCCGTTCATACGGGTCACCGCTGCTTGCAGTCACCTTCTCAATCACTTTCGGCTGCTCCGCCTTCTCCTGTGTCAACTGGCCTGTAGCCAGACTGAACAGAAGCACTGCAACCACCGCACTGATCACTGAGCTAATGACAGACACCTGCCAAGTTGCCAGGCTCCGCCGTGATTTGCGGGCAGACCAATTCCGGCTCGTTAAGACCTTAGAGGGTTCCTGCCCTCTGCCTTCGCGCCGAGGTACCTTGGTTGAATAAAAATCATCATCAAACAGTCCCACCGTTACATCCTCTCCCCTCTATTGCCACTGCATCCATAACCTGAACGCCAAGCAACCACGCCCGAGCTTTCCGCTTTATCTCTTAGACTCCTGAAAGCTCTAAAAGGTTTCACTTCATTCATTCACCACAAATGTGTGTGTTATAAGCGCAAGGGGTCTCCTATTCTTGCAACATATTAAAAAAGGATAAGCTTCAATCCGGAATATTTTCCAACTTAAAAGACTACAATAATAGAAGTACTATTTAAACTCAGGCTAAATTCTGCTCTTTATGATTGTATCACAGGCAGGGCTAGCACCCACGTTTTTTCTGACGCAAAAACCCTACAAATTTTTTACAGATCAGCTTTCGTTTAGCTCAAAAGGAGGAATAAATATGGAATCTTTTTCAACAAGTATGGATCTGGTGCAATTTATCGGCAAACTGGGTGACCTTAAGGATGAACACTATCATCTGATCCTGGTTCAAAGCGCTATGATCGAGCTGTTGATTGATAAAGGGCTTTTCTCACGCCAAGAGTTGGAACGTAAAATTACGGAGGTAGACCAGCTTATGACTGGCTCACCTTATCCCACGGCGTAGGCTGGTCATAATAGGTATCACACAATCTGAACTCACTGTCTCTGAAAAAGCAGCCCCGGTCTTCCATTGCCCCGCGCACCGACATTTTGGCTAAATCCATCATATTGTGATCCCGGCTTAAGTGAGCCAGATAGGTCCGTTTGGTCCGTCCGGTAAGAATCTCGCTTAGTGCCGCTCCCGCCGCCTCATTAGAGAGATGGCCTAAATCGCCAAGAATCCGCCGTTTCGTATTCCACGGATAACGCCCCATTCTCAGCATCTCTATATCGTGGTTGGCCTCCAGTACCAGCACATCCGAATCGGCAATCGCCGTCCGCACTTTATCACTAACATACCCAAGATCCGTAGCAACACAAAGCTTCTCCTTGCCGTCATAAAAATTGTACCCTACCGGTTCAGCCGCATCATGGGAGATTGCAAATGACTCTACCCGCAGACTGCCGAAATCCCTGTGCTGTCCGGTCTCCATAATAATCCGGTTATGCTCGGCAATAGTGCCTATGCCCTTCTCAATCGCCCCCCAGGTATTGGAGTTGGCGTAGATCGGAAGATCGTATTTGCGGGCCATCGCTCCAAGTCCCTTGATATGGTCCGAGTGCTCATGCGTAACCAGTATTCCGTCTATCTCCTTGCCTGTCATCTCACGCATCGCGAGCAGCTCGTCGATTCGTTTGGCGCTGAGGCCCGCGTCGATCATAAGCGCCGTTTCCCCGTTTCGCACCACTGTTACGTTGCCGGTAGAACCGCTGGACAGTACCGTAAATGAAATCCCCATATCTCTCTCCGCTCCTTCTACTCTGTTGTCTTCGGACTGATGATGTCCGCACTGATGGCATCGACGTAATAGGCGTTGCCGTTCTCCAGCATAAAGCGCCACATTGGCGAAGCCACCTGGCTTTCAGAGTTGAACAATTCCCCATAATAGCCAAGCTCAATCTCTTTAACTACCGAATCCGCCGGAAAATATTTCTCAATCAGGCTGCTGAGTGCCTGTGAGGCCGGAAGCACCTTCTGGATATCTTCGTCACTGTTTGTAGCTCCGATTTCAATCTTCGGCCAACGGTAAGCCACAATTTTTTGATCGCTGTTTATCAACTCAAGCCGCACTCTGAATAAAGACCACTTATGGTCGACCAGTGGATGAAGTATAAATTTGCCGACCTCGCTCTCCTGCGAATCAAAGCGATAATTGGCGATGTCTGTGATCTGGTCTGCCAGTGAAGTGCTCAGTTCGGCAAATGATGAATAAATCAGCTTGCTGTCTATCGGCACCTTCAGTTCAACCGGCTCCTCATTCTGCTCTTCCCCGGAGTAGCGGTAAGTGATATCGGGCAGCTGCGGAGTGGCAGCCGGAATGGGACACAACACACGAATCCCCTTCTGTTCCATCACCGCCTGCGTTTCTGCGGACAGGGAAGTGAAATCCAGATTGGCACTGGCCTGATCGCGCAAGTCCATCCAGAGCTGATAACAAAGCAGCAGATTCAATACCAGAAAGGCGTAAATCAGCACATTTTTGGCTCTTCCCCAGTCCATACCGCTCCTCCTTAAAGTTTGTGAGCATTTACTTCATTGAATTTGCTTCGAACAAACTAGCTTCGGAAGCATCCGCTTCGTTTGTGAGCATTCACTTCGTGATTCTGCTTCGTCGTGTGCCTTCCCGCGCATCTATTACTCTAGTTCAGTGTAAGGAAAGTGCCGTCACGGAGCGTTACCTGCCATACCGGCAGGAGCTTCAGCTTCTCCCCGTTTACTGAAGCAACATAGGCCGGGGTCAAATCCCTCACAGGCGAAGCTTCGCTGAATTGGGCCAGCTTAGCCCGCAGCTCATCGCCACCGGGAAGCTCCACAACCTGTTTAACGGCTTTTCCCTCTTCTGTATACATCAGCGATCGCTCATAGGAGGATACTGTGCCCTGCTGCAGCTCCAGGTTAATAACACCATACTGCAGCTTTGGCTTGCTCATAATCGGATAAGAACCGTAGTACTGCTGGAAGGAAACGGTCAGCTCCTGGTTGCCCTCCTCCGTTGATGCCAGACGGTATGTACCGTTCCATCCACCATGCTTGTTGACAAAATCCACCGCTTCCAGGGCATCCTTCGCAGGTGTACTCTCACCCGCAGGAAGCGCAGCCGGATCGCTATAGCTCATCCAGTTCTGTTCCTGATCAACCTGCAGGCTGCGTTTGCTGTCTGTATAAATCTTTGAGCCATCCTTCTCTGGAATATATCTGGTGCTACCGGCATCAAAGAATAGATTGTTCTGCATTTGTTCAATGGTGTACATGCCGGAGGGCATTTCCACCTCAACCAGCGATATTTTTTCTTCCGGCACATAATAATCGCCATTTACTGCGGTGTATGGCGTCCAATTCGTACCGAAATCTACATGCTGCTGCACGTCCTGAACGGTCAAATCGGCCTTAGCCGCTTCATATACGATATCGCCTCTAGTACTGAAAAAGACGGCATGTGCCTTGGAATCATTTTTAATATTGTAAATCCATATCCGGTCAATGCTCTCTCCCTGGAACAGCGAATCGGGAGCGAGCTGCATTACCCGCTGCAGCAAGGTTACCGGAATGCCGGCACCAAAGGACAGCTCAATGCCCGAATTCTCACGGCGGATCTTGTCCCAATCGAAATCCTGCACCGAGCGCCGCTGAAAGCTCTCAAACCCGCGTCCTTTCAGCCGGTTCATGATCAGGTCATAGAAGGTGGAGCCGGGATAAAACAGCGTATGCTTGTCCTCCCCCATATGAATGATCATTTTATCAGGGTAGAGCAGATTCTCAACTTTTTCTTTGGGCCCCATATTATCTGTCTTCACATACAAGTTCTCTGACATCACCGCTGAGTCGCTCCCCGGCAGCCGGTAGATCAGATAATAGCTCTCTACAAGACTTCCGCAAACGAGCAGGGCAAGTATCCATGACTTGATTGTTTCCTTCACAATAAACTCCCCCTTTGCTCTTTCAGAGGCAGTGTGAAGGTTACCAGCGAGCCTTCATTAAGCTCTGACTGCAGGGAAATTGACCCTCCATGCGCCTTGACAATTTCCCGGGCAATGGACAGCCCGAGTCCGGTGCCGCCCATATTGCGCGAGCGGGCTTTATCAACCCGGTAAAAACGTTCAAAAATCCGTTCGATATCCTTCTTGGGAATCCCAATCCCGGAATCACGTACAGAAACGGCCAGCATTCCATCTTCGGTTTTCAGTGCCTCCAATTGAATGGTTCCGCCTTCTGGCGTATATTTCAGCGCATTGGAGACCAAATTGCCCAGCACCTGATCAATTTGATCGCGGTCCAGCCAGGCCGTGGCGACTTCCTTGCGCACTCTTGTACTGATATGAATTCGTTTCTGGCGAATCTGGAAGGAGAAGCGGTCAGCCACATCCTCCAGCATCTCGGAGATATCCGTTTGCTGAATGCGCAGGCTCGATTCCCTCGAATCCAGCCGCGAGAGATGCAGCAGATCCGTAACAAGCCGGATCATCCGTTCTGTCTCATTGCGGATGACTCCGACAAACCGCGCAGCAAGCTGCGGATCATCAAGCGCACCATCATCAAGCGCTTCAACATAGCTCTTGATCGTCGTCAGTGGAGTCCGCAGCTCATGCGAGACATTCGCCACGAACTCCCGCCGCGATTCCTCCAGATTCTCCTGCTCGGTAACATCCTGCAGCACCGCAATGGTTCCGGCAATCCCTCCGCCTTCACGTCGGTGAATGGGGGTGAAGGTGACCCGGACGATATTGGGCTCGCCTCCGCCCATTGGCGAGAGATGAAGCATTGCTGATTGGGCGTTGCCTTGCGCCAGCGACCCCGACTGCTCATGATCGAGACCAAGCAGCTCATCAAGCGGTGCCCCTTCCGGAAGCGGGCCTTCCGCTCCAAGCATATCTGCTGCCCGGGTATTCATCAGAATTACGACGCCGCTTTCATCTGTAGCAACCACGCCGTCACTCATGTTGGTCAGGATGGAAGCAAGCTTCTCCTTCTCCTCTTCATTCTGCGACAGCGCTTCGCGGAGCCTTCCTGTCATGTAGTTGAACGCCTGACTGAGCTGCCCAATTTCATCATTGCCGAACACAGGCATCTTACGGTTGAACCGGCCCTCAGCAACCGCTGTGGCATGCCGGGTCATCTCCTTGATAGGATGGGTGATTGTATGGGCGAGAATGACACACAGAACGGCCGTCAGGGCGAGCGCCAGCAGCAGACCGGAGAGGAACACGCTATTAATCCGGCTCATCGTGGCGTATAAATCTTTCATATCGGCAGCAATATAAATCGCCCCTACCACTTTGTCGCCGGAGAGAACCGGTTTGGCGACCACCTTCTTGCGCACATTATCATCGGCAATGATATATTCCTCATTATCGCTGATGCCTTGCAGGGCACGGCTGACCACGGTTTGTGTGTTCCGCTGCCCGACATAATCGTTTTGCGAAGGGACAGATGTCGTAATAATTTTACCGCTGGCATCCAGTACCTGAATTTCAGCTCCGCTGATATACAGATTATTGACCATTCCGCGCAGACTCTCCACCGCAGTCTCTTCACCGGCTGTTCCGGCTTCGCTGCCCAGTTTATCTGCCGTAAGGATCGACAACATTTCTGCCCGTGCCTTTAAATCTTTGGTGAAGTTATCAGTCAGTGAATTCTTCATCGAGCTGACAAAATATACACCGATCAGCTGCATCGCGATCAGAATCAGCAGCACGTAAATAATGATAAGCTTGGCCTGAATCGTCCGGAAAAAGGACCGCCCTTTCATCACAGCCCCCCGCTTTTGGGGCTATGCATCAAATAACCGAGTCCGCGCCGGGTGAAGATATATTCCGGCTTGCTGGGATTCTCCTCAATTTTTTCTCTCAGCCGGCGGATCGTGACATCCACGGTCCGCACATCCCCGAAGTATTCGAAGCCCCATACCGCCTGCAGCAGATGCTCCCGGGTCATTACTTTGCCGGCGTGGCGAATCATATAATAGAGCAGCTCATACTCACGATGTGTTAAATCGAGCGGCTCTCCGTCTTTATAAACCATGTACATGTCGGTATCAACGAACAGGCCGAAATGATTGACGCCCTGTTTGCTCTCCGCTCTTTCACTAAGCATTTCCGACGGCGATGGCTTATGCTGGCGCCTCATTTGAGCTTTGACTCTGGCCAGCAGCTCTCGCGTGCTGAAAGGCTTGGTTACATAATCATCCGCACCCAATTCCAGACCCAGCACTTTGTCGATCTCACCGTCTTTAGCTGTCAGCATAATGATCGGGATGTCCAAATGCGCAGAGCGCACTTCACGGCAGACATCCATGCCATCCTTGCCGGGAAGCATCAGATCAAGCAGCATCAGATCGGGCCGTCTGGACAGAGCCAGCTCCACAGCACTGTTGCCGTCAAAGGCACAGATTACCTCATAGCCCTCTTTTTCGAGATTAAACTTTAATATATCAGCAATAGGCTGTTCATCGTCTACTACCAGAATCGTTCCCATCTGCATATGCTCAGCTTCACCTTTCTAAGCGTACTAATCACTCATTCTCTTATTTTAACATACCTGCACTGGCGTCACATCCTACGAAGTGGGGATAGCACTGTACTTTCATCCTGCTCATCAATATATTTTTAGCTTTAAAAGATAAAGCCGCCCGAAAACTCGGACGGCTGATTATAACCTATGGATTATTTCAGATATCTCAGCGGATTGACCGCTGTGCCGTTCTTGCGGATCTCAAAATGCAGGTGGGTACCGGTTGAACGCCCCGTGTTGCCCATAACACCAATGCTGGCTCCCTGCTCCAGCCGCTGGCCGACAGATACTGAGATGCTTCTCAGATGGCCGTAGTAGGTGACATATCCGTTTTTGTGATCCACAATGACCACATTGCCGTAGCCGCTCTGTACGCCTGCAAAAGTAACCGTCCCGGCATCTGCAGCTGTGATGGTCCGGTTACCGGATACGAGATCGACTCCTTTATGGCTTCGTCCCCAGCGCTGGCCAAAGCTGCTGGAGAGGCTCGCCCCACTGACCGGCCAGGCAAACATGCCCGTTCCTTCGCCGACTACCTTCGTGCCGCGATAGACCACCTCAGGCAAGGAAGCCTTCAGAACCGCCTGGCCCATCCATTCTTCCTTCACTACGAGACCATTTTCCTTGGTCACCCTGTACTTCATCTGTTTCAGGCCGGTCTGTCCTGCCCGGACAACCTTGCTCTTGCCTGCTGCCAGCTCATCGCTCTTGCGGACAATCACTTCCGGCTCAGTGACAAGCTGCTCCGATACCTGCTCTACGGTTACTACAGTAAGCTCTGGCTGTGGTACGGTCAATTGCAGCTCGTCTCCAATTTGCAGGGTCAGCTCTTCCACCGACGGATTGTTGCGGAAAATATCAGCCTGCGTAATCTCAAAACGTTTGGCAATCCCAGAGACGGTATCCCCTTCCTGAACCGCATAAACAAGCGGCTCCTCTTTCCCCTCGGTGAGCACCTCGACCGCTTCCTGGACGCTCAGCACCTGGGTGGGGTCCGCCTTGACAGGAACAACGGAAACGTCCTCCTGAATGGCAACCGATTCTACCTTGTCTGCATTTGCCGGTGCAGCCGCCTTCGCGGAACGCGTAGCTGCTGTCTTCTTGAGCTGGGCGCCCGTTGAAACTGCGGCAGCCGGAACGTAGTGTTCTTTCACGCCCTGCAGGACGGCATTCGCTGTCTCCTGATCCTTGACAATCCCCACAGCTTTGCCATCCACCGTCAGCTGCACTCCCACTGCATAAGCTTTAAGCATGCCATCCAGCTTGTCCAGCGTAGCGGCACTGTCTATCTCCGGTTTATACGCTTTTTCCGCCTCTGTCGTAATGCCGCTTGTTTGCAGCACCATCACTGAATCCGGATACTTGAGCTGATATTCCTGCTGCTTCTCTTCGAACAGCCGATCCAGCTCCGTTTCCTCGCTGATCTTTCCGATTTCCTCACCCTTAACCAGCACCTTATAATAGGTTACCGTGTTCGCGGTCACATATTTCTTCTCTGCCGTGATTGAAAAGGCCGCCAGAAGCACCAGACCGGCAGAAGCTGCTATCCAGGACCGCCGGAATCTCCGAGGTTTGGTTTCTTGATAAAAGACGTTAGTTTCGCTAGAGGCAGAACTGCCCTTTTGACTTTCTGCGCTGAATTCTGCGGATGTCTCTGCTTTGTCCCGCAGTTTCCCCATCCCGCGCATGAACTTAAATCCTTTCATGAAACTCTCCCTTTCAGTCCGCTTAGAAGCGGCCAACCTTGTTATTCGACCCCTTTTATATATGCTGCTGCATCTATTTACTATGTGCGTTAGTGTAACTGCATTTCGTTTCCGTCCAAAATATAAGCATAAAGTATGAGGTGAAATTCGTACTTTTCTTATATTTAAAAAGGTTACAAAAAATTAACCCCTTATAGTCCTTTTTTACTGTACCATAGACGGCAGAAAAATTTCAACTTTACCCCAAAGACAAAACCCGCGATAATCGCGGGTTTCTTCCATGATTTTGACATTTTAACATCAAGTACGTGTCCAAAAAATGACAATTTTTAGTTTGTGGTACCCTCAGTTGAATTTGGTGTAAGCATTTTCATTAAAGTGTCATATTCATCAGGATTCACATACTTGGCAATGACTTGCTGCAGTTCCCTCACTTCATTCTCCGTCAACCCATCCTCCATCGCCGTTGAGATTTTCTGCATCTCCTCCTGCGGAAGTTTGGTCATCAGGATATTGAAAATATTGGATTTCTCATCCATGGGCAGACTGTCCTTGAGCTCACCCATCGCTTCCGGTGTCATTACCAGCTGCTGGTCCAGTGCACTGTCACTTTGTTCTTCCTCTCCGGAAGCCTCTCCCATTACAGCCAAAGCATCCTCAGGCGCCTTTTCCTCCACGGACTTCTCCGTTTTTTGTTCTGGTGTATCCACCGTTTCACTTTTGCTGTCTTTCTTTGCACCGGAAGCACCTTTATCATCCTCAGCTACATTTTTGGCGTTATCTGTGGCTCCCATTCCCGTGAGGCTCTTAATAAAACCGCCAATTCCCGGTGACGGGCCCTCCAGCTCTATATCAAAACTGGCCAACACCGACTGTATATACGTATTGACGACGAATGCCGTGGTCAGAACCGAAAGTGCGCTGGCCAGTACGACAATCAGGCAGACTCCAAGTGCACGTCTTACTATCTTCATCTTCATCACTCCCTTGCGCCCTGTTCATATTCAATCTCTGGAGGATCAGTGCGTTATTGCTTTCATCCTCCCAGTATTGACTAGAACCGGCTCCGGGAAACCAAAATATTACATAATTGTTGAAGCACAAAAAAAAGAGACCCACATAGGGCCCCTTTACTTACAGGAATCTTAGATATAGATAGGCAGAACCTGATTGGTCTGCTCACGGTTGCGTCCTACGGAGAAGATGGCAATCGGAATACCCGTAAGCTCCGATACCCGCTCCACATATCTGCGTGTATTGGCCGGCAGATCGTCCAGTGTCTTCGCTCCGGTGATGTCTTCGCTCCAGCCTGGAAGCTCCTCATAGACGGCTTCGCATTCAGCCAGCATTTTGAGGCTGGCCGGATAGTGAGTAATCACCTCGCCGCGGAATTTATAGCCGGTGCAAATCTTCACCGTCTCAAGGCCGCTAAGCACATCCAGCGAGTTGAGCGACAGACCGGTAATTCCGCTGACCCGGCGGGCATGACGGACAACCACACTGTCGAACCAGCCCACACGGCGGGCACGTCCGGTTACAGTACCATATTCATGGCCTGTTTCACGGATGTAATCACCTGTAGCATCGTTCAGCTCGGTAGGGAACGGACCGTCGCCAACACGGGTAGTGTAGGCCTTAGCAACCCCGATAACCTGCTTGATCTTCGAAGGGCCCACGCCAGACCCGATGCACACACCGCCAGCCGAAGGGTTCGACGATGTAACAAACGGATAAGTCCCTTGATCGATATCCAGCATTACACCTTGTGCACCTTCAAACAGTACTCTGGAATCAGCATCTATAGCATCATTCAGAACCACTGAAGTATCCGTCACATAACCGCGAAGCACTTCTGCATACTCCAGATATTTGACTAGAATTTCTTCCACGTTCAAAGCTTCCGCTCCATAAACCTGGGTAATGACCTGATTCTTTTCCTCCATTAATTGGCGCAGTCTCAGCTCAAATTCCTCGGCATCCATCAGATCGGCGATCCGGATTCCGTTGCGTGCCGCTTTATCCATATACGCCGGGCCAATTCCCTTGCGTGTAGTACCGATTTTGTTCGGGCCTTTACGGTCTTCTTCCAAGGCATCAAGCAGCATATGATATGGCATAATGACATGGGCACGATCACTGATCACCAGATTTTTGGTGTCGAATCCGTTCTCATGAATATAATTAATTTCTTGGATCAGGGCTTCCGGATTAATAACCATTCCGTTACCGATTACACAAGTCTTTTCTTTATAAAATACACCTGATGGAATCAAGCTCAGCTTGAATTTCTTTCCGTCAATCAGAATCGTGTGACCGGCATTGTTACCCCCCTGATACCGGGCGACCACATCTGCGCTCTCTGCCAGAAAATCCGTGATCTTCCCTTTGCCTTCGTCTCCCCATTGTGTTCCCACGACGACTACCGTTGACATATTCATTCCTCCGTAGGTGCAAGCTAGCACCATTATTTTTCATAATATGGGCTCTGTACAGCGTTCTTATGTACGCAGCCCTCCGGACGCCAAAGCAGTTTTAACCTGCTAAAGCACAATAACCAGTGTAACAGCGGTACTTTTTAAAGTCAAATAAAAACGAACGATCACACAAGGAAATGTGCAATCGTTCGGAAATTGTGAATAAATGATCTACCCTGCAAAAGGTTCAGCGTGTGCCCGCTCGTAGTTGACGAACTTGTTGAAATTTTTCAGGAACACAAGCTCTACAGTGCCGACAGGGCCGTTACGCTGTTTGGCAATAATAATTTCAATGATATTTTTCTTTTCGGTATCCTGGTTATAGTAGTCATCACGATACAGGAAGGCTACGATATCGGCATCCTGCTCGATGGAACCGGATTCCCGAAGGTCACTCATCATCGGGCGCTTGTCCTGCCGCTGCTCCACACCCCGGCTGAGCTGGGAAAGGGCAATGACCGGAACATCAAGCTCACGGGCTATCTGCTTCAGGGTACGGGAAATCTCGGAGACCTCCTGCTGGCGGTTCTCCCCGCCCTTGCCGCGTCCCTGAATCAGCTGCAAGTAGTCGATGACGATCATGCCGAGGCCTTTTTCCTTCTTGAGCCTACGGCATTTCGCCCGGATATCTGTAACCGTGATCCCAGGAGTATCATCAATATAGATTTCTGCTTCCGATAAGGACTGAATCCCCATCGTAAGCTTCGACCAATCATCATCACTTTTGAAATCACCGGTACGCATAATGTTGGCATCGAGGTTGGCTTCCGCGCAGATCATACGCTGTACCAGCTGCGGCGCCGACATTTCCAGACTGAAGATGGCTACGGTCTCTTTGGCACGGACTGCTACATTCTGGGCAATATTCAGCGCGAATGCCGTCTTCCCTACGGATGGACGGGCCGCTACAATAATCAGGTCATTACGCTGGAAGCCGTTAGTCATATGATCAAGATCGGCAAAGCCGGTCGGAATCCCGGAGGTTCCCCCCTTATTCTGATGAAGCAGCTCCACGCGGTCGAAGACCTGCATGAGCACATCGCGGATGGCGATGAAGCCGCTGCCGCTCCGGCGGTTGGAGATCTCCAGAATCCGCCGCTCGGCATCGCTCAGCATATCGGCGACATCCTCACCGCCGGTGTACCCTTCACTGACGATCTGCGTCGCTGTACGGATCAGCCGCCGCAGCATCGCCTTCTCCTCAATGATCTGCGCATAATACTCCACGTTGGCCGCAGTCGGCACTGCATGCGCCAGCTTAGCTAAATAGCTGACACCGCCGATATCCTCAAGCTGCCCCTTATCCTGCAGTCTGGACGTCAGCGTAACCAGATCAATCGGCTGGCTCTCTTCTCCGAGCTGCACCATCGCCTCAAAAATCATTTGATGCGGTTTATCGTAGAAGTCTTCGGTATTCACCCGCTCCATCGCGGTAACCAGCGCTTCATCCTGCAGCAGAACAGCACCGATTACAGCCTGCTCTGCCTCCAGGTTCTGCGGGGGAATCCGATCGAAAAAGAGATCTCCACCCATCTTACTCCTCCGTTACCTGAACCGTAAGGTTAGCCTTTACTTCAGTATGCAGCTTCACACTTACCTGAAACGTACCTACATGGCGAATGGGATCACTCAGCTCAATTTTGCGCTTGTCGATTACGATCCCTTGTGTTTCCACCAAAGTTTCGGCGATCTGCTTGCTTGTTATAGCGCCGAAGAGACGGCCGCCTTCACCCGATTTTGCTTTCAGGGTCAGCGTCAGCTCGTCCAGCTTCTTACCCAGCTGCTGCGCTTCCTCTTTCTCCTGGTCCTTGCGGCGCTGCTCAGCTGCTGCCTGATTCTCCAAAGTTTTCACATTGCCGTCTGTGGCCGGGCGGACCAAGCCGCGCGGCAGCAGAAAGTTCGCTGCATAGCCTTCCGACACCTCTTTCACTTGCCCCTTCTTGCCTTGACCTTTAACATCCTTTATAAAAATGACCTTCATTCGAATAGCCCCTCTTTCGCTTCAATTTCAGCCAGAACTTCCATTAGTCTGGCTTCTGCTTGCTTGCATGTTCCCTCGAGCTGCACCGCTGCGTTGGACAAATGCCCTCCGCCGCCGAGCTTCTCCATGACCACCTGCACATTCATTCGTCCGAGTGACCGGGCACTGATGCCGATGAGGCCGTCAGGCCGCTCACTGATCACGAATGAAGCCACCACATTCGTCATTCCCAGCAGCGTATCCGCTGTCTGGGCAATTAAGAGCTGTGGAATTTTCATTCCCGGTGAGGTTACAACGAGTGCAATATGATCATACACCATCCGGGCATGTTTGATAATTTCTGCTTTGGAAATGTACTCCTGCAAATCCTCTTTCAGCATACGCTGGATAAGGATCGTGTCCGCGCCGATCCGCCGCAGAAACCCTGCCGCTTCAAAGGTTCGCGAGCCGGTATGCAACGCGAAATGCTTCGTGTCGACCGTAATTCCCGCGAGCAGCATGGTAGCCTCCAGCGGACTGAGCTTAATCTTGTCATGAATGTACTGCAGCAGTTCTGTTACCAGCTCGCAGGTGGAAGAGGCATAGGGCTCCAGATATACCAGCACCGCATCATTAATGAACTCCTCACCCCGGCGATGATGGTCAACAACAACAATGCGGCTGGCGTACTGCACGAGGCGCGGCTCCATCGTCATGGAGGCCTTGTGCGTATCCACGACAATCAGCAGCGTATGTTCAGTCATCATCTGGAGTGCCTGCTCTGTAGTAACAAAGGTTTTGTACAGCTCATCATCGCGGCGGATCTGCTCCATCATCCTAGTGATGGACGGATTAGGCGTCTCCATCACGATGTTTGCCTCCACATTGTACATCTGTGCCGCCTTAAGCAGCCCAATAGCAGCCCCTACGGCATCGATATCGGGGACCCGGTGACCCATAATCAGCACCCTGTCGCTCTCCTGCATCAGGTCACGCAGCGCATGCGCAATGACCCGCGCCCGGACTCTCGTGCGCTTCTCCGCCGCGTTACTCTTGCCTCCATAGAAGGAGAGCCTCTGGCCCGCCTTAACGGCTGCCTGATCCCCGCCGCGGCCCAGCGCCATATCCAGACTGGATTGCGCCAGCGCTCCGAGCTCACTGGCGGACTCTGAACCATAGGCAAGGCCTATGCTCAGGGTCATCGGCACCTTGAGGTCTGCCGTCATTTCACGCACTTCGTCGAGTACAACGAACCGGCTCTCTTCCAGCGCCTGCAGGCTGCGGTGATTCAGCAGCATCAAGTAGCGCTCTGAGGACAACCGCCGCAAGTATACTTCAAACTGCTTGCTCCACTCCGTAATCTCACTGGCTACCTTGGCGATCAGCGAAGTGCGCTGCTGATCATCCATGCCTTGAGCTGCTTCATCCAGATTGTCCATCATCACAATACCAATGGCCAGCTTCTCTTCCTCATACCTTTCCCGCAGAACCACAAGCTCGGTAATGTCATACAAATAGAGCAGACGCTCGCTGGGTATGGCCACAACCTGATAATACCGGTCATCCACTGAAATTTCCTGTCTGATGTCCTTGAGCACGCCCTCTTTGGCAGGGTCCCGCTTAACCGGCACATTTACCGTCAGAGAGGACATCACCTCAGGCAGCAGCTCCTGCAGCGCTTCACCTACCAGGGACTTCCGGGAAAAGATGTCACCGGCATTGCGGTTGTTCCACTCCACCGTCCGGTCTTCGCTATACAGGATAATGCCGAGCGGAAGCATGCTGACAGCTTCACCCTCCACCCGCTTGATGCGGAAAGAAAGCCCGTTGATATATTCCACCAGGTTGCGCCGGAATGAGATCTCCGCTTGCAGCATGGAGAAACATAAAGTGCCGGCCAGGAACAGGCTGGCAATCCCCAGAGCCCAGTTATAGATACTGACGACTATAATAAGGACCAGCAGCAGCAGGAACGCCCATACGGTATGATAGCCGTGCCAGCGTCTTTGCAGAAATTTAGGCATGAGCTCTCACCCTATCGTTTCGATTTCTTCACTAGCTCTCGCAGTGGGAACGCCATATCGATAATACCGATAATCCATAATCCCGGCAGCCAAATAACCGGCAGTGCCAGCAGTATCGCCACAATCTTGCTCCATTTACGCTCATAGACCACGAAGAACAGGAATCCGATAGTCTGGATTTTAAATACGATTTGCAGCAATGGCAACAGATTGGCCGAGATCATCAGCATAAAGCTGTTGTCAGAATTGCCAAACAGCAGGTTAATTACGACTCCCAACAGATAGTACCAGATAAATGATCTTGAAAGTCTCCATTCACGCGCGGGCTTCAGCTTGGGAACCGCATAGTCCATGCTGTTAAGGATGGGGCGGACAATGGAGTGGGTGATTACAGCCATCATAAACGAGCTCAGAATCAGCGTCATAGGAATAACCTGTATGGTCATATGACTGATTGTATTTACATCCTCAGATGTAAGATTGAACTCGGTCATCAGCGGATTGCCCGTGCCCAGATCAGAGAGCGGGGACGTAACCATCTGCATCATATCATTGACATAACTGGAGAGATCAAAATTGAACAGCGCCGTACCGATCACCAGCAGCAGCAGAAACTCGCCTAAAATCGTAACGGTTCCCGCAAGGATGGTCGACAGCGCCGAAGCGCGTTTCTTGTACCATCGTCCCATAACTATTGCCGGGATTAAGAAATAGAGCGCTAACACTACGTAAACAGGCGTAATCAGGCCTACAATCAGCAGTACTGGCAGTAGATGTACAATAAACTGTTTAGTACTCAGAGTAGTGAATAGCACTACAGCCGGAATAATCAAGAAAAGGGTAGTGATAATGAGCAGCGGGGTTGATAAGGATAGCAGCAGCAGCAAGTAGACGATGCTCCATGCCACAGATGTCCAGCGAAATTTCAACAGTATTCACCTCTTACGCATATGTTCTTCTAACGCAGATATATCCTGGTACCATTCTTCAAGCTGATGCCCTTCCTGCCTGTGCTTTCTAAGCTTTTCGATTAATAAATCATCCAGCTCCCGATAGGGAATACCCAGTCTGCGCCCCAGAATATATGAGCTCATAATCAGGCTGGCCAGACTGTCGCCCACACGGGCGGTGCTGCCTTCCCACAATGCCTTGAACAGCCTTGAGACTTGATCAATTACTTCGGTTTTTAACCACTCAATTACCTTGGCGCGTTTGGCCACATCCAAATCCTTCGGCACATTGGGCATGTCTCTTAACCTCCGGCAAAAAGCATTATTCTCCATTATAGCATAAATATTTCCCAGCCACACGGGACGGTCAGCCCCCCGGAAAGAGCCAAGTTTGTCTTCAGACAATAGGCCGGTTAACACCGCTTCTACGGGCCATCCCTCTTCAAAAAAGGCCCGCATTCCGTTTGTTGCCGGAAATACAGGCCTTGCTGCATTTGCATCTGATGCATCAATAAATTATAACGATTCCTGCGATTGCCGCGAAACAACCTTCTCACAATATTCAATAATTTGACTCCGGCGGACAATACCGATAAATCGGTTCATATCGTCGACCACCGGCACAAAGTTCTGCACCTTGGCCAGATTAATCAAATCCTCCATATCGGCGTCGATCGATACCGGCAGATTGTTCATCCGCAGCGGCACATCCTTAAGCAAATATTTCGAAGCATTTTCAAACGTAACCGCCCCGCCCGAGTCCTTCATGTACCAGAGCAAATCGCCTTCTGTTACGGTTCCGGCATATTCCCCGTTGCGGTTCAGGATCGGTACAGCAGTATAGCGGTGAAATTCCATCCGTTCCAAAGTCTGCCGCAGCGTTGAATCCAGTGTCACGCACGCGACCTCCTGCTTCGGAAGTAAAAAAAACGCAATATTCATCTCTTGATCCTCCTCAAAGAGTTCCGAAGGAATTAACACTTACCTTCCCCTTGTTACAGGGCCATTGTAGTTATACGCCTCAGCGAGCAATAAGTTCCATCTCATTATACCATGAAGACAGTAAGCAGCAGCCACTAACCTTGCACATGGCTGCTGCTTTTTTTAGGATATGATATTGGTCCCGACCGTTCTATTGTGCTTGAGCTGTAGCCTTGGGCTCCAGCGCGTTCTCCGCTTTGCCCGGCTCAATCAGCTGATCAACCGGTGTGCTGGCACTCATCCAATTGTCGATCAAGGCCTTCGCTTCCTTCAAGTCTTCTTCATCTATGATATCGTAATACAATCCGTTGATGCGCTCCCCTTCACCCATCACGGTAAAGCTGGAAATATCCATGTCTTTGCCGCTCATGAATTTCTTGGCCAGGCTAATAATGGTGGACGGCTCGATATCGGTCTTGAAATTTTCACCCATAATGTCCAGCAGCTCAGGGATCTTGCCGATTTGACTGATTGATAACATTTTATTCGCAACCACATCAATAAAGACCTGCTGCCGTTTGGTCCGGTTAAAATCACTGTCCTCCCGGTAACGGGTGTAATTGAGCGCCTCTTCACCATCGTAGTTCGGCTTGCCGCCCTCAATCGTAAATTTCTCGTGATCCTTGCCTTTGTTTACGATATCCTTCTTAATCGGCAGCGGTACGCCTCCAATGGCATTCACCGCATCCTTGAGGCCTTGGAAATTAATTGTGGCATAATATTGAATATCGTGCCCCAGCAGTGCCTCCAGCGTATCCTTAGCCATTTGCTGGCCGCCAAATGCGTAAGCATGTGTGATTTTGTCTTTCTTGTTGTCATTATGCCCGATGATTTCGGTATACGTATCACGCGGTATGGAAATGAGCAGCATTTTGTAATCCTCTGGACGAATGACCGCATAGATCATCGTATCGGAACGCGCCGTTTCATTGTCACGCTGGTCTGTACCCAGAAGCATGAGAGAGAACGGGTCGCTTTTATAAACAACCGGCTCCGGTTTGACTTTGTCGTTCAGCGGCTGATAAGATTCTTCCGCCAATGTTTTTTCGACCCGGTCTGACAGGAAAAGATCAAAGGCCACGACGGCCAGCTGTTTCTGAAACAGAAAGCCCCCGGCGAGAATGACTACAAGTGCTATAAGGGCAATATACCTTTTTTTCATTTTTTTCTTCTTCATCATTGGATTCCTTCTTTATGGTGGAATATACACAGGATTGCTTGAAGATCTATTTACAATGCTTGCCTGCTGCTTACCAGACAGTCATGACTGGGTTTCTTTTGTTGAACATGCTCTCTGCCCCTATTCAGTTTTAGTATTCCCCCTTTCAGGAATTAGGGTCATTCTAATTGTTGAATAAACCTGGAAAACAACTTTGACACAGAAACAATATTTCTATTGTAATCACTTGACGCATAAAAAGAAACAACAAATACCGACATCATTTGTGCTGCAGCCACTTGTAATCCATAAAGTATATGACGAGCAAAACTCTATTTTGTTATGCAGCTTGACAAATAAATATTTAAAAACCTGCTGACAGCTTAGGCTTTAACACATAAAGACCGCAACCCCCGCGATCTTTTGGGATGCGGTTTTTGCGGTCTCAAATGTCTAATCGATATCCTTAATCCACCACTTCTGCGGCTCTACAATATTGCTTATAGCATTCACTCTTACCCCCTGCAGTCGATGATTAACAGCAGTAATATTGGCCCGTTCGGCAAAAAAGATCATCGGAACCTCCTCATTAATCAGCTTCTGCCACTCATAATACACCTGCTTGCGATGCTCCTTATCATACGATTTGGTGCCCACACCCTCACGGATCAGTTCTTCGCTGCGGGTTGAATACCAGCGCGAATAATTCCACAGATCCGATGAGCGCCACAAGCCTGACGGATCCGGGTCACTGGCTAGTCCCCATACCCCGTTAAACAGCTCGACCGAAGGATCATCGTTCTCTACCGCTTCGTAGAACGTATTCAGTTCTTTCAGACTTCCACCGTTTAGCTGTACATCCAGTCCGACCTCCCGCCAATTCTGCAGAATCGCCTGCGTGCGCGGCGCTGAGGTCTTGCTGCCGTTCATGGCATCATAGTGAATGATGAATTTAGCTCCCTTGGGGTCCTCGCGCAAGCCGTCGCCATCCATATCCACATATCCCGCTTCATCAAGCAATGACCTGGCAAGTTCAGGGTGATAGGGATAGGTATTAATCTCTGAACCGGCAATTTTGGCCCAGCTTGTACTGGGGACCGGAGTTTCAATCAGCGTTCCCAGCCCATTGGAGAATTTATTGATAATACCTTGACGGTCCAGTGCGTAATACATAGCTTTGCGCAAGCGCTTGTCTGCAAACTTGGGGTTATCCATGATATTTTGCTGTGTTACATCATCCCAATGTCCAAATTTGAAGCCTATATATTCGTAGGACAGCTCTGGCGATTGCAGAACCTCAATGTTATCCAAGTCCTTTATGGCTGCAAAATTATCCCGCGGAACCGTTCCAATATCGATCATACCTTCCTTGAACTGGGGAGAAAGGCTCTCAGGATCCACTACCTTATATACAACAGCGTCAAGCAAAGCCTTTCCCCGGTGATAATGGTCAAACCGCTTCATTTCCACAAGCTGCCCCGGCTGAATTTGAGTTACCTCGAAGGGGCCAATGCCAATTGGGTTTTTCCGCACCTGATCACTTTCCGGCATATCTTTAACAGCCACTCCGCTATAATATTTCTTGTTCATCGGATAAGGCCACAAATTGTCAATAGTATTCACGCGTGCAGCATTTACCGTAATTCTCAGCCGATAAGGATCAATGACTTTGATTCCGGAGATTTCCTTCGCTTTACCGCTATGATAATCTTCTACTCCCTTAATCATTTCCACGCTGTAATACCTTGAACCTGTGTAGTCAGGGCTGGCAATTGTCTCAAGTGCAAATTTCCAGTCTTCCACCGTCAGCTCATCGCCGTTATGCCAGCGGACACCAGGTTTAATGCTGAATGTGAACACGGTATGATCTTCGGATTCCTGCCAGGAAGCAATATTCGGTACGGTTGTCAGGTCATCCTCGACGGTAAACATAGCCTCCGTAATGAAATCAAGAACATTGGAATCATCATCTCCTTCAAAAAAAGCGGGTTCAAACAGTCCCTGGAACGGAGAGGTGTAGCCATAGGTAACGGTACCTCCTGCCTTCGCTTCATCAGCCGTTTTGCTGAAGGATATTGTATTTAAATTATTGCTTAAGCCTAAACCGCTGCATGCTGAAAGTAGGAAAGCCATGAGCATCAGCATTCCGCCAAGTTTACGTTTATGCATGTATTCCTTCCTTTCTTCTGTTCCTATAACCCTATATGGAAGCGTTTTCTAATGTTTATTTTACTGAATTTATTATTAAAATTTAGTTGTTATTCCAATTTAAGCTATATATATCAGTTTACGTAAAATTTTTAAAACACGGTTTTGATAAACCACATTATAGAGGATATACAATATTCTCCGTAAAGAAAAGACCATATTTGTAACCTTTGTGCGTCGGACACAAAAAGGCCTGCCTTTTCGGGGCAGACCTCCGTTCAGAATTTATGCCTATTGCTCCTCATCCGTATGGATGATCGTCACGCCTTCAACATGTCTTTTTCGCATCAGCTTGCGCTTTTTACGGGTATCCTTACTCTCGAAAATAATATCAAAATCATAATCGTCAGGGTACAGCTCCGCTTTGGAGAGGTAGGGTTTCAGGCGTTTATGATTTATTTGCATTTTTTGCTTTTGAATCATAATCCCAACCATTCCCAAGTCATTTCGCTTCTCATACACAATTCCTGTTCTTCCAAGGGAGCTAACATACACCGCATCGCCTACCTCAAAACTCATGGCCTGCTTCTTGCTGCCTGCTTCCTCCGCAGAGTCATTCTGCTCTCCGCCTTCTTGAGTCCGCTCTTTGTCCTCTTCATTCGATTCAACGGACACTCTCAATTCATCAGTCTTGTGCCCTGTGTGCCCGGCATAAGGGCTGCTCCAGTTCACTCTCCCGCCCTGCTGTTCCCGCTGCTGGGCTACAAGCTGCTGCGAGCGCTGGATGACATTGGCAGGGATACCCAGCTTCTCGGCGATTTGCAGCGCGTAGCTTTCACCCGCCTCGCCAATGGTCAGCTTGTAGAGCGGCCGGAGTGTCTCTTTATCGAACTCCATCCGCGCATTCTGGAATCCCGGGGTTGAAGCAGCAAACACTTTTAGCTCATTAAAATGGGTAGTGACAATGATATTCGCCCCTTTGCGGTTCAATTCCTCAAGAATAGCTATCGAGAGAGCAAAACCTTCACCGGGATCTGTCCCTGCCGCCAGCTCATCAATCAGCAGCAGTACCCCTTTTCCGGCTTCCTGCAGCATTCCCTCAATGCTCTTCATCTGGGCAGAAAAGGTGCTCAGCGACTGCGTCAGGCTCTGTCCGTCTCCAATAACACTGATTACATCGCTGAATACAGCAAAGTCACAGTCCTCCTCTACAGGAACCAGCATTCCGGAATGCACCATTAAGGTCAGTAGGCCCAGTGTTTTGAGCACAACTGTTTTCCCGCCAGTATTGGGGCCTGTTACAATCAAAGACTTATAGCCCTTGCCTAACTCCAGGCTGACCGGCACCATATCCTTCAGCTTCGGATGCCTGCCGCCATTCATCCTCAAGTAACCACGGTCATTCAAAGCTACTCTCCTCGCCCCAAGTGTGCGGGCGTACTTAGCTTTGGCAAAGATGAAATCATACGTGCCCGTCACATCGATATTGACCCGCAAGGCTTCCTGCTCCTGTTCCACCATGCCGCTGAGCATGCTTAGAATCATTCCCTCTTCCCGTGCCTCGTCAGCAGCCAGCAGCTCCAGCTCTCCCTGTAGGGCGGCTATATCATAAGGCTCGACGAAGACGGTCTGTCCGCTGGTGGATTGATCCAGCACTGAGCCTTTCACCTGCTTGTGATATTCGCGTTTTACAGGAATAACATAACGCCCGCCGCGCATGCTGACCAGATTCTCCTGGAGGATAGACTGGTGCTTGGACATAATACTCTCCAGCTTCCTGTTTAGCCGCTCTTTAGCCACTGCCAGGCGCTTGCGCACTCTCTCCAGCCCTTTACTCGCCTGGTCTTCTATGACCCCAAACCGGATACAACGTTCTATTTCCTCTCTGACATGCCTCAATTCCTGCAAAGAAGCCCCGTAGGCGGCGATCCGCGGCGCACTTTGCTCCTTGGAGGCCATATACTTGCGCAGCTGGCTGCAGCTGTTCAGAAAGGTGCATACCGACATAAGATCCTGCTCGTTATACATATATCCCGTACCCAACAGTGACATGATCGACTCGATTCCCTCCAGAGAAGGCAGCGGAACACTTGCCCCTCTTCCCAACAGCTCATAGGCTTCATCCGTTTCATCCATTGCCCGGTGGATTGCCGGCAGGTAAGTCATCGGTGCCAGCTCATTTACATATCTTCTTCCTTCATAGGATACTGCATGCCGTGCCAAATCCTGTTTGATCTCTTCGTATTCAAGGGTATTCAAACTTTGCAGATTCAATGTTTCTCCTCCTCTATTGTCGGCCTGAATGTGTCAGGCGTGATTGTTCCTAACGCAAAAAAGGGCAAAGACTGCCACTACGGCAGTCCTTGCCCTCATTTATAGGCTGTTGTCTCTGAAAATAGAAAAAACCGTGCTGCAAGAGCACGGTTAATTACAAAGAGAACAACAGCCGTAAAGAGGCCATCGTGACGCTTCGTGTGTTCTTAACTAAATCATTCACCTTCAACAACCAGAGCATGTCGCGGGACAGACTCAAACAGAGCACACGTATCGCCTAATCCGATACCTGGCGCAGCTAATTGTTCAGGTAATATGAAATTGCTTAGTTAAGAACGCTCACCAACATCAAAATTTCCCCTTTAGTTTAGGATAACTGTAATTTACTACATTCTGTGACATCCGTCAATTGGCAACAAAACAGTTCAATACCCAACTAATTCTATTCTTACTATCTGCAACTTGTCCATGAAGAGCGCCGAAGAAAGTCTTTTGCAGCTCAACCAGGACTTGACCGCCATCAGTAATCAGTTTGTCATAAATTCCGCGCAGCTGTTCCTCACTGTCCAGCCCCATAATAATGCTGACATTTTCCGTCTTGGCGCCTTTCCCGTAATCATCGGAGAAATGGATCAGACTCTGGCCCAGATGCAGCTCTGCATGCAGCCACTTGCCTTTATGCTCATTCAAAATCTTAATTTCCCCGCCAAACACGCTCTGATAATATTCTACCGAATCTTGTATATTCTCAATGACTACATAGGGGCTTGCACTGACCATCATCATGCCTCCAAGAATTAAATTATGCGGCTGTTTAGCTTCCGTCATTTCTTACTCATTATATACAATTTAGTATTTATGACCAAGCGGGCATACTTTGAGCGCAGCCGTCCTGCTATCATTTGGTTTTATCCGTCTTTCTTCTTAGCTGAAGCTGATTAATGCGGGAGGGTGTCGTTTAGGGGCAAATAAAAAAGCAGCCGGTTGCCCGGCTGCTTTGTATAAAACGTCCTATTCCGTTGTGTAAGGCAGCAGCGCGATTTGACGCGAGCGTTTTACAGCAATGGTCAGAGCGCGTTGGTATTTTGCACTTGTACCTGTTACACGACGCGGCAAAATCTTTCCGCGTTCGCTGATGAACTTCTTAAGAAGCTCAGTGTCTTTATAATCAATGTGAGTAATTTTGTTCACAGTGAAGTAGCACACTTTTTTGCGCTTGTTGCGTCCACCACGACGTGCCGGTCTTTTGTCGTTGTCTCCGCCTTCTCTTTGTTTGAAAGCCATGTTCAGTTCAGTCCTTCCTTATTAAAATGGCAAATCATCGTCCGATATATCGATCGGTTTTCCATCGCCCGAAAAAGGATCTTGATTATTGTTGTTGTTACGCGAAAAATTATTGCTGTTTCCGCGCCCACTGTTACCACCGCTACCACCATAGGCTGGTTCTTCAGGAACACTTGCATCACTTGGTGTATTTCCGCCTTCACGGTTTTGCGAAGATTCCAGGAAACGGACATTATCGGCAATGACTTCGGTTACGTATACACGTTTACCTTCGTTATTCTCGTAATTCCGTACTTGGATGCGTCCTTCCACGGCTGTCAGACGTCCTTTGCGCAAGTAATTGGCACAGGTCTCAGCCAGCTGTCTCCAGGTTACTACCGGGATGAAGTCCGCCTCGCGTTCACCGTTCTGGCCCGTAAAGTTGCGGTCTACAGCAAGTGTAAACTGCGTTACGGCTACACCAGCGGGAGTATAACGAAGTTCCGGGTCACGGGTCAACCGACCGATCAGAATGATACGGTTCAACAATTCAATCCCCTCCTTTAACGCGATCAATTACAAAGCTTGTCAACATCTTAGGCAACGTCGTTCGTAATGAGATAACGAATTACTTCGTCGGAAATCTTCATGAGACGTTCCAATTCGGTAACTACTGCAGGTTCTGCATTGAAGTTAACCAAAACATAAACGCCATCACGGAATTTCTTGATCTCATACGCAAGACGGCGTTTACCTTGCACATCGTGCTTTGTAATTTCTCCGCCGTTGGAGATGATGCCTTGGAATTTTTCGACTGCTGCTTGAACGGCTTCTTGTTCAATGTCAGGACGAATAATGTACATGACTTCATATTTGCGCATAATTTTCACCTCCTTATGGTCTGCGGCCCCTAATCACGTCAGGAGCAAGGAACGAGCACAAACATAGACTCGCACCATATTAATATACCAAATAGTTCTGACGAGTGCAAGCAATATTAATCAATACCATTTCCAGGTACTTTTTAGCTACATGAACAACCTCATGAGTGCGCACAATATAACTGTATTCACCACTCTAGAGAAGGAGGGATATCATGGGCGAACAGACGGAATATGAAAAAGGCGACAAAGCACCTAACCCCGGTGTCTACATGGAAGTAGGCGAAGCACGCAGCTTCCACACACAGATCAATAATCCGAAACGGATCGAAATGGAAAAGGGTGATACCTTCCCCGAAACCACCAACAAAAACCGCAAATGGAAAAAGGTCGAGAAAGCTCGGGTCCATTAATTTTTGAGCATCATGTATAAAAGAGTCGATCCTGTCCCATAATAAACTCAGGCAGTACAAAAGAGAGGTGTGGTTCCGTTGGACGTCGTAGACGAACACAATCACTGGGATTCTGATTCAGCAACTATTGTAACCCGGGAAGAGTAAGGGCTGGGCTCCTAAAAAAAGCACAGTCTCAGCACAACCCAATCACTTTAGCGGCTTTACACAGAGAAATTCCGAACATCATTGATGTACTGCCTCTGGAGAGGGACCCGATAGGGTTCCTCTTTTTTGTTGTTGATCAAGTACAAATAAAAAAACCTCCGCCGATCAGCGAAGGTTGGATTAACGATTATAAAGTGCTGTAGTGGCGGAGAGGGTGGGATTCGAACCCACGCACGCTGTGACACGCCTAACTGATTTCGAGTCAGCCCCCTTGGGCCTCTTGGGTACCTCTCCGCAGCAAGAATTATTGTATCATGATGCAGCTTGCTTTGCAAGCTTAATTATTCAAGTCCGCTTTGCGCTGCACGCAGAACCTTTTTCATGTTCTTTTCGAACTTTGCACGGGGAATCAGGACACTATGCTGACAGCCGGTGCACTTAATGCGGATGTCCATACCCATGCGGATAATCTCCATTTCATTAGTACCGCAAGGATGCGGCTTCTTCATCAGCACAACATCACCTAACTGGAAAACCTTCCGTTCCATCACTCTTCCCCCTCTTCGCCTTCTCTTTCCTGAGCCGCAGCGACTTGCCTTCTCGGGTTATTCCCCTCGGTTTCCCGGGCTCTCCGTGCCGCTTCAAGCGCCTCGGCTTCCGCTTCCGCCATTGCTACGCGTCCCGCCAGCTCACGCGCTTCCTGCTCGGCCTTAGCCGCCTCCAGACTAGTCTGCTTCTCCAGCGCCTGTTTGATATCGCTCTGGATCTGCCGTTCTGCCGAGTCTCTGGCGTTAGGGAGACAATTCGCCGCTACACGAATCACATATTCTGAAGTGCTCATGGACTGAATACCCAGTATATTCGGGTACGCGAGTACATTTGAATTACGTTCCTCAATCCCCACAAGCGCTTCACCAATCAATGAAAGAGTGGCTTCAAGCCCCCGCTCTATTTTCACCGGAACATCCACCACTGCCAAAGCATTGGCAAGTGAATAGTTGGTCACATTGATAATGGTGCCATTCGGGATGATATGAACCTCACCGGTAGTACTCAGCAGTCTTGTCGTTCTGAGACCAATCATCTCTACAGTCCCTTTATAAGTACCGGTCTGGATTACATCGCCTACCGCGAACTGATCCTCAAAAATGATAAAGAATCCGGTAATTACATCTTTGACCAAACTCTGCGCTCCAAAACCAATAGCAAGCCCCACTACCCCGGCTCCTGCCAGCAGTGGTCCCAAATTGAAATTAAATTCAGCGAGAATTATCATGATCATTACAAAATTACAGATAAACGTAACCACATTCTTCAGCAGTCCCCCAACGGTTGAGAACCGGCGGCTGTTCACTAACATTCTTCCACGGGTCTCCCGCTCCATTGAACGGTCAATGATCTTGGATACCACTTTTATAATGACCCGTGTCAGGATGAAGATGATAAGAATCCGCAAGCCCGAAAACAGCACATTTGCCCACATCTCCGTGTTGGTGAAAAACTCCCACACCTTATCACTAAGAGTATATGCGGCTTTCAATGGATCTGTATGTTCTTCTGCATTCAACATCCACTTATTCATCTACTCCTCCCCTTCCGCGATAAGTGTATAACCTCTTCCTTCATTGTCCTTGCCATAGATCCCGCGGATTTCAACGTCCTGCTCCGCTATAATCTTCCGGACTTCCCCGATGGCCCCCCGAAAGAACTGAATAGACATTGCACAGCCTGCTGTAATTTCTTTGGGAGTCGGGAAGATATCAATTTCGATTTCCGCGTATTCCAGCAGCATTTCGGCGCGCAGCGCCTGCTGCGTAGAATCAAAAGCAATCAGCAGCTCTTCCTCCATCTCCACGCCTCCCTCTGGGTTAAACGTCCTATCTCTTGCCCCTGTAGTATAAAAAATCTCTTTCATCCATATACTAGGATCATCAGCAACCTTTCAATGGAAAGACAAGCCTGCTGATATTTTGGTAGAGTCCCCTTCAGAAAGGAAGATTTTATGAATTCTTCTTCTAAAGCTGCACCACTGCAAGAACCATCCTGTTTAAAAATATCACATGACGATCCCAATATCTATTCTGCTATTACTCACCGTCTGCTTTTTCACTTTTCCCGCACCCGTCCCGATACACCGATTATAATCGTCTGTATAGGCACGGACCGTTCAACCGGAGATTCACTCGGACCGCTGGTTGGAACAGCCTTGGCGCGGTTCCACAGCCCTCTGTTCCAGCTGTATGGAACACTGGACGAGCCTGTGCATGCCGTTAATCTGGAAGAAACACTTACCCTCATCCGAGAGAAATATAATAACCCTTTTATCATTGGTATTGATGCCTGCCTGGGACATTCTACGAGTGTCGGCTGTATTCAGGTCGTAGATGGACCTTTAAAGCCCGGAGCCGGCGTTAACAAGCAACTTCCCCCTGTTGGCGATATCCATCTGACTGGCATCGTTAATGTAGGCGGATTTATGGAGTATTTCGTATTACAAAATACAAGATTGAGTCTTGTAATGCGGTTATCTGATATTATTGCTGTCAGCCTCCATTCCGCCTTGAAACAGTGGAATCTTCACGCTAAATCTGCTGCAACGCGAGAGCAATAACTTCCTTCTCTTCTGGAGACAAAGGATATTGGGATTCTCCCGCTTCAAGCGGTTTGGAATAGATATAGGAGTTCTCACGATTATGAAGACTGGTGAGCACAATTCCGCTGCGATTGTCATCCACTATTGCCAGCGAAAAACTCAGGTCATTTCCGCGTTCACCGAAGGCATTATATCGCTTCAGAGCCATTTTTGACTTCATGCCGCGCATTTTAGCCTGAGCAGCTTCAATCAAAGCCTTATGTTCCTTCTGCTCCTCTTCCAGCATATCGCCTTGATTCTTAAGATCAATTAACAAGCTTTCCAGATCTTCCACACCGCTACCGCTCATCATCGTTTCATATCTGCGCCGCATCTTGCCAAGCTTGTTGCTCTGAAGAATCAACACTATAGCCATTATTATAACCACAACGGTGAACGCAATAACAAACCAGGATAATTGTTCATTTATTAACTGATTCAATTCTGACATATATGGACCATCCTTCGTATTTATCTGCTGCGGGCAAAGCCATATAGTTCCTCCATGGCGACCAGCATTCTGTTTATATCATCTTCTGTGGAGCTGACTCCTACACTTGCCCGTACAGCACCGCTTTCCAGTGTCTCCGCCGCTTTATGGGCCAACGGGGTACAGTGCATCCCGGCACGCACAGCAATGTTATACTCCCGGTCCAGCCGATGTGCAATCTCTGCCGACTCCTGCCCTTCTATTGTAAACGAAACAATTCCACTACGCGAAACACCAATTTCAGGCCCAAGCAACCTCATACCAGGAATGCCGGACAAACCTTCCATTAGTTTCTGTGTCAGCAGCCATTCCTGCCGGTGAATATTCACCGGGCCTAAAGACTTAATCCTTTTCAAGCCTGCAAGCAGCCCGGCTATCCCCACAGCGTTCTGTGTCCCCGCTTCATACCGGTCAGGCCGAACAGTAGGCTGTTCACTGTTTTCAGACTGGCTGCCTGTCCCTCCATGCATCAGTGGCTCTAAATCAAGGTTTGGAGCAATATATAGCCCCCCTGTCCCCTGCGGTCCAAGCAGCCCTTTATGACCAGGAAATGCAAGTAAATCAATATTCATTTGGGCTACATCTATTTCCAGCGTCCCGGCACTTTGCGCAGCATCCACCAGAAACACCGCCCCGTGAGACTTTGCGATATCGCCAATTTCTCCGATTGGCAGAATACTGCCCAGCAGATTGGAACTATGATTGCAGATCACCATTTTAGTATTTCGTCTTAATGTTTTTTGAAGCTCCAGCAAATCGACCTGGCCTTTAGCATCGACGCGCAAATAATCCACTTCCACTTCTAAAGTCCGGCGTAAATACTCCAGCGGCCTACGAACGGAATTATGTTCTGTCATCGTTGAGATGACATGATCCCCCCGTTGCAGTGTACCCTTAATGGCCATATTTAGCCCCATTGTTGTATTGTGGGTAAAGGCAATATCCTGAGCGTTGGAGATAGAAAAAAGTTCAGCAAGCATGCTTCGCGCTCTCACCAGCACCCTGCCTGTCCCAATGGCGAGCGAGTGATTACCACGGCCGGCATTCGCGCCGGAGTGTTGCAGGGCATCCAGCATCGCAGCAGCCACCTCTGGGGGCTTAGGCCATGAAGTTGCCGCATGATCTAAATAAATCAATTCTCCCATCTCTCCACCCTCACTTTTTTTCATTTAAAAAACACACCCTTCCATATCCGCTAAAGGATATCTCAGGATATGTTTTCGGGCACAGATATCCAAATCAGTTTCCCAATAGTTCCAGTAATCTTTCCAGGTCTTGGGCACTGTAATAATTGATTTCAATTTTCCCTTTTTCTTTACCTTGTTTAATCTTCACTGTTGTTTTGAATCGCTCGCGCAATCCTTCTTCAACATTATCAATGTATGGATCACGTTTAACAACTTTCGCTTTTATGCCATTGGCAGGTTTACGGTCCAGATTCTTTACGACCTCTTCTAACTGTCTGACATTCCACTGCTGTTCCACACATTGATCCGCCAACTGTTTCACCGTCTCCGGATCTTTCAAGGCAACGATTGCCCGAGCATGTCCCATGGAAATTGTTCCACGTGAAACATATTCCTTCACTTCTTCCGGCAAAGTCAGCAGTCGTAAAAAGTTAGCGATATGCGATCTTGATTTACCAACCTTCAGTGAAAGCTCCTCTTGGGTAAGCGAAAATTGATCCATTAGCCCTTGATAAGCAACTGCAATTTCCATCGCATTCAAATTTTCCCGCTGTAGATTTTCAATCAGGGCAATTTCCATGACTTGCTGGTCGCTAAGACTTCGCACAACAGCAGGAATGGTTGCCTTTCCACAATACTGTGAAGCACGGAATCTGCGTTCACCAGCGATGATTTCATAACCTTTCAGCACTGCGCGAACAATAATCGGTTGAATTACACCATGTTGTCTTATGGATTCAGCCAACTCTTGTATGGCTTCCTCATTAAAGTCCTTACGGGGCTGATAAGGGTTAGCGCGCAATTGTCCTAAAGGTATCTCCACAACCTTATCGTCTTCATTGATAGACAAGGACGGAATTAACGCATCGAGACCTTTCCCTAAACGCTTACTCATAAGAGATCACTTCCTTTGCCAACTCTAAGTAAACTTCCGCTCCTTTGGAACGGGTATCATAAGTAATAATGGATTGCCCATGGGAAGGCGCTTCACTTAGCCGTACATTGCGTGGGATAATAGTTTTGTAAACCTTTTCCTGAAAATACTTTTTCACTTCTTCAATCACTTGAATCCCCAGATTAGTCCGGGCATCAAGCATGGTTAACAATACCCCTTCAATCTTTAAATGCGGGTTGAGGTTCTTTTGTACAAGCCTTACAGTATTAAGCAACTGGCTTAATCCCTCAAGGGCATAATATTCACACTGGATAGGAATAATCACTGAATCCGCAGCCGTCAGTGAATTAATGGTAAGGATACCCAATGATGGAGGACAATCAATGATAATATAATCATAATTGCTCTTCACTGCATTAAGCGCCTTCTTCAGCTTCAGCTCTCTGGAAATTGTAGATACCAATTCAATCTCCGCACCCGCCAATTGAATCGTTGCCGGGATAATATGAAGCCCCTCAATTTGTGTTTCCAATATCGTTTCCTGAGGATTCACTTCATTAATAAGAATATCATAAATGCAATTTGCTACATCCGCTTTGTTGACGCCAACGCCGCTTGTAGTGTTGCCTTGCGGATCAATATCGACAAGAAGCACTCTTTTCCCTAAAGTAGCCATACCGGCACCAAGGTTCACAGAGGTTGTCGTTTTACCGACTCCACCTTTTTGATTTGCTATGGCAATAATCTTGGACACTTATTTCACCTCGAATTGTTAGGAAGAATCATCTTGTAGGTCGTGAGTTGTTTTACGGCGCAATCGTAAATTGAATACGGCATCACTTTTTGCGAGAAATATAGACAAATATACAAGTATCATTTCATTTCTGTCTTATGTGATATACTCCGGTTCAAGTCACAGAAAAGGCGGCCAATCACCTCAGGGCCGCCTTCAGCTTTTAAAACGAATTATCTTTTTGGGATTTGGATTACGATCTCGTAATGGTCACCGCGGTCATTTTCCGAGGTTTTAATCTCCATTCCAGAACCTGATACCATATCTATGGATTGACGAATTGTATTTAGAGCGAGCCGGACATCCTTTGTATAGGAAACCCGTTTGGATTTTTTGGTCTGATTCACAGCTTTATAAAATGCGATTCTTGCCTCTGTCTGCTTAACATTTAAGCCTTTAGAAATAATCTCCGCAAGCACCTTCAACTGCATTTCCACACTGTCTAGAGATAATAAGGAACGGGCATGCCGTTCTGTGATTTGGCGTTCCATAAGTGAAGTTTTAACCTGTTCAGGTAATTGCAGCAAGCGGATTTTATTCGCGATTGTTGACTGGCTTTTACCGAGACGCTGTGCCAAGCTTTCTTGAGTCAATTGATGAAGATCAATCAATTTCTGATAGGCGATAGCTTCTTCAATTGAGGTCAACCCTTCACGCTGCAAATTCTCGATTAAGGCAATAGATGCAGCCTGTGAATCATTGAACTCACGAACAATAGCCGGAATTGTCCCCAGACCAAGCTTCTTCACAGCCCGCCAGCGCCGTTCACCCGCGATAATCTCATACTGGGAATCGCGCATCCGCACGACAATAGGCTGGATCACACCGTGAGTTTTGATAGTCTGACAGAGCTCGTCTATCTTATCGTCATCAAAAATAGTCCGTGGCTGATAAGGACTACTGATGACCTCATGAACCGGGATTTGTTTGATCTCTTCTCCGCTGCTCCGCTCGGTAAATCCAAAAAGCTTGGTGAATTGTTCTTTCATTCCGTTCATTACCACCTAATTTCGTTATAGTACGATCGCCTTGACCCTGCCTAGCGAAAAGCTTATCGTATCGTACAGCAAAAAGAAAGCTTCTATTGATTTTGTTTCAAAAGATATTGCAGTTTTGTTGGTGAAAAGTCTTACTATATTATTCTATCACTTTTCCGCTCATAATCCTATTCTCCATATGGACCTATTTTTCCTGCAATGCATGCTACGAATAAAGCGATGGAGAAATAAAAAAAGATCAAGCCCTAAGGAATAAGGACTTGATCTTTACAGCATTTATTCGCTTAAACGATGTTTCACGTGAAACAATCAGATCAAAGGAGATTTGGCCGGAATTCCCGCTTTACGCGGATATTTTGCTGGAGTAGCTCCTGTCTTGCGAATAATAACGATATGTCTGCCAGATTCCTCTACGGGTAAACTGAAGGATTCAACTTTTTGCAGTTCAGCGCGAAGCTCCTTGAAACTGAACTTCGCCTCCTTTAGTTCCTCAGCAGGATCACTACCCTTCATTGCTGCAAACACACCCTCTTTTTTTGTAAACGGAAGACAGAATTCATTCAACAAGGATAAACGGGCAACCGCCCGGGCCGTAACTATATCATAGGCATCGCGATGAACAAATTGTCGGGATACATCCTCTGCCCGGCCATGAATCAGTTGAACATTTTCTAATCCAAGTGTATCGCATACATGCTGGAGAAAGGAAATTCGTTTGCTTAGGGAATCAACAATTGTCAGCTTCAAATGAGGGAAACAAATCTTTAGCGGAATCCCTGGGAAGCCGGCTCCTGATCCGATATCAGCCAAGCTTTTCGCATCATCCATCTTTAAATAGAAAGCAAGTGAAAGGGAATCATAGAAATGCTTAGTATATACCTGATCCCGTTCGGTAATTCCGGTGAGATTCATTTTTTCATTCCAGGAAACCAGTTCCTGATAATAAAGCTCAAATTGCTTAAGCTGCTCCGGGTTCAGCTTGATTCCCTGTTCCTGAAGTAGAGCCGTAAACTGTGCTACAGTATTATCCATAGATTATCCTTTCGCTGCCGTCACACGATTGAAATGCTCCAAATGTACAAGAAGAATCGAAATATCTGCTGGTGTTACTCCAGCTATCCGCGAAGCCTGCCCGATTGAGATTGGAGCAATTTTAGTCAGCTTCTGCCGTGCTTCCATTGCCAATCCATGAATTTCGTTATAGTTGATAGTGTCAGGAATCTTCTTCTTCTCCATCTTTTGCAGCTTTTCCACATGCTGCAGCTGTTTCTCGATATATCCGGCATATTTAATCTGAATTTCAACCTGCTCCTTCATCTCTTCGTCCAGTGCTTCAGGAGAAGGAGAAACCTGGTCCACGAAACTATACGTAAGCTCAGGGCGGCGCATCAGTGTAAGCATGTTGCTTCCATCTGCGATTGGGGCAGACTCATAACCCGCAAGCGCATCATTGACCTCCACTGGTTTTACCTTAGTTTCCTGGAGCCGGACGATTTCACGTTCAACACGCTCTTTTTTATCCAGGAAAGCCGTATACCGCTGCTCTGGGATCAGACCAATATCATGTCCGATAGGCGTCAGACGCAGGTCAGCATTATCATGGCGAAGCAGCAGACGATATTCAGCACGCGAGGTGAGCAGACGATAAGGTTCATTAGTTCCTTTGGTCACCAAATCATCAATCAGTACGCCAATATAACCTTGGGACCGATCAAGTACTACCGGTTCTTTATCCTGAACTTTCCGCGCTGCATTAATGCCTGCCATAACCCCTTGCCCTGCTGCTTCTTCATAGCCGGAGGTGCCATTGATTTGACCGGCAGTGAACAGCCCAGGCAAACGTTTGGTTTCCAGCGAAGGCCATAACTGTGTAGGAACCATGGCATCATATTCAATCGCGTAACCATTACGCATCATTTCGACCTTTTCCATCCCTGGAATCGAACGCAGAACCGCCAGCTGAACATCTTCAGGAAGACTGGTGGAAAGTCCTTGTACATAGTATTCCGATGTGTTTTTCCCTTCCGGTTCAAGGAATATCTGGTGTTTGGATTTATCGCTGAAACGGACAACTTTATCTTCTATAGAAGGGCAATAACGGGGTCCTGTTCCTTCAATTATTCCAGTAAACATCGGCGCCCGATGAAGATTGTCATTAATGATCTGATGAGTCACTTCAGAGGTATAGGTGAGCCAGCAAGGAAGCTGCTCATTCTGCGACGACTTCGTTTCAAATGAGAAGAACTTCGGTTTGTCGTCACCCGGCTGAATTTCTGTTTTGGAAAAATCAATCGTGTCCTTATGCACACGTGGGGGTGTTCCTGTCTTAAAGCGCACCAGATCAAAACCAAGCTCACGCAAATTTTCGGACAACCGTACTGAAGGCTGCTGATTATTCGGCCCGCTCTCATATGTCAGCTCACCCATAATCACTTTGCCCCGCAAATAAGTTCCAGTCGTCAGAATAACCGTCTTGCTGCGGTAGACTGTACCTGTCTTCGTAATTACGCCGACACAGCGGCCGTCTTCAACGATAAGCTCCTCCACCATACCCTGGCGCAGCGTTAGGTTAGGGGTTTTCTCCATCGTTTCTTTCATCGCATGCTGATACAGAAATTTATCCGCTTGCGCACGCAAGGCATGGACGGCGGGTCCTTTGCCTGTGTTAAGCATACGCAATTGAATGTATGTCTTATCGATGTTGCGGCCCATTTCACCGCCGAGTGCATCAATTTCGCGCACTACATGGCCCTTGGCTGGTCCGCCAATGGACGGATTGCAGGGCATAAATGCCACCATATCCAGGTTTATCGTAATCATCAACGTATTGCAGCCCATGCGTGCAGCCGCCAGAGCAGCCTCGCAACCGGCATGTCCGGCGCCTATGACAACAACGTCATAGCTGCCTCCTTCATAACTCATGTCTTGTTCCTCCCCAAAGGCTGCGTTTCAATCGCAGTAATATAATGAACATGATCTGCAATAACTCAGTAATGAATCATTCGCAAGAAGCATGTTATTTGCCTAAACAGAATTGTGAGAAAATTTGATCCAGCAGAGAATCGGCAGCAGTATCCCCGATAATTTCTCCAAGCTGCTCCCAAGCCAACCTTACATCGATCTGGATCATATCAATTGGAATATGCATCTCCGCAGCCTCGTACGCATCCTGTAGCGACCTATGCGCTTTTTTGAGCAGTGCGATATGGCGTACATTACTTACATAGGTCAAATCTCCCGATTCCAGCTTGCCGCCAAAAAAGAGCTCCGAAATAGCTTCTTCCAGTTTATCCAGGCCTTCCTCTTCCAGTACCGACATTGGGACAATGCTGGCCTCGCTAAAATATTCGTGCAGCTTGGCTTTATCCAGGCGTGCCGGTAAGTCCATTTTATTCATGATGACTAAGGCTTGTCTACCGTGGATTTGTTCCATAAGTTCCAGCTCATCTTCATGCAGCTCTTCATTTGCGTTCAGCACCAGTAGAATCAGGTCAGCATCACTAAAAGCTGCTTTGGAACGCTCTACCCCGATTTTTTCCACGACATCCATGGTTTCACGAATACCTGCTGTATCGAGGAGCTTCAACGGTATATTATTAATCGTTACAAATTCCTCTATGACATCACGCGTTGTTCCTGGAATATCCGTTACAATCGCTTTGTTATCGCGAGCCAATGCGTTCAGCAGGGATGATTTACCGACATTGGGACGGCCCACAATAGCTGTCGTAATGCCTTCGCGCAAAATTTTACCTTCATTAGCAGTCTTGAGCAGCTTATTAATGCCGTCCATTACTTCACTGCTCTTGTCTTTAATAAACTCGGCGGTTAAGGCTTCCACATCATGTTCGGGATAATCAATATTCACTTCAATATGCGCCAGCGTCTCGATAAGGGTATGGCGCAGGGAGTGGATACGCTGGGACAATGAACCGCTAACCTGCTTCAGCGCAACGGAAAAAGCCCGGTCCGACTTGGAACGGATCAAATCAATCACCGCTTCTGCCTGGGAAAGGTCAATTCGTCCGCCCAAAAAAGCACGCTTGGTGAATTCACCCGGCTCAGCCAATCGGATATCCTGCTGCAACAGCAGATCCATCACTCTTCTGACCGAAATCACCCCGCCATGGGCACTGATTTCCACTACATCCTCTGTTGTAAAAGAACGTGGTCCCTTCATCACAGTTACCAGCACTTCTTCCATTCGTTCTCCGTCAGCCGGACTTATAATATGGCCGTAATGAACGGTATGTGATTCCGCTTCGGTCAGCGGAACCCGGCTGCGGAATAAGGGTGCAACCTGGGAGATGGCCTGTGGGCCGCTCACCCGGATGATCGCAATTCCCCCTTCGCCTAATGCCGTTGATACGGCAGCGATGGTGTCACTAAGCATGCTGTTATTCACCTCAATATAATCTATACTTTCCTCTATTTTAAAAAAAGCAATGACCCCTTACATTGGTCAAGGAGTCATTGCGGCAATATTAGTCTCTACTTCAATGTTATAACGACACGGCGATTCGGTTCCTCACCCTTACTAAGGGTGTTGACCTGCCGGTGATCCTGCAGCCTGGCATGTATAATCTTCCGTTCCTGCGGTGACATCGGCTCCAGCACGACCTCTTTACGGGTTCGAACTACCCGTCCCGCAAGCCGGTCAGCCAGCTCTTCCAATGTCTTTTTGCGGCGTTCGCGGAAATTCTCCGCATCCAGCACCAGCCGGATGAAACTGTCAGAATAACGGTTGGCCACAATATTAGCCAAATACTGCAAAGCATCGAGAGTTTGTCCTCTTCTGCCGATCAGCAGCCCCAGATCCGGACCGGAAATTTGCAGAATGGTCGATTCCTTCGTATGAACGATTTCCACTTCTACCTCTAGCCCCATACTCTTGGCGACATCCACGATGAAATGAACGGCTTCTTGGTATGCTTCCTCCACCGGTTGTCCGGAATCTTGGCGCGGCACGCCGCCGACAGCCTCCTGTTTGCTCTCTCTAGATGACTGCTGAGGCATTGACGGAGCACTCGCCGCTGATGCCGGTGCGGCCTCGGCAATTAAGGTTAATTCAACCTTGGCATCCTTCGCACCGATCAATCCAAGGAATCCTCTTGACGGCTGTTCAAGTACGTTGACCGTGACCCGGTCCTTTTGAACTCCAAGCTGGTTAAGTCCCCGTTCTACAGCTTCTTCAATGGTTTTCCCTGTTGCGACGATTTTGCTCATTTTGACTTTTTGGCCCCCTTCGATCCTTTGCTTCCATTGCTTTTCGTAGCGGAAGCAGGATTCTTGCTCTTCACAAGGTTAACTTCACTGCTGCTACCGGCACCTGCAACAGCCAATTTGGTCTTATCGTTGTTGCGGTATAAGAAGTAGTTCTGAATAATGGTGTAAAGGTTACTGTAGAACCAGTACAGTGGAAGTGCTGAAGGGAAATTGTAGGACATGATGAAAATCAAAACCGGATATACCATCATCATGAACTGCATAGGGCCCTGCTGTTGAACCGGATTCATCTTGGTCATCATTCTGGTCTGCAGGAATGTAGTAGCGGCAGCCAGCAACGGCAGGATGAACAGATGATCGGGTTTGCCGAGCTGGAGCCACAAGAACGAATGCTCCCGCAGAGCAGGGTTGTAATAGATCGAGTTATATAGAGCGATAAAAATTGGCATTTGCACAATCAGCGGCAGACAGCCGGAAATCGGATTCACCTTATTTTCCTGGAACAGGCGCATCGTTTCTTGCTGTACTTTTTCAGGCTGATCTTTATATTTTTTCTGGATCTTTTGGAGTTCCGGTTGAATGGCCTGCATCGCACGCGAGCTCCTTACCTGCTTCATGGTAAGCGGCAAAATTAAAGTGCGGACGATCAAAACCATTACAAGTACGGCTAGTCCATACTGTCCATCAAACCATTTTGCGAAAGTATCGAGCGCTATGGCGAAATAATAAACGACATTACTTTGCCAAAAGCTTCCGTTCTTCAAATCCTCCGTAGTGTGCGTAACCGCTGATGATGGAGCGCACCCTGACAGAACAGCAATCATCAGTACCATTAGGCCGAGGAGAAGAAATTGTTTTCCTCGTCTAGTCTTCAATAGAGACACTTCAAAACCCCTCTCATAAACATTCCATTGCACCGTAAATCATACCATAATTATGAATACAAATAAACAAGCCCCTTACTTGCGTGAAGCCTTGAGCAGCTTGGCTTTGCGCAGTACATGAAGCGCACTTTTCTCCAGCTCGGCGTAATCCATAGAAAGTGCTCCTTTACGAACGATGAAGACCATGTCCAGCCCGCCGGCAATTTCCGGTTCATGATGGCGGATGATTTCCTTCACCAGTCGTCTCATCCGGTTTCGGACGACGGCGTTTCCGACCTTTTTGCTAACCGACACACCCAACCGGAACCGCTCCACCTCTTTTCTGCTGAACCAATACACTACAAATTGATGATTCGCAAATGACTTCCCATGGCGATATACGCGACTGAAGTCAGCACGGTTTCGTAATCGTAATCTTTTGTGCACGGGAATCTCCTATTCAAAGACCGGACACGAGGAGCTCCGGAATTTTTCTTCTAAATTAGTATAGTCATCCGGCTGCCGCCATAAACGGTTAAGTCCGGACATATGGCTTATTCCTTCATTTACATCCGCATACATTAAAAAGCCCCGCAAAGTGTAGCCAACATCCTCTGCAGAGCTTAACAATTATTCATGCACTCGTGAAAAAGGGAACCTCCTTCATTATAAAGGCCGATATCCGTTTCTCGGGCTATATAAGGAAGCGAATCAGATGATCCACCTGTCCAGCCCCCTTATATTTAAAAAAGGACCACCGCAGTGGTCCTTAAGTGGCCTAACTTACGCACTCAAAACTTTTCTGCCTTTCAAGCGGCGGGCTGCCAGCACTTTGCGGCCGTTTTTCGTGCTCATTCTTTTGCGGAAACCATGCACCTTCTTGCGTTTGCTCACATTCGGTTTGAACGTCGGTCTCATGTATTGCACCTCCCTTACAGGAACTTAATTACTGTCATATTAGCAGAAACGGACTAAGCCGCTCTTTTGAGTAGGGACAGTATCTACAAGTATTGTCATTATAATTTGAAGACATATCCTCACAGAAAACACCTTTATATATTTAAACACATAATGTGCGAAAAAGTCAACCTTGTCTCTCCAACCTTACTCCCCCACATTTAAATCGGCTTATCCACAATCCACCGATCGAAAAATTTAATCCACAGCGTTTTACAGTTATCCACCTGTGTGCAAAGAATGAAGTCGACTAATCACACATGCGCACAACCTGTGTATAAAAAAATCGAAGTCATGACGGAAACTGTCGAACGGTAAACAAATTATCAACAATATGTAGTGTTGTTCTTAAAAATTATACACAAGTGCTTGAATTTGTGGATAAAATGGCGTCGCTCATTGAAAAATAAGGGGGCATTTGCTATGATGGTATTACTTTTGAATGTGAATAGATTTGTTTGTTCTATATATTATCAACAAGCTGTGGATAAAGTTGTGAACAATTCAAATTTATCCATATTTTTTTGTCTCTTGATATTGCATATTGGGGATAAGATTCAGCACTAACCCATTTTCTTCGACATTTCCACTTCATGGCTGATGCCACATTTGGAAGATTTAAAGGAGTGACAGTCTGTGGACAGCCATACTTCCGAATTATGGCAGCAAATATTATCGATTATTCAAACCAAATTAAGCAAACCGAGCTTCGATACATGGTTTAAGGCTACGAAGGCATTAACTCTTAGCCAGCACGCCATTATCATCTCGGCACCTACAACGTTTGCCGTAGAATGGCTGGAAAGTCGCTACACCAAATTGGTAGGAGCTACGGTTTATGAAGTTACCGGACAACAGGTTGACGTCAAATTTGTGATTGAGGAGAACAAGCCCGTAGAGCCTGTAATCCAGCAAATGACGCCTTCTCCCGCAGTATCGCGTGAAGAAGCGCAGACTCATTTGCTTAATCCCAAATACACTTTCGATACGTTCGTTATCGGCTCCGGCAACCGGTTTGCGCATGCAGCCTCTCTGGCTGTAGCGGAAGCGCCTGCCAAAGCGTATAACCCCTTGTTTTTGTACGGCGGGGTGGGTCTCGGGAAGACTCATCTAATGCATGCCATCGGACACTACGTCCTGGAACATAACCCTAACAATAAGGTTATCTACATCTCGTCCGAGAAATTCACGAATGAATTCATCAACTCCATCCGTGACAACCGCGGTGAAAGCTTCCGTAACAAATACCGCAACGTTGACATTCTGCTGATTGACGATATTCAATTCCTGGCCGGCAAAGAGTCAACGCAGGAGGAATTTTTCCATACGTTTAACGCTCTTCATGAAGAACGCAAGCAAATTATTATCTCCAGCGACCGTCCCCCAAAGGAAATTCCCACTCTGGAAGAACGGCTTCGTTCCCGTTTTGAATGGGGACTCATAACCGATATTCAACCGCCTGATCTGGAGACGCGGATTGCCATTTTGCGCAAGAAAGCCAAAGCGGAGAACCTGGATATCCCCAATGAGGCCATGATGTACATCGCCAACCAGATCGATACGAACATTCGCGAGCTTGAGGGCGCATTGATCCGTGTTGTTGCCTATTCATCGCTTACCAACCAGGACGTGACCACTCATCTGGCAGCCGAAGCACTGAAGGATATCATTCCTTCCAGCCGGCCGAAGATGATCACCATGAACGATATTCAGCAAAAGGTCGGCGAATATTACAATTTGCGCATGGAAGATTTCAAGGCGCGCAAACGCACCAAAGCCGTAGCTTTTCCACGTCAAATCGCTATGTATCTCTCCCGTGAATTAACGGATTATTCGCTTCCCAAAATCGGAGAAGCTTTCGGGGGACGTGACCATACGACAGTTATACATGCCCATGAGAAGATTACGCAGCAATTAAAGGTAGACCAGGAGTTGTACAAAGTGGTAAATAATCTTGCGGAGAAAATTAAAAATCCTTCCTAAGAGGAACAAAGAGCCTATGCACAATCTATACACATGTGGATAGGCTTAATTTTATGCTGTTTCTGGGGTTATCCACATAAACGGCGCCCCTACTACTAATACTATTAAATAACTATAATAATTCATCTTCTAAGAGCAGGTTTCGAAGAGGACTTACGTACACCTATTTCCCAATTTTTCAGCTAGGAGTGAAATCATGAAAATCAGCATTCTTAAAAATGAACTCAACGAATCAATCGGGCACGTATCCAAGGCCATCTCCAGCAGAACCACGATCCCCATTCTGACCGGCATTAAGCTGGAGGTAAGCCATCAAGGCGTTACCCTGACTGCAAGTGATACGGACATTTCCATTCAGTCCTTCATACCTGCAGAGAACGATAGCCATACCATCGTAAAAGTGGAACAGCCAGGAAGCGTTGTGCTTCCAGCCAAATTTTTCGTCGAGATCATCAAGAAGCTTCCCTCCAAAGAAATTCACATGGAAGTCAAAGAGGGCTTTCAAACCTATATCTCTTCCGGTTCCACGGAGATTCAGATCGTCGGTCTTGACCCCGAGGAATTCCCGGTACTGCCCAGCATCGAGGAGAACGAAACGATCTCAATTCCAGGTGATTTGCTGAAAAATATGATTAAACAAACAGCGTTCTCCATCTCCACCCAAGAGACAACGCCTATTCTGACAGGGATTCTGTGGAATCTGAGTGAGAATGAATTTAAATTTACAGCTACCGACCGCCACCGTCTGGCCACAAGAGCTGCGCATCTGGAAGGGACCGAGAATGTCCAATTCGCCAACATCGTCATTGCCGGCAAAACGCTGAATGAGTTAAGCAAAATCATTCCGGACCAGAATATGCTGGTGGATATTGTCGTGGCCGATAATCAGGTGCTCTTCAAAATCGACAAGGTGCTGTTCTATTCGCGGATTTTGGATGGAATTTATCCGGATACTTCTAGAATTATTCCGACCAACTACAAAACAGAACTAACTTTGGATACAAAAAAACTCAGCGAATCAATTGACCGCGCTTATTTGCTGTCCCGTGAAGAAAAAACAAACATTGTCCGTATGCAGACACTGGAAAACGGCGACGTTGAGATCTCTTCCAGCTCGTCAGAGCTGGGGAAGGTCCGTGAAGAACTGGAAGTGCTTGATTTCAAAGGCGAGCCGCTCAAAATCTCCTTCAACTCCAAATATATGCTCGATGTCCTGAAAGTTGTCGAAAGCGAGCAGCTCGTCATCGCCTTCACCGGTATGATGAGTCCGATTATTCTTAGACCGCTGGATGACAGCCGCAGTCTGTATGTCATTCTGCCGTACCGCACAACAAATTAAACGCCGCTGTTCACGGACCTGTGGATAAGTGGCGGAAAGGATAAAAAACATGAAAAAAATACTTATCCACAGTGGATATATTAAGCTGGACCAGTTCTTGAAGCTTTCGGATTGCGTATCCACAGGCGGCATGGCGAAGGCGCTGCTGCAGGAAGGCTACGTGAAGGTTAACGGGGAAAAAGAAGAACGACGTGGCAGAAAGCTTTATCCGGGTGATACAATAGAGGTTCAGGACAACGGCGCATTCGAGATTGAAGGCGGCGGAATAAAAGAGTAGTTCACCCAAGGAGGCAGAGGTTCGTGTTTGTTAAAAATATCGGTCTGCAGCATTACCGTAACTACGGGCTGCTGCGTCTGGAGAACCTGGGCGATGTGAACCTGATTCTCGGTCAGAATGCCCAGGGCAAAACAAACCTCATGGAGGCTCTGTTCGTCCTGGCGATGACCAAGAGCCACCGTACCTCGAAGGACCGGGAACTCATTTCTTTTGATGCTCCCGGAGGATCCGCGCAAATTGTTGCCGAGGTGGAACGTAAATATGGCGATTTGAAGCTGGAGCTAACCTTGTCCGCCCAAGGCAAAAAAGCCAGAATCAACGGGCTGGAACAGCGCAGGCTCAGTGAATTCGTCGGCTCGCTCAACGTGGTGATGTTCGCTCCGGAAGATCTGGAGATCGTCAAAGGGACACCTGGAATACGGCGCCGGTTTCTTGATATGGAGATTGGCCAGGTGCAGCCAAGTTATCTTTTCCATCTGCAGCAATACCAGAAGGTGCTTCTGCAAAGAGGCAATCTGCTGAAGCAGCTATGGGGTAAAGAAGCAGCAGGCAAGGAGCTGTTGGACATATGGGATGCCCAACTTATAGAGCATGGTGTTAAAATCGTCAAAAAAAGGAAACAATTCATAAAGAAGCTGCAAATCTGGGCAGAGAGCATTCACCGGGGCATTACGAACGGCGGGGAAGAGCTGAAATTGCTGTACGTCCCCTCTTTCGGCGAGCGGGACGAGGAAGATGAAGCTGTCTTATTAGACAAATTTATGTTAAAGTTATCACAAACAAGAGATCAGGAAATTAGGCGCGGCATGACGCTGACGGGTCCCCATCGGGATGACCTGTCCTTTTTTATCAACGGAAGAGAAGCTCAGGTCTACGGTTCTCAGGGGCAGCAGCGCACGGCAGCTTTATCGCTCAAGCTGGCGGAAATCGAACTGATCCATGAAGAAATCGGGGAGTACCCTGTGCTGCTTCTTGATGATGTTTTGTCCGAGCTTGATCCTTACCGCCAGACTCAGCTTATAGAAACCTTTCAAAGCAAGGTACAAACCTTCATCACTGCCACCGGTGTGGAAAGTTTAAGTGCCGATAAATTAAAAGGCGCAAGCCTATACCATGTTCATGATGGAAAAGTGGAGTTATAAAGAGCGGAGGAAGAGAATGTATATTCATTTGGGCGGAGAAAAGATTATTCGATCCTCAGAGCTGATTGCTATATTTGATATATCAATTGAGAAGTCCTCGAAGGTGTCGAAGCAGTTCATTGTTCATTCCCAGCAGGATAAAAAACTGGAACGAATCGGTGAAGAGGAAGCGAAGTCCATTGTCGTGACCAAAAATACTGTGTACTACTCCCCTATTTCCTCCTCCACTCTCAAAAAAAGAGCCAAAATCTTGTTGGAAATATAATCTTTTCAGGTTACAAGAGATAATCAGAAAGAAGTAGGTGAAGGCATGTCAATGAATCAACCGACATATGATGAGAGCCAGATTCAGGTACTGGAAGGGCTGGAAGCTGTTCGGAAACGTCCCGGCATGTACATTGGCTCCACTAGCGCTAAAGGTCTGCATCATTTGGTTTGGGAGGTCGTCGATAACAGTATCGATGAGGCGCTGGCAGGTTTTTGCGACCGGATTCAAGTGATGATTCATGAAGATAACAGTGTGACCGTTATTGATAACGGACGGGGTATCCCTGTCGGTGAGAACGTGAAGCTGAAGAAATCGACACTTGAGGTTGTAATGACTGTCCTGCATGCAGGTGGTAAATTCGGCGGTGGCGGATATAAGGTTTCGGGCGGTCTTCACGGTGTAGGGATATCGGTTGTGAACGCATTATCCGAGAAGGTAGTTGTAACCGTCAAACGTGACGGCCACGTCTACCAGCAGGAATACAGACGCGGTGCACCGCAATATGATATCAAGATTATCGGAGATTCCGACGAGACGGGTACCACTACAACCTTTCATCCAGACTCGGAGATTTTCACCGAAACGACAGTCTTCGAATACAACACGCTCCTTACCCGTATCCGCGAGCTGGCGTTCCTTAACAAGGGAATCGAGCTTTCACTGCTGGATGAGCGGACGGGGGTTTCCAATACCTTCAAATACGATGGCGGTATCGTAGAATATGTGAAATATTTGAACGAGAAAAAAGAGGCGCTTCATGAAGATCCGATCTACGTGGAAGGCTCACGGGATATGATTGCGGTTGAAGTAGCTCTGCAATATAACGATTCGTACACAGAGAACATTTACTCTTTTGCCAACAATATCAATACACATGAAGGCGGAACACATGAATCTGGCTTTAAGAGTGCATTGACACGGATCATCAATGATTATGCCCGCAAGACCGGCGTGATCAAGGACAGCAGCAACAATCTGACCGGAGATGACGTTCGTGAAGGATTGACGGCGATTATTTCCGTGAAAATTCCTGAGCCGCAATTCGAAGGGCAAACGAAGACCAAGCTCGGCAACAGTGAAGTCCGCGGGATTGTAGAATCCCTGTTCGGTGAGAAGCTGCAGGAATTCCTGGAAGAGAACCCTGCAGTTTCCCGGCGGGTGCTGGAGAAGTCACTGCAGGCTTCACGTGCCCGTGAGGCTGCCCGCAAAGCCCGTGAACTGACCCGCCGCAAGAGCGCTCTTGAAGTCAGTGCCTTGCCGGGTAAGCTGGCAGACTGCTCATCCAAGGACGCTTCGATCAGTGAGCTGTATATCGTCGAAGGTGACTCTGCCGGTGGATCAGCCAAGCAGGGCCGGGACCGTCACTTCCAGGCGATTCTGCCATTGCGCGGTAAAATCCTGAACGTAGAGAAAGCACGGCTTGACCGTATCCTATCCAATGCCGAAATCCGGGCGATTATTACTGCTCTGGGAACCGGGATCAGCGAGGACTTCGATCTGTCCAAGGCGCGTTATCACAAGGTTGTTATTATGACTGATGCGGACGTCGACGGAGCCCATATCCGGACTCTGCTGTTGACCTTCTTCTACCGCTACATGCGGAAGATTATCGAAGCTGGCTATATTTATATCGCCCAGCCGCCGCTGTTCAAAATTGAGCGCAACAAAGTCATCCGCTATGCTCAAAGTGAGAGAGAACGCGATGAGATCATTGCTACCTTTGGTGAGAATGTTAAGGTAAATGTTCAGCGCTACAAAGGTCTGGGAGAAATGAACGCCACTCAGCTTTGGGATACCACCATGGATCCTGAGAGCCGCATGATGCTGCAGGTAACGATTGATGATGCCATCTTGGCTGACGGAATTTTCGATACGCTGATGGGCGATAACGTTGAGCCGCGTCGCGAGTTCATTCAGGAACATGCCCAATCTGTTCGGAACCTTGATATTTAATCATATGCGCACACCGGTCCTCATACAGGGCTGAAGCATATGTTCTTAGCAAAGAACCTCCAGTTTCCTATTCCTTGGCGAATAGAAGCCGGAGGTTCTTTTGGTTAGGTAGTCTTTTGCTCAGGAGAGGGGTTACCGGCGGGAGACGGCTGTTTTTCTTCTCTTTAACCGTCCATACGCCACAGCATAACGATGAATTTTGCGGTAAACAGATTTGTCGTGAATTAATTTAAAGGCAATGATGGAGGGAAGGGTGTTCACTTCAAGCAGCCATACATCATGATGCTGATCCAGGGCGATATCAAGCCCGATTTCTTTAAGCCCAGGGTAGGCTGTTTCAAGCTGCATGGCAATTTTTACACCCAGGGATTTTAACGACTGAAGAGTGGATGCCATCTCTGCCGGGCTCATATGTTCTTTAAACAACGCATTGACGGTAAAGACACTGCCCCCATTATGATAATTGGTCACAATCTTTTGCGGAGCGGCGACTCTGCCCAGCATTCCGGTTGTTTCCCACCCTCCATCCGGTCTTTTTTGCGTTAGTACGCGCAAATCAAACGGGCGGTCAGCATGCCGGAGCAAATCAATTCCCTGTTGGATTAAGTAGGAACGTCCTCTAATCTTCGGCTTCAAAGCATTATGCAGTTCCTCCGTTGTGGAGAATGCTTCTGCCTCCAAACCATGACGCAAGATATACATTATTTTTTGTTCAACCGCGGCTTCACTGCTTCCAGTACCGTAATCCCCGTTGACCGGCTGCTGTCCGCTGGGACTTAAATTCACCATACGCTGCTCGGCTCGCATCACACCATTCCCATAAGTCCCGCGGTCAGGTTTTATATATACCGTCCCGTAGGTTCCGAGCAATTCGTTAAGAGCGGCCAAACTGTACTTTCGTGTTTCCGGGATGAAGATTGCCAGTAGGCGGTTTTGCAGGATAACTTTAGTTTTTGCCCATTTGCTGGAGACCCGTTGAATCCTCATTATCTTCCTCCTTTAAAAGTTTTGTGAGCGTAACAGCATTGAATTCTCCTCGTACAAAACTTGCTCCGAAAGCATAAACTTAAAGTTTTGTGGGTTGATCTGAGTGATGAATCTGGAAAGCTGAAATTTTAGGACAAGCTAACTAAACAATGTTATAATATAAGGATATGGGGTTATGTCTTTTTGGACAAAACCAGGGCCATATAACCAATCTTCTTGTCTTTACAGTCTATGTAACGAAGACATTGGCGGAAAGGGCATTTACCCCTGACTGTGCCAAAAGAAATGAATATAGAAGATATAAATCTATAGTGTTTAATTGTGCTGCTTTTGTGAAAGTAATATAATAAAGGGTAGCGGTTTTTAACTGAAGGAGGTCCAGCAACTCATGGCTGAACAAAATAACCCGCAAATCAAAGATCGGGACATTGGTGAGGAAATGCGCGAATCCTTTATGGATTACGCAATGAGCATCATTGTAAGCCGGGCTTTGCCAGATGTGCGGGACGGACTCAAGCCTGTTCACCGACGCATTTTGTTTGCGATGTCGGAACTTGGAATGTCTCCGGATAAACCTCACAAGAAGTCAGCGAGAATCGTCGGTGAGGTTATCGGTAAGTATCATCCTCACGGGGACTCCGCTGTTTATGAGACGATGGTACGGATGGCGCAGGATTTCTCCATGCGCTACATGCTCGTAGACGGTCATGGGAACTTCGGTTCCATTGACGGAGATATGGCGGCAGCAATGCGGTATACCGAGGCACGCCTGTCCAAAATCGCCGGAGAAATGCTTCGCGATCTCAACAAGGAAACAGTTGATTTCGCACCTAACTATGACGGTGAAGAGAATGAACCTGTAGTTTTGCCTGCGCGTTATCCTAACCTGCTCGTTAACGGGGTATCCGGGATCGCTGTAGGGATGGCTACCAACATTCCTCCGCATAATCTGGGTGAAGTCATTGATGGCGTACAGGCGATGATCAGGAATCCAGAGATCACACCTATGGAGCTTATGGAATATATTCAAGGGCCGGATTTCCCTACAGCGGGCTATATTTTGGGCCGTGAAGGTATTCGCCAAGCTTACCGTACAGGACGCGGATCAGTTACGATGCGTGCTAAAGCAACCATTGAGGAGAACAATGGTAAAGCGCGGATCATTGTGCATGAACTGCCTTATCAGGTCAACAAAGCGAGATTGGTTGAAAAGATTGCAGAATTGGTACGTGAGAAACGGATCGAGGGAATAACTGATCTTCGTGATGAATCCGACCGTAACGGTATGCGCGTTGTAATTGAGATGCGGCGTGATGTCAATCCAAGTGTCGTACTCAATAACTTGTACAAACATACTGCCATGCAATCTACATTCGGTATCAATATGCTGGCTATTGTAGGCAACGAGCCGAAGATCCTGAATCTTCGCGACGTGCTGTATCACTACTTACAGCATCAAATCGAAGTTATCCGCCGGCGGACGATCTTTGATCTGAAGAAGGCTGAGGCACGGGCGCATATTCTGGAAGGTCTGCGTGTTGCACTGGATCATCTGGATGAGGTTATTGCGCTGATCAGGGCTTCCCGTACGACGGATATCGCCCGTGAAGGCTTGATGGAAACATTCAGCCTCAGTATTGAGCAGGCTCAAGCAATTCTCGATATGCGGATGCAGCGCCTGACCGGATTAGAACGGGAGAAAATTGAGAACGAGTATAATGAATTGCTAGTCAAGATTGCCGAGTATAAGGAAATTCTGGCCAATGAGCATCTCGTGCTGGATATCATCAGCAGCGAGCTTCAGGAAATCCGTGATAAATTTTCGGATGACCGCCGCACCGAAATCACTGTCGGCGAAGAAAGCATTCTTGACGAGGATCTGATCCCGCGTGAAGAGGTTGTCATTACGATTACGCATACCGGTTATATCAAACGTCTGCCGGTCAGCACGTATCGCAGCCAGAAGCGTGGAGGCCGCGGTGTGATCGGGATGGATACCAAGGATGAGGATTTCGTGGAGCATCTCTTCGTGAGTAATTCCCATAATTACCTCATGTTCTTTACCGATAAGGGCAAAGTGTACCGGATCAAGGCTTATGAGATTCCTGAGCTTGGACGTACTGCACGGGGGACGCCGATTATCAACCTGATTCAAATTGAACAGGGTGAGAAGATCAGTGCAGTCATTCAGGTAGAGGAAGCGGATAGCGACAAATACCTGTTCTTTGCTACCCGTGAAGGGATCGTGAAGAAAACGCCGCTTGAAGATTATAACAACATCCGCAAAGGCGGATTGATTGCCATTAATCTTCGTGAGGAAGACTCCTTGATCGAAGTTAAGCTGACAGACGGAGAGCAGAATCTGATTATCGGTACTGCCCGCGGCATGTCGATTACCTTCTCCGAGAACGATGTACGTTCTATGGGCCGCAGTGCAACAGGGGTCAAAGGGATTAACTTGGACGACAATGACCATGTGATCGGAATGGACTGCGTGGACAAGGAGCTTGAGGTGTTGATCGTAACGACTAAGGGTTACGGCAAACGTACACCTGCCAGCGACTATCGTTCACAAACCCGTGGCGGTAAGGGAATCAAGACCATTAATCTTACGGATAAGAATGGACCGGTTGTTGGCTTGAAGGTTGTTAAGAAAGACGAAGACCTGATGATCATTACAACGAGCGGTACCTTGATTCGTACGAGTATGGATGGGATTTCTACCATGGGCCGTTATGCGCAGGGCGTTAAGCTGATTAATATCCGTGAGGATGATGCAGTAGCCACCCTTTGCAGAGCCGATAAGAATGAGGAAGACGAATTGTCCGAACTCGAGGACGGCGAAGAGAGCCAGGTTACAGCAATAGATGAAACTGCTGAAGCCGCTGAGCCTGAAATGGACGCCGGCAATGACGAGGATATTCTCGAATAGCACCCTATAAAGAGAGCACAGGCTTCTTATAAGAAGCCCGTGCTCTTTTTGCTTTTAAATATAATTTTTATGGATTGCCGATACACTATCTAGCCGCTTGCAACTATCCATACTATAATTAGAGAATCAAGTACTCCGGTGCTGCCTGGCGGCACACCAGTTAGCCGGTAATGTTCAGTCTCTATATAGAGCAGCATTCCTGAGCGCAAGTGTCATGAAGTAGAGGGGCTGAGTGGATGCCAAATATATCCGTAGCAGAAGTTAAACCAGGTTCAAAAATTATCAAAGATGTAGTTACCCCTTTAGGAGGAGTATTATTTCCCAAGGGAAAAATAATACTGCCACGCGACGTTGAGATTCTGCAGGCTTTTTTAATTCAACAGGTGGAGATTGAAGGCAACCAGGGAGAGGCTGTACCTGCTGAAAATGTTAAAGCAGCCGCGAAGACGTTGCCAGTCAAGGCAGGAACACTCATTAATGAGTCAGTGCTGGCCAAGAGCAATTCCTCTTTACATGATGAATATGAGAAGATGCTGATTTTGATTAAGCAGAGCTACCGTTCTGTTGCTGCTGCCTCGATACCCATTTTTGAATTACGGAGTCAGTTGGAAGCATTGATCGACAATTTAAAAGATTATCATGTCTTGAAGTTTGCTCCACGGATTCTGCAGGATGAAGATTATAACTATCACAATGCAGTGCTGTCGGCATTAACCTGTTATAAAATAGCCCAGTGGTGCGGATATCCGCAGAAAGACTGGATGCAGGCCGCATTTGCCGGTTTGCTGCATGATATCGGTAACGTTAAAGTAGATGGGGCACTGCTGCACAAGCCGACTCCGCTGAACGGAGCTGAATTAGAAGAAGTCCGCAGGCATACCACTTATGGATACCAGCTGCTGAGAAATGTTACAGCTATTAACGAAGGGGTTAGACTTGCAGCACTTCAGCATCACGAAAAAATAGACGGTACTGGTTATCCGCTCCATCTGGAGGGCAGCCAGATTCATATCTACGCCAAGATCGTTGCTGTGGCTGATATCTTTCATGCTATGACCCTGGAGAAGGCATACAGAAAGGCTCAATCGCCTTATCTGGTATTGGAGCAGCTACAGACCGAAAGCTTCGGTAAGCTGGATCCGGTTATCGTTCAAACCTTTATTCAGAAAACAACAGATCTCTACAATGGCACAAGAATACGATTAAGCGACGGACGTCATGGAGAGATTATCTTTACAGACCGCAGCAACCCTACACGCCCTATGATCCAGGTGGAGGGAAAGATCGTCAACCTGATGATGGAACGTGAGCTATACATTCAGGAGATCATTGCCTAACCCAAGGGATGAGTCCAACGAAAGCTTTGTTATCGCCCTTTAAGCTGGTGCCTTTGCAGTAGGGGGCGGTACAAGCTGTATACTCCAGAAAGAATTTTATAAATAATGCTTGCAATGCAGACCTATACATGATATATTCTATTTCTGGCCGCGAAACATCAACGCCTGGCTCGGAAAAGAAGTTAAAAAAAGAGCTTGCATTGATCGGCTGGATGTGATATATTATAAGAGTTGCTAGTGACGAGATAATCGACACTGACAACGAGCTTGATCTTTGAAAACTGAACAACGAGTGAGTATGGAAATCACGCAAGTGAAATCCAAAACTGATGAGTTTCATAGCGTATTTGTACGCTTTAGAAATTTCATCGTGAGAATGTAAATTCTCGTCAGATGTTTCAAATTGAGCAATCGCTCTTTCTAAATACCAATTTGGAGAGTTTGATCCTGGCTCAGGACGAACGCTGGCGGCGTGCCTAATACATGCAAGTCGAGCGGAGTTATGAAGGAGCTTGCTCTGGAATAACTTAGCGGCGGACGGGTGAGTAACACGTAGGCAACCTACCTCT